>JAGYKL010000095.1 GCA_018401705.1 Bacteroidia bacterium | reverse complement strand
GAATCAGCTTGATAAAGCGTTGGAACAATACAAAATTATTCTTGAAGCCGATAAAAGCAGTTACAATGTCTGGAATCAAGTACTTTTAATTGAAGCAGAACTCCAACATTATCAAAGCTTATTCGACCTGAGCAAGGAAGCAATGGAGCTTTTCCCATATCAGCCAAACATTTTCTTATTCAACGGTATAGCTGCTATTCAGCTTAAAAATTATGATGAAGCTATTTCATCATTAAAAGATGGAGCTAACGTAACTATTGGAAATTCGGCATTAAGTTCTCAGTTTTATTCCTCTTTAGGCGATAGCTATAATTATCTTTCTAAATATAAAGAAAGCAACGAGGCATATGAAAAGGCATTGAAATATGATGAATCAAACACTTATGTGTTGAATAACTATGCCTACTACCTTTCATTAAGAAAGGAAAACCTTGAAAGAGCAAAGCAGATGGCAGAAAGATGTAATGTTTTACAACCGGGAAATCCTTCTTTTCTAGATACTTATGCTTGGATCCTTTTTCAATTAGGTGAATTTGAAGACGCCAATAAATGGATAGATAGTGCTATCGATGCTGGTGGTATTAAAAGCGGAACAATTATGGAACACAAAGGCGATATTCTTTTTAAACTAGGAAAAGTCAATGACGCACTCGATTTCTGGTCCAGAGCCAGGGAGTTGGGAGAAGGTTCTGAGAAACTAGAAGATAAAATAAAACAAAAGAAATTTATTGAATAAGTGAAAGTGACTGGAAAATGCAGTGTGGGTGTCATTTTCATTTTGACCGCTTTATTGCTAATAAATGGATGTAAATCCAAACAAAAAACGCTGAACAAGCCAAATCAGATAGAAAGAAACGATGAGGTTATAGATCCTGATTATTCATCTCCTGATAGTTTACTGGCCATAATTAAAAGTTCAGAATTAAAGTTGGATTGGTTCTCGGCTAAAGTCAATGTTAAGGCTAATATTGCTAACCAAACAAACTCTTTTAATGCAAACCTTCGAATCAATACCGATTCAGCTATATGGATGTC
>JAGYKL010000094.1 GCA_018401705.1 Bacteroidia bacterium | reverse complement strand
CCTGAGGTAGTAAAACGATTTAGTGGGTCGCTATGGTATGTGAATAAAATGTTTCTCCGTTCTGGAATTTTTGCAGAACATAGGCAGGAAAGCAAATTAAGAATAGTATTATCAAGAGACTATACCTCTGGAACTTGGGGCCAGTTGGGCTTGTTCAACTTAACCCAGCTGTCAAGTGCTCTTCTAGCGCTGTTGCTCCCTACCTCAATTGATAAATAATCGCAAATTCTCTTCCAATTATTTAAACCTGGAACATGCTTTAAATCAGCAACTCTTGAACTCCATTCAAATGCTGACGGAGAGGGTGCCTTAACTGCAAAATCTCTTTTTTGTATCTTGAAAGGTGGGTTTTGAATAGGAATTGTATCAGGTTCAATATTGCTAGCATTTGAATTATCCTTAAATGCAGAAGCTATTTTATCACTAAGGAACCCTACCACAGTTTCATCTAAACTCAAGCCACGATTTTCCTTTAAAAATTCCTTAACAACTATATTAGTTATTACATTAGTAATATTTTCGTCATTTTTAGTAAGTTCAAACCAAAATCTCTCTAAAACTTTCTCTTTTTCTATGACATCGGAAAGGGTTGTAATGTTTGCTTTAGATATTGTAGTAAGCTTGCTTTTAATTATTGATAGATTATCATTTTCAAGAGAAATCTGCCATACAACCCGATCCTTAGGACTCGTATCCCTCTCAAATGCTTTAATTACAAGCCAATCATTTCCATTAGTTAAAATTCCAAATTCTTTACCCCTATTGTAACAATACCGGCCTAATTGAGGAATATGATCAAGAATATTTGCTGAAAGGTTTTTAGCTTCAACAAACGTCTCTACTCTTTCAGATTTTAATAAAGTATAATCAGGAATATCTCTTTCTTCGCTTGGTGCATTGATTTGCACTAAGTCTGGGTCATCCGTTCGCCAACCTAAAGCATCAAGAATCGGCTCTATTAATTGTCGTCGAACCTGTGCTTCATTTTTATTGTATAAACTCCTGTGCTGCCCTATAATTTTAGCCCTGATATCTTTTATAACTTGCTCCATCTTTCAAATTTAAATAATAGATGTCTAAAGTTATTATCTGAAGGATTTCGCTTTAACAATAGTTCGTAAACAGTCGTCCCTTTAATAATCTCCTAATGTCTC
>JAGYKL010000093.1 GCA_018401705.1 Bacteroidia bacterium | reverse complement strand
GACTCGCCGAAATCTAAAATGTGCAAGGTATGTGGGCGAAATGAGCTTGAGTTTGTCGCTATTAAAGAGATGAGAAATGGCTGGCGTGAAATACATCCTTATGCTTATTGTAAACAGTGTGAATTTCTCGAGATAGTTGAAATTCCCGAAAACATAGCGAAATACTATGAACAAGGCTACTACACAGAAAGCAAGCCTTATTTAAAAGTAAAAGGTTTAAGAGCTTTATTTTGGATAGTTAGAGCGAAACTCTATGATACTGCACTTCATGCTATTTGGCACTCTTTTGCATTCAATACCATCTTAGACTGGAAACACCGTTTAGGTATTTCTTTTCATGCTGAAATCCTTGATTACGGCTGTGGAAATGGCGATATTCTTTATGAGTTTCATAAGCATGGATTCAATAACCTGGAGGGACTAGACCCTTTTCTTCCTAAAACAGCAACTCCTCTTGAATTCCCTTTAAAAAGGGGAAGTATTCAAGATATTCCTAAGGGTAAAAAGTACGACTTGATTATGATGCATCATTCTTTTGAACATATGCCTAATCAAGATTTGGTATTACAAAGTCTGAAGCCTCATTTGTCTAAAGGTGCGAAACTGCTCATCAGAATGCCCATAGTTAACGAAGCTTTTCATCATTACCGAGAGCACTGGGTTCAAATTGATGCACCTCGTCACTTGGGCTTACATTCAGAAATGAGTTTTAAAATTATGGCAGAACATTGCGGATATAAAGTTCTAGATGTATTTTATGATAGCACTGATTTTCAGTTTATTGGAAGCGAGCAAAACAAGGCTGATATTTCCTTCTTCGAACCTAAGTCAATCAAAATCAATAAGGCAAATAGTATTTTTACTGACGAGCAATTAGAGGATTATAAAATTAAAGCTGAAGCATATAACAAAGCCGGCAAAGGAGATCAGGCTGGGTTTATTTTAGAATTGAAATGAGTTCATTTGCAATCGTATTATTGTCTGAAACGATGTTTGGTGGGGCTCAAAAGAGATTCCTAAACCTGCATCATCATTTCAGAAAAACGTATGGCGAAAGGGCTTGGTTTATTACTACTCATGGCTTAAAAGCCGAAGCCGAGAAAGCTTTTGGCAAATCCTTCTGCGAAGGAATTATTGCTATTGGCGAGGTGCCATCAAGGCAAGAAAAGTCCATCTCAAATGCTCCTCAAAAATTAAAATCAAATAAAACAGGTTTAA
>JAGYKL010000092.1 GCA_018401705.1 Bacteroidia bacterium | reverse complement strand
CAATTGATATGTCAGTTAAATCCTAACCCTTTGCTTGATGAATTTATCATTCAAGAAATGGACAATGAAAGATTCCCTGGGTTATCTGCAGTTATAGTTAAAGACGATAAGATTGTTTGGATGAATTCGTATGGATTTGCTGATATAGAAAACATGATTCCGGCTACTGATACAAGTGTGTATCTGCTTGCATCTATTTCTAAGTTATTTACAGGAACGGCTGTTATGCAATTGGCAGAAAATAATTTGATTAATCTTGACGATGGAATCAACAACTATTTGCCCTGGACATTGCAAATACCCGGTTTCCCAAGTAATGAGCTTACTTATAGACAATTAATGACTCATACATCGTCTATTCAAGATAATTATGCGGTAATGGAAAATTATTATGACTATCCTGACCCTACAATCTCACTGGAAGATTGCATGGCAAGGTATTTTTCTACTACTGGTATGGATTACAGCGCCAATGATAATTTTTTAGCTATGGCTCCGGGAACAGCTTATGAATACTCAAACATTGCCACCGCATTAAATGGCTATTTAGTAGAATTGGAAAGTGAAATGCCATTCGATCAATATTGCAAGGAGAATATCTTTGAAAAGCTATGTATGCTAAAAACGTCATGGTTTTTTCGCGATTTTGATTCGACTCATGTTGTGAGGCCTTACCAATATCAGGCAGGCAATTATGTACCCTATCCCAACTATGGATTTGCCGATTACCCAAGTGGTCAATTAAGAAGCAATGTTAGCGACATGGCTAATTTCATGATTGCCTTTATTAATGAAGGACATTATGGAACAGACTCAATACTTTCGGCAGCATCAATAAATCAAATGCTTACTCTGCAAGTTCCCGATTTAGATGCGTATCAGGGATTGAATTGGTATCAGGAAGAGCTCTATCACAACAATGGAAGCACATTAGTTTGGGGTCATAACGGGGGCGAACTTGGTGTTACAACCGATCTTTATATAGATAAAGACAATAAGATTGGCATTTGTGTTTTAACAAACGGAGAAGGAGATGCACTTGCTATTTGTGACGAAATATATACGTATGCATTATCGCTTAACACCAATAATTCAGCAAGTCCATCTTGCTTAATAACATCAAGCATTGATAATTCATTGCCTTCGGCAAAGGATAGAACTCTCATAAAAATTGTTGACGTTCTCGGCCGTGAAACACCTGTGAAGAAAAATACTCCATTGGTTAAATTGTACAGCGATGGAAGCGCTGAGCGAATATTCATTTTTGAATAAACACTTAACACCACTTTATCGCTTAAGTTTTAAAGTT
>JAGYKL010000091.1 GCA_018401705.1 Bacteroidia bacterium | reverse complement strand
ACCCGGTCTGAGCCAGCAAGAATTTCTGCATTGCTTCGAGCACGTGAAAGGTATTCGAATATGCGTGGACATGAGTCATCACGTCAGTGTTTTTTCACAACTATTCCCAGATGAGCCAAGCATAGATTTTCTGATCAGCGACAAGAACCACATTAGGAATGAATCACGTCCATTCACTTTCTCTGCTTGTTACAAAGCTCAGCCAGACGAGTTGCACGCCTTAGAGGCATGGCGTATCCTACGAGCAGCGCTGCGTGGATTTGAACTCCACGAAGAGATTGTCGATAAGCTGGACGTCATGTTGAGGAAAGCATTTCAGCCAGGCTCTGCCAGCTATGCCAAGTCTTTAAACGACCGTAATCATCCTCCACCTCCTCCTCCTCCTCTTGATCGCAACTGGGAAGCATGCTTGGTTCGTGACTTTGCTAATGCCTACAAGCTCAAAATACGGGACAGAGAATCTTTTAAACAAGCGAAGAAATTTGGAATGGTCGAGATGCCAAGCGCATTGGCAATCAAAGCAGGACTCATTATCTTCACGAGCGAGAGGAGCAAAGAGTATCTGAAACATTCAGCTTTCCTAGCTGATCATAGGAGCTACGAACCCACACCTGGCAAGGTATATTGTGATGCAGGCAATGCGATCTACGCAAATGTCATCCAAGAAAGAGTGGCAGCTATTTGCAAGAAAAATCCCACTGTGTCTAATATTTCTACAGACAAAGCAAAAGGTGATCTGGTTGAAGTAGTACTGTTTCAATATAGGAACAGAATGCTTCCCCATGGTGCGAAGGCGCTCACTTACTTGGAAGGTTTGATTGAGCAAAAGCTGGTACAAATCCATGGTTCCACAGATTCCATTACGGAAGAAGAAGAGGAATCCGAGGAAGAAGAGTCAGAGGAGGAGGACAAGGAGGAAGACGACGAGATGGGAAGTGGATCAGACACTACCACGTGCATCTCTGACGATGACGTGCTGACTTACGAGATGGCAGTACGGGATGAGCCAGAAGGGCTCATGTACCAAGGCAAATTGAACGACTACAAGCAGGATATGACAGACATGCTTCTCATGAGGCATTTTAAGAGCATCTGTCCTGAGACAATGCGGTGGAACTCTCTATCCTTCGAGCAGGAAGACCCATACACCGAGAATTCGTTGAAAATCATGGTTCAGCAAGTTTATCATCTCGCAGCTGGACTTTGGGCAGAAATCTGGGAGCCACTAGAAGCTCAAACCTCTTGTACTCCCTACCGTGAGCCTCTGCCAAATATCTCGTGTCACTTACAATGCAAAAAATTATTGGAAGCATGTCGCCACAGATCGCTGGCATTCAGAAACTGGAACCAAGACGAGGAGATTCTTGAACACAAAGAGTATTTCTTTAGTTCATTGCCTGAGAA
>JAGYKL010000090.1 GCA_018401705.1 Bacteroidia bacterium | reverse complement strand
GCTGCTTTTAGTTCTCCATCTTCATACTGCTAAGAAACTTCCTGAAAAACAGGCAAAGCACTTTTAATAGCTTTATTTACGGCATCAATTCTTTCCCCCGACATACCTCCAGAAGTTTCTACTATGAAAATTATTGGTAGAACTCTTTTTGGAACTGGAAAATCATCTAAAAGACTATTCATTTTGTTATTATCTTTATGTTTATACCAATTCACTTTCAACAACCACTTCAAATGTTCCATTTACCGCACAGCTGATTTTCAACCCTGATTTCACGGGCATAAATTCGCTTGGTGGCACTTCTTTAATTTTACCGCTGATTGTTTCTACTTTCCAGAAGTGATTGCTTATGTTTTTTAAAGCCCAGGCATTAGGTTCAGATTCAAATAATTCGCTCGGGATGGCCGCCATATTATTTCTAACCACTTTAGCAAAGGATAATGTGCTAAGTCCAACGTAAACTGTTTTACCTACAGCAAGGGCAATCAAACCGTCATTTGATTTTAAAGCCACCTTTGGTTTTTCGTCATCTGCCAAAAAACGTTCATTTCCATTATCATCTGCAACCAATCTGTTTCTTACCTCTACTAAAATTTGCAACCATTGTTCGGGAGTTACTCGTTGGGAAGGGTTTTTAATTGCCTCTTGAGAAAAAGTTTGGATAAAATTATTCCTTAATAACGATGGATAATGCGGCCAGCGCTTAATTACATTCGTATGAATTCCCTCAACAGGCTGGTTTGAGTGGTCATTTTCATCGAATATAAATAAAGCTTCAGTTGCAAAAAATTTCTTCTCATAATCCTCAGTCATGCAAGGCACCAATGTTCTTTGCCCTTCTAGTGGATGATTATTAAAGAAAATCAAAAATAAAACCACAGAAAGTGAAAAATTGTTACTGAAATGACCAGGCCTGCTACCCAGTAAAATCTCCGGTGCCATATATCTCATCTTACCCATCATTCCCAAATTGATATTGTTTTTATGAATAATTTCGGTATCGGCAAAAATTACACCACCGGTTACAGGATGGATATACAGGCAGCCATCATTAATATAGGCATACACATAGTTATCTTTGCTTAAGTCTTGAAAACCCTTTGTCAGGTTAATGGCTGCATTAACTATTGCTGAGACACTTTGGTATTTAGCTCTTCCTAACAAATAATCACCAAATTCTCTATATTCAGGATCTCGCAAATCCATCACATAGCCAAAAGTATTGTTTTGTTTTTTTGTGAGCATCAATGGCCACAAAAATGATTTGGAGGCATTAGGGACTCCATTTTGGAGATTACTTTTAAGGTTTTGGTAAAAAACTTCAGGTAGCTCTTGTGTGAACCACTTAAGAGCATATTGCTTTTGATTGTACTCGCATAAATATACTATCGTCCGACCTCCGCACCCAAGT
>JAGYKL010000009.1 GCA_018401705.1 Bacteroidia bacterium | reverse complement strand
GATAGCCATTCAAATCGAACATGTTAGCCACCTTAATACCTACACGACTTGGAATATCAGGAGCACCTACAAGAATTTGCCATTTATCGGGACCAGCATATAGGTAAGCATTTCCAGCGATGTTGCCTGGCAAACGACCTGTCATAGTATACGGCACATTGATCATAACAGAAAACAATCCTGTGAGAATCACATTAGGCACATCGAATTGCAAATTCATACTTGCTTGAACACCCTTGAATGACCGGTCAATTGGATTAGTTACGAAATAGGCATTCCCTTCCAATCCCATCGAAAGCAGACCTCCAGATTGACTGAATATTCCGCTTACGGTAACATCTGCATTGTACACTTGTCCACCACCGGTGGAGCCAAACATGATGGTGAGCTTCAATCCAAAACCAGCATCTTTATCAGGAACTAAACGAATTGCACTTAAAGTTGAGCCAGGTGTAGGAAATGGGGGAGGTTCTTTAGCCTCAATAGATGCGCCTGGCGGCGGAATTTCAGCAAAATCAACTCCGTAACTAACTCCACCGCCGCCTCCAAAGAGCTCAAGGCCTGAGTAAATTGGAATTCCCGGTGTAAATCGAGCGGATAAATCGGCATACCAATATTCATGAACATCTTCCTCACCTTCAAATTCAACTGCACCTACACATAGAATAGCTTTAGCGGTGCATACTTCTTTCACTGAGAGCTCAATGCCACCTATGAAACCTGTTCCATAAATTGAGTCTTTTGCATAAAAGCTTATGAATCCTTTAAGTCCATTGCCGGCAACTTCACAATCCATAGAAATGGTTTTTAAGTCAACGCCAGTCAACACCATCGATGGAAAATCAAATTCATCTGGGTTGGGATCATCTTCATCTTCATCTCGGCCCAAATCACCCATATCTAGTCTTGCTAGAATTGCTAAATCGGTGCGTCCTTCAAGCGTACTTTCTTCGCCTGTGAAGGCAACATTAACACTAAAGTTAAGCGCAGTTCGAGGTCCTTCGGTGTCGTCCCAGCTCCACATTCCATGAGTTTCTTGTTCACTTATTGTAATATTATTAATTGAAATTGGGAAACCTGCCATTTTCTTTTGTGGACTAGCAAAAGAAAAATTGTTACAGGAAACAAAAGGTGATCGAGTTTGCACTTTAAGTTGTTCAAAATGCATACCTACAAAAGTTACTGGTACTTCGCCAACTTTCCCATCAATGCTAATGTTGCCATTTAAATTCATGGAAGGTTTAAATCCGCCAGTATCTGCTGCAATTGTGATACTTGAGGTAGGGAGTAAATTCACTTTTGCGACCCACATCGGAACGCTTATGGTGTCTTCGGGTTGGATTCTGAATTCATAGCGTAATCCTCCGCCATTGGCAGTTTGCGAAAGCACAGTTGAATAGGCAAGTGTATCTGGCGAAATCGGTGAAATGAGATTTCCTACAAATCCAGCTCTTGAAAAACTGTTAGAGACGAGTTCTAGGCCAATAGAATCAACAGAAAATCCCCAGCCATCTAAATTGCCTTGTTGTAAACTCAATAAATTTCTTGCGAAGATGCTACCGGTAAATCCTGTTTTGTCGATGAGCAAATTACTAACGCCAATGATAGTGCGACCTTCGAAAACAATGCTCGTTGTATCACTTCCATCACTTGCTTTTTTAAATTTCTTCGCTTTCAAGGCCTTCGCTGCCTCAGATAGATTTGTCGTGTCTGATGTCGCTTCTTCAGAACCTTCTTTTTTATCAAATTCTTTAGGCAAGCCAACAGATAGCTCCTTTAGATGAAATCCATTCCACAAAACTGACCGGTCGCCTTGATAAGTACTTGGAAATCTCATCCCCGCTGGGTTCGCTAAATCGCTAAAATCGAGTGTGGCCTTATTCACTTGAAAGCTCCAACCAGCAATTCCCGGAAGCTGGAAATTATCAAAATCAAGGTCAGCCATCCAATTGCCAGTTTGTCTAATTGTAAATCCGAATCGCGCTTCAACTCTTCTTCCTGTATTGGGCTTGCCAAATTTTCCTTCTGCAACAAGCAAGGTTGTGTCGAATTGAACCGAGCCTTTAATATGCAAAGCACGAAATCCGTCGCAATCCCAACTTACATAACATCCCGAATCGGCAACAACGCCGGTAGTTAAATCTACTCGAGACCCATGCAGCTTAATGGTTTGTTCGGCAGCATATTGGTATTCTATATCCTCCGGTAGGAAAAGTGTTCCCATGCTTACTCCGGCTAAACCGCCGGGATGAAAACATATGTCTGAAGCTCCAAGCGCGATGTTTGTTAAGCCAATACCGGACGTAGTATCGAGTAAATCTTTTAAACCGTAAAATGGAATGTTGATACCTGCAGCGAGTGTGGCTTTATCCGGCCTGAAACTGGCGGCAATTACGCCAATTACAATGTTTTCTCCTGCTATTCTTTTATCAATACCTATCGGCAATCCAACCGGCATATTGGGATCCTCGCTAAGAATTCCTTCGCGGCTTTCGAGGAATTCTTGCAGGGAGTCAAGCTTCGGTAGAGTTACTGCCGTGCCACCCTGGCCTACATTCGGAATGAATGATGACTTGTCATACTCGGCTCCGGCGCTGCCGCTAAATACTTGTTTAGAAGCATTTATCTGCAAATCGTTAAAGCTCACTTTTAGGTTCGACTTCCAAAACGGAACTTTTATTGTGCCTTTTCCGCGTGCCGCGGGACCTAAATAACTAATCTCAGTAATACGCATTTTAAAGCGCCCAATACTAACTGAATCTCCTGCAGCCAATGTTGTTATAGGTGTTCTGTCGCCAGGTAAAGGCGAATCGCACTCGCCCATACATGCTGAATTTACTTGCTCGCCAGCTACACCATCATGAAGGAAAAATTGACCAGTTTGAGAAGTGACATAAGCACTAGAAAGACTGTCGTTATTGTCGCGCAGCCAGCTAACACGCCAGAAATATCTACCTGTGTCGGGCAAGAAATTTTCAATCGAAATCTCTTTTCTTAGCTTGTTTCTAAGTGCCTGTTCCGTAATAGTAGTTTTGATTGTATCTGTAAGGCCGAAATCTCCGAATTTGGTTGTGACAATGCTATCGAAACTGGCAGTTCTGGATAGCTCGAACTTGTATTTTTCTTGTATTTGAGCGATGAATAAAAAAGGGTTTGTCCCAATGATGCTTTTTTGAACTTCTGGCGTCGGTAATAATTGATTTTCCCCGTTAGGAATCAGCGGGAAATTATCAGTTTGTATTTTAAACGTAACGGTATGACTTGTTAATGAGGTGTCGTTTATTGGAGAAAGCAGCTTTGGCGCGGGCATGCCCACTTCGAACGTAGAAGTGATGTCTGTTTCAGTAGAAACGCCACTTTCGTTGGTTACTTCAATGTTACTTTGAATGGTATGCAAAGCACCGCGAGTAAGCGCGGTTGAGCCAGGAGAAAGTGCCAGATTTCGTCCAACAGAAACATGCAGCAATTGCTCTAAGGTGGGAATTTGATTGATTTGTTGTTGGACGAACGTCTCTCTTCCAAGGGGCCAAGTTTGGGTAAATGCGATATTATCCATTGTGCCCAAGAAACTGCTAATACTCGTATTCGATGATAGTGAGCGATGGGATGGAGAAAAAGGAGTGTATCTAGCAATGACAGGGACGTTACGAAATGGAATTTTAACGCCCGGTTTAGGATAAACTATTACTGCTTGAACAGGTGCATTTGAACCAGCTGGTAAACCTACCCGAAAAGTGCAAATCTCACTTTTACCTTGATTAGAGAACACTGCCAGGCCTGCTTGATCTTCTACTGTGACTTGCCAAACGTACTCTCGACCAGCTTGCAGAGTAGGTTCGAGTGCGGTCATTAATAGGAAATTATTATTAACTGAAATGTTTAAAATTGGCACAGTTGCCGATTGTATTGCTTGTATTGGATTCTGGCCCGCTAGTAATTCTACAAGTTTGAAGCGATAGGAAATCACAGAGAATATAGGTAAGCCAGTTGGAGGAACCCAAGAAAAAAGAATACTCTGAGGATTAGTGAAAGTAACTTCTGTCCCACAAACAGGTAGAATCAAAAGTGGAGGTTGTGCAAACGAAACTTGAAAAACATTACTACAACCGCTAGGTTCTTCTGCTGAACGCGGCTCAAGCGTATTGTAATCGATGGCTTGAAGACAAATTTGATATAATCCTTCAGGGAGGTTCCCGTTGAGGACTTCTTGCTGAGTTAATCCGTTATAATCGAGAGAATTTGGGTTGATGAAGGTTGTTAATTCATTTCCCGATAGGACTCGAACGCCCGGTTGAAGGATCAATGGCGGTACTTGAGGTAGCTCGTTTGCGGGAATTCTGACACTTTTATCCACCGATAGGTTGCTTACGCTTCCTGCCAAAAACACGGTCAGGTTCTCGTTGCTGGTATTCAAGATGGTTACCACGGTTTGCGTGGGAGAGCTGAAATATTCTGAGAAATTGGTCGAATAGGGCGGGTTAACAGCTACTGAAACTGTGACCGGATTTGATTGCGCAAAGCTTCCATCCAGATTCAGCAAGCTAATCAGGCACACAAGGAATACTTTGAGTAAAAGGTTTTGTTTCATTTCAATCAATAAAATGTGAATTGATATCCAGCGCTCATCCATAATTCGGTAAATGGAATTGCAATTGGACTGGTAGAACCGTTATGCGTTAAACGCATGTTGGCTAAGAAGCTATGTTTTCCGCTGATGCGGTAGTTGAAGTTGACGTTTCCGTTGACCGTACTTCCTGTAGTTGCTCCTTGAAATTGGTTGACCATATAGGATGCGCCAAATGAAGTACTTAACTTCTTTTTCATGAAACTTCTTCCGATTCCTAGTGTAGGGCCAATCAATACGGCATCGCCCAATTGAAAAGACGATTTTGTGTAATTCACTCCAGCGGTGAAGTTTAATCCAGTGGAGATGAGCGAATAGTTTCCACTCAAATTCCCAACAAGCACATTACTGCCAATTTGACTACTCTGGAATGGATTTAAGCTGCTTAAATCCTGGTACATAAACAATGCTATGACATTGATTGCACGAACAGTATTTACTTTGCTTACCCGGTTGACTATCGTTAAATTCTGATTGGCTATAGCTAGTCGGGTTGTATCATTTATTGGTATAATTCCTGCCCTCTGGGCAATGCCATAATTGCCATATTGAATATCCAGGCCGTATTTGGGATTGGGCTGAAAACTAAAATTGACAGAGCCGATGGTTCTTTCAGTTGTGGCAAACTTATTTTTAAGGAGATTGTCGTGTTGAAGTCCCACACTACCTGAAATGCGCACTTTGCTTTTGAACATGCTAAATGAAGGTTCGATGGTCCAGGATTCCATATCTGTTTGGAAGATGAATGCCCCCATTGAATTATAATCCTGATCAACACGCTTGTAATTTAGTCGCAAGTTGAAGTACTTGGAAGTGTATCCAATATGTGCATTTCCGGCAAAAAGTAATTGCGTTGAAATATTGGGAGGCATGATTGGCCTGAGGAAATCATAATCAGAATCATCAAGTGTATCAAGAAACGTATTTCTCGTGTATGCTGATGCCGCAACTTCAAAACCTAATTGTACATGTTTGAAAAGAAGAAACTTAGAGTTTATTCCAAATACAGCATTTTCAGCTGGACGTAATCTTTCAGGAGCATCTTCATAAGATGAAGCATCGTCTTTTGCTTTGAGAATGATGAAATCAATGAAGTTTTCGTCAGTTCCGAAGCCAATCTTTGAACTAAAGCCTATTCGTTTATATGCAGGTTGAGGTCGAATAAATTGTTGTGTTGTGTCTTCCCGCACAGCTTTGTTAAATCGCCCTGCCATCGCGGCAAAGCGGAATTTGCCTGGTTTTAATTCTACACCAGCGCCAAACATAACTATTCCACCGAGTGTGTATTGAGAAAAGTTCATCGACCTCCACCCCAAATGTGCAGTAACAGCTTTGTAAGTTGGACTAACACCAAATTGATTGAATGGCTGCGAAAAAGAACGGTTTTGCGCTCCAATATTGAAATAGAATGGAAGACTAAGACCGTATAATGTTAAAGTAGGTGAACCATTAATGCTCCAAAGAAATGGTTTGGATCTGGGATCGATTCCACTGACCTGATAGGAGTTTGCCAGCACAGTTAATCCTCCATTTAAGCGAACCGGTTTCTGTTTGCCAATTTGTTCAAGGTCTTGTGAATAGCCCGAATTGACTGCAAAAATCGTTGTTAGGATGCTGAAAAAGAGAAACTTTAAATTGGTCCTCACACCTTAGTTAGATTGGTTTCTCCAAAACTAACATCCACCGAGAGGTGCTTCAATAACTAATTGTAGTTATAAGATGTAATGCAATAAGAACTTACGATGATTGTTTATCCAATGAAAATTCAACTATTCCATTTCTTTTAACATTCTCATAGACTCAATCAAAGCTCTTTCAACCCATAAATCAGAGTTGATGATAATTATAAATGATACCTAATAGCTTCATTTATTAAGCAAATTATCTCATGAAAATCGATTATGCTTTTCTACATTTGAATGAAACTGGGTTAGCGAAGTTGAATATTTAGCTCCGTTTGCGATTTTTAAGATTTTCATATGTCAGTTAACTTTTCCGAGAAACATGTTAATGCGATGAGTTTATCAGACTTCGCAGGGCTGATTGCGGATACTTTTCAAAAAAAGTTTGGAGAAAAATCTTATTGGGTAATTGGTGAAATTTCAAATTATACGTATAGAAAAGGCAGTCAATATTTTCATCTGGTTGAGAAAGACGAAGTCTCCGGAAAGGTTTTGGCTGAATTATCAGCTCTTAGCTTTCAGGATGGCGTAATGGAGATTGAAGCTTTTGAAAAAAGTACCGGACAAAAATTTTCGAATGGGATTAAAATATTAGCCAGAGTTTCAGTCGGATTTCATCCAGTTTATGGATTAAAACTGCAGCTGCATCAGCTTGATGCAAGCTTTACAATTGGCGAATTAAGAAAACAAAGAGAGGCAACGCTTATTCGGCTGGCTGTTGAAAATCCAGATTCTGTAAAATTTGTCGACGGACAATATTATACCCGAAACCAAAGCTTGCAACTTCCAAAGGTAATCTCAAGGATTGCTGTGATTTCTTCAGAGTCATCTGCTGGCTTGGAAGATTTTAGACATACCTTAGAAAGCAATTCTTTTCATTATTCGTTTGATATAGAATTGTTTGCAACTAAAGTGCAAGGAGATGAAAATGGCAAGAAGACTGTAGAGAAGCTTATTGAAGTTTTTAGCCGAAAGAACGAGTTCGATGTTGTAGTACTAGTGAGAGGAGGTGGAGCTCAAACAGATTTTCTAATGTATGATTCTTACGCCCTTTGTAGAGCCGTGGCGAGATTCCCCCTTCCTGTCTTTTCAGGTTTGGGACATTTAAAGGATATCTCTATCTGTGACTTGATGTCACATACTTCAGAAAAAACTCCTACGAAAGTAGCCGAGAGAATAGTCTCTCATAACAGATTCTTCGAAGAGTCAATTTTGATATATAGGCAGCAAATAATTATTAAAACACAGCGGGTATTAGCCTTTCACAAAGAAAACTTAGGGGATATCGAAAAAAGCCTCAGACAGACCGTAAATGAAGGACTTCAAGCCAATCGTGAAAGTCTTAACAGACTTGGAAATATGATAACGAGTAGAAGTATTTCAACTTTGTTTCGTAAAGATCAGAATCTTGCTGAGCTAGTAAGAAAAGTAAGCACAAAACCTCTCTTAAAAGTTGGGTCTGGGCTTTATGAGATTGATCAAATAATTTTGAATCTAAAGTCAAATACTTCCAAATTTTTAAAGCAACACAGAGGCTATATAGAACATCATAAAACTGTTTATCGTTTGTTAAGTCCCGCGAGAACGCTTGCAAGAGGCTTTGCTTTGGTAAAGCAAAATGGTGTTATAGTTTCAGCGTCATCAAAAATTAAAAAGGGCGATCATATTGAGGTATATTTAACCGGAGATAATATCAATGCAGAAATAAAACAAATAACAAAGGCAAATGAGCAAGAATTTGACATATGAATTAGCTTATAAAGAGTTAAAAGATATTGCAGAAGCAATTGATAATGAGTTGGTTTCGGTTGATGTTCTTGCGGAGAAAGTTAAAAGAGCAAGTGAGCTGATAGAGTTTTGTCAAAAGAGGCTACGATCAACAGAAAAAGAAATTAATCAGATTATTAGGGGCATGGAAGCGAAAGAAGAGTAAACTTTATCGCATTTATTATGTATAACCAAATAATATGTTTGTATTTTAGCATATTGATTATAATTTTTACGTGAATAATATATTTACCCAGCTTAAGTATTCCTTTATTGCGGTACTTCTGATATGCATCGGAGTTTTCGATGCATATGGGCAATATTGCACGCCTCAATATGAAGCTTCATGCCAAGGCCCTGCGCCTTACACAGCAGATTTTATCAATAATTTCTCAACTTCAAACGGTATAACCAATATTACCAATAACAATACAGGTTGCAATTTTCAGCCTAATAATTTTATTTATTACGGAAATCAAACTGTAACAGCTACTCAAGGCTGCAGTTTCAATGTTTCAATGCAATGTGGATCTGAGTTTGATCAGGGTTTCGCAATTTGGATTGACTGGAATCAAGACTTAGACTACAACGATGCAGGCGAATTGTGCTTTAGCAATGCTCCAACTGGTAATGTTGTTAATGGGGTAATTCAAGTTCCGGCTAATGCCGCTTTAGGAACCACAAGAATGCGTGTTCGTTGTTGCTATAATATAACCCCTACAAACCCTTGTAATTTGCAAGGTGCATTTGCAGCATACGGCGAAGTAGAAGAATACAATGTTGAAGTTGTTTCGAATACGGCATCGGCTGTTCAAGTTGATGACCAAACCATATGTGCTGGAACTAACACACAAATAACCGCAACTGCACAGGGAATTATCAGATGGTATTTGAATCAAACAAGCACAGCTCAAATTGCTTTGGGTCCAACCTTTACTACACCAGTATTAAATGCTACTACAACTTATTGGGTGCAGGCCACTTTTGGTCCTTGTACAACACCAAGAGTGCCAGTAACAATAACTGTAATTCCTCCTTTTGCTGTTGATGTTGCTGCTTCAGAAAATCCAGTATGTTCAGGAACTCCATTCACTCTTACTGCTAGTTCAACCCAAACGGGTTTGACTTATGAGTGGACTCCAACAACTGGATTTAATAATGCTACTCAAAATCCAGCTACAGCAACAATTACAGCTAATACTACATTCAATGTAACTGCAACAAATGCTGCTGGTTGCACAGGAACTGGCTCTTTAGCGGTGAACGTACTTCCTGCCCCAACAATTACTGTTAATGCTAGTCAAAATAGTATTTGTCCTGGAGCCTCTACAACTTTAACAGCTTCTGGTGGTGGACCAAACTATACTTGGAGCCCATCAACTGGACTATCCTCCACAACTGGAGCGTCAGTTACTGCAAATCCATCTGTTACTACTACCTATACAGTTAGTTCCCCTGCTTCAGCAGGATCCTGCGCCGCAACAGGCAATGTTACAATAACAGTTAATCCGGCTCCAGCAATTAATGCCGGACTTGATGTTGCAATTTGTGATGGAGCCAGCACTAATTTATCAGCAAGTGGCGCAGCTACTTATTCTTGGTCACCTGTTTTGGGTTTAGGTAATCCAAATTCTGGTAATACGTCAGCTTCTCCAACTGTGACAACGGTTTACACGGTTTCTGGAACATCAGCATCAGGTTGTATTTCAACAGATGAAGTTACTATAACTGTAAATCCTTTACCTGTTGCCAATCCAGGTAATGGGGCGGCAAATTGCTCTGGACTTGGAGCACAATTAAATGGTTCTGGAGGTACATCTTACCTTTGGAGTCCAGCAACAGGACTCTCGTCTGTGTCAATCGCTAATCCTGTCGCAAGTCCGGCAACTACAACAAGTTATTCACTTGTTGTAACTGATGGTAATGGTTGTACTTCTTTACCAAGCGAACCAATTACAGTAACGGTATTTCAGCAACCTCCTGCTCCTAACATTACAACAGTAGGCTCAACTACTTTCTGTTTCGGCGGAAGTGTCCAGCTAAATGCTCCCGCATCTGATGCCTATATTTGGTCTAATGGTGCCGATACTCAAACTATAACTGTAACTCAATCTGGAAATTATTCTGTTCAGATAACCGATGCCAATGGTTGCACAAGTCCATCATCTCCTTCAGTATCAGTTACTGTAAATTCTCAACCTGCTATACCTTTAATTAATGCTTCAGGTCCATTAGCTTTTTGCGATGGCGGTTCAGTAACTCTTACAGCTTCCGGAACTGGCAGTTTTGCTTGGAATACTGGAGAAACGACCTCTAACATTTTGGTTGAGAATTCAGGTTTATATTCTGTTACAATAACTGATGCAAATGGTTGTCAAGCAAGCTCTGCTGCTACCAATGTTACTGAATTTGCGCCTTTATCTTCGCCCGCTGTAGTAAATACAGGACCACTTTCGTTTTGTCCGGGAGGTTCAGTAACTCTTCAAGCTCCTGGTGCAGCAAGTTATTTATGGAGTACTGGTGAAACTACTTCAAGTATTAGTACCAACGTGAGTGGAAGTTATCATGTAACAATAACAGATAATAATGGCTGTGTTTCGCCTCAATCGGCGGATGTAGTAACTACTCTGAATCCAAGTCCAGCAACACCAGTAATTACTGCAATTGGAAACTATCCTGTCTGCCAAGGCCAAAGTGCGCAATTATCTGCAACTGCCTCAAGCCAGTACGCTTGGAGTAATGGAAGCTCCTCACAAACTATTACAGCTAATCAAGCCGGAGCAATTTCTGTTACGATAACTGACGCAAATGGTTGTGTAAGTGCACCTTCAGCAGAATTTCAAGTGAGTTTTTTCCCATTGCCAGCTTCACCTGCTATATCAGCTGTAGGTCCCGCTACTTTCTGTAGTGGAGAAACTGTCACTCTTGAAGCAATTGGAAATGGGGATATTCAATGGAATAATGGAGACCAAGGAGCGCAAATTATTGTTGCTCTTTCTGGTCAATACACAGCAACTACTATTGATTTAAATGGCTGTGAAAGTTTAGCTTCTGCACCTGTGCAGGTAAATGTTATACCAACGCCTGGTGATGCAATTATTACAGCAAATGGTTTAACTGATATTTGTCAAGGTGACAGCGTTCTCTTATCAGCAAATCAAGCTCCTCAATACGCATGGAGCAATGGAGCAACATCGCAGTCAATTTGGGTTTTTGAATCTGGAAATTACACAGTTACAATTGGAGGAACTACATGCCCTCCAGATAATCCAATAGCTAATAAAGTTGTTCAGGTAAGGCCTATTCCAGTGCCTGAAATCACAGCAAGCAGCTATAGAGATTGCTTACCGGCAACAATAGATTTTACCATGTCTACTAGCGGAATAGGGCCGTTTAGCTACTTATGGCGTTTTGGAGATGGTTCTACTTCAACATTAGCAAGTCCTTCAAATGAATATGAACTTGCCGGATGGTATGATGTCACATTAACATTAACAGATGTTATTGGATGCCAAGGAGAAGTCAGCGAAAAAGATTTTATTGAAATTCTTCAGAAGGCCTACCCAGCTTTAACTATTTATCCTCGAATTACCAATGATTCAGAACCAGAAGTTCTATTGGTAAGCCAAACCTTGAATGCCGATTCGCTTATTTGGAATTTGGGGTCATTGGGTATTTTTTATGGTGATACAATTAGCATAACTTTACCTGATACAGGCGTTTGGCCGGTAGAGTACACAGTGGTCACTGCTGCAGGCTGTGAAGTGAGCTTAAAAGATGAAATGCGAATGGTAGAAGATCTTACCATTTATGTACCATCAGGGTTTACTCCTAATGAGGATGGTTTGAATGATGTCTTCATCCCAATTAAACGTGGGGTTTCTTCTGAGGGATATGAATTCTCAGTGTTTAATAGATGGGGAAATCAGGTGTATTCTACAACACAGTTAAATCAAGGTTGGGATGGAGAGAATGCACCTAATGATGTTTATACCTGGAAAATTGTTGCAAGAAGCTTGTTGGGCGAGGACAAAATTTCAACAGGACAAATTTCTCTCGTTAGATAATTTCCCAATGGAAATGCTCTAAGTCGAGCTTGAGATATAATCTTATGTGGTTAGATATCTGCTCTTTGGCCTGATAATCACACACTTCTCTTTCTCTATGTCATTCAGAGTGAATGAATTTCTAACATTATAAGTGAATGAATTTCTAACATTATATATGTATGTTACCAAATTCGACTTTTCAGATTTTTATTAGATTCTGAAAACGGTTTGCCCCGCTAACACAGAAATAGGTACACTCAAATAGATAATTCTTTGATGATTGCCGAATAATGTCTGATTCGAGAAAAGTAACATTGTGGAGAACAAAAAATGAGATACTTTTTGCTTTCACTTAATTTATTGGAGTTTTGAGAAGCAAGTAATAGAATTTCAGTAAAGAAAAACAGAGTGGCACTTATCGCTCT
The DNA here is from genome assembly GCA_018401705.1 of Bacteroidia bacterium. Classification (GTDB taxonomy): domain Bacteria; phylum Bacteroidota; class Bacteroidia; order M30B66; family M30B66; genus M30B66. Next base: position 114,542 of record JAGYKL010000009.1, on the reverse strand, counting down.
CGTGATTCAGGGTAGAATAAAGCGAGAAACAGAATGAAAATGAAGCAAAAACAGAGTGGCACTTATTGCTCTCGAGATTCAGGGTAGAATAAAGCGAGAAACAGAATGAAAATGAAGCAAAAACAGAGTGGCACTTATCGCTCTCGCTCTTCGCACTCACTCTGTTTTAGTACCCGGAGCCGGGGTCGAACCGGCACAACCTTGCAGTTATTGGTGTTTGAGACCAACGCGTCTACCAATTCCGCCATCCGGGCCTATGAAATTGGAGGGCACGAAAGTAATAAAAATTCGTTTGTCAAAATTCTAAACATAAGTTTCATACACAATTTATTTATCGTAATTTTGCGCGCTCAATATGGAAGGTCTAAACACTCAAGAAATCAATCAAGTAAAGATTTTTTCAGGCACAGCCTCTCTTTACCTTGCTGAACGTATCGCTCAACACTATGGTAAGGAATTGGGTAAAGTGGCTTTTACTCGCTTTAGTGACGGTGAATTTCAGACTGCATTTGAAGAAAGTATTCGTGGCAGCGATATGTTTATTGTTCAAAGTACTTTTCCGCCAGCTGAGAATCTGTTTGAATTATTGTTAATGATTGATGCTGCAAAAAGAGCATCAGCCAGGCAAATAATCGCAGTTATTCCATATATGGGTTTTGCCCGTCAGGATAGAAAAGACAAGCCTAGAGTAGCAATCGGAGCAAAGCTTGTTGCAAACCTGCTACAAGCAGCTGGATGTACAAGAATTATTACGATGGATTTGCATGCTGATCAAATTCAAGGATTCTTTGATGTTCCGGTAGACCATCTTTATTCTTCTTCTATTTTCATTCCTTACATTCAATCTCTGAATCTTTCCGATTTAACTATGGCAGCTCCTGATATGGGAGGAAGTAAGAGAGCAAATGCTTATTCTAAATACTTAAATGCGAGTATGGCAATTTGCTATAAAGAAAGAAAGGTTGCCAATAAAGTTGAACGTATGACTTTAATTGGGGATGTTGAAGGTAGAGATGTCGTTCTTGTAGATGATATTATTGATACAGCAGGAACAATTACAATGGCTGCTGATATGATTATGGACAAAGGAGCAAAGTCAGTTAGAGCATTTTGCACGCATCCTGTTTTATCAGGAAAAGCGTTTGAAAGAATTGAAAACTCGAGAATTACAGAGCTTGTCGTAACTGATACAATTCCTCTTCAACGCGAGTCGCCTAAAATTAAAGTATTGTCTGTTTCGAACTTATTTGCAGATGTGGTTTCGAAGGTGCATAACTACGAAAGTATAAGCTCGAATTTTATTTGCTAATTACCTCAGAATTTTAAACAACTAAATATAAATAACAATGAAAGCAATCTTTATGAGCGGTTCGTCTCGCACGAACGTAGGGAAAAAAGATACAAAAGCTCTTCGTGTACAAGGTCTTGTACCATGTGTACTTTATGGAGGCGAACAACAAGTTCACTTTTCTGTAAACGAATCAGCTTTTAAACCTCTTTTATTTACTCCAGATGTACATACCGTAGAAATCGAAATCGACGGTAAGAAAACTAATGCAATCCTTCAGGATGTGCAATTCCACGCAATCAACGATAAGTTATTGCATGCTGATTTTCTTGAGATTAAAGAGGGTAAGCCTGTAAATATAGCTATTCCTGTTCGCGCTACTGGTAATTCTGTTGGAGTTCGTGCTGGTGGTAAACTTCAAATTAAGCTTCGTAAACTTAAAGTTCGCGCTATGCTTAATGATTTACCTGATGCAATTGAGGTGGATATCTCTAAACTTGAAATTGGAATGGGAGTTAAGGTAAATCAGCTTGAAATAGCTGGAGTTACTTTCTTAGATTCTCCTAATATTGAAGTTCTAGGTGTAGGTGCAACTCGTGCATCTCGTCAGGCAGCTCAAGACGAAGCAAAAAAATAAGCTTTTTTATAGAGTTTAAATCCCGCTGATCTAGAATCAGCGGGATTTTTTATTTTAACAATGAGCTAAAATCAATTTATAAGGCTACATATTATCTTCGCCCAATGAAATACCTCGTTACCGGCCTTGGAAATCCTGGCGATGAATACGCATTTACTCGACATAATATCGGTTTTATGGTTCTTGATGCCATCGCCCGTAGGGAAAACCTAAGCTTCACATCTGTAAAACACGGTTGGACCTGTACTTGGAAACACAAAGGCAGGCAAATCATTTTGTTGAAGCCTAACACGTATATGAATCTTAGTGGAAAAGCTGTTCAATATTGGCTTCAACAAGAGAAAATCCCAATAGAAAATCTTTTGGTTATCACCGATGATCTTGCTCTACCATTCGGATCAATTCGACTTCGCGGTAAAGGAAGTGACGGTGGGCATAATGGACTCAAGAGCATTCAGGCAACACTTAACAGAACTGATTATGCACGTTTGAGATTCGGAATAGGCAATGAATTCAATAAGGGACATCAGGTAAATTATGTTCTTTCGCCTTGGTCGGCGGATGAAAGCGACAAACTGCCAGAAAGACTTCAGCTGTGTTCAGACCTTGTTGGAAGTTTCGCATCCATTGGCATTGCGCATACCATGAGCGCTTTTAACAATAAATAAGTCTGCAAATTGGCTTTTCGACTACTTAGATTTTTCTTTCTTTGTAATCAATCCCACGATTGTGGAAACTTTTATACATAAATATATGAGAATCAAAATTTCAGTATTAACGGTAATGCTATTCGCAACTTCCCTGGTTGGGGTTGCTCAAACCAAAACGAATAAGAAAGACTCAGACTACAAATTCACAATTGAAAAGGAAATTGGTAATACAGGTGTGAAAAATCAAGGGGCTACTGGCACTTGCTGGAGTTTCTCATCTCTTTCATTTCTTGAATCAGAACTACAACGAATGGGAAAAGACCCTGTTAATCTTTCAGAAATGTTCATTGCCCGCAAAGCATATGAAATGAAGGGCGAAAAGTATGTTCGTATGATGGGGAAGACCAATTTCAGTCAAGGAGGAGCTTTTCATGATGTCATGAATGTTATTAAGGAATACGGCTTGCTTCCAGATGCAAGCTATTCAGGGCTTATTTATGGGCAGAAAAGGTTTCATCATTCTGAGTTGGAGAAGATATTGACTGATATGCTAAATACTACACTTGAAATGAAGGAAGGGCAGCTTAATCCCGCATGGAAAAATGCTATGAACGGTATTCTGGACGCATATCTTGGTGAAGTGCCTGCAACTGTTTCAATTGGCAACAAAAGCATTTCCCCTAAAGAATATGCATCTTCTTTAGGAATTAACGCAGACGACTATATTGAAATATCGTCATTCACTCACCATCCTTTTTACAAACCATTTGTACTGGAAGTTCCTGATAATTGGGCATGGAATTCAGTTTACAATGTTCCATTGAACGAATTGGAGGAGATAGTTGAGTATGCATTAGCCAATAATTATTCGATCGCCTGGGCGGCGGATGTATCTGAAAAAGGATTTTCTCATCGTAATGGCTTAGCCATTGTTCCAGAAAAAGATTGGGCAGACATCTCCAAGGAAGAAAAAGAAGAAATGATGATGAAGCCAGTTGCCCAAAGAAAAATAACTCAAGAATTGCGTCAGGAAGGATTTGATAATCTCAGCACACAGGATGACCATGGAATGCACATAGTCGGTTCAGCTAAAGATCAAAACGGCACTAGATATTATATCGTTAAGAATTCATGGGGAGATGACAGTAACGATTTGGGTGGTTATTTCTATTGTTCTGCTTCTTATTTTCTATATAAGACAACTTGCATTATGCTTCATAAGAAAGGAATCCCTTCAGCAATAGCTAAAAAACTGGCTTTATAAGCTAAGAGATATATTCAAGTGAAAGAGCTGCCAATTTTAGAAGGCAGCTTTTTTTATGCCTTTTTCTTAGTAAAGTCCGAATATAAAGCCGACTCTATATATAATGGGACCTCCATAAATTGTGCTTTGTGGAGTGCCATCATCCATCAAATTGAAGTAAAGGCTTAAGGTGAAGAAAGAGTTTGCACCCAATTGAGATCTGAAACCCGGACCTAAAAGCAAAGCTGGAGTCCAAGCTCTTTTTAAAACAACTGGACCAAACGGGTCATCCTGAACGAACCGTTCATTATTCATTGTTTCATATTCTACATGCACAAAAAGACCTCTTAATAAATCTGGCAAAGGCACAACACGTCCAAAAACTCGAGTTCCATAAAAACTGGTTCTGTAGTCTTGCCCTGGTTGGTTATAGGAGTAGAACATATAAGTTGCCCCCAAACCTCCAGAGAGGTATCTATTAAAGTTATAACCTGCCATGGGCGACAGATCAATATTTGTTACTGTGCCTAAACCTAAACCAAATGAGCCACCAACATATAGGCGACTTTTAAATGACTCTCCGTATTCAGTTTGAGAATGAATTGGTGAATACGCGGTTAAAACAAATAACGCAATTAATTGTATGAGGTTTTTGTTGATCATAATTATCAGTTGAGCAAAAGTAACAATTAAGAAACCAAAACGTTGGATTTAGCTTTAGCATATATTAGCAAAAGGATATCTTAACTCGATTTTCTCATTTCATGAAGAGTAAAAGGTTATACATATATAATGTAATTAATTATTGCCTTTGTCTTTAAAGTGTGAATTTCATATCAAATTAGAACGAATACGAATGGTACTTGAAAAGAAGCAAGTCAATCAACTATGAAAAGAACAGTAATAATAACAGGAGCTGGGAGAGGAATAGGCTTTTCTTTATGCAATAAGTTCTCTAGAGAGGGATGGCGAACGATAGGGGTAAGCCGTAACATAGATTCTTTAGTTGGAATTTCGGGCGTGGAATCTATTTCGGCGGATTTAAACGATGAAACAGATATCTCTAAACTCCTAAATAAACTAAATATAGAGGTCAAGTCGGAGTTTCTTATCGTAATACATTGCGCGGGAGTATTAATTAATCGACCGTTTGAGGAGATATCGAATAATGAAATAGATGAAGTTTTCAGGATAAATTACCTCGCTCCCTTAAAATTGACAAGAGGATTAATGCCAATTATGAGAGCTTCAGACAAAGTTCATAATCTATTTATAGGAAGCATGGGAGGCTTTCAGGGTAGTTTAAAGTATCCTGGACTATCTGTATACAGTTCAATGAAAGCAGCAATATCTTCTTTAGGAGAATGTTTGGCTGAAGAATATAAGCATACCCATATCAGATTTAATACACTTGCTTTAGGGGCAATCGATACTGAAATGCTGCAAGAAGCCTTCCCAGGGTTTGTTTCCGGGGTGAGTCCAGATACAATTTCAAAATGGATCTATACCTTCAGTTTGGAGTCATATGATCTGGTTAATGGTAAGGTGATACCTGTAGCTGGCTCTAATCCATAAATTTATCTATCTGATAATCAGATCATATAGGCATTCATCGAAAATAAAATGTGTAATGCACTTGCATGGTAAGAAAACCTGCGTACTTTTGCCGCCCCTTAGTTCTTTAAACGGTTGCACAACACAGCAACAACAGTTAAAAAAATAGCCGAAAAAAATCTTAAAAAAGATTTGGTGGTTTCAAAAACCGTTGTACTTTTGTCGCCCTGTTCTTTGGACGACGCCTCTGTCAAAAATCAATGTGAAAATTTTTTTCAAAAAAGATTTGGAGGTTACAAAAAAGGTTGTAATTTTTGCAGCCCGTTTCGAACGGGAACACGAACGAAAGTTCGGAAAGTTCTTTGAAAATATTGGGAAAGGTAAGAAACGATGAGTATCGCATTTGAGCGATGCTCGAATGAGAAGTAAATCTGAGACATACTCCCATGAAAATCGGGAAAAAACAATATCAAACTTACAATGGAGAGTTTGATCCTGGCTCAGGATGAACGCTAGCGGCGCTTACATGCAAGTCGACGGGGTTTAGTAGCAATATTAAATCTAGTGGCGCACGGGTGCGTAACGCGTATGCAACTACCTTCAACTGGAGAATAGCCCCTCGAAAGATGGGATTAATACTCATAGTAATTAGAAAGGGCATCCTTTTTAGTTTAAAGCTACGGCGGTTGAAGATGGGCATGCGTGATTAGTTAGTTGGTGAGGTAATGGCTCCAAGACTCTGATGTCTAGGGGGTTCTGAGGATGATCCCCCACACTGGTACTGAGACACGGACCAGACTCCTACGGAGGCAGCAGTAAGGAATATTGGTCAATGACGAAAGTCTGAACCAGCCATGCCGCGTGCAGGACTCCTAGGGGTAACTGCTTTTTATACGGGAATAACATCAGATACGTGTATCTGACTGAATGTACCGTAAGAATAAGGATCGGCTAACTCCGTGCCAGCAGCCGCGGTAATACGGGAGGATCCAAGCGTTATCCGGATTCATTGGGTTTAAAAAGGGTGCGTAGGCGGATTTGTAAGTCAGTGGTGAAATCCTGCAGCTATTGTAGAACTGCCATTGATACTGCAAGTCTTGAGTGTGTTTGAAGTGGGCGGAATGTGTCGTAGCGGTGAAATGCTTAGAGATGACACAGAACACCGATTGCGTAGGCAGCTCACTAAGCCACAACTGACGCTGAGGCACGAAAGCGTGGGGATCAAACAGGATTAGATACCCTGGTAGTCCACGCCGTAAACTATGATCACTCGATGTTGGCGATATACTGTCAGCGTCTAAGCAAAGCGATAAGTGATCCACCTGGGGAGCGGTCGCAAGATTGAAACTCAAAGGAATTGACGGGGGCCGCACAAGCGGAGGAGCATGTGGTTTAATTCGATGATACGCGAGTAACCTTACCAGGGCTTGAAGTTAGTGACGCGCGAAAGGTAGCTTTCCTTCGACACGAAACTGGGTGCTGCATGGCTGTCGTCAGCTCGTGCCGTGAGGTGTTGGGTTAAGTCCCGCAACGAGCGCAACCCCTATCTTTAGTTGCCAGCGAGTAATGTCGGGACTCTAAAGAAACTGCCCGCGTAAGCGTGGAGGAAGGTGGGGATGACGTCAAGTCAGCACCCCTTTACGTCCACACACACGTGCTACAATGGGTGAGACAATGGGCAGCTAGGAAAACATGATGCAGTCAAACTCGCTCTCAGTTCGATTGAGGTCTGCAACTCGACCTCATGAAGCTTGATTCATCAGTAATCGGATATCAGCAATGATCCGGTGAGTTCGGCCTTGTACACACCGCCCGTCAAACAATGGAAGCCGAGGGTGCCTGAGTCGATAAACCGCAAGGAGTCGCCTAGGGTAAAATTGGTAACTGGTGTTAAGTCGTAACAAGGTAGCCGTACCGGAAGGTGCGGCTGGAACACCTCCTTCTGAGAAGATTTGCTTCAGTGTGTTGCGAAACATACTTGATGCTCATCGAATCGACCTTTCCCATATTTTATATATAAACCAAAAAGCCGACTGGTGATGGTGCTTGCCATCCGAGTTCTGGAAACTGTATCATACTATAGTCCCGTAGCTCAGTTGGTTAGAGCACTACACTGATAATGTAGGGTCAGCAGTTCAAAATCTGCTCCGGGACTACATAATACACTGGTTTTGGGAATTAGCTCCAGCTGGCTAAGAGCACCTGCCTTGCACGGGGGTCAACGGTTCGAATCGTTATTCTCCACTACGTAAACGTAATGTTTACATAGTTCTTTGACATATTGGAAGAAAATACGAGAAATCTCAAAGAAATTGTCTTAATTGATAAAAAGTAATTAAGGGCGTATGGGATGCCTTGGATCTAGAGGCGATGAAGGACGTGATAAGCTGCGAAAAGCTACGGGGATCTGCACACAAGATTTGATCCGTAGATATCCGAATGGGGAAACCCATCCAAAATGAATTGGATATTCCGTAAGGAAAGCAAACCCGGAGAACTGAAACATCTAAGTACCCGGAGGAAGAGAAAACAATAGTGATTCCCTAGTAGTGGCGAGCGAACGGGAATAGCCCAAACCGTAGTTGTTAAGGCAATTGCGGGGTTGTAGGACTGCATCGTGGAATATAGTTTATTAGTGGAAGGATCTGGAAAGTCCGTCATAGAGGGTGATAACCCCGTACACGAAAATAAGTTATTACCTAGCAGTATCCTGAGTACCACCGGGGTCGGAGACGCCTGTAACCAGCCGGCACCATCCGGTAAGGCTAAATACTACTAAGATACCGATAGTGAACCAGTACCGTGAGGGAAAGGTGAAAAGAACCCTAAATAAGGGAGTGAAATAGTACCTGAAACCACGCTTACAAGCGGTCGGAGTCCGCCTCGGCGGATGACGGCGTGCCTTTGCATAATGAGCCTACGAGTTACTCTTCACTGGCAAGGTTAGTGTTTAAGACACGAAGCCGAAGCGAAAGCGAGTCTGAATAGGGCGTGTAGTCAGTGGAGGTAGACGCGAAACCTTGTGATCTACCCTTGGGCAGGTTGGAAAGGCGTAACACCGTCTGGAGGACCGGAACGGTAAACGTTGAAAAGTTTTCGATGACCTGAGGGTAGGGGTGAAAGGCAATCAAACTGGGAAATAGCTCGTACTCCCCGAAATGCCTTTTTAGGGGCAGCCTCGAGGTTGAGTGTCATAGAGGTAGAGCTACCGATTGGACTAGGGGGCTTCACCGCCTACCAAATCCTGACGAACTCCGAATACTATGACATATACTCGGGAGTGAGGCTGTGGGTGCTAAGGTCCATGGCCGAGGGGAAAGAACCCAGACCATCAGCTAAAGGTCCCCAAATTTGTAAGTTGATCAACGTGGTCCGATTGCTTTGACAGCTAGGATGTTGGCTTGGAAGCAGCCACTCATTTAAAGTCGTAACAGCTCACTAGTCCGAGCGATCGGGCTGGATAATGACCGGCATCAAACATAATACGAAGCTATGGATTTGTCTAAGACAACTGGTAGGGGAGCATTCTAGTCGGCGTAGAAGGTGTGGCGGAGCCATGCTGGAGCGGCTAGAAAAGCAAATGTAGGCATAAGTAACGATAATGCGGGCGAAACCCGCACGCCGAAAATCTAAGGTTTCCTGATCAACGCTAATCGGACAGGTTATCAGTCAAGGTGAAGCCGAAGGGCGTAGCCGATGGACAACTGGTTAATATTCCAGTACCTGCTCTACTGCGATGTGGTGACGAAGGAGTGAAAGTACCGCGTACTTACGGATTGTACGTTAAAGCTTGTAGATATAGGAACGGTAGGCAAATCCGCTGATCCTGTCGAAAGTGATAGTACCGCAAACCCTCGGGTGAGTGGATAGTGTACCTAATCATACTTCCAAAGAAAACCGCTAAGCTTCAGGTAGAAGCAGCCTGTACCGTAAACCGACACAGGTAGATGGGGTGAGAATCCTAAGGCGCTCGAGTGAATCATGGCGGAACTCGGCAAATTCGTCCCTGTAACTTCGGGAGAAAGGACCCCCTCGCGAGAGGGGCGCAGTGATATAGGCCCAGGTAACCGTTTAACAAAACACATGGCTTTGCTAAATCGAAAGATGATGTATATAGCCCTGACACCTGCCCGGTGCTGGAAGGTTAAAAGGAGGGGTTAGACGCAAGTGCGAAGCTCTGTTGAAGCCCCAGTAAACGGCGCAACTATAACGGTCCTAAGGTAGAAATTCCTTGTCGGGTAAGTTCCGACCTGCACGAATGGTGTAATGATCTGGGCACTGTCTCAGCCCCTAAGTGAGGCTCGGTGAAATTGGTGAAGATGCCGCTTCCGCAACGGGACGGAAAGACCCCGTGCACCTTTACTATAGCTTCGCATTGACTTTGGGTAATTGATGTGTAGGATGGGTGGGAGACTTTGAAGCGCCTCGCTAGGGGCTGTGGAGTCATCCCTGAAATACCACCCTTTACTTATTTGAAGTCTAACTACCGTTGTACCGGACATTGCGTGGTGGGTAGTTTGATCTGGGGTGGTCGCCTCCAAAAAAGTATCGAGGCTTTCAAAGGTACACTCAATACGCTTGGTAACCGTATGTAGAGCGCAATAGCATAAGTGTGCTTGACTGTGAGACCTACAAGTCGATCAGGGTCGAAAGACGGATATAGTGATCCGGTGTTCCGCATGGAAGGGCCATCGCTCATAGGATAAAGGTACGCCGGGGATAACAGGCTGGATCACTCCCAAGAGCTCACATCGACGGAGTGGTTTACCTCGATGTCGGCTCGTCACATCCTGGGGCTGGAGAAGGTCCCAAGGGTTGGGCTGTTCGCCATTAAAGTGGCACGCGAGCTGGGTTCAGAACGTCGTGGGACTTCGTCCCTATCTGTTGTGGGCGTTAGAAAATTGAGTGAACCTGATTCTAGCGAGAGGACCGGAATCGGACGAACCTCTAATTGTACCTGGTCACGCCAGGAACCGCAGGGTAGCTATGTTCGGTTGAGATAAGCGCTGAAAGCATCTAAGTGCGAAACTCATCACGAGATTAGTTTTCTTTTAAGGGTCGTGGGAGACGACTACGTTGGATAGGAGCTACAGGTGTAAAGGCAGTAATGTCATAGCCGAGTAGTACTAATTGCCCGTAAACTTTCTATCATGCAGCAATCTTTTAAGATTTTCCTTGTATTTTCTTTCTTTATATGTCATTATCTGGTTATTTTTCGATACAAGATCTTCAGTGACTATAGCAATGAGGCCCACCTCTTCCCATTCCGAACAAGAGAAGTTAAGCTCATGCGCAGATGGTACTGCCTTTACCGGTGGAAGAGTATGTCGTCGTTGTTTTTAAAAGCCCTTCATTGGGGCTTTTTATTTAGTAATTCTCGAGCTTTAGCTCCAGATGGTATATTGCGGGGTGGAGCAGTTGGTAGCTCGTTGGGCTCATAACCCAAAAGGTCATCGGTTCGAAGTCCGGTCCCCACATACAAGGTCAGAACATAAGTTCTGACCTTTTTGTTTACAAATCCTTCGTCTTATACTGTTTATGTTTTTGTTTTCAGAATCATCCGGTAAACATTATACTGGGTTCACAAGCGATTTTGAGAGCCGTTTTCAGTCTCATAATGAACTAGGTACCAAGGGTTGGACAAAAGCTTATCGACCTTGGAAAGTAGTTTTACTTGAAGAATTTCAAACAAAAGCTGAGGCACTTGCACGTGAGAAATGGTTAAAAAGTGGCGTCGGCAGAAGTTTTATCAAATCACTAGATCATTAAATGGGCTCTTATCCGCCGAAGGCGGACATCGGTTCGAGTCTGCGCCGAAGGCGCACTACAACAAGGTCAGAACATAAGTTCTGACCTTTTTTGTTTATGTCAATCCTTTCGTCTTATACTGTTTATGTTTTGTTTTCAGAATCATCCGGTAAACATTATACTGGGTTCACAAGCGATTTTGAGAGCCGTTTCAAGAACGACAAAAGCTTATCGACCTTTGAAAGTAGTTTTGAAGAATTTGCACGAGAAAGGTAAAAAAGTGGCGGGCTTTTAAATCACTAGATCATTAAATGGCTCCGAAGGCGGATCGGGAGTGGCGCACAAGGTCAGAACATAAGTTCTGACCTTTTTGTTTATGTCAATCCTTTCGTCTTATACTGTTTATGTTTTGTTTTCAGAATCATCCGGTAAACATCTATACTGGGTTCACAAGCGATTTTGAGAGCCGTTTTCAGTCTCTCATAATGAACTAGGTACCAAGGGTTTGGACAAAAGCTTATCGACCTTGGAAAGTAGTTTTACTTGAAGAATTTCAAACAAAAGCTGAGGCACTTGCACGTGAGAAATGGTTAAAAAGTGGCGTCGGCAGAAGTTTTATCAAATCACTAGATCATGCGAGGCGGACATCGGTGAGTCTGCGCCGAAGGCGAACAAGGTCAGAACATCTGACCTTTTTGTTTATGTCAATCTTATCACTTTTTGTTTAGATCATTAAACATTATATGGGTCTACGATTTTGAGATCCGTTCAGTCATAATGAACATCAAGGGTGACAAAAGTTCGACAGTCTAACAAAGCTGAGGCACTGCACGAGAAATGGGGCGTGGCAGAAGTTTTATCAAATCACATACCAAGGCGGACATCGGGAGTCGCGAAGCGCACAAAGTCAGAACATAAAGTTCTGACCTTTTTGTTTATGTCCAATCCTTTCGTCTTATACTGTTTATGTTTTGTTTTCAGAATCATCCGGTAAAACATTATACTGGGTTCACAAGCGATTTTGAAGAGCGTTTTCAGTCTCTAATGAACTAGGTACCAAGGGTTGGACAAAAGCTTATCGACCTTGGAAAGTAGTTTTTACTTGGAAGTCAAACAAAAGCTGGGGCACTTGCACGTGAGAAATGGTTAAAAAAGTATGCGGCAGAAGTTTTATCAAATCACTAGATCATTAAATGGGCTCTTATTCGCCATAATTGGGCCTTGTAACTTTTTATTATTGTAGTTTAAGCTTCAACTCTTTGTGTTATTACAACTTCTTAACGATTCATATTAATTTTCAATATGGAATGAATCAATTTCCGTTGTTAAACAGCACATAATTAAGCATTTTACTCACTACAATATTGAGTTTCACATTATATACCCAATAAGCTTATGTATCTTTGCAAAAAATGAATTATGCCCTTTAAGTCCGGCTACATAAATATTATCGGGAAACCTAATGCCGGGAAGTCTACTTTGATGAATCTTTTGGTTGGAGAAAAGCTTTCGATCATTACTCCTAAAGCTCAAACCACTAGGCACCGTATTGTTGGAATTCTTAATAATGAGAATTACCAAATGATATTTAGTGATACTCCCGGTATTATAAAGAATCCTGCCTATAAACTGCAAGAGTCAATGAATAACTTTATTGAAGGGACTTTCAAAGATGCTGATGTATTTCTCTTTCTTGCAGACATAAGCCAGGAGCCAGTTGAAGAAGATATTCCTGAGCCTGTTCGTAACACTAGTGTTCCTATTTTATTAGTAATAAATAAGATTGATACAGGCTCTCAAGAATTACTTCTAAAGAGATTGGAGCAATGGAAAGTTTTGCTTCCAAACTGCGAAACGATTCCTATTTCAGCAAATGTCAATTTTAATATTGATACACTAAAAAGCAGGATATTACATCATTTGCCTGAGGGGCCTAGATATTTTGAAGAAGACGCACTCACTGACAGGTCAGAACGTTTTTTTTGCACAGAAATAATAAGAGAAAAAATTCTTCTCAACTATCAAAAGGAAATTCCATATTCTGTTGAAGTAGCCATTGAGGACTTTAAAGTTGAAGAAACAATCATACGAATAAGCTCAACTATTTTTGTTTCTAGAGAATCTCAAAAAGGAATTATTATAGGGCACCAGGGCAAAATGCTTAAGAAGGTAAGCACAGAATCGAGAATTGCAATGGAAGAGTTTCTTGGAATGAAAGTCTTTCTGAGTGTTCAGGTTAAAGTAAGTAAAGATTGGCGAGACAGTGAACGCCAGCTAAAACGTTTTGGATATTTAAATTAATATGGGAAGTATTGTTGCGATTGTTGGTCGCCCAAACGTGGGTAAATCAACATTATTTAATCGTCTAACCGATTCTAGAACTGCCATTGTTGATGAAATGGCGGGTGTTACTCGTGACAGACACTATGGAAAGGCAGAATGGCAGGGAAAGGAGTTTACTCTTATTGATACAGGCGGATATGTTCTTGGTTCTGATGATGTTTTTGAAGGTGAAATAAGGTCACAAGTTGAAATTGCTATCGAAGAAGCCGATGCGTTGCTCTTTGTTGTAGATGTGATGATGGGAGTTACAGATCTTGACAGAGAAGTAGCCGATGTAGTCAGAAAGTCTTCAAGAAAAACCCTGTTGGTAGCAAATAAAGTTGATAATAATGAACGTATCGGGCTTTCGGGTGAATTCTATGCTCTAGGATTAGGCGAAGTTTACTGCATATCTTCTATAAATGGCTCCGGTACAGGTGAATTATTAGATGATCTTGTTGAAGTTCTACCTGATACTTCTGAAACCGAAGTTGAAGCAGATATTCCTAGAATTGCTGTAGTTGGAAGACCGAATGTTGGGAAGTCTTCTTTTGTAAATGCCTTATTAGGTATAGAAAGAAACATTGTTACTGACATTGCAGGGACCACCCGAGATACTATCCATACTCGCTACAAGGCTTTTGGCCATGACTTCTTTCTTGTGGATACTGCCGGTCTCAGAAAGAAAGGCAAAGTACACGAAGATGTAGAGTTTTATTCTGTTATGCGAACTGTTAAAGCGATTGAGCATTGCGATGTTTGTGTTCTGATGCTTGATGCAAAAGACGGAATAGAATCTCAGGATTTGAATATTCTATGGCTAGCCTTAAGAAACAACAGAGGAGTTGTAATTCTTGTGAATAAATGGGATACTATTGACAAGGATACTCACACAAGTAAGCAATACACAGAATTGATTGAGCAAAGAATCGCTCCTTTCAAAGATGTACCAATCATTTTTACATCCGCAATTGAAAAACAGCGACTGTTAAAAGCTGTTGAGGCTGCTGTGCAAGTGCATGAAAACAGAAAGAGGCAAATACCAACTCGAAAGTTGAATGACTATTTATTACCGCTCATTGAAAACAATCCACCGCCTGCGGTGAAAGGAAAGTATTTAAAGGTTAAGTATATTACTCAACTTAAATCTCACCATCCTCAATTTATCTTTTTCTGTAATTTGCCTCAGTACTTTAAAGATCCCTATAAAAGATTTTTGGAGAACAAAATCAGGGAAGCATACGACTTTACCGGAGTGCCAATTCAGATTTTTTTTAGAGCTAAATAATTCTTTTTCTAAAGTATTTGCTCTGCCAATTGTCAGCACTAAAGTCAGTCTTAGTGATTAAACCATAGCATAGCGCAACTGTAGAAAACATCCCTGCAGACAGTATCATGATTGGAGCTTTCATGATAATGGATTTAAATGTATTTGGATAATTCAACACACCGTTAAGTCCGCATATTAACGCAATTACAAAGCCTACAGCCAGAGAGCTAATAACCATGCTTTTGAAATCGCGAAATGGGTAGTTTAAAACAGGTACATACCAGGAAGATTTTTCTCCCCACTCGCAAAGAAGCTCGTATCCTCCATTTGAATTTGAAGCAAATAGCAGTGGGTCTTTATAGGCGTTCTTTAATAGAAAAAACGCTGGTGGAGCAAGGATATATAGCTCAGCCTTTTTTCCATGATGCTTGTGCTCGTAGCTTTTTATCTTTGAAATTACTTCATAAGGAACTTCACCACAATATAACTGAATTGGTAAAAATCTTAAGCGGTAGCGGATGCAAAGTTGCTTAATGTTTTCCTCATTGAAGATTGTCTTGGAGCTAGTTTCACGGTATTTGGCATTTCCGCCAGAAGCTATGAAAGAACCTTTACCAAATGCATTAAGAACTTCGGATTCTCTTCTTCCTGAAAAGGAAAAAATCTCATCTACTTCTCTAAGTAAATCGGCAGTTTGCCATTCTTCTGAATTGAAATCATCTTGTCCCTCCATTTACTTTCTTCTCTATTTGAATAACAACCGTTTGTCAAAAAGAGTTCAACAATTCTAAGATTTCTTTTCTCCAACAAAGTTGTGATCAGAGTTCTTGAATAAAATATTGAACGTTGTCAGGCTTCCATAGATTCTGGTAATGTATTGTTGCAAATCAACTTTTTCTTCATCACTGAGCTTAGAATTAGAATTTATTTGCTGTTCCATCACCCTTAGCCTATCTCTTACAAGTACAATTTTATGGAAGAATGTTTCAATTGGAATTTCTTTGGGTTTCAGAGCTGGGTCTGCAGGTTGAAGCAACATTGTACCTCCAACCCACTTATCTCCAAGTGGAACAATTTCTTGCAATGATTCATAGTTCTGTAAAATTTTCCTGAGGGTTTTTTCTACAGTCGACATATCAGCGGAATCATCGCTAGTTTCAGCGGTTTCGGCTTCCATCAATTCCAAACCTTCGGTTCGGGATGAAATATCCATATTACCGCGATTTGGGAAATGAACGGTAATTATAATTCCTTCGGCAGAAATAACGGTTCCTTTGCCATAAACGGGATGCTTAAGTATCATCCCTTTTCTTGCAGATGTTTCCACGATTAAAATTTTAATTTCAATGATACAAAAAAGCCTCTGAAGATTGGTCAACAGAGGCTTTAATTAAGATTTATAAGATTTAAGCTACTGCAACTTTCTTAGTTGCTTTTTTCGCAATAGGCTTTTTAACGGCAGCTTTCTTCTCAGGCTTTGCTACAGAACCAAATCCTTTTTTAAAAGCTTCAACATAATCAAGCTTTTCCCAAGGAAATAACTCAACCTTCATTTTAACTTCGTTTTTCTTGCCTTTGTTGAACACTTTAGTAACAACTTTTGGCTCTCTTCCCATGTGTCCGTATGCCGCAGTTTCGCTATAAATAGGAGTTCTCAATTTGAAACGTTGTTCAATAGCATATGGACGCATATCAACAAGTTTATTCACTATTTCAGCAATCTTGCCGTCATTCATATCCACTTTGGAAGTGCCATAAGTGTTTACATATAATCCAACTGGCTCTGCAACTCCAATAGCATAAGCCACTTGAACAAGAACTTCATCACAAACACCAGCAGCAACTAAGTTTTTAGCAATATGACGCGTAGCATAGGCAGCCGAACGGTCAACTTTCGAAGGGTCTTTTCCAGAGAAAGCACCTCCACCATGAGCTCCTTTTCCTCCATAGGTGTCAACAATAATCTTACGCCCAGTAAGACCCGTGTCACCATGTGGACCACCAATTACAAACTTACCCGTTGGGTTAATATGATATTTGATTTTAGCATTGAAAAGAGCTTGAACTCTTTTTGGAAGCTTCTTCATCACACGGGGGATAAGGATATTCACAATATCTTTCTTAATTTGATCAAGCATTTTACGCTCTGCATCAAAATCATCATGCTGGGTAGAAACAACGATTGCATCAATGCGCACAGGTTCGTTATTGTCGTTATATTCAATTGTTACTTGAGATTTAGCATCCGGACGAAGGTATTTCATTTGTTTGCCTTCGCGACGAATATCAGCCAGTTCACGTAATAACAGGTGAGCCAATTCAAGAGGAAGTGGCATGTAGTTATCAGTCTCACGGCATGCGTAACCGAACATCATTCCTTGATCGCCAGCTCCTTGCTTCCAAGGGTCTTTTTTCTCAACACCTTGATTAATATCTGCAGATTGCTCATGTATTGCAGAAAATATTCCGCAAGAATTTGCTTCAAACATATATTCCGACTTAGTATAGCCGATGTTACGAATTACTTCACGAGCAATATCTTGAACATCAAGATAAGCTTCTGACTTAACTTCTCCAGCAAGAACTACTTGACCTGTTGTAACAAGCGTTTCACAAGCAACTTTTGATGACGCATCAACAGCTAAGAAATGGTCAATAAGTGCATCAGAAATTTGATCAGCTACTTTATCCGGATGGCCCTCCGAAACAGATTCAGACGTAAATAAATAGGGCATTGATTATGTGTTTTAAGTGAATGGGTGGCAAAAATAGCGATATGATATCACTCTTCAAACCACAAACTGTTGTTTGTAAGATATTTCCTTGAATTATTTTTAACGAGTAAGCTGCTGAAATACTTCTTCTAGCTTTAGCTCTTTTCTATTAATGGTAAGCACTGTAGCTTGCTTATCGACTGCTAACTTGAAAATATCAGGTCGAATATCTGCTTCTCCTTCATAAATCAATTCAAATGAATTGCCTTTCAATGACCTTACTTTCTTTACGCCATTGATATTTCTTAAGGAATTTATGTCAAACTCTTTATCAAATTCAACTTCAATGGTAAACCCTCTTTTTTGCTGATTTGCCAAGTCTTCAGCTTTTCCATCAGCGACAATTTTACCTCGGTTAATAATTACAACTCTATCGCAAATTGCCTCTACTTCCTGCATAATATGTGTAGAAAACATAAGGGTCTTTTCTTTACCAATAGTCCTTATTAACTCACGGATATCTGCAAGCTGATTGGGGTCAAGTCCACTGGTTGGCTCATCCAGAATAATTACATCTGGGTTATGTATCAAAGCTTGGGCAAGACCAACACGTTGGCGGTAACCTTTTGATAAGGCGCCTATTTTTTTGTGTTGCTCGCGATCGAGACCTGTGAGTCCAATCATTTCATCGACTCTCTTCTGCTTATCCTGAAGTTTATGCAATCCAGCTATAAAGCTTAGGTATTCTTTCACGAACATGTCTAAGTACAAGGGATTGTGCTCAGGAAGATATCCTACGTTTCTTCTAACATCCATGCTGTTTTCCATGCAATCAAAACCGACAACACTCACAGTTCCTTCAGTAGGAGGTATGTATGTTGTAATGATTTTCATCATGGTTGATTTTCCTGCACCGTTTGGTCCAAGAAAACCGAGGATTTCTCCCTTGTTAACCTGAAAAGAAACATCGTCGAGCGCTTTCTGCTCTCCGTACACTTTAGTTACATTTGAAACTATAATCGACACGAATCTCAATATTTAATACAAAGAAACGTAATTTCTAGGCTAAACATGTATTAGTAATCAGTAGATAGTATCAAGTAAATAGTATCAAGTAAATAGTATCAAGTAGATAGTATCAAGTAGATAGTATTAAGTAATTAGTATCAGGTAGATAGTATTATGAAATTCGAAAAAAGTGTAAAAAACGAAAGAGCCTGTTAATTCACTCTTGGATATAAACTCGCTTCACTCGTTCGGAAACCCCCGTGAGAATCTCATATGGAATGGTTTCAAGGGTTTCGGCTAATCGCCGGATGTCGTCAGCATTCTCGAAAATCACGGCTTTGTCTCCTTCTTTTGCTTCGGGAATATCGGTTACATCCACCATGCACATATCCATGCAGATGTTTCCTACAGTAGGAGCAAACTTTCCGTGGATTTTGAATCCAGATTTGCCATTTCCTAATTTCCTTAAAAAGCCATCTGCATATCCAACAGGTACTGTTGCAATCCTGGATGTTCTGCTAAGCCTACCCATACGGCTATACCCAACTGTTTGATCTGATTCAAGTGTTCTAATCTGAGATAGGGTTGTTTGTAAGCGACTGACATCTTTTAGATAGTTCTGCTCTTGAGCATGGCCAATGCCATAAAGTCCAATTCCAAGTCTTACCATTTCGAAACGAGCATCCGGAAAACGCTTTATTCCCGAAGTGTTCAGGATATGTCTGAATATTCCAGCACCCAATGCTTCCTGAATCAAGGTTGAACCACGCTCAAAAACTTGAATCTGTTGATTAGTAAAACTATCATGTTCAGATTCTCCACTTGCCGCGAGATGAGAAAAAACGCCAACTACTTCAATTTTAGGGTTTGCCATTATTTTCTCAATTAATGCTGGAATTTCTTTTTCCTCAAACCCCAAACGATGCATGCCAGAATCAAGCTTTATTTGAACCCTTGCTGTTTCATCCTGATTTCTCCTTCCGAGCTCAGCGAGAAATAAATCAAGCATTCTGAAACTGTAAATCTCTGGTTCAAGATTGTACTCAAGCATGTCTGAAAGGCTATCTGTTTCGGGACTAAGCACTAGTATAGGGCTCGAAATTCCAGCTTTTCTAAGAGCAACTCCTTCATCAGCATAAGCTACAGCCAAATAATCAATGCCATGAAACTGCAGCATATGAGCAATTTCTATGCTTCCGCTGCCGTAAGCAAAAGCCTTGACCATAGCCATAGTTTTTACGTTTTTTCCAGCAAGTGAGCGATAGAAGTTAAGGTTTTCAATCATGGCGCTCAGATTAATTTCAAGCACCGTTTCATG
This sequence comes from Bacteroidia bacterium, assembly GCA_018401705.1. Lineage (GTDB taxonomy): Bacteria > Bacteroidota > Bacteroidia > M30B66 > M30B66 > M30B66. Next base: position 94,790 of record JAGYKL010000009.1, on the reverse strand, counting down.
TGTTTTCTCTTGAAGCTGAGATGCAATTCTCTCAAATTCAAACACCCTGGCTCCTTTTAAAAGAATACATTCTTGCTTAAATTCCAGTATTGGCAAGCGGTTGATTAAAGCCTCAGTTGAAATAAAAAACTTTTTCTCCATCTCGAAGAGATGAGCAAATCTTGAAATCTGTTCACCAACACCTAATACTCGTGTGACTTTCTTTCGAACGCATAATTCGGCAAGCTTGGCATATAACTCATCTGGCATGCTACCTGTTTCGAAGAGGTCAGAAACTATCAGTGTTCGTTTTTCAAGCGATTGTTCATCCATTGCTTCTAAAGCAATGCGCAAAGAATCCAGATCGGCGCTCCATGTATCATTTATTATGGTGCAATTTCGTTTTCCTTGAATAAATTCAAGGCGCATTTCAAGTGCCTCAAGTTCTGGAATATCCTTGGTAATATCCGCGATTTGAATTCCGCATACCATCATTGCAGCACAAACATGTAAGGCATTTTCAATGGATGCCTCATCACTGAATGGGATGTTTAAGTCAAATTTCTGATTCTGAAATCTCAGACTTAATTCACAATTCTTTTGAGATATTCTGCTTCGCTGGATGACTAAATTGTCGCTTGCGTTTTTTCCCCAAGTGAAAAGAGGGATGTTTAGACTTTTTGCCAGCTCAATAATCTCTGGATAATCGCTGCTGACAATAAGTTTCTCACAATTGAGAAATAATTTCAGCTTTTCAAGAATATGCTGAGTTTTACTTTCGAAATTCTCTGCATGGGCACTTCTTATATTAGTGAAGATACCTAGCTGAGGTTGAATCATTTCTACAAGGCTACCCATTTCGCCTGATTGAGAAATCCCTGCTTCAAGTATGGCAATGTTTGAATCTAAAGGCATTCCAAGAATTGAGAGCGCTACGCCTAACTGAGAATTATAGCTTCTTGGACTACGATAAGTTATTTTATGTTTATTCAAACAAGTGTGCAGCCATTCTTTAACCCAAGTTTTTCCATTGCTTCCGGTGATGCCAATGCAAAGACCCTTAAACTTTTTTCTTTTTTCTTCTGCAAGAAATTGGATTGCTTCTAGGGTGTTTTCTACAAGAATGTAGGATGCGTCTTTAAGTTGAAATGACCATTCAGAAACCAGGAAATTTCTAACGCCCGAGCGATAGGCTGTTTCAATATATCTATGGCCATTGTTTCGTTCAGTTTTTAAAGCAACAAAAAGACTGTTGCCTGCATGATGAATTTTTCGACTGTCGAAAGTGATTTCATTCAACGCATAGGGTTCTTGAGAAGGGTTAATTATCTCACAGCCTAGCGTTTCAGCGAAATCTTGCAGCGTAAAACTCTTCATTATATATTTTTCGATTTACCAGAATAAGGCAAAGGGTTGAGCTTATAAAAACAGGCTCTGCATAATGGTTGATATTCATTTGTTTCACCAAGTAAAACAAGATTTTCATTGCTTGTATCAAGACGGTGAGAGTGATTGGCAAGGTTTCCGCAAATCATACAAATGGCATGAACCTTAGTAACATACTCAGCAGTTGCAAGTAGCGATGGAATGGGGCCAAAAGGGTTTCCGCGGTAATCCATGTCAAGGCCGGCAACAATAACTCGGCTACCGAGATTTGCGAGCTCATTACATACGTTAACCAGTTCTTTGTCAAAAAACTGAGCTTCGTCAATCCCAACTACCTCTACATCGCCTGCAAGCAGTAAGATGCTTTGAGAAGACTCAACGGGAGTTGAACGAATAGAATTTGAATCATGCGACACAACATCTTCGTCATCATATCTGATGTCAACTGCAGGTTTAAAAATTTCTACACGTTGTTTTGCAAACTTTGCACGTTTTAATCTACGAATAAGTTCCTCTGTTTTGCCCGAAAACATTGAGCCGCAGATAACTTCTATCCAGCCGTGACGTTTTTGTGGATGAATGGTGTTTTCAAGAAACATAATGGAACGGTTTGAATTACTACTTTTACATTGTTGTTTTGTACCTACAAAACTACATAATTCAATCACGATTCAATTCGGCAATTCTCCTATGGACGCTAAACGCATTCACGAAGACATAACACATTTACTGTATAAAGTTGAAGAACAATATGGTAGGATAATTCATTTCAAGGATTCTATTCCTTTAATTGAAGTTGATCTTGCTCTAAAAGATGTTCGGGACCTCTATGAGAGCTTTCTAGATTTACGCACAGCCGCGGAGCTAAAACGCCGAAAGTCGGCCTCTGAGGTTGTTACTTCACGTGTTGAAGAACGTGTTGCTGAAAAAATTGAAAAGCCTTCATTTGTTGAAACGAAAGTTCAAGAAATAGAGGTTGAGAGTCCAAAAGAAGAAGTAAGTGCGCCAGTAACTTCTGACAAAGAGGAAACAGCTGTTGAGTTAAAATTAGATGAAACAGTTGAGGAACTTCATCAGAATGTTGAATCAATTAAGATTGATGAAGGCCTTGCTGTTGCTGAAAAAAATGCAGAAGAGGAAGGTTCCATCAAGGAAGTAGAAGAAACACCTATAGTGTTAGAAGCTCCGGCAGAGCCTGTTAAAGAAGCGGCAATTCCACCTGTGAGTCCTAAAAAAGACTTATTGCAAGAGCGTCAGAAAGATTTTGTACCAACTGTCCGCAAAATTGAATTCAAGCCAGAGCCGGTTGCCAACGAGCCTAAAAAAGAAAGTATCTTTGAGAAAGCTGCTTCTTTGTATGATAAAATAGCTAAGCCAACAGAAAAAACAGTGGCTTCACAGGCCATTAAGCAACCTATTTCAAACATAAAGAATGCTATTGGTATCAATGAAAAGTTTGCCTATTTGAAGGATCTATTCAAGAATAATATCAACGAATACAATGCAGCCCTCGATAAGCTCAATAATTTTGAGAATTACGAAGAAGCAGAGGATTTCTTTCAAGATTTGAAAAACAAATACAACTGGGATCCTGAAAGCAAAGCGTTTCAGGGATTGGCAGAATTACTTAATCGCAGGTATTTGCATAACGCCTAAGTATGGGGCATTTGGTATTAATTCCTACTCCTATTGGTAATCTTGAAGATATTACCCTAAGAGCTATCACGGAATTAAAAGAATGTGATTTGATTTTTGCAGAAGACACTCGTACTTCAGGCAATCTTCTGAGGCATTTAGATATTAGTAAACCTCTCAAGCCTTTTCATTTGCATAACGAGCATCAATCGCTTGCCTATGTTATTAATCAGATAAAGCAACATGCTAAGGTGGCTTTGGTTTCGGATGCAGGAACTCCCGGAATTTCAGACCCAGGTTTCTTACTTGTAAGAGCTTGCATTGAAGAGGGCATTCGAGTTGAGTGTTTGCCCGGGCCTGCAGCATTAATTCCAGCTTTGGTTGTTTCAGGCTTACCATGCGACAGGTTTTGTTTCGAGGGATTTCTTCCTCATAAAAAGGGTCGTCAAACCCGTTTCAAGCAATTGCTTGAGGAAAGTCGCACCATGGTTTTTTATGAATCTCCACATCGCTTAATAAAAACGCTTCAACAGGCAGCCGAATTTTTTGGCGGAGATCGCCAGGCGGCAGTGGTAAGAGAGATCTCAAAGAAATTTGAGGAAGTAAACAGAGCTTCGCTCGATGATTTATTAAAGCACTATTCAAGTATTCCACCGAAAGGTGAAATAGTCTTGGTAATCGGTGGATTAAGCAAGTATGAACCTGATCAGGAGGAAGAAGAAGACTCACTTGATGTTTTACTTCGCGGTCGGCAGAAGAGAAAGAAAGAATAGAAAAAAGCAACAAAGGAAACTCCTTCTTGTGTTGTTAAAGTGTCTTCAGGAATCATTGAAATTGCTGCTATTACAATGAAAATGACCAGAGGTAAATAAGGGTCTGCTATTACTGGTCTGAAGAAAATAAACAGGAATAGCAACATTCCTGGGATTCCTGCAGCAACTCCTATATACAAATATTGGTTATGGCATGTCATCCGCCATTGTGGCGCGAGCCAACTATTTACTTTTTCATAATGTTCAATAAAAGCATTCTTTACATCACCAATTCCGACACCAACCCAAGGGTTTTCTTTAATGAGAATAACAGCATTTTTTAGGAATTCAAGCTTCATAACCAATGTGTGACCTTTGCCTTCTTTGCTTCCTCGCTTTAAATAACCAAATTCCCAGAGTATCTGGTAGAATCTCATTTTAATACCCCACAAGCCAGTGTAATTTACATTGGCAATGCCTTGTTCAATGTAATCAATCTCTTTTTCGCTTAGGGCTTGAACGCCCGACGCATCCTTAGGTAAACCTTTTGAATTTAGAAATCTAATTAAGGTTGCATAAGTGAGTTGACCTTTGCCATCGGCACTATCAATAGCATGATTGCTACGCGCTCTCCATGCTTCGATAAGCTCATTTTGGCTTAAAAAGCTAAAAACATAGTACCCATTTTCGATTACAGAAAAGTTGTGCGAGTAGCCGTTTCCAAGCGCTGTTTTTTCAGGTAAAGGCTTATTGTAAATCTCATTTGGTGTAAAATACCCATCATAAGCCCGCTGCGTTTGAATAACAACAAATGTTAGCAAGACTAGCAGAAAGCTAAGAATAGCTGCTGTTTTTAAACGGTTCAGTTTTCTCATAACGAGATAAATCGCCCAACCTAAAAAGATGCTAAGCAGAATAAATATGCCTGTTAACGATTGTAAAATGAATAGGAAAACCACCATCCAAACCATCATACCCACAAGAAGGAATTTCTGTGGTTTGGGTATAATAAAGGGTTTGTAAACCAACATCCAAAAGCCAAGTAAAATAGAAAAGCTTATTAGCAAGGCAAATCGGATATGAGAAATAAAAATTGAAATTTTTCTGATATCACTGAATTCGGCATTTAGCCAGCGAGGAATTCCCCATATGCTGCACGCTATTGTTCCTAAAAAAACCGAAAGCACGGTAAGTTTGATTAGTAGTTCATACCATTCTTTCTTGAGTGGCCTCGAACTCGCTAATACAAAAGGAAATATAAAGAAAGGTAGATTGATTCTGACAATCTTCAAGCCGTTGCTTAAATCGTTGCTATAAAACAGACCGGGAAGGAGCATTAAAAAGATTCCCATCAGCATCCAGGCGTTTTGCTTGGATTTTAAGCGCTCAAACTTCTCCTTGAAATTGCCTTCGAGAATCCAGTTTCCTCCAAGGAAGAACTGTGAAAGGCTCATCAATAGCTTAGAGAAAGGCAATCCTGCTATCATTAGCAGAAGCCCAATCAAATGCAAATATGGATGTAGAAAGCGAAGCTGTTTAGGAAGCATGCGCCCGAATAACGTTAGTTGGCTATATTAGGTATAATTGTGAATAAAATCTCTTACAAAGTCGATTTTGTTCGAATCGAATTTTCAAGAAAATCAATCCAGCCTGCATCTTCATTCATACTTGGTACGAGCACCAGTTTTTCTCCACCATGTTCTTGAAATAGCTCATTGTATTCAGCTCCAACTTCATGAATGGTTTCGAGGCAATCGGCTGTGAAAGATGGAGAGAATACTAAAATGCGTTTTTTGCCTTCCTTCGCAAGGCGAATGAAAGTTTCATCTGTGTAAGGAGTAAGCCAAGGATCTTTGCCTAATCTTGATTGAAAAGTGATATAGGTATCTTTTCAGGTAACCCGATTTGGTCTCTTACCGCTCTTGCATTTGCAAAACACTGAGCTCTATAGCAAACTCTGTTTTGTTGACTGATAGGAGCACATTCTTTAGGTCCGTCCTGGCAGTTTCCTCCGCATTCGGTTTTGCGAATATGCCTCCACGGAACTCCGTGGAATGTGAAGACAAAAGCATCGAAGTTTCCGTCCATCATGGCTTTGCCTTTGTCAGTCCAAAGTTTAATGTAATCGGGATGGTCGAAATAAGACGAAACGGCATGTGTTTCGGGGATTACTTCCCATTTGGCAATTGTTTCGTAAGCTTGTTGTAAAGATGAACCGGTACTTGAAGAAGCAAACTGCGGATAAAGCGGCATTAGAATTACCTCTTTGAGCTTAAGCTTTCTGAATTTCTCAAGAGCGAGGAGCATATCTGGCGATTGATAACGCATTCCCAGTTCAACGATATGTGAATCGCCTAAGCGCGATTGCAAATGCTTTTGTAGGCTTTTGCCATAAATCAATAAAGGTGAACCTTCTTCAGTCCAAATTTCCTTGTACAACTTGGCTGATTTTGGTGCTCTGAAATTGGCGATGATGCCATTTACAAGAACTTGTCTAAGTAAATAAGGCACATCAATGACCCTGGCATCCATCAAAAATTGACGAAGATATTTTCTAACATCAGCGGTGCTGGGACTATCTGGGGTTCCTAATTGGAGTAGTAAAACTCCGGTACTTGGTGATTGCATGTGATGAGCAACAGTAAATTTTAAAAATTGTTGCAAGGTAATGAATCACTGGAAGGGAAATAGGGGATTGACATAGGAGTTTTTTGAATCAATCAAGCTTGCTCATTTCCTATTCATCTCCCATTTGTTGATCTAGTCGCTGGAGTTCACCAAGTCTAAAATTTAGAGTTCTGATATATTGGTCGGCTTCTCTAAGTCCGTATTGGTTAGCTGCTTTTCTGGCCCAGAGAAGAGCAGTATCAAAATCGCCTTCCATTTCTGCAGCAACGGCTCTATTGTAGGTAGCTCGCTTAGCAACGCGACTGTCGTCAGACCGGCTTAATCTTTCCCAAATAGCTGAAGCTTCTTGCCAGTCGCCTCGCTGAGCCATGCGACGGGCTTTTTTCATCCCGGCTGTGCCGGAAGCTTTTGAATAGATAGTTCTTCTGTATGATACCCATGAAGGAGCTATTCTAACACCATAGGCATCACCCGCCAAGGTTCCGGTTTGCATGATAGCATCCATAGGGAAAAGCAAATTAGACTGAGCTAAGGCGGGTGTGTTGCCTCTAGCATTAAAAGTGCGTGTACTTGTCATTTGATGTTGGTCTATCACAGAGCCAGTCATTCCATAGATTCTCCAACCAATAGTTATTCTTACTACCTCAAAAGCCTCGAAGTATTGTTCCATCACCTCTTTGCCGTTAACTGTGCGTTTTCTTTCTCGAGGCTCCGTTCTAACAGCTATGTCTGAATCGAATGCCTCAATGGCAATTACAGCTTGCGCATTATGGTTTGACAGCAAACGTTGAACGTCGGGTTGAGATATAGGAGGAGGAAGCATTCCTGTACCTGTGCCTGTAAGTTGCTCATTAGCAATAACAACTTGGTATTTGGGACCATTCATTAAGCGCTGTTGCAAGCTAGAAAGAGTAAATTCAACACCGCGCCTGTCGGCAAAAAGCATTTCGCCAGTAAAAATTCCTTCAACAATATTCATCCAGCTGTTTCGACGGTCGGCTTTGTATCGGTTTACGAGTACTACTGATTTTATATCAGCAGGAAGTGAAATATCTGCAGGTCTTAGGCCTGAATATGCTACTGATGTTCTACATGACGGTAAAATCAATAGAAGCATGAAAAGGGCAGAAATGATTCTTATCATAACAGAATGAATAATCAATATTATGAAATAATTAGTTGTTAACGATTGTGTAAATAAGTTAAGGCTGGGTATTCCACACCGAGGCTTTGTTATTCTTACTTTTGTGCTTTACCCAATCCTGTGCCAATGAAATATGCTAGCTTTTGGAAACGAGTATTGGCAACTTTAATCGACTGGACTTTATTTGCAATTCTGTCGGGAGCCTTGGCTTACGCAGTAACCGGAAAGCCTGCAGGAAATGATGATTTTCACTGGGTTAATAATGGAATCTTCTTTCTTTTTTATTATGTATACAGCGCCGCACTCGAGAGCAGCTATAAAGGAGGAACTTTAGGAAAGCAATTATTAGGAATAAAAGTTACCACTGAACGTGGGAAGAGAATAAGTTTCCCGAGAGCAAGTATTCGTTACATGAGCAGATTGCTTTCGTTTTTTCTTGCGGGTTTTGGTTGCGTAATGGTTCTATTTACTTTGAAAAGGCAAGGGCTTCACGATCAAATAGCGAAAACCATTGTGATTGAAAATGCTTAATCAGGCATCGAGCTTCTCTGCAAGTTCCAGCCATTGATTGCTTTTTAGTTCGAGCTCCTTAGTTAACCTTGCTACTTCTTCAGAAATCTCCATGAGTTTCTCATGGTCAGAAATTCCTTCATTCATTTTTGCGCTGAGTTCCTCAATTTTTTTCTCGATTTGAGGGATTTCTTTTTCAAGCTGCTCGTAAGCATGAACATCTTTGAAGCTGGGTTTGCTTTTGGGCTTTTCGTGCTTTTTTACAGTTTCCTTTTCAAGAGTTTGTTGTGCTTTTTGCTGTTTTTCTTCCTCATCCCGCTCTAAGCGGTAATCAGTATAATTACCATTATAATCACGAATAACTCCTTGGCCTTCGAAAACAAAAAGGTGATCGGCTAAAGCATCCATAAAGAACCTGTCGTGAGACACAATCAATACACAGCCGCCAAAATTTTCAAGAAAATCCTGAAGGATGTTGAGTGTTTGAATATCGAGGTCGTTCGTCGGCTCATCGAGAATAAGGAAGTTTGGATTCTTCATTAAAACCGTAAGCAAGTACAATCTTCGTTTCTCTCCACCGCTAAGTTTGCCAACCGGCGTATATTGCATTTGAGGTGGAAAAAGAAACAGTTGCAACAACTGAGATGCAGTTAAATTCCGGCCATCGGCCAAAGGAATAACGTCGGCAACATCTTTTATTACTTCTATTACTCGCTTATCATCGGCGAGATTCATTCCATCCTGAGAGTAATATCCAAAAATAACAGTATCGCCAACCACCACTTTTCCGGTATCAGATTCAAGCTGACTCATGATGATTTTTAAGAATGTTGATTTTCCGCAGCCATTCTTGCCAACAATACCAATCTTCTCACCCTTTTTAAAAGTATATGTGAAAGGGTTAATGAGCAAATTATCATCGTATGACTTAGATATTTTGATGAGTTCGAGAATTTTACCTCCCAAGCGATTCATTTTAACGCTTAGCTCAACTTTGTCATCTTGAATTCTTTGAGAAGCTTTTTCCTTAGTATCGTAAAACTGTTCAATCCTTGCTTTAGCTTTAGTGCCGCGGGCTTTCGGCATTCGACGCATCCATTCTAGTTCTTTCGAATACAAGTTTCTTGCTTTTCCTACTTCTGAATTAAACGCTTCTCGTGCCGCTTCCTTTTTTTCAAGATAATATGCGTAATTGCCTTTATATCTCTGGATTGTGTTTCGATCTAGTTCAATAATATCGTTGCAAACTTTATCTAGAAAGTAACGGTCGTGAGTTACCATCAAAAGGGTATGATTCTTCTGACTTAACCAGCCTTCGAGCCACTCAATCATATCAATATCGAGGTGGTTGGTTGGTTCATCGAGCAGCATGATGTCGGGTTCGCGAATAAGCAATGCAGCTAAAGCTACTCGCTTTCTTTGTCCACCCGATAAAACTCCCATTTTTTGGTTGAGGTCGTGAATACTAAGTTTGCCAAGGATTTCCTTCACTTTAGCTTCTGTATCCCAAGCTTTGAGTTCATCCACCCGGCGGGTGATAATCTCTAACTGCTCATTTCTTTCGGGCGATTCTGCTTGTTCAAGAATTAATTCATACTCTCTAATTGCGTCAATCCTCGGGTCTTTCCAGGCGAATACGGCTTCACGAATTGTATCTTCAGGATTGAAATCGGGGTTTTGATCGAGGTAAGCCACCACACAATCGTTTCTGAAAACCACTTGTCCGGCATCGGCAACATCTTTATCCATCATGATGCGAAGCAGCGTTGATTTGCCCGCACCATTCTTTGCTACCAAAGCCGTTTTCTGACCCAATTGCAGTCCGAAACTAATATTCTCAAACAGGACACGCTCTCCATAGGATTTCGTTAGTCCTTCAACCTGTACAAAATTCACGCGGCGAAGTTATGACTTTGATTCGTTCTTATCTTCTTTCGGGAGATAGTGATATTGAATTCCTCCGTAATGAGGCAACGTTGAGTGAGTTCCGGAGTTTTCATCCGGCGGCAAGCCGAAACTTTCTTCTTCATCATCCTCATCTTCAAAATACTTCTTTTGTTGTGGCCCTTCGTGCCGATATTTAATAGCGCAAAACACTCCTGCCAATGCACCCATGAGGTGAGATTCCCAGGAAATATGCTGAAATAGGGGCAAAACACCCCAAACCATTCCGCCATAAAGAAAAACAACCAGAAGAGAGATTGACATGAGCCTGGTGTCATTGCGCATAAATCCGCTGAAAGCCAGAAAAGTCGCTAGGCCATACACCACGCCGGAGGCGCCAATATGCAGATGTCCGCGAGCGAAAATCCACACACCAATGCCGGTGAGAATCCAAATCCAGCCAAATACTCTAAAAGCTACCCCACGGTAAAAATAAATGATGGCCATCATAAGCAGGAATAGAGGAACTGAATTTGAGATAAGATGATTCATATCGCCGTGAACCAGCGGTTCTGTTAAAATTCCTAATAGACCTTCGCTTGATCTGGGCCTTAAACCCATCATGCGTGTATTCCAATGAAAAACGTATTCGTATAATTTAACTATCCAAAGAACAGCAACAAGTGCACCTGCAAAAATGGCACTGAATATGACTTTACGTCGCTCAACTGCAATTTCATCTTTAATATCCTGATTTATTAACGTTGACGGTCGATAAGGTCGCGAACTTAATGGTACTTTTGTGTGTTCATTATCCTCCATACTTGGCTTTAGTCGAATTGCATGCCATTTGACTAAGACCTGACAACACAACCACATTGGCGACATTCATGCTCATTCGATTTCTGATTTTCTTCGGCATTCTGCTGTTGATTGACTTTTACTTTTTCCAATCTATCAAAACGGTAACATCCGACTGGACGTTGTCGAGACAGGTTTTGGCATCTAGAATTTATTGGGGAATAACAATTTTTTCGCTTGCTTTTGGGGCATTTTCAATGATTACATGGAATGACCCACTGTTTTCGAAATACATTTATCAGTATGTGTTTTGTTTGATTTTTATTTTGGTGCTTAGTAAAATTGTAGGAAGCCTGTTTTTATTGGTAGATGATTTACAAAGACTGGTGCGTTGGTCAGGACATTTCTTCAATTTAGGAATTGGCTCCGGCGGAGGTGAAGATGGCATTAGCAGAGCTAAGTTTTTAAGCTATACAGCTTTGGGCGTAGCTGCAATACCTTTAAGCACAATGATTTATGGTATGGTTAAAACAGCATTCGACTTTAAAGTGCGAAGAAAAAGTGTGGTTTTACCAAATCTGCCATCTGCGTTTGAGGGATTAAAAATCGTTCAGATTTCTGATGTACACAGTGGTTCATTTTACAATGGGAGCTCATTTGAAAGGGCTGTTGAGATGATTATGGCTGAAAAGCCGGATGTGATTTTCTTTACGGGCGACTTAGTGAATGATCGTTCATCAGAAGCAGAGCCGCATATTAACATATGGAAGAAGTTACAAGCTCCGCTTGGAGTTTTTTCTATTCTTGGAAATCACGATTACGGCGATTATGTAGTTTGGGAAACTGAAGAAGCTAAGAAAGCAAACCTTGACAGGTTGAAGGAAATTCACAAGGAAATGGGCTGGGATTTACTTTTAAATGAGCATCGTATACTTGAAAAAGGCGGCGAAAAAATTGGCTTAATAGGAGTTGAAAATTGGGGTGGAGCTTTAAATTTTCCAAAGAAAGGAGATATTCTAAAAGGCTAAAGCCGGAATGCCTGATGTTCCAGTTAAATTGCTTTTGTCACATGATCCTTCACATTGGAATAAGCAAGTTACAACTGACCATAAGATATTGATGTGACTTTCTCCGGTCACAATGGTTTTCAATTTGGAATTGAGATTCCAGGCTTTAAGTGGAGGTCCTTCACAGTATGTTTACCACCAGTGGGCAGGATTGTATTCTGAAGAAAACCAACATATTTATGTAAAATCAGGGTCTCGGCTTTTGGGCTACCTAGGAAGAGTTGGTATTAAGCCAGAATAATGTGTTGGAGTTGATCGGTCTTCGACAAGCTCCAGACCGACTTTGATATGTTAATGCCGGTCTTCGACAAGCTCAGACCGACTTTGATATGTTAATGCCGGTCTTCAACAAGCTCAGACCGACTTTGATATGTTAATGCCGGTCTTCGACAAGCTCCTCTCTCAGACCGACTTTGATAAGTTCTTGGTTAGGGTTGGAAATATTCCAAAAGGAAGAAAACCGCGAACACAACACTGGCGATGCCGTTAGTTGTGCCAAAGCGAGTTCACTCGACTTAAATCGTTAGGTTTTACAATGCTATGCTGATAAACCAGGATTAGAAAAACCGAAAGTCCAATAAAATAGAACATTCAAATCCGCCTTCTCGTCCTGCCATAAATAAAAAAAGCTGCTGTTAATGCATGCAAAGCAGAGGAAAGGTTCAAGAGCCTTTTTCTTTCCCAACCAAACGGGTATGCTATGCAGCTGCTCGTTTCTATCCAAATCCTCATCCTGCAAAGCATAAATCACATCAAACCCCTGCAGTCCAAAAAAGCACAGGAAAGAGAAGTACAGCGGCAGCATCAAATGCGCCGGTCACTGCAAGATAAGCACCAATAGGAGCGAGCTAAACCTAAACCAAGCACAATATGACAAAGCCAGGTGAAACGCTTTGTATAGCTATAACCCAAAACCACTGCCAGGGCAACCGGAGAAAGGGCAAAACATAATTGGATTGATAAATGCTGTTGTACCAATAAAGCAAGACTCATAATAATCACAAATGCAAGTGCATTTTGATGGAGATATTATTCCTGAAGGGTTTCACGAACTGCAGTTCGTTCGTTTTTTTCGTCAAATTTCCGATCTATATATCTGTTGAAGCCCATAGGCGCTTCTTGCGAAGACCATACAAAGAACTATTTTAATAAAGATGGTCAATCGGGTGATGAACCAAGCGCTTCAATTCCCAGAAAAAAACCAATGATTGCAAAAGGCAATGCAAAAACAGTGGCTAAATTTAACAAGCGATAAATAATGAGATATTTTTCAAGGGTGCTCATCGTTGCAAGGTTTGGTCAGAAAGGGGTTCTGTTTAAAATTGATCTGCCCAAGGTAATTTCGTCAGTGTATTCTAGCTCATCACCCACAGAAACCCCTCTTGCCAGCGTGCACTCTGATGGGTAAATCTTTCACCTTCGGTAGATGTAGAAGTTAGTTGTGTCTCCTTCCATGGTAGAACTCAAAGCCATGATGACTTCTTCAACAGACTCATCCATAGTTCTGTTTACAAGGCTTTCAATATTAAGGTCTGCAGGGCCAGTGCCATCCATTAGTGAAATAATTCCGCCAAGAACATGATATACACCTCTGAATTGCCTTGTGTTTTCTATAGCCATCACATCTCTTTATGTCTTCAACCACGCAAAATTATATGAGAGTCGCGGTTAGAATCACTGCATATATCGCAAGTTTCCAGAGTCTGAAATATTAAAGCAAAGCTTGCAGTAATGTAGTTCATTGCGAAGTTTGAGGAAGAAGATGAAAAGCGTTCTACATCAGAAGCTTCTCTTTTTAACAAATGCAAAACTAACCTTAGAGCCGTTTTCTTCCAATACCAGGAAGAGATGACATCTCATTAACTGCATCTTCTAATAATTTAGATGGATAGGTTTGCATGCTGCAAAGGTAACAGATGTTGGCTAGAGAGGTTTAGAATTCTTTGTATGATGTTTCTAAATACATATGATGAAGTGCTCATTATTGATAAAATTGAAGCAGTTTTGAGCTGATAGAAGTCTTTCGTTATTTTTCTACTTCAATATTCATATTTATCGAGTAGTCCCGAAATGCCTGAGATTGAAAACCTGGCTTTCTTAATTCGATTTGATTACGGATCAATTGAATAATTTATATGATGTGCGGAAATCCAGCTTTCTCGAGGTTCGTGAAATCAAAGTAGCACCTGCAAAATCGCAATTTTCAAATAAAGCACTTGTCAAATCACACTCGCTAAAGTCAGCCTCAAGCAATCGTGAATCTTTGAAAACCGTCTGTTTTGATTTTTTGTTTTATAGAAGGAGGAGTGATTAAGTTGGCAGTTCTCAAACGAAAAGGCCCAAACTCATTGCATGTATCGAAGCGAAGGCCCAACATTTTGCAATCAATAAATTTTGATTCTTGAAATGCCGTTTTGCTTAATCTCACTAAACTAAAGATTGCATCCATTGAATTCACATTCAATGAATTTAAATCCATCAAGATTACTATCAGCAAAATTGCAACTGTTAAAAATGCAGTTTTTTTTCGTATTCGCCTTTTATTAGTGGGTTTTGAGAAGTCGATCCTATCGAAAGTTTTGTTTTGAGTGTACGTTTCTTGCATGTGTTAATTTGTTCTTTTTAGAAATTAACCCTTTAATCTGCTGCAAAGTTATAAGTTGAGGTGATAAAACTGCTTTGACAAGCTCTGCCGTAAGCCAAGTCCTGACACTCCGTTTTGAGCCAATGTCCTGCTTCGACAAGCTCAGCAGGACTTTACTTGACAAGCTCCGCCTTAAGCCAATGTCCTGCTTCGACAAGCTCAGCAGGACTTTTACTCCGCCTTAATCCTGCTTCGACAAGCTCAGCAGGACTTTACTTGACAAGCTCCGACTTAAGCCAATGTCCTGCTTCGACAAGCTCAGCAGGACTTTACTCGATAAGCTCCGACTTAAGCCAATGTCCTGCTTCGACAACTCAGGACTCAACTCAGGACTTTACTCGACGCCAGGACTTTACTTGACAAGCTCCGCCTTAAGCCAATGTCCCTGCTTCGACAAAGGACTTTACTCGACAATGTCCTGCTTCACTCAGCAGGACTTTACTCGATAAGCTCCGACTTAAGCCAATGTCCTGCTTCGACAAGCTCAGCAGGACTTTACTCGACAAGCTCAGCAGGACTTTACTCGACAAGCTCAGCAGGACTTTACTCGATAAGCTCCGCCTTAAGCCAATGTCCTGCTTCGACAAGCTCAGCAGGACTTTACTCGACAAGCTCAGCAGGACTTTACTCGACAAGCTCCGCGGACTTTACTCGATAAGCTCCGCCTTAAGCCAATGTCCTGCTTCACAAGGCTTTTAGCTCCCTTAAGAATGTCTCGAGCTTGCCGAAGGGGACTTTATTCGACAAACTAAGTGAAAAATTACTAAAGGAAAAACTGGCGGTTTCTACGTTTGTCTAGAACCTGATAGCCAACCAAGTTAATAAAGATAGCGTGGTAGGTAAAGGAATAGTGAAAAGGTATTAGGTTTGAGATAAGCCATTTTTAACCGTCTTAAACGTATAAGCTTGTTAAGGTTTTAGGTAATTAACATTTTGTGTGAATAAATATTAAGTGATTTTGGAATAATTGGCTTGACTGATTCTCTGAAATAGTTGAGGGATAAACCCAAAAGCCCCTACCCGGGAACAATTTAAGAGTTTGGATTGACATAAGTCGTTTTTAAACATGTATAGTCGTTTAAAATACATAGACACTTCTGCAAGTGAACTGCCACAAGCAAATCATCAACATGAAATACAATGCCCCAAAAATTAATTTTCCCCCGCCAGCGCTTGCCTGCCTGCTGCAGGCGGCGGCAAGGTACAAGTACCGCAGCGAGGGCGGCAAATCATTTATATTCCTCCAGAATCAGCTAAGAAACAATCCACCAGCTTATTTTGCGACGTTAACACAACCAAATATTGAAAACAGCCTAATTACAGGGATTACCGGGCAGGATGGTGCTTATCTGGCAGAATTCCTCTTAAATAAAGGCTACAAAGTGCACGGGATTAAACGTCGTAGCTCTTTGTTTAACACCGATAGAATAGATCACCTCTATGAAGATCCGCATATTGAGCATGCACATTTTTTTCTGCATTACGGAGATTTCCGATGCTTCTAACTAATTCGCATTATTCAGGAGTTCAGCCCGATGAAATTTTATAACCTCGGGCTATGAGTCATGTTAGGTGAGTTTTGATGCTCCCAATACACTGCAAATGTTTGATGGATTGGGAACTTTTGCGTATACTGGAAGCGGTTAGATTGCTTAATCTGACTCATAAAACCCGCATTTATCAGGCATCTACTTCTGAACTTTACGGCTGTTCAAAAGTTCCTCAAAGGAAACAACACCCTTCTATCCGCGTTCGCCGTATGCTGTTGCTAAAATGTATGCGTATTGGATTACAGTAAATTACCGCGAGGCATATAATATGTTCGCAGTTAACGGAATTTTGTTTAATCCGAAGTCCAAACCGTGGAGAAACGTTTATTTACCCGCAAAATTACCAGAGGAGTTGTCAAATTGCATTAGGCATGCAGGAAAAACTTTACAGGAAACATTGATGCTAAGCGCGATTGGGGTCATGCTAAAGATTATGTGAAAGGTGATGTGGAAAATGCTTCAGGTTGATACCCCGGAAGACTTTGTTATTGCTAGGCGAAACCAGGAACAGTGGGGTTCCTGCATAGAGCATTTGCTGAGGTAGGAATGACCATCGAGTTTAAGGGTTCCGGGAATTGATGAGAAAGGTTTTATCGTTTCTTGTTCAAACCCAGATTATGAACTTCCTGCAGGAACTGAGTGATAAATATTGACCCGAGTATTTTAGGCCAACCGAAGTTGAACTGCTTATTGGCGATGCTACTAAAGCCAGAACGAAGCTTGACTGGACTCCGGAATATAGCTTTGATGATTTGGTTAAAGACATGATGCAAGCGACCTGAAGCTATTTAAGCGGAACAAGCAGATGCATGAATTAGGTTACGGAAAAGTGGTTCGTTAAGGGGAAAAGCACGATAAGATTTATATCGCGGGACACCGCGGGATGGTAGGTTCGGCTATTTGGAGAGCTTTGGAAGCAAAAGGTTATTCCAATTTGATTGGACGAAGCTCTGCCGAATTAGATTTACGCCGTCAGGCGGATGTCGAAGCTTTTTTCGAAACAGAAAAGCCTGATGTGGTTGTTTTAGCAGCTGCCAAAGTTGGTGGGATTTTAGCCAATAATATTTATCGTGCTGATTTTCTGTACGATAATCTGGCTATTCAAAATCATATCATCCACAGTGCCTGGAGGACAAATGTGAAGAAATTATTATTTCTGGGCTCTTCGTGCATTTATCCCAAAATGGCCGAACAACCGTTGAAAGAAGAAAGTTTGTTGACCGGTTTACTTGAGCAAACTAATGAACCATACGCAATTGCTAAGATTGCTGGCATCAAGATGTGCGAAAGTTTTAGAAGGCAATACGGATGTAATTTCATTTCTGCCATGCCAACAAACCTTTACGGGCCAAACGACAATTACGATTTAAAGAATTCGCATGTACTGCCTGCTTTGATTCGTAAAATGCACGAAGCCAAGATTGCTGGAGCTTCTGAAGTTGAAATATGGGGAACAGGTGCTCCTCTAAGAGAGTTTCTACACGTAGATGATTTAGCTGATGCGTGTGTATTTCTATTAGAGAATTACAATGAAGAACTTTTTGTTAACGTTGGCTATGGCTCAGATATAAGCATTAAGGACCTGGCTATGCTTGTAAAAAAGGTCGTTGGTTTTGAAGGTGAACTTCGTTTTGATACATCAAAACCCGATGGAACTCCTCGTAAGTTAATGGATAGCAGTCGCCTGAGGTCTTTTGGCTGGAATCCAGCTATAAATCTCGAGGAAGGAATAAGACGAACATATCAGGAAGTGAAGACTCAGTTTTAATTAAGCACATCATTTTCAATTACATAGACTTATCATAAAAAAAATTAGTTTTGCCCAAGTCTGCCAAGCAAGTGAACACAACAAACGATAAAAATTGGAGTTTGATTATCAGACCATCAAGAGGGTGGTTTGATTTGCGTTTGAAGGAAGTTTGGAATTACCGTGATTTGCTGCTTCTTCTCGTTAGAAGAGATATTGTAACAGTTTATAAGCAAACTCTTTTAGGGGCTTTCTGGTTTGTTTTACCTCCCATTCTTAACACCTTCATTTATTTCATTCTATTTGGACTAATAGCTAAAGTGTCAACAGGAGGGATAAATCCCATATTGTTTTATTTGAGTGGATTAATTGCCTGGGGTTATTTTGCTGATTGTATAAATAGAACAGCAACAACTTTTAGGGCAAATGCTGGAGTCTTTGGCAAAGTATACTTTCCTCGTTTAATAGTGCCTCTTTCTTCTGTGATTTCAGCTATTATTAAATTTGGCGTTCAGTTAATCCTACTCAGTATAACATTAGCTTATTTCGTTTGGTCGGGAGATCCTGCCAGTCCACAACTTCAATATTTATGGCTTTTGCCATTTCTGCTATTATTAATGATGGTGATTGGATTGTCATTCGGAATTATAATTTCTTCTCTAACAACCAAATACCGCGATTTGAGTAATATGGTTCCATTTGCCGTACAACTATTAATGTATGCAACTCCCGTTATTTATCCTTCATCAATAATTCCTGATAAGTATCGTTGGATTTTTGAAATCAATCCGCTCTCCTCAATCATTGAGGCATTTAGATATATTTTTTTAGGTATAGATAAAATTAGTTGGCCTCTTTTGGCTTATTCAACTGTATTTGCAATTGTTGCATTAGTAATTGGTTTGGTTATGTTTAATCGAACCGAAAAAGACTTCATGGACACTGTATGATTTATTTATCTTCTAAAATCCGAGTATGTCTGTAGTTGTTAAAGCAGAAGATATTTCAAAAGTCTTTAGACTTGGAGATGTAGGTTCTGCTACATTAACTGAAGATATTCGTGCTTTTTTTTACCGCTTACGCGGGAAGGAGAATCCAAACATCAAGCTGGCTTCAACAAACGATAGAGAAGCTGCTTCTGCAATTTCAAATTATGTTTGGGCTCTGAAGGATATCAATTTTCAAGTTAACCAAGGCGAGATAGTAGGACTAGTAGGTCGAAATGGGGCAGGGAAGTCAACCTTGCTAAAGGTTCTCTCCAGAACGACATCGCCTAGTAGTGGAGAAATAAAGATTAAAGGTAAAGTTGCAAGTTTACTTGAGGTAGGAACCGGATTTCATCCTGATCTAACAGGCAGGGAAAACATATTTCTTAATGGCGCTATTCTGGGAATGCGCAAAGAAGAAATCAGAAAGAAATTTGATGCAATTGTTGAATTTGCTGGAGTTCAAAGATACATCGACACTCCTGTAAAACGTTATTCTTCAGGCATGTATGTTCGCTTGGCCTTTGCTGTAGCGGCACATCTTGACCCTGATATACTTATCATAGATGAGGTTTTAGCTGTTGGAGATGCTGAGTTTCAGGCTAAATGCCTTGGAAAAATGAAGGATGTTTCAGACCAAGGTCGCACAGTAATATTTGTCAGTCACAACATGGGCGCAGTTTCCGATTTATGCTCTCGAGCAATATTATTGAAGCAAGGCGGAATTATAATGGACGGTAATACCGACGATGTAATTCGCAACTATGTTCAGCAAAATATGCGTGTGAATCTTACCGATAAAGATGCATTAAATGACCCAAGTGTAAGAAGAGGAAACGGAGCTGTGCGTTTTGAAAATGTGAGTATGGTAAATGCCGAAGGAGCCGAATGCACAGAGTTTTTGCCAGGTAATGATATTCATTTTGATATGACTTGTATTATTAATGAGCCTATAAAAGAACTTATGACAAATGTTGCGTTTCGCTCCGGAAGAACTCGTGACATTGTAACAACAACAGGTCGAATTAAAGTTGATATTTCAGGTAAGAAGCCTGGAGATAGAATTAATTTCAGAGTTTCATTCCCAACAATTGCTCTTAGGCCAGGAGTATTTGAAACTTATTATTGGCTTGGCGATAGCCGCACTGAAACAGCTTTTGATGTAGTAGATAATCTGCTACCTCCATTGGTCATTCAGATGCCACCTGATGTAAACCCATTATATCTTGTTGGTTATGTTGATCTACCATTTAAATTTGAACAATAATTACTCGGAATATTATGCCTTTAAACGATAAACGAATACTTATTACCGGAGGTACCGGATCATTAGGAAAGAAACTGGTGAAAATTATTCTCGAAAGATACCCGGATGTAAAACGTCTTGTGGTATTTTCAAGAGATGAGCTGAAACAATTTGAGATGCAGCAAGAATTTCCTGATTCGAAATATCCTTGCATGCGCTATTTTTTGGGAGACATCAGAGATGCCGATCGTTTAAAAAGAGCTTTCGAGGGAATTGATGTCGTTATACATGCTGCTGCTCTTAAACAAGTGCCTGCCGCTGAATACAACCCATTCGAGTTTATAAAAACGAATGTTTTGGGTGCTCAAAATATTATTGATGCTTGCCTCGATTGCGGTGTTCAATCTGTAGTAGCTCTTTCAACCGATAAAGCTGCAGCTCCTATTAACCTTTACGGTGCAACAAAACTTTGTTCTGATAAATTATTTGTGGCAGCAAATAACGTTAAAGGTAAACATGATGTTAGATTCTCAGTTGTCCGTTATGGTAACGTGATGGGGAGCCGAGGCTCTGTGATACCATTCTTCTTGAAGAAAAAAGATGAAGGTGTGCTACCTATCACAGATCCAGGTATGACCCGTTTTAATATCTCGCTTGAAGAAGGTGTTGAAATGGTTCTTTTTGCTGTTGAACATGCAATAGGAGGAGAAATTTTTGTCCCTAAGATTCCTTCTTATAAAATTACTGATGTTGCCGAAGCCGTAGCTCCCGGAATTAGAACCGAAGTTGTAGGTATTCGTCCTGGAGAGAAAATGCATGAAGAAATGATTACGAGCTCAGATTCTTACAATACCATTGATTTGGATCGTTATTACGCTATTCTGCCACAAGGCAACCCCAGAATCCAAAAGTATTATGAAGATAAAGGTGGGAAGATGGTAGAACCTGGTTTTTGCTACAATTCGGGAACGAATGATCAGTGGCTAGGAGTAGCTGAGCTTGCATCACTTATTTTCAATAAGCATTAATTTGAGAGTCACATATTAATTAAACCCATCACCCTGCAAGGAAATGAAATTAAATCTGTCCAAACTGGCTCTCGGTAGTGTGCAATTTGGATTGGATTATGGGATTAATAATACAGATGGAGTAGTTCAATTTGAAGAAGTTAAACAGATTATCGATGTTGCTTTTTTTAATAATATTGTAACTGTCGATACAGCCCGATCTTATGGCAATTCGGAGGCTGTTCTTGGTCAATTGAATTTGAACAATTGGCAGGTTGTTTCAAAATTTCCTTCCATAATTGGTGAAAGTTCAATTGAAGACGAATTTCATGCAAGTATTAAGAATCTGCATTTAAAAAAACTGTATGGCTATATAGCTCATTCAGCAGATACTCTAATTGAGAGCCCAAATTATTGGAGACAATTGAAATCGCTTAAAGATCAAGGGCTAATAAGTCGAATTGGTTTTTCAATCTATAAAACTGAACAACTCGAAAAACTCCTTGATTTGGGCTGTATCCCAGATCTTGTTCAAGTTCAGTATAATTTCTTAGATCGTCGTTTTGAACAGTATTTCGAAACCTTAAAAACGCATAACTGCGAAATTCATACACGATCTGCTTTCCTTCAAGGTTTATTCTTTAAAGAAGAAATCCCCGACTATTTCTTGCCAATAAAAAGTATTTTAAAAGAGATTCAGTTTCTTTATCCAAATAAATCTGAACGCGCAGCTTTTTTATTGGAATTCTGCTTAAAAAATCCATTTATAGATAAAGTAGTTATTGGTGTTCAGTCTGCAAAAGAATTGCAAAACAATATAGACTCATTAATGACTTTTAATCCACAGGTAAATAGCCAACTTGCTTTACCTAATTTTGACAGTGAAATAGTACTTCCTTATAATTGGCATAAAATAAAATGACAACAGATAAACGCATCGGACTTGAAGATAAAGTAGCATTAATTACTGGCGGATATGGTCATTTAGGCTCAGCTATAACAAAAGGGATTCTTAATCATGGAGGTGTTGCAGTAGTTCTTGGGCGATCTCAAGAAAAATTCGATGAATTGAAATCCCAAATAAGCAATCATAAAAATCTTTATTTTGAAAATGTGGATGTTTCTGATTTAGAATCCGTTAAGGTAGCATATTTGAATATTTATAAGAATTTCAATAGAATTGATGCATTATTCAATAATGCATATTTTGGCAAAAGTGAAATTCCCGAGAAAATGTCTGATCAAGATTTCTCCATTGGAATTGAAGGTGCTCTTGGTTCTGTATTCCGTTGTATCAGAGAACTTCTGCCGTATTTAAACACAAATGCCAAAATAATAAATATAAGTTCTATGTACGGCACAATATCTCCAGATTTCAGGATATATGAGAATTGTCTGGAATTTCAAAGTCCGCCAAACTACGGCGCTGCAAAAGCCGCTATTCAACAGTTAACTAGGTATTTTGCTAACTACTTAGGCCCCAAAGGTATAACTGTCAATTGCATTAGCCCGGGACCATTCCCAAATCCTAAAGTTCAGGAAAATGCAGAATTTATTAAGCATCTTGAAAATAAAACTGCATTAAGAAGAATTGGAAGGCCTGAAGATCTTGAAGGAATATGTGCATTTCTAGCGTCAGACTTTTCAGCGTATATAACCGGACAAAATTTTGCTGTAGATGGAGGGTGGACAATTAGCTAAACCTAAGGTAATTGCCATCATTCAGGCAAGATTAACTTCTAGTAGATTACCGGGAAAGGTATTGCTTCCATTGCCTTTAGCTCATGGTATGCCAATAATCTCGAATATTATTCAGAAGCTAAATCGAAGTAACTATATTGAAAAAATAATTGTTGCTACTTCAAATACAAAAGAGCAGGATAAATTAATTGATTTTCTTAAACAATCTCACATTGAATATTTTGCTGGCGACGAAAATGATGTTTTAAGCAGGTTCAGAGCTATTGCATTAAAGGAACTACCTGATTGCATTGTTAGAATTACTTCCGACAACCCATTTATTGACATTCCAATTCTTGATGATGTTATAGAAAAGCATTTGAAAAGCTATTTTGATTATACAAATACTGTCGGCTTGCCTTATGGAATGAATATTGAAATTTTCAATGGTAATTCTTTTTTGAAAATGTCAGAGAGAGATGATTTGTCGGAAGCAGACAGAGAACATGTTACCTACAAATTTAAGCATTGCAACGACTTTAAAACTCATAGCCTTCAACCTCTAAATGGAATTGATTATTCTTTCATAAGAGTAACAGTAGACACTAGGGAAGATTATATGAGAGCAGCACTAATATATTCTAATCCGGACTATTCAAAAACAAATAGATCGGACTTGCAGAATGTGTTATTTTTCTATCAGAAGTTTAAGTTTTTATTCGATTCAGAATCAGATAATTGAGCAATTAGTGGCAATTTTAGCTATGCCTAAAGTTTCCAATAGTTCTTTGCTAATGAGAATCGCTAGAAAATTAGCAGTCAATTAAATTGTCTTAGTATCCTTCCTTCTAATTTTTAAAATTAGAGTTTAAATTATTTGTATTCATCCCTTAATAATGAAATTACCAAAGAATCATGGTATTTCCCCCCCTCAAAACAGTTCTGTCTTAAGATACCATCCTTCTTAAAATTAAATTTTTCTGTAAAAAAGTTTATTTTGGATGAATCGAATTCATAAAGTTCCATCCAAATTTTATTGAGATTTATTTGATTAAACCCATAATCAATTAGTAAATGAGATGCTTCTTCCGAGTAACCTTTATCGTCAATGTAAGCTTCTTCATCACCTATGTAAAAAGAATAGTCAGCAGATCGAATTACCCAATTAGTGTACAATAAGCCACATGCTCCAAGTGGTTTATTGTCTGAAAGTCTTACTATTATAAACATAAAATCATTGGGATTAGCAGAGACTTTCTGAAACCAATTTTCTTGATTAAACAAATTCAGTTCTCTATGCTCCCTGAAATGCTTTCGGAAGTGAGCAATGTTTCTCCAATCTCTTAATAGTTGAAGATCTTCTTTCTCAACTGCTCTCAGACCAACATTTTTTCCTTTGATCATTTTTTCGTATTAAAATGTGAATATGTAATGTGTTCCCCCTTTACTAATGGTTTAATTAAGGTTGACCCAACGATCTCGTCTAATTTGTATGGTTGGATACCGTCTTTTGGTATCGGACGAAGTGCTTCTAGGTCTTCAGCTAAGATGACCTTTCCAATAGGAAGATCTACCGCTGCTCTAAGTGATCTTTGTTGAACAATAACAGCATCTTTCTCATTTTCCTCTATTCGCTTAATCCCATCTCCAAGAGCTTGATAAACTTCGTTAGCGTTATCAACCATTTGTCTCCAATTTTCAGGATTCATTGCAAACGAATGATCTGGCCCAATGCGATTATTATCGTCGGTGAAATGTTTCTCAAATATACGAGCTCCTAGTGAGACAGCTCCCACAACCGTTGCAATACCAAGAGTGTGATCTGAGAGCCCGAGCACTACACCCGGAAACTCCTGTTGGTATCTCTTTAATACATTCAAATTGACATACTTGTATTTTTCTTTATTGGTCGTATAGTTAGTATTGCACTGCATCAGACAAATGTTATCAGTGTGTTTTTGCAAAATGTTCATTGCTCTATGAACATCCTCAGATGAAGCGGCTCCCGTTGCCAATAATACAGGTTTGCCTTTTGACCCTATATAATCGATAATTTCGGTCCAAGTAATATCTCCAGAACCTATTTTATACAGTTCTACAAATGGGTCAATGTGATCAATAGATGCAAAATCGTATGGGCTTGTGAAATAAGTTATTCCAGCTTCATCACACTTCTGTTTTAATAAAACAGTCCAGTCCATGCTAATACTTGCATCTTCATAAGTCTCAAAAACACTCTTTTTCCAGTTCGCCTGATGGTCTTTAGCACCGCCTAAATTCTCGAATCCAAACTTGCTTACGATTTTTGAAGCTTGAAAATTTTGAAACTTCACTGCATCTGCACCAGCTTCCTTTGCAAGCTCAATTAAACGAAATGCTCTGGATAAGTCTCCATCGTGATTAGCGCCAACATCAGCAATGAAATACGGGGCGTGATTTTCACCTACTAAACGATTTCCTATTTTAAATTCCATGCTTTTGAATAAATGATTTGAAATTGTAGCACAGCTGTTTGATGTTTTCATCCATGGATGGGAATTTAAGTCCTAACATTTGTGCTTTTTGTGTATTTAATGTTGTGTTTAATGGACGAATTACACCGCCCGGTTCATTTATTAATTCTAGGGGGGAAATTAAAGAGCTATTTAATTTCATTTCTTGAGCGACACGAGTTAGAAATTCATATTTTGAAATCTCATCAGACGCAGCAAAATTGTAAATGCCTATCTGCGGTTTTGATAGAATGAAATTTTCAATCAATTCGCCATAAAATCCACAAAATAGTGGATTGAAAAGTACATTAGAGAAGCCATTAATTTGTCGCTCTTCTTTCAACGATTTATACACCCATTCAAATAAGGATGTTTTCAAGGGCTCGTGATACCCAATAATATTAGTACGAATGACATAAGCATCAGCTCCTGAATTCAAAGCCTGTTCTTCACCTTGTTGCTTTGATGAGGCATACAAATTCAGTGGATTAACTTTATCTAACTCACTATAATTTCCAAGCTGGCCATCAAATACTGAATCTGTTGATATGTAGATGAATTTTGAATTTTGAAATCTTTGGGCCAAAATTCCTGTACAATCAGAATGAAATCTAACTGTTTCTTCAGGATGCTCTTCACAATACTTCAAATTTGTAAAAGCTGCAGCGTGAATCACTATATCAGGATTAAAATGTTCTGATATGTGATCTTTAAACCCTTCTGAAGAAAGGTCTATATTGAGCTGTTTTTCTTTGGGCAATAACTTTGAGTGTTGTTGCGAAATCCCAAGAACATTAAAGCCTTTTGTTTGGAAATATGCTGTTAATTCACGGCCTAACATTCCAGAAAAGCCAGTAATTAAGACTGTTTGCACAATACTCTAGCGATTAATTTTAAAAACTAAGTGAATTTCGCTTGTGAACTTAGTCTGATCTATTGATGCTTGAATTGAATCTCGATGTACAAAAAACTCTTGCTCTAAGTATTCAATTGCTGTGGAGTTGCCTTCAAGTCGGCTGAAAATAAGTCGACGAAGATCCTCGATATCTGCTCCGAAATACCATTCGCCTATGCGCTCTAGCCCAAACATGGTTTCTAAGTGTGCCAGACTTTTCTCAGTGTAAAGATGTGTGTGTCCTGAAGATAAATGACGATGGAAAAAATCATTAGAAAGTAGTTCAAGGAATACTGAAAGACTTAACTTGGGTACTGAAATAAATAAATAGTCAATTGTCGGATTTGCTACTATTGCTTTCATAACTTCATCGTTATGAACCAAATGCTCTAGCACTCCAATCATACAAACAACATTCCCATCAAAGTTTTCAATGAGTTTCAGAACGTCTTTATCGGAACTAGCATATAATTCTGCATTTTCAATCTGACTAGCAGCAGCACTTAATAAATCAGGAGAAATTTCCGACCCGATAATCTTCTCAAATCCTAACATTTGAAATGATTTAATCAGGTAGCCAGCACCGCATCCCATGTCGAAAATCTTGGTTGTCGACTTATCGAGCTGAGTTACACTATCGAAAAATTCCGCCTTAGGTAAATAAATGTTATTCACCCTGTTCATATAATCTTCTGCCGAAATAGTTGATCTTAAATATGTGGAGCCACCATAATTCGCATCATCTCCTGAATATAGCAATTCACTGTATTTTTCAGTATCTTGATGGTTTCCATTTAAATGCCCGCAATGGTTGCACAGTAAATATTCAATACTTATTTCTTTGCTAAATGTTTTTTTGAATAAAACGGGACTATCTGTCAAAGGCTTCTGACAATTTTTACAAACAGTTCTGTTAGGCTGCTGCATGTAATAACCAGCATCTCTTTGTTGCTTCTGAAGCAATTCAACTTTCTCAGTCTCAAAGCTTGACTTTAAAATTTGTAAAAAGCGATTATATTTTTTAGAAAATCTAGTAACAAGTTTAGTCTTAGTGTCCATTGCGTTTAAAAAGAAATTATTAATCAACATTTCAAGCGGTAGCTTATTTCCCATTTCTTATCATTGAAAATTGCAATGAAAATAATGTCTAAACCACGTGAGCATATATTAGCACATGCAAAGCAAATATAGAATTTTTCAAATACGGAGTCGAGACATTTTTTTCTATAAACCAATTACATTATTGATAAATTTGTCTGCCTATTATTTTAACAACAATTAGCAAACTAATGCTACGATTGAAAAGATGAATGTATTGAACAAAAGAATTAAGGAGTTATTTGATTCTGGAGCAAATGTCATGGAGTATTTTAGGAATTTAAATAATTCTAACGAAAATTCTATCGAAGCAATTAAAATTAGCTATGATTTGCAAGCCAGCACTTACATTCAGGAATATAAAAACAACCCAGAATTTAATGCAAAGTATACTGGTGCAATTGCTTCAATTCTAGAAGGGCTTGGAACGCATGAATCCATTTTAGAGGCTGGAGTTGGAGAAGCAACCACACTTGCAAATGTTATTGAGAAGTTGAATATCAAGCCTAAACGTAGTTGTGGTTTAGACATTTCTTGGTCAAGAATAAAATATGCTAGAAAATTTGCCGAATCTAAAGGAATGAGCCCTGAGTGGCTTTTTACAGGCGATTTATTCAGAATTCCTTTAGCAGATAATAGTATTGATATTGTTTACACTTCTCATTCTATAGAGCCTAATGGCGGAAGAGAAGAGGAGGCATTGCGTGAGCTTTACAGGGTTTCGTCTCGTTATTTGGTTTTACTTGAGCCGGCTTATGAGTTAGCTTCAGATGAAGCCAAAGCTAGGATGGAGCATCACGGTTATGTTCGAGGATTAAAGCAAACGGCCGAGAAATTGGGCTACAAGATTAAAGAATATCGCTTGTTTGATTATATCATTAACCCACTAAATCCGACAGGATTAATAGTTATTGAGAAAGAAGCTTCCGCCAAAGCGGCGAATACACGATATGCTTGCCCCATTACTGGGGGAAGTCTAGAGAAAGAGAGCGATTGCTACTATGCTGCAGAATCTTTGCTTGCCTACCCAATTGTAGGAGGTATACCATGTTTATTGCCTGAAAATGCCATATTAACATCTGCCTTTAAGTCAAACATCAAACTTTAGTTTTTAAACAACTAATACAAGGCTTTCATCTTGCATATAAGCCACAACGAGAATAAGATTTAAGCTGTTTAAAAAAGCCAAAAATAAGCTTAAGTCTCACAGAATCAAATACCGATTAAAGCGACTTATAATCAATGAAAATAGCAATTTTTACATCTCATATATTGCTTGCTTCTCATTATGAGACAGAGCTGGAGATTATTTTAGATCATATTGAAAAAGGCGATGATATTACTCAATTAGTTTGTAACAAGCAGCTTCCCTCCTGCGATAATAATCCATATCATCTTCAAGAAGCATGTGAGAGATGCGTTTCTAAACGTTATGATGGATACAATGTATTGCCTAAAATGCCTCGAATTCAATCATTTCTTGATTTAAGTGAAGATGATAAAAAAAGAATTGCTGAATTACCTACGAAGTTCAATTCAATTGAAGAATTAGAAACCCTTTGGGTGGATAATTATGATATCGGATATGCTATTGCTTCTTCATTAATCTCAATCACTCGAGATTCGAATCCCAATCTTGAACCAAGGCTTTTAGAAAGGTATATATACTCTTGCGCTGGAGTTTACTTTAGTATCATCAATTACCTTAAGAAAAATCCTACTGATATAGTTTATACATTTAACGGTAGACTATCTCATACTAAAGCAGTATTAAGAGCTTGCAGTAAAATGGGAGTAACTTGCCTTTTGCATGAGAGAGGAAATTCTTTTAATTATTATTCTTTATTCGAAAATGCAAGTATTCACAACCTTCAAAACACTAACAATTTAATCCAGAAAGCTTGGGCAGAAGCAGATGAAAATGAGCGCGTTCAGGTTGCGACAGATTGGTGCCAAACTAGAATAGGAGGGAAGATGCAAAATTGGTTTTCATTTTTAGCGGATCAGGTTTTTGAACTTCCTGAGGGATGGGATGATAATAAACAAAACATTATTATTTGTAACTCCTCAGAGGATGAACTTGCTTCTCTGGGCGATGAGTGGAAAAACCCTCTGTACAAGAACCAACTTGATGGCATTAAAAGAATCCTTGAAGACGGAAAGAACCTAAAAAACACTCATTTTTACCTAAGAATTCATCCCAACTTAGCAAAAGTTGATACTCCTGAAATGAGAGAACTAAGAGGGTTGAATGAAGATTATTTGACTGTAATTCCTTCTAATTCAAAAATTAGTACTTATCATTTGGTTAGTAAAGGCAGTAAAACACTGACTTTTGGTTCAACCGTGGGCGTTGAAGCTACTTTTTTGAGGAAACCAAGTATTTGTGCAGGAAAGTCTTTCTATTATCTTTTGGATGTAGCTTACACACCTCAAACCCATGAAGAACTTATGCAGCTCCTTGAAAAAGACATTGAGCCAAAGCCTCTAAGCGAAGCTTTAAAATATGCTTACTTTTTTGGAACTTTTGGACTGAAGTTTAAGCATTATAAACCTAATGATTTCGATAAAGGAACGATTTATGGGAAAACAATTACTCCGGCAAATAACTTAAAATATAAGCTTACTAAAGTCTTATATCACAATAAGTATTTTCCTAAAATATCTCAAAAGTTAAGCTATGCAAAAAGAGATCAAGCATTAAAGAATTTTCTTCCCTAATGACAAGTGATTTATTTGTTTCGATTGTGATTCCTGCATACAATTGTGCAGAATATGTAGAAGAAACATTTAACTCTATAAAAGCTCAAACCCATTCGAATTGGGAAGTGATTTTTGTAGATGATGGTTCTATTGACCAAACTCCTCAAATTCTAGAAGAGATTGCAAAAAATGACTCGCGTGTTAAAGTCATACACCAAACGAATGGTAAACAAGGCAAAGCTCGTAACAACGGAATAAGAAACTCTAAAGGAGACTGGATTGCATTTTTAGATGCTGATGATATTTGGCCTCCTGAGAAGCTAGAAGTTCAACTTGAAAAAACCTTAAAGGCATCGAAGGAAATGAGTTTTACGAATGGATTTATTTGCCTTGAAAATGATATGAGTCGCCGGGATTATAAATTTGGAGTGGAAAATTTTATTTATTCAGGTAATGAAGGAATTGAATCTTTTCATGCCCAAAACAGAGTGCCAACAAGCACTGTGCTTATTAAGAAATCAGTTCTTGAAAGTATTAGCCAGTTTCCGGAAGAAAATGAAATCCAAAATTGTGAGGATTATTTACTGTGGACAACACTATTAAGCAAAGGTGTTGATCTGATGGGCATTTCTGAGCCTTTGTTATTTTATCGTGTTCATTCTGAATCCTCAACCGGGCAGGAGCTAAAGCTCTTGTTTCCCCTGTTAAACGCTTTACTCAGAATGCCTGGAAAGCATGGTGAAAATTTAAAGTCTCATTTAAGCAAGACATTTTTTAGGTTCTTAACGCTTCTTGCAGAACAGAAAAGAATTGAAGAAGGCAGACAGATAATTTTAAAGGTCTTGCCGCATATTTTCCCAGCTAACAAGGCTAAAATCCTAAAAATTTCATGGATAATATCAGCCCCGGTTGGCTTAAGATTAACTTGGAGGCTACGGTAAAAATAATTGAGGCAGGAATCCTAAGATTGCCTGCCCCAATACCTAAATCAAACTAACGCTACAACTATAAAAACATAGCTGATAAAAAAAGGTTGACTCCGAAATCCAAATGAAGGCGCAATCATCTGGTTATTAGGGGAATAAATTTTAGTTTTTTCATTTTCTATAGTTAAGTTTAAAAGCGAGGCGACTTTTACCTCGTTGTAATTACATATTTTTACTGCTCAAATCGACAAAGAAACAGCTCAGGCTTGATAAAGCAGATGAAACCTTTAATAAGTATATGTATTCCGGCATACAATCAAGTCGATAATATCAAACAGCTGCTAAATTCAATCAAAGAGCAAACATTTAGAGATTTCGAAGTTATCGTTTCTGACGATAGCCCGGGTAATGAAGTTGAGAATGCTATCAAGCTTGAGAACTGGGGTTTTAAAATTGTTTATTATAGAAATGAATTGGCCAAAGGCTCTCCTGGTAACTGGAATAATGCCATTTCTAAAGCAAAAGGTTCTTGGATTAAACTAATGCATCATGATGATTGGTTTGAATACCCCAATTCTATTGAGCAATTTGTAAATGCAATTAATAATCAGCCAGATGCAAAATTCTTCTTTTGTGGAACTTGGATTTTCGATACTCAAAAGAACGAGAAGTATAGATACAAGCCCTCAAAATTGAAGTTCGAGCACGTTTCTGAAAGACCTGCTGAGCTTTTTCATGCAAATGTTATTGGTGCTCCAACAACAACTCTAATTCATAAAGACATTCAGGAGCGTTATGATGAAAATTTAATCTGGTTAGTCGATATCGAGTATTACAGCCGACTTATATGCAAATACGGAGTTGCTAAAATCACAGAAGCGCTCATTGCTACTTCTGCTGAGCAGCCTAATCAATTAACAAGCTCGCTAAAGGACAATAAACATGTGGAGTTGAAAGAGTATTTTTATTGTTACAATAAGCTATCTAAAGTTTTTAACGCTTCTAATCGAAGTATTCTCAGACAAAGAATGCTATTCCTTCTTCAGCACTATAAAGTTGAAACTATTAATGAAATAAGGAATTCGGGTTTTAAGGGAAAAATCCCATTCTTTGTGCAAGCTTATTGTTTCATTTCAATAATCAATAATACACTTGCTAGAAAAATTCTCGGTAAATGGCTTCAATTTCAGCTTAGCTAAATATGATTGTAACTGAACTTATTAGTGGACTTGGAAATCAAATGTTTCAATATGCAGCAGGCCTTTCTCTTGCCAAAAGGTTGGATTCTGAGCTTTATATCGATAAAACTTGGTTCGATTTAGATATAGAAAAGCAAACGGTTAGAGAGTATGGTTTATCCCCATTTAATTTAAAGCCCAACTTCGCTAGTCCCGAAATCATTGAAAAATTCAAACCTAAAAACGGGAATGGCTTAGTGCACAGAATTCAGGGTAAAATGGATTCTCTAAAACCCTACTTCAAAAGGAAAATATATAAAGAGCCCTTTTTTCACTATGATGAAAATTTCGAACAGGCCATCGATAATACTTATCTCATTGGCTATTGGCAGTCTGAGAAGTATTTCCTAAACATTGAGTCAGATGTTCGCCAGGCTTTCTCACTTAGAGAGGAAGTCACAGGTTTAAATGCTGAGCTTAAACATAAAATCC
Organism: Bacteroidia bacterium; assembly: GCA_018401705.1. Classification (GTDB taxonomy): domain Bacteria; phylum Bacteroidota; class Bacteroidia; order M30B66; family M30B66; genus M30B66. The sequence continues at coordinate 62,360 of JAGYKL010000009.1, read as the reverse complement.
AGCATAGCATGTCAGTCTCGTTGCATGTAAGAAGAACAGATATGGTAAATAATCCTGATGTAATTAAAACTCACGGAGCTTGCACTTTAGAATATTATCATGCTGCTGCAGAACATATTCTTCCGGGCTTAACAGATCCTGAATTTTTTGTGTTTTCAGATGATCCAGAATGGTGCAAAGCCAATCTGGAATTACCAGTTCCTGTAACTTTTATTTCTCATAACATCGGAGAAAAGGCGTATTGGGATATGTTTCTAATGAGTTGTTGCCGCCACCACGTAATTGCAAATAGTAGCTTCAGCTGGTGGGGGGCATGGCTAAATCCTTCTGAAGATAAGCGCGTGATCGCTCCTAAACAATGGTTTGCTACAAACGAAAGAGATACTAAAGATATTATTCCTTCTAGTTGGTCTAGATTATAATTGTATTCTAATTCGTACTTTCGTGGCAAATGGCGCGTATTTTAATCTTAGGGGGTAATGGTTTTATTGGACGTAATCTAAGTGCATCACTTATTGAAAGTGGTCACGAAATAGTTTGCGCCGACCGTGCTTTGCCTCCCCAAATGGATAAAGTCCGCTTTCAAAAAAATATCGAATATAAAATAGGAGACCTCTCCGACTCGTCCTTCGTTCACTCATTATTCTATTCTGAACCTTACGACTGGGTTATTCACCTCGCTTGCAGCCTTATCCCTTCTTCTAATTACAGCGATTTTATAAGGGAAAGGGAATTAAATATAACCGGTGGTTACGAATTGGTTCAATCAATGAGAAATTCGGGAAGTAAACGACTTCTGTTTTTTTCCACCGGAGGTGCGATTTATGGAAATAACGGAAGAGAACTTAATGATGAAAACTCTCCTTTAATTCCATTGAATTATTACGCTTATTCTAAGCTCCTTATGGAGGAGTTTATTCGTCTCGAAGCTAGACTTTCAGACTTGGAATACATCATTGTGAGACCTTCGAATCCTTATGGCTCAGGACAAAATTTGTTTGGTCGTCAAGGGTTAATTTCAGTTACATTAGGTAAAATTCTTAGTAATGAAAAACCCCAAATCTGGGGCGATGGCTCTGTTATTCGAGATTACCTGCATATCTCAGATTTAAATAAAGGAATACAAGCTTTGATAAACTCTGGAAAAGCTAATCAAACCTACAATATTGGTTCAGGACAAGGGTATTCGGTAAATGATGTGATGCAAATCATTAAAAATGTTACAAATAACGATTTCCAGATAGAATACAGCGAGGGTAGGTCTGTTGATGTACCAGTAAATATTCTTAATATAACCAAGCTCCGCAATGATACCGGCTTCTCACCTTCGGTGGATTTAGAATCAGGGATAGCAACATTATGGAATGAAATGCGCCAATCTTAAGAAATGACTGAGGCAATGTCTACAAAAGCATCTGTTTTTATGCCGGTTTACAATGCCGGGGAGTATCTCAAAGTTGCCATTGAAAGCATACTTGATCAAGACTTTAAAGATTTTGAGTTTGTCATCGTAAACGATGGATCTACAGACGGTAGTCTGGATATCATAAAATCCTATTCTGATACTCGCATTCGATTAATCGATAACCCTAAGAACCTTGGATTGATAGGCTCTCTAAACATTGGAATGGAGCAATGTAAGGGCGAGTATATTGTTAGAATGGATCAAGACGATATTAGTCTTCCTCAAAGACTATCTAAGCAAATAAGCTTCATGGACGAGAATCCTGAATATGGCTTAATTGGAAGTTGGTTTGAGGATTTTGGTGAAAATATTGAATCTCGTGTTGTAAAATATAGTAGTAACGATACTCACATAAGACTCAGGCATCTTTATCAAACACATATTTCGCATCCCACGGCAGTGATGAGAACCGCAGTTATCAGGCAACATAACATTCGGTTCGACCCTGAGTTTGTGCATGGAGAAGATTATAATTGTTGGGTTACTTTTAGCGAGTATTGTAAACTTTCAAACTTCCCCGAAGTGCTAGTAAGAAAGCGTGATCACCCATCAAACATCACCAATAAATACGCTTCTGTAATGCATGCTACTTGCACAAAAGTAAAGCAAAGGCAGTTTGAGAAAATGGGAACGCCTATTTCAAATCTAGAAGCCGATTTGTATTCTCGTTTTGCCAATCCAGAGTGGAATTTCAATCTTGATGAAATGCAGGAACTAAACAGTTTACTTAAAAAACTACTTAAATCAGACAGTGGCGCTATTTCAATTCCTGCATTAACATTTAAAAAATACTTAGCAGAAAAGTGGTTTCATTTGTGTTATCAAAATAAGAACCTTCAATCTTCAGGTATTACTTGGTGGATGAAAAATGATTTATATCATTATTATCAGCCAACTTGGCTTCAAAAACAAAGATTAACCCTTAGAAAAACAGGCTTGCCTGTTTAATGCTATGAGCGATAATCCTTTCTTTTCTATCACAATTCCTGCATATAACAGAGCTTATATTCTTGACGAAACTCTCGATTCTATCAGAAAACAGAATTTCGAAAACTGGGAAGTGATTATCGTTGATGATGGCTCCACCGACAACACTGCCGAAGTTGCAGCTCGATTGGGAAAAGAAGACCCTCGAATCAGATACGTTTATCAAGATAATGCCGAACGAAGTGCTGCCAGAAACAATGGTGCTTCTCATGCTCTTGGCAAGTATTTGCTTTTTCTTGATAGTGACGATGCTTTTGAACCAGATCATCTTTCTGAAATTTATGAGCTGCTAAAGTCAAAAGAATTTTCTGTTTGCATGGTGTTTAGTAACCTCAATTACCTTACTGAATCAGGAATCAAAACTCCACAAATTCCTGTAATGAAAGAGGGAGAGGAATTTGAATATGTTTTAATGCAACCAATAACTCCTTCAAGAGTTTGCGTGCATCGTGATATTTTCAAAAGATTCAAGTTCGACACAGCTATTGTCATTGTTGAAGATTTAGTGCTTTGGACTTGTATCGCTTCCGAATTTCCAGTTTATCAAATTACCAAACACACAGTAAACTATCGAATTCATGACGGTAATTCAGTTGACTTAAGCCGAAATTCATATCTCGATAGATACAAAGGACTTAAACGCTTTTTCGAACATGCCGATTACAAAGACGTTTCGATCAAAATTCCCGGTTCAATAAAAACACATTTACTTGCAGAATGTAGCTTCAATATGGCAAGACATTACGAGTTCGTCGCGAATTTCTCAAAAATGAATAGTATGCTTTGGCTATCATTTAAGCACAAGAGTTCATATCGCAATAAGGAAAAGTTATTCATGTTCATGAAGCACTATCCGCCTACTAGGCTTCTTTTAAAATTGGCTGGAAAATCTCTATAACACATGAATAAACTTCGGGTGTTGCATATAATTCCTTCCCTCCTAAAAGGAGGAGCTGAGCGTTTAACACTCGACATTTGCACCTCTTTGAATTCAATTGAAAATGTTGAATGCTTGCTCGTTACACTTAAGCCCATTAACTATTATTCAGATGCTGGCTACTCAAAAGATAATTTATTGCAATTCTAAAGTGGTTCCAAGTCTCACTGAAATCCTTAATTGACATTGTAGAGCTACAAAATTTTATTTCAGATTTTAAACCTCATATCATTCATACTCATTTGTTTGAAGCTGAAATAACGGCACGTGAAATTCATTACCCAAACGCCGCTTGGTTTAGTCACTTGCACGATAATATGTTTCAGTTTAAAAATATGACGTTAGCCGACTGGCTTAATAAACGACGTATTACTGAATTCTTTGAGAAATCCTGGATGATTAAAAGGTATCGGAAAAGCAAGAATGCTTTCATCGCAATTAGTAATAACGCCCAAAGTTTTTTCAGACAAACTCTGCCTAAAGATTTACAGCTCATTACCCTCTTGCATAATGCTATTGACTTCAGCAGGTTCGAATCGCCTGAGGCGGTAATGCCTTCGGGCAATATTATATCAATGGCAACCACAGGTAGCTTGGTCGATAAGAAGAATCAGATATTTCTTGTTGACGTTGTTAAAGAGCTTAATAAGCGCAATTACAAAGCAAGACTCGAAGTATTAGGAGAAGGAGTAAACAGAGCTAAAATTCAGAAAGCAATTGATGCAAGCTCTTTGAATGAGCAAATCATTCTTCATGGTAATGTGGCTAAAGTTGAAGACTTTCTCAAAAATGTTTCCTTTTATGTGCATCCGGCTTATTATGAGCCTTTTGGACTTGTGCTTCTTGAAGCTATGGCCGCTTCAAAAGTATGTGTGGCTTTAAACGGACAGGGTAATCTTGACATTCATAGGGAAGGCCAAAATGGATTTATTATTGATCCGGCTAATGCTTCTGCATTTGCCGAAAAACTTATTGAACTTTCCCAAAATCAAGAACTGTTTAAACATGTTGCTAAATTCAGTCATGAGTTTGCTAAAGAGTATGATATCCATCTATATACATCAAAACTATTAGAAATTTATCTCAATAGAAGAAAGGAATTAGGTCTATCTTCAGCTTATTGATTACGTTTATTCATGCCTTCTGAAAGAAAATACCTCTATCTAATTGTCACCAAGTTTCCTTTTAAAGGTGGCGAGCCCTTTCTCTCTGAAGAATTGAAATATCTCTGCGAAGCGTTTTCTAAAGTCTATATCATTGTTCCCGAAGGTCATCGTATTCCAGATAAAACGGTACATGCCACATTACCCGAAAACGCTGAAGTTTTTGTTTTTAGCACTCAACCTGGGTTTTCAGATAAACTGAAAGCTTTTGCTTCAATTTTTAGCAAAGCTTTTCTTATGGAAAGAAAAGCAATCGCTGAACTTTATGGTCAAAAGTTTTCAATGTTTCATGTCAAAACTTGGCTAGGGTTTTTATCAATGGCGAGGTGCTTTGAAGCACAATTGCTTGATATCATGAAACGCCAAAAGCATCAGGCATCTGAGACAAGCCTTTATTCATATTGGTTTTTCTACGCTACCGCCGGCTTAGCTCTAATTAAAAATCGGAATAAGGACTATAAAGCTGTAACTCGCATTCACGGTTGGGATTGTTTCTTCGAACGCAGTGCGGGCGATTATCTTCCTGCAAGGCCTTATGTTTTTGAAAGTATTGACGGTATTTGGCCAATCTCACAAGCTGGATTTGCCTATACTCAAAAGAAATTGGGATCCCGATTTAAACAGAAACTACACCTTTCTTATTTGGGTATCAAAGACATTGATTTTGAACCTAAACAAAAGCAAGATTCAGCCAAACTCAACTTGGTTTCAATAGCATTTATTGACCCTGTCAAGCAACTCGAACGAATCGTTGACGCTTTGGCTCTTATAATCGATATAAATATTTGCTGGTCGCACATTGGCACTGCGCAAAATGGAAATAATCAGCTTCAAAATTATGCACATCAAAAGCTTGGGAATAAGAAGAATATTAAATGTGATTTTGTTGGCTCACTAACTCAGCAGCAGGTTTATGAGTTCCTCGCAAGTGGTAAACAAGATGTCCTTATCTGCACTAGCTTATCTGAAGGACTTCCGGTTTCTATGATGGAAGCTATGGCACACGGCATTCCTGTTATATCTGTAAATGTAGGCGGAATCTCAGAAATTGTAGAAGATGGATCCAATGGTTATTTATTGCCCGCCAATGCAGATTCTAGCAGTATCGCTTCATCACTCATGAATTATTTTCTGGAATCGAAGGAGAAGAAATTGCTTTTGAGCCAAAATGCAATAGCGATTTACAAGAAAAAATTCCGCTCCTCTAAAAATTATCAAGGGTTTATTCATGAAGCGCTGAAATAATCAAGTAGAATAATTCTCGTCAGAAATCATGAGATTTTACACCGAATTTTGTCAAATGGAAATTTTCATATTGCCTTAAAAAGCTATAAATCAACGATTTGTGAAAAACGTTTCAGGGGCCGGCCGCGTCCTCCCTCCAATTACAATTTAGGGCCCCCGTTTGGAACTAGTCGTATAATAAACGTTTAATATCGCTTAGTTTTCAACTATCAAAATAATGAGCTGTCTCAAGTCAATTCGGGTTTAATGATTATTATCTGTTCAAGGCAGAATAAGTCATTAGTAAGTAGTATCTATGCAAATGAGCAACACATCTAATAGGACTAAAAAATTATTTGGCCGGATATTCTGAAAGCTTAAAAGGATTTTCGGCACGAACACGCAGCATGAATATGAAAATTGATAATCAACTCCACGATTGCATCCTTTGTGGTAGCACCAATCTTCATGAATTAAAGGGATATGAATTTGCCTGGTTAACCCGTTGTGGCGATTGCGGAATGGTATTCTCATCCAGAAATCCAAGCCTTTCAGAACTCGAAGAATATTACAAAGGCTACGGTAGAAATGATTATTTAAGTCCGGTCACCATTAAAAGATATCATCAGATTCTTGATGGATTTGAGGCTGCCCGAAAGACCAATAAACTTATCGATGTTGGGTGCGGAATCGGTTACTTTCTTGAAGTTGCCAAAGAACGTGGCTGGGATGTTTATGGAACCGAATACACAGATAAAGCCATAGAAATATGTGAGGCCAAAGGAATCACAATGCATAAAGGCGTGCTCAACCCCGATAATTACGATCTCGAAAGCTTTGATGTTATCACCTCATTTGAGGTTGTTGAACATATCAATCAGCCAAATATCGAAATTGCTAACTTTAACCGACTTTTGCGTAAAGACGGCATTCTTTACATAACAACTCCCAATTTCAATTCCTTGTTGAGGTATTACCTTAAAGGCAAATACAATGTTATCGGCTGGCCCGAGCATTTGTCTTATTATACTCCTTCAACCCTAGAAAAACTCATGAAAAAGCATGGTTTTTCGAAACAATTTATTCAAACCACAGGAATAAGTGTAACACGTTTCTTAACAAGCAAAAAGCCTTCAACTTCAGAAGAAATACTAGAAGGAACTGAGTTTATTTCACCTCAAACCAAGGACGAAAAGCTTAGGAATTCTTTCGAGAAAAATGCCTTGCTCGGGGCTGCAAAGAAATCTGTTAATAATCTTCTAACCCTTAGTGGCAAAGGAGATGCTCTAAAAGGCTTATTCCGAAAAAAATAGCCACAACTTTGTTGTATACACCGGCTTCCTAAATCCTAGTAAAAATAAGTCCAAGAGATAACAGTATCAATTGGGGTGTTTAATATACGATCTCGAATTCAGCTTTTCATGCGATTTGGGCGGCCCCGCGAGATTCGCCATTCGCCATTCGTCAAGCTCAAGGCTCAAGGCTCACTCGTGGTCACGCTTTACGCTCATAGTTTTGTGCTGCTTGCAGCACAAAAGCTATCCGCTGCAATCGTTGCCGCAAAAGATCAAAGACCTTTCTTGACTGCCTGCTTCCTCTTCAATATAGGTGGCAGACCCTATAAGTAAGCTTTTGGTTATGGTGTATATTTGAAAATCCAATCTACCACAAAGTGATAACTCATACTAATCAAGCTTCTTTAAGTTCACTTAGCTCCGATTTGAATAGAGTCGCTTCCTCTTTTTTCGATTCTATCGCCATGCATTTTCAAGGAGGAGCAATTCTATCCGATAGAAACGGTTATGTGTTTAAATCAAATTCAATAGCCAATAAAATTATAAATCCCTTGGGGTTTAAAACAGACTTTTCAAAATTCGAGGGGTCTGCTGAAATGGCTGATAATATTGAAAATGCAGCACTCCATAACGAAACGACTCAGTTTAACTGCAATTGCACTATCGAGGGAATTGAACACACTTTAGAAATTAATATTTCACCACTAGGCACTGATAATTTGGTGCTTATACTGATTAAATTTCAGGATAAGGAGGCTCAAGACCTTGAAATTTTCAAACAAGCATTAAATAAAATCCCTGCGGATATCGCTATTTTCAATGAGGATTTTAAGTATGAATTTCTTAACAAAAGTGCAGTAAAAGACGATAAGCTTCGCGAATGGCTTATGGGAAAAGATGATTTCGACTATTGCTCATTTCGCAATCTTTCGCCCAGCATTGCTGAAGAGCGAGTAAGCAATTTAAAAAAACTGGGAGAAAACGATTATATTGAATTTGTCGAAACTTTTGCAGGTCCATCCTCGCCGGTAAATACTTGGTCTAACAGAAGAATGTTTTCATTCAGGACTCAGACCAATAAGAAATTTATGGTTGGATACGGTGTGCCTATGCAGGTTAGCAAAGGCGATGAGTATAAATTTCTGGATATTCTTAACAGTCTTAATGAGTCTGTTTTGGAGATTGATTTCAACGGCAAATTCTTACTTCATAATTCAGCCTGGAGCAACCTTATCGGGCTATCAGCAGGAGTAGAATCAGATAATTATTTAATAGATTTTATTCATGAAGAGGATAAAGCAAAAGTAAAGTCTGAGTTAAATTCCATCTTTCTTAATAATCTCTCTGAGACCGCAGCCAATCCGGTAAGAATAAAAACTGCTAATGGCTATCTTTGGATTGAGTTGAAATTTACCCGAAATACTGAATCTGATGGAAAATTTAAGATTTATTGCATCATTAAAGATATTGATGAGGCTAGAAAATCAACCGAAATTATAAATCAACTTAAGATTGCTGTTGAAAATACCGTTGAGGGTATTGCAGTGATGAATGGAGAAGACCAATATACCTACCTCAATAAATCTCATATAGAGCTCTTCGGTTATAATAATGAAGAAGAAATTCTAGGCAAATCTTGGAAGATATTTTATCCTCCGCACGAAATTGAACGAATTGAGAAAGAGGTTTTTCCTGTTTTCATGGAAAAAGGATTTTTCAGGGGACCAACTTTAGGAGTTAAAAAAGATGGCACCTACATGTTTCAAGAAATATCATTAACAGCGCTCCCTAACGGTGGATTAATTTGTGTAACTCACAATGTTACAGAAGAACATGAGCGTCAAAAGGAACTTCAACAACTTGCAATTGTTGCAGAGAAAACAAGCTCAATTGTAATCATTTGCAGCGCCGAGGGAAGAATAGAATGGGTTAACAATAGCTTCGTGCAATTAACTGCATATTCTCTTGAAGAGGTTAAAGGCCTGTTTCCATCAGAATTTATGGCAGGTGAAGAAACCGATCCACAAACGGTTGCTCAAATTCAGGATTGTGTTCAAAAAGGAAAGTCATTTAAGGGAGAAATTCTAAATTATGGTAAATCTGGGGATAAATTCTGGCTGTATCTTGATATAACTCCTGTTTTTGATGAAAATGATGAAATAGAAGGATTTATTGCTGTAGAAAATAACATTACAGCAGTAAAGATCGCCGAAGAAAGACTATTATTTGCTTTAAATAAAGAAAAGCAATTAAATCACTTAAAAAGTGATTTCGTTAACCTTGTCTCACATGAATTCAGAACACCACTGGCTACAATTCAATCAAGCATGGATGTATTACAAGGTTATACATCAATTTCGGGGAAAGCAGACTTAACAAGACTGATTGAAACAATTATAAAACATCATAACAGAATCGAGAACGAGATTCAAAGAATGACTCAAATTATGGATAACGTTCTCTTACTTGGTCGCATGGATGCCAATAAAATGGTATTTAAGCCCGAATACATCTCGATTAACAATCTGCTAAACCTCATAATTTCTGAATTGAATGTATCAAAGAAAGGATTAACTTCTATAGTTTTCAATTCTTTAGGTCATGAGAACTTAATCAAGGCAGACCCTTTCTTATTGCGACAAGCATTTGTGAATATTATTTCTAATGCAGTAAAATATTCTAGTCCGGATTCTCCAATAACTATAAGTGTTTTTCACGAACTAGATAAAATTATTGTAGAGGTTACTGATGAAGGAATTGGTATCCCTGAACTGGAATTGTCAAACATTTTTAATTCATTTTTCCGAGCATCAAATGCCGATGATATTCAAGGTACAGGACTTGGATTGGTAATCGTTAAACAATTGATAGAATTGCATCATGGTTCGGTTGCCTTAAGAAATAATAAAAACAAAGGAGTTACTTTCAATGTAAATTTACCAGTAAATGAAAGCCTTAAGAGCACATGAAGAAAATCCTTGTCATCGAAGACGAACCAATACTAAGAGAGAATATTATTGATTTACTTAATTTGAATGGATATCTGACCAATCAGGCTGCTGATGCCGAGAAAGGTTTGACGATAATTAAGGAATGGCAACCTGATTTAATATTATGCGACATTAAAATGCCTGGCAAGTCGGGATACTGGGTCTTGGAGCAGCTTAAAGACGATATACAATATGCTACTGTTCCATTTATTTTTCTAACAGCAAAAGTAGAGACCGATGATATTAGAACCGGTATGAAACTAGGGGCCGACGATTACCTTACTAAACCCTTTAAAGTAAATGATCTATTTGATTCTATTGAAGCCAGATTTAAACGGGTTGAATTGTTTAAAGCAGGATTCTCAGTCAGCGATTCTGCAGATGTAGCAAGTCAGGTGAATAGAAGAAATGTCATCGATAGTCTCAAAAGCCTTACTAAATCTGAAAAAGAGATATTGCATATGATTTCGCAAGGCCTCTCATCGGCAGATATAGCTGAAAAGAGATTTAATAGTGTAAAAACCATCGAAAATCATAGAGCAAATATCATTGCTAAACTAGGTCTAAATGGACATTTAGCTTTAGTTAAATTCAGTATGTCGATAGAGTAAGACTGACATGTAACAAGTGAAAAGAAGCATTTTTATTATTCGTTCGAAGTTCAACATGCGTGCGAGTTAAAACACTCTCTAATAGTCTTGAAATACAACACCTCAATAAATAAAATGAGTGTTAACAACTAGTTGATAAGAGCAGGGCTTGCTTACATTTATCAAAATAAGATAAGAAGCAGTGCAGGTCTTATCTAGTTCCTGTTGTCTATTCTTTCTTCAAATTTATTTTGTGGAAGTCGAGCTGATTTTAAATAAGAAGGGGGAGCTGAATACTCAAGTTGAGAAAATATCATTTTCAAACAGAGTAAAGGATTTTGAATGTCTTTTTTTTTCGAATCAAAGAAATTGGGATTCCTTTATTCAGGATTTCGATGCTTTGTATACCCGAAAGACTTATTGCTGGGAAAAAGGGGAGTCTGAACACACTTATTATTCTATTCAACTTACAAACGGAGAAGGGCAAACAAATACTGCTAAACTCATTTTTGAAAAGATTCGAAAAGTTGATAATTCACCTTTAATAAATTCTCTAACAAGCAAATTGCTTAAGGCAATTCCGGCTGGAGCTGCAATAATAAATATACATAGGGAAATAGTCGAAAAGAATCCTCTCTTTGATGTCAAGGTTTGGAGTGAATATTTTGCATGTTTGGGAAATTTAGATACTTGGAGTCAAGCCTGCGTTGACTCGTTATCTTATCAATCTGAGCAATCTGTCATTTTTGAGAAGCTCAATAATTCTATACTTATTAATCCCTTAGGTTCTGGAGATTCTGATTCGGTTTTATTTCTTATTCAATTTCATACTCAATCACAAGGAGCCTCTTCACCAAATTTAAATAATTCAGTACCTCTACAAAGTTTGTCGTTACCCGATTTTCAGGATGAAAGTAAAACTACCCTTATAAATAAGAACAAGTTCTATGAAACTGTATTGCATTCTATTCCTGCAGATATTGCAGTTTTTGACAAAGATAAACGGTATGCGTTTGTTAATAAGAATGGTATTTCAGATCCGGGTCTTAGAGATTGGATAATAGGTAAAACCGATTTTGATTATTGTAAAAAGAGGGGTTTGGATGCAAAAATGGCGGAAGAAAGAATCGCGATTTTTTCTAAAGTTATAGAAGAGAAAAAGCCTCAGGAGTTGATTACAGAGCATAATAAAAATGGAGAAATCAAGTATGTTTTAAGAAGGTATCAGCCTTATTTTGAAGGTGAAGAATTAGTTCATGTAATTGGATATGGCATTGATTTAACGAGTCAGGTTGTGTATGAAAAAAAGCTTAAAGAAAGCGAGCAATTTGGAAGACGTCTGCTTAATGAAATTGAAAGTAACTTAATCGTTCTGGATGTAAACTTAGATATTGTTTATGCAAATTCATTTGCAAGGGAATTGCTCGAATTATCTGAAGAGCAATTTGCTGTAACTAACTTTTCTTCTTTTTTAATCGATAAAGAGCAAAATGTATTAAAGTCTTTTCTTAACTCATGTAACGAATTTGTAAATCAAAATGATACTCTTAGGTTATCATTAATTTCTCCTAAATATCCTTCTTCTATTCAGGTAGAAGTCCATATCCATGCTGTTAATTTTGAGGAGAAGCCTTGTTATTTTCTAACACTCAATGATGTAACCCAATTAACTGAAGAGGTAGAGAAGCGAGAGGAGGCGGAGGAGCTTGCTAAAGCTATCATCAATACGGCCTTAGATGCTGTTGTTACTGCAAATGAAAGTGGTGAAATAGTTGCTTGGTCCCATAAAGCTGTTGAAATGTATGGTTATGAAGAGCATGAGGTTCTTGGCAGAAAAATTTCTGACCTTATAATTCCCAATGAACTAAAAGCTCATCATGATGCGGGAATGGAAAGAATGAAATCAGATGGCAATTCATTTGTATCTGGTCGATTAAGAAGGCTGAATCCAATTAATAAACTGGGAGAAGTATTCCCGGTAGAATTATTTATAAATCAAATTCAGGTCAAGAATAGAAGACTTTTTAGTGCTTTTATAAGAGATATTTCTGAACAGGTTAAAGCTGAACAAAGTATTATTGAGTCAGAAATGCAATTGTCATTATTGTTGGGAGCCATCCCTTCAGTGCCTTATTCAGCACCACTAAATAACCATTTCGATTTCACCTATTTGCATTCGCGTATTGATGAATTAACGGGTTTTTCGCAGAATGACTTCCTCGATCAACGAGTGAGTTGGATAAACAGAATTCATAAAAAAGACGTAAAGGAAGTATTGCTTGCCCTACAAACCTTAAAGGATAAGTCTGAAGTTGTTATTGAATATCGTTTCTTAAATGCTGAAGAAGAGTACATATGGTTAAGAAATTCGGTTAAAATCAATCAAAGCAAAGATTCATTACCTGATTCTGTTACTGGGGTTTTTGAGAATATAACTGAAAAGCGTCTTGAAGTTGCAATTAATAATGAAATACAACGTGCTGAAATCGAAATTCTGCAGCTAGATTGGAAAGAGTTTGTAGACGTTAATGATTTTTGTGCTCAACTAATTAAGAAAATCAATAGCAAACTTGGTTTTCTTCATGCAGAAGTTTGGGACTTTAAGTCTAAAGAAAATAGATTTTCATGTATCGCTTCATCTAAAACAAATGTAGACTTAAGGTCAGAATTTATTGCAAGCGAAGGGTTTCTATCTAAACTCCAAAAAGAGACATTTTTTGTTCTTGATTCCAAAATTGAAAGTGGTTCTATCTGTGATAGTGAAGAAGGCAGTTGTTTAGTGTCTGGAGTGAAAAGAGATGGGCAGGTTAAGGGATTCTTAATTTTCTCTGCCAACGAAAAAGACAAAGAATGGTCGAGTCCATTAAAACAATTTATTAAGTCAATAGCCAATAGATTATCGCTTGTAGCAGAGTATTTTTTAAGACGTTCTGCTCAGTCTAAATTATCTAAGGCGCTACTAAATGGCAAAATGACGTTCTTTGAATGGTATAACGATAGCAATCTTATTGAATGGCCAGGTGATTCATATCGTGTGGACGTCTGGGATATGCCCCCGGAAAACTTGCGCGAATTGCTAGTATCTGTGTATTGGGAGGATAAAGATTTATTACAAAACACTTTCGATTTAGCTCTTCAAAATGATGAGAATTGTTCTTGTATTTTCAGATTATTTGATAACAGGGGCAAAATGCGATATTTCGATTTAAGCCTTAACAGAGAAGGTTACCAGAATAGAGTTTTTGGTCTTTTGAAAGACGTAACTTCAAAAATCAAAGCTGAAAAGGAATTGCAGCGGATAAATGATGGTTCCGATCAATTAAACTCGATAATAGCCTCATTGCAATTATTATCAGATGAAAGACTGATAAGAAAGCAGTTTTCTTCATCAGTTGTTAATAGTTTGAATATCGCGGACTGCTTTTTTATGATTCAATCTGATGACGGGTATTCATTGTTTGAGGAGTCTGTTAATACGAATAAACAAAATATAGAAATTCAAAGACAGCTTATTCAATTAAACCAGAACGTTTTGAAAAGCTGCTGGGAATCTGGCAATCCTTTGATGCAACAAATCAAACTGCCTGTTTTAGGCGAGAAGCCACTTCAGTTCATAGTAGTGCCATTTGCCGTTTCAGAGAATATTGAGAGTTTAATTGTAGCATATTGCACAGAAGTCGAGGAACAAAGTGATGCAAGGGCCGACTTCATGATGAAATGTGTTGAAGTGCTTAAGCAACGATTACTCAAATTGCGTAGTGATGTTGCTTTGAAGAAACTAAATAAAGAGTTGCTAACAAGTAATTATCAATTAGAACAGTATTCGTACATAATTGCTCACAATTTAAGAGCTCCTTTTTCAAACATTAAAGGAATTATAGATTTATTAAATCTGGAAAATATTTCTGATGAAAAAGATAAAATGCTGTTTCTTAAACTCGTTGATACCATAAGTAATATCGACCAAATTCTCATTGATCTAAATAAGTTGCTTACAATTCAAAATTCCTTAGACATAAAATATGAGAAGGTTCAGTTAGATGAGATGCTGAATTCTATATTAAAAACAATAGAGCAGGATTTTCAATCTATAAAGGCTAAGGTTGTTATGGATTTTAGTAAGAAAAGTGAAGTTATTGCATGTAAACCTTACATTTTAAGTGTTTTTCAGAATCTATTATCAAATTCATATAAGTATAGAAACCCTGATAGAATCTTAGAAGTACAAATAAAAACATGTGTAGATGAAGCAGGCCATACTATGATTGAGTTTAAGGATAATGGAATTGGAATAGACCTAACTCGCTATAAAGACCGTGTTTTCAAACTGTACTCTAGATTTCATCGTCATATTAATGGAAGTGGCTTAGGGCTTTATCTTGTGAAATCACAAATCAATGCTATGGGAGGAGAGATAGAGATAGAAAGTACTCCAGGCGTGGGAACTGCATTTTGTATAAAAATTAAAAATCAATAACATGAGAGTTTGGTTAATAGATGATGATAGTTGAACAAACTTGCTCAACAAGATGCTCATTGAGAAGTTTGATTCCAATATTGAGATTACTTGCTTTGAACATGCAGAGGAAGCAATTCTTAAGCTAGCAAATTATAATAGCTGGCCTGAAGTAATTTATTTAGATATAAATATGCCTGTAATGAATGCCTGGGATTTTCTTAATGCCGCAGGAGAAATATTTAGAGAATATAACAATCAACCTAAGATTCATATTCTGACCAGTTCGAGTAATCCAAAGGATAGGGATCTTGCAAGGGGATATAGCGAGGTGTCTGTCTATTTAGTAAAACCATTGAATGAATTAGCCCTCGAAGAAACTCTCAGAAAATGAGTGTTGACAACTATTTCGGCCTAATAATCTCTTTCTAAATTTGTACTGCCTCATTAAATGCTTGATTAGTGCTGTGGTAGACGCTAATTAATCTTTTAATGAGGCATTTTTGAGTGGTAGCACTCATAGAATTTACAATTGCTTTTTTCAATTTTGCTATCAGGTTAGAAACCTTGCTTGTCATTTATAAATAAGCAAGATTCAGGTCGTTATTATGTTGGGTTAAGACGTCCTGAGAAAACCCCGAAGTGTCATACACTACGGGGTTTTTTATTTTTCCAGTGCTTAGTATTTTAATGAGTTCTTTTAACGGTTTCATATAAATTGAAATATGAGAACATAAAAAACCGCCATTCTTTAAAGAATGACGGTTTCATTTATCTAGTAAACGATAAGATTATTTATCTTCTTTTACTTCCTCAAAGTCAACGTCAGTAACTTCTGGCTGTCCATTCGCATTGCCATCAGCACCTGCTCCTGGAGCATCTCCGGCACCAGATTCTTGAGTAGCTTTATACATGTCTTCAGAAGCGGCACTCCAAGCCGCATTCAAAGTCTCCAGGCCACTTTCGATGCCAGCTAAATCACGATTCTGATGAGCAGTCTTTAAGGTCTCTAAAGCTGATTCAATAGCAGTTTTCTTTTCTGCAGGAATCTTATCTCCAAACTCTTTCAATTGCTTTTCTGTTTGGAAAATCAATGTGTCAGCCTGATTCACTTTTTCTGCTTCTTCCTTTGCTTTACGATCTGTTTCAGCATTTGCTTCAGCATCAGCTTTCATTTTCTTGATTTCTTCATCACTTAATCCTGACGAAGCCTCAATGCGAATCTTTTGCTCTTTACCTGTTGCCTTATCTTTTGCAGCTACATGAAGAATACCGTTTGCATCAATATCAAATGTTACTTCAATTTGAGGCACACCGCGTGGTGCAGGTGGAATACCATCTAAGTGAAAACGACCAATTGTACGGTTCTGCGCAGCCATCGGACGCTCTCCTTGAAGGATGTGAATCTCAACTGAAGGTTGATTATCACTGGCCGTCGAGAACACTTCAGACTTCTTACTCGGAATGGTTGTGTTCGATTCTATTAGCTTAGTCATCACACCACCCATAGTTTCAATTCCTAAAGAAAGTGGTGTCACATCCAGTAGAAGTACATCTTTTACTTCTCCAGTTAAAACACCACCCTGAATAGCAGCACCAATAGCAACTACTTCATCAGGATTTACTCCTTTATTTGGTGCTTTACCAAAGAACTTCTCAACTGCAGCCTGAACCGCAGGAATACGAGTAGATCCTCCTACAAGAATAATCTCATCAATATCCGAAGTTGAGTATCCAGCATTAGTAAGTGCTTTTTTACAAGGGTCAATTGTACGCTTAATTAAATCGTCAGCTAATTGCTCAAACTTCGCTCTGGTAAGAGTTCTTACCAAGTGCTTTGGTCCGGTTTGAGTTGCCGTTACATATGGTAAATTAATCTCTGTAGAAGCCGAGCTTGATAATTCAATCTTAGCTTTCTCTGCCGCTTCCTTCAAGCGCTGAAGTGCCATTGCATCTTTACGAAGATCTAAGCCTTCTCCTTCGTTAGAAGCAAATTCATCAGCCAACCAATCAATAATTTTTTGATCAAAGTCATCTCCACCTAAATGTGTATCACCATCGGTTGATTTCACTTCAAACACCCCATCTCCTAATTCAAGAATTGAAACGTCATGAGTTCCTCCTCCGCAATCGAAAACAACGATTTTCATGTCTTCATGCTTCTTGTCAAGACCATAAGCTAAGGCAGCTGCAGTAGGCTCATTAATGATTCTCATCACTTTAAGTCCTGCAATTTCTCCCGCTTCTTTTGTAGCCTGACGCTGCGCATCATTAAAGTATGCCGGAACAGTAATAACTGCTTCTGTAATGTCTTGACCAAGATAATCCTGAGCCGTTTGCTTCATCTTTTGAAGAACCATCGCAGAAATCTCCTGAGGTGTGTAATTGCGATCGTCAATCTGAACACGAGGCGTATTATTATCGCCTTTTATAACTTTATAAGGTACTCTCGAAACTTCTGTGCTAACTTCAGAGAAGCTGTTACCCATAAATCTTTTAATTGAATATATAGTCTTGGTCGGGTTGGTGATTGCCTGACGTTTGGCTGGGTCGCCTACTTTGCGCTCGCCTTTGTCAAGAAAAGCAACTATTGAAGGTGTTGTTCTTTTACCCTCGCTATTTGGTATTACTACCGGTTCGTTACCTTCCATTACTGCAACACAGCTGTTGGTCGTACCAAGGTCTATGCCTATAATTTTTCCCATTGTAATTAATTTATTCGTGTGTTTTTGATAGTCAAGCTCTTTTCAATGAACATGCCATCAGCTTCACAGGCCATTTCTATGACGCAATTACAGACTGCAAATAAATTAATTGGATACTTGTCAGAAAGAAGGTGACAAATAGTCAGATTATCTCGATTGGAAGTTGAGATCTTCAGTTATAAAGTTGTTTCTCAATGAATCAACTGTAGCATCATTCAGGTAAAACCCTCTTGTGAAACTAGTTCTCGAGGAGAATAATCCAATACCATTATCAATGTTAGTATATGTAGGACGTTCCTGAGCTAAGGTATTGCTCGGTTGGTTAATCGATAAATAGGTCTCAAGATCAACACTTCCAACATTAACTACAAACCTCAAACTGTCGGCAAAACGCACAACCTGATTAGTTGAGGTTGATTTGCTTAGCGTATTTGCTATGGTTTGGTAAATTACCTGATTGGCAATAGTATTGGTAAATTCTTCCCCGCTATTAGTATTCTCACGAGAAATTCGTCCTAAGTTAATCTCCACTTGCTTCTCAACTATATCTCCCGGATTATTTAGATAGTACTCACGGTATTTGAAATAGATGAAAATCTCATAGAGCTTACCATTTAATGCCGATTTTATTTTAACACTTGTTGTTGCTTGCGGAAACATCCCAATTTCGGTCAGAAAAGCTCCTGGCTGTGAAAGAATAATTGAACCTACCATGTCTGTGGAGCTACTTATTTCATTACCCGATTGATTGTTTCTTACCTTAAGATTGTACTCTGCTGATGGGTTAAGACCTTGACCGCTTGGTGTATTAAATTTATATAGTACCTGAGATGGATTTGAAAAGATTCCAGGCTCCTTGGCTATTGTAGTGTCTGCTTCAAGCGTAAATGTTCTTGTAACCTGATCGTTAATGATTTCTTCAATGGTAACATCAAGAGCATTTGGCTCTATATATAACGAGTCATAAACTGTTGCAAACTGTAAAGCATCTCCCTCTCCTAAAAAAGCTTTGCTAATTCTGATATAATGTGTCGACTCATCTTTATTAAGTAAACCAAATACGACAAGAGTCTCTTTCCAAGGTGCATTTATATCAACTTCGTTTTCGCATGATGAACTAAAAATCATCACAAAAGCAAGAAGAATTATTAGTAGATTTCTCATAACGCAAATGTAGAAATTTCATGCACTCTTTGTAAATGACTAATATTGCCCTTTATCGCTTTAAAAAATGTCTGTACAAAAAGAAATAAAACGGGTTACTACCAAGACTTTGCTTGAAATGAAGCAAAGAAATGAGAAGATTTCAATGCTTACGGCTTACGATTTTTCTATGGCTCGTATGGTAGATGCTGGAGGAGTTGATGTCATTTTGGTTGGCGATTCAGCTTCAAATGTTATGGCTGGCCACGAAACAACCTTGCCAATTACACTCGATCAAATGATCTATCATGCATCCTCTGTTATCAGAGGGGCTCATCGGGCATTGGTAGTGGTTGATTTACCTTTTGGCTCGTATCAGGGAAATTCTAAAGAAGCTCTTACATCTGCAATTCGGGTGATGAAAGAAACCGGAGCACATGCAATAAAACTTGAAGGTGGAGAAGAAGTCGTAGAATCGGTAAAGCGGATTTTAAGTGCAGGAGTTCCAGTTATGGGGCATTTAGGGTTAACTCCACAGTCGATTTATAAATTTGGGACATACGTTGTGCGAGCCAAAGAAGAGGAAGAGGCCAATAAACTTATCCATGATGCTCATCTGCTTGAACAAGCAGGATGCTTTGCCATTGTATTAGAAAAGGTCCCAGCAAAGCTGGCGGAAAGAGTCGCTGCAGAGCTTACTATTCCTATTATTGGTATTGGAGCAGGAGGCGGAGTTGATGGTCAGGTGCTCGTTCTTCACGATATGCTTGGGATAAATACCGAATTCAAACCTAGGTTCTTAAGAAAATATCTCAACTTACATGAGCAAATTGTTGGTGCTATTGAAAAATATGTTGTGGATGTGAAATCTAAGGATTTCCCTAACGACAAGGAATCGTACTAATTTGCCCGTTTCTCTCTGAATGGAAATAGCTTCAAGGGTGCTGTATACCGACAATCACTTAATAGCCGTAAATAAGCTGCCTGGAGAGATTGTGCAAGGCGATAAGACTGGCGACATCCCTCTAAGTGAGCAGGTTGCTGAATATTTAAGCGCATTGTTAAATAAACCCGGTAAGGCATTTATTGGAGTGATTCATAGAATCGACAGACCTGTTAGTGGACTTGTATTACTAGCAAGAACCAGCAAAGGGCTTTCGCGTTTGAATGAGCAGTTTAGAGAGAGAAAAGTTCAGAAAACATATTTTGCTTTGGTTGAAGGAAAACCTTTAGAAACAAAGGCGACTCTAATTCACTATTTGTTAAAGAATGAAGCTAAAAACACCTCTAAAGCTCATCTTAATGAGGTGGCTAACTCACTTCGTTCGGAATTATCATACGAAGTTGTAGAGGTCTTCGATCGATACACTTTATTAGAGGTAAAGCCTATCACAGGCCGTCATCATCAAATTAGAGCTCAGCTCTCAGCAATAGGGCATCCTATAAAAGGAGATGTTAAATATGGAGCTCGCCGTGGAAATTCCGACAGGTCTATCTGCCTTCATGCAAGAACCCTGAGTTTTAATCAGCCGGTTACCGGCGATAGAATTACTGTTTCAGCTAAGCTGCCCGGAACTGATTCTTGGCTAAAATTAGAAATCTAATTAGAGTCAATTATTTAACAAAAAAGCGCAAGCCTTTCTATGACTTGCGCTCCATAAAGAATAATCTTTAAAATCAATATTCGTCCTCGTTGAAGAAGAAGTCCTCCTTAGTAGGATAATCCGGCCAGATTTCATCTATGCTTTCATATGATTCTCCTTCATCTTCAATCTCCTGAAGATTTTCAATAACCTCAAGAGGGGCTCCTGAACGGATTCCGAAGTCAATTAATTCATCTTTTGTCGCCGGCCAAGGAGCATCTTCCAGATAGGAGGCTAGTTCGAGTGTCCAGTACATAACCTTAAGTATTTTTGATGGTTAACGTTGAATTACGTCAATTTGTTGGATTGGGTTCGTTTTTCAACTTTCCGCAAAAATATAAATTCCTGCATTGGTTTAACGTTAAGTTTGAAATTTTACATCCTTGGTTTCCAGGGAGTTTCAATTACAGCCAAATCAAAAGTGATTTTTCGAGCCAAAACAAAGAGGTAATCCGATAAACGATTCAAATATTCCAGCACAATTGATGGTACTTCACTCTCTTCTGAAAGATGCACAATTATTCTCTCAGCTCTTCTGCATACACACCTTGCTATATGGCAAGATGAAACAGCATGATGCCCGCCAGGAAGCACAAAATGACGCATGTCAGGGAGTGTTTCATTCATCAAATCCATAGCTTTTTCTAGAAAAAGAACATCCTTTTCTGTAATCTCCGGAATTTTCACTTTGCTCTTGCCAGGTTCAGACGCTAATAGAGAGCCAAGAGTAAAAAGTCTATCCTGAATCTCAAGCAGTTCCTCAGTAATCTCATCTCCTAAAGAATAATCTCTTAAGAACCCTACATGAGAATTTAGTTCATCCAAAGTTCCATAAGACTCAATTCTTAAATGATGTTTAGGTACTCTACTTCCTCCTAAAAGTGATGTTTTACCTGAATCTCCGGTTTTGGTATAAATTTTCATTCTCAGACAACGTTTCTGTAAGCTGCTTGTTCAAGCTTTCTGATATACTTTAATATCTGTATTTCTGTAGTCATCTTCGATAATTCCATCACGAAGTCGAATTATTCGATGTGCATGTTGAGCAATATCTTCCTCGTGAGTTACAATAATTATCGTATTGCCACTTTGGTGAATATCATGCAGTAAACCCATGATTTCAACAGATGTTTTACTATCTAAATTTCCTGTTGGCTCATCAGCCAACAAAATCGAAGGGTTGTTCACCAAAGCTCTTGCAATGGCAACTCGCTGCCTTTGCCCACCCGATAACTCATTTGGCTTATGCGTAATTCTGTCGCTCAAACCCACTTGATCTAAAGCTTTGCGAGCCATTGTATCTCTTTCAGTCTTAGATTTTCCGGCATAAATCAATGGTAATATAACATTGTCAAGAGCAGTCGACCGCGGCAGTAAGTTGAATGTTTGAAATATAAACCCGATTTCTTTATTTCTAATGTCTGCAAGCTCATTGTCGTCAAGCTTAGATACTATCTGGCCATTTAATTCATATTCCCCACTTGTGGGTGTGTCTAAACAACCTAAGATATTCATCAGGGTTGACTTTCCAGAACCAGAAGGCCCCATCAATGCAACGTATTCTCCTTTTTCAATATCCAAATCTATTTCGCGTAAAACCTTAATTGTTTCAGAGCCAAGCTTGAAATTCCTAACGATTTTGCGAATTTTAATAACAGTTTCCAAAGTACTTATTTAGATTTCAAACCTACATTAATATGATACAACGACAAAGTAATGCATGTAGTTCATTCCTAAAAATATAATGTGAAATTTTGTCTTGCTTGAAAAGGACGAGTAAAAAGCAAGCCCATTTTAAGCAAATCTATGCTCACATGAAATTCATCCATTGTTTGTAATTTTTTCCAAGCATTCCACATTTCATCACTCCATCTAATGTCATCCACAATAATTACGCTTTGAGTGTGTAGATATGGAAGCAGTTGTTTAACATATCTCAATGTAGCATCCAACCTATGGTTGCCATCAAGATACACTAAATCAAAAGATGGTTTGGTGCTTAATATTTTAGGAAGAACTTCATCAAATAATCCTGAGTGAAGTTCAATGTTTTTCAAATTTAACGAACTAAAAGTCTCAATCGCAATTTCAGCAATCGTAGGTCGGCCTTCAACCGTTTGGACTTTACAATTACTATCAAACGCTGCCAAATAAGATGCTGAAATGCCAAGTGAACTGCCTAATTCAAGAACATTTTTGCATTCAAGTTTTTTACATAATTCAAAGAGAAAGCGCCCTCCTTTTGGTTCAATCAAACTCTTTGCTGCGATGTCTTTTATTTTAAAGCTTTTTCCTTTTCTGTTGCCAGCTCCTGGGTCAGGGTCACTTATTCGTCTTGTGTCAGATAGAAGTGCTGTTCTACGTTTCTCAATTCTATTGAAAGCGTAATAATTTCGTTTCGACTTAATACAGTCCTCATACAAATCATACACAAATGGAGAATGAACCCTGTGCAGGTTTTTTACTTTGACGGCGTATTGGAAGTAACTAGTAACGACCTGCAACATGAGGCAAAAGTATTAAAAAGCATCTTATTAAATACAGCCGTTTTTCCTGAAATCTAAGCAGTTTGTTAAACATGAATGTAATTGATGTTCTATTATATTTCTTCCTGACTGCGTAAGAGCGCATCAGGGTTTTATTGATTGATTCATAGTTATTGAACACATTTGTAGTGTAAATATTTAAATTATATGAAAAAGCTTCTCTTGCTTTTAGTTTTCACTCTTAGCATTTTCGCTGCAAAGTCACAAACAATCAATTCACTAACTATTAGTGGATATGTAACTGATGCCAATTCAGGTCTTGCCTTTTTTGATTACCCTGTTCATGTTTCAGGAGATAATGGGTCTACTGTAATTGAAACCCTTACAAATGACAACGGTTGGTATATCATCGTTATAGAAAACGGCAGTGTAACCGGGCCTAATCAGGAATTTGTTGTTTATGTTCAGGACTCTTGTTCAAATGCAATTTTAGCAGACACTATTTCAAATAATCAGGGAACTGTTGATGAAGCTGTTGTGAATTTTGAAGTTTGCGGCAATCCACTTGGAGGTTGTCAGGCATTCTTTAATTGGACTATTTCAAATAATAACCCTTTAAGGGGTGTTTTTATGGATGATTCATATGTTGCAGATGGAGCTACTTATTTCTGGGACTTTGGAGATGGCGAAACTGCTTCTACAGCAAATACAGAGCACACATTTCCAGCGTCGGGTAACTACGAAGTTTGCTTAACTGTAACTAAAGATAATTGCACTGATACCTATTGTACAATAGTTGTTGTTACTGCAGATCCTGTTGATTGTAATGCAACTTTCCAGATAGAATATGTTGCTGGAGGTTTAGGGATAGATGTATTTCCTTCATTTCCCCTTATTAACGAGGCAAATTACACCTGGTCGGTGGATGGAACTTTGATTTCCGACAATTTTGAAACACCAACTTTAAGTTTAACACCAGGCAATCATTTAGTCTGTTTTAACGTAAGTACTGCAAATTGTGAGGATATTTCATGTCAGGAGGTTGTAATCAGTAATGATACTTTACCTCAAGGTTGTCAAGCATATTTCAATTGGGAAATCTCAAATTCAAATCCTTTGAGAGTTATCCTTATGGATGATTCATATACTGAATCGGATGCCACATACTTCTGGGATTTTGGCGATAATAACATCGCAACTTCTATGAATGCCGAACATACTTTTCCAGAAGCAGGAGTTTACACTGTTTGCTTAACTGTGACCACTTCCGGTTGCACCGATACGTATTGTATTCCCGTTGAAGTAAGCGGAAATAGCAACAGCGATTGTAATGCATCTTTTGATTATAGCATTGATAATGTTACAGAGGAAGGAATTTATTCAGTTACTCTTCATTCTGTAGATGTGCCTCCTGCCACTCAGGTTGAACATGCTTGGGTTATAAACGGCTACGAAACTCAATATTCAGCCAATCCTCAGTTTCAGCTAAATCAAGCAGGAAATTATCTTGTTTGCCATTATGTTTATTCTCCAAACTGCGCCGATTCACTTTGCACATATGTTTATGTAGCTCAGGATACTGCTTCTTGTGAAGCTTACTTTGCAGCTTCTATTTCACAATTCAATCCTTTCAGAGTTATTTGTGAGAATCAAAGTTTTACAAATAATACTGATGCATCATATTTATGGGATTTTGGCGACGGTACAACTGCCTCTTCCTTAAATGCAGAGCATAATTATGAGCAATCAGGACCTTATCTAATATGTCTTACTGTTATTACTCAAGATTGTGAGAGCACCTATTGCGAAACATTTTATGTGCCTCCGGTGAGTCCTCAGAATTATACAATTGGAGGACAGGTTTTTGCTGGAGCAAATTATGCCGATATAGGTTCTGCAAAGCTGTTTTCTTTCGACCAAACGTCTTCCGCTGTTGAGCTAATTCAAACTACTCCAATTGATTCTTTTGGATACTATATGTTTACTGATGTTAGCGAAGGTGTTTATCTTATTAAAGCAGGCTTGAACACACAATCAGAATACTACGGACAATATGTTCCTACTTATTTTGGAAGCCAGTTTTACTGGTTCGATGCTGAACCGGCAGTAGTAAACGAAAGCGGTTTTACATACAATATCTCCCTTATTTATTCTGACAATCCTGGTGGCGATGGTTGGGTAAATGGAAACATTGATGATGGCCCATACCGTTTGAGCGGTGTTGCAGGTTCTGCAGCCAGCCTCATATCTGATGCAGATATTTTTGTACTTAATCTATCAGGCAATCCTCAAAAGCACCAGCTTTCAACTGAAAATGGAGAATTCGCTTTTAGCAACTTAGCTTTTGGTACTTATCGTCTTATGGCAGATGTTCCTGGAATGGTATGTATCCCAGTTGAATTTACGCTTTCAGGAGAAACTCCCGGAGTAAGTATTGAATTGGTAATGGGTGATGAAATCACTGCTGTTGCTCAACAGCAGGATGCTACCTTAGGAAATCCATTCCCAAATCCTGCCAATGAATTTGTGGCAATCAACCTTAACTTAAAGTCATCACAAAAAATTATAAGCTCTTTAACCACCACAAGCGGACAGCTCATATGGCAAAACTCTGGTAATTATTCATCTGGAGTTCAGACCATGAGAGTTCCTCTAAATCAGGTAGCAAAAGGTTTTTACTTCCTGAGCCTCCAAGATGCCCAAAACAAGCAAATTGGAGTATTTAAGATAAGTGTGATTCATTAATCTGTTTTCACCCTTGGTTGTTTGCTAGAATCCGGAATCTGAACAAGATTCCGGATTTTTTTATGCTTAATCGTATCTAAACAATAGCAAAACACGAACTGTGTATCTTTGGCAGCCTATGAATCCAATTCGATTATTGCTTTTAGCTGTGTTTTCAGGAGTCTTACTTGCTTTCTCCTGGCCTGAAATAGGCTTCGTGCCTTTGATCTTCATAGCCTGGATTCCTTTGCTTTTCATTGAAGATTATCTCAGGCATGCGCCTGTTAAAATGGCTGCACTCAAACTCTATGGATTGTCTTACTTGACTTTCCTTATTTGGAATGTTGGAAGCACTTGGTGGGTGAAAAATGCTTCGTTTGAAGGCGCATTGCTTGCCTTTTTGGCCAATTCAGCAATCATGGCAGGTGTTTTTACTGCTGCTTTTCAAATAAAGAGAAGGCTTCCATCGAATCGCTCCTGGATTTATTTCCCAGTTCTTTGGATAGGCTTTGAATATATCCATCACAGTTGGGAATTATCCTGGCCCTGGTTAACTCTTGGAAACTCTATGGCTAACATGCCAGAACTTATTCAATGGTATGAATTTACAGGAATTTTAGGTGGATCAATATGGATTTTGTTGATGAACATACTCGTATATAACTCCTTCCGGAGGAAGATTAGCCACCCCGAAACTCCCATTCTTTTGGGTCTCAGATTTCCTTTGTTTGTGCTACTTATTCCTTCTTTATTGTCTATTCTTCAATATATTTCTTATGAGGAAAAGGTTGATGCAAAAGCAAATGTTGCCATTGTTCAGCCAAACATAGATCCATATGGAATTAAATTCAACAACGCCACGTTTGATGCGCAGTTAGATGCATTTTTTCAACTCGCAAATACAGTAACTGATTCAACAACCGATTGGTTGTTTGGTCCAGAAACAGCCTTGGTAGGTTCATTGGATGAAGAACATCTAAGTGAATATCCAAGAGTTTTAAAAATTCAGCAGTTTCTAGATAGGCATCCCAAACTGAACATTCTCATTGGTGCTGAAACCCATCAGTTTTATTTGCTGGGTGATGAAAAATCAATTACAGCAAGGCAAACTAGAGATCCGGAAGTTTATTATGATGCTTTTAATACTGCATTGTTCTTCAAAGGAAATGAGATAGGTATTTATCACAAATCAAAGCTTGTTCCTGGTGTGGAGCAGATGCCATTTCCATGGCTATTTAAGCATATTGAGTCATTAGCCATCGACCTTGGTGGAACTACGGGAACCTTAGGAAGACAGGATGAACGAACTGTATTTCATGGTCATAATGATTCTCAAATTGTAGCCCCGGCAATTTGCTATGAGTCGGTTTATGGAGATTTTATTCAAAACTACATTCGAGGTGGAGCTAACTTTATTGCAATCATCACCAACGATGGTTGGTGGGGCGACACTCCCGGCTATAAGCAGCATTTGGCTTATGCCAGATTAAGAGCTATTGAGAGTAGAAGAGACGTTATTCGTTCGGCAAATACAGGTGTAAGTGCTGTTATAAACCAAAGAGGCGATGTTCTGGAGCGAAGAGCTTATTGGACCCCTTCAGCAATTGCTGCAACGATAAACCTGAATAATCATCTTACTATTTATTCAATAACGGGCGATATTCTTGGTTTAAGTGCCTTAATTCTTAGTATCTGGCTAATTCTTTATTCTTGGTTAATCCAACCAATAATTAGGAAGTTTAGGAAAAAGGAAACTACAGCTTGACCTTATCTGAAATGTCTGACATAGGGCATGAATCCTTTCTGATTGCAAAGAACAGTTCATCGAGCAGGACTCCGTTTTTAATCAGAGTTTTCTCGAACCTCGCTTCAAAAATAAACCCAGCTTTTTCTAAAACACGCTTTGAAGCGAGATTACTTTCAAATGGTCTAGCATAGATGCGGTTTATTTCAAAGTTTTGAAAAGCATAAGGGATAATCATTTTTATAGCTTCGCTAATGATGCCATTTCCCCAATAGGGTTCAGCAAGCCAATAACCCAGTTCGGCATTTATTCTGGAAACGTCATCATGAGGGTGAATTCCTATGCCGCCTGAAGCTTCACCATCAATGTCTATTGCGAAAATATTTACTGGTTTATTCTTCGTCGCAAACTCTATAAATGCCTTACCGTTTTCTTCAGTATAAGGGTAAGGGAATTTATCAGTAAGGTTGTCTGCAATCTTTTTATTATTGGCAAATTTCACAAGGCTTTCCAGGTCAGTATTTTTCCAAGGGCGAAGGAAGAAGTTCATTTAATTTGCAATTCTTTGAAATATAAATCTACTAATAAATAGAAAGCCTGCATATAATTTATATACAGGCTCTTGGAAAACATTCGAGTTTAAATAAAATTAGTCTAAAATATTTAGAAGTGTGTTAGATACCTTATCAGTAGTACAAATGCTAATTAAGTAAAGGTTTGAATTAAGATTCAAAGTCAAACTGTTTATCCCTGAATTGAGACTAATCTCATCAGAAAGGATTAGTTTTCCTTGCAAGTCAAATACCATCAATTGGGCATTCTGTTCATTTTTATGCCAGAAGAAATTAATTGCATTTTCTTTATTACATGGGTTCGGATGTAGTTTCAAATTCTCATGCAGTAAGAGGTTATCATTATGCGTTACAATAATTTCTTGAGGATCTTTATTATACCATACAAGATGAGAAGTTCCTGAGGGTTCAATATTGGTTTCCATAATCAAGAGCCAGAATCTATATTCAGGCGACCACCAAGCCCACTGCTCTTTAGTTGTCGTAGTTGATGAACCCATAAATGTGGTAGTAAATTCTCTTTCTAGATGATATCTTAGAACATTTGAATAGGAAGCATTTGGAAGAACAAGTGTTCCTTCCCCATCAACCTCTAAATTAACATTTCCATTAAAAGGCACTTCAAAACCCAACGTATTCGAAGTTCCATCAAAGCCATCAGTGTTCATGTCGCCGTAACTTTGTGGTAATCCGATGAAGAATTCATCATCATTATAGTTTAAAAGAAAAGTGTCAGAGGCATTAATAATACTTGCTAGCCCAACAACGCTTAAGCCTTCATCATCAAGTTTATAATAGCTAACACTTCCGTCCCAACTTCTACCACTAATTGTTGCCGATGGAAAATCTTCAGCCCACAAAGTTGAAGTAGGATTTTCAAATACAAAATACTGCTCTGAATTTTCAGTTAAGCCCGACATATCCCAGGAAACACCAGTACCTGCATCGCCAGGCTGCGGAAGCTCATTGCAAATAGCAATAACTACAGAGTCCCCTTCAACTGGAATGCTTGATTCTTGGATAATAACTTGGCAAAATACATGTGTACTCAAAAGAACAGAGCAAATGACCAATAGCTTTTTAAAGTAGTTTTTTTTCATAGCTTAATTTAGTTAACAGTTAGAATGCTGAAAGTGCCATTTGTAAGGGTGACAGTCTCATTTGAGTTATCCTGTCCACCAACAAAATTGAAGCTTCCTCTTATCTTTTGTTCGTCCCAATATGAAATGACAAGCGATCCACCAGCATTAGGGCTTTGGCTTGGAGCCGAATAACTTACTGAGTTATTTGTTCGGTAGGTCATGCCTACATAGTTAGAAAAGCCCACCTCTGCTATTTCAAATGTGCCTGGGTTGTTGTTCCATAATGACAAAGAAATTGTTATTGAACTCCCATCTTCGGCCTCTCCTTCAATAGTAATTGAATTGCTCCCTAGTACAGAAACAAAAACACACTCAATAGTTTCAACTTTAGCAATCCACTCTGTACCATTAAATGCAGCTTTTAATTCGGTTATTGTAGGCGCGGGAGCTGTGTTTTGAGAATTATTATTATTGTTCTTGTCTTTGTCTTCCTCTTTTTTACAAGAGGTAATTAGAAGTGCTAAGCTTATAAATAACAAGCTTTTGTATATATGTACCATAGCATGATTGATTAGTGGCAACAAAGTTACCGGGCCACAACACATCAAACTATTACCCATATGGGTAGTTTTTATATCAATCTTTTATGAATTGCTTTTTCAACTGCACTTGCTCTTGAATTTACCTCAAGTTTTCGGTAGATATTTTTGATATGCGCCTTCACGGTGTTTCCGCTAATAAACAGTGAGTTAGCAATTGTATTGTAATTTTGTCCTTGAGTTAATTTCTTTAGTACTTCAAGTTCTCTATCACTCAGAGGATTGTTTATTGCAGGATGAAATGATTTAATCACTTTTCTTGCAATACTTGGCGACATAGGAGATCCCCCAGACTTCACCTCTATTATAGCTTGAAGAATTTTATTAGGAGAACTGTCTTTTAGCAGATATCCCGATGCGCCTGCGCAAAGAGAATCAAATACATAATCATTTTCTTCCTGAATCGTAAGCATAATAATGTCGCAATTAGGGCAAAGACTTTTAACTTTTCTAGTACCTTCAATCCCATTCATCCCAGGCAGGTTAATATCCATCAAAACTACATCAGGGCAGAAATCTGCCATATTCTTAAGCGCATTCTCGCAATTATCAACTGCTAAATAACAAGACAAATCGGGAGAGCTCTCAATAATTTGACTGAATAATTTGAGTAATTCAGGTTCATCCTCAACAATGCAAACACTAATCTTATCCATGAGAAAATTTTTGGAACAAATTTATTGTGATTATTTCTTAGCTAATTACCCATTTGGGGTATTTAACAACTAAGGTATCGTAGAACCATCTTTATTTTTACTATTAATTATTAATTCAGCTTAATCTTTAGAGCTCTATCTTTAATTATCTGAAGACCATAATGATTCTTCTTTCAATAGATGTATCATAGCCAATTCCATTTTCTTTTAGAATAAACGAAACTGTTTTGGGCTCTCTTTGACACTGAATTCAACTTTGGTTGCATTAGAATGCTTAACAATATTTAAAACTAACTCTTGAAAATCAATAATGCATTTCTTTGATGTCTATGCTTAATTTGCTCTTATTTAATGCTTGTGGTTTTTACAAATAGTTCTATCTCAGTGTCTTCTAGTAAATAATTTGGCAGAATCAATGATTTTATAGGAGAGTTCCTGAATATTATCCATTTGCGGATTAAGATTCCATAAAAAATCACGCATAGATCTGCTTAGATTTTTGACAGTTCTTGAACCTTATCCAGAGCTGAATTGATTTCTTTAGCAAACTGACTTTTGTGATTTCAGTAACCAGATTAATCTTTGTGATATATTTCCCAGCATTGAAAATCTGCTGAGCTTTGTTTTCAAATGCTTCACGTTTTAGTCTTGCTTTCCAGTTGTCTTTTTAATTCAATTTCTTTTCTTTCTTTATTTATTCTAAATTTTACAAATGAATAAAATAATTTGCTCCTATTGCTATGAAAATACAATGCGAAAGCATACCAGGTTTTCCAAGGAGGAGTTGAAATTTATAACTAGTTTTGTAATTTGTGACTCATTCTTATTTTGTCGTAAGAAATCCTTGTAATTAGAAATGTATAGTCCCATTGATTTGTATAGGTAGCTATATTATTACTACTTGAGCTATCCATTCATCATCAAAACCTTCTAACTTGTAATTGTATATTATTGATTCGGTAGCGGAGTAGGTGGATCCAAATCGAATAGAAAAGCGTTTTGAAGATAAGACAGGTTTAAGTTTTCCAAATGATAGAATTATCAATTTGTAATTCCAGAAGAGTGGTTTTGTCCACTTTAACCTCTTCACCATAGATAGATAATGAGGTTAAGTATGGTTTTCGATGATGATATGATTACTTATTGAGTCTGGGTTAAAGTAATTAAGACCATCTTGCCACCATAAAAAAGTAACCTTTGATGATTTCAAATAGGCATTTTGATTGAACTCATTACTTTGTAAGCCATCAGAAACACTCAATGTTAACAACTGTCTCTTTTACAAAATCAATTTTAGCAATACCTTGTTTGTAGAAACCCAAATGTCATTTTTGCTATCTTGTAGGATGCTGAAATTACATCATTAGGAAGGTTTGCTTTGTTTAATTCACTAAATGCGTTTTCCCTTAGTCTTGTTACTTCTTCAATTTCTGATGTGGATAGATCGTTTATAGATTTTTGACTTAACAATTCCTTGTGTTGTTCCAATCCAAAGTATTCCTAAATGATCAATATGCATTGTGAGGATAAAGTTTTTACCATCTAGCTCTTTACCGGTAAAATGTAATCTTGCTCTTGGTCATAGCAAGATAATCCTCCAGATGCAGTCACAAATTCTATTTTTATCTATCACTTTTTATTGCATAAACACTATGTTTTAAATCCCTGTTCAGTTGTAATAAATGTCGTATTGAACCAGTTTCAGTGGATTTTATAGTCCTGTTAGATGTTCCAAGCCATAGTTGTTTCTTCTTATCTGCATAGAATATATTAATTATTGTATTTTAAATTTCAGGGTAAGTTCCATTTAAAGAAAGGCTTGTATAAATTGTTTTTTATCAATGACAAACACCATTGTTTTTATACAACAAGTATTTTATCATTTCCATTTGTAAGGAGAAACCACATACTCCAGTGAATTTGGGTTCAGTAGACAATAAACTTTGGAAAATCAATTCTTGATTCTTTAGATTTAATTTAGAACTCCTTTATTAGTTCCAACATAAATTATAGAGTCTGATTCTTCGACAAACGAGCTAACGTGGGGACTTATCAGCCCTTTTTATCATTGGTCTTCTTATTAGGTTATTAAGGATTATCTACATTTTCGATTTTAGAAATGCCATTTCTTGTGCCAACCCATAGGTTAGTTCCGTCTCTGCTCATGAAAAGAGACGCAACATTATTATGGACTAGCTGTATTTGTCAGACGTGTTTTGCTTTGATTAATTAATGATTTTGTTTCATCATTATAAACATAAAGGCCATCGCTGCTTCAACTAGCCATAGTTGATTTTTTTATGTCAGAATACAATTAATGGGAGTATTGTTTTCAATCTCAATGAATTTTGATATGTTGGAGTAGGAATTATTTTTTTTATTTATTCTGTAGATTTTATTTCCGGAAGAAAAGTATACGTCGTTCTTAATACAGTTAGGTCAGAGACTTTCTCTTTGAAAACAACCTTGGGATTCATGATGTCCTTTTCAGTCTTTTTTAAAATAGCCTAATCCATAATCCCCACTGAACCAAAGATGTTGTTTAGTGGATTTACCTTACCTATATAATTATCATTCTTTGTCCTTCAGCATTATACTTTGGCAAGTATTCTTTGTAAGTATGGGTTGCTTTATCAAAGAATATTATACCTTCATTGCTACCAAGCCAAATGTCCAGATTCTCCCTCGTTTTCAATGCAAAAATTCTATTGCTTGATAATTCATTTTATTGAATCATATTTTTGAGTAGCAGCTTGCTTTGTTGGAGAATAAATTATAATAAATCAAGCCCCCTCCAAAGGTTGCTATCCAGAATTCTCCATTTTTACTGATGAAATATCCCATATAAACTTATTACAAAATAGACTATCTCCAGAATATCAAAAAACGTAAGTCCATCAAACTGGCTAATTCCATCTTGAGTTCCAATCCATAAATAACCTAGATTATCTTGATAAAAGACGTTGATTGAATTTTGAGCTAATCCATCGTCCACTGAATAATTCTTAAATCTCCAGCCATTTGCTGTGAAAACAAGCAAAGAATCAGAAGCGTATAAAATTGCAACTAATAAAATAATGCTTCTTGCAAATTGGTATAGCTTCAATTGAGTTTTGCTTGTTTACTTAAGAACAAGTATAAAGCTAGAAAATAAAATTTGGTTACTGTAAGTAAAACGAGTAGCCTTAACTTGACCTGATTAAAGAATGTAGCCTCGACAGGAATCGAACCTGTATCTAAAGTTTTGGAAACTTCTATTCTATCCATTGAACTACGAGGCCATTCTAAAAGAGTGAAAAACCCTTTTTCTGGTTGATACAATATAAATCTATTGCAGGTCAAACAGGGCGCAAAGATATTCAATCGCCTTAATTTTCTATTAAATATTAATCTTTTATTCTGATCTTAATAAGTCATGTATCCGCCATTAGGCGAAAATTAATCTAGCCACTTCTTTAGTTCTTTAAACAAAGTAGCTTCGGTGAAAGGCTTACCTAAATGCGCATTCATTCCAGATTCTATGCACTTCTCTATATCCTCTTTATACACATTAGCTGTTAAACCTATGATTGGAAGTTGAATGCCCATTGCTCTCATTGCAGCCGTGCTCTCATAACCATTCATAACTGGCATTTGAACATCCATGAGTACTAAATCAAAATCCTCCGCTTTCATTTTTTCAACTCCTTGGCTACCATCATCGGCAGTAATTACTTCAGCACCAAAGTTTTGCAAAATGGTCATTGCAAGTAATTGATTAATCTTATTGTCTTCAACAAGTAGAATTCGGTAATTCTCATCAAAGTGGAAATTATCTGCTTGACCATTAGAATTATTCGTTTCATTGCTTTCATCTTCAGAAGCCTGAGCCTGAAGTTCTAATCTAAATGTAAATGTTGCTCCCGGGTTTGCAGATTCAAAATGTAGTTCAGGTGCTGGACTTTCGAGCTTAATGCTACCCTTCATGAGTTTAAGTAGCTGCTTTACAATAGATAAACCTAGTCCACTTCCCCCGTATTTACGGGTAAATGAACCATCAGCTTGTGTAAAGCTATCGAAGATTAATGCTTGCTTATCTTCTGGCACCCCAATACCTGTATCGGTAACAACCCCGATAAGTGTAAAAAACTCTTCTTCTCCTTTAATTTCCTGTTCAAGTTTGAACTCAACAGATATTCCACCAGTTTCGGTGAATTTAATTGCATTTGAGACAAGATTAATAACTAACTGCTTAATACGAGTCGGATCACCAAGCACCAGCTTGGGAATTCTTTCATCAAAACTCACATGAAACTGTAAACCCTTTTCATTTGACCTATATTGATATGGAACGAGAGTCTGTTTAACTGCTTCAATAAAATTAAAGCGTATAGCCTCAATGCTCAATTTGCCTTGCTCAATCTTGTTCAAATCGAGAATGTCACTCAGGAGATTTAAAAGAGTATCGCCCGAAGAACGAATGAGTTCTAGATACTTTTTGTCATCTTCTGCGGGCTCATTTCTTATGAGCAGGTCAGTAAAACCTAAAATCCCATTGAGTGGAGTTCTGATTTCATGACTCATATTTGCGAGGAACCCAGATTTTGAGCGACTTGCTTTTTCCGCAGCTTCTTTTGCTGCTTGAGCCTCTTCAGTTGCTTTTTCAAGCTCAGAGGTTCTTAGTTTAACCTTTTCTTCAAGTACCTGATTTTGAATATTTACGTTTCTAACCCTTAGCCTTAATGCCAGATAGAGAAGGCCTATAAATACAAGAACACATATTAATATGAACCACCATGTTTTCCAAAATGGGCGCTCTATGATAAGCTTTAGTGTGCTGCCACTTTCATTCCATAAACCATCACTGTTGGAGCTTTTGACCTGAAAGGTATATTCTCCGGGGCCTAAATTAGAATAAGAGACAAATCGACGATTCCCGCTAAAAACCCAATCTTCATCGAAACCTTGAAGTTTGTAGGCAAATTGATTTTTATCTGACAAAGCATAGCTAAGTGATGAAAATTCGAAGGTTACGTAATTTTGATTGTGAGCTAGTTCTATAGCTTCTGAGCCTGGAACAACTTCTTTATCGAGTACTTTAAATCGTGTGATTACAGTAGGAGGGATGTAATTGTTTTCTTGAATGCTATCAGGATAAAACATATTGAATCCAGAAATACCTCCAAAAAGCATTTCCCCATTTTTGCATTCAAGTGCAGAACCTATAGTAAACTCATTACTTTGTAAACCATCTAGCACATCATAATTTCTGAATGTTTTACTTTTTGTGTCGAATTTTACCAGTCCAGTATTTGTGCTCATCCAGAGGTTTCCATTGCTATCTTCCAGAATACTGTAGATGATATCATCAGGCAAACCATTCCGAGCAGTGTAATTGATGAAGCGCCCGGATTTTCTATCTACCCGATTTAAACCTCCACCGTAGGTGCCCACCCAAAAGAAGCCAAACTGATCTTCGTGAAGAGAAATAACAGAGTTATGCGATAAGCTTAAAGAGTCGTTGGGGTTATTCTTAAATCGTTTAAAGGTTTCATTTTCACGGTTGAACTCACTTAATCCACCTCCAAGTGTTCCTACCCAAAAATTCCCAAACCGGTCTTCTAAAATAGTGTAAACACTATTAGAAATCTGATTGTCAGAAACCAATGGGTCAGGCCTATGCAAAGTAAAATAGCCAGTTTCTGTGTCGAATTTCACCAAACCCCTTCTAATTCCGCACCATATCTCTCCATTACGAGTTTCGAAAATCGTATGGATTTCATTATTGAGGCTGTTTGCATTTGCCGGGTCGTATCGGAAAACCTCTACTTTATTTGTTTCCCGGTTAAAGAGGCTTAGTCCGTTTGTTGTGCCTATCCAAAACCGGCCTTTAGAATCAATAAGCAAAGACTTTATTTCATTGCTCACAGATAAACCCTTCACTTTTGATTCAAGAATAACGGTTTTAAATTCTCTTGTTTTACGGTTGAAGCGGTTAAGGCCCTCTCTGGTACCAATCCAAATTGTTCCATCAGGCTCTTCAATGAAAGCATTTATAATATTTGAGGAAAGACTATTATCCTCGTTGGGATTACGCTGAAATTTCCTGAATCTTCCAGAAAGTTTAGAGTATATTGAAACTCCTTCTGCGCTAATAGTCCAAATGATTTCGGCTTTATCTTTAAAAAGCAGTCGTACATCATTATTTTGAAGGCTTCCGGGATTATCTGGATTGTTTTGAACCAATTGCAGGTTTCCAGATTCTAAATCAAGAATATTTATGCCTTCTGGTGTAGCAATCCAAAGTTGGTTATCGTTGTCGGTTACAATAGAATTGATAGTGTTATTACAGATTGATGCAGACGACTTAGGGTCGTGCATATAGCTAAGAAGCTTGCCGTTTCTTCTGTCGAGTTGCAATAAGCCTCCTCCAAAGGTGCCAAACCAAATAGCTCCGTTTTTATCTTCAAAGATGCATGAGATATTTGCCGAAGCTTGCTCTTCATTCTCATCGCTCATGCTCTGATAACTAGTGAAGCGAGCATTTTCTGGCTCAAGCTTATTAATGCCTCTTCTTGTACCAACCCAAATATCGCCCTTTCTATCTCGTGAAAGTGTGTTTATGTAGTTACTTGAGATACTTCCGGCGTTTTGCTTAGAGAATTGAAAAACAGTAAACTCTCCGGTGAGTCGGTTAAATCTATTTAGTCCTCCTCCAAAAGTTCCTACCCAAAGGTTTCCGTCGAGGTCTTCATCAATTGCCCTAACATCATTATTTGAAAGAGACTTGATATTTCTCGGGTCATACTTATATCTGGTAAAAGCTCCGCTTGAAGGGTCTAGCCTGCTCAAACCACCCCAAGTGCCTATCCACAATATCCCAGACTTGTCGGCATAAATGCAATTAACATTGTTGTGGTTAATTGTGTTAGTATTGTGAGCATCATGCTTGAATTCACGAATAGAATATCCATCAAATCGGTACAAGCCGTTATTCGTGCCAAACCATAAATAACCCTTAGAATCCTGCGTTACGCAGGTGATGTTTCTTTGGTACAGCCATTTCTGGCTCGAAATACGCTCAAAAGTTAGCTGGTTGGTTTGTCCTTGCGAACCCAAGGAGAATACCAAAAGCAAAGAAATGAAAAGAGTGCGTAGTAGATTTAGCATTTAATAATAAGTTCTGCAATATACTAAGTTTCAATACGGTCATAATTTCATTTCTCACTAAGTACTTACATGAAAAAATTGTCATCAAAGAATATTTTTAGACCGTCAACAATATTTAAATCGGGCATTCGTTTTTGTTTCAAATTAGTAAATAAGCCTATGCATAAAATTTTTACATCTGAAGATTTAATTCGATTCGCATACAATGAAATGACTGCCGCGGAATCATTAGAATTTGAGGCAGAATTGTTAGAATGCGGACATTTGCAGCTTGAGCTGCAGGAAATTTTGGAAATGAAAGCAATCATGGATAAAACGGCAGAAGCGGCACCATCATCGGTGGTTTCTTCTTTGCTAAATTATTCAGCTTCGTTACACATTGTAAAGTCTTCCTCAACTGGTGGTTCTTTTGGGGTTGTGTTAAACTAGTTTGGTTTTGTTTTTTTATTGACATCCCGGGAGGTTCGCCTTCCGGGATTTTGTTTTTTTGTACTATGAGAATGAAAGAAAGGTATGAGTATATAATCAATTGGTTTAGCAATAATATGCCTGTTGCCGAAACAGAACTGATGTACGAGAACCCTTATCAATTGTTAGTTGCAGTAATATTATCAGCTCAATGCACAGATAAAAGGGTGAATTTAACAACACCTGCATTATTTGAAAGATATCCTGATGCGACAACATTGGCATCATCAAGTGCAGATGAGATTTTTTCTTACATCCGCTCAATATCATACCCAAACAATAAAGCAAAGCATTTGTATGGAATGGCCAAAATGTTGGTTGGCGATTTTAATAATGTAGTTCCTTCCAGCATAGAAGAATTGATTAAGCTTCCTGGAGTAGGTCGCAAAACGGCCAATGTAATTGCCTCGGTTGTTTTTAATAAACCTGCTATGGCGGTTGATACTCATGTTTTTAGAGTTTCAGCCAGAATCGGATTAACCCGAAGTGCTAAAAATCCATTACAAACCGAGAAGCAATTAGTGAAACATATCCCTGATGACCTGATTCCCAAAGCTCATCATTGGCTGATCTTGCATGGTAGATATATATGTTTGGCAAGAACTCCGAAATGCGAAAAATGTGGAATCACTGAGGCTTGTGCTTATTTTGAGAAGAAGTATGGAAAGGTGCAGAAATTTCAAGAACAAAAGGAAAAAGCAAGTGTTTAAAAGCTGAATCAAAATAGAATATATATTATGACTGAATTAAAAGCAGGAGATAAGGCTCCTTCAATAAACGCGACTGATGAAAATGGCAAAATGCTAAGTCTTGAAGAGTATAAGGGGAAGAAGGTGGTTTTATACTTTTATCCAAAAGACAGTACTCCGGGATGCACCGCCGAAGCTTGTAATTTGAGAGATAACTATGAAAGCCTCAAGGCTGATGGGTACGATGTTATCGGAGTGAGTCCTGATTCTGAAAAATCGCACCTTAAATTTATAGAGAAACAGAATTTACCTTTCAGGCTGATTGCAGATACAGATAAAAAGGTTGCTGAAGCCTATGGCGTTTGGGGTCTTAAGAAATTTATGGGAAAAGAGTACATGGGGGTTAACAGAACTACTTTCGTAATTGATGAGAAAGGGGTCATTGAAAAAGTTATCACCAAGGTTGATACTAAGAATCATACTGAGCAACTTCGTTAATCCAATATTTTTGCTCAAATAACTCATCTAAATCTGTCAGTAAAACATTTTTTATTCACATCTGCGTGACGGATGATTCTTTTGACGTATTTTGTGGCAAAATTAACCGTAAACAAAAATTCCATGAGCAAAGAAGTAAACACCGACAAGCTTAAAGCGCTTCAGGTTATTATAGATAAGATTGATAAGACCTACGGAAAAGGCACCATAATGAAGATGGGTGACAATCCAATTGAATTAATGGAAGTTATTCCTTCAGGTTCAATTTCTTTAGACATGGCATTAGGAGTTCAGGGCTTTCCGAAGGGTAGAATTATAGAAATCTACGGTCCTGAATCATCTGGTAAAACAACGCTTGCTATTCACGCAATAGCCCAAGCTCAGCGCAAAGGAGGGATTGCGGCAATCATTGATGCAGAGCATGCTTTTGACAGATATTATGCCGAGAAATTAGGTGTAGATGTTGAAAATCTTTTAATTTCTCAACCAGATAATGGAGAGCAGGCTTTAGAGATTGCCGATAATTTAATTCGTTCAGGAGCAATTGATATTATAGTAATTGACTCTGTTGCAGCCTTAACTCCTAAGAGTGAAATCGAGGGCGAAATGGGCGATTCTAAAATGGGTCTTCAAGCAAGATTGATGTCGCAAGCGCTTAGAAAGCTTACTGCTACAATCAGCAGAACTGGAAGTACTTGCATATTTATCAATCAGTTACGTGAGAAAATCGGGGTCATGTTCGGTAACCCTGAAACTACAACTGGCGGTAACGCACTTAAGTTTTACGCATCAATTAGACTAGATATACGTCGAATTGGCCAAATTAAAGACGGGGATGTCGTCGTGGGCAATCGTACGAGAGTGAAAGTTGTAAAGAACAAAGTAGCTCCTCCATTTCGTCAAGCTGAATTTGACATCATTTACGGTGAAGGGATTTCTCGCATTGGGGAAATCATTGATATTGGAGTTGATAAAGGAATCGTTAAGAAGAGTGGATCTTGGTTTAGTTATGAAGACACTAAACTGGGTCAGGGTCGAGAAGCAGTTAAATCGCTTCTTTTAGATAACCCTGAATTGATGGAAGAAATCGAAGGAAGAATTCGTGAAATTCTATCTCCAACAGTAAGCGCTTGATTTTTTAAAAAAAATTTGCGGGCTGCATTTCTCCAAGAGATGCAGCCTTTTTTATTTTCGGCGATAAAGAAAAATGAATGTCGGCAAATGCATCATTTGAATTGTTTTTCTTTGTAAAATGATTCCCTTGAAAACTAAAGTAGGGCTATTGTCGGCCTTTTGCTTTGCAGTGTTGGTTTTTTCTTGTACTCAACCTGAAATATCTGATTTGTCATCCCGCGAAGCGGTTGAGAAAATACTTGTTGATCAACCTCTTAATGCAGAGGCTCTTCATGCAAGAGCTAAATTGTTTATTAAAGAAAGCAAATCTGATTCGGCTCTCATCGATGCCATCCATGCCATTGAACAAGATTCTTCAAAAGCAGAATACTACCTCACTCTTGGTGATATTTATCTTATTAAGAACCAAACTCGTTTTACCAGGCAAGCTCTTGAAAAGGCAATTCAATTAAATCCCGATTCGAAAGATGCACATATGAAACTAGCCGAGCTTTTTCTATATGTTGAAATGCGTCAGGAGGCTATCAATGAGATTAATGAAGTGCTCAAGCGCGACAAGACAAACCCCAAAGCTTATTATTTAAAAGGAATCATCTATAAAGAAAGTGGAGACACGTCTTTAGCAATTTCAAGTTTTCTAACCACTGTTGAACAAGATCCTAATTATTTATTGGCATTCGAGCAGTTAGGCTTAGTGTTTGCCGCAAGTGGAAACCCCAGAGCTGTGAATTTTTATGAGACTGCAATTAAGCTTGACCCAAAGAATTCCCTTACCAGATACAATCTGGGAATGTATTATCAAGATAATAATCAAGCAGAAAAGGCTGTTGAAGTATTTAAAGAACTTATTCAATTGGATCCTGCTTTTGCCAATGCTCACTATAATTTGGGCTATCTCGCAATTGAAGAGTCTGGAGATTATTCCTCTGCTTTAGAGCATTTTAAATCTGCCGAAATTGCTAATCCTAATTATGCAGCTGCAGTTTATATGCAAGGTGTTTGTTATGAAAATACTGGCAAAAAAGACGAAGCTATTAGCCTTTACAAGAAGTCTATTCAAATAGATCCTCGTTTTAGTCTAGCTAGAAACGGACTTATTCGTTTGGGGGCTGCAAAATAAACTGCATCCAATTAAGTTGATTTTCGAAATAGTTGAGTGCTGTTGAGTGAAAATTATCCATTTTATCAAATGGAATATGGCTAATTAATCGCGTATAGCCAGTTTCTTGTCTTAGCTGTTTTGCTTTTTGCGGCTCTAATACAATTTCACCTTGGCTCAAATCAAGATGTTGAATCCAAAGATTTTCTGATTTCAATATAAAAACAGGAAGGTAAGTGTGATACCCAAATGAATTGGATGCTAAAGCATTGGCAACATCCTTTTCTGCAAGAAAATTAAGAAAGGCTCCTTGGCCCCAAACAATGAGAATTCTGAATAGCAAAGTCCTGTTTTTACAATATGAAGAGAAACTGTCTAAAGCTATCCAAGGTAGACCTTGATAGTTTTCACCTTTAAATATTCGAGCAGAACCAATGGGTAAATTTCTCCATTCCTGAAAAACCGCAAGCTTATCAGCATGCGTTTCTAGCAATAATTTATGGGTATCCCAGAGAATCTGGTCAAGCTTTTTAAAAATTCCCAGTTTTAATTTCATTGGTAGCTCCTGGTTTAGAAACTGCCATTCGTCATTGGTGAAACTATTATTCATTGCCGAAAAGATACAAACTTCACAATCGCCCACTTCACTTGTTATCTTTGTAAAATGTTTTCACTTACCCTCATCATTATTGTCATCACGGCAGCTTTCTCAATTATGGCATTTAACCGAGCCGAATTAATGGCAAGGTATCAATTCAATGCCTACATGATTTATCACCGAAAGCAATATTACAGGTTCATAACACACGCTTTTTTGCATGCCGATTGGATGCATTTAATCATTAATATGCTTGTGCTTTACTCTTTCGGTCAATTTGTAGAAAACAATTTGCGCTATTACTTTGGTAGTATTTCGCCTGCTTTGTATTTGATATTGTATTTCGGGGCTGTAATTTTATCTTCTATTAGTACATTTCGTAAGCACAAAGATGATCATTGGTATAATGCTGTTGGGGCATCAGGAGCTGTATCGGCAGTGATGTTTTCGAGTGTGGTTTTTGGTCCATTCATGATGATTTATCTTTACGGAATAATACCTTTACCTGCTTTACTTTGGGCTGCTCTTTACGTTGGTTATAGTGTTTATGCTGGTTCTAAAGCGAATGACAACATTAATCATGATGCCCATTTATGGGGAGGTTTGTTCGGGATGATTTTTACACTAGTGTTGAGCCCTGATATCGCGAGTAGATTTTTGGATCAGCTTTTAGGATTATTGAAATGAGTAGAAAGGCAGTTTTTCTAGATAGAGACGGAATAGTTAATCGCGAAATTGGCGATTACATTCAAAGGTTCGAGGAGTTTGAATTGCTACCTGAACTTATCCCTTTTCTTTATGAAGTAAAGAAAAGAGGCTACCTATGCATCATAATTACTAATCAGGCTGGTATTGCCAAAGAGCTTTATAAGCATGATTTAGTTGACGCTTGTCATGATTTTATGAATGAAGAACTTGCTGGCCATAATCTCTCTTTCGATGCGATTTACTATTGTCCACACCACCCTGATTTTGGCAATTGTCTATGCCGCAAACCTCAATCCTTGCTTGTTCAAAAGGCAATTGGCAGATTCGATCTTGACCCTAAACTTTGTCTTATGATTGGAGATAAGGACAGA
Source organism: Bacteroidia bacterium (assembly GCA_018401705.1). GTDB lineage: Bacteria > Bacteroidota > Bacteroidia > M30B66 > M30B66 > M30B66. The sequence continues at coordinate 19,185 of JAGYKL010000009.1, read as the reverse complement.
GATGTTGAGGCTGCTGAAGGAGCAGGAGTAAAAGGATATAAATTACCACCTAATCCATCATTAAATCAGCTATTAGCATGTCTTCCTCAGTAAACGACTTAATTTCATATAACGGGGTAATTATTCCTCAAAGCCAGTTAAGAAATGGTGCTGAAAATAGAAGCTTCTGTTATGGTGATGGGGTTTTTGAAACAATGCACTATACACGGGGGGAAATCTTTTTTGTAGATGACCATTTTGTTCGCCTGGTCGGCGGAATGTATACCTTGGGTTTAGATACCACTTTATTGAACCCTTTGCAGATTTGTGAAGATATTAAAGTTCTTTGCGAGCAAAAGGAATATCAATCGGCCAGGGTTAGGCTTTCAGTATTTCGTAAGGAAGGCGGGGCATATATGCCAGAAACAGATCAGGTACATGTTATTATCACAGCACAAGAGATTTCATCTGGCGGTTACCAGCTTAATCAAAAAGGGCTCAGACTAGGTATGTATTCTGAAATCAGAAAGCCAGTAAATGCCTTAGCTGGAATTAAAAGTGCAAATGCTTTATTATACGTTTTGGCTGCTCGTTATGCCAGAGATAATAACTGGGATGAAGCTCTTATTCTAAACGAGCACGGCCGAATTTGCGAGGCAAATTCTTCAAATGTATTTCTTGTTTTACCCGATAAGCGTGTGCTTACACCACCTGTTAGTGAGGGAATATTACCGGGAGTTATGAGAAAAAATATGATTAACTGGCTAAAGGAGAACTCATACCAAGTTGACGAAGCTATTCTTCTTACGGAGGATTTTTATCGTGCCGAAGAGGTTTTTCTCACGAATGCAGTTACCGGATTAAGATGGGTTTTGGCATTTAGAGAGAAAAGGTATTTTGGAACCTTTACTAAAAAGTTGGTTGATCAATTAAATGCTTCGGCTGTTTTTTAATTTAGGGAAGGGTCATCGGGGTAATTCGCCCAAATAGCCAATTCGCTATGGCTTTTCTTCAATAGCTCTCGCCAAAGAGATTCAGGTTTCATTTCCATTAACTTCTGTGGTCGTTCAAAGATTAACCATGAATCTTCTTCCATTTCAAAATCGAGCTGACCAGTATCCCAACCCGAATAACCAGCAAAAAATCTAATTTGATCGGGCTTTAATAAGCCCAGAGATGCATAATCTTTTACTTTGTCATAATTGCCGCCGTAATAGATTCCATCTTCAATTTCGAAAGAGAATCCTAATAAATCAGGAGCTGTATGAATAAAAAACAATGAATTGCTCTCTACCGGACCTCCAAAGTAAACTTGAGCATCAAACTCAGGAAAATCGTTAATTAGCTCATGAATAGAGTAGCCTACAGGTTTGTTTAAAATGAAGCCCATTGCTCCTTTTTCAGTGTTCTCGGCAAGAAGTATTGCCGAACGCTTAAAGAATGAATCGTTAAGAAATGGCTCTGAGATGAGTATTCTTCCTTTTGTGGGTGCTAAATGACGCTGCTTCATATGCCAGCTGTTTTTTGTTAAAACGAATCAACTTCTATAAAGTTACTTTTTAAATAACCCTATAACAAAAACAAAATCATGGTTTTATCGGTTATTCAAGCCGAAGACTGATATTAATCAGTTTATTAATGAGTGAAATTCTCCAATTTGCAGAACAATTCTGATTATGATGGACAATCTTTTAGAACTAAGAAAAGAGTATATAATGGCGAGGCTCGATGAGGCTCACACAGCCAATCATCCTATGGAGCAGTTCAAGACCTGGTTTGGTGAAGCTGTTGAGTCAAAGATTATTGAGCCAAATGCAATGATGTTATCAACTGTAAGTAGCACTGGTCAACCTTCAGCTCGCATTGTGTTGGTTAGAGATATTTTATCTGAAGGAATTGGCTTTTATACAAATTATGAAAGTAGAAAAGGCAAAGAATTGGCATTCCAGCCGAAGGCTGCGATAACTTTCTTTTGGCCAGAATTAGAGCGTCAGGTTCGTTTCGAAGGTATTATTCATAAAATGAGCAGAGAAGATTCTGAGAAGTATTTTGCTCAAAGACCACGAGGAAGTCAAATTGGTGCTTGGACGTCACCTCAAAGTCAGAAAATTGAATCAAGGCATGAAATCGAATTGGCAGAAGTGAACTACTCAAAGGAATTTGAGGGAAAGGAAGTTCCATGTCCACCTCATTGGGGAGGTTTTATGATGGTGATCCAATATGCCGAATTCTGGCAAGGACGTGAAAATAGATTGCACGACAGAATTTGCTATTCTTTAGGAGAAGAAGATATGTGGGAAAGATTTAGGCTTGCTCCCTAACTTAACCTGGAAAAAGGTCAACTGACTTACCTGCAAGCACACATTGTTTTAAAAGTAAACGAGCAGCAACATTTGCATCCCAGTCGGTATCGCCAGGGGAAACCTCATTAAGGTCAAATCCAATAATCCTTCTGCCACTTTCAACCACCATTCTTAACAGATACACCGCCTGTTGATAGCTTAATCCTCCAGGAACGGGAGTGCCTGTGTGTGGACAAAGAACTGGGTCTAGACCATCAATATCAAAGCTGATGTACACTAAATCAGGAAGACATTCAACGATGTCTTTAGACTGAGTAGCCCATGTTTTTCCTTCAAAATGGCCTGATTGTAACTGATGATCAAAATAAGTAACAACTCTTGGCCCCTCAGATTCCATGACTTCAATTTCTTCTTGACAATAATCTCGAATACCTACCTGAACTAATCTGCTCACCTGAGGCAATTGAAGCGCATTGTACATAATAGAAGCATGAGAATAGGTGAAGCCTTCATATGCCTTTCTTAAATCCATATGAGCATCAATTTGAAGAATGCCAAATGACTCATTCCGCTCGGCAAGAGCTTTTAAAAATCCTAAAGGTGTGCTGTGGTCTCCTCCAACGAGTCCGCAAACTTTATCATTATCAAGAACCTTAGAGGTTTCTTCGTGAACGAATGCAATCATTTCTTCGCAAGCCGCATTAACTTGATCAATTGTTCTTTGATAACTATTCTGTTGAGCTCCTTCAGCAAGTGAATTAATATATTCTTCAGCCTTTTCTCTCGAAGCAATGCTCAAGGCTCTAATTGCGTCATCCTCATCAAGCATAAATATCCCAGCTTTCCAGGCATCAGGAACATCCGAATCGTAAAGGTCTACCTGTAATGAGGCTTCCATAATAGCCGAAGGTCCATTGATGGTGCCGCCACCATAACTAACTGTTACTTCCCAGGGCACAGGGAGAAGAATGATATCTGCCTCTTCTTCTGTAAAGGGAAGTCCGAAAATATTAAGATCATTTTGTCCAGGGCCGTTTGGGTCGAAGGATTCTATTTTTTGCTGTTTGCTCATGATGATATAGGTATACAAAAATAAAAAACCCTCCTTGAGGGGAGGGCTTTTCGTTTTCTAAAAGAAAATCTTATTTCACTTTTGTAGAAAGCTCGCTTCCAGCTTTGAACTTAACTACTTTTTTAGCGCTGATTTTGATTTCTTTACCAGTTTGTGGGTTACGGCCTTTACGGGCTGCACGCTTAGAAACTGAAAAAGAACCGAAACCTACTAAAGCTACACGCTCGTCTTTCTTAAGAGCGTTAGTAGTAGCTGCGATAAATGCGTCAAGAGCTTTCTTAGCGTCAACTTTAGAAAGTTCTGCGTGTGATGCGATAGCATCGATTAATTCTGCTTTGTTCATGATGTTTTGGTTTTGAGGGTTTTACAGATATTTTTTTGTTCTCTCTGAGCAAATTTATTGGAAAAACATTCCCTTGCAATACCTAATGCCCTGAAACCCTTGATTTTGTTGATAAATCTACGGTTTTGTTAATAACTCTACCCTGAAATGCCCGTTAATCGTGGCTTTGATGTGATTTTTCTGTAAGAAATAGCTAAAAAAATGACTATTCAAAGCTCATGTTGGCTATAGAATGCAAGCCATTTATGAATTCACTGGCCTTCATTCTTCGTTTTCCGGCAGGTTGAAGCTCAAGAATTTCCAAAATTCCGTCGCTCATACATATATATAGTCGATTTTTCTCAATGAGAACAGCTCCAGTTTTCTTGTCACCTGAAGTAGCCTCTGGGCTAAGAGCAGACAAATACAGTTTTATTTTCTTCAACTCACCGTTCTCGTTCAGGGTTGCATTTACACCTGGAAAGGGGCTCAGGCCACGAATGAAATTGTGTAATTGAAGGCAGTTCATGTTTTTATTGAAACTGCAGAAATCAGGATTCAGCTTTGGTGCTTCTTTGAATTCAGTATCCTTTGCTATGTCCTGACTGATTAGTCTTAGTTCTCCTTTTTGGAGTTGTTTCAGGGTTTCGACCATGAGCGAAGCCCCAACTTGCATCATTTCGTCATGTAATTCTCCGGCTGTAGTATTCTCTCCAACTGAGATTTTCCTTTGCAGGGCGATAGAGCCTTTATCAATTTCATGGATAAGTTTAAACGTTGTTACACCGGTAAGCCTTTCACCTTGAATTATAGCATGATTGATAGGAGCAGCTCCTCTATACTGGGGAAGTAATGAGGCATGGAGGTTATATGTTCCCAAAGGAGGCATATTCCAAACAATTTCGGGAAGCATTCTAAATGCTACTACAACTTGAACATCTGCTTTATAAGCTTCAAGTTCGGCTAAAAATTCAGGGTTTTTAAGTTTCTCAGGTTTAAGAACCGGTATATTATGCCTTTGAGCAGCATCTGCAACCGCCGATTGCTTTAATTTCAATCCGCGACCTGAAGGTCTGTCGGGCGCTGTAACTACTGCAACAACATTTAAATCTTTCTCTATTAGCTTTTCTAAAGTTGCAACAGCAAAATCAGGAGTTCCAAGGAACACAATTCTCATATCAGACTTGTTTCATTCGATTTGGAATCAACATTGATTTAAGTTCGGTACCTATACCAATGATGCTTCTGTAATTAAGTGGAAATTCGAGTAATACATGAAGGAAACTCAGTAAGAAGAGCCATTTTAAACCTATCATATAATCGTAGGCATAAATTGCAATAGAAATAGCCCAAATGCTAATGATAGCTATAAGAGTATTTCGAGAGACTTTATGCCATTGAATTACAGAAGTCTTTGAAAACCAGTTGAGGTAATGATAGGTATAGGCAAAGGCAATGAATCTCATGACCATGTAACCTGCCTGAGAGCTAAAAATTACATTTACATTTTCTACCACAGTAGCACGGTTAAACTCCTTTAATTCAGCTAATCCAAATAGGTTTATTAACTGACGGTTAAGTTCCACAAATCCAGTGAAGCTATTTTGAATATACTTCTTTGAGGCGAAAGGCGAGTATCCAGCCGGGATAAGGAAAAAGCTAGCTGCGCATAGGATAAAAACGAGAACTGAAATAAAGCCAAGTCGGCTTTTGCTTTTTAAAGCACCATAAACTATAAATAATCCAGTAAAGATGAATACGTGAATAATAGTTGGCAAATAGATAGCAAAGAAGTAATCGTAGAAGGTAGAATCTCTAAATAAGAATGTAGAAAACAGAATTACAATGGCACTAATCACTTTAATTGTTGGGTCTTTGAAAACCACCATTGCCAATGCCATAAGAAAGCCCAGATAAATGAGTCCATTCGAAACTCCTTCGAGAGAATCTGAAAGACCTAAAAAGCCTAATGTGATTAAGCCAGCAAGCACGGCTAGCAAGACGTAATCATATTTGCCAGTTGTGAAATAGCCTTTTTTATGAAGCCATCCTATCTCTGTGAGATAGTGAAGCGGACCTAGAACTGCATATGAAAAAAGGAAAAGCTCAAAAGGGATTACAAAGGCAATGGCACATGATAAAATCATGAGACCAATATTTGCTGCGTCTATTTTTTCAACGGGGCGTAGTGCTATCATCGATTCAAAATTACAAGAAAAACGAATCTTTCCTTATGATAGAAAGAGTAATAGGTTCATAAATGCGAAAATCCCGGTGAGCTTGCGCTACCGGGACCTTCGTTTCCCAAAATCAAACTAACCTATATTATGCAGTTACAGGTTCAGAACTAGTACCGCTTGGAGCAAGATTTGGCATTGCGGCCATTCTCTCGATCAAATCGGCAACCCGGGCAGAATAGCCGGATTCATTGTCGTACCAACCCACTACTTTTACTGTTTGACCCATAACCATTGTAAGGTCTGAATCAAGGATACAAGAATGAGGGTTGCCTACGATATCAGCAGAGACGATAGGATCTGAGGTATACTCAAGAATTCCTTTCATTTGATTCTCAGCTGCATTTTTAAAAGCATTGTTGATTTCTTCAACAGTTGCCTGCTTTTTTATTTTTACTGTTAAGTCGGTCATCGAACCGGCTGGAATTGGAACACGCAATGCAATACCATCTAACTTTCCTTTAAGATGAGGAAGCACAAGACCAATTGCCTTGGCAGCTCCGGTGCTTGTAGGAATGATAGATAAAGCTGCAGAGCGAGCTCTTCTTAAATCTTTATGAGGAGCATCTACTAATCTTTGATCACCAGTGTAAGCGTGAACAGTAGTTAATAAGCCTGCTTCCACTCCAAATGCATCGTCAAGGATTTTAACCATTGGTGCAGCACAATTAGTAGTGCAAGATGCATTAGATAATATCGTTTGGTTACTAGCAAGAATTTCGTCGTTCACTCCTAGAACAACTGTTTCTACATCCCCTTTAGCTGGTGCTGAGATAACTACTCTTTTTGCACCTGCTGTAATATGTTTGCCGGCTGATTCTTTATCTAAAAAGAATCCTGTTGATTCGATAACTACATCAACATTTAGGTTTTTCCAAGGCAAGTTTGCCGGGTCTTTTTCTGCAAATACTTGCATTGAGTGACCTCCAGCGTGAATATAGCTTGATTCGGTGGTGACTTCTCCAGGAAATCTTCCGTGAACTGAATCGTATTTTAATAAATGAGCAAGGGTTTCAACATCAGTTAAGTCATTTATTGCAACAACTTCGATGTTTGGTTTACTTATAATTGCACGAAAACTAATGCGTCCTATACGCCCGAATCCATTTATAGCAACTCTTATTTTCTGCATAATGATAGAGTTTGATTTTGTTTTGAGTGTCAAAAGTACACTTAGAAAATGAAATACACAAATATTTACAGTGATTTGATGTTAAAAATTTATTAACATATCACTTTCGTTTGCAAAATGGCAATTCTGCTATATTGCTGAGTGTGAAATTGCAATTTAGAATAAATGCTTCTCGGCGTGGTAAGAAGAGCGAACCAATGGGCCGCTTTCAACATATTTGAAACCTAGAGATAATCCAAATTCTTTGTATTCGGCAAATCTTTCTGGAGTAACAAATTCAGCAACTGGGAGATGTTTCGGTGTTGGCTGCAGGTATTGCCCAAGTGTGAGAATATCTACGTTGTTATTAGAAAGATCTCTCATGGTTTCTCTGATTTCCTCATCAGTTTCTCCTAGTCCGAGCATTACACCTGACTTTGTTTTGCAGCCACCTTCTTTTAATCTTCTTAATACCTCTAAGCTTCTGTCGTATTGAGCCTGAATTCTTACTTGACGAGTGAGCCTTCTTACTGTTTCAAGGTTATGAGAAACAATTTCAGGCTTAACATCTATAATACGTTGTAGATTTTCCCATTTACCCATGAAATCAGGAATCAGAGTTTCTAAGGTGGTTCCGGGACTTTCGCGTCGTATTGCTTCAACCGTTTCAACCCAAATAATGGAACCCCCATCTTTTAAATCATCTCTGTCAACTGAAGTAACAACGGCATGTTTTACCTGCATCAACTTCACTGAACTTGCAACACGAGACGGCTCTTGCCAGTCAACAGCACTTGGCATCCCCGTGGCAACGGCACAAAATCCACACGAACGTGTGCAAATATTACCTAAAATCATAAAGGTAGCTGTGCCTGCTCCCCAGCATTCGCCCATGTTGGGACAATTACCGCTTTCGCAGATAGTATGCAATTTATGTTCATCCACAAGTTTTCTAACTTGTGCATATTCTTTACCTGTAGGAAGTTTAACTCTTAACCAATCAGGTTTTGTTCTTTTAGGCTTTTCGGTAATTACCTCTGTTTCTTTCATACTCACTTGTTCCATTTCTTTCCGAGTAAAACCCGGATAAAGAAGTTGAAAAAATAATTGCTTTTAGGCGAAAACGCCATAATTGGAATAGGCTTGGCAAAAACATCCAAAGTGGCTCCTGTTTCAACCATTTTTAGACGAGTTTGTTCTTTGCCAAACTCGAGATTTATTAAAAAACTGCCGTAAAGTCCCGGATGGATTCTAAGTTGGTCGAATCCTTTGAGGGCAGAAGCTCTACCTGAAATATTATCAGGATAATGAATGTCAGGGTCATATTTGGCAACTACTTCATCAACTCCTAACTGGTCGCTAAATTGAAAAATAGTTAAATAAACAGGTTTAACAAAAGCCCAGGAGGCTCCTGTATAAGCAGCAAGAGAAATCTCTACGCCGCCTTTATCACCTTTGGCATTGATGGTTTTTTGTTTCCCGATTCCAGTTCTGAGAATATTTACAGAATTAAGCTTTCCATAAATAAAGCCCGAATTGTTATCGCTGAAAGGATTGATACTTTTAACTTCTTTTGGGTGCCTCATGCTGAGCAATTGAAAATCGCCTAGCAGATAGCTGTAACCACTTAGGTTTTTTCCATGTCTATAATTGATGCCAACTCCATTCGTATGAAGCATGAAGCCAAAATGATTTATTCGATTATATAAAATGCCTTTCTCTTCAACATCAACAATGTTCTCAAACTCCTGAGAAAAGACAGAAGAAGATTCTCCCAGACAAATCAGCAGGAAAAGCACAATAAGAGCACTTGCTTTTTTTAGGTAATTTTGAGGCATTTGTGCAAAGATACAATAGATTTATAGCTACATGATAACCATTCGCTCGGAGTATCTCGGAAACCTAAGAACTAGGCAAACTCATCTTGCATCGGGTAGTCAATTTATGACCGACGCACCAGTTGATAATAAAGGAAAAGGAGAAATGTTCTCTCCTACTGATACCGTTTGTGCTGCGCTTTCAGCTTGCATGATGACCTTAATGGGTATTTCTGCAGAGATTCATTCAATTGATATAGCCAACATGTTGGCGGATGTTACCAAAGTAATGGAGTCAAATCCAAGAAGGATTGGTAAAATTATAATCAGGTTTTATAATTTCTCAGCTGAATTAACTGATCGTCAAAAAGTAATACTCGAAAAAGCTGCACGCACTTGTCCGGTAGCATTGAGTGTTAGTTCAGAACTAGAGCAGGATATTCATTTTGATTGGGACACTTATCGCAAAAGCTGAGACGGCGATACCATATTATGCGAGCTATGCTCAATTGCCTTTCCGTCTTTGATAATAATTAACTGTGGTGATTCATGCTGAATCCCAAAACGATTAGCAATTTCATTGCTAATGGAACGGAACTGAATTAAATCAAGATAATAAGAAGGAATATTTGATTGGCCTTTGTCCAGGCGATTTTTAGCCATGGAACTGATAGAACACCTTGTGCTATGCTTGAAAATGGCAACTCCTTTCTCTTCCTGAAAGGAGAGGGATTGTATTTCATCTAATTGAGAAATATCAATCAAGCGGATCCATTCCACCATATATTAAGATTGCTTAGAAACCTCTACAGAGTTGACTTTCCCATAAGCAGGGCAGTCAACTTTCTTCGCTCTACAAGAAACCAGCACAAAACTTAGCAATACTGCTAAAAGGAAAACTGAAGTTAGTTTTTTCATTTGTTCAAAATCCGGTCAAAATTAGCAAATTAATTGCTTACGACCTGATTTCTTTTTTAACATCGTTTTTTTTACCGTATGCGGGACAATCTATTCTTGTAATGCATGAAGAGAGGCAAAAAGTGAGGATTGTTAAAAGCAAAAGGGGAAATCCGAATCTTTTCATCGTTACCAATTAAATATAGGTTAGGTATATTTCTCAACTTATAACGAAATGATTTTTGAAAGGTTACCACTAGCTAACGAAGGCTAATGTTCATTCAGTATGTTTGTATAAAGAATAATGATGGAAAAGCTTAGTGCAACAGATGTGAAAATTGAAGAGGGTTGGAAAGGAGTTTTAGCTGAAGAGTTTGTCAAACCTTACTTCGCAGAATTAAAATCTTTTCTAATAGAAGAAAGGAAAACTTATACTATTTATCCTCCCGGGCCCTCAATATTTGCTGCTTTTAACAGAACTCCATTCGATAAGGTTAAGATTGTAATTATGGGTCAGGATCCTTATCACGGGCAGGGGCAAGCAAATGGCTTGTGTTTTTCTGTTGCAGAAAATAACAAGCTTCCTCCATCATTAAAGAATATTTATAAAGAAATAGGCACAGATTTAGGTCAAACCATGGGTGCAAATGGCGATCTTGGCTATTGGGCCGACCAAGGAGTTTTGCTTTTAAATGCAACTTTAACTGTGAGAGCGGCTTCTCCGGCATCGCACCAAGGAAAAGGCTGGGAGCAATTTACAGATGAAGTTATTCGTTTAGTTTCAAAACATAAAAAGGGGATTGTTTTCCTTTTATGGGGGAGACCAGCGCAGATGAAAGAGAAACTCATAGATACAGAAAAGCATTATGTGCTTAAAGCTGCACACCCTTCTCCTTTATCTGCTTATAATGGATTTTTTGGTTGCCGTCATTTTTCATACACCAATAAAATTCTCGTAGATATGGGAAAAACTCCTGTGAATTGGCATATTCCATGAAATCTAGATACGCGTTTCTATTTCTTTATTTTACGGTTGTATCAGTTCTATTAACAGCTCAGAATTATTCCTTGGTCATTCTTGAGAAAGATGGAAAAGAACTTCCTTTTAGTCCGAAAACTAATTATTCAGGTGTCTTTGAACGAAGAGATGCTCTTAGAGATTATGTAATCAGATTGCAGGATTTGGGTTTCTTGGCTGCAGGTATTGATTCACTATCAGGAGATGAAAAGAGGCAAATTGCTCATCTTTATCTTGGTCAAGAATTTAATTGGTCGAACCTTTATCCTATAGATGTTGATGCATCAGCTCTTTCAGCCGCAGGCTATAGAAACAGACTTTATAACGACCGTGCCTTTAGGCTGAATGCAACTCGTAAAATGATGAAGAGAATTCTCGCATATTATGAGAATCATGGCTATCCATTTGCAAAAGTTAAATTCGATAGTATTCAGAATAATGAAGGCATAATAAGAGCAGGAATTAGAGTTGAAAAAGGTGAACTCATTAAGATTGATAGTATAACCATCCGCGGTGACGCGAAAATTTCTAACAGATATTTATACAACTACATTGGCATTGAGCCGGGCGATTTATACAATGAAAGTCTCCTAGGCAACCTAAGCGTTAGGATGAAGGAGCTGCCATTTATAACTGAATTGAGACCCGCCGAAGTTTTTTTGATGGATGAAGCTGCACTTATAAGACTTTATCTTAAGCCTAAGAAAGCAAGCAGTTTCAACGGTATTATTGGATTCTTGCCAAACAATCAGCAATCTGGAAAGCTACTTCTAACTGGCGAAGCAAATTTAAGATTGAAGAATTCTCTGGGCAAAGGAGAAACAATTATTGCTGAGTGGCGGAGGCTACAAACCCAAACCCAAAGCTTAAATGTTCAATTAGCCTGGCCTTTTATATTTAACACACGTATTGGCGTGGATGCCCAATTGGGATTATATAAACGAGATACCACATTCCTTAACCTACAGCAGTCGCTTGGGATTCAGTACTTGATGAAAGGCAGCGATTACCTTAAAGTATACTTCGAGAATAAACGTTCTAATTTGCTTTCTACAAGAGGTCTTGAGAACCTTCTTACTTTGCCAGATTACGCTGACATAAGAACGGGTCAATACGGTTTAGAATTAAGCTTAACCAAGCTGGATTATAGATTAAATCCCAGAAAAGGATATCGAATTCTTGCCCGAATTGGAGCAGGAAACCGCACGATTGATAAGAACCCGGGGCTTAATCCTCAAGTGTATGATGGCTTGCAATTGAAATCGTTGCAGTACACAGGATTTATTGACGCAGACGTCTTTCTGCCAATTAGGGAAAGGTCGGTCTTTACTTCGGGAATCTTAGGCGGTTATATCGGAGGAGCCTCTGTTTTTGAAAACGAGCTTTATAGAATTGGTGGTAATAATACACTTCGTGGATTTGATGAAGAGTCAATCTTTACTTCGGCATATTCAATCTTAAATCTCGAATACAGATACTTACTTGAAGAGAATTCTTTTTTGTTTTTGTTCGTCAATGGAGCTTACTACGAGAATAGCGCAGTGAACCGCGATGTTGTTGATAGACCTTACGGACTAGGAGCGGGAATGAGTTTTGAAACAAAAGCAGGCATTTTTTCTATCAGCTATGCGCTGGGAAGTCAATTCGGAAATCCTATTGAAACGAGAACGGCCAAAGTACACTTTGGAATCACTAGCTTGTTTTAATTAAACTTAAACCTTTCAATTGACCCATACATTTATTCTGTCTCTTACAAATAGCTTTTCTTTGTCAATTCATTTTCAAATTATGCGATTTAACAAACCATCACTTAGTGGATATTTAATTCTTGCCTTTTTAGCAGGTTTCTTTTTATCATCATGCAAAACCCAAAAAGAATCAAAGTCAAAAAGTAAAATGGATGAAGCCATTGAAGCATCTATTGATTCGGTGGTGAACTTGCCTGAAATTGACTTTGCCGATTTGCTCGCTATGAGTCAAGAACCGGAAGTTTATAATGCTTCGGCCACACGATTGAACGATATAATTCATACTTCTCTTGAAGTTAGTTTCGACATCCCTGCCCAGCAGTTATTTGGAAAAGCAACAATTCTGGTAAAACCATACTTCTATCCAGTAGATTCTCTCATTCTTGATGCTAAAGCTTTTGATATCAAGCAGGTAGCTTTAAAAAATAAGAAAGGAGAATTGAAGAATTTGAATTATACATATCGTGATTACATGCTAAGAATAGCTTTGGATACTACTTACACAAGAGCTCAGCAATATGAGGTGTTTATTGAATATGTAGCAAATCCCGAAAAAGTGGTGGCAGAAGGAAGTGCCGCCATTACAGATGCCAAGGGATTGTATTTTATTGACCCCAAAGACAAAGATCCTGAAAAGCCAACACAAATCTGGACTCAAGGAGAAACAGAATCATCTTCATGCTGGTTTCCTACCATTGATAAGCCAAATGAGAAGATGACTCATGACATAAGAATTACTGTTCCTGAAAAATACAAAACACTAAGTAACGGGCTTAAAACAAAGTCGACTAAAAATGCTGATGGCACTCGAACCGATACTTGGGAGATGAAAATGCAGAATGCTCCTTATTTGGTGATGATGGCTATTGGTGAATTTTCGGTTGTGAAAGATTCATGGAATAAGATTGATGTAGATTATTATGTAGAGCCAGAGTTTGAGGCATATGCAAGGAATATTTTCGGTAATACGCCCGAAATGCTAAAATTTTTCTCAGAAGCAACAGGAGTAATGTACCCTTGGCCAAAATACTCCCAGGTAGTTGTAAGAGACTATGTTTCAGGAGCTATGGAGAATACATCAGCAACTTTGTTTGGTGAATTTGTTCAACAAACTCCAGAAGAAATGATAGATCAGGATTATGAGGATGTTATTGCTCACGAGCTTTTTCACCATTGGTTTGGCGATATGGTTACATGCGAATCCTGGGCTAACCTTCCTTTGAATGAGTCGTTTGCAACGTATGGCGAATATCTTTGGAATGAGCATAAATACGGAAGAGACGCTGCCGATTTGCATTTGCAAAATGACCTAAGCACATACATCGAAGAGTCGTTTCAGAAGAAAGTAGATTTGATTCGTTTCAACTATGAAAAACGAGAAGATATGTTTGATCGCCATTCTTATCAGAAAGGCGGATGCGTGCTTCATATGTTGAGAAAAGCAGTAGGTGATGAAGCCTTTTTCGAATCTCTAAAAACTTATTTAACTGATAATGCTTATCAAGCAGCTGAAATCCATAATTTAAGATTAGCATTCGAAAAAGTTACCGGAGAGGATTTGAACTGGTTTTTTAATCAATGGTTTTTAGATAAAGGGCATCCATTGGTTGAGGTTAAGTGGAATTGGAGCGAAGCTGATTCAACCATAACTTTAGAACTTGCTCAAACCCAGAATCTTGAATCAACTCCAGTTTATCGTTTGCCTCTCGAAATTGCATTAGGTTTTGGAAGCAACATTCGTAAAGAGAAAATCACTTTTCAAGAACAGAATCAATCATTTGTATTTAAGTCAGAAAAGAAACCTGACTTCCTGTTGGTAGACTCTGAGCATCAATTGCTTGGGCAGATTACTCAGCAGCTCACAGTTGATGAAGCCAGAGAGCTTTATTTGCATGGAGAATTGTATCGCGACAGATTTGCAGCGGTAGATATTCTTTTGGATAATTCTTCTGAGCCGGGAGTTTCTGAGGTTTTAAAGCTAACACTAAAAGATAAGTTCTGGAAAATCCGTTCATATGTTTTAGAAAGATTAGATGATCAAATAGCACAGGATACTGAAGGTTATAAGCCAATTTTAATTCAATTGGCGAAGAATGATCATAAGTCAACAGTTAGAGCACAAGCAATAGGCAAACTTGGGTTTGCTGCATCAGAGCCTGAAGTGTTTGCTTTATTTGAAACAGCCCTAAGAGATAGCTCATCGATGGTGAAATCATCGGCATTAGCTTCTATTTATGGAGCGGATGCAGAGAAGGCAATCAAACTCATCGAGCCAATGGAGAAGACTGCAAAAGGTGATATGTTAACCTCAATTGCTGCAATTTATGCTGATGCAGCAGTGCCGGGTAAATTGGAGTTTTTAAAATCAGCTTACGCTGGGATTAGTAATCCTAACGATCGCTATATTTTTGTTCAGCTTATTGGCAGATATGTTATTTCGCAGGAAGAGCCTTCGATAAGTGAATCAATCTCATACTTTGAAGATGTATCAACTAAATCATCTGCATGGTTTATTCGTCTTTCTGGTATTCAGGTATTAGCCGAACTTCAAACCTGGTATGATTCGCGTGTTGATGCTGTGAATTCAGAGATTCAGGAGATGGTAGAAAAGGGCACAGCTGTTTCTGTTGTTCAGGATAAGGAAGTTGAAAAAACGATTTACAAGAAAAAATCTAGCGAAATCAGTGTAATTATTGATACAATTAGAGAAACTGAGAAAGACCCTAATTTGACTAGGATACTTAATATGTTTAGGTAGGCTGGGTAAAGGTTCTTTTAGAACCTAAATCTTATATTGGCAGAGTTACATTATTGCTTTGAATATTGGCAAAAGTTGGTAAATAGACAAGCTGAACTCAAGCCTAAAGTTTAAAGCCTGATAATTTTAAGTGTTTTAGTTGTTTTACTGTCTTTGATTAGGCAATAATAGATTCCGCAACTTAAATGCTCCAAATCTAATTCAAGGTAATTCAAACCGTTTGAGAATTGATTAGAAGAAAACTCGTAAACAATCTCACCAAATGCGTTGAGTATTTGAATTGAAGAATTGTTAGGATTGCTTAATTCAATTTCTAATATAGCGTTTTCACTTGTTGGATTTGGGTAAATATTTGACTTCGTAAAAGACTTAGATATAGTTTTTGCGTTTAGAACAATGTCTTGGTTATATTTGAGTACCGTGTTTTTATTTTCTAATTGCACATAAATATTTTCTTCTGCATCAGCGGCTAATGACATTGGTTTCACACCTTCAATATTGTATGCTGCATCCCATTGAAATCCATCAGTAGCCGAAAATGCATACAAGAACATTGAACTTGGAGCTCCTCCATTGTTATCGCTTTGACCAGCTAGATAATAATGATTTGAATTTGTAGATATAATATCGTAAACCCAATTGTTTGATTGAGGTAAACTATACGTGGCATAAAATATTTCATTCCCATTTTCAGGTAATACTTGAGCCACAAATAATTTTCCGGGTCCTGAAATAGTCCAATTAGTGCCTGATATTGCTAAATTTCCATTAGAAAGCAGAGCCATTCTACCAGAAGTAGCGGCAATATTAATGTCGTATTGTTTCGAAAAGATCTCCTCCCCATTTACATCATACTTGGTGAGTTCAATGAGATTATAGCTAGTTCCGTAATTCTGGCAAAGCGTGTAGGTGTTACCTGATTCATCTAGTAAAACGTCAGTAGCCCAAGTTTGATTTGGGATAGATCCTGTGGAGCTCCAAACGATATCTCCCTGTTGATTCCAAACACTTATTATATTATTTGTTCCGGTTGTGCTTGATGTTCCCATAAGCGCAATTTTGCCATTGTTATAATGCATTCCACGTAAACCGTGAATACTGCCAAACGACTGTAATCGCTCCCATATAAGACTTGCATTATTGTCAAACTTTAAAAGTAAGAGTCCAGCTCCATTTAATGTATTTGTAGCACCGGCCGAGGCTACATACAAATTGCCTTGCTCATCAAGAGCTGATTCATTTCTCTTTCCTAAGTTTGTATTTCCATCACGGTTAAAGAAGCCAGGAACACTTGTATTATTGAGTAATTCACCATTTGAGGAGAATTTAAGTACAACAATAGCATTTGGCACTTCGTTTTGTAATGATAAATTGTAGCTATATCCAACAATGAAAATCTCATTGTTGTTATCGACCCCAACCCAAGTTGCAGCGTGATAATTATTTGATCCATTTGTGCTAACTGAGTCTTTCCAAATAAGTTGACCCTCAGGTGATAATTTTTCGATATAAATAAATTCGTTGAAAGCAGCTTGACTAAAACCATTCCCTACAGAAATAACATTGTTATCATTATCTGTTGTTAGGGCCTTACCTAAGGATAAGTAATTGGGGTAAACATTGTCCCACTCAAGGTTTTGAGATTTAATAGTTAAGGTAATTTGAAAAATTAGTGTTAAGAATAGCAGATGTTTCATAGGTGTAACTTGAAGCAAATCTAATCTTAGGTATTCTTTCAAAAAATGATATTACTCATGTTTATTGGATAGCAGCTATATCTTAAATATTTAATAATCTCTTGTCTGCATCAAGCGGGTTTTCTAAAAAAAAACTGTGGTTAATGCAAGTTAAAACGTTAAAAAGATGCTATATGCCTCTCTAATTAATGCATCTTAGGATTTTAAGACTACTCTTAAATACCATACTTAGTAATTAATTTCAGCTTTTGTTGAGGCTATTCTCGTTACATTTTAAGCATCTTAGAAGCTTGCAATTAGAATCTTGATGTACAAAAATGACGTACTCATAACTGTGGAGACTTGACATAATTTAAACCAGCGAAATTAAAAAGTCCAATATAGACAGTAATATTACAATTGGGATATGTCGTTTGTGGTAGTTGATTAGTGAATTATCTATTATAAAAAAGAGAAAATAAAAAAGAGCAAATCAATAATTTAGTCAGAATAAAATTTGTGATTTTAGTGAATAAATAACAGTCAAGAGTTATGTATGAATCGTCCGATAAATATCGTTAAAGGTATATAAACATAATAAAACGACCAAATATGATGTAATACAAGAATTGTTAAGGAGATATCCAAGTAGACTTTGGGTAAGCAGCGAATCCACAATTGGTCATTGAATTATTTTTATTTGAAAATCAATGTTTTAGCATTTATTCTCATTTAAGTGCATTTAGAATCTTCAATTCGCTCTTGACAGAAATGTCTATTAGATTGTATATTTGATATATAAAGATTTATAATGTATTAAAAAGGACTAATAAGTCCAATAAGGACTTAAAGTCGTTTTTTGTCTTAGCTGTAATGAAAACAAGAATTGTAAATAAGTTAATCAGCTATGGACTGATTAAACCTAAAATACAAGTTGGTGAGAAATGTATAATTATGTATCATGGTATTGATAAGCATGAGAATTTGGCATTTAATTCAAGGTTTTTTAGTACTAGTAGTTTAGAAACACATCTGATTTTTTACAAAAAGCATTTTAATGTATTAAGCTTGGAGGATTTCTTTGAAGATAGAAACCTAAGTAGCGATCGCCTTAATATTGCTATCACATTTGACGATGGCTATTTAAACAATTATAAGTATGCATATCCTTTATTTGAGAAATATTGTATCCCAGCTACATTTTTTATCACTGGGTTAGATGCAGTAAAAAAGGAGATTCTGTGGGCTGATTTGGTTGATATTTGTATTTCTAGCATTAAGGATGATGTGATTAAGCATAATGGGGAAAGATTTCAAAGAGGTAGCAATGGCAGGTTTAATGAATTGCGTGACTATATGCGAGCAAATAGAATCTGCGGTACTGCGCAATTTGGTGAACTAAAGCAAGTCCTTCTTTCTTTGAGTAATGTTGATTTAGATGCCCCTGAATTAGCAGACTATTGGACTTTAATGAGCCCTGCTGAAATTTCAGAAATCGGAAAATCTAAATACATCCAAGTTGGTTCTCACGGGTTTTATCACAATAATTTAGGCAACATTGAGTTTAATTATGCGCTAGAAGAAATCGCCAGATCAAAGAAATACCTCGAATCTCTTACGCAAAAGGAAGTTAATAGTATTGGTTATCCTGATGGAAGTTATTCACCTAAGTTAGCTAAAGAGGCATTTCAATTAGGATACAAATATCAGTGCGCTGTTGATTATCGCTTTGAAAATGATGAGCATTTGCCTTACTTGTATAACCGTTTAGGATTGTATCCAAGTTCATCAATCCACACGATAAATTACCAAATTCAGAAATTTGCTCATGAACATAGTCATTTATACAAGTCTAAACCAAAGTTCGTTTGATGAGTTCAATATATCCCAATTAATTAAAGCACGCCCTGAGCATAATTATTCAATCGTAGTTTTAAAAACGAAGCAGCACCAAGTTAGCTTTATTAATAGAATTAAGCGGATGCTTGTTTCACTTCGCGATGGCAGAAATGAATTACAAAGGGATTTAGTTTTACTTGATAAAGTAATTTCTCAAAAAGTCTCAGGTTTTAATTTAACTGACTTTTCTGCATATTATGTTGATGCATTAAATGATTCTGCTACAGAAGACTTAATTAAGGGCCTGAATCCTGATATTATAGTTCAAGCCGGAGCAGGCATATTAAAAGAGAATATATTTTCAATTGCACGAAAAGGCACCCTCAATGTGCATCATGGGCTTGCTCC
>JAGYKL010000089.1 GCA_018401705.1 Bacteroidia bacterium | reverse complement strand
TTGATGATTTGGTCAAATGGTATGACTTGCTTACCGCCTTTTGTCACCGACTCTATTAACAAATTAAATTGACTTTGGTGCCCTTTGTCTTGTCCAGAAGACGCTGAACTAAAGTTTTTGAAACCGTAACCTGATATCTTGCGCCAATTATCCATCACTAAAGTTCTTTCCTGATGATAAACCTCTACCCTTTCCTTCGAATATGCTTTTGATCCATTGGCAAAATAATTGATTACTGCATTCGATCCATTTTCATATTTCAGAAGTATTGACGCATTGTCTGAATTATCCATAGGATGCTGACCCAGAGCATTCATACATACTGAAACAACTTGTGAATTAGTTAAAAAGGAAATCAAATCTATAAAGTGACAAGCCTCCCCAATGATTCTACCTCCGCCAACCTCCATGTCATTAACCCAAACATTACCAGGTATAAACCCTGCATTCATGGTTGCAACGATATTCATAGGGGAGCCGCTATTTCCCAAGAGCGTTTTCATCTTGACCGCTAAAGGTGCGAAACGTCTGTTGAAACCTACTGTTACAGTTTTTTTTGATTTCTCTGTTGCTTCGATAATTTGATCGAGCTCGGCCAGATTTAAGGCTAATGGTTTTTCAACAAATACATGCTTCCCATAATCTAATGCTTGTACAACTAACGATGCGTGCGAATTGTGTCGAGTTGTCACCATTACTAAGTCAACATCGTTATCATTAAAGATAGAACTGTTATCTGTAATCGAATTGGCTATGTTAAATTTTTTTGCCAATACAGTACCTGTCAATCCCCCTGCACTTGAAATATACTTTAGCTTAGCTTGAGTCTTTTTCAAACAAGGTAAAATCATGGCTGAAGTAAAGTTACCGGCACCAATAATGCCAACTACACCCTGCCCACTTGTAAACTCAGCACTGTTTAATCTGATTGACCTATTCGGTTCATTTGATTCTTTCTCAGGATATTCTAAAATGGAAGCAATTGATCTTCCATTGTTCATATCGGAATAAATCTCATTGTAGTTGTCAAGAGCAATCCTTTCGGTAATTAAACTCTTAACATCTATTGAACCTGAAGCAATAGCATTTAAAATAGTTTCAAAATTGCGCTTTTCAGTCCAACGAACAAATGGAAGGGGATAATCTTGTCCCATTTGCTCATACTGTTCGTCATATCGTCCTGGCCCATAAGAACAAGAAACTTGAAAAGTCAATTCTTTTTCATAAAAATCTGCTCTTGAAATATCTAATCCGATAACTCCTACTAAAACAATTCTTCCTCTTTTCCTAGACATTTTAGCAGATTGAGAAATAATCTCATTGCTCTTATTCGAGGCAGTTATGATTACAGCATCAGCACCGATATTGCCAGTTAAATTTTGCACATAACCAACTTGGTCAACACCCTCTCCAGGGTTTACAGCGTCTATT
>JAGYKL010000088.1 GCA_018401705.1 Bacteroidia bacterium | reverse complement strand
GGAAAACCTGAGAAACAAAAGCATTATAAAGTTGCAGCTTTGTCAAGAAGGATTTCTGATAAGCACAGATTAATCTACCGAATTGTTGAAGAAAAAGTTATAGTCTTGATTTTTTTAATTTGGGGACATAATAATGACAAATAGCAAACAGCATATAACAAAGGTTTTCACTCGAGATTACTCATTTCTCCGCTTCGGGCCTTCGAGAGCCTCAGGCACCTCAGATAGAAATTAATAGCGGTTCGCGCACAGGGGCAGTTTGGGATTGGTGACCAAAATATTTCAATCTACGACGAAGTTACAAAGAAACCGAAATGATCAACCTTCAGAAATGCCCAAACTGCGCTTGTGCGCTGTTAGCAGATGTGCCCTTTCCATTTACATTCCGAGACAATAGTTTGCAAATTGAAAACTTTGTTTATCTTTGTCATGTGAAAGTTCTTGTCAGGAAAACGATTCAATACTATATCAAAAAGTATCCAATGGCTGAAACTCAGTTATTGATATGGTTTACAGAATTTTCCGGGCATAAATTCAATAATTTCAATGAGCTTAAGAAAGTCTATGGAAATGCTAGCATCGTGAATAATAACAGAGTTGTTTTTAATATAAAGGGTAACGAATTCCGATTGGTCATTTCAATAAATTTCTCTCAAGCTGCATCTTATGTCATTTGGTTTGGAACGCATAAAGAATACGACAAAATTAATGTTGAAAGCATTTCATTTGATACTTCAATTTTAACAAGCAAAAAATAATGTCATGACCTGGAAAGTTTTAAAAACAGAAGAAGAGTATAACAAAGCTTCCATTCGAATGATGGAAATATTTCATGCCGAGCCGAACACACCAGAAGGTGATGAGCTGGATTTGTTATTAGTCCTTGTAAAAGATTTTGATGACAAACATTATCAATTGCCTGAACTCGATGCATTAGAAGTCATCAAATACAAGATGAAAGAGAAAGGACTGAAGGCAAAAGATCTTGAATCTATTATTGGAAGTAAAGGTCATGTTTCTGCAATACTGTCTGGTAAACGTGAAATCACTCTAAAAATGGCGCAAAAACTGAAAAATTATTTTAGTATTCCAGCCGAAGTCTTTCTACATGGCGCCTAAAAGATGTAATTGTTTATAGGAATGATCATTAGGCATTTCTGCCAACCTCCTAATCCCCGCTTTTTACTTTCTACTTTTACCTTTTACTCCACCTTCACCACCTTCTCAACCACAACAACTTCCTCACCCTGCATAACCCTACAATAATAAATACCTTGGGCTAAACCGTTCAAATCCAACGTATGTGTGCCGATGCCTGAGAACTGCTCGTTTTGAATTAGGCGGCCGGTGGCGTCTAGGATGCTTACTTGGAAAGTACCTTTTAGAGAAGAATTACGAATATTTAATTGATTCGAAATTGGGTTTGGATAAATCTCAAATAAATCTAAGTCTGGCTTATTTTCGATAGATGTTGCATTCCCGCATGCACTAACAAAATCGCCACCTATC
>JAGYKL010000087.1 GCA_018401705.1 Bacteroidia bacterium | reverse complement strand
ATGCTAAGTATGCAGTAGCAACCAACAGCGCAACTTCTGCCTTGCATATAGCATGCTTGGCATTGGGGCTGGGCGATGGTGATTGGCTATGGACATCGCCGAATACTTTTGTCGCTTCAGCAAATTGCGGTTTATATTGTGGAGCACAAGTAGATTTTGTTGATATCGATCCCAGGACTTATAATCTGTGTCCTGAAGCATTAGAAGAAAAACTAATTTTAGCTGAACGTAAAGGGAAGTTACCTAAGGTAGTTGTTCCAGTTCATTTTAGTGGTCAGCCGTGCAATATGAGGGCAATTTACGATTTGTCTGTTAAGTATGACTTTAAAATTATTGAAGACGCTTCACATGCAATTGGTGGCCGGTACCTCAATGAACCTATTGGTAATTGTCGCTATAGTGACGTAACAATCTTCAGCTTTCATCCTGTCAAGATTATTACTTCGGGAGAGGGCGGCATGGCTGTTACTAATAATGACCGGCTTGCTGAGAAAATGAATCTTCTTCGCAGTCATGGTATCACAAGGACTCCAAGTCTGATGACGAAACCAATGGAGGGTTCTTGGTATTATCAACAGGTTGATTTAGGGTTTAATTATAGAATGACGGATTTGCAAGGTGCTCTAGGTGCAAGTCAGATGTCTAGGCTGATTCATTACGTTTCACGCAGGCATGAAATTGCAGATCGATATAATAAAGTACTTGCAGACTTACCTGTCGTGACACCTTGGCAGCATAAAGATGGATACTCTGCTTATCATCTTTATGTTATTAGATTGAAATTAAATGATATAGGCGTAAGCCATTTAGATGTTTTTGAAGCTCTCAGAGCTAAAGAGATATTTGTAAATCTTCACTACATTCCTGTGCATATGCAGCCGTATTTTCAAAATATGGGTTTTCGTGCTGGTGATTTTCCTGAAGCCGAGCGCTATTACTCGGAGGCGATAAGTATACCTCTTTATCCAGCCTTAAAAGACGCTGAACAAGATTATGTTGTTTCTGTTTTGCAGCAATCTTTAGGTCTTTAATTGTACTGTTATGAATTTTGAATGCACAAATTGAATTACAAAAGGCTTTTAAAATATGAAAATTGCAATAGGAACGGCTCAGTTTGGCTTGCCCTATGGAATTGCAAATAATAATGAACAAGTAAGTGACCGGATGGTTGCAAATATTCTAGCGGCAGCCATTGGTAATAATGTATCTACACTTGATACAGCAGCTGCTTATGGTTCGAGTGAAGAAGTTTTGGGGGCAATTGGCGTTAGGCAATTTGATGTTGTGTCTAAGCTTGCGCCGCGGAATTGCGAAAATTCCGTTCTGGATGACTGGGTTAAGAGTAGTGTAGAGACCTCCATTAAACGATTGAAGCTGGATTCCATTTATGGATATCTTTTACATCGCCCCATGGAGTTGCTAGGGAAAAATGGAGAAGTCATTTTTAATACACTGGCGGATCTTAAGTCGCAGGGAGTGCTGAAAAAAATAGGGGTTTCGGTTTATGACCCTGAAGAGCTCGAGCTTTTATCTCAATACTACAGCTTTGATTTAA
>JAGYKL010000086.1 GCA_018401705.1 Bacteroidia bacterium | reverse complement strand
GATAATGCACAATCACTTCCTCAATGTCATTTATCTCAAAACGATGCGCTTGTTTCGCAACTCCTACTTCCAGGGTTTTAGGATCACGAAAATGAAACCAGATGCCCTTTCCGGCGTCAAAGCGCATCAACAAAAAAGCGGTGAGCATGATGCATCCACCTATAATAATTAATACACTATTGAGTAAAACGAGCCCGATGATAAACGGAAAACCTGCGCAAAAACCAATCAGCGGATAAAAATAAACACGCCAGGGAACTTGAATATACTGATGTTTTTGTGTGATGAAATTTTTGAAACTCAGGCTCCAGGGGTCTGCTTCTTCCGTATTCAACGTTTTTTTGCTGATTCCTATAAGTGGGCTCAGAAGCTTTATCGTTATAAACTGAACAGTTTTGAAAATAAATATAACCAGCATGATGACCAACGCCATAATTAATCCAATGGTATAATCGGGTCGCGACAACCTTGCTGCTTTCATTATATCATTGAATTCGGCCCGATAAACATGTTGAGCGTAACTTATTGTAAACACGTAAAAGAAGAGAAAAGGCAGTATGGTAAATCCAAACACGAAATAATAAGCCCAGTAGCTTTTGCCTCCCGAAGTTGCATCTATAGCTTGGCGTACACCAAACTGACCGCTTCCTGAAAACGACCGTAAATACCCATAAAATCGCTTTAAGAGTTGTGCAAATGCCGGATCTGTTTTCGCAAATTCCTCGGCCGAGTGTTCTACACTTGAGGCTAAACTGTTCGAATGTGTTGAATGCGCAGGCAAATCTAATTTATCATATATGGCATCCATATAACTTGTATTGCCACGGGTTGCCCAATACATTAAAAATGCAGCTCCACTATATACGGGAATGTTGATAAATCCGGTCATGTAGCGGTAATAACGGTTGGCAAAATAGACGCTTAATTCATTGCCAAAGAAAATGCTATCAATCCAGCCCCAAGCCAGCAAACCTAAGGTGAAGCAGGTAGTCAGTGTAAGGCCAATAATGACCATTTGCATGCTTCTGCTAAAATTATCGCTGTTTTTTGTCATTCGTTTTGAGACAATTATTCAATTACTGTTTGCAACAGCTGTAAACAACCCATTAATTTCAGAGTCGAGAAAACTTTCATACGAGGCTTTCGCTTATCCCTTTCTAAATGCCCGCCAATCGCCTGCATCTTCATCGCTTTTAGCTAATTCAAAACTAAAACCATGCGATTTCAGCCAATACGCGAAAAAGAATTCGATTTCGTGCGAGTAAACTTCTTTACCGTTTCGTGTTTGGTAGCGCAATGGCACAGTATAGCCGTTCTCTGCATTGGTAAAGAAGGTCATTGTAGAAGGAATGAGTTCGGGTGAATCCATTAGTTCATTCAATACTTTTTGGTTTATCAAACTGCGCATCAAGGCAGTTGAGCTTGACAATTGAATCCTATGGTCTTTAATTGACTGATAATGAACAACTACTTCTGTTATCGCATCAACCGGTAAGGTCATTTTTTTTAATCCTTTGCCGATTACAATTGTTTTCGAATCGTAGAATCGAAACCAAGCACCTTTTCCCGTGTCAAAGAATTTAAGAA
>JAGYKL010000085.1 GCA_018401705.1 Bacteroidia bacterium | reverse complement strand
CCTTAAAAAGATAACCCTCAATACTCACATTTTCACTCTGATTTTTTCTGTTATTCAAGGCAGCATTCATCCTTTGAAAATCCTCGGGATAATCATTCCCAATGCCAAATCTCAAGTATTTAAAGTTCGATTTGTTATAGCTTGAACTAATCTCTATAATTGGCTTAAGTATATCGCTGTTTTTTTGACTAAATACAGGGCTGGCGGAAATTACAGCATTTATTTCGGGATGATTTTTCGAGAACAAGTAGGAGGTGAAATATCCGTAACGGGAGTGACCTATAAGTAAGCAATAATTGAGGGTTTGAAAATTTTGCTTCGCAAAAGGAATAAGCTCGTCAATAATAAATTGCTCGTTTTTTGAGCCAAAAGCATTGCTATCACTTATTTCTAGCTGAGTTTCGCCATATCTGTTTTGCACATCAGATTCAACACCTATTACTACTGAAGAGGGCATCTGTTCATTAGATGTGAGGTAATCGATTGTGTTAAGAATGTATGCGTAACTCCTTGGGTTTTGACTGTCGAAAATAATTATCAAAGGATAGCCTTCACTTTTATTGTCTATCTGAAATTCAGAGGGAAAAGTAATGTTGAGTTTCTTCTGGTATGCTAACTTAGAAGAAACAAAAGTTGTATCAAAAGAATTCTTGTACCTTTCAAATTGCTGAGCATAAGCTAATTGCCATGAAAAGCATAGAATAATCAAGGTTATTTTTACTTTCATGAGTCGAAAATAAAGATTTTAAACTAAATTTTTTCTGCTTGCTATGGAATAGGTAACCCAAATAAGTAGGGTTGCAAATAGGAGATGAACAGGCTGGAAAAATGCAGGCATACCAGCAAATCCAAGAATGATTCCTGCAAGTATTTCTACTCCCACGAAAGTCATACAAGCAATGCCGAGCCTTTTCATTCCGAGGTCATTGGTTTTAAAAGCTAAGTAACCAGTATAAGCAACAAGTAAAGCCACAACCAACGAAAAAGACCGGTGAATTAAGTATGTTGACGAAAGTTGCTCTACCCATTCTGACCTTAGACTAAACCCAATTTGCTTTGCAATGACGTCAATTTCTTCTCTTACCTGTGTGCCAATTAAAAGCTGAATAAAGACTGCGGCTAAAGAGATATATGCAAATTTCCGAAGAGTTGGATCGCTCTTTTTTGAGGAGTTTTTATTTAGAATATTGATAACCAGCTGCGCCAAAATTATCAATAGCAGAGCTCCAACCATGTGAATGGTAATTGACTCGGGAATTAGATTTCCATCAACAACAAGCTTTCCAAGCCACGCTTGAAACCCCGTAACGAATACCAGGGCAAAACTTAAGAGAATAAGAATAGGCTTTGATTTTAGAAAACTGAACGAACTTACAAACATGCCAAAAACAAAAATTCCTAGTAGGGCACCGAGTAATCGGTTGATGTATTCAATCCAAGTTTGGTGAACTACGAAATCTGAATAATCATGTTTAGGATATTTTTCCCATTGAGTCCTGTCGAAATCTGATGAAACAATCAGGTCAGATTTTGCTCTCCACAAGGTGTCATTTTCAATCACCATTATGCCTTTGGCATAGGATTTACCATTCTCGTATCTC
>JAGYKL010000084.1 GCA_018401705.1 Bacteroidia bacterium | reverse complement strand
TCCTGTTCAAATAAGGAATTAAATACTTAAAATTATATATTTGTCAATATCTGACAAGTCACAAATAAAAAAGCCATGAGTTTTGGTGATCGTATTCGGGAGTTACGGGAAAGTAAAGAATTACTGCAACGACAGTTGGCGGCAAATCTTGAAATAGACACCCTTATGTTCAGTAAAATTGAGCGTGGAGAGAGACGAGCGAAACGTGAACAGGTAATTCTATTGGCGGAGCTTTTGAGTGCTGATGTACAGGAATTATTGACCCTTTGGCTCGCTGAACAAGTTTATGATTTGGTAAAAGATGAAGATGTTGCTTCTGATGCTTTAAAGGTCGCTGAAGCTGAATTAAAATATTTCAAACCCAAGCAGTGATTTATGTCAGTAGTAGCAGGTCAAATAGTTAAAAACTTAATTCCAACAGAGCCAGTAACAGTTAACCAAATACAACCATTGGGAACGATGGTTTCCATCAAGTTTACTGGCGTAAATACAAACAAGGCGAACACAAAAGTGATCTCTAAAGCGGAGTTCGACAACCTTGAAGTCTTGTCTGAAGAAGGCACTTTTAACTTTAAGGGTGATGCCACAAGGTTTGGCTTGTTCGCTGAAGCAGAACGAATCAATTCAGCTTATCAGTTTGACCCTTTGTTTGCAGTAAACTGTAGTATTGTTGATCCCCTGCCTCATCAGGTGGAGGCAGTTTACAAGTTCTTATTACCTCTTCCTAAGATTCGTTTTCTTTTAGCTGACGATACCGGAGCTGGAAAAACCATCATGACTGGCCTTTTGGTGAAGGAGCTAATGATGCGTGGACTAGCTGAGCGAATATTGATTGTAACTCCAGGTGGATTGACCAAGCAGTGGCAGGAAGACGAAATGGGAATCAAGTTCAATATCCCGTTTACCTTGGTCAATAGAGCATTGTTTTCTTCCGACCCCAATGTATTTCATACGGCCTCAAGAATTGTCACTTCTATTGACTTCATATCCCGTGAAGATGTGTTGAATGTGGCAAGCAATTCACATTGGGACTTAATTGTATTTGATGAATGTCATAAGCTATCAGCTTATGATTATGGATCTAAACAATACCTTTCAATGAGGTATAAAGCCGCTCAGATCCTATCGCAACAATGTGAACACATCTTATTGCTGACTGCCACACCACATAGGGGAAGAACGGACACGTTCAAAAAACTCCTTCAATTGTTGGATGAAGACATTTTTGCAACCGATGAGATTGCCTCAACCCGAATAAAAGAGTTGGAGCACAATGGCATCAATAAATTCTTTATTCGAAGGTTAAAAGAAGACATGAAAGATTGGCAAGGTAAGCCACTCTTTAAAGACCGTTTTACCAAAACTGTCGCCTACCAGCTTACACCGGAAGAGAAAGAACTGTACGATGCTGTTACTAAATACCTAACCAAGAAAAAAGAAGAAGCATCAGAGACAAAGAACATCCACGTTTCCCTTGCATTAACAGTGATGCAGCGCAGATTAGTGAGTTCAATCTTTGCTATCAAGAACACATTAGAGCGCAGATGGGGAGCATTACAGGGAATTGTGGATGAAGTCAACAAAAACCCCAACCTCTGGAGCCAAAGGCACAAACTAGATGGTTTTGATGTAGACAATATTGAGGATTATGAAGACCTGGAAGATGACGAAAGAGACGCATTAGATGGCATCCTATCAGACCCAAGGAAATTCAAGTTATTTACAACTGCTAAAAGCCT
>JAGYKL010000083.1 GCA_018401705.1 Bacteroidia bacterium | reverse complement strand
TGGAAGGATAATACGTGATCTCATGGATGCGCCTGAATTAATTCCATCAACCATTACGTTTATTCTTAAAACTGAACAGGCCTATACCCTGCCCTTGCGCTATCTGGAGCAAAACCAGGCAGATATTGCTGGGGTTACCTCGCACGAAATTGAATTTTACTTTGCCTACTGGCTTAAATCGAACGACTTTCAATTTGAATTGGCAGAAAGCGACGAAGATGCAGGCGATTGGAGAGCATTTAGATACTCTGATGCAGAATAATCAATGGTAAGTACTAAAGAACGAGGATAAAATCTGCGTCCAAATCATCGAAATCGAGAAAATAAGAGCCGCTTCACCTTTTTTGTTATTAATATTGGGTTTTGAGTTTATGATTTAAAATTTAGAGTGGATTTAGTTTAATTGACACTAATTTCATATTTTTTTGACTTTTACTGCTTTTCAAGAAAACAACATCGGCATTCATGCGATTTCTTCTATTAATTCTTCTACTCTGCCCAGTTTTACTATTAGCTAAGGCTAATCATAAAGATTCTCTCTTGTCCAATACAAGGAATGCTTCTTTACATGATACTCTTCGTTTAGAATCAGCAATTAGATTGATTTCAGAATTTTACTTGTCAAAAAATCCTGATAGTGCAATTGTGTTAACGGTCGAATACATTCCATTTGCCCAAAGCCGCAAACACTTCAAATATGTTGTAAAGTTAATGAATCAAAAAGCCATAGCATTCATGTTTTCAGGGGCGCTAGAAAAGTCAATTTCACAATTAAAAACCGCAATAAAGATTGCTGACTCAATTAATGACATCAAATTATTAAACAGCTGCTATGGAAATATTGCGGGGGCATATTATCAATCAGGAAATCATCGAGAAGCGCTAAATTACTATGAACGTGTATTAACTAATCAGATTTCCAGTGAACCAGAATTGGCTATGGCGAAAACTCTAACAAACGTTAGTAATATATACACTGATATCGGATTACATCAATTAGCCAGAAATTATTTATGGATGGCCTATAAACTAAGGATATACTATAACGACGAAGTCAACATTGCTAATACTGCGATAAATTTGGGAAGTAGCTACTTTGAAACTGGTGACTTAGACTCAGCATGGCGTTTTACGCGTTATGCAGAACAATTATGCCGCCGAAATGGAAATCATAAACTATTAGCTCTTTCATTGAATAATTTAGGAGAAATAATAGCACTTAAAAAGAATTTCAAAAATTCAATTGATCTTTTTGAGCAAGCCTTGATTTTAAGAGAAGAAGTAGGAGATGTTATTGGTGCATTAAGTACCAGAATTTTCCTTGCAAGTAGCCTTCTGGAAATAGGCCAAAAGAATAATGCATTACCTATACTTGTTGAGGCTTTTGAAAAAGCCAATGAATTGGGCGCAACACGCTTAGTAAATAAAGTAAGTGAACTACTGTACAATGAATATAAAAAGCAACAACGTTACGAAGAAGCAATACGAATGAATGATGCTTTTATTGAATCAAAATCAAAATTAAACGCAGAAGAATTAAGCAGAACAATAATTCAGCAGCAGTTAAAAGCCGATTTCGACCAAAAAGCATTTAAATTAGAGAGAGAGAGGCAAATTGAATCAATTAAGGCTAATCAGGAAATCAGACAGGAACAAATTCTTAGGAATATTTTTATTTCAGCTTTTATAATATCGTTAATATTTGCCTTTGTTATTTTAACTCAGCGAAATCGAATTAAACTTGAG
>JAGYKL010000082.1 GCA_018401705.1 Bacteroidia bacterium | reverse complement strand
GAGTTTGGTTCTTTCTTTAGGAATTCTCTGTAAAGATGCGTTTTCAGCTTCGATACCCAGTTGTTCGAGTTTTCGTTGCATTTCACCAAAAGAGTCGAAGGGAACGTAAACGGTGAATATATCATCTTCAAGCTCTACTTCGCTGGCATTGGCATCGATCATTTCCATGGTAAATTCGTCTTCATCAAGCTTCCCTTTAGGAATTGTGAAAACGCCCATTCTATCGAAAATAAAGCTTAATGAGCCGTTTGTGCCCAGGTTTCCGCCGTATTTATTAAACACCATTCTAACATCCTGAACGGTCCTGTTGAGATTGTCAGTTGCGCATTCAACAAACACTGCAATTCCTGATGGACCGTAACCTTCGTAAGTTGGTTCGGAATAATTGTCGGCGTCTTTGCCGGCAGCTTTGTCAATATTTCTTTGGATTGTGTCTTTGGGAATGTTCGCACCTTTTGCATTTTGAATAGCTAAGCGTAAGCGAGGATTTGAATCCGGGTCTGGAGTTCCAACCTTAACTGAGATCATGATTTCTCTCAGAATACGAGTAAATACTTTAGCTCTCCGTTTATCCTGAGCTCCTTTTCGGTGCTTAATATTGGCCCATTTACTGTGTCCTGCCATTTTAATGTATTGGGGCCGCTAAGTTAGTAATTAAGCTTCGAGTTCATTAGTGGTAAAACGGTAAATAGGGTCAACTTCGAAAGTATAATCAAGATCTATGATGTCATGAAGTATTCCATCGTTTAAGCCATAAACCCAACCATGAAGCTGAGGGCCTTTTCTTTTGTGCCAGGCTTTTTGAATGATAGATGTTTTAGCCAGATTCATGACCTGCTCCTGAACATTAAGCTCTATCATTTTATTGAGTCTCAATTGCTCATCTTTAATAATGTCAACTTCTTCCCGATGAAATCGGTAAACATCTTTGATGTTTCTGAGCCATTTATTGAGTAAGCCATAAGAACCATTGGTTAGAGCAGCTTTAACTCCGCCACAGCCGTAATGTCCGCAAATAATAACATGCTTAACCTCAAGTACATCAACGGCATATTGTAATACAGAAAGGAGGTTTAAATCGGTGTTTACCACCATGTTGGCTACATTTCTATGTACAAAAATTTCTCCTGATTCTGTGTTTGTAACTTCATTTGCAGGCACACGACTATCAGAGCAACCAATCCAAAAGAACTCAGGTTTTTGTGCATGAGCTTGATTTTCGAAGAACTTTTCATCCTGCATTAATTTATCCGAAGCCCAGGCTTTGTTGTCGAGTAACAATCGTTCAAATGATTTCATGAAATAGAACTTTGTTTGAGTTAAGAAGAATAGGTTTTGTTTCTGCGCACTTCTACCTGAATATTTCTGCCGGGGGCAGATACTTCAAATTGCTCTATCGTTTCTCGAATATCGTGATCGATGAATGAAGCAGAGCGTATATCTATGATTACATCAGCACCTTCCGGTAAGCGGCGAAGCTGTTCCCGAAGGGTGAATTTGTTCAAGAAAGTAACGTTGTTTTTAAGTCGAATCAAATAAAGATGGTCCTTTTGAGTAACGTGAACAGCTTTATAGTAATTGCTAAAAATCATGAAAGCAATACCGACCATAAGACCTATGGTTATTCCAACGAGCAAATCAGTGAAAATGATTGATAAGATAGTTATGATGAAAGGCAGATACTGAGATGGCCCTTGAGAAATCATGTAGCGATAAAGCGCAGGGTTAGTTAACTTGTATCCAACAACCAATAAGATTGCAGCTAAAGAGGC
>JAGYKL010000081.1 GCA_018401705.1 Bacteroidia bacterium | reverse complement strand
CTTGGTGCATGGTGCATGTTGCATTTTCCTTCTTCGGACGACCATGAGATGGCAGAGCGGCGAGATACTGACCAAGAAAGCTAGTGGGCACAATCGATTGTCTCGCTTTCATTTGCGCTGCCCAGATGCGCTGTAGCCTAGTCGCTTTGTTCTTGGCCATGGCTTCCATAAATCGATCTGCCTTCTTGATAATACATTTTGTCATGACATGTAGCTCAGCAATTCGAGTAGCCATTGTGCCAGTTAGATCGGAATGGAGCAGGCGCTTGCCCAGCGGATGAGTCTGAGACGGCTTGCATCCATATCGATTAATCCAAGAGATCGCTTCGGCAAGAAGATCTTTTTTGACCCTCGATGCACCTTTGGTGCGCGTCTTGGCAAATTGTTGTGCCACCATGATGCTGGCAGCGCCTGGGCCTGGCAAAGCCTAGCAGAGCCTGGGCTGGGTGCTGTCTTTTCATCAAAGAATCATGTGGTTGCTTCCTTGCGCTAGGTGCCTGAACGGATACTACTATAGGAAAGAATGCCTGGCAGAGCCTGGGCAAGGTGCTGCTTGCTCATCAAACTACCATCTCTGACTGTTATGTCGTAGCTGTCCTTGTGGATCTTGCTTTCGTTTTCTGGTTTGTGCTGGTTGCTTCTTTTGCTTCACAGCGACGATATCCAGGCACAAATACAGGTAGTAGATTTGGCGACACGTGAACTTTTGACAGAGGTCACCGAACAATTCGCCTAGAGTAGTTACTCTCCCCGAGCGAAGCCAGAACCATTCCGATGTGCCACAGCACGGAACCACAAGACGATTCGTTTGCTTCAGCCAGTCAGGGCGCAGAGATTTATATGAAGTGTATGGTTGTGCACACGGATTGCTCCTCTTAACCTCTTTGATCATAGAACGCATGGAGTTGCGTTCAGATGCACTAAGCTTGGGAGGACGATAGTCCGGACCCAAGTCAAACTGCCGGTGTGAACCCAAGTCAATGAGATTGTCGTCTTCCACATAGCTCAAGCACCAAGGAGAAGTCATGTCACTTGGCAGCGCAACTACCTCGCCTCTGTGGAGATCAAGGAGACCACAGGCTGCTTGATACTTACCTCTAAAAGAAAACTCTATATAGTCACGGAACTTCTCCTCTGCTTTCTCAGGCAACGAACTAAAGAAATACTCTTTGTGTTCAAGAATCTCCTCGTCTTTGTTCCAGTTTCGGAATTCCAGCGATCTGTGGCGACATGCTTCCAAGAACTTTTTACATTGTAGATGACACGAGTTATTTGGCTGAGGTCCACGGTAGGGAGTGCAAGCGGTTTGAATGTGAAGTGGCTCCCAGATTTCTGTGCAAAGTGGTGCTGCGAGCATGTAAATTTGCTGAACCATTACTTTCAACAAATTCTCGGTGTATGGGTCTTCCTGCTCGAAGGATAGAGAGTTCCACCGCATTGTCTCAGGACAGATCTTTTTGAAATACCTCATGAGAACCATGTCTTTCATATCCTGCTTGTAGTCGTTCTGTACTCCTTGCTTCATGAACCCATGCGGTTCATCGCGTGCTGCCATCTCGTACGTAATCACTTCATCTCCAGACATGCACGCGGTAGTGTCTGAACCACTTTCGACCTCGTTGTCTTCCTCCTTGTCCTCCTCCTCTGACCCTTCTTCCTCGGATTCCTCTGTTTCATCATCAAGAGAATCTGTGTAACCATGGATTTCCAGCAGCTTTTGCTCAATCAAACTTTCTAAGTAATCGAGCGCCTTCGCACCATGGGAATGCATGTTGTTTCGATATTGAAACAATACTACTTCAACCAGATCACCTTTTGC
>JAGYKL010000080.1 GCA_018401705.1 Bacteroidia bacterium | reverse complement strand
CGGCTAATGATGGGTCAGGATTTCCGTTTGGTCCTTCTGGATTCACATAAATCAATCCCATTTGAACTGCAGCTAAAGGTGTTTCAAGATTTCTGCCATCAGAATATCTTTCGTCTGCTAACCACTTTTTCTCAGGACCCCAGTAAACGCTGCTTGCAGGCTCCCAAACATCAACCCTTCCTCCTCCGAAACCGAAGGTTTTGAAACCCATATCTTCTAAAGCTACGTTTCCTGTTAAAATCATCAAATCGGCCCATGAAATATTTTTTCCATATTTCTGTTTTATCGGCCAAAGTAATCTACGTGCTTTGTCTAAGTTGGCATTATCGGGCCATGAATTAATCGGCGCGAAGCGCTGCTGACCTTCACGAGAGCCGCCTCTTCCATCTCCGGTACGGTAGGTTCCGGCCGAATGCCATGCCATACGAATAAAGAAAGGCCCATAATGACCATAATCAGCAGGCCACCAGTCTTTCGAATCTTTCATGGCTTTTCTGATATCTTCCTTCAAAGCAAAATAATCAAGTTTTTTAAATGCTTCCTGATAGTCAAAGTCTTCGCCCATTGGGTTCGACTTTTCAGAATGTTGTCTCAAAACACTTAAGTCGAGATTGTAGGGCCACCAATCTTTTGCACTTTTCATTTGACCTGATGGACCGTTTTCTGAAACACCTTCTGAATCATTGCTTTGAATTTCATTTACCTGGTCGGCTCCACCATGCATAACAGGGCATTTTCCAACAGCAGGTTGAGATTTTACTCCAATGTATAAGCTTAAAAAAATAAGCGTTAAAAATATCCTCATAGCTTTTAATTTTATTGTTAATGGTTGTTTATGACAAAAGTAAAGTGTTAATTTGATTTACAAAAACGATATTATAGATATCATCATTGACACAGTAGATGAATATACAGCAAATTCAGTATGTATTAGCGCTTGCAGAAGTTCGGCATTTTGAGCGTGCTGCAGATAAATGCTTTGTTACGCAATCGACATTAAGCACTATGATTTCCCGATTCGAGGATGAATTAGGAATTCAAATTTTTGACCGAAAAAGAAAGCCTTTGCAACTTACCATTGAAGGAGGTTTGCTCATTGAACAATTAAAAAAGATTCAACGGGAGCTTGATCAACTAAAAGAAATAGCACATGAAATAAAAGGAGAAGTTAGAGGAAACCTCACTATTTCAGTAATTCCTACAGTTGCTCCATTTATTTTACCCCTATTTCTTCAAGAATTTGCGGGTAAATTCCCGGAATTAAAAATCGAGATCAAGGAGCAAACTACTTCAGAAATTATTAATAATTTAAAAAACAGAACGCTTGATATTGGTATTATTTCAATTCCAATGCAAGAAGATGACATTGTTGAAATAAAGCTCTATGATGAGCCATTCTTGTATTTTGATATGAGTAAAAACACGTCAAAAACAATTAAATCCAAAAATATAAATACAAATAATTTATGTCTTCTTGAAGAGGGCCATTGCATGAGAGTGCAGGTGATGCACCTATGCGACCTTCATAAAAACAATATAACAAGACTCTTAAATTTCGATTATAAAGCAGGATCTATCGATAGTCTTTTGAGATTTGTAAAGTTTAATAATGCGGCAACCTTACTTCCCTTTTTGTCTACTCTCGATATTTCTCCTGAAGAAAGAGTGCACCTTAACAAAATTGTTAATCCTGTCCCCTACCGAAGTATTGGTATTGTTGTTCATCGTCATTTTGTTAAATATAAAATCTTAGACAAGCTTAAAGAAGATATTCTGAGTAAAGTTTTACCTTATTTACCAAAGCAAAGCGAATCAGGCAAGGAACTTTCACCAATAAATTTTGATTAATTCAATAGTGACTCAA
>JAGYKL010000008.1 GCA_018401705.1 Bacteroidia bacterium | reverse complement strand
TTTTCTGAAAGACTTAATGGTTGCAGAGGAGTGTTATTAAATGTGTATTCAACAGGAATAAATCCAAAACAATTACCTGCATCTCCATCTCCTCCCTGATATGCATTGTTAATAATCCAGTAGTTGTAATTGTTATTATCCGGATCAGGTGAAGGATCGGAGTTACCTTCGGTAGTATTTAATGTCCAACTATAGACACTTTGCTCGAAATCTTCATTATAAATAATGGCTTGTCCAAAAACTGTATCTGCGTCCCCCAAGATGGATAAAAACGCAAATACCAATAAATTAAATCTTAATAAACGACCGAAAACCATCTTTTCTTTTTTATAGTTATTCAATCCTAGTTATAACACCTTTGCAATTGCAAGTTGCGGGCAGATAACCAAAACCATCAATAAAAATATTTCCAACAATATTTGTTTCAAGTCTGATTTCATTTTCAGCTAAGTTCATTGACCCATTTCCTGAAATGGTTCCTTCTACCGGAAGAGGAAGCCCGTTTATGTCAACAGTTTTTTGCTGAGCCGGAACAGTAATTTCCCGATGATGGGCCTTACCGTAAATTGTATAACCTGTTTGTCCCGAGTTAATTTGAACCAAAATCATATCATGAATATCGAGTGAATCACTGATTGCTATTTGATACTGATTAAATAGGTACTGACCGGTATCTAGACCTGTGACGCTTGCATAACATGTATCAAAGCCGGCCCATTCGTCAATAAACTTGGTTTTAGACAAAACGGAACAATCACTTCCTTCATATCCTAACGGACAAACGCAATTTCCCTGATTGCAATAAGATCCGTTATCACAGATTTTATTTTCGCAAGAATCACTATCTGATTTCTTACAGGAATAAAGAATTCCTGTAAAAATAACAAGCAATAAATAAAGGGCAGAATTCTTCATGAGAAAATATAATTTTTACAACCTTCCAATCAATGTAATTCTTGGAAAGAATGCCGATTGTGTTCCTGTTATAAAGAAAAAGCCATTATTCATTAATTGATTGGAAACAGCCACGTCAACCCTGAAATGCGGACTGTCATAACCCAATCCCAGAGCTGCCTGACCGGGAATACCAATATTTGAGGCTATCTGGTTACCCCTTGTTATATTGTAGATATCGTAAGAAATAGAACCTCTCGCTTTAAATTTATTTTTATAAATGTTAAACTCCCCTCCTAAAAGTAAACCCCAATCAGTAGTTGATGTGGCTGTTTCAACTTCAACACCTGCGGTTTCGGTTGTATTAAATTCTTTTCGGGTAGTCGTGCTAAGGCCATACACCAATAAATTACTCTCATTGATTTGATGAGTTCTGCCAAGTCCCATAAAAAAGATTGAAGTACCGTCATTAATGGTCTGAGGGATTGCAGGTATGTCTGTTGTTAGTGAAGCATTCGCATAATAAATAGGAACCATTATTGCTGAACTGTAAAACCTTCCCTGTAAACTCAATCCAATACCACCCAGTTCATTATTTACAGTGGTTCCGGTTTTACTGTTTCCCTGTCCAATAATAATCGGCACAGAAAAATCAATCCCGCTTTTGTCAGAAAATTTGTAAGAAAAAGATGGTTGAAAACCAAATGTATTAAAACGGAATGAATTTGGATTGTTAGTGATGGTATCCTTAACACCCATAGAAAAAACCCCAATGATGATTGCAGCCGAAAATTTATTGGCCTTGAATCCCAATAAAACTTCCATAGGACTAATCACTCCAACAGAGCCTCCTACATCAACGGATCTGTTAAGGAAAGTTCCGATTGCCAGTTTGTCTTTTCGAACATACATTGCAGAACCGTAGTCGTATTGACCCAAAACATTGGTTGATTTAATCCCCTGAACAGTAGTATGGGTACCATGTTCAAAAACTCTTGATGGAAATAGCTGAATTAAATATTCATCACTATTCAGAAAGCCTCCTGTAAAGCGCCTAGAGTGCTGAGTAATCGCATCGATACGTGAATCCTGAGCATGCAAACCGGCACAAATCCATAAGGAAAAAACGAGTAAGTAAAGATGTTTGTTCATATAAATATACAATAGTTTATTCAAAATTCCCTCATTATAAATTGTCTAAAAATGATTTATATCATCAAATTAGATGATTTATGTTTGGAATAGCTTTTATAGATTGGCATTTCGTTA
This sequence comes from Bacteroidia bacterium, assembly GCA_018401705.1. Taxonomy (GTDB): domain Bacteria; phylum Bacteroidota; class Bacteroidia; order M30B66; family M30B66; genus M30B66. The sequence goes on along the minus strand of JAGYKL010000008.1, from coordinate 137,986 downwards.
TATTTCAAAAGAAATGAAAAACACACAGGCGCAAGAAACAAACGCTACCTATTCAAATGCCTATAAAATTTCAAAACGGCTTCTCCACTTCTTACATACTTAAGCAATTCGCCTTTGGAATAGCTTTTTATGCAGCAAAGATTTACGAATCTTTCAACTTGAGTTGGCAAACGAATCAGTCCGACAGAATAGTCGATTAAATGCTAAGGCAGACTTCTACCCGAACATATGATATTCTCAAGTTGGAAACCATGAATGTGCTCATGGATTTATTATGCTAAATGGATATACCCCGGGCGCTTTTGTTTGGACATCAAACAATTATTCTGGCTTAGCAAAAAAAATAGTGACGGGGATTTGGATTAGCCATTCAAACATTATCAAAAGCACATATTGTGGCAGGTGATCAGGATTCAGCCATTTATTACAGTAATAAATCCATTGAAATTGATAAGATTACCGACACACAACGCGACATCGCCCTATACTACAATTCTCAAGCATTAATTATTTACAAATTGGGGTTACAAAAAAGCAGTTGAACTTTTGAACAAGGCAAAATACCATAAAAGCTTTTCAAATGATACCTCTGGACTGAGAGATATTTATATAAATCTGGCTTTTGCAACTTCGCTGGATGGAGACAAGAACAAAACGCGAGAGTATGACATCAAAACTCTTATCACTTCCAAATCCCCTTTGGAAAAAGGGTAACTCAACTAATCTTGCAATTTTTTCAGATGCTTTGTATCCTTCTTAACTAGAGGCCCAAATGAATAATGCTGTTATATTGTTATCTTCTCTAATCTGAGAAATTGCTTTAATTGCTAGACTTTTCGAAATTCCCTTTCTTCGATGTTCCTCAAGAACCAGCGCAGAGCATAAATATATTGCATCGAATGACTTTAGCTCACGGGTTTTATCTCATAATTCTCGTTCAGTAATCTTACCATTTATAAAAAGTTCCATTAAAGCAATGCTGGCAGGTAAAACGATTAGCCAGGCAAGCGGTCCATTTTCATCAGAAAACTCTAAAACAGCAGCAGGATGTATCTCAAGCAATTGCTCAATAATCTCCTCATTCACATCAAGCTGGTCGGGGTCTAATTTTGTTGCAAAGACCTCGTCTGCAAGAGCAAGCAATCTCTCATAATTACTTTGTGCCATACCTCAATTTTAACGCCATTTTCAGTATTTCAATTCTTTAATTTTTTATCATCAACTCTCCGCGCTTATTAATAAAGTTTTGCTCACCATTAAGCACCACCACAGCGCGATTTCTGGTGATATCATTAAAGTCTTGAACGTCATCAAATATTGGCTCTATCACTAATTGCCCCGACTTATTGATAAATCCATTTTTAGTATTTACTCGCAGCAATGCCCAGTTTCTTTTGTAATCGCCAAAGTCTCCAATGTAATCAAACCGAGGTTCTAATACCACCTTACCTTTTTTATTAATAAAGCCAAGCTTACCATGGTAATTTATTAAGCAAAGTTTATTGTGATAATCTCCAAAGTAATCAATGTTGTCATAAACAGGACTAAGTATAAACTCGCCACGTTTATTAACTACACCATAGCATTCGTCACTTTTTATAATTGCCCAGTTGCGCTTAATGTCTCCAAACTCATCAATAGAATCAATATGTTGTGCATTTAAGTATGAAAAAACATAGCTGAATAAGAAAGTCAAAAAGATTCTTTTCATAATTATTTTTTGGATTAACTAACTCGCTCTAACGATTTCAAATAGAAAAAATTTCATCCCCCAATATGGGGATATTTAGTTGAGAGCTCCCTTTAAGTAAATGGAGAGTTTAGGAGATAATTCTGTTTTAGGTATCAAATAATCAAGGACTTGTGGTAATCAAGCATAGGTTTTTCATAATTTATAAACTAAAGCCCCATTAGGTGTGAACTTCACTGTGCGTAATAAAAGTGTATATTTTCTTAAATTTACTCTTCTAACCTTATTAAATAAAATGACTTGTTAAGATTCCTTCAAGTCAAAAATCGATTCTTTATGAGAAATTACTACTCCTTTCTAAAAGTGGTTATTTATCTAATAACTCTCTTTCTTACCACAATAAATTTAGAAGCGGCCAATGAAGTTGAAGATAATGGCACAATTCAACAGTCTAATACGGTGTTTGAAGGTGAATCAACAACTGGAAGTATTGGTTCTAGCGGAGATACAGATGATTATTTTCTAACTGTTCCACAAAACGATGGGACGATCAATTTTCAATATTCATTTCTTGCTTCGGTACCTTCAGCAGATTTTTTTGTTTACGTATATAACAAAGCAGGTACGCTTCTCGAATCAAAATTTCTTTACGATACAGGTATTAGCTCGGGATCAGATAGCGTTCTTGTTTATTGCCGTCAACAGGATACTTTGTTCTTTCGTATAGCTTCAAGTGCTTCTTTCGATTATTCTTTCAGCTACACAACAATTCCTTCTGGAGTCTCAGATATTGAGCCAAATGGAGCTTTGGCCGAAGCTCAAGTGCTTCTTTTTAATGATACTGCTGAAGGAAGAATAGGATATGCTTCAGTTACAGTAGATAGTGACGATTATTTTGTAACTCAACTGCCAACCTTTGGAACGGTTACATATTATTTAGAAGCCGTTAATACAAGTGGTTCTGCATCATCCGATTTATTCTCCTACATATACAACGAAGCGGGAACTCTGATAGGGAGCAGTTTCTTATATGATCAAACCGCATCTGAAACTATTCATGATACTATTGTAATTCATTGCAGAGAACTTGATACGCTTTATTTAAGGATTGGCTCAAACGGGTGCTTTAGCTATAAATTCAGATACGATGTTTATGCTCCTACTCAAAATGATGTGGAGCCAAATCAAACTATCGCACAAGCAAATTTTTTTAACTCAACAGAGACTGCCGAAGGTCGTATCGGTTCGGTTTCAACAGCTCCTGATAATGATGATTATTTTTATACTGTACTCCCCGATGATGGTACGCTTAAATATTATGTTTCTTACATAAATACTTCAGGAGTTCAATCATCCGATTTCTTTTCCTATATCTATAATGAAAATGGAACATTACTTAATTCTAGCTTTCAATACGATCAGCCTCTTGGAGAAAGCCTGGATACAATCACCGTTTATTGCAGACAAGCCGATACTGTTTACTTTAGAATAGGCTCAATAGGATGCTTTAGCTATTCTTTCAATTATGAGGTAATTCCGTCTGGTGAGGCCGATGTTGAACCTAATGATAATATTGCTACTGCAACTTCTTTTCTCCCCTCAGAAGCCGTTTCAGGCAGAATTGGTTATTCTTCAATTACTCCTGATAACAATGATTATTATTATTCGGTGTTACCTGAAGATGGTACTCTTAAATATTATGTGTCTTATATCAACACCTCCGGAGCAGCTTCATCTGATTTCTTTTCCTACATCTATAATAAAAATGGCACTTTAATAGGTTCAAGTTTTCAATATGAACAACCTTTGGGACTGAGCCTCGACACAATCACCGTTTATTGCCGACAAGCCGATACCTTATATTTTAGACTAAATTCTAATGGTTGCTTCAGTTACACCTTTAATTATGAAGTAATTCCATCCGGCGAAGCCGATATTGAGCCAAACGCAAACCTCCAAACTGCCTTTACTTTCTCGCAAGATGAAACTGTTAGCGGTCGTATCGGATACACTTCTGTTCAAACCGATGTTGACGATTACTTTATTTCGGTTTTACCTCTTCCCGGTACAGTTCAATACATTGTTGAATATACAAATACAAGTGGTTCTGCATCTTCCGATTTTTTCTCTTACATATACAATAAAGCCGGAACTCTATTAGCAAGTAGTTTCAAATACGACCAAGCCTTGGGCAGCTTTCTTGATACGATTTATGTTCCATGCCGTGAGGCAGATAGTTTGTATTTTAGAATAAGTTCAAATGCTTGCTTTAGCTATTCCTTTAATTATTCAATTATCAATTCTTCTGAACTAGATCTAGAACCCAACGGAACCTCAGAAACAGCAGTGCCCTTTAACCTGAGCAGCACGTTAAAAGGCCAAATAGGACATGCAAGTGTTGCTACAGACGCAAATGATTATTTCGCTTTTATGCTCCCCGAATTCAGCACAATAAATGCAGCTTTAAGGTGGAATAATACCAGCGGTTCGGCTGCTTCAGACATTTTCTTTTACCTCTATAACTCATCAGGTACTCTTGTTTGGTATGAATATTTTTATGATCAACCTGTTGGTTTTAATACCACATCGTCAGAGATAACTTGCCTTCCTGCCGGAGAGTATACCCTTAGAATATCATCAACTGGCTGTTTTAACTACGAATTGAATTTTGATACCGATAAAGAACAACCAAGAGCAAACTTAAATTACTCACGGTTTGGTAATTCATTTGGCTTTCTATCCAATGCTTTCAGAGCAGATTCTGTTTCTTGGAATTTTGACGATGGAACAGTTAGTGACCTGAATTTCCCTCAGAAAGAATTCGGCATCGGAGTTTATAATGTTACCCTAACCGCCTTCAATCAAACCTGCAATATTCAAGATATCGACACAGTCGAAATCATGGTCAATGGCATTGAATATTATACCCCGAAGCGGGCCGGAAAAGGTGGCGAAGTAGGTTTTTTCAATATTCAGTTTTTTGGAGGTGGCTTTAATACCCAAACTCAAGTAGAGTTAATTGGAAACGGAACAACTTTAACACCGTTCAACGTAGCTTCATCTTCAGGTGCTGAATGCAATGTTTTCTACTCTTTACAAGGAGTAGAAGTTGGCATCTATGATGTAAAAGTAACATTGAGTTCTGGTGATGAATACCTCTTTCCTGCAGGTTTTGAAATCTTTCAGGATGTGTTAGATTTTGATATTACTACCGAAGTTTCAGGGCCTTCTGTTCTTAGAACAAACAGATGGACTTCTTATACATTAAATGTTCATAATGACAGGTCTAGGATTGCTAATGGTGTAATGGCTTGCTTAGTTCTACCTAGAAATATTGAAACGAATTTAGCTGAAATCGTTGACAGAAGATCAGGTAAATATGTAATCAAAGGAGATGAGTGGGATAGAATTTCATTAGATTTTGAGGATTTTGAGAACACCTATTTTCAAGGGTCTTTAGACAGACTTGCCGACTCTGTTGTAATTGATTATGACTCAATTTATGCTTTTATCGACTCAACTCTTTCCATAGAAATTGATAGTTTATTTGGAGATCCTCTCGAAGCATCCATATATCCCATTTACTTCCCGTTTATTACTTCTGAAGGGTCAAAATCAATAACCTTCAATATGAGAAGTCCAGCCAATGGAAACATCAAAGTGATTTCATATGCTTGGCCATATAATTTTAGAGACAATCCTCTTTCTGGCCAAGCACTTGAATATATACATGAAGGAGGAATGCAAGCTGCGGCTTTGGCAGAATACGCGCCTAATCCGGCATTGCGATGGGTGGGGAGGAATGCGACGAAAATAGATATAGGCTCTCAGATTATTTTTGCCGAAGCCGTTGATTGGTGGTATGGCACCAATACTGCAGATGCTGAATTATATGCTAAACAAGGAGTCTCTTTAGGTTTTGATCTTTTAGGGGATTTAGCTCCTGTCAATGGAGATAAGGCAAAACAAAGCGCTAACAATTATAAAAGAAGAATTAAAAATGAAACAGAGCATCTTAGGATGACTAAGAGTCTCATCAATCCTCCAAATAAGCTCGACCCTAATATGGCTAAGAGGATTACAGACAGAATAAATCAATACAAGAATAAAATTAACGAGCTGGGTGATCTTGCTACAGAAGCTGAAAAATGGGCTGCAGTAAATGATCTACAGAACTATCTTGCCAAAAGAGGTTTAAGCTTAGGTCAAAATGAAATTAACGAATTGCTTTTCGGGGAAGACTCAAAACTAAACAAACCTAAGAACATCTCTGAAGAAGAGTGGCGTTCAATAGCATCTAGTGATCCAAATGCAATTTATGGTGAAAGTGGATTTGCAGAAGAACGATATATTAAGAAAGATGGATTGCTTAATTACATGATTACATTCGAGAATGTTGATACTGCATTAGCGCCTGCTCAGATCGTTAGAGTTGAACTAAACCTTGACCCTCAAAAATTCGATATTTCCTCATTCAAACTTGGAAACATAAGCATTGCCGAAGAAACATATTTCTTTAGAGAAAATCGCTCCGAGTTTTATCGGGATATCGATTTAAGACCTGAGAAAAACATCATTGTTAGAGTGAATGCAAGGGCAGATACATTAACTGGAAATATTTACTGGCAGTTTACTTCGCTGGAACCCGAAACGGGCGAGTTTCTCAGTGATCCTCTTGGAGGATTTCTACCTCCTAACGTTAGCATTCCTGAAGGTGAAGGAAGTGTTTCCTTTAGCATTAAGCTAAAGGATAGCATCGCTCATAATGATAGTATTGGTGCTCAGGCAAATATCTTCTTCGATGAAAATGAACCAATCTTAACAAATATTTGGTCCAATAGAATTGATGAAATTGCTCCTGTTGCAAGTGCAAGCACTCAAGTAGAATTGAAGAATGATTCAATTATGAAAATTACTTATTCAGGTACTGATGAAGGAAGTGGTATTCGGGATTATTATCTTAAAGTAAAAACAAACCTCAATGGCTGGCTTGATCCAGACTTTCCTCTTAATCCAGACGGTTCATACGAAATTGTGGGTTCTCCGGGATTAATATATTCCTTCTATGTTTTTGCAATCGATAGCGCCGGCAATCGCCCGTCTGATAGTCCGGTTGTTCAAGCAAGCATTTCATTAATTCCTTCTGACAGTAATATTGATCATGATTATACTATTTATCCTAACCCCAATCAGGGTCAACTTTATGTGAGAAGCAATGGTAATTTTGCAAATACACGGGTAAGTATCTACAATATCTATGGTCAAAGGGTTGCTAACACTCTGCATAGTTTTATAGAGAATCAGGAGAAGTTGTATTTGTTGCCAGACTTATCACAAGGTGTTTACTTGATAAGATTTGAAAATCAGGCTGGGAAAGTGATAACGAAACGTTTTGTTGTTAGTCCAAATGATGATTAATAATCATTATTATATCCTGGACGTGTAGTTAGATTGATGCCTTTTAAAGGGGATGTTTCCTTAATTTGCAGTCTTTACATAATGAAAGATGAATTTTACGGTTGAATTTTTGGATGAAATGAAGTTGGTTGGGGTGAGTTCAAAAATGAATCTCCTCAACAACAAAACCCATGAACTTTGTATGAGTTTCATGCCTCGCCAAAAAGAAATCAAGAACAGAGTTTCAAATAATCTCATTTCCATGCAGGTTTATGAATTTGATTATTTTAAGCACTTTAAACCCGAAAATAACTTTATAAAATGGGCTGCTGTTGAGGTTCTTGACGTAAATACTTTGCCAAATGGATTTGAGTCATTTATAATCCCAAAAGGGAATTACGCCGTTTTTAATCCGGATTCAGGGAAAGCTGAGAATTCGTTTCTCGAAAAGATTTTTACTCAATGGCTGCCTAATTCTGGCTATGCTGTGGATGGTCGCCCTCATTTTGAAATGATTACCACCTTGAGTGACTTGCCTGCTGATTACCAAGAAGTAATATTTATACCTGTTTTTCGGTTATAAATGATTATCTTAAAATTCTTGAGTTTTTCAAGAATTTTAAATTTAATCAATAGTTATGTCAAAGCCAGATTTTAGTAGTCTAAATGCCATTTATATAAACTGCACTCTAAAAAAATCACCTCAAATGAGTCATACAGCTATTCTCATGAATAGGTCAATGGAAATCATGAGAAATGAGTCAGTTCAAGCTGAGGAAGTGAGGCTTATTGATTTAGATATTGCTACGGGAATATACCCGGATATGACCGAGCACGGCTGGGAAAAGGACGATTGGCCTGAATTATTCAAAAAAATAAATGTTGCCGATATCCTTGTCGTAGGAACTCCAATTTGGCTTGGTGAGAAATCATCCGTTGCGCAGCAACTCATTGAGCGACTTTACGCAATGAGTGCAATTACGAATTCTAAAGGTCAGTACGCTTATTATGGAAAAGTAGGTGGTTGCATCATTACCGGTAATGAAGATGGTGTGAAGCATTGTGCCATGGGAATTTTATATTCTCTTCAGCATGTAGGGTATTCAATTCCTCCTCAAGCCGATTGCGGCTGGATCGGTGAAGTAGGTCCAGGTCCAAGTTATGGCGATACAGAATGGAAGGGCAAAAAACTGGATAGTCAGGTTGGATTTGACTCTGATTTTACAAACCGCAATACAACTTTTATGACGTATAATTTGCTTCACCTCGCGCTAACTTTGAAGAACCAAGGAGGATATCCTGCTTATGGAAATTCCAGAGATGGTTGGGACAATGGAGAACGTTGGGAATTTGAAAATCCTGAATACAGGTAGCATATTTCCCTTCAACATGATGAAGTTTCAGAGTTTATTCAATGTGATTTTTACCAGCATTTTAATCCTGGCAAATAATGGTATTGTCTTCGGTCAGTCAGCTAATTCAAATATGAATTGGACAAATGTTTTCTATGTTCAAAAGATTGAGGTAGAACTAAGCATTGTCTATGAAGGACAGGTAATGGTTGGCGGTGAAATGAAAGATTCATATTCACTTTCGTGGGAAGATACTCTTGGCTCAAAAGGTAACTATGAGAAATATAACAGGCCTTACGAACTGCATGTTGTGGTTAGAGATAAAGATTCTATTGTCGGGAGTTACACAGGCTTATCTGCTCAAATGACACATTGCAACTTTTTTACTAACTCACGGAGAGTAGAAGTATTCTTTTTTAAGGGAATAAACAAGTTTTATGAAAGACCAAAGCCAGTTCAGATTAATAAAGAATCTCCAAAAGACAAAGGATTGACTGTTGTAGAAGTTTTGAGAGAAAACACGCTTGATTTAGATTTATTCGATGCTTATTACGCTGAATATGAAACCATCAAAGTTAACCTGAAATCAAGGAAGATTAATTACATCGATGGATTTGAAAAGAAGAAATTAATTCTTTCGGGGAATAGCCATATTGTAACACTTAATCATGTCAATAAGGGAGCGATGTATCCTGATGAAATGCCTAGAATTGGACCGAGCTATTGTCAAATCATGGCACTTAATAGATATCAAATCAATGAAGAAACAGGCAGAATAAGAAAAGGCAAAGCTTGGATTACCTGGAAGGGGATTAAAAGATGTTGTGACGCTAGTTTTTCAATTGTAGATCCACACCTTAATTATGTCGATGAGCTTGGTAGAACTTATACCGGAAGACAACTTATCCGAAGGAGAAAATTGAGCAAAAAGAAATTTAATCTTTATCAGTTCGATTATATCACCAGGAGTTTGCCTTATTAATAAATTAAAGCGTCTTATTAGAAATCAGTTTATGAAATCTGTACTTTATACTTTTCTAATTATGGGTTTATTCAGCATAATAAATGCTTGCTCATCAATACCTGAAGGAGCTACTGCAGTTTCGCCTTTTAACAAAGAAAAGTACTTAGGTAAATGGTATGAAATTGCTCGTTTTGATTATCGATTCGAAAAGAATTTGATAAACGTAACGGCTGAATATTCGCTCAAAGAAAATGGAACAATCAAGGTTGTTAACCGTGGTTACAACTATGTAAAACAAAATTGGGAAGAAGCTATTGGCAAAGCAAAGTTTGCCAGGGATGAAAACAAAGGAATGCTGAAAGTTTCTTTCTTCGGACCATTCTATGCAGGTTATAATGTCATCAGTCTTGAAGGCGATTATCAATATGCTCTTATCGCCGGAAGTAGCCTGGATTACTTGTGGATACTTTCGCGTAGCAAGACTATTCCAATGGATGTGAAAGAAAAATTTCTCAAAATAGCGCAAAGCATTGGCTATAAAACCAACAATCTAGTTTGGGTTAAACATGATTAATGCATGGAACTCAAGGATAATCTCCCCATAATTTATGCATCCTCCCGAATAGAATGGAGGGAGTGGTTATCAATAAATCATCTTAAGTTTCAATCTATTTGGTTGGTTATTTATCGCAAAGACTCAGAAATACCTAGCGTTTATTACCCCGAAGCTGTTGATGAAGCACTTTGTTTTGGGTGGATTGATAGTAAACCAAATAAACGTGACGACAAGAGTTACTTTCAGCTGTTTTCAAAGAGAAACCCCAAGAGCAATTGGAGCAAGATAAACAAAGAGAAAGTGGCTTATTTAATCCAACAAAAACTTATGCATGACTCAGGTATTAGAATGGTTGAAATTGCTAAAGAAAATGGCACTTGGGATGCATTAAATGAGGTTGATGAATTAATCATTCCTATCGATTTAATGAATATGCTTAATCAATTCGATAAAGCTCTAGATAATTGGAATAATTTCCCCCCATCTGCAAGAAGAGGGATACTTGAATGGATTTTTAACGCTAAAAGACCTGAAACTAGAAAGAAACGAATCAAAGAAACAGCTCAGTTGGCTCAATTAAATAAAAGAGCAAATCAGTTTCGATAATGCTCCGACATTTATAAAAATCTCCAAGAGTTATGTGTTTTTAATTTCATTAAGTGAGGAATGCGAAGCTTAAACCTGAAAAGATTAGCAAGGCTTTTGAAGAGCAAGAATTACATCCCGATGAATTTCCTGAAAAGGAGGAATTCTATGATTACATTTATAAGTTTTTAGAGAAATTAGTTAACGAAAGAGTCGTCGTTGTTGGAGAATGCACTTGTTGATTGATTATTTCAGTACTTTCAATCTTCCTATCAATGCTTTAAAATTATATGAAGAATCTTTCCATGAAGGACTATTTTTTTGTTGGAATTCAAGCAGTCCTGTTTGTCTTTTACATATGGTCTCCGAAACCTATTCCCTTTCAATTAAATGATAATGTTAAAGCTATCTTCCTGGGTATGGCTATTTGGGGCTTGCTTAAAGTAATTATTGCAATACTGCAGCAAAACAAACATTTAAGTCCATTTCCAACTCCCAAAAGTGGTTCTGTGCTTATACAAACGGGCGTTTATAAAAGCGTTAGACATCCTATTTATTCAGGAATTATTATTTCGGCAATCGGCTATGGCTGTTATTCCTCAGATTTTGCAAGGTTAGTTGTAGCTTTGCTACTTTGGGTTTTGTTCTATTTTAAAAGTAACTACGAAGAATTGCTTTTAATGAATCGATTTCCCGAATACTCCGATTATATGTCTAAGACAAATAAGTTTTTCTATTTTTTCAAAAGAGGATAGCAGAACATAGGCCTTTCTATTTCTTCCTCATTCGGGCAATTATCTCGGGTTTGTATTGTAAAGACTGAACTTTGGTTAACTGATAAACAGTTGCATAAAGAATACACATGAATAATGTGAAAGTAATTGTTACCCCCCAAACATGAGGGAAATCTTGTGGTGAAGTAACATAGTGATAGATATCTAACATCAACCTGAAAGGTTGCTGGAAAATATCCCAGCTATTCCATCGGTCGAAACGACCTAAATAAATACCAAAACTGCTCAGGAAAATAGTTCCTCCCACGAAAATCCAAGCACTTAGCCAACTGAAACGTTGTTTGATAATTTCATGCATGTCAAATAAGGACGCACACCCAAACATAATTCCATTCCATGCAAATGAAAGAATTAATACTAAATCGAACCATTGCGGAACTCCATGTCGGGGATATAAATGAAATAAGTCTGTAATAATGTAAAAGGCATTGGGTAGAAATAAAAGCCAGATAAAAGTTAATCCATAAGAGATGAAATGGCTCCTTCTACGAAGTCGGTATACAGTAAGTAGGGTAGATATTCCTAATGGAATGATGGCCAGAAATAGATTCCAAACGAGGAATAGATAAGTGATTTCTCCTGTTTTGATAACCCTTGCAACTAATAGGAACAGGCTTAGTAGAATAGAAGCTGAGAAGCTTATTGCTACGCCGGCTCTGTTATTAGTCTTGAAATAAACATGCAATCGTTTTAGGAAATAAGGGGCCATACATGAGGAATGAAAATGATCAATCCGATGGCTAACGAAATTATTGCTGTAATTAGTACAGCTCCAGCAGCTAAATCTTTTGCAGCTCCAATTAATGGGTCTTTCTCTATGCTCACTTTATCTGCAAGCCGTTCTATAGAGGCATTAAATAATTCTGCAGAAAGAACCAATCCCATGCACAAGAGCACGAACATCCACTCGGTTCTGTCAATCCCGAAATACCATCCCGCGAAAGCGGTAAATAAAGAAATTACTGCATGAACCCTCATGTGTAACTCGGTTTTGAAACTTAGGGCAATTCCTCGAAATGCATATTTAAATGCGTCAATGCGTTTTTTCATAGAATCCAGTCGAGATAGTTTTGCGGTGTAACAACATTGAATTCTGCTTCAGGGTAAGCTGCCTTCCAGGCCGATGGGACCTTGGTTTTGTTAGAGTCTTTCCACTTTATTTCATACGCATAGAGTTTCCCGCCGCGATCTTCAACCCAATCTATCTCTTGCTGCTGATATGTGCGCCAGAAATAATTCGCCGATGCCACGTTCTTAATCGATTGATATTTAAGCCTCTGCAAAATCACATAATTTTCCCATAATTCTCCTGTATCAGCACGCATGCTCAAAGGGTTGAAATTATTAATCAAGGCATTGCGAACTCCATTATCTACAAAGTAATAGCGTGAATGTCGAGTTACTTCTTTTCTCAAATTGCGACTAAAACCGGGCACTTTGACCAGCACAAATACCTTCTGCAACAAATCGAGATAGCGATCAACAGTATTTTTACTAATGCCAAGTGCACGACTTAATTCATCGTTCGAGACTTCCTTTCCTGGCTGGAATGCAATCAAGCGAAGTAAATCACTGACTTTTGAAGAATTTCGTATTCCTTCGAACTCTAGAATATCCTTAAGCAAATACGACGCAACCATTTCGCGCAGGTAATCTTCCTTTTCATCATTCGAACTCAGGTGAATCAACTCAGGATAATTGCCATAAATCATGCGCTCCTCCAAACGTGATTGAGTTTCAACCAAGCTTTCTTGAGTACTGTATTCGATTTGAGCAAAAGGATGTAGAAGCAATTCAGTTCTTCGTCCTGTAAGTGGCTCGCCGGTTCCTGCTCTTAAATCAAAGACGGATGAGCCAGTTGCAATAATGTGCAAGCCTTCCAACTCATCTACCATCAACTTTAAATTCCAGCCAATTTCAGGAATTCGATGAGCTTCATCAATCACCAAAAGCTTATAATCGCCAATTAAGCGAGCATAATTTGCAACCGTTCTTTCTTTGAAAATGGCTTGAACCGAAGTATCATCGCCATTCAAATAGAGATACGGCATTTCGAGTTTGGGAAGCAGATTCTTCAAAAACCAGGTTTTTCCAGTCCTTCGTGCACCAAGAAGCAGAACCACTTTATTGGGCTTCAGGGCCTTACGCAATCTGGCTTCGATGGCTCTCGTGATTTTCACATCACAAATTTACATCTTTTTCAAATGCTATTGACGATATTTAATGTAATTCAGTCAATGTGTTGACGATATTTAATGTAATTCAGTCAGTCTACTCACGGTAGTTTAGTAAAATTCGTCAAAACAAACCTAAAGTTGAAACTAAGTAGAAATAAAAAAATTGATTTTAGCTCTTGAAAATTGGCACTGTAGAACAAGCCTCACCATACATAATGCTTTTCGCAATTGGTCTAAGCTTAGCAGTTAACATTAAAAAAGCTGACCTAGGCACTGGTAAGTTCCCGCAACCTTTTATGATTAGCCTTTGACCTTCCCATGCACTAATATCTAGTTTATGAATGATTTCAGAATACAGTTTGCTTTCTAAGTCCTCTAAATCACCAAATACAATATCTTTTGCAAAAGGCTCAAGCTGCGCCGATACCAGCATGTATGCCCAAACAGGAATAATTGCATCAGCCGAACAAGCTACCGCAACATATGAATCTCTGTATTGAGCCCAATCGTGAGTTTTTATCCACTCGCGAAAATCTTTTTCGCGAAGTATTAATCCCTGAAACAAAGTCTCCGCAAGATCAATCTGAACTCGCTTCCCTTTTGGGTAGTAGTCTTCTAAGTCTATGTTAATCAGACTGCTATTCGCTACTTTATTAACGATGGTATCTTCAGTATTCATACCCTAATTTATTAAAGAAATCCGAGTTCAAGTTTTGCTTCTTCACTCATCATGCTTTGCTCCCAGGGTGGCTCAAAGGTGATGTCAACTTTTGCACTGTTAACCCCTTCAATACCTTTTATTTTATTCTCAACATCTGGAGGCAATGTTTCTGCAACCGGACAAGATGGAGATGTTAATGTCATTAGCACTTGTACGTCTCTATTCTCATTTATGTTTATCTCATAAATAAGACCTAACTCATATATATTGACCGGAATTTCGGGGTCATAACAGGTACGGATCATGTCAAGTACCTCGTTTTCTAACTGTTCTAATGTCTTTTCCATTTTATTTATGCTGAAAAGCAAGTGCGTATAATTTCATTTGCTTCACCATGGCTACTAATCCATTTGCGCGCGTAGGTGAGAGGTGTTCTTTTAGTCCAATTTTGTCGATGAATGTCAACTCAGTATTAACTATTTCCTCGGGGCTTTCGTCACTCATAACATGAACTAATAAGCTAACAATTCCTTTAGGAATCTGTGCATCGCTATCTCCTTTGAACCTAACTTTACCTTCCTCCAATGAAGCATCCAACCAAACCTGACTCTGGCAGCCTTTAATTAAATGATCTTCATTCTTAAGTTGTTCGTCAATCAAAGGCAAAGACCTTCCCAAATCAATGAGGTATTCATATTTGCTTGTCCACTCATCGAACATCGAAAACTCCTCTATAATTTCAGCTTCTTTTGCTGCTATACTCATGATAACATTCTTTTTGCAAGATGCAGTGCATCAATCATTTGATCAATCTCTGCAAAGGTGTTATAAAATGAAAAGGATGCTCTTATCGTGCCCGGAATTCCATAAAAGTCCATAATTGGCTGAGCACAATGATGTCCTGTTCTTACTGCTACTCCATGTTTGTCTAAGATAAATCCAACATCATAAGGATGCAATCCTTCAAGCAAAAAAGAAATCACAGGAACTTTCTTTTCTGCAGTTCCATAAAAGATCATCCCGTCAATTTCTGATAGCTTTTCCTTAGCATAGCTAAGCAAAGCTTGCTCATACTTATCAATCGCATCATGATCAAGTGCTCTCCAATATCTAATGGCTTCTGCCATTACAATACAACCCTCAATATTTGGTGTTCCCGCCTCAAATTTCAATGGAACATCAGCATATGTGGTTTTGGCAAATGTTACTTCTTTAATCATGTCTCCTCCACCTTGCCAAGGAGGCATAGCCTCGAGAAGCTCTAGTTTTCCATAAAGAACTCCAACCCCGGTTGGACCCAAAAGTTTATGTGCAGAGAAAACGTAAAAGTCGCAGTCTAAAGACTGAACATCTACCATAAAATGGGGAACAGCCTGTGCTCCATCAATTAATGTAAGTGCGTTTACTTTCTTAGCCAGGCATATTAAATCTTCAATTGGATTAATGCTTCCCAAAGCATTTGAAACATGCATCACAGATAAGATTTTGGTTTTCTCTGTGATAAGTTTCTCCGCATCTGAAAGTATTAATTCTCCTTTATTATCAATCGGGATGACCTTCAGAATAGCTCCTGTGGCTTCACATACCATCTGCCAGGGTACAATATTGGCATGATGCTCCATGGCAGAAATTACAACTTCATCACCTGCTTTCAAGTTGGCTCTACCCCAGCTATGTGCAACTAAATTGATTCCCTCTGTGGTGCCTTTTGTAAAAACAATCTCTTCCTTCTTAGAAGCATTTAAATAACTACGAACTTCTTCGCGAGCTTCCTCATAAGCAGATGTTGCAATCTGACTTAAATGATGAACCCCACGGTGAATATTGGCATTGTAGGAAGAATAATAGTTTGAAATGGCATCAATAACTGTCTGTGGCTTTTGCGAAGTGGCTCCATTATCGAAATAAACCAATGGTTTACCGTTAACCTTCTGATGTAATATCGGAAAATCTTTTCTGATGTTTTCTACATCAAAACCGGTTGATTCAATCATTAATTTATCTTTATCTGAAACCAGCGACATATCAAGCATTTATCAGTTTTTCTATTCTATTAACTAATGCTTCTTTAAGCGAATTGTTCGAAATTTCTTCGAGCACTTCACCTGCATAAGCACTTAAAAGAAGCGCCTTTGCTTTAGAGATGCTTAATCCGCGCGAGCGTAAATAAAACATCTGTTCTGGATCTAATACACCAGTTGAAGATCCATGTGAGCATTTTACATCATCGGCATAAATCTCAAGTTGGGGTTTCGTATTTACAGTTCCTCCTTCGCTCAATAGGATGTTTTTGTTGCTTTGAAATGCATTTGTCTTTTGTGCATCTTGCTGAACATAAATCTTTCCGTTGAAGACCGCCGTTCCATTGCCGTCAACCACCCCTTTATAAAGTTCATTGCTGTTGCAATTCGGCTTGCGATGATCAACCAATGTATGATTGTCAATCACTTCGCCTTGCGAAGGATGATAATACCCGAAAAGATGACTTTCGCAATTAGGTTCTTCAAGTACAATGTTGAGATTGTTTCTTACAAGTTTGCCTTTCAGGCCGATGGAAATATGCTTGAACTCAGCCTGACTAAAAACCTGAGCCTGAGTGGTAATTATATGTGCTGAGTTTGAAGATTCTTCTTGAATGCTAATCCATTCGGCTTTTGCTCCGCGCTCAATTTCAGCCTCAATAACAGTATTTGTAAAACAATGAATTCCAGAGTCTTCACCCTTAATATGGTGAACGATTTTGACGTTTGAATTTTCCTCACAAACTAAAAGAATACGTGCTTGAGCAAACAAAGCTTGTTCAGGTTTTAATTGCTGAGAAATATGGATTGTTGGTTCAATGGTTTTTCCTTTTTCCACGAATATAAATAGCCCATCCATGAACAAAGCCGAGTTCAAGGCAATGAATGAATCGGAAGAAGGTTTTGCCAGAGTACCAAGAACAGAAAGTGCATGCTTGTCATTTTCTCTTATTGCATCAGCCAAACTTTTTATAGTGATTCCTTGAGGAAGATTCTGGAAATCAGAATTCTTTTTGCTAAAGAAACCATTAATTAAGCCAACTTTAATGCAGCTATCTGTTAATAATTGCTCATCGAATTGAAAACCTTCTTCTTCTTTCTCTGAAAGAGAAAATGGAGCACTTAATTCTTCCTTCAGCTCTTTTTCAAGATTGAGGTATCTGTACTCTTCGTGCTTCCTTCCCGGAAATCCTGAAGTCTCAAATGCCTTTGCAGAGGAGTTCCTGAAATTATCCAGTAAAGTATTGTCAAGCAATAAAGCTGAACGTTGCAGTTCGAACTCAGAAAGCAATTTATCTTTTAATGATACTCCTTGAATTGTTGATGTCATGATACTGTTTACTAGTTGTTTACAAGCTCTTTCGTAATCCAGTCATATCCTTTTTCCTCTAACTCAAGAGCAAGTTCTTTTCCTCCTGATTTTACAATTCTACCATTGTAAAGCACATGCACGAAATCAGGAACTATATAATCAAGTAATCTTTGATAATGCGTAATTACAATAGAAGCATTTTCGGGTGTTTTTAATTTATTTACACCATTGGCAACAACTCTTAGGGCATCAATGTCAAGACCTGAGTCGGTTTCATCTAAGATTGACAACTTTGGATTAAGCATGGCCATTTGAAAAATCTCATTACGCTTCTTCTCACCACCTGAAAAACCTTCGTTTACTGAGCGGTTTGTGAGGTTGGTTGATATTTCAACCAGCTCCTTCTTTTCTTTCATCATTTGTAGAAATTCGCGAGCTTCCATGGGTGGAAGTCCTTTGTATTCTCTCTGTTCAGCAATTGCAGTCTTTAAAAAGTTGGTGATGCTTACACCTGGAATTTCCACCGGATACTGAAAAGCTAAAAAGATTCCTTCACGAGCCCTGTCTTCAGGAGAAAGTTCTAATAAATCTTTGCCTTCAAAAATTATTTCGCCTTCAGTTACTTCATAATCTTCTCTACCTGCTAAAACAGAGGCTAAAGTAGATTTGCCAGAACCATTTGGGCCCATAATGGCATGAACTTCTCCTGGCTTAACTTCTAAGCTGAAACCCTTAAGTATTTCTTTTTCTTCCACCCTTGCGTGGAGGTTGTTTATCTTCAACATGGCTTGATTTTATTACCTGTCTTGTTTAAAATGGTTCTAAATAACGACGCAAAGGTAACAGAATATGGGCAATAAAGGTTCATTCAAGACACTAAAAAAGCCTTCAGGAAATACCTGAAGGCTTAATATTAAGGGGAATGAATTTATTGTTTGATTTGCATTAATACCATGTTTCGGTCTTGTGCAAAAACTGTTTGTCCATTGTTTGAGCCCATAATGCTTTGATAAACAAGTCTGTAATAGTATGTCCCCGGACTAAGATTCGTGTCGGGGTAAATGATATTCGTGCAAGCAATACCCGAACCTAAAGTCACCACTGAAGGAATATTGTTAACGCCACCTGAGAGTCCATCTTCAATCCGATAAACATTGGTAACATTTGCATTGAAACTTGGGTCGGTTGAGCGCTGCAACCAAATACTAAAGCGATTGCTGTTGCCTAAGGAAGAAGCATTATTTGTCGACTTTACTGTTACATTAGCAAGTATCAAAATGCCCTTGCCGTCTTCACCATCATCTTCAAGTGTATATTCTTGAATGGGTATATCAAGCACTACGGCTTGGGAAGAAAAATTAGGTAAAGGTTGAGCATACACTTGAGTGCAAACCGCGCATTGCGAAGTTGCGTTCTCAATCCAAAGGCTGGCAGCATTTGCAGTGCCGGCTCCTCCAAGATTAACTGCTGTAGGTAAGCTTCCGGCTTGGCTACCAAAAGCTATTGATGCTGAAGAAACCAGATTCGGAGAACCGTCGCCTGTTCCGGCAGGACCTTGCGGGCCAGTTTCACCTTGAGGGCCTTGCGGGCCAGTTTCTCCTTGTGGCCCCTGGGCGCCATCATTTCCGGCAGGACCTTGCGGACCAGTTTCTCCCTGCGGGCCTTGAGGACCGGGAGCGCCATCATTTCCGGCAGGACCTTGCGGACCAGTTTCGCCTTGTGGCCCGGGAGCTCCATCATTTCCGGCAGGACCTTGCGGGCCAGTTTCACCTTGCGCACCTTGCGGGCCAACTCCACCACCTGAGCCTGATGACTGTGCATAAAGAGCAAATGGTACACTCAGTAATTCCGAAGTTCCAACATCCTGATAATTTGTTCCACCCGAAGGGTCAACTTCAATCTTTACCCATTGATTAGCTTCACTCCATGGAATCGAGTTAAAATCACCCGATAGGGGAGTGCCATTCCCTATTTTTAAATTGAATAATCCAAATTGATTGGTTAAAGCCTGATGCGTTTCAGAATATTGAGTTGTTCCAGTGCTCGAGCCTTGAAGAATGCTAATTCTAACAGCAACATTGGAGTTTACAAAAACACTTCCTGATGCATTTCTTGCAATAGCCTGATAATTAATCCCTGCAGGAACACTTTGGGCAAACACATTTGCCGAAATCAGAATAATTAGTATTATCACCCAAGCGCCTACCTTCACATTCTTAATCATAATTGAAATATTTATTGACCAAGGTATTAAAGCAAATCATAAATCGTATGCATATTTATGTACGCTTTACTTCAATAAATAAGATGAATTACAAAAAAAAGCCCCGCTTTTGAACAGGTCAAGAGCGGGGCTTTAAGCAATTGTAAATCTTAGAAATTGTGAGAATAGCCTAAACTGAACGAACGTCCTGGATTAATGCTGTTGAACACTTGCTTTTCAGCCTCATAGCTTGTGTAGAAGGCTTCTAAACGATCACTCAGAATATTGGCAACTCTAATGTTAATGGTAGAATTCTTTTCTTTCCCTAGTTTCATATTAAAACTAAAATTCAAGCTATGAAAAGGCTCTGTATAAACATCAGGGAAAAGTCCGGCACCAACAACATATAATGTTGGTCCTTTTACATTGTAAAATAAACCGGCGTCATAACTTTTCTCTTCGTTATTATAACTGAAGCCTGCGTTAATCACAAAAGGAGATTGTCCGGCCATGCTTCTGGTTCTTTCAATGGTTTGGCCTACTTTTTCATAGGTCTTTCTTGAGTTAAATTCCAAATCAGTCATGTCTATTTGCGACTGAACAAGTGTCACATTGGTATTGAAGTTAAAGTTTTCTAAAGACTTGAGTATAAAACCAAGATTCTTCCTCATTTCAAGTTCAAGCCCGAACAAATTACCATTTCCAACATTTCGTGGCTGAAACTCAGTGCTTGTTTGCTGTTCTGGAATTCGAACCATTTCAATAGGATTATCAAAGTTCTTATAAAACCCACTTACAGAGAAAATTTGCCCACTTTCAAGGAACAGTTCCCAGCGAATATCGATATTGTCAATACGTGTCTCTATTAATTGACCATCCCAATCTCCATAAGTAAATAAAGAACCATTGAAAATTCGGTTAGTTACAGGATCAAGTATTTGTGCAAAGGATAATTCTTTGAATGAAGGTCTTGCGATGGTCTTCGTGTATGAAAAGCGAATATTCTGTTTTTCCGTTGTAGCAAATATTAAGTTCACCGAAGGAAAAAAGTCGAGAGCATCAAGAACTTTAGCATTGACTAGGTTTTTCCCTTCAATTGTATCTCCATTGGCAAATCGCTGATCTCTACCCGTATGTCTTTGAACATAATTTTCAGCCCTAACTCCAAGAATTGTTTTTAATCGAGGTCCGAAATTTATCTCGTTCGAAACATACACTCCGGTATTGTTCACATTCGATGAATAGGCATTAGGGTTTGGATTGGGGTTCCCCGATTGGTAATAGATGTTATTTTGGTTGCTCGGAAAAATATTCTCATCATTCAAAACAATAGAAGGATCAGGATTTGACCAGCTTTGAGGGCCAAAGAACTGAATGTCGAAAAACAGGATTTCATAATCCCGTAATTTAAAAACATGGCTGGCACCAAATTTTAGTTTTGCATCCAGACTGTTGAATTTGTAATTTTTGGTAAGGTCAACTTTTGCTACTCCGTTTATTTCAGTCAAATTCCTCCAAATTCTTGCAGGATTTCCTCCTGCACCTGCATTGAATGCAGTGTTTGTTTCGCCCAAAGTGAAAGCTGTTTTTCGAATATCAGGATCAGAGGTGGAAGAGAATGTCCCTGCCAACCTCCAATCAACTTCCCAGCTGTTTTTCTTTAATAAATGTGTTCCATTTAGCAATAGATGGCTCAAGGCTCTTTGATTGTACTCAAGGTTATCTGATGAAGCAATATAACCAGACTGTCCAACGCCTTCGGGGTTATTATCAATATTGAATTTGCCTGCGCGGCTTTCTCCATTCTGCAGATGCATTAAATTTAACTTAATCTTTGTATGAGTGGTTTTATAAGCCAATCCTCCTAAAAGGCCTAATAGCGTATTTTGCTCTCCTAGTTGTCCACTTTGAGTGTTGGCTCGTGTCATTTCGAAAATATCATTTTGAATATCTCTTTGATATTCTCCATAGGTTACATCATCATAATACCTAAAACTTGTTTTGTATGAAGCCGAAAAAATATATCCGAGTTTAGGGCTGCTCGACATAGTTTCATCTTCCGATTTTTTCTTTAAGTCTATTTGATTTCCTGTTGAAACCGAAAAATTGTAATCCATTAAACTTGTTTGACGTTCCGCAGCCAAGGTGGGACTAAAAGATTTAACAAATTCGTTCACTTGTTCAGGAGAAGCTCCACTAATTGGTGTCGGAATATTATCAGAAGTCGCTTTCGCAGGAAGTGCCCTTGTTCCATCATCGAAACCAAGCCAGTCGGTTTGACCTCCATCATAGGTTAAGTAGTCTGAGTTGAAATGCATTTCAGGATTAAATCCTATTCCGGCCGACACATTGAATAGTTTTTCTTCAGGAAAATCTTTGGTTTCAATATTTAATAATCCTCCGGTGAAATCGGCCGGAAGATCTGCCGTGAAATTTTTGCTAACAATCATATTATCAATAAGATTGGTAGGAAATATGTCCATTTGCAAACTGTTTCTATCCGGGTCAAGACCCGGGATATCGACACCATTTAATGTTGTTTTAGAATACCTATCGCCCAGTCCTCTCACATAAACATATTTCCCATCTTCTATGGAAACACCTGTTACTCGTTTTGCTGCTTCAACAGCGGTGGCGTCTCCCACTTTCTTAAACTGTGCTGATGAAATGCCATCCATCATTACTGCCGATTTTCTCTTCAATGAAAGAAGCGAAGCTTCTGATGTTCTAATTGCTTCGGCGGTGATGATTACCTCAATAAGATCGTTCCCTTTTTGCTTAAGTCTAATATTTTCAAGCAAGGAAATTTCGCCCGTTTTCACAGTAACATCCTTAATGGTAAGGGTCTGGTACGATACATATGATACTTGCAATTCATAAACCCCGGCTTCTGCTGAGATAGAAAATTTTCCATCTAAATCGGCGGCAGCACCGTTGCTGGTTCCTGCAATTATCACGATGGCTCCAATTAAGGGCTCTCCATTTTCATCGTCAATAACTGAGCCCCTTATGGTTCCTTTTTGTGCTGATAGGTTACCTCCAATGAATAAAAGACAAATTGACAAAAGTGTAGTGAAGATTTTTCTCATGCGACTATCATAAAAAAGACAGACTAGTGGATTCAATCCGCAAGTCTGTCTTAAAGTTTAATTTATTCTTTTTTATTAAAATGCACCAGCTTGCTTTGACCATGTCCAGCCAAAAACACCTTCGTTAGCCCCTGTTGATAAAGAACCCACAGTGGATACTCCTGCTGGAGGAGTTGCACCGTCAAATACATCTTCGAGTGTTATACCTGATGCCAAAACAATTTGAACATTATTGAAAGGGCAGCCGCCAGGGATATTACTACATTCTGCCCTGTTAATAATTTGGCCAGTCGTGATATTTTTTATGCCTATGTTGCTTAAGTTAACACCTGTGTTGGCATCTAAATTAATTAGAGTGTTTGCCTGGACGCCATTAAGCTCACCTATAATAGTTCCATTAATCATAGAATGAGATGCCACATAAGACCCTTCCGGACCATCAAGCTCTAAGCAATGGTCGGCTGCTGTTATAACAATCCAATTATCAACGGTTCCAGACCATGACTGGTCAGTGTCTAATCCGTCATCTCCGGCATTCCAAACTACTGCGTTCTTAACGTTTACCGAACCACCAAACCATTCAATACCATCATCTTGGTTACCAATCACTTCAACATTTTCGATTACAGTTCCTGAACCAACACCTCCTAGAGTCAAGCCGTTAATCTCATTACCAGCTCCAATGTTTGCACCTCCGTGGCGGATAGAAATATATTTGATAACTCCTGAGTTGTCTGTATCGTTATTTCCTCCATAAAGTCCGTTAGGGTCTGATGTTGGGATACCTTCAATTTGAACCTCGCTAAGATCTCCATTGCTGTTTGAAGCTGATATTCTAGCCTTTCCCAAAATAAGAACGCCTCCCCACAAGCCGTTAACATCTGGATTAAGGTTAGGACTTCCAAAATTACCTGCATTGATATCGTCAATAGATATTTCATCAGCAATTGAGGTAAAGATAATAGGCTTATCTGATGTACCTTCTGCCAATAATTTTCCGCCTCTGGCAACTACTAATGCAGTTGCATTAGCGCCAGTTCCAGCCTCTCCTTTAATTATAGTACCTGGTTCAATTGTTAATGTTGCACCGTCTAATACAGTGATTCTGCCGCCTAATTGATAAACTCTATCTGCTGTCCAAGTTGTATTTTCAGAAATGTTTGCAGTAACTACTACGTTTCCGGAAGGAGCAGTTGGAATAATTGGCTCAGGTAAATCATCTTTCTTACAAGACGAAAAAGCTACAGCTACTCCAAAAAATAAAGTAGCAATTAAATTTACATTTTTCATGAGTTGGTTCTGTTTTAGTTTCAGTTGCAAACCAACCACTGTTGTGTAAATTTAATTAAGATGCAATGTTAATTAATTGTCATCTTCGCTCAGATAGATTAGTTT
Organism: Bacteroidia bacterium; assembly: GCA_018401705.1. Classification (GTDB taxonomy): domain Bacteria; phylum Bacteroidota; class Bacteroidia; order M30B66; family M30B66; genus M30B66. Next base: position 113,790 of record JAGYKL010000008.1, on the reverse strand, counting down.
TAAAATGTGACCAAAGTGTTGAAAAACAGTATGTTGCAAGTTTTCTAATATTAACTAATTATGTTTCCAATGTTAAGCGCCAAGGTGCTTAACATTAGGGAAACAATTACTTAACATTATCTTCTGGGTTTTTCTACTTTGAAAGAATGATTTCAGGAGTACTTTCAGTATTACTTCTGTTTAAAGCACGGTCTTCGATACTGAATTCGTACTTAATTGTGTCGAAAGGCGAAAACGGGTTATTTGTAAAAAGCTCCATAAATAAATCGCCTTCTAGTGTTTTTATCTGCCCGTCGGGCGTGAGAAAAGGTATTCTACTGCTGTTGCTAACGGTATCTCCTCCTGGAAAAGGGGGGGCGGCAGTAACTTTAACCCATGCACCATTTTGTTTCTCGAAGTATGAAATAATAAAGTTGTAGTAGTGTTGCCCCGCTTTCTCAAAAGGCGGAAAAGTATCTTCTGGCGCAAGACCTAAATCGCCATCACCGTCTCTGAAAGTAAATTGAAGGATTCCCAGTGAATCTTTACCCAATTTGTTGAGAAGCTGCTCAAAATTCACATATTGAATAAAGGGGGTGTCCTCGAAAGTTTCCTTTTTCTTGCAAGAAAAAAGTGAAGATAGAATTAAAAGCACGAAGAGGCTGCTTACTTTTGACCACATAAACGTGTACGAAGATACTCACAATTTATCTGTTTCTGATTCTGCTCTGCGCAATGCTTTGAGAGATCAGATTTTTCATGACCACAATGAATCTGAATTTCAAAGTCTTGCTTTAGAAGTGTTTCGATTTCAGGCCAGAAATAATAAAGTGTTTAATGAGTGGTTAAATGCATTGCTATGTAATTACTCACAAATTGAGAAACTCCATCAAATACCTTTTCTTCCTGTTCAGTTCTTCAAGTCACATAAAGTAAGGACCGGTGTAGGTCCGAATGCTAAGATTTTTAATAGTTCGGGAACTACTTCTCAAGTGACTTCAACACATTATATATATGATGAAGAGGTTTATGTTGAGAGTATTTTAAGAGGCTTCAAAAGAGCTTATGGGCATGTTTCAGATTATACAATAATAGGATTATTGCCTTCTTACCTTGAAAGAGATAACTCATCTTTGGTATATATGGTAAGGGAATTAATGAAAGCTTCAGGTCAGAACGAACAATTATTTTATCTAAATGACTATGAAAATTTGGTTGAGCTTTTACAAGGTCTCCAATCAGAGAATAGAAAAGTCTGGCTCATTGGAGTTAGCTTCGCTTTATTAGATTTATCTAATTACAAACCTCCGGTTTGGGATAATCTTATCATTATTGAAACAGGTGGTATGAAAGGTAAAAGAAAAGAAATTATCCGTGAAGAATTACATGAGCTAATTCGTAGTAATTGGCCTGTTCAAAGGATAGAGAGCGAATATGGTATGACCGAATTATTAAGTCAAGCCTGGATGAATTCTAATCAAAGATTCGTTTGTCCGCCTTGGATGAGAGTGGATATACGAGATGCAAACGACCCTTTCTGCCAATTGGGTTTTGGAGAAGCAGGAGGGATTCAAATAATTGATCTTGCAAACCTGGATTCTTGCTCTTTTATTTCCACTTCAGATTTGGGAAAAAAGCACTCGGATGGTAGTTTTGAGGTATTAGGTCGATTTGATAACAGCGATATCAGAGGATGCAATCTTCTTGCAGAGATATGAATATCAAGTAGTTACAAATTATTTTTTTTATCTCACCTTCGGTGGATGGAATTGTGTAATAATTACTCAATATAAAATTTGCGCATAAGGATTCTATTCCTATCTTTGCAGCCCGTTTGGAAAATCGTATTCTTAAATCCTAAGAAACAAGTGGATACACTAAGTTATAAAACAATTTCGGCTAACAGCGCTACAGTAGACAAACAATGGGTCATTGTAGACGCCGAAAACATGGTATTGGGTCGTTTAAGCTCGCAAGTTGCGATGCTGATCCGTGGAAAGAAAAAGCCGTCCTACACTCCGCATGTTGATTGCGGTGATAACGTTGTAGTCATTAATGCCGAAAAGATTATTCTTTCAGGTAATAAGACTGACGTTAAGGTATATACTCGTTACACGGGTTATCCTGGAGGACAGCGATTCGAAACTCCTAGAGAGTTACTAAAAAAGAAACCTGAGGCAATCATTGAGAAAGCTGTTAAAGGCATGCTACCTAAGAATCGTCTTGGTAGAAAGCTTTTCGGTAATCTTTATGTCTATGCCGGAAATGAGCATCCGCATGTTGCTCAACAGCCAAAACCCATTAATCTTAACGATCTCCGATAATGGAAGTAATTAACACTAGCGGAAGAAGAAAAACTTCTGTTGCCCGCATCTATCTTAAGCCTGGAAAAGGTAAGATCACCGTTAATAAGCGTGACATTAATGAATATTTTACTGTTCCCACTCTTGTTGGTTCAGTAAAACAACCATTTTTAGTTACTGAGCAAGTAGATAAATATGATATCGTAGCCAATGTTCAAGGTGGTGGTATCACTGGTCAAGCAGGAGCAATTAGTCTTGCTATTGCTAAAGCTCTAGTTGAAATTGATGCAGAATTAAAGCCTGCTCTTAGAGCAAATGGATTAATTACTCGCGACCCAAGGATGGTGGAAAGAAAGAAGCCGGGTCAGAAGAAAGCTAGAAAGCGTTTCCAATTCAGTAAGCGTTAATAAACCGACCTTCAACATATTATGTCAAGAGTTACAACAGATCAATTATTAGAGGCCGGAGTTCATTTTGGTCACCTAAAAAGCAAGTGGAACCCAGCTATGGCACCATATATCTTTATGGAGCGTAACGGGATTCATGTTATTGACCTTAACAAAACTGCAGTTAAGCTTGAAGAAGCTTCTGCAGCACTTAAGCAAATTGCAAAATCAGGAAAGAAAATTCTTTTCGTAGCTACAAAGAAACAAGCTAAGGAAATTGTAGCTGAAGCTGTTAAGAAAGTAAACATGCCATATGTTACTGAGCGTTGGCCAGGTGGTATGCTTACTAATTTCTCTACCATTCGTAAAGCTGTTAAGAAAATGGCCGCTATTGATAAAATGGCTACTGATGGAACTTACGAGACTATCTCTAAGAAAGAGAAACTTACTATTTCTCGTGAGCGTGAAAAGCTTGAGATTCAGTTTGGTTCTATCTCTGATATGAGTCGACTTCCAGCAGCTTTATTTATCGTTGACATCGTTAAAGAACATATCGCTGTTGCCGAAGCACGCCGTCTTAATATTCCAACATTTGCAATCGTTGATACGAACTCAAATCCAAACGTAGTTGATTATCCAATTCCTGCTAATGATGATGCTGCTAAATCAATCGCTCTAATTTTAGAAGTGGTTACTGGGGCAGTTCAAGAGGGATTAAGCGAACGCAAGTTTGAAAAAGACAAGAATGATGATTCAAAGGCAGAGCCTGTTTCATCAGAAGCCGCTAAAGACTAAATTCATTTCAAAACAAAAAGTATCATGTCAACAGTTGCTATTACAGCTGCAGAAGTTAATAAGCTCCGTCAAATGACAGGAGCAGGTATGATGGATTGCAAAAAAGCACTCACCGAAGCTAACGGTGATTTTGATGCAGCTATCGATTTCTTAAGAAAAAAAGGTCAAAAAGTTGCGGGTAACCGTGCCGACCGTGAAGCAAATGAAGGAGTTGTTATTGCTAAAGTAAATAGCGATTCTAGCAGAGCCGTTCTTGTAGTTTTAAACTGTGAAACAGATTTCGTTGCTAAAAATCAGGATTTTATTGATTTTACAACATCTATCACTGATATCGCATTAAATCAAAACCCAGCAGATCTTAATGCTTTACTTGCATCTTCTTTAGATGGATTATCTATAGCTGACCGCATTACTGAGCAAGTTGGTAAGATTGGTGAAAAAATGGAACTTCATTATGAGCAACTTCAAGCTCCTTATGTTGTAGCATACAATCACCCTGGTAATAGACTAGCTACTATCGTTGCATTTAATAAGTCAGGTGTTGCAAATCTTGAAACTACTGCTAAAGATGTTGCAATGCAAGCTGCTGCAATGGGTCCTGTTGCTGTTGACAAAGACGATGTTGACACTGTAACTCTAGAACGTGAATTAGATATTGCTCGTGAGCAAATACGCGCTGAAGGTAAGCCTGAAGAAATGATTGAGAAAATTGCTCAAGGCAAACTCAATAAATTCTTTAAAGATAACACTCTTCTTAATCAAGACTTTATTAAAGACAGCAAAATGAGTGTACGTCAGTATATTCAGTCTAACGATAAAGAGCTCACTGTTAGCGGGTTTAAGCGTTTCGCTTTAGGAAATTAATTTGAGAGAGGCTTTTGCCTCTCTTTTTTTTGTCATAAATCCCGTTATTGCAACGGGATTTTTTTTAACCATCAAGCCAATATCATGAAATACAAAAGGATTCTTCTTAAACTTAGCGGTGAAGCTTTAATGGGCGATAAGCAATTTGGAATAGACCATGATAGATTATCAATTTATGCTTCCCAAATAAAGGAAATCTCTGCTGCAGGGGTGCAAGTAGCAATTGTTATTGGAGGAGGTAATATTTTTAGAGGCATTCAAGCTGCTGAAGGCGGTATGGATCGCGTTCAAGGTGATTACATGGGTATGTTGGCAACAGTTATTAATTCAATGGCTCTACAATCTGCCCTTGAGAGTAAAGGTGTACAAACCAGACTGCAAAGTGCTATTAAAATGGAGCAAATCTGCGAGCAGTTTATAAGAAGAAGAGCAGTGAGACACCTTGAAAAAGGAAGAGTAGTGATTTTTGGTGCAGGTACCGGAAATCCTTATTTTACAACTGATACTGCAGCGACCCTAAGAGCTATAGAAATCGAAGCAGATGTGATTCTTAAAGGAACTAGAGTTGATGGAATTTATACTGCCGACCCTGAAAAGGATCCTACTGCAACCAAGTATGATACAATCACTTTCAATGAAGTCTACCAAAAGGGGCTTAATGTTATGGATATGACGGCATTTACTTTATGCAATGACAATAAGTTACCTATCATTGTTTTCGATATGAACAAAGATGGAAATCTTAAAAAACTCATGTCTGGAGAATCAATCGGGACCTTGGTCGAATTTTGATTTATTGACATTCCCCTTAAAATATTCGTTATTTGCAAAGCTTTTTTTGAATTATGAATGAACAAGTAAAACCACATATTGATTCTGCTACGAACCTCATGGAGAAAGCAATCTCCCATCTTGAGGCAGAACTGGCAAAGATTAGAGCCGGAAAGGCAAGCCCAGCCATGATGGATGGAATCTTTGTAGATTATTATGGCAACAGTACTCCCTTGAATCAGGTTGCTAATATCAATACTCCTGATGCACGTACAATTGTTATTCAGCCTTGGGAGAAAAATATGCTTCAACCAATTGAGAAGGCTATTTTTAGCTCAAACATGGGATTGACTCCCCAAAATGATGGACAGCAAATCCGTTTGAACTTGCCTCCTGTTACTGAAGAAAGAAGATTATTGCTTGTGAAACAGTCGAAAGCAGAAGCTGAAAATTGTAAAGTAAGCATCAGAAATATCCGACGTGATGCTAACGAAGCAATTAAGAAACTAGTAAAAGATGGATTAGCTGAAGACATTGCAAAGGATTCAGAAACAACAATTCAGAATTTAACTGATTCCTTTAGCCAAAAGGCAGAGAAGCACCTTGAGATTAAGGAGAAAGAGATTATGACCGTTTAATCACTTCGCAATAAAAATAAAAAAACGCCCATCGAATTTCGATGGGCGTTTTTTGTTTGTAGCACTTTATCTCTATTATTCAACAGTAACTGATTTAGCCAAGTTTCTAGGTTGGTCTACGTTACAGCCTCTCATAATAGCAATATGATAAGCTAAAAGCTGAAGTGGAATAACACTCATTAATGGAGTTAATTCTTCTTCAACTTCAGGTATTTCAATAGAATGATCTGCTAGATCAGCTACTTCAGTATCTCCTTCAGTTACAATAGCAATGATTTTTCCACCTCTTGCCTTAACTTCTTGAACATTGCTCAATATCTTTTCGTATGAGCCTTTGTTTGGAGCGATAACAACAACAGGCATGTTTTCATCTATCAATGCAATTGGACCGTGCTTCATTTCTGCTGCAGGATAACCTTCTGCGTGTATATAAGATATCTCTTTTAGCTTTAAAGCTCCCTCGAGTGCGATAGGGAAGTTGTAAGACCTTCCTAGATACAAGAAGTTATTAGCATCTTTATAAATTGAGCTGATATATTTGATTTGATCATCAAATGAGAGCATTTTCTCGATTTTTTCCGGTAATTGATCAAGACCATTCAGCATTTGCCTGTATTTGGTCTCAGTAATTGTACCTTTTTTATGTCCAATCACCAACGCCATCAAGGTTAATACTGTTACCTGGGCTGTGAATGCTTTAGTAGAAGCGACGCCTATTTCAGGTCCGGCATGCGTATAAGAACCGGCATGCGTGGCTCTGGCTATAGAAGAACCAACTACATTGCAAATTCCGAAAATGGTAGCTCCTTTCGATTTGGCAAGTTCAATTGCTGCAAGCGTATCTGCTGTTTCTCCTGACTGACTTATAGCTATCACAACATCATTTTCTGTGATTATAGGGTTACGATATCTAAATTCAGATGCATATTCAACTTCAACAGGAATTCTGGCTAACTCTTCGAAAAGGTATTCTCCAACCAATCCAGCATGCCAGGAGGTTCCGCAGGCCACGATTATGATGCGATTTGCATTCATAATCTTACTTTGGTAATCGATAATTCCACCAAGTGTAACTTCTCCAAGCTCCATGTTTAAACGACCTCTCATGTTATCACGAATAGATCTTGGTTGCTCGTATATCTCCTTTAACATGAAGTGATCAAAGCCACCTTTCTCAATAGTTTCCAACTGCATCTCAAGCTCTTGGATGTATGGTGTCTTATCTTGATTCTTAATGGTCTTTATCTTTATCTCTTTGCCTCGCTCAAGTATTACAATTTCCTCGTCATTAAGATAAACAACGTTGCGAGTATATTCAATGATTGGTGTGGCATCTGAAGCTATGAAATATTCATGATTCTCCCCAATACCAACTACCAGGGGACTGCCTTTCTTTGCCCCAATCATCATATCGGGCTTGTCTTTAGACAAAACTACAATGGCATAAGCTCCAATAACTTGATTTAAAGCTATTTGAACAGCTTCAACAAGATCAACATGCTCATTTTTAATAATGTTATCAATAAGATAAACTAGAACCTCAGTATCGGTATCACTTTTAAAAGTGTGGCCTCTATTTTCAAGCTCTTTTTTCAAACTAGCATAGTTCTCAATAATACCGTTATGGATTATCACCAAATCGCCAGATTCTGAAAAATGAGGGTGTGCGTTCTTATCGTCGGGAATGCCATGAGTGGCCCATCGAGTGTGGCCAACTCCTAATGTTCCTGAAACATCTTTAGTTGAAGCAAAAAGCTCAAGATCGGCAACTTTTCCCTTGCATTTATACAAGTTAATGTCTTGTCCCTTTTTTAATAGTGCAACCCCTGCACTATCATAACCCCTGTATTCGAGGCGATGTAATCCTTTAAGAAGAATAGGATAAGCTTCACGCTCTCCCATATAAGCAACGATACCGCACATAGGCTATCTTATTTTGTAATGTTTTAGTTTGGCAAGATTTGATATAAAATTTCAAGACGCATTTTCTTATTCTCATTTTCTGCGCCATACAAAGGTACTCTGTAGGCACTAACGGCTGTTCCGTTTGATTGAATGAATAGGCCCTGATCTTCCAGAATGTCATTTAAACGACCTTGAATATATCTTACAATATTAAAAACATATTCCTTATTTTCAGAATCATAATTTCCTCCGGGATAGTTACCTCCAACAACCAAATCTGGCGTTTGAATTAAGCTTCCTTCTTCGTTTTTCGTTACAAGGTCTAAAATCGGATTTGGTCCATAAATACCTATCTCTTCTTCATTGACAGGAATATATAGTTTGGCCTCATTCACAAGAATGTTTCTTCCGTTTTGCCAAGTTTTAAGATCAGGTAAGTCTATTCTCGTTCTTAAGCCAGCCATAGTTTGGCTGTAGGTTTTTTCAGCTGCTAAAGCAGGGTTTTCGATAATGTCTAGTACCTCTTGTTTATATGTGTGATTGAAGCGGGTAAATCTTGCACAGTTGTCATTCACAACAAATGAAACCCGTAAGCTATCTGCCTCATTGTTTTTATAATACAAGTCTAATCGAGCACCACTCCCCAAAATCAAATCCAATATCGCTCCATTTCCAGGGACAGTAGAATAGGTTTCGGCTTCTACATAAACCCCTTTGAAAAAGTCAGTAAAGGCTTCAATGCTGAGAAGAGAACTTGAATTTGCGGCAAAGTCGGAAGCTAAATCAAGATTAACTGGAATGCGCATCTGAGGGATGTCTCTTACTCCTGTAACTGTTACCGAATCTGCTACTCTTGGAACAATGAAACCTGTAGTACCTAAAGCTTGAGATTCAATTTGCAAGCTTCGATTACTATAATAAACTTCTTCACGGCTCATATTCTCAAGAACTCTGTAAACGCTAAAGCGTTGTAAACCATTGAGCTTGGTTATATCTCCATAAAAACCTCTGTATGGAATAACCATCACCATAGAATCAGGTGTAAAACCATCTCCCAGATTAATATTACTCACCGTAGGAACTAGTTGAGTATAAAATGAGGCTCTCATATTGCCCAGCAATGGGTCATTATATGCTCCTAAAAGATTTGCACTTAACTCATCCGATCTAACAGAATCTTGCCTTTCAAGACTGGAGCGGATTGCAAAATCATCTGCTCGTAGCAAATTAACAACATCAGCGGGATCCTGAACTTCTAATCCTAGATTAGGTTCAGTACAAGACAGTGTGAAAGCCGAAACTGCTATCAATAGGAAACCCGGAAGCTTCGCATAGAAAGAATCCGGGTTTAATTTCGAATAATTATTCAATTACAATCAGTATAAAATTGTTTTGATTAATCAGCCATTTCGGCTACCTGCTCCCCCAACAAAACTTCGTCATAGAAATTAGAACAAACATCAGCGTGCTCTTCTGTGCCGAATTCTTCAATAACAGATTTTTTCAATGAGTTAGCGAATTTAGTTAGAACCGGGTTTACTGATTCATCACTTACAATAACGCCGTCTGCATGAGTTATTGCATATTTCATCAAATTCTCATAAGTAGGCTCTTTAAGCTCAGAAACTTCTGATGCGTCGATTCCGTCTAGAATCAACTTCTCGGCTAAACGATGATCCATAGTTTCGGTGAAATGATCATTGTATAGTGATACAACTACTTTGCTGTCAGAAAATAATGGGTCGTCTTTGTATGTCTTTTTTATCAATGCTGGTAATAATGCAGCCATCCAACCGTGACAGTGGATCACATCAGGAGACCAGCCTAATTTTTTTACGGTTTCAATTACTCCCTTGCAGAAGAAAAGCATACGCTCATCGTTGTCTGCATAAAACTTTTTGTTCTTGTCAGTGACAACAAATTTACGTTGGAAAAACTCCTCATTGTCAATAAAATAAACCTGCATTCTAGCCGCCTGAATTGAAGCAACCTTGATGATTAATGGTTGATCATTATCATCAACAATGAGATTCATCCCTGACAAGCGTATTACTTCATGCAATTGATTACGTCTTTCATTAATACAGCCATAGCGCGGCATAAATGTTCTTATTTCACGACCTTTTTCTTGAATTGCCTGTGGCAATTCCCTTGCAGTTTTTGAAAGCGGAGTTTCAGGCAAATAAGGCGTAATCTCCTGCGAAACAAACAATACTCTTGTCTTCGTCATACCAAATCAATTAAAAAAATAAAACAGAAAAAACACAGAGCCATTCAAAAGAATACCGGAATTAATCATTGATACGGTAGAATGGTTCATATTTAGCTAATTCGTAAATTAGATTACAAAATTACGAAAAAAAAATGGAAATAATCAAGGACGTTCTATTAGCTTTGCACCGATTGTCGCCATAAACGCCAGATATAGCGAAGTTTAGCATAGTAATCATTCAGGCGATATTATTTGCATGCACATATTTAAATCCATTAGCCAACTGCAAGAATTTAGGTTCAATTCTGCAAATTCGGCGAAAAAAATCGGGTTTGTGCCAACCATGGGAGCTCTTCATGATGGCCATATCTCGCTGGTTAATAGGTCTATAGCAGAGAACGACCTTACAATAGTTAGCATCTTTGTGAATCCAACTCAGTTTAATGAAGCTGCAGATTATTCAAATTATCCACGAACTGAGAAAATAGACCAAGAACTCCTTCTTCAAGTTAATCCTAATGTTTTGTTTATGCCTTCGGCTGAAGAAATGTATCAGAATAATGAAGAACTGCTCAAAATCAACTTGAATGGACTTGACTCAGTGATGGAAGGCAAATTCAGAGAAGGCCATTTTGCAGGTGTTGTTACCGTGGTAGATAAGTTTTTTAGCATCATCCGCCCGAACAGGGCTTATTTTGGATTGAAAGACTTTCAACAATTAGCTATCATTAAGTATATGGCTTCTAAAAGATATCCCGAAATGGAAATCGTGCCTTGCCCCATCATTCGTGATCATGATGGACTAGCCTTGAGCTCTAGAAACCAACGTCTCAACGCTCATGATCGAAGTGTTTCTGTGTTGCTTTCAAAGGCTCTGTTTAATCTTCATAATAACTGGGGAGTTATGCCTTTTGACAAAGCTCTTGCCGAATCAAAAGCGGTACTATCTGATTCATCAATTGAACTCGTATACCTAGAGGTTGTTGATGCACAAACTCTTGAAATCCAGCATGAATACTCAACAAGCCAAGTGGTTGCCTGTTTGGCAGCTCGTGTTGGCAAGGTGCGATTAATTGATAATATTTTATTGCCTAACGTTTGACTTTGCTCAATACATTCAATTAGCGTAGTTTCGCGCCCTGAATCATGTACATCGAGGTACTTAAATCGAAAATCCACAGAGTTACAGTCACTCAAGCCGATTTGAATTATATCGGAAGTGTAACTATTGACGAAAACCTGATGGATGCCGCAAATCTCATTGAGAATGAGAAAGTGCAGGTGCTAAATATAAATAATGGTGAACGTTTGGAAACATACGTCATTAAGGGTGATAGAGGTTCTGGAGTTATTTGCATGAATGGCCCAGCAGCCAGAAAAGTTGCTGTAGGCGATATCTTAATTATCATTTCCTACGCAATGATGGATGCCATTGAAGCAAAGACTTTTAAGCCAAGTGTCATCTTTCCAGATACTAACACCAATTCGTTGCGATAAACTATGAAACGCATTTGGACAGCTGTTAGATATTATGTTTTTCTCGTTATCGGCTTGCTGTTGCTATATCTTGTTTTTAAAGATGTAGACTTAGTCTGGATGTGGAATGAAATTAAGCATGCAAATCCTTACTGGATTGCACTGTCGTTTTTATGCGGTCTTATTGCTATGGTTTCAAGAGCTTGGCGATGGAGAATCGTACTTGAGCCATTGGGATACAAACCAACATTAATAAACTGCTTCAATGCGGTTGCAATTGGATATCTAACAAATATTGGCTTGCCACGAATGGGAGAGGTGGTAAGATGCACAATGCTTAACCAAACAGATAAGGTACCCGTAACTCAGCTTATCGGAACGGTAATTCTTGAAAGGGTTATTGACCTTCTCATTCTCCTGAGCCTTATTGCTTTAGTTATTTTTACGCAATTTGAGCGATTTGGCTCCTTTTTTAGAAATGAAGTCTTTGGTGATAATTTAAACACATTATTAAGCCACCTTGGCAGCCTTGGAGCATTCCTCTATTTGATAATCGCCTTGATAATTGTTGGTGGTTTTATCTTTATTCGCTGGTTCTTTGCAAGATACGGAGAGCTAGGGCCTGTAGTAAAAGTTAAAAACCTAATTAAAGGTATTGGAGATGGCTTCGCAACTCTTTTCAAAATGAAGAAAAAAGGAGCTTTCCTTTTTCACACCTTTCTTATTTGGTTCAATTATTTTCTAATGACCTGGGTGTGTGTTTATGCTTATGAACCTACAGCTGCATTAAAAGCATTCGATGGCTTATTCTTGATGGTTGTTGGAGGTTTGGGAATGACAGCCCCTGTTCAAGGTGGCTTTGGCGCATTTCACTATCTTGTAGAAAAAGCACTTTTGCTATATCAAATAGCTCCTTCTATTAGCCCAATTACAGGAGAACAACTTAGGCCAGGTTTGGTTTTCGCAACTATTGTTCATTCTACACAGTTTGTAATGACGGTTTCTGCAGGCATTTTTGCACTCATTAGTATGGCATTGCAACGTAAAAAACTACCAAATCTTGAAGCATCTTGATATTACAACTTCAAAGGTTTATTCTTCTGATAAACTCAAAAGGCAGACGTATATCTGGCAATTCTTGAAGAATAAAGTTGTTTTTACAAACGGATGTTTTGATATACTTCATCGGGGGCACCTCGAATATCTTGCTGCTGCTGCCGATTTAGGCAATAAACTTATTGTTGGCTTAAATGAAGATGCCTCAGTAACAAGATTAAAAGGTGAAGGCAGACCTGTTAATAGTTTTAATGATCGAGCCTTGGCTCTTGCATCTTTATCATTTGTGGATGCAGTTTGTGGTTTTGAAGAAGATACTCCTTTGAGACTTATTGAAGAATTATCCCCAAATGTCTTAGTTAAGGGTGGTGATTATTCAATTGAAAATATTGTGGGAGCCGACTTTGTTAAAGGCATGGGAGGCACCGTTGCAACAATTGATTTTACCGAGGGGTACTCTACCACTCATTTCCTTGATAGGATTAAAAGAAATTCTTGACATATCCGCCTTCGGCGGGATGAGTTTATTTGCCCCCAACCATCAAACGGCTTACAGCTCTAAACTTTTCAGCACTTAATACAACTTCATAGGCTCCCTTGCTTAAGCCTGAAACCGGCAGTTCAATCATTTGACCGGGTGAAACGGCACTTAGTTTTTGTGTTAACACAATTCTTCCAGAAGCATCTACCAAAGCATATTCAAGATTAAAAATAAGCTCTTCATTGCTTAATTTAAGGTAAGCAACTGTTGTTGCTGGATTAGGGAACAGGCTGAAATTTTGTGCCTTTGCAGAATTCTCTTCAATGCCAGTAATTGTAATTACTCGGATGTTTATTTGTGCAGTGTCTGCGCATTCATCCCGCGTAGCGGTTAAAACCACAGGATATTCTCCAGGTTCATTAAATATGTGACTAACTTCCTCTTCTCCTGACAGCATCATGCCATCACCGAAATCCCAGAAAAGTGATTGCGCATTGGGAGTGGTATTTATAAAAACAACTTCATCTTCTTCCTGCTTTACTTCTGTTGCAGATGCTGTAAAAGATGCTGTGATTCCGCTGCCCTGAGCTACCTGAATCCACTCTTCAATTAACAGATTCTGACCGCTCAATAGAAATTGAATTCTGTATTCGTCGGCAGGTAAGCCTTGGAGAACCTCATTGCCTGTGAACGAGTCAATATTTTCAATCAGACTGTCGAGACTGCTAAAAACGGTAACATCCCAAGCTGTGCTTGTAGGATTGTTTAATGTAATTTGACCGTCGTTCCCGTCACATCCTTCTTTGATGGAGTTTACTGAAATACCTGGACGATAGTGAATATAGAACCTGTTGTTGATTTCTCCAGTATTCAAATACACCTCATATTCAGGTTGTTGGCGAAGGTTTTGGAAGTTGCCATTTACTCTATCCTCTAAGAAAACCATAGCTGTAGCCGGGAAATGCACAACTTCAGTTAATCGAAGACTGTAGAAACCCTCTCCGGCAATGTTTAATCCCAGTGCAACCGAATCGGCTTGATTTGTAATTTCTCTCCCTTGTATAGCAAGCTTTAATTCATCTTTTATTGAATAACATGTGCTGTGTTCAACCGAGGCTGGCATTTTCAATGCATCTTTTGAATCTAAGGCTTCAAGATTACTGGCATCTTCTGCATAATAGATGAGTGTTTCATCTTTCTTATTAGCCGAATTTACACTCAGTCTTAAATAAGCTATTTGTTGAGATACATTAACAGAGTTCACTTGCAGCACTTCTTCTCTATGTGAATTATTGAGCTGAATTGAATCGGATTGGAATGCTCTCACAAAGAATCCTTCCTGGATACCTATATATTGGCTGGCTCCGTTTATTCCAAGCCCTTCTTGTCCGTTTATAGCAAGCCATGTTGAATAAGTTCCATTAAATAGGTTTCCACTTCCCATTCGGTAAACTGACTTGCTTACTGATGATGGTAAATCAAGTGCAATCGAATTCCAGTTTATTGGAGAAGGGTATGGATTCCCAATGAGATTGTAGCCGCTTATTTCTTCTAGATTTCCTTCGCTATTCAGCGGGATAATAATATTTCCAGAATTAACATGTCCTCTGATCTTAAGCGTGCTATTTCCTTGAAGTGCAGTTTGTAAACCCATTCCATTTGAGACTACTCTTGATGCACCAACAGAGTACCATCCTTGAACAAATTGATTGTCGGCCTCAAATCCTTTATACTCCCAAATTGAAGGAGAATTATCTTCTATAAATGAAATTCCATCGCTTCCAATTACTGGTATTGCTGAAGCATAATCTATAATCTGCAAACCTTCGAAGGGACTGCTAATTAAAACAAATTGAGCACTGTCGCCAAAGATGTATCTCTCTGATTCAACTGTACCATTGATGCTGCCATTACCCTGACCAGAAATTAGAGCAGTTGCCAAACTGTCTGATTTTAATGAAAGACTATCGTTTGTTTCCAGAATTCCATCATTTAGTCTCAAAACACCTTTCAGATTTACTTTGCCTTGAATTCTTCTGGTTCCGCTGCCATTGATATTCAAATTGCTGTAAGTTCCATTAACAAGCGTTTGAGTTGAACCTGAATTATACGAAACAGTGCCTTTAAAATTTGGGTTTTGAAAGCCAGTTATAGCAGGTTGAAGAGTTGCCGGCGCATGCGTAATGCTTAAAGCGTCGCTATTTCCCATTTGAAATTGCCCTCCGTTGTTGTCTCTTGAAATTGAATGATTAATTTGTAAAACGGTTCCAGGCAAACTGTCGATACCCAGTTTGAAGTTCCCAAGTACATTAATAGATCTTGCAGTTTTTGCAAATCCGCCGGCTTCGCCGGGATTATAAAACAACAAATTTCTGCAAGTAAAATCTTGTGTGCTTCCGAGTTGAACTTCAAAATTCTTATTGGTTCTAACCCATAAGTTATTGTAATTCAATGAAGGAACAAGTTGGTTCACTTGAGTAGACCAAACTTCTCCGTTGCCAAAGAATGTGGTTCCATTGGAAGCATGAAATGTAGAATCGGTGAGTTGTACAGAAGATGCATCACCTTCAATAACAAGTACTCCATCATCTTGATTTAGAGTTCCCGATTGAAGAATTGAAAATACATCAAGCACATGATTACCAAGATGCAAAGCCGCCCCTGAATTAATAGAAAGGTTCCTGATAACAAGGTCATTAACTAAACGGTAATCTGAATTTGCTGTTATAAATAGGTCAGCCCCAATAAAATGTCCGGTTCCTCCCAACTGATTTTCATTTGACCCTGCAAGCGTAATATATGAGTTTGTGTTATTAGTTATAACGCCGTTATTGATGAGATTACCAAAGCAAGAGAGGAATGAATTGTATTCAGTTGAAAGTGTAATTACAGCCCCCGGCTGGATAATTAGATTTGCGCAAGACGCGGGAGTATTTGCTGTTAGTTCGGGGTAGTGACTTAAACCGCCTGGTATTGTTACATCATTGCATCTGCCAGGCACCATTCCTGTGCTCCAATTGTTATTGTCGTTCCAGTCATTACTATGTCCTATCCAAATTGCTGCTTGAGGCTCACCAGGGAAGAAGCTAAACCTTGCGTTTTGTGGCGGCAGTGTTACTGGTGAAGAAGATCTAATAACTGCCGTTGAAGAATTTAAACCAAGATTGGAATTGTTCCATGCATTTGCTCCTGAAACAATAGATCTTGAATGAACATCAGACCTTGCAGTACCTCTTAAGCCGATTTGAAAGAACTGTTCGTAACCTTGCCAGCAGTATTCATTTGCACGGTAAGCGAAGCTAATCTTATTGTTTTGTTCTTGAAGGATGATTTGAAAATCAAAGCGATTGCGGTTTTCACCGCAATATCCAGTTCCTTCAGCATCGTCTAAAGCCTTAAAGTTATTCCATTCAATAATGAATTCGCGATTGGGAGCCATTCCTCTTTTCGAAGTTCTAATACTGGCTAAACCTGCAGTCCATCTGCCTTCAAGGTCACCATTTAAGGCAGATACTATACCTTCAATTTCAGTTTCAGCTTGAAGAATATTGGTAAAAGGAATAACTACTCCTGCTGCACGTACTGGATTTGTGTTGCCGAACCATATCCAACCGTTTGTAGCAACACCGCATGTAGTATATGACTGACCGTTGTATTGAAAAGGAAAACCTATACTTTGTTGCGGAAAAAAATCCTCGTCAGTTGGTGATACCGAACTTGGGTCATTAATGTCAGCTGAACCGCTTGCCAGTATTAAAACATCCTGATTGTTGCTTAGCTCTGAATAAACAATGTTATCGGTATATTCAAATACATAACCACAGGTTACCTGTGCTCCAGAAGGAGCTACAAAGAAGAGTAAACCAACTAATATATGTATCAGTTTTTTATACACAAATCGCAGAAAACATAAATGTCATTGCGATTTATACACTGTTTACCCGAAAATGTTACAAGAGAAGTTAACACCAAAGAAAAAGGAGCCGAAGCTCCTTTTTCTTTCACAAACCACCAATTGAGTTCTGTAAATCTACCAAAAACAGAAATAATTGGTACTGAGTTATCGGGGTCAACAACTCGTGTCAAAAATAATAAAAACATTGACCAAAAATGAACTCATTAAACAATCTAAATAAGATTGTTGGTTAATATTTAATGAGTTTAAATTCTGTTTGGGAGCCATCTGACTGAATATTAACAAGATAGATACCTTTATTTAGATTTTCGATATTTATTTCTTGTGTAAAAAATTTATCCGAAATGAAACTTTTGTTTAATACCATTCTGCCTGAGATATCATAAAAGGAGATATTTAAATTCTGTTTCTTTAATAAAACTCCTGTTAATGTTATTATATCATTTGCAGGGTTAGGGTAAATTGAGAACTGCTTAAAGTTGTTCAAATCATCAATGCCAACAGGGCTTACAACAATTAATTTGTCAATTGTATCTCTACCACAAGGGTTCTCAATGATGAGAGTAATTGTGTAAGGGCCAAAATCAGGAAAGGTAAAGCTAGGGTCTGTCAATGGCGAGGTTCCAACAGAATCAAAGACCCATTCGTAATCTAGAGCATTTTGAGAAAGATTATCGAAATTGATAGTGTATCCGCCTTCATTTTGGACATAAGAGAAATTAGCAATCGGGAATTGAGATTGAATAACCTCAATTAAAGGAGAAGAACCAGGGCAGCCATTGTCATCAGTGGCTGTAACACTGTAAAAGCCAGTATTGCTCACGGTTGTTGTTTGTCCATTGGCTCCATTTGACCAAACATAATTACTAAATCCAGCTCCAGCTGAAAGTTGAGCTGGGATTCCGTCGCAAATAGCAGCGATACTTGGCTCCACTGGAATACTCACAGAACTTCCAATTACGATATCTATTGGGCCTGTTGTAACAATGCAACCGTTATTGTCTGTTGCAGTAAGGGTTATTATACCAGCATTATTAACCACAACGGTATTTCCCATTTGTCCATTTGACCAAGCATAGGCAGCAAAGCCAGCTGATGCAGTAATAGTTGCCGATGCGCCGCATAGAGTAACAGGAGATTCAGGTAAAGTTGTTAATGGAGGAGGTACTGTTTCAATTATGCTTATAACACCCGAAGCGGCTGGACATCCGGAAGGGTCTTGTCCTACAACAGAGATATCTCCTGGTTCTGTAACAACTATTGCAGTCGATGTTTGGCCTGATGACCAATTAAGTCCAGTGAATGTTCCTGTGATTGAGACAGTTATAGGTCCATTGCACAGATTGTTTGTGTTAGGTGAAAGTGTTAGTGGGATTTCAACTTCATCTGTTAATTCTACCGTCCATGTAGCTGAGGTGCTTGTGCCGCAGTCATTTGTAACAGTAACTTGATAAAAAGTTGTTTGGTTGATTGGCGGAGTATTAAGTACTGTGTTTGTGCCACCTGCAACAGGGCTAAAAGTAGTTCCATCAGTTGAGCTTGACCACTGCAAAGTGCCTAAACTTCCGTCATAAACCAATGTAGTTCCTGATCCGGCGCAAGCCGTAGTTCCTGATCCGGCATCAATTGAGGCTGTAGGTCCGTTTGAAACTTCAATTGGAATTAATGTAACACTTCCAGTAACATTTGGATTGTTTGATACTACTCTAATGAAATAGTTCATTCCAGGAGCGGTGCCAAGAGGAATTGTTGCGGTAATGCTTCCGTTTGTGGTTCCATTTAAGGTCCCAATATTGACGGGAGCAGTGAATGTGCCCGCGGCGTTAGAAAGCTGCGCAGTAAATACATTTCCTGGATTAAAGGTTCCATTTACTGTAAATGGAACGATGACTTCCTGACCCGGGCAATATGGACCAGGCAATACATCCCCAGTTGTAATTGTTGAAGATGACGCTTCATCGGCAGTAATTCTCATATCATCTACGTTGAAGGAGAAATCTTGTCCAGCGTTATTGCCACTATTGACCCAATTGAATTTTATCCTGAAATTATTTAAGTTTTCGTAAACAGGATTAATGGGAATAACAGCTTCCCCGCAGGTTGTAGTGCCTTGGTAAGTAAAAACATCTTCTTCCCAATTTGCTCCATCATCTGCACTAAAAGAGATCGTACCAAAGTCATCACCGGGTTCGCCATTGCATACCCAGAAGAAGCGTAAGGTCATATTGGTTTGACCTATTGTACTTATTGCTGGTGAAACTGCGCTTCTTTCTGAAGCATCGCTGGCGTTATAAATAGCATCTGTGGGCCCTCCTAGTATCATGCAGAGGAAATCGCTGCAAGATATATGTAACATGTTAGCTCCTTGACAGTTTGTGTTTGAACCATTGATGAACCATTGGTTTCCGCCAAATCCACCTTGGTTGAGCTGCCAGTTTGCTCCAGCGTTATTATTATTGGCTCCTCCGGAGGGAGCGTCAAAGGTATCTGACCAGAATACTGGTTGTGCGAAGGTATTCCCTAAAAAAAGGAGTAAAAACGAAAGTGAGCTAAGAAGCTTAAATTTATTCATGGTGGTTAAGGCAATTCGCACAAATTTAATCTTTTGTTCGGATGCTCAAAACCCCAACTCCATTCTTCTAATCAGATAATAAGCTAATTAATGGCATAAACGATCTGCACAAACTGAGCTTGCATAAGCGTCAGGCTTGGAAATAAAGGTAAAGCCCATGCCTTTTGTGTAACCTTTTGCATCATTCCATGCCTGCTGTGATGGGAATTTGGGGTCTTGATTAATGTCAGCATGAATTTCTATTTCAACATTGTGTTTGCTTGCAACCTGTCGTAATTCATCGGCAACAGTGATTGAAGCACCTACCTCATTGAGCATTCTTTCGCGCATGCTCATTTTCTGTTTTATTCGACTTTTTTGAACGTACATAAAACCGCCATTGCCTATAATTCTAAAAACTATAACAGTAACCATATCTATATTCAAGCCTTTAACTTGCGAATCGGTGCCAATGCAGAGCTTAATTCTTCGCCCTTCGGCATGAAGTTTTTTAATTACCTCTTCAACAGATAATTCAAGTGCTTGGGTTAGTTCTTCTCCTTGATAAGTCTTCCACGCCATAATTTAGAAATTGTTTTAAGCAAACTACTAATAATCTGTATTGTATGGTGAATTTGCCTTTGAAGTTTTCAACTGAATAAGATGCTTTTTGTTCACATAAATACTTGAAGATTGAGCTTCGTTTTAAAAAAATCTTAAAAGATTCAGAAGAAAAATTCGTGTTACACACCAAAAATGCTCACTAACTTTGTTTGAAATGAATACTGAAATAAGAAAAGTCGATTTCCTGATAATAGGCTCAGGCATTGCGGGTTTAAGCTATGCTTTAAAGGTTGCTTCGTTTGGTAAAGTATGCATGATTACTAAAAGTGATCAGGATGAATCAAATACAAAATATGCTCAAGGAGGCATTGCAGCTGTTACTTATCAGCCTGATTCGTTTGAGAAACATATTCATGATACGCTAGTTGCCGGTGATGGATTATGTGTTGAGGAAGTGGTCAAGATGGTTATTGCTGAAGCTCCAGAGAGAATAAAGGACTTAATAGAGTGGGGTGCCCGCTTTGATAAAAACAAATCGGGTGATTTTGATTTAGGTAAAGAAGGAGGTCATTCAGAAAACAGAATTCTCCATCACAAGGATAATACAGGTTGGGAAATTGAAAGAGCTTTAATTGAACAAGTTCACTCACATCCTAATATTGAAATTCTTGATCACCACTTTGCGGTGGAGATTATTACTGAACATCATCAAGGTAAATACATCAACAGCTCTAGCCCTGAGATTAATTGTTTCGGGGTGTATGTGTTAAACACCCGCACTGGTTTAACCGAAGCGATTTTAGCTAAAACTACCTTAATGGCATCCGGCGGAGCCGGGAATGTATATGCTTCAACAACCAACCCAAAGATTGCCACAGGCGATGGAGTTGCTATGGTTTACAGAGCCAAAGGAAGAGTTGCTGATATGGAGTTTATCCAATTTCACCCAACAGCCTTGTACGAACCGGGAGTTCAACCCGCATTCTTAATTACAGAAGCGCTTCGCGGTGATGGAGCCGTGTTACGATCCGCCGCAGGCGAACAGTTTATGTTAAGATATGATGAACGTGGTTCTCTCGCACCACGGGATATTGTTGCAAGAGCTATTGATAATGAGTTAAAGGTAAGTGGCGCCGATTGTGTTTATTTAGATTGCACCCAGATTGACGAAACCAGACTTAAGAACCATTTTCCAAATATTTTAGCAAAATGCTTAAGCATTGGAATTAACCCTAATACCGATTTTATTCCTGTTGTGCCAGCTTGTCACTACATGTGCGGAGGAATTTCTGTAGATGAATATGGAAGATCTTCAATTAAGAACTTGATGGCTGCAGGAGAATGCGCACGCACAGGACTGCATGGAGGCAACCGTTTGGCTTCAAATTCTTTGCTTGAAGCTCTTGTTTATTCTGAACGTGCTTCTAATTATGCAATAGCTCAAATAAACTCAATTTCATTTGCAGAGAATATTCCTGAATGGGATATCAAGGGAACTGCCGATCCTGAAGAAATGGTTTTAATTACCCAAAGTTTAAAGGAAATTCAGGCTATCATGAGCAATTATGTCGGAATCGTGAGAAGTAATGTGCGTTTACAAAGAGCGTTAGATCGTTTGCAGATTTTGCATCGCGAGACTGAAAATATGTACAGAAGAACAACCCTTTCGACTTCTTTATGCGAATTGAGGAATTTAATTCTCGTTGGTTATTTAATTATCAAGGCTGCACGCCTGAGAAAAGAAAGCCGGGGACTCCATTATTCAATAGATTATCCCCGGCCGGGTGAAACTTTGTTAAGAACAGGTTCTTTAGAAACCTCCTAAGACCATATTTTTAGGGTACTTCACCGAATATCCAAATTTAAGTGTTTTGCTTTGACCCGGAGCCAAAGTGATATTCCATGTGAGTTTTCCTGTTTGCTTATCGTAAATGGCGCCTTCAGCATTGATTTTTTCAATAGTAAGTTCTTCATTGGTGCTCATCGGGATTTGATCTTCCAGCTCGATGGTGATTTCTGATTTACGTGTGTTTTTCAAATCTATTTCAAACTCACGGGTTTGTTTGATGTAGTTATTAGTTATGCTCACTTTTTCACTTAACTCCTTCACTTTCTTACGATCAATTCTCACATTATTGTCTCTTCCAAGAGCAAAACTCAATGTGTCATCAACGATTCTTGAATCGAAATAAGTTTTGCCAACGTAGTTCTTTTCGAAATACACATTGGCATCTCCCGGAAGCAGTTCGTTTTTGTCCCAACCAATCAAATCTGCCACAAGAAATGCGTCACGATCAACTTTTGGAATTGCAAAATAAGCGTACTTGGCAGCAACCTCATATTTCTGAATTTCAACAATATTGTCTTTCCCATCACTTTTGATGGAATAGGGTAATTTGATATCGAAAATAGAATTTGTTGTAGTTGTATTCACATTTGTGAATGATGTAGGTGTTACACTTGAACCGGCTGATATTCCGGGTAAAGCCCTTATTTCTTTTGAATTGATTGATTGAGGTGCTTCCTCCATATCATAAGCCCTGGATTCCATTGGAGCCTTCATATTTACAGATTTCTCATATCGGGCTTTTGACTTATAGGTATTCTTATTACTTAAGTATAGCTGCCAAGGGTTTAAAACGGGTTTAGTGTTTCCTTTAGCCGGGTTTCCGGTGCTTAGAGAGATATCTATATTTTGCCAATCCTGACCAGTGTTTTGATACACATTTGCTTTTGCAGTAATGTCGGCAGGGGTATTTACATCTTTTACACGTATGTCATACATCGGCACCCAACCACAATTTGTAACGTAATAACTTAGTTCGAAAGTTGTATTCAGGTTAGTTGATTCACCCAGCTGAACAACAATTTCTCCGGTTGGTTTTGAACCTTGATTTCTAATTTCACCTAATTGGCTTTCAATCCTTTTAATTTCCTTTTTAACATCTTCCTCCTTTTCAGAGTTTTCAAGACTTTTTAGAGCTATCTCGTTATATCGGAGTCTTACAAAATCAGTCATCTTTGTTAATTCAGCTACAGAAACTCCAACATTGCTGCCTCCGATAGATCGGTTTGATTGCAGTACAGAAAGTTCTTCATTGTATCCGTTCTTTTTTATTAATAAACGAGCTGCTTGTTTTCTATAAAGCTCTAAAGAATCTTCCAGCATCTTGAACTCTTTGTTTTCACTAGGCTGCAAATAGTTCAGTCTAAAATTCACCGACATAATTGTTATATCGGTATTTGCTTTTACCTGCACAGAATTGGCATCGATATAATTTGAAAGATTGGGGAAGACTACTGTTTTGGTTGTTGACTTAAGTAAGCCACTTCCTTTTGATTCAATTTGAGCCCCATTAATGTAAACGATTGCTTTCTCTGGTTTTGTTTTTATAGTTACTTCATCAGCATTGTTTTGAGAAATGGCTGAAAACGACAATGTGATAGCAAATGCTAGTAGGATGTTTTTCATAGTGTGTTTAATTCAGGTGTTAGCTTATGCAAAATGCTAAGCTTGGTTCATTATCTTGGCAAATTCTATGCAACAAAATACGTTTAAATAAATGGCTTTAATTAAAACAATAAAAGGCGTTCATCCCCAATTTGGCGAAAAGTGTTATTTGGCTGAAACTGCAACTGTTATAGGAGATGTTGTTATGGGTGATGAATGTAGCATTTGGTTTAACACTGTTGTGAGGGGTGATGTAAATTCAATTAGGATTGGCAATCGAGTGAATATTCAGGATGGCGCAGTGATTCATTGTACTTATTTAACAGCTCCAACAATTATTGGGAACCGGGTTTCAATTGGGCATAATGCCTTAGTTCATGGTTGCACTGTTCATGATAATGTTTTAATAGGGATGGGCTCTATTGTTATGGATCATGTTGAAATTCAATCGGGGAGCATAATTGCAGCCGGAGCAGTAGTCTTAGAAAACACAAAGATAGAATCGGGCTGGATTTGGGCAGGTGTGCCGGCAAAGCCGGTGAAAAAGGTAAGTGCAGAGCTATTGAAGGGGCAAATTGATAGAATAGCTGATAATTACGTGATGTATAAAGGTTGGTTTGAGGAAGAAGGTTGATAGTTCGAAGGTGTTTGTAATGCTTAATTATGTTTATGGAGAAGTATTAATTAAACGACATAGAAAAGAAAAAAAAGCTATGACTGACAAAGAATATTTGCGACAATTAAGGGTACCAACAAAAGAAAATCCATTAAGAATTTTGATGAGTGCTTGTTTGTCAGGAATAACCTGCGGTTGGGATGGAACCGCAAACGGTGAATTCCCGACTGCTTTAAAGATTTTGAAAAGTGACAGAGTTAAAGTTGTGAAATTTTGTCCCGAAGAATATTCTTATGGAACACCAAGAGAAATGAGTGATATTTATGGAGGCAATGGTTTTGACGTATTAGAAGGAAAAGCCAGGGTAGTATCTGAGAATGGAGAAGATTGGACAGCAGGGATGATTAAAGCATCAGAGAAAATGCTTGACTTAGCCAAACAAGAGCAGATTGAGATTGCAGTTTTAATGGATATCAGCGCTGCTTGTGGGAGCCAGGTTATTTATTTGGGGAATAGATTCTCTGAAAACAAAGTTTATCAGATTGGTGCAGGAGTTTCAGCTGCACAACTCATGAGAAATGGGGTTAAGGTAATTAGTCACAGAGATTACGCTTCGCTGGAAATACTTTATTCTAAGATTTATCCAAATCATTCTTTAGATACAAGCAAGAAAGACCATCACGAAACCGATTGGTATAAAGAGTACTTTAAAATATAATTGCTATAGCTAATAGCTAAAGCCTTTTATTTTTATCGGTTTCACCTAATTCGGTGTCAGGGTTTCAGAACTTGATTGAAATTGATATTTCTTTTTTACCCATTCATAAATATCAATAACCTGAGATTCTGGAACATGCGATTTATAGGTAATCAACCATTGTTTTATTTCATCTTTCGTTTGGTTCATGATCAAGCCATCTTTTCTAGCAATTCTGAGCAGAATATTTAGCAAATCACACATTGCTTTTCGTGCGTTTAAGTTTTCGCTGTAATCTTTTTGGATTTGATTGCCTCGAATTAAGACGGTATCCCATTCGTCGCCTTCTGCACGCATAATTAACTCCGAAAATTCAATTTTAAGCCTTAGGTTGTCATCTGCTTGCATGTAAGCATCGTGTCTTTGAAGGCTTGCTATTTGCTTCATGGCAGGTTTGAATTCTTTTGACTCAAAAAGACAAAGAGCAAGGTTCAAATTAACAATAAGACTATAGATAGGGTGTTTTGCTAGCAAAGGATTTCGAATTGTATCTCGAAGTATCCGAATTGCTTCAGGCATATTATTAATTGTGTTGGCATAAATCAAGGCACTGTTATAAAAGATAAAGTATTTGTCATAGTAAGCAGAATCATATTCAAGCATGCTGCTTCTGAGATTTCCTGCAGCTTTTATTGATTCATTTATTTTTCCTGACTTAAAGTATGCATTTGTTAACCATGTTTGAAGTTTCAGTTTTAGTTCATGATTGTATTCATTGAACACGTTATCAAGCTCAAACTTATACATGCTGTTTTCAAGGAAATCAGCTAATTCGTTGTATTTATGTTCTTGCAAAAGCAAACCTGCTAGTCCTTCGGTTAGCCTTAATCTCATAGCAGGAGAAGTGCTTATCTCCGGCATCTTTGCAAAGTCTTCGAGTGTTTGCTGCAGAAGATGAGTAGTTTGCTCATTCTTTTTCTCAGTTTGCTGTGATATAGATAGCTTGTAACTTAAGCTGGTTAAAAGTTCATCAAGTGCTTTTATTGAACTTAGTTTCTTCAAATTTTGCTTTCTCAGGTCAATATAGTGTTGAGGATTGATATCAGTGAGGTGCAGCGATGAGTTTATGAGTCCGGTGTAAACCAATTCAAGAATATCGAGCAATTGATGATTCTCTGCAATTTTACCTGCTTTTTCAAAGTAATCACCTGCCAACTTGTATTCCTGCCTTAAGAACCACTGTTTGCCTAATTGATAAAGCTGCAATGATTCTAACTCGGGATTATTGGCAAAAAAGAAAGCATGCTGGCTATGGTCAATATACCTTCTAAGTCTCTTTCTTAATTGATAAAGAGCATTTAGATTTCCAATGTCGGGCAGCTTTTTAAGTATTTCATCATTAGAAAGCTCTTTATTATTCTTCTTAATCAGGTCAAATAGTTGAGTAACCTTTCTATCGCCTGAAGTTTGAATTCTATCAATGAATAATTTAAAAGCTCTAATTTCTTCCTTATTCATTGAATGAATTATACGATGTAAGATTTGCATGTTGAACCTGTAAGAATTATTGAAGTCAAAGGTATACTTTTGTTCGAATCAAAGTAAATTTGATCAAAGTCGAAATTATGAAAGTCTACCACAGCCTGTTTTTATTAATTCTTGTCTCAACTTTTACAATAGCTCAGCCTGATTATAGTATTACATCGGTAGTCGGTTTTGAAAATCCGGTTCAATATACTTCGGTATCGGGCTTAGGCATTGATCTAACCTTAACCATCTATAATTCTGATGATAATGATGAATCTGAAGATTTGGCGATTCTTTATCTAACAGATGAAATGATAGTGAATGCGCAGCTCCCCAGCGAGATGCTTCCTGAGCAAACAATCGATATTCCTGCTTTGTCGAGCATAGAGTTGCCTGTTGTTGGTTTTGATATCACAACTGATAAATTCAGAGTAGGTGGAAATATTGTAGTTATTTGGCCATCATATGTAGATCCGCTTACTGATTCATTAGAAGTAAATGTTGAGGTTCTCGACACTATGAGTGTTGGCTACGAGGGTTTTCTGGTTGATTTGATAAAGCGAGAAGAGGTCCTTAGAGCCTTGCACAAAGCTGATTTTGATATGCCAATTGGGATTGAAAGTATAGAGATTTACAATTTGAAGGGTCAAAAAGTCAAGGCGCTATTTGCTAATGAGATTGTAGAAGATGCTGATTTGCCTAGGGGTTTAATGCTAATAAGGGTTAATACAAGCGCAGGAACATATTTCTCATTCTTGCATAAAGTATTGAAAGAATAAATTGCTATATCTGTCGATGTAAGATTTGAATATGTAAGATTAATTTGAATTTCGATGTTTTTAAATGACAGAAGTATTCATATTGCATTGAATTTATACTTTCAATGATTGAGGGCGATAGATTATTAGGCATTTTACTTTAAATTGTTAAGTCAAGGTTAGGTTGACTTTTTAGCCTCGCTGCTTCGGCAGCGGGGTTTTTTATTTGGAATAGTTTTTAGGTATCAAGATATTAATGAAGATGCATTGTAATCAGAACTTTGCCATATCATAAGCTAGTTCTTCTCCCTATTGTTTTTCTTCAATTTTTTGTTGTCAAAATCAGCTTAGCTATTCATATGAGTCATTATACCCTCAGCAAAATTCAAACACAATCAATACTCGCAAAGACCTGAATATTAGTATTTTATGATTTTGGCAGTGTGTAAAACCTTTGAGTCTAGCACAATTTCAATAAAGTATATTCCCGATTGATGAGTTAATTCAAATTTTTGTGATTGCTGAGGACTAAATGAGAATTCCTCTATTTTTTGACCTAGAACATTTCTAACTACAATAGCATTGAAGTCATTAGTTTCGCTATTGATAAAGAAAACACCATTAGTTGGATTGGGAAATACAGATACATTAGCGGTGCTAATAGTTTCAATGCCAACCGTTAATAGGCTTATGCAGTCGGATGTGACAAAGCAAGTTTCATTACTGATTTCAACTGCGTAATTCCCCACATTTGCTGCTGTAAAAATTTGGTTTGTTTCTCCTGGGATAGGTTGATTATCATTATCACAGTCAACCCATTGGTAAGTAAAGCCGGCAGCTTCTGCGCCTAAAGTAAACGCATCAATTTGTGTAATACTACTGTCTATATGACTTATAATAACTTCTTGGTTTTGAGTTGAGGTATTTCCGTTTCCATCATCGTAAGTCCAAGAGATGGTTGTTGAAGCAGTTATAGGAAGTGAAGTGTTTTGCGTTGCAGAGATAGTTCCAGAGCAGTTATCGCTTGCAGTTGGGGCAGATAAACTTGTTACAGAGCATTCGGAAGTTACTATGGGTAAAGTAGCAATATCCGCCAAAGGCGCAGAAACATCATTGATTAAGACTTCTTGCGTTTGGGTTGAAGTATTTCCGTTTCCATCATCGTAAGTCCAATTGATGGTTGTTGAAGCAGTTATTGGAAGTGAAGAGTTTTGTGTTGCAGTGATTGTTCCAGCGCAGTTATCGCTTGCAGTTGGTGCCGTTAAGCTTGTTACAGAGCATTCGGAAGTTACTATAGGTAAAGTAGCAATATCCGCCAAAGGCGCAGAAACATCATTGATTACGACTTCTTGCGTTTGGGTTAAAGTGTTTCCGTTTCCATCATCGTAAGACCAATTGATGGTTGTTGAAGCAGTTATTGGAAGTGAAGAGTTTTGTGTTGCAGTGATTGTTCCAGCGCAGTTGTCGGTTGCAGTTGGTGCCGTTAAGCTTGATACAGAACATTCGGAAGTTACATTGGGTAAAGTAGCAACATCAGCCATAGGCGCAGAAACATCATTGATTATAACCTCTTGTGTTTGAGTTGATGTATTTCCGTTTCCATCATCGTAAGTCCAATTGATGGTTGTTGAAGCAGTTATTGGAAGTGAAGTGTTTTGTGTTGCAGTGATTGTTCCAGCGCAGTTATCGCTTGCTGATGGGGCAGTTAAGCTTGATACAGAGCATTCGGAAGTTACTATAGGTAAAGTAGCAATATCCGCCAAAGGCGCAGAAACATCATTGATTATAACTTCTTGTGTTTGGGTTAGAGTGTTTCCGTTTCCATCATCGTAAGTCCAAGTTATTGTGGTTGTTCCAAGAGTAGTGATTGGGAAAGAAACGTCTGAAACGCCGTCGTAAGTTTGTCCGCAGTCACTTGCTTTTGGGGGAGAGGGAGCGGCCACCAAGCATTCGCCAGTTAAGTCGGGTAAATTGGATTGATTAAGAGTTAAGGTGCCCGGAGTGCATTCGCCAAGCTTAAGGACAAAAATATCATCAAGACCATTAGATGTTTTATTGGCTTCTGCAAGTCCCGGATTAAAATCAGCAGTGCTTCTAAAAACTCCTGTGGCATGAATATCTCCATTTCTCACTGCAATAGAATTGATGTAATCATCATCAAACCCACCTAAAGTTAAGGTCCAATGGTATGACCCATCAGGCGATAATTTTTGAAAGAATATATCTCGTCCACCAACTGAGGTGATATTTTCAACAGGTGGCCCGGGATTGAAGTCGGCGGTTAGAGAAAAGACCCCAGCAATGATTACATCCCCTTGGTTATCTAGAGCAATTGAGAAAATCTCTCCATCACTAGTTCCTTGTATTTGTTTGACCCACTGGAATATTCCTGCAGAATTTAGTTTTAGCAAGAAAGCATCAGTGACTTGATTTAATGGGTTTAGTGTGGTGTTACCAGGCCCCGGATCAAAATCTAATGAGCCAGAAAAGTACCCTCCAAAATAGTAATCGTTATTCAGATCAACTTCAATGCTATTTGATATTTCGGTTGAACCAGACGAGAAGTTTTTTCCCCATAAGTACAGGCCATCGGTGTCAAGTTTAACGATAAACATATCTTCTTGATTTGGGTTAGCTATATGAGTATCTGTTCCAGGGCCTGGGTTTAAATCAATAGTTTCATAGTAATAACCACATATTAAAAGGTCATCATTTAAGTCAACTTTAATTGCCTGAACGTAATTGTTGTCAGTTCCAGCAATAGGAACTACCCAAACGAAATCTCCATTTGAAGTTAACTTGAGAATATAGATATCCCAGCCTATCCCCTGAGCTGTTAGGTTATTTACATCAAAACCCGGATTGAAATCGGCAGTTTCGAACCACCTTCCGGTTAAGAGGATTTCATTATTTGAATTCACGTCGATGTCTTCGGCATAGCAGTGATGGGTTGCATCTAGCTGTTTTACCCAAATAAGGTTGCCGTTATTATCTAATTTGGCGATGAAAGTATCGAAGTAAGTTCCCGTTGCAGTGAGGGTGTTTGTGCCAGCATTTGGGTCAAAGTCTGCCGTTCCTTTAAACTCTCCGGTAATGATAATGTCGGCATTTGAATCAATAACAATTGAACTTGCATCATCTTCATTTGTTCCTCCGAATTGCTTCACCCATAGTAGGTTGCCATTGGGGTCTAATTTCTGGACAAATACATCTTTAGAGCCGAATGCGGTTAAATTTAAAACATCGGGACCTGGGTCGAAATCTGCTACGAGGCGAAACGTTCCAATTACATAAGAGTTTCCATCGTTATCAACAACAACCTCTTTACCTACATCGGATGAGATTGTTCCCATTGAGTTTACCCATTCAAAAGTAGGCTGTGTGAATGCGCAAGAGAAGAAGAAAATTAGAATGAAGGAAAGGGCCTGATTTAGATTCATATATCTTTTGAGATTTAATTAGTACTTATTGATTTTGGTCGTTTTGTTTAAGCCAACTATTTGGACATTTAGCTAGTAAATCCCAGATTGCTCAGGTAATTCGAAAGAAATGTTTTCATAAATCTAAATTGAATATGCTTTTTGAGTTCCCGAAAAATTCTTGATCAAAAAAATACAGGTTAGTAGATAGAATGGGCCTAATTTCTCGCAAAGTAGGAATGATTTTGGAATTTATTTAGAATCGTTTAAAAGGCTTAATTCAACTAGAGAAATTAGATTGAATTATGTTATACTGTTAAGCCCAATTGTTATTGCTTTTTATGTTTTTACCTTATAATAATTATGATTGATGAAAATTATTTTCCGCTAGTGTTCCTTTAAGCTAATTTATGATTGAGGCTGATAACCAGACTATTATGCTTTTATTTATTTAGTTTGTTTTTGGCTAATTCAAATCGAAGTTGCTTTTAATTACTTTTCATTAAAGTCTGTTAATTATATAACACTTTAAAAGAATTGTATAAGTGTGAAAACACTATTCATTCAGAAATTTGTGTTGTCTTGATTTTAATTCAATGACCAATTCTGATTATTTGCTATTAAGAATTACTAGCAAGCTTGATTTGCTTTTAAGCGAAGACAACATCTCTGGAGAGAATCTATTAAATGAAAAAATATCTATCAATTTACCTGTATGGTGGCCTGATAATTCTTGCAGGAATGATTCTATTGTTTTCTGAAAACTTTGCATTTAGCACAATTCAATTTGTGTTAGGTGCAATTTTAATCATAGCTGCAGTAATTGCATTTATTGCAGCTTTTTCAAAGCAGCGAAAGCAGGTTCAATTTGCATATCATGAGATGCATGCTTTAGCAATGTTGGTATATGGAATCTCTATTTTGGTTTTTTGTAATACTGTTGAAGCAATGATTTCATTTACAGAGTTTCTCTTTATTTTCTATGCATTGTCGGAGATTATATTCTGCAATTGGCTTTTTAATTTAGGTCAAAAAGTTTTGTATAGAGTTATTTTTGTTCGTTTAATAATTGGCCTGGCTGCGGGAGCTAGTACTGTTGTTATTGCAAGCTTCTCGATGTTTAAATTAGAAGCTTTCAGCTTACTGTTCATTTTGGTTGGTATTAATGTCTTACTGTATGTTCCTGTTATGAAAGGAAGCGGTTTAGAAGAAATTCAGGATGATGGATTATGAATTCCATAAATGATTAAGTATTTAGCTTTTTTCTGTGGCTGAAGTTAATAGAAAGGCTTGGCTTAGCGGGCGTACGGAGCTACCCCGCACACTGAGAGAAGCGAAGGGGAGGAGTAGCCGGGAGAACGCGACCGCGTTGAGCTAAGAGCTCAGCGAATAGCGAACCTCGCGGGAAGCCCCAAATTTTATTGATTGCAGCTGGTACGTATTCCTTGGCTATATCTTTAATCAATTACCAACTATCCCCCAAAAACTACCACCTATTCAATTCCCCGATAGCGTTTATAATCGGCGTGACGCTTCTTAACATAAACCACCAATTCATATTCTGTTTCGAACATATTGTAGGTTTGTTTTAAGCCCGAAAATGCAATGAAATCATCCATGTCGGCTTCTTCAAGATCTATAATATGAGCCAACATATAGCGAGTAAATAAGTCTTTAAGTAATTCCTGCTTAGCATCTTCAGCCTTGAGTTCAGAGATTTTTCTAATTGCCTTGCCTTCTTTGCTAAACTGCATATACAGAAATGTAATGGGGCTCTCGATAGCACTCGATACTTCGGTTTTATTTGTGACTTTCGACTTCTCAGCCTTTTCGAGTTCAGATAGAATTTGATCAAATGTTTTGGGAGCTTTTATGATAAACTCACGAAGTTTTACCGGTTTTAGCTTTAGTTTAACATCAACTTCATAGGGCGATTGACTAAGTGTGTCGCTCAATATGACCTTTGTGAATTGATAACCAGTGAGTGAAAATAATAGAGAATCTCCTGGAATAACCTTGATTGAATATTCGCCTCGGGTATCTGCAAAAACTCCATTTTGAGTACGGTTGATGATAACAAAAGCATAAGGCAAAGCCTGACCTGATTCAGAATCGGTGATTTTACCCTTGATTTCTATCTGAGCAAAAGTCTCGATTGAGCATGATGTAAGGGTAAAAAGTAAGAAAAGTATACGTGTTAATTGCATTGTTTTATCCCTTGAGTGCGTGGTCAAAACCTATTCTAAGAAGTGAAAGTAGTTCAGGATTTACTTCATATTCTTCTTTAATGCGAATATGATATGCTATGTTTTCGCCGTAGGTAGTAGTTTTTTTAATTAGCCCCGACTCGATGATTTCATTGGTGTAGAACTTTAAGTCAAGTTCGTTCTTCATGGGTCTTAAAATTAACCAAGCTTTCTTATTAGTAAATATGATTGTATTTACTGAAGCTCCAAACGATTGCGGTTCCCAATTAGCTATGGCGGAGAGCAGTCTGTCAAATGTTAAAACCAGATAATCAGGTTTATCAATAAACAGCTCGCCAATGTCTTTGATTACACAATAGTGTGATTGATTTGTGATTTTGAATTGGCGCTCACATTTTGGACAAGTCCACATAATTTTTCCCTTTTACAAGGGGATGTTGCCGTGTTTCTTACGTGGAAGTGTAGCTACCTTATTCTCAAGCATTTTGAAAGACTTAATAAGCTTTTCGCGAGTTTGCTCAGGGTGAATAACTTCATCAACGTATCCGCGTGCAGCTGCATTGTATGGATTGGCAAACAAATCGGCGTATTCTTTTTCTTTTTCCTGCCATTTTTCTTCAGGGATAGGCGCTTCTTTAATTTCATTGCGGAAAATAATTTCTGCGGCTCCTTTGGCTCCCATCACAGCGATCTCGGCTGAAGGCCAGGCATAATTCATATCAGCTCCAATATGTTTAGAATTCATTACATCATAAGCACCGCCGTAGGCTTTGCGGGTAATTACGGTAATTCTTGGCACGGTTGCTTCACAAAATGCATACAGCAGTTTAGCGCCATTGGTAATGATTCCGTTCCACTCCTGGTCGGTACCCGGAAGAAAGCCCGGCACATCTCAAACACAAGCAATGGAATGTTAAAACAATCGCAGAAACGCACGAACCTTGCAGCTTTTTGAGATGATTTAATATCGAGAACACCTGCTAAAAAACGCAGGTTGATTTGCTACGATGCCGATACTTCTTCCGCCCAGGCGGGCGAAGCCAACAACTATATTCTCAGCAAAGTTTTTATGTACTTCGAAGAAGAAAGTATCGTTGTCGATAACTTCATCAATTACTTCGCGAATGTCGTAGGCTGATTTGGATTATCCAGAATAATTGAATTTAAAGCCGGACGTTTTCATTTGCAGGCTGATAAGGCAATCTTGGAGCTTCTTCCTCGCAATTTGATGGAATGTAGCTCAGCAGTTTTTTAATATCCTCGATGCATGCTACCCCATTTGGGAAGAAAATGGGTTACACCTGATTTTACGCGCTATGCGCGGATGCACCTCCAAGTTCTTCGGAAGTTACTTCTTCATGGGTGACGGTTTTTACCACATTTGGTCCTGTAACAAACATGTAGGAGTTATCTTCAACCATCAGGATGAAATCGGTGATAGCTGGAGAATAAACAGCTCCTCCGGCACATGGGCCCATGATGGCAGAAATTTGTGGAATAACGCCAGAAGCAAGTGTGTTTTTTGTAGAAGATATCGGCGTAACCACCAAGTGAAACAACGCCTTCCTGATACGAGCCCCGCCAGAGTCATTTTAAGCCAATAACGGGAGCGCCATTTTGCATAGCTAAATCCATAATACGGCAAATCTTTCGGCAGAGCTTCGGCTAGCGAGCCACCGAAAACGGTGAAGTCCTGAGCAAAAACATAAACTGTTCTTCCGTGCACAGTGCCATAGCCGGTAATTACGCCATCACCATAAAATACCTGGTTTTCAAGACCAAAATTGGTGCTTCGGTGGGTTACTAGTTGACCAATTTCTTCGAACGAGCCCTCATCGAGTAACACGGCAATTCTCTCTTCAGCTTTCCTTTTGAATGCTGAGATTCAATGCGTTTGGCGCCACCACCTAGTAGAGCTTTGCTTTTTCTTCTTCTAAATCTTCAATTTTATCCTGCATGGTCTTGGTTGTTGCAATTTGTTGTTCCATTATTCCATTGAGTTGGCGAGTTCTTCGGTGAACTCAAGGTTGTGATAAACTTCCTGAACATCGTCGAGGGTCATCCATCATTTCAATTAATTTCAGTGCTTTTTGGCAGATTCAATGTCGAGTTTGGTTCTTTCTTTTGGAATTCTCTGTAAAGATGCGTTTTCAGCTTCGATACCCAGTTGTTCGAGTTTTCGTTGCATTTCACCAAAAAAGAGTCGAAGGGGGACGTAAACGGTGAATATATCATCTTCAAGCTCTACTTCGCTGGCATTGGCATCGATCATTTCCATGGTAAATTCGTCTTCATCAAGCTTCCCTTTAGGAATTGTGAAAACGCCCATTCTATCGAAAATAAAGCTTAATGAGCCGTTTGTGCCCAGGTTTCCGCCGTATTTATTAAACACCATTCTAACATCCTGAACGGTCCTGTTGAGATTGTCAGTTGCGCATTCAACAAACACTGCAATTCCTGATGGACCGTAACCTTCGTAAGTTGGTTCGGAATAATTGTCGGCGTCTTTGCCGGCAGCTTTGTCAATATTTCTTTGGATTGTGTCTTTGGGAATGTTCGCACCTTTTGCATTTTGAATAGCTAAGCGTAAGCGAGGATTTGAATCCGGGTCTGGAGTTCCAACCTTAACTGAGATCATGATTTCTCTCAGAATACGAGTAAATACTTTAGCTCTCCGTTTATCCTGAGCTCCTTTTCGGTGCTTAATATTGGCCCATTTACTGTGTCCTGCCATTTTAATGTATTGGGGCCGCTAAGTTAGTAATTAAGCTTCGAGTTCATTAGTGGTAAAACGGTAAATAGGGTCAACTTCGAAAGTATAATCAAGATCTATGATGTCATGAAGTATTCCATCGTTTAAGCCATAAACCCAACCATGAAGCTGAGGGCCTTTTCTTTTGTGCCAGGCTTTTTGAATGATAGATGTTTTAGCCAGATTCATGACTTGCTCCTGAACATTAAGTTCAATCATTTTATTGAGTCTCAATTGCTCATCTTTAATAACGTCGACTTCTTCCCGATGAAATCGGTAAACATCTTTGATGTTTCTGAGCCATTTATTGAGTGCCATAAGAACCATTGGTTAGAGCAGCTTTAACTCCGCCACAGCCGTAATGTCCACAAACGATTACGTGCTTAACCTCAAGCACATCAACCGCATATTGCAAGACTGAAAGAAGATTTAAGTCGGTGTTAACCACCATGTTTGCTACATTTCTATGCACGAAAATCTCGCCAGATTCAGTATTGGTGACTTCATTTGCTGGCACGCGACTATCGGAGCAGCCAATCCAAAAGAACTCAGGTTTTTGTGCATGAGCTTGATTTTCGAAGAACTTTTCATCCTGCATTAATTTATCCGAAGCCCAGGCTTTGTTGTCGAGTAACAATCGTTCAAATGATTTCATGAAATAGAACTTTGTTTGAGTTAAGAAGAATAGGTTTTGTTTCTGCGCACTTCTACCTGAATATTTCTGCCGGGGGCAGATACTTCAAATTGCTCTATCGTTTCTCGAATATCGTGATCGATGAATGAAGCAGAGCGTATATCTATGATTACATCAGCACCTTCCGGTAAGCGGCGAAGCTGTTCCCGAAGGGTGAATTTGTTCAAGAAAGTAACGTTGTTTTTAAGTCGAATCAAATAAAGATGGTCCTTTTGAGTAACGTGAACAGCTTTATAGTAATTGCTAAAAATCATGAAAGCAATACCGACCATAAGACCTATGGTTATTCAACGAGCAAATCAGTGAAAATGATTGATAAGATAGTTATGATGAAAGGCAGATACTGAGATGGCCCTTGAGAAATCATGTAGATAAAGCGCAGGGTTAGTTAACTTGCATCCAACAACCAATAAGATTGCAGCTAAAGAGGCAAGAGGAATCTTATTGAGCACGGACGAAAGGAAAAGTACGCTAATAATAAGCAGCAGGCCATGAATGATTGCTGAGAGTTTTGAAACGGCTCCCGCAACAATATTAGCAGAGCTTCTAACGATAACAGCAGTAGCTGGGATTCCACCAATAAAACCCAGCAATGTATTTCCAATACCTTGAGCAATTAATTCTCGATTAAGAGGTGAATTCTTAAGTGAGGGGTCAAGTTTATCTGTTGCTTCGATACTTAATAAGGTTTCTATACTTTGCAATAAGAGCTATGGTAATTGCTACCAGGTAAACTGGGGATTTTTGATAAGCACTGAAGTCGGGTGTAGAAAATAATTCGCCAAGAGGTTTAGAAAGGATGTTGGAGGGCAATTTACAAGATGTTCACTTTCGAGCATGAAGCCTTCTCCAGCGAATTAGCCAAGTAGTTAATAAGAATTCCGGCACCAACAGCTAATAGCACCAGGAATTACCTTTAAAGCTGGCAATCTAGACTTGGATTTTGTTATCCCAAACAACCATGAGAATAAGGGAAATAAGGCAAATGGCAATAGCTAAAAAATTGGGCTCCAACATCGCGAAAACAATATCAGTGAAGGTGTTATGTTCCTGATCTTCAGCAAATGCAAAGTCGCCTTCATAATCAAAATCATAACCAATGGCATGTGGTATTTGCTTTAGAATTAGGATTAGCCCAATAGCAGCTAACATGCCCCGAATGACTGTCTGAAGGGAAGAAGTTTGAGATTAAACCTGCTTTTACTACACCCAAAAGGATTTGCAAAACACCTCCAATTACTAAAGCAAGCAAAAATGCTTCAAACGAACCAAGCGTCTCGATAGAATTAAGAACAACAACGGTAATCCAGCCGCAGGACCACTACACTTATCTGTGAGCACTGAGAAGCCAATAACTATTCCGCCTACAAACCCTGCCATAATACCTGAGAACGCTGGAGGCTCCGCTTGCCAGGGCAATTCCTAAGCATAAAGGAAGAGCAACGAGAAAGACCATCACCGATGCGGGGTGCGTCTTTTTTAAGTCTTTCTGAAATTGA
Source organism: Bacteroidia bacterium (assembly GCA_018401705.1). Taxonomy (GTDB): domain Bacteria; phylum Bacteroidota; class Bacteroidia; order M30B66; family M30B66; genus M30B66. The sequence continues at coordinate 76,273 of JAGYKL010000008.1, read as the reverse complement.
TTGGTTATGAGGCATATAGGAAAGTGTGCTTAAGCAGCATGTTCGTTAAAAATTTCTTTGAGCCATTTTAATAAGCTGAACATTAGCAAGGTAGCTCCAGCAAGCAGCACAAAGTTTACCAGGAAATAATTAGCCTTGTTGTCGTAAGTATCCCATAAAGTAGCTAAGATTCCCGAAAGTTTATTTCCAATTGAAGTTGAAAGAAACCAGCCTCCCATCATTAAGGCAGTTAGTCGGGGCGGGCTAAGTTTAGAAACTATCGAAAGCCCCATTGGGCTTAAAAACAGTTCGCCAACCGTAATTACTCCGTAACATGAAATGAGCCACCAGGCAGATGCCTTTTCCAGGCCGTTATGTGTGGCATAAACAGCCCAAACCATTACTAAAGTTGAAAGAGCAGAAACAAATAAGCCCCAGCCAATTTTACCGGGTGTTGAAGGTTCAAGCTTTCGTTTTCGAAGAAAACCAAAGAATAGAACTACTAAAGGCGTTAATACTACAACCCAAAATGGATTAACCGATTGATAAATTTCGGTGTTTATGAGTCGGATAGATTCATTTTCAGGGGGCATGTTTTCGGGAGCCACATTTCTGAAGTAGACAGGTTTATCCCATATTTTTTCTGCCATACCATTCACTTTAACCAGCTGAAATTCATTGTTATAGTGAGGCACAGAGTCAGATTTGTTAACTAATGTTTGAGCAAGATAAAGGTCTTCAGCAGTTTCTGAAATAGCAGCTGGCATTTCACGGTCGGTATAAAACTGCGCCCAGGTGGTTAATGCAGTTCCATTTTGTTTAAATACCGCCCAGAACATTACGCTAACAGCCATAATAGCAAGTAATGCAGCAATCGGGCGCTTGTCTTTTTCAGAAGCTCTAACCCAAAGAGAGACATAGAAAATTACGACCGGAATAGCAGCAAAAATGAAAGCATCTGTTGAGTCAGAGCCTAAAATATTACCGGGAATTAACCATCCGCCAATGCCTACGGCAATGGCTGGCAGCAACACAACTGTTAGAATCCGCATTACCGACATGTCTTCTTTTTCAGCTTTTTTGATAATATCAGCATGTTTGTAATGCCTAGTGCCTAAGGCAAAAATGATTAGACCTATAAACATTCCGATACCTGCAGTAAGGAAAGCGAATTCCCAGCCAAATCTATTTCGCATAAATGCCGCAAAAAAATTGCACACCAGAGCACCTATATTTATGCCCATGTAGAAAATGTTGTAGCCACTATCTTTATTTGCCTTGAACTGGTCTTCAGAATATAAATTACCCAGAAGAGCTGAAATATTGGGTTTGAAAAAACCGTTTCCAAGTATGATTAGTGAGAGTGAAATATAGAAGGAAGTCATTCCGTCGAGGGCTAAACCGCAATATCCCAGGCCCATTAAAGTACCTCCAATGTAGATGGAGCGTCCGTAGCCGAGTACCCTGTCGGCAAGCATTCCTCCCAAAAAGGGAGTTAGAAACACAAAGGCAATAAAAGTTCCATAGATATCGGCAGCGTCTTTTCTGTCGAAAGCTAAACCTCCTTCAGCGAGAGGGGCCGTCATATAAAGCTGGAAGATTCCTATCATTAGATAGAACCCGAAACGTTCCCACATTTCGGTGAAAAACAGAAAAGGGAGAGCCTTAGGGTGTTTCCTAGTTGCGGATTGGGTCATACAAAGAGATTTTTGCTAAACTAGTCTTTTCGTAGATATTTTCTATACTCCACCGAAGGTGGGATTAAGAAAAAAGCTCGTCAAGCTCAGTCTTAGAAATTCTGCCAACTGCCGATGTCTTTTCTAGAATATCACTTGCTAAGCGTGACTTCTTTTCTTGCAAATGGAGGATTTTCTCTTCAATTGTATCTTTTGTAATAAACCTCCAAGCAAACACAGGAAATTTTTGTCCCATACGGTGCGATCTGGCAATAGCCTGTTCTTCGGCTGCCGGGTTCCACCAAGGGTCAAGAAGAAATACGTGATCTGCATGAGTGAGATTTAGTCCAGACCCTCCAGTTTTTAGTTGGATAAGGAATGCTGTGTAGCCTTTAGTGAGCTCAAAATTCTTAACAACATCAGCTCGTTGTGTTTGAGGAATCTCACCAGTTAAGTATGCATGAGGTAAAGATGCATCTTGAAAATGATTTTTGTAAAGATTCAAATGTCTCACGAAAGGAGAGAACATCAAGACCTTCTTATCGCTTTGTTTGAGCTGGTTTAGAACAAACTTAACTTGTTCAATCTTAGCAGAATCGCCTTCATAGGCAGAATCAACCAGTTTTGGGTGAATAGCAATTTGACGAAGATGCGACAATCCTCTAAGAATTAACATCTGACTCTTTTCGATGCCTGATTTATTAACGCTTTCAAGAATTTTATTTCGATAAATCGACTTTTGTTCTTCATAGAACTTTCGGTGTACATCAGACATTTCGCAATAGTAAACCCTTCGACTTAATTCAGGAAGCTCGGGGGCTACTTCTTCTTTAGTTCGACGAAGAATGAAAGGCTGAATGATTTTTTTGAGTTTATCAAGTTTTGCTTCATCCTGTTGTTGCTCAATAGGAACAACAAACTCTTGCTTGAAATACTTTTGGCTACCCAATAAACCTGGCTGAAGAAATGTTAACTGCGACCAAAGGTCGGTTAGGGAATTTTCTACAGGTGTTCCGGTAAGAACGAGTCTTTGTTTAGCTGTTAGCTGACGAACCGCTTGAAAACTGGCTGAGCGGGCATTTTTAATGAGTTGACTTTCGTCTAGCACAATATGCTCAAACTTAATTTTATTGAGGAAAGAGATGTCGTTTCGAACAATGCCGTATGTTGTCAAAATAACATCAGCATTGGTGAAGAAATCTAAATCATTGCGTCTTCTTTGACCAAGATGTTTTCTTACGTGAAGAGTAGGGGCAAACTTTCTCAACTCATTCTCCCAGTTGTAAATCAGCGAAGGAGCCATTACTACGAGTGATGTTTTTCCGGAAGAAAGCGAGGAAAAAAGCTCGAGATTTCTGCCTTCTTGTTTTACAGAATTCTGGCTTTCTTCATGGGATTCGGGAGCTTGACTGCTTTTAAGTAGTAATGTTATTACCTGAAGGGTTTTACCTAATCCCATATCATCGGCAAGGCATGCGCCTAAACCTTTGTTAGATAGATTATGCATCCACCTGTATCCTTTGATTTGGTAATCGCGAAGCTTTGCTTCTAGATGTTCAGGGATTTCGGCATTGAGATTCTGCTCCTGAAGGTAAATTGCCGACTTTTCCTCACTGATGTTGGAAGTAAGCATTCCAGACAAAATGGGATGGTCATTCAATAAACCTTGATGCTGTTTGTGAAGCCTAAGTTCATCATTATGATGTTCTCCAAACTCAAACAAATCTGAATATTGAGCAAACCACTCTTCAGGCAAAAGCACATATTTCCCATTAGGAAGTTTGAAGCTGCGGTCTCTGTCGATGATGTTTCTTCTAAAACGGATAAAGGGGAAAAGTACCCCATCAATGTCTACCATGGCTTTCACATCAAACCAATCGGAGTTTTGATTTATCTGAACGTTCTTCAAAACCGGCAGACTGGCAACATATTCTGCTTCCTTGTGAATAAGAGAATATTCTAATCCTGCCTCTTTTATTTTTTCTTTGTTTTGAGAAAACCAATCAACAATTAATTCTTCGGTGACATTTGATTCAAATAATACATCAGGTAAAAACCATGACGGCCTAAGCGGTTTTAAACCGAGCTCGAGCGCTGAGTTTAATTTTGCGGCTTCGTAATCTTTATCTCTTGAAAACCTCAAAAGCTTTATGCCAGGCTCGCTTTTTTGAACAGCCACTAAGGTAGGTTGCTCTTGAGCTGCTGTAACAACAAATCGATCGTATTTAAAACTTAACTGAATAATGGGCTTTCCATCTAAGTCGGAGCCTAAAGACAACATTGCCGACTGGCTCTCTGGCTCAGTTCTTACATCGAAACCGCTATATTGAACTTTGAATTTTCTGGAAGTCTTGAGCATAAAAGATTCCAGGAATTTATCAGCTAGTTTTCCGGGAATATGAAGTTGCTCTGACTTCAAAAAGGGACTAAGTTTAGAACCGTCGGTTGTATCATTAAAATGATAAATCTTTCCGTTGTTTAGCAACCAGCAGGGGTTATGAGCAAGAACTTGAGTGCCTGGATGCTGAAGATTAAGTTGCTTACCTTGATGAGTTACATTCAATTTGTAATTGATGCCCTCTTCTTCCTTATCGAAAAAGTAGGTAACCTCTGCTGCGTCACTTTCAATAAGATACTCTTCCATACCCGGATGGTCGCTTGCTCTTTCGCGCCAGTATACCTTTTCGCCCTTAAGTAGGTCTAAACAAGCCGCTAGTCTGCGGTCGAAGTATGAAGACAGCATTTTAAGCTGCTCCTCGTTAGTAGCAAGTTTCTCAAGGAAAATATTTGACTTTAGCTTCTTTTTGTTGAATTGTGTCTCAATACTTTTCGGACTTAACTCACTTATCTTTCTTAAAACCTTCTTTTGAGCTTCAGTAAATGGATAATCATAATCGCCCATTCTTTCGTAAACAAGCCTTTGATATTGGTAGGAGAATGTTTTGTTCTCCAGTATTTTAACAAGAAAAGCCTCTAAACTCAAGCCATACGAAGGTTGGCGAAAGAAGGTAAAAATCAGTTGAAAATCATCCATCACAATAATCAATCACTTTTCAGTTGGGAGGAGAAGTGATTAACCTGCAAGTTTAAGCAATCAAACTATGCGTGCCTCACTTTCGGGAAGAATTAACATTTCTTTAGCATTGAAGTTTGAAATATTCACAATTCCGGGCGTTTTGCCGATGCTGAAACTTCCCAGATTATTTTCCATTCCCATAGCTTTTGCGCCATTTAGGCAAGCCCAACGAAATAAGTCAGGACTCGAAATTGAAGGAAATGCATTTTGAATTGTTCTTAATTCATCTAACATATCTAAAGAATCATTAGAGGCAAGACTATCGGTGCCAATAATCAATTCGCATTCTTCTTCGAGAAGCATGTTTAAATTAGGTAATGCATTGCTGATATAAAGATTCGCTTTTGGACAAAGACAGAAGTATGCATTTTTTGTTTTTACATGAATTGCTTGCACATCTTCCCTGTTAGAAAATGTATTATGAACAAGCATGATTTTTTGATTTGTATGAATTCTATCTGCCAGCCAAGATGCAGAGCTTTTGCCTTTTGCGTTAAATCCGCTGGCTGAAATGCCCATCCGCTGAAAGCGCTCTAACATAGGCCCTTGGCCAGACTGGAACAAATCGTTTTCTGAATGACTTTCTTGATGATGTATGGTCATAATCGAATGATTATCAAGGCAATGTTCGATTATCATGTCAATCAGCTTATCCGAAACCGAATAAGGAGCGTGTGGACTCAAACTTCCATTCAAGTTCAATTCCTGAAGCGAATTGAGGAGAGAGATGCCAGATTCAAAGCTTCTCGAGGCAACATCGGCCGAAAGGCCAAATCGTTCAATAAATGTATGAAACTGAATTTTTGAGCCTTGCTTGATTTGAAATGATGCACTGCCGTTAGAAATATCACCAACAGCCACGCATCCTTTTGTAAAAAGTTCTTCTTCAGCGGCCTTCATAGAAGATGAAATTTCTTCCTGCGAAGCAGACCTTACCGACATTAATTCTTCAACAAAACCATCAAGTTGAGTATGTCGTGAGACCTTGTTTTTTAGGTGGCTTAATTCTAGGTGGCAATGAGCATTTACAAAACCCGGAATAAGCGCACCTGCATAATACTGAGCATTCTCAAGGCTGTAATTCTCGCTATTGGGGCTAACAATTTCTTCAATCTTTCCTGATTCTGAAACTACCAACATACCCATTTGTATGGGCGCTTGATCGAGAGGAATCAAGATGTCGCTGTATAATAACCTCATGTGTCAAAAGTAAGTGTAATTGAGGCTAAAAGGTTCATGAATATCAAGCTAAAGAGCTTGCATTGATTTGTATCTTTGTGCGATGAAAAAAAGCCTTCCCGACATTCGTTCTCTTAATTATAAGGAGCTGGAGGAATGGTTTCTGAAGAACGGTCATCCGAAATTCAGGGCTAAACAAGTGTTTGAATGGCTTTGGCAAAAGTCGGCAACCTCATTTGAGGTAATGACAAATTTGAGTAAAGACTTGAGGCAAGCGCTGAGTGAATCATTTTTTCTTCAGGGGCTTGAAGTTGCCGAGATGCAGAAAAGCTCAGACCGAACTATTAAATCGGCTTTCAAGCTGTATGACGGTTCGGTGGTTGAGGGAGTGCTTATTCCTACGGCAAGTCGCATGACTGCCTGTATTTCATCTCAGATAGGATGCTCGCTTACTTGTAAGTTTTGTGCTACTGGTAAATTGAAACTTTTACGAAATCTTGATGCCGGTGAGATTGTAGATCAGGTTGTTGCAATAAGGAGAATGAGTGAAGAAAATTATCAAATTCCTTTGAGCAATATTGTTTACATGGGAATGGGTGAGCCTCTGCTCAATTACAAGAATGTTCTTAGAAGCATTGATAGAATTACATCTCCTGATGGATTGGGAATGTCGCCTCAGCGAATTACTGTTTCAACTGCAGGAATTGCCAAGATGATAAGGCAGTTAGGTGATGATGAGGTGAAGTTTAATCTGGCTCTTTCGTTACACGCAGCTAATGAAGAGAAGCGAAGTAAGATTATGCCAATCAACGAAAGTAATTCCTTGGATGCACTTGCTGATGCACTAAAGTATTTCTACGAAAAAACTGGAACGCGCCCTACATTAGAATATATTCTTTTCAAGGATTTTAATGATGGAATAGAAGATGCGAAAGAGCTTGAGGCATTTGTGAGGAAGGTTCCTACAAAAGTAAATGTGATAGAATATAATCCTATTGATGCTGGCGAATTCCAGAAGGCTACAGATGATAAACTTAATAGGTTTACATCTTATTTAGATAGTAAGGGCATAATTGTAAATGTTAGGAGAAGCCGTGGGAGAGATATTGATGCAGCTTGCGGTCAGCTGGCAAATAAAAACGAGGCAGTTGGCGAAGTCATGAAGAAAGTTAGTGCATGAGAGCACTCGTTTTCATATTAACATTTAGTATGTCAGGACTATTCTCTGCAAACGCACAAAGCTTGTCTTTTGGAGAAGTTTATTCATACGACAAAGACTTTCAGATTCAGTCAATACCAGGAGAAACTGATAAACATATTGTTGCAGTTAGGGCTAGTGCTGATTCAAAGACAGGACTAATTGACAAGGTTGTTTTAGAAAAGTTCAATAAACAAAGTCTTTCTCTAGAAAGCACTGTTCTGCTGGAGGAGCTTTTTAGCAATAAGCAAACAGATTACCCTGAAGCTATTCATATTTGGAATGACTCGCTTTGCGTGTTCAGTTCTGAGTATTTGAAAGAAAAGAAGGCTTATGCACTTAAATATCGAGTTGTAGGTGAGGATAACAAAGTTGGTCAAAGCCAAGTGCTTATGGAGAGCAAGTCGACAGATTTTACATTTAACAAAAAGCATTTCTCCACTTCAGTATCAAAAAGAGCTAAGTATTTATCGGTCATTCATTTTCAAAATGGCTTACGTAAGGGCGAAACTGATATTCACTTAATTCGGTATGACAGTTTGTTTGAGGTTACAAGCGAGATGAATGCTGTTTTGCCCTTTCCGGGCGATGGAGTCGCAATTGAACAAGAAATTACAGACGATGCAGGAAATTTGCATCTATTGCTAAAGGGACAAAACGAGGATGAAGATGTGTTTTCGATTTTTGCATTTCCCGTATTTGGCAATGAGCTCATCGAATACAAACTGGATATTCCAGGAAAGCAGATTAATAGCGTTAGGATGTCGATAAATGTGAATGATCAGCTTTTGGTTAGTGGATTGTTTCAAGAGAATTTTGAGCAAAAAGGAAAGAATAGTGGTGTATTCTTTTTGAGAATTGATAGAGAATCGGGTTCGGTTGAAGCTAAAGGTCTAAGCAGGTTTGATACAGATTTGAGTGGTTTGTCGGCTGGAGAGGAAAGCATTGTTGAGAGGGGAGCATTCGAAGATTTTAAATCAAGGTCGATATATTCTTCAGGCAAAAACGGAGCTTATTTTATTGCGGAAGTTTTTGGTGAAGAGGAGGTTTGTGAGACCGATTATAGGAATGGATTACTTACCTGTAATAATGTTTACACAGCAGGCAATCTTTTATTGATTAACCTGAACGAACAAGGTAAAGTAGATTGGTTTAGAATTGTGGCCAATAGTCAGAAGTCGATTGACGATGGAGGGAAATATCTCGGCACAGTGGCTGTGCCGGGGATAAAATCTGATGTGATTTTAATCAATAACCGAAGTTCATCAACTTCACAAAAGGAAAAGACAAAGGCATTGTCTGACTTTCGAACCACAGAAGTAGTTATTGAAAGTGTAAACAGCAATGGCCAACTAGATAGTGAGAAATCTTCTTCTTCGAAAGACTTGCCCATTCTTCCTTATTCGGCTTACTATTCTAAAGAAGGAAAAGTCTTTCTTATATCAGAGTTTGAAGGAAAGTCTTCTTTGCTTCAAATTAAGCCTTAATAAGAATTGCTCACAATTCTTTTAACGGCGTCTGATTTTCCCATTGTGTAAAAATGAATGCATGGAACACCGGCTGCAATTAACTCTTTTGTTTGCTGAATCCCCCATTCAATCCCAACTTCCTTAACTTGATCGTTGTTTTTGCATTTTTCAAGATCATCGGCTAGGGCTTCAGGCATATCAATATGAAATGTCTTGGGCAAGAATGAGATGTGCTTCAATGTTGTGATAGGTTTAAGTCCTGGAATAATTGGGACCTTAATACCAGCCTTACGACAAGCATCAACAAAGGCGAAGAACTTCTTATTGTCGAAAAACATTTGAGTAACAATATAATGCGCTCCAGCATCTACCTTTTCTTTAAGGTATTTTAAGTCTGTTTTTAGATTTTGTGCTTCAAAGTGTTTTTCAGGATAACCTGCAACTCCAATACAAAAGTCGGTTGGGATTCCTTCAACGATATCATCATCCAGGTAATTCCCATTATTCATACCTGTAATCTGTTGAACCATGGTTGAAGCATTGGCATGCCCCGATTTTTCAGGTGAAAAATGAGTTTCGCCTTTTACAGGATCTCCTCTAAGAGCAAGAACATTGTCCATGCCCAAATAATGCATATCTAATAAGGCAAGTTCTGTATCTTCCTTAGTAAATCCACCGCAAATAAGGTGGGGAACAGTGTCTATTCCGTATTTATATTTTATGGCCGCACAAATGCTAACTGTTCCAGGGCGTTTGCGGGTGTAAATTTTTTCGTGTAGCCCGTTGCTTAACTTTTTATAAATGAATTCCTCTCTATGATAGGTAACATTAATAAAGCTGGGGTTAAACTCAAGAAGTGGCTCAATACCATTGTATAAATCCTGAATGTCTTTTCCCTTAAGGGAAGGAAGTACTTCAAATGAGAAGAGTGTTCCTTTTGCTTGTTGTATATGATCTGTAACTTTCACTTTTTCAATTTGAGTGTCAAAAGTACACGATAAACGTAAAAGGCGGAAAGCTGTTTAGCTATTCCGCCTTTTTATTCTTTTTCGAAGAAAAAATTAATCTCTAATTAATGTTATTGAACCCTTTAATGTTTGACTTAAAGTTGGGGCTGAAACTACATAGAAATAAGTACCTGATGGTAAATTTTCTCCATCCCAGTCATTATTGTAGTCTTTTGATTCATAAACTTTTTTGCCCCAACGATTGAATATAAGCACCTCATTACTTGGATATCCATTGAGGAAAGGAATTTTCAAGAAATCGTTAAATCCATCTCCATTTGGTGAGAATACATTAGGTACAAAAGGATTATCAATTACATAAAGGGATGTCTTTACAGTATCAACACAGCCCAATTCTGAAATAACCGTTTGAGTAATAAAATAAAGTCCGGTATCAGGGTATTGAATCAAAGGATTTTGTTCAATTGATTCAAATGTGTCATCATTTTCAGTCCAACTTCCATCAGCGGGTTCAATTAGATAGTACCAGAAATTAACAGGGTCTCCCTCTGTTGAACTAGAAACGTCATTATATTGAATCAATGCATCTGGCAAAAGCACAACTGGAGTAGCCGGGTTAGCAGAGAATGCTGCTACAGGAAGCGCAGTAGCAGGGATTTCAAATTCAACTGAACTAATGCAGCCAAATTCATCTGTTACAACCAGAGTTAAAGTATCTCCTGTCCATGCCAATGTTTGTTCCGTTCCAATTGTTTCGTTATTTACATCAAGCCATTCGTAAGAAGCATAGTTGCCTGCTCCAGAAATAATAATTGTATCTCCAAGGCAAAATGGAATAATATCATTTACTTCTGCTAGAGGTGTTGATTGAGCAATTGTAAAAGGCTCAGATGTTCCGTTGCAACCGAACTCATCTTCAACGAAAACAGTGTAAGTTCCTGCTCCAACTTCTACAGTTGAATCTGTTGCACTTGTTGACCATAGATATGTAGCATAAGAATCTTCGGTAGAAAGAACATTGAGCTGCTCGAAGCAAACATGGTCATTTCCATTGATTACAGGTACAATCGTTGCGAAAGCATCTACAGTAAATGGCTCAGAGGTTCCCGCACATCCAAATTCATTTGTAACCGTGACAATATATGTTCCCGGCCCCACAGATGCAGTGTCGGTATTGTTGAAATTACTCCACTGATATGAATTAAATTCTTCAGTAGTATAAATTTGAGCAAGATTATCTCCACATACACCATCATCACCTGTAATTACTGGAACAGGGACTTCTTGTTCTGTAACAGTAATTGGATCTGATGTGCCAAGGCAGCCATCGATAATTACGGTTACCTGATATTCTCCGGGTTCAGTTACTTCAATTGTAGGGCTAGCTTCTCCATTTGGCGACCAACCGTATTCATCGTATTGACCTCCTCCAACAGAAAGTGTGGTTGGTTCTCCAGCACAAATGCTGGTTACTCCAAGAATTTCTGGCACAAATCCAGACTCAATAACCTGAAAGGTTAAGGCCATGATGTAGTTTGCAGCAGGGGTTCCATTATCTGTTGCTTCGAAAAGAACCGTATTGTAACCAATATTATCTACGGTACCAGTAAAAGAACCAACAACGTTACACTGAGTTCCAGGTGTAATTGCGTCAATTACCAAACCTGAGATGCCAGTAGTTTGTAAAACTGCATCAACAGTTTGATCAGGCTCAACAGGAATAAAGTTAAAATCCAGGTCAAAAGTTGAACCTACACAAACTGTAATTGTATCACATATTGGAGCTCCAATAGAAAGTGGTGCAATATTATTTTCTGCTCCAGGTTGTAAACATGTGTTGAAAAAGAACACGTTGTCATCTAGAAAGCTTACCTGGTCAACTGTGCCAAACGGTCCATCGTAATTGGTTCCTGGAGCATCAAAAAGTCCAAGCTGAATATAATCGGCTCCATCTCCACGGTTAACTCCCACTGTTGCAGGAGTTCCTCCGAAACCACCCGCTCCTCCAGAAGCAGTTCCTGTGGTCCATTGCATATCTCCGTAAATGAAAATTATATTGTTCCCGGGAGGGCAAACAGTACTCACACCGTCGCTTATTATAACTTGAAAAGTATTTCTTAAAGCCCCATTTTCTGGGAATACAGCAACAGTATCCCAAGAAACAATGGCATAATCGCTATAAACATTATACCTAACTTGACCTAGAGGATTAATATCCGAACCTGTATCAACATCCCCCCAGAATGGGGCAATCATTGGAGGAATTCCAGCAGCTGGAAATGATTGAGCAGTAAATGTATTGAATGAATTTTCAAATGTTATGTTTCCATTATTGTTGATAAAGAAACTAGTATAGGTTTCTCCATAAAAACAGAATTCAAAAGGAATCTGTACTTCAAATGGTCCGTTTGGTGGGCTATCATCAAAAAATACATCCCCTCCGAATGGAGTTAAAAAATCATCAGTTGGAACATAAGAACATGGAGGTGAAACCAGAACTCCAGATGCACTTGAGAAAGTAGTTGCAGGAGGCAATGTTCTGGCCGAACTCAAATCTATCGGCTTCTCCGGATATGTTACTGTATAATCGATATCTCTGCTAAGCTTGCCTTGGCTTTTTAGATTTTCATATTTACTTAAAGAAAGTGTTTCTTTCTTTCTTTCAGATTTATCTTTATTTATTGTTTTGGATGTTTGCGCCAAAACAAGACTGCTTGAGAATACAAGACAGAGAAAAGTGTTAAATAGTAGTTTCATGTTATAGTTGAGAAACGGTGGTGGGGGTGCAAATTAGCTATACTTTACGACAATTGAAAATGATTAACAAGTTTTCAACATTCTGGTGTATAGGGTTGTTATGAAAAAATCAGTTTTAATCTCTCTTTTACAAAAAATTTATATTCATTTTTTATTCTTGAAAATGCAAGTAAGTGCTTGGAAGCATTGGATTTTTGATTCTCTTGCTTGTACAATTCAAAGAGCTGTTTATGTAAATAAGCTAACTCATTGTTATTGATTTTCAGCCAGCGCTCCCTTATAACATTAGAAACTTCCTGAGTAATAAGAGTGCCTAAAGTTAACCTAGCAATTGTAGAAGCTTCCATCATGCCTTTTATACTTCGGCTCATGCTATTGCTATGCAGCCTAACTAGTGCAAAAGCTCCTTCGGATGAATGAAATTTGAATTGTATATTCTTAAAGGCACATCTAAACCAAAATTCCCAGTCTTCAACAGATTTAAGGTTGGTGTTAAATAAACCTACTCTGTCAAAAACAGTTTTTCTTGTGAGTGGGCTATTAACAGCTCCAAGATTTCGTCTAATTAATAATTCTTTTAGCTCAATCTGATTAGAAGAATCCACACCTAACATCCAAGGCTTATCTTCTCCTTCCATAGAATACCTTAAAAGCTGAGGTGTTTCGGAATAAAAATATCTTACCTCAGAATAGACAATATCTATTGAATCAAATTCCGCAAAAATTGCTAATTGAATTTTGAATTTGTCTTTTGCTAATAAGTCGTCGGCATCCAGTAGTTGAATGAATTCTCCTTCTGCATTCTTGATTCCTGTGTTTCTTGCAGCCGACAATCCGGCATTTTTTTGATAATAGTATTTAAACCGGGAATCTTTATTCGAAAAGTCAATTGCTACTTCTGCTGTATTATCTGTTGAGCCATCATCTACAATAATGCATTCCCAGTTTTGGAAACTTTGTGACTGCAAGTCAGTGAGGGTTTCGGCCAATAGATGACCATAATTGAAGCATGGAACAACTACCGAAACGCGAGGTGTTGAATCAGACATGATTTATCGAAAGATGAGTCTTATCAATCGTTAGGGTGAGCTTTTAATCTGAAACTCATAGAATAATTCATCTTAATAGTATCAGGTACTTCAGATTGCAAAATAAATTGAGTTTTGAAGCGGTACTTGTCTTTTTGAATAGCAGCTAAGAAATCACTACTAGTTCCCATAATTTCAGCCGTAAAAGAAGATTCAGTTGGCAGAGGAAGAGGGTTTTCGTAAATGTCAATATCAGGAAATGCATTCGTTGGAGAATTCAAAGTGATTTTCAAATCGCGACAAAATGCAAAACTTGTCACAGAATCATCATCTAGTGAGATGCTAAAATTGAAAGCTTGTACGTCTTCAACTTGACCAGGAGTAGTTTTGTTGGTGTTGAATTTAGGATAATCGCTAAAGGAGAAATCTTCAGATGTAATTATAAAACCTTCATTGTTCAGGAAGGTATCGATGAGCACTGTATCTGGAATACCAATCCAGCGGATACTATCATTAGTCTCAAGGTTAAAACTTACTAATTCATCAAGATTTCTGCAAGACGAAAAAATTCCTGTAATTAGAATGAAGGAAAACAAGTATGGAGCAATTCTCATGTATGATTGAAATTGTAGATTTCAAAAATACATTATTTTACATCGATATCATCAAAACGGAATGTCTCTCTTATTCCTTGCCGCAAACATTTCGTATAAACTCACATTCATAAGCAGAAGAAGCAGACAATAAGCAAAATCTTCGACAGGAATGTTTGATATTGCTGGAATGCTAAGTCTTAAACCGCTATTTTCTAGGTTGTTGTAGATTACAACTGGTTTTAATGTAAGTACTCCATTTACCAATATAAATGGGATGAGGCTGAAAATATATCCGGTAAAAAATTTACCTAAGTATTTTGCTTTAGCTATAAAAACAAGATACAATAAAAGCAAGGCAGGTAATAAACAGGTAGTTGCAGTATACCAGCGGTCATGAAAAATTATTGCAGAAACAATTAGTAAGATGCTTAAAGAAATCGCTATCCCACGATAAGTGGTTCTGAAAATATCTTTCTTAATGAAATGATTAGCAACAAAATAAACAAAGAAACAACAGTATGGAACGATTAGAAAAAACATCCATTCTTCCAAAGGCAAGCTGCCAAAATAAATTCCTAATGTATAAGTTTCGCTAAAACTCCAAACTCCAATTTGAGTAAAGAATTCATCCCAGATAAGAAAAAAGCCAGCAGTAATAAGCATTGCGGGAAACATGTGTTTCCACTTTCTATATAGGGTAATTCTCCGCTCAAAACTTTGAGCAAAAGGATATGCAAGGCTCCCAAGCATTAAAACTAAATAGAGATATTTATCAGGCAACACGTTTTTGTTCCTTAAAGAATTTTCTTGCTACTACAAGCATTCCGAACGATTCGCAGTGCTGTTTACCCGTTGTTTTATGATGAACCTTATGTGCTTTTCTGATAGCCCTCAAGTATGTATTGTCGCTTCTTCTAAACCACTTGATTCTCTGGTGAATAAATACATCATGTACTAAGAAATAGGCTAATCCGTAAATCGCAATTCCAATTCCAATATACAGTCTGAAATCATTTCCATTCATCATTCCAAACATAATGCAAAGCCAACTTGGTATTGCGAAAATGAGGAAAAACGAGTCATTTCGCTCAAAAACATGGTCGTGAGGTTCATGATGATCTTTATGCAAAGTCCATAAGAACCCATGCATTACATATTTGTGAGTTGCCCAAGCCATAAATTCCATGAAGAAAAATGTAGCTAACACAATGAGGCTGTTTATCAAGATTTCCATCTTATAGAATCTGCAAAACGATAAAAAATAATACTTGTGACAAAAATAACCATTTTGCCAGCGGATTGTTTCCGCTTCTCGACCATTGATAAAGAAATTGCAAAGGCAGTGCTATTATAAACCAACCAAAATAGTTCGAAAGCGGAATATTTGCCCCAAACCAATGCCAAAATCCTAAGTTAATGGCAACAGGCTCTATGAGATAATCTAAGCAAGTCATTAAAACAGCACCTATAATAGCCCTTACATAGTTGTTTTTTAAAAATGAGGCTGACAATTCTCCGCATACAATTGAAAGCATTAGCCAATTAATACCAATTATCACAGGAATGCCATCTAATTTCCAGCCCAATGCAGTTCCATAATCGTAATTGCCGAATAACCAACCCGTGTGAACTCCAATCCATTCAGCACCAAAGCCAACAATAAAGCTAGTTATGGCAAAAATCCAAAACCTAAGATTATATCTCGGATGAAAGGCTAAAAGAATAGAAAAACTTAATAAAAGGTTAAAGGAGCTCAGTGGAAGAATCAGCGAGCGGAATGAACTCGATAAGCCAATAACGCCAACAGCATGAAAGATTAGTAGCACAGCTGCCGCATGAGTCTCCGTAAATTTAAATGGAAGTTTTTTAGCAAACGGACTCATGCTTGGGGAATTAAATCAGCTACTATTCTTGCACTTTGCAAACAAAGCGGGATTCCCCCGCCAGGGTGAACGCTTCCTCCACAAAAGTAAAGGTTTTTGATTTTTGCCGAGTAATTGGCATGCCTCAGAAATGCTGCATATAAGTTGTTGGAGCTGCTTCCGTATAAAGAACCTCCGAATGAAGAAGTCTTTGATTCGATAAGTCTTGGGTCTAAAACAGACTCTGAAATAATATGAGATTCAACATCATCATGAAGAACTTTACTGAGCTTGCGGATAATATTCTTTCTACTTTCTTCAATAAGCTTTTCCCAATCTTGTCCCTTATTTCCCGGCACATTAATCATTACAAACCAATTTGAACATCCTTCTGGAGCATCCGAATTCTGAAGGTTTGACGTAATATTAATATAAACAGTTGGATCATCAGAAATCTCATTTCCCTCTGTGATTAACTCAAACTCTTTCTTGTAGCCTTTGCTAAAGAAAATATTATGCATGTCGAGCTGCTTGAAGATTTTATTAATTCCCCAATAAAATATCAAAGCCGAGCTAGACCGAGGCTGTGACAATACCTTTTCCGGAGCATTTTCCTTTGAAAGCAATTTGCGATATGCTGGAATTATGTCGGAATTGCATACAACTAAATCACTATCAATAAATTGGCTCCCGGCCATGATTCCTTTGACTTTTGAATCTTCAACAACAATCTCATCAACAGTTTGAGAGAAGTTGAATTCAACTCCTTGGCGTTTAGCTAAATCAGTTAATGCATTGGTAATTGAAATCATTCCGCCTTTAGGAAACCACGCGCCTTGCCCAAACTCCAAATGCGGTATACTTTGCAAAACAGCAGGTGCTTGATAAGGGTCGGAGCCATTGTAGGTCGCATATCTATCGAAAAGCTGAACTAAGCGAGGATGTGTAAGTTGCCTTTGATTTTCTTTGTGAAGCAAAGAGAAAAGCCCTAAACGAGGCATTCTTAATACACCTTTAAGTGTTTTAATGTTGAGATAATTTTTGAACTTATGAAGTGATTGATGCAGAAAAACGGGCGCTGTGGTTTGATAAATAAATCGGCTTTTTTGCAAGTACTTCTTTATTTTGCTTGAATCAACACCAAGCACCTTTTCTACCTCATTAGCAAAGGCATTTTCATCCGCGTAAGCCTTTAGAAACATACCGTCATCCCAGAAATAGTGGCAAACAACGGGAAGTTGAATGTAATTGAAATGATTTCTTGCTTCCTCGCCGGCGAGTTCAAACAATTCGTCAACTTGCTCTGGAAGAGTAAAAAGGGATGGACCTGCGTCCCATCGAAA
The DNA here is from genome assembly GCA_018401705.1 of Bacteroidia bacterium. GTDB lineage: Bacteria > Bacteroidota > Bacteroidia > M30B66 > M30B66 > M30B66. Next base: position 59,142 of record JAGYKL010000008.1, on the reverse strand, counting down.
TCCATCTTGACTTATTTCAGTGAGCTTCCCGCCAGGGTAGCTGTTTTGTTCAAAAACACTCACCTTATAGCCTTTTGCCGCCAGTCTAATCGACGATGAAATGCCTGCAATACCAGCACCAACTACTATGACTTTTTTGGCTTTCATGAATTATCAAAACTGCATTTGTACCTATTTGTTTGAAATGCGTGATTTCTTTTTCATTTGTTCTAAAGCACAATGATACTATCAATTTGAGTTTAGTTTTAAACAAGCTGGTTGAAAAGTTATGCTGAAAGCTGAGTTTTTCATTTTTTCTCAGCAGCCTAAAAGCTTAAGTTTGTTAACTGTTCTTTTTTCGAGGACTCAATAAAATCAGAGTGCTATGTATGATGTATTACCGGTCGCAAAATCCTGGAAATTGGCAGAGAAGCCAAACCCGGAAATTTTCGCTCAGCTGAAGAAATCACTTCAGGTGGATGACCTTATTATAAATTTATTAATTCAAAGAGGGATAACAAGTTACGAGGAAGCCAAAGAGTTTTTTACACCTGGAGAATCTCAATTGCACGACCCATTTCTAATGCAAGGAATGCATCAGGCTGTGGAGCGGATTAGAAAAGCTGTTTCAAATCAGGAAAGCATACTCATTTTTGGCGATTATGATGTTGATGGAACTACTTCCGTTGCTTTGGTGTATTCATACTTTAAGAATGTTTTTCCCAATAAAATTTATTTCCACATTCCGGATCGCTATGAAGAAGGATATGGAGTTTCAACAGTTGGAATAGATAGGGCAGCTTCGCTGGGATGCAAACTTATAATTGCTCTTGATTGCGGAATCCGATCTGTTGACAAAGTAAAGTATGCTTCAGAATTAGGCATTGATTTTATAATTTGCGATCATCATCTTCCCGGTGATGAAATTCCTGATGCAGTAGCAGTTCTTGACCCTAAAAAGAAAGGATGTAAATACCCTTACAAAGAACTTTCTGGAGCTGGTATCGGATTTAAATTGATACAGGCATTTAACGAAACTTCAAGAGTTCAAGATAGTGTTTTGCATTACCTTGATCTTGTCGCTCTTTCAATTGCAGCTGACATTGTGCCTATTACAGGCGAAAATCGTAGTCTTGCATATCTTGGTTTAAAGCAAATTAATTCTGGAAAAAGTGAAAGCATTCAAAGAATGCTGCTTTCAAAAGAGAAGCCAGGAAGTGTGCCTAGCACGAAAGCAGTTGAGATTAGTGATTTGGTTTTCAAAGTGGCTCCACTAATTAATGCTGCTGGCAGAATTGATCATGGCAAAACAGCAGTTGACTTGCTTCTAGGCGAATCAGAAGAAATATTACAACGCTCGCTTTCTAAAATTACCGAGTTAAATAATTCGAGAGTTAATCTTGATAAAAACATGACTTCAGAGGCCTTGGCAATGCTCGATTCTTCATCAGAAAATCAGTTTGCAGCATCTACAGTATTATTCAAAGATGATTGGCACAAAGGAGTAGTAGGTATCGTTGCTTCCAGAATGATGGAAAAGTATTATCGCCCAACAATCATTTTAACTCAATCTAAAGGCTTGATAACCGGAAGTGCTCGATCGGTGAAAGGCTTTGATATACATGATGCCATTTCTCAATGTTCAGAGTATTTGGTTCAATTTGGTGGCCATCAAGCTGCAGCCGGACTCACGTTACTTCCTGAAAATTTACCAGCTTTCAGGCTCAAGTTTGAAGAAGTGGTTTCAGCAATGATTAGGGAGGAGCAAAAAGTTGAAGAAATTTTAATTGACTTAGAAGCCGAACCTGCCCATATAACTCCTTCATTATACAAAATGGTGAAGCGATTTGCTCCTTTTGGTCCTGGCAATATGGCTCCTGTATTTATGAGCAGAGGTCTAACAGATTCAGGCTATGCTAAACTGGTTGGTGTAAATCACTTGAAAATGAAATTGGGCAAACCTCATCAGCCCTATTTTGATGCAATAGCATTTAATAAAGGCGAGTTTTTCGCTCCTGTTTCACAGGGAATGCCTGTAGATGTGTGTTTTTCTTTGGATGAAAATCACTGGAATGGAAATATTTCTCTCCAGTGGATGATTAAAGACATAAAGATTTAGATATCTGTAAAGTTTGTTTCATGGATGCGAGAAATTTATTTGCTTAATTGGTCAACAAACTAAAGTAGTGATGATGAGAGTTGCTATTATTCTTTTAATTGCTGTAAGCACTTCTAAAATTTCCTTTAGTCAAAGCTGTTGTGGAGATCATTTAAATGAAATCTTTTCTGTTGGAACATTCAATGAAGCCACTTATGCTCAAGGCTTGATCAAGTTTGACCAATCTTTGGTCGATGGCAAAGCCAGGATATGGGTAGGGCAAGAGAATACCTGCTCAGATAAACCACTCTTATTGTTAATTCATGGTGGAGGATTTACAGGCGGAACTCCAAATCTCATGGACTCGCTAGCAGTTTCATTTGCTAAGAAGGGTTACTTGTCGGCCAGTATTTCTTACCGCTTAGGCTGGGTCGGAGAGGGCTATTGCTCTTTCGATACTACTGAAGCCATTAGGGCATGGTATCGTTCTGTACATGATTGCCAAAGTGCAATTGATTATTTCAAACTGAATCATGAAACCTTTGGAATTGATACTAACTTAATATTTCTTGCAGGCTGGAGTGCCGGTGGTTATGTTGCATTAGGAGCGGCAATGCTTGATCAAGAATTCGAGAAACCTCTTCAATGCTTTGAGCAAAGTCCAATAACATTGAATTCAAATGAACTTTCAAGACCCGATTTGGCCAATGTTCATACAGATATACCTGAAATTAAGGCTATTGCTACCTTTAGCTCTTCGATTTTATTTCCAGAGCTTTTGAATCAAGGAACGAACCCAGATATAATTGCTTTTAATAATGACCAAGACCCTTATTTGGTTCCAATTACCGAATGTTCATCTTGGTGGCAGATTGATAATTGCGGTTCTAATTATCCGGTTTCGTGCGGTATTGAAAACTTATCTGAACAACTAAATAATTTTGGAATTGACCATCAAATTCAAATCTTCTCTAGTGAAACGTGCCCTCATAATCTCCATGAACCTTGTTTTCCTTTTTGGCAGCAAGAGGTAGAATTGATGGCCGAATTTTTCAATCAAAGGATGGTGTGTGAAATACCGTTGAGTAACAATGAATATTATGAAAAGGAAGTGATTCTGATTGATAATGCTCTTAATATGACTTATTCTCAAATGCCTAAGACATTTATAGTTATTAATGGACAAGGGGCTTTAATTCATGAAAATAAGCATGACTTCTCAGGACTCAGTTCAGGGCTTTATTTTATTAAAGATACTGAGACAGGTTCAATTCAACGTGTGTTAATTAGGCAATAAAAAACGGCTGAATCTTAAAGACACAGCCGTTTAAAACTTAGAATAATTAGATTATGCCGATAATCTTTCGCGTAAAGTTTGGTTTATCGCTTCAAGAAAATCTTCTGTATTCAAATACTGATCATCTGTTACCTTATTTCCATGAATACAAACAGCAAGATCTTTAGTCATTTTACCGCTTTCAACTACATCAACGCAAACAGTTTCAAGAGTTTTGCAGAAGTTAATTAACGCTTCATTTCCATCTAGTCTTCCACGATGCTCAAGGCCTCTTGTCCAAGCAAAAATACTTGCAATTGGATTTGTTGAAGTTTTCTTTCCTTGTTGATGCATTCTATAGTGACGAGTAACAGTACCATGTGCTGCTTCTGCTTCCATTGTTTTTCCATCTGGTGTCACTAAAACTGAAGTCATAAGTCCTAGAGAGCCAAAACCTTGAGCAACAGTATCACTTTGCACGTCTCCATCATAATTTTTACAAGCCCAAACAAAATTACCATTCCATTTTAGAGCTGAAGCAACCATATCGTCGATTAGTCTATGCTCATAAGTAATTCCAATCTCATCCATTTGAGATTTAAATTCATCTTGATAGATTTCCTCAAAGATATCTTTGAAACGGCCATCGTATTTTTTAAGGATGGTGTTTTTCGTGCTTAAATAAAGTGGCCATTTTTTGCTAATTGCCTGATTAAAGCAAGCTCTTGCAAATCCTCTAATTGATTCATCGGTATTATACATAGCAAGTGCTACACCATCACCTTTGAAATTGTATACTTCAAATTCGGTTACTTCTCCCGACTCAGCTTCGAACTTTACAGTAAGCTTTCCTTTTCCTTTAGTAACAAAATCAGTAGCGCGATATTGATCTCCGAAAGCATGACGGCCTATACAAATAGGAGCAGTCCAATTAGGTACCAAACGAGGCACATTACTACATACTATCGGCTCACGAAAAACAGTTCCATCAAGAATGTTACGAATAGTGCCATTAGGACTTCTCCACATTTGCTTCAAGCCAAATTCTTTAACTCTCGCCTCATCTGGAGTAATTGTAGCACACTTTATTCCAACGTTATATTTCTTAATCGCTTCAGCAGCATCAATTGTAACCTGGTCGTTCGTTTCGTCACGAAACTCCATTCCTAAATCGTAATACTTAATATCTAAATCCAGATACTCAAGTATTAACTTGTCTTTAATAAAACGCCAGATGATTCTTGTCATCTCATCTCCATCAAGTTCTACAACAGGATTAGCGACTTTAATTTTTTTCATTTGATTGATAAATTGATGTTTATATTCTCGAGAAATCCATCGTTCCCGGCGCGCAAAGGACGAAAAAGCATATCACCTTCACAAGTGTTTTTTTTTAAGCCTAATGTTAAGCTTTTGAAAACTTAGAATTCGTTTAGGTTTTATTGTAATTTGCCACGCCTAGCAGAATAATTCATGCAGATTTCATTTGCTAACGGAACCATTAGATACAAGGCTGAAGGACAGGGCCCTGTAATTGTTTTTCTTCATGGCTTCATGGAGAATGCGAGAATTTGGAGACCGTTTATACAAAAGCTTTCCCCGAAATTCCGGGTGATTAGGATAAATCTTCCTGGTCATGGAAAATCAAGTGTTTATGGAGAAACTCATTCCATGGAATTTATGGCGGATGCTGTTAGAGCTGTGCTCGAAGCCGAAAGGGTAGGAGAGGCCTTATTAGTTGGTCATTCTATGGGAGGTTATGTGGCTCTAGCATTTGCAGAAACTTTTCCTGATAAAGTGAAAGGGCTTGTTTTATTTAGCTCAACATGCTTTGAGGATACTCCTGAAAGGAAAATAGATAGAGATAGGTCAATTAAAGCTGCCGAAACTCATAAAATGAAGTATATCACTTCTGTAATACCTAATCTTTTCTTCGAAAGAAGCGGTATGAAAGCTTCTAAGAGGATTTTTAAGATGGTAAAGATTGCAGCAAAGCAGCCTAAAGAGGGTATAACTGCCGCTATACGCGGGATGAAAAATCGAGTTGATAGGTCTGAGATTCTCAGAAATGCCAAATTCCCTTTGATGTGTATCACAGGACAGGATGATTTTCTTATTCCTTTAGAAAGGGTTCAGGAAATGCATCGCTTAAGACCAGATGCAACTATTGTCGTTCTTGAGAATTGCGGTCATGAAGGTTTTATTGAGCAAAAGAAGGAAAGTGTTAAAGCTATCCAAACATTTGCTTTAGAGAAAATACTCTGATTAGAATGACTTCCAGCCTTGGGCTTTTAAGTCATGTACTCCCCCGCTTTTATCTATCAGTAGTTTGCCTTCGGCAGGATCAGTAAAGTGGCCAATCACCGTTACAAGCATTGAGCCTTTGATTTTATCATAATCAGCTTGTGAGATTGAGAAAAGCAACTCATAATCCTCTCCGCCGCTTAAGGCGCAAACAGTAGGATCTATTCCAAATTCTCTGGCCAAATTATATGTTGTTGGATCAATAGGAATCTTTTCTTCATATAATTTACATCCTACCAAAGATTGCTCACAAAGATGAAAAATTTCAGAACCCAATCCATCAGAAATATCAATCATCGAAGTTGGCTGAATTTCCTTCTCTTTAAGCAATTCAATGATATCCCCTCTTGCTTCAGGCTTTAATTGCCTTTCCAAGATATAATCATAACCTTCTAAGTCGGGCTGTGTTCCAGGGGCTTCCATGAACACAGATTTTTCTCTTTCTAACAGTTGAAGTCCCATGTAAGCTCCGCCTAAGTCTCCTGAAACCACCAGCAAATCTCCCTTAGAAGCACCATTTCTCGTCACAGCTTTGCCTTTTTCAACAGAGCCTGTAACTGTTATGCTAACTATTAATCCGGCTTTTGATGAGGTTGTGTCTCCTCCCACTAAATCTACTCCGTAGTTTACACAAGCCAGCCCGATTCCTTCATATAACTGCTCAAGAGCCTCAACCGGAAAACGATTAGAACATGCTAGTCCAACAGTTATTTGCTCAGGCTTCCCGTTCATTGCATAAATGTCTGAAAAGTTAACCACAGCAGCTTTATAGCCAAGATGTTTTAACGGTGTATATGTTAAGTCAAAGTGCACGCCTTCGAGAAGCATATCCGTGCTTATTAGCACATCAGCATTATCGTAATTCAAGATAGCCGCATCGTCGCCAACACCTAAAACGCTCGATTTATTCTTAAGACTGAAATCCTTTGTTAGTTGCTTGATTAATCCAAATTCGCCTAGTTCACCTAGTTCGGTTTTATTGACGGGTTGCTGAAGCATTTTATACGTTTATTGGTAATTGGTTTGTTCCCAGAACTTGCTCTATTTCATCCAAAACCGATGAAACTTCTTCATGGGTTTTTATGGTAACAAGTTGCATTCTATATTCCTTAAAGTGGGGTATTCCTTTAAAGTAATTTGTGTAATGACGGCGCATTTCAATAATTCCTAAAACAGGGCCTTTCCATTCTATCGAAGCGTCTAGATGGGTTCTGCACACCTGCACTCTATCGGCTATGGTCGGTGGCATGAGATGTTCTCCACTGCGCATAAAATGCTTGATTTCGTTGAAAATCCAAGGATATCCAATGCTTGCACGCCCAATCATAACTCCATCAACACCAAACGTGTTTTTCATTTCTAGAGCTTTCTCAGGCGTGTCAACATCTCCATTACCGAAAATTGGAATATGAATTCTGGGGTTGTTTTTCACTTCCCCAATTAAAGTCCAATCAGCTGGCCCTTTATACAATTGAGCTCTGGTTCTTCCATGTATACTTAAGGCTTTAATTCCAATATCCTGGAGCCTTTCGGCAACTTCCCCAATGTTCTTGGTGTTGTCATCCCAACCCAAACGAGTTTTTACAGTAACAGGTAAATTAGTGCAATCGACTATTTCTTTGGTCATAGCCACCATCTTCGGGATGTCTTGAAGAAGTGCAGCTCCGGCTCCTTTGCAAGCAACGTTTTTTACAGGGCAACCATAATTTATATCAATTAAATCTGGATTTGCCTGCGCAGCAATTTCTGCAGCTTCTCTCATTGATTCGATATCACTACCAAAAAGCTGAATTCCAATTGGTCTTTCGTATTCGAAAATATCTAACTTTTTGGTGCTTTTTGCAGCATCTCTAATGAGACCTTCTGATGAAATAAACTCAGTATACATCATGTCTGCCCCATATTTCTTGCAGACTAATCTGAAAGGAGGGTCACTAACATCCTCCATTGGAGCTAGAAGCAATGGAAAATCGCCCAATTCTATATCACCTATTTTTACCATGCTATTGAGCCTGCAAAAGTACTAAATACTGCAATACCAGATGAGCAATCTGTTTATGTAGAAAAACATCTTATTTGTTAACTAGATTTCGAACTTTGTGAGCACAATCAATTGTAAATTTAGCAAAGCAAAACATGGAGCAATTCCAATTTACAAATAGCAATTCATTAAAAAATGCAAGTCCTCAAAAGCAATTTCTTTTGCTGTTTGTGCTAGTTTTTGTTGGATTATCAATCGCCTCATTTGCAAGTTTAATTCTGGGAAATCTGATTTGGTCATATTCAATAACAGACCTAAGTCAATTGGCAAATAATCCATCAATTCCCGGAGCTGTTAATTTCCTTAAGCTTTCTCAAGCTTTGTCGGCTGTTGGCGTTTTTGTTATGCCTGCTCTTATAATTAGATATTATTTTAAACCAACGTTTCAAATTGATCAAAAACCAGGAGTCAGATTTCTTCTTGGAGGCAGTGCTTTTTGCATGATTCTCATGGTTCTGCAAACACCGTTGGTAAATGCGCTCGCCGAACTTAACGCATCACTCAATTTACCTCATCAACTTCAAAGTATTCAAACATGGATGGAGCTGAGAGAAAATGAAGCAAAAGAGCTTACCGAATTGTTCCTGAAAATGGATTCCCCAATTTATTTTATCCCAACAGTAATTCTTTTAGCTGTTTTACCAGCTATTGGCGAGGAGTTGCTCTTCAGAGGTAGTATTCAACCATTAATTGCTAAGGTTTTCGCAAATCAACATTTGGCTATATGGTTAACTGCATTCATTTTTAGTTTTATACATTTTCAATTCTTTGGTTTTATTCCTCGGTTCGTTTTAGGAGCGTTTCTTGGTTATTTATTCTATTGGGGTAATTCTTTGGTTTTTCCTATTGCAGCTCATTTTGCCAATAATGCTTTAGCCGTGCTATTAAGTTATGCTGAGCAGCATAGTATTTTGCCTGCTACTTTTCAGGAAGCCGGAACAGGAGATTCGGCCTATATTCAAGCAATTGTTTCATTAGCCATTCTGATACCTTCTTGTTACTACTTTAAGAAGAGGGCTAACGATTTATCATTGTCAACTAGTGATAAGTAGCAAACCTCTTTATAGTTTTGAGAAGCGAAATTCCCGAAATTTGAATTCATGGAACCTAATTATATTGCTCTGTCGGTGCCTGTTTTCTTTATCCTCATAGGATTGGAGCTGGCTTGGTCGTGGTATAAGAATTTAAAGTTATATCGCCTTAGCGATGCGATTAGTAATATTTCATGTGGCATCGGACAGCAAATTTCAGGTATAGTATTTAAATCAGCGATTTTCTTTGGATACTTCTGGCTTTTCGAAAATGCAAGATTATTTACAATCCCATCCAATTGGTTTTGGTGGATTGTATTATTCATTGGAGTTGATTTCTGTTATTACTGGTTTCACCGCATGGGGCATGAAGTAAACTCAATCTGGGCTACGCACGTTGTTCATCATCAAAGTGAGGATTATAATTTGAGCGTTGCTCTGAGACAATCATGGTTTCAAAGTTTCTTCTCTAGTCTGTTTTATTTGCCTTTAGCTATTCTGGGTTTTGATCCCTTAATAACAATTACCGTTATAGCTGTTAATACACTTTATCAGTTTTGGATACATACCGAATTAATCAAGCAAATGGGTTGGTTTGAGTATGTCTTCAACACGCCTTCACATCATAGGGTTCATCATGGCTCAAATCCAAAATATATTGATAAGAATCACGGTGGTACATTAATCATTTGGGACAGAATCTTTGGGACGTTTCAGAAAGAAGAAGAAAAAGTAGTCTATGGAATTACTACTCCACTAAATAGTTGGAACCCCTTATGGGCAAACCTCCATTACTGGAGGGAAATTTTTGAAACTGCAAATCAAGCCGAGAGGTTCAGCGATAAACTGAAAGTATTTATTGCATTACCTGGCTGGAAACCAGGTGTTAAGGAAATTATTATCCCAGATACTGCTTGGCGAGAGAAATTTGATAGGCCTTTGACCAAAAACAAAAAAATATATGCCTTCGTTCAGTTCTCAATTATACTTTCAATTTCGTCTTTGTTACTTTTTAGTGTTGCCAAGTTTAAACTCATTGAACTTTTGCCGATGATTTTTTGGAGCTTGTTTGCAATTATAAGCCTTAGTAAGTTCCTCGAGAACAACAAACTACAATTGTATTACGAATTGATTAGAATTATTGCTTTAGTGCCTTGCTTAATGCTAACTTTTGATACTGGCACTAATGTGATTATGCTTCTTACTCTTTATGCTATTTTCTCTTTTTATTGGTTGATAAAGTTATCTTGGGTTTCTTCTGATAGGGGATAAATTATTATCATTGTTATGTAATTGAAAAATAGTTAGATATAGGTCATTTTAAGAGCAGAAAATTAAAATAAATGGAATTAGCGCAAATATTTGAAAACGAAGCAGAAAGACTGGAAGAGTTAGATTCATTCGAAATTCTTGATACGCCTCCGGAAAAGCCATTTGATGTAATTACCTCTATCGCAGCTCAGATTTGTGGAACTCCAATTTCATTTGTCTCTTTAATCGACGAGAAAAGGCAATGGTTTAAATCTAAAACCGGGCTGGAAGTATCAGAAACTTCAAGAGATTTTTCATTTTGTGCTCATGCAATTAACACTCCCGAGCAATTGATGATGGTGAGTGATACAACTAAAGACCATCGCTTTTTCGATAATCCATTTGTTGAAAGTAGTCCGTTTATTCGTTTTTATGCAGGAGCTCCTCTTGTTAGCAATGCTGGTTATGCATTAGGAACGCTTTGCGTTCTTGATACTAAGCCCAATGAATTGAATGAGAATCAAAAGACTGCACTTCAAGACTTATCTAATCAAGTTGTTAATCAACTTGAGCTCCGAAAAAGTCTTGCCTCACTCCAGAAAAGACAACAAGAATTAGAGCGAAAAACTGAAGAACTCTCTCGTTTTGCGCATCTTGTGTCTCATGATTTAAAGTCCCCACTTCTTGGAATGGTTCATCTTTCTGAGATGATTTTAGAAGAATGTGAAGGACAACTAAATAGTTTTGGTGAGAAAGGCTTGGCTTTACTTAAAGGTAAAGCAATGCAAGCCCATAACTTAGTAGAAGGAATTCTTCAAAATGCATTAAGCGATAAGCAAGCAAATGAACCTTTGAAAATCCAACTTGATAGTTTTATTGAAAAAGTTGTTGAGTTTTGTTCTCCTCCTGAAGATGTTCAAATTCTTATTGATATTCAGATCAGCGAGGTGTTTTTAGATGTTACAATTCTGCATCAGGTTATTCAAAACCTGCTTAGCAATGCAATTAAATACAATGATAAAGAGAAGGCTGTTGTAAAAATAACTGCCTATGCCGAGGGCGAAACACTAAGGCTATCAATTAGCGACAACGGACCTGGAATACCTAAAGAATCTCAAGATGTTATTTTCGATATGTTTAAGAAGTTGGCCGCAACTGATCGTTTTGGAGTGCCAGGCACAGGCATAGGGCTAAATACAGTAAAACGTATTCTTAAGTTAATTGATGGAACTGTCGAAATTGCATCGAAAATGGGTGAAGGCACTGAATTTATTGTGAGAATCCCAAATGCAGTAATTTGATTCTTAAAAACTTACTTTAGTTAGGTGGCCTTATCAATAGGCGATTCCTCGTATTTTCTCACTATCAGCCTCAATGCTCTTTCATAACTGAAGTAGTTCCACATCCAGTCAATAAAAACAACGAGTCTGTTTCTAAAGCCAACTAGGAGCATAAGGTGTAAAAACATCCAAACTAACCAAGCGAGGAAACCACCGAACTTCCAAAACGATAAATCAACAACTGCTCTGTTTCTGCCTACAGTTGCCATCGAACCCATGTCCTTATACTTGAATGGTTCAAGGTTGTTTTTACCCAAAACTAATTTCTTAATATTCCTCGCTAACAGCTCTCCTTGCTGAACTGCAACAGGAGCTACCATTGGATGTCCTTTCGGGTTTTCTGCACTTATCAGTCCAGCAACATCTCCAATAGCAAAGATATCTTCCTCTCCCTTCACCCTTAAATACTCATCAGTTTGAAACCTGCTTCTTTCAACAGATTCTGGACCAAGACCTTCTATGGTTTGCCCTCTAACCCCTGCCGACCAAATCAGCGTTTTGCATTTCAACTCCTCCCCATCTTCAAATTGAATAAGCTCCCCATCGTAATGCTTTACAATTTTATTCAATGAAACATTTACCCCAAGTTCATTTAAATACTTTATTGCTTTATTACCTGCGTGTTCAGACATCCCATTAAGTAATCGAGGAGCTGCTTCTACTAATCTAACTTCCATTTCCGAGGCGTTTAAGCCTGGATAATCATGTGGAACTACAAACTTCTTGAACTCAGCCAAGGCTCCAGCCGTTTCAACACCGGTTGGACCTCCGCCAACTACAACAAAACTTAGGTGCTGTTGCCTTAGTTTCGGATCATCTATTCGCATGGCTAGTTCAAACTCTTGAAGCAAATCACTTCTTAAATTAAGTGCTTCTGGAATGCTCTTTAACGGCATTGCATGCTTTTCAAGAAGCTTGTTGCCAAAATAGTTTGTTGTTGAACCTGTGGCTAAAACTAGAAAGTCATAAGTAACAGGGCCTGTAGAAGTCAATATCTGCTTTGAAGCAGAATCAATCTCTTGAACCTCTGTCATTAGAAAATTAAGATTCTTCTGGCCTCTGAAAATCATCCTAAAGGGATATCCTATAGAATCTGCGCCTAAACCGCCTGAAGCAACTTGATATAGTAAAGGCTGAAAAGTGTGATAGTTGTTCCTATCAATTAAAGTTATCCTAAGATTCGTTTTTCTAAGGCGCTTTGCTAATTCAATACCTCCAAAACCACCACCAACAATAACAAGGTGTTTTTGGATTTCTTTGCTATTGTTTGTGGATTGTATCATAGTATCTAATTAACTATACTAAGCTCTTTTTGTTTTTTCTCAGGTACTTCAATCTTCACCGGATTCTTTACCTTTTCTTTGCTTAGTGCCAGTTTTAGTACCTCATGCATGCTGTTCACGTAATGAAAACTAACTCCTTTTAGGTAATCCTTATTAATTTCATCTACGTCTTTTTTATTCTCTTCGCAAAGAATAACATTTTGAATATCAGCGCGCTTAGCAGCGAGGATTTTCTCCTTTATACCTCCAACCGGAAGTACAACTCCTCTAAGAGTAATTTCTCCAGTCATAGCCAATTTAGCGTTCACTTTTCTTTGCGTAAACGCCGAAGCTAGAGCTGTTAGCATGGCGATTCCAGCAGAAGGCCCATCTTTTGGAGTTGCTCCTTCAGGAACGTGAATATGTACATTGTAATGATTAAACACCTCAGAAGAAATACCCAAAAGGCTTTCAGAATGCGCCTTTAAATACTCTAAAGCAATAACAGCACTTTCTTTCATTACATCTCCCAGATTTCCTGTTAAGGTAAGTTTGCCATTTCCTTTACTCGCTAGGGCTTCAATAAAAAGAATGTCTCCTCCAACAGATGTCCAGGCAAGTCCTGTGACTACACCTGCAACTTCATTGTTCTCATACTTGTCTCGATGATAAGTTGCCGGACCCATAATTCTAATAATGTCGGCAGTATCAAGTTTTTCTGAAACATTTTCTTCTAGAGCGATTGATTTTGCAACAGAACGAATCACTTTGGCAATTCTTTTCTCAAGCGACCTTACTCCCGATTCGCGTGTGTAGTCTTCAATGAGTTTATCTAAAGCTCTTTTTGTGAATTTAACCTGATCTTTCGTTAATCCATGCTCAGCAATCTGTCTAGGAACAAGGTGTTGACGAGCAATCTCTACTTTCTCTTCTTGAGTGTAACCCGTTACTTCAATGAGTTCCATTCTGTCGCGAAGTGCAGGTTGAATAGTGCTGAGGTTATTTGCTGTAGCAATGAACATAGCTCTGCTTAAGTCAAAATCTTGCTCTACATAATTATCGTAGAAGGTGTTATTTTGTTCAGGATCCAGCACTTCAAGAAGTGCGGATGAAGGGTCTCCATGAAAATCACTTCCGATTTTATCCACTTCATCAAGCACAAAAACTGGGTTTGCAGCTTTGGCCTTCTTTAGGTTTTGGATAATTCTTCCGGGCATTGCTCCAATATACGTTTTGCGGTGCCCACGGATTTCTGCTTCATCACGAACGCCACCTAAGGACATTCTAACATATTCTCTTCCAAGCGCTTTAGCGATTGATTTACCTAATGAAGTTTTGCCAACTCCTGGAGGTCCATAAAAGCAAAGAATAGGTGAGCGCATGTCTCCCTTAAGTTTGAGAACAGCCAAATATTCCAATATCCTCTCTTTTACTTTTTCTAAACCATAATGATCTTTGTCAAGTATTTTCTGTGCCCGCCTTAAATCGAAATTATCTTTTGTGTATTCGTTCCAAGGAAGGTCAAGAAGCAAGTCAAGGTAATTTCTTTGAACTGAATATTCAGCCGAATTCGGATTAATTCTTTGAAGCTTGTCAAGTTCTTTTTGAAAATGCTTCATCACCGATTCTGACCACTTTTTCTTTTCGCCCTTTTCCTTTAGTTCATCAAGCTCTTCTTCAAATACATTCCCCCCAAGCTCTTCTTGTATTGTTTTAAGTTGTTGATGAAGAAAATACTCTCGCTGTTGTTGATCAATATCAATCTTAACTTTGCTTTGAATCTGATTCTTAAGCTCCTGCATTTGCAGTTCCTTATGAAGCTGCTTTAACACTAACTCGGCTCTTGCTTTTAAATCGGCAACCTCAAGCATCTGTTGCTTCTCAGCAACTTCTGCATTCATATTTGACGATATAAAATTTATTAGAAATGAAGGACTTTCAATATTCTTAATTGCAAAAGCCGCCTCTGACGGAATGTTTGGCGATTGTTGAATTATCTGTAATGAAATTTCTTTCATTGAAGCAATCATGGCCTGAAATTCTTTGTCGTCATTTAAAGGCCTTACTTCTTCAAAAGGAGTGATTTTAGCTCTGAAATATGGATTTTCCTGAGTTACTTGGTCAAGATGAAAACGCTTCTTTCCCTGAATAATAACAGTTGTATTTCCATCAGGCATGCGCAACATCTTAACTATAAGTGCTACTGTACCCACACGATTTAAATCATCAAACGCCGGATCTTCAATAGCAATATCTTTCTGCGAAACAACACCGATAATCTTATCAGCCTTGTAGGCATCTTTTATAAGTTTGATTGATTTGTCTCTTCCAACTGTAATTGGAATTACAACTCCTGGAAATAATACTGTATTTCTTAATGGAAGTATAGCAAGCTCTGTAGGAGTTTCCTCAGTGTTCATTTGCTCTTCATCCTCACTTGATAATAATGGAATAAACTCCGAGTCATCATCTACTAAATTATTCAGGTGATAACGGTTAAATAATGGATTTTCGCTCATCAATTCTTTCAACAATATGTGACAAATAGTCATAACCAATGAGAAACTCCTCCGGTTTTGACTTGTTTTCTTAATAGGTCAAGCGGTATGCCAAAGAAATTAACCTCCTTGCCTAAATGATGCACTTAGCTCATAAATATGAGCAAGTAGCTCTTGTTCTGTTTCACCAAATGGAACATGCCTTCTTTCCATTACTTTTTCTGCAGTTTCTGCAGCTTTAGCAAGCTTATATTCGGTAATTCCCTGGGCACCGCCCCAGCTAAATGACGGTATAAAGTTTCTTGGAAAACCAGAGCCGAAGATATTAGAACTCACTCCTACAACTGTTCCTGTATTAAACATAGTGTTGATACCACATTTGCTATGATCGCCCATGATTAGTCCGCAAAACTGCAAGCCTGTTGATTCAAAGCCTTGCTTTGGATAGCTCCACAATTTAACATCGGCATAATTGTTCTTGAGGTTAGAGTTGTTGGAATCAGCTCCAATATTACACCACTCGCCGAGCACCGAATTTCCTAAGAAACCATCGTGGCCTTTGTTCGAAAAGCCAAAGATTACGCTATTATTTACTTCCCCGCCTACACGACTTTCAGGACCAACAGTTGTTGCTCCATATATCTTTGAAGCCAATTTAACGATGCTGTGTTCACCCAATGAAAAAGGGCCTCTGATTACACTTCCTTCCCAAACTTCTGAGTCTTTGGCTAAATATATTGGTCCTGTTGTAGTATTAAATATCGAATGATAAGCCACTGCTCCTTCTTCTGCAAAGAACTGATTGCCCATTATTTTATTATCAGGAGATATGTCAGCCGATTTGCGCCCTTTTGTCAGTAGTTCAAAATCCGCCCGAAGGGCTTTATCATTCAATGAGAAAATATCCCAAAGATTATTTATGCGCATAATCTCTCCTTGATAGTCTTGCACATCGTAATCTGACTCATCAAGTGAAATTTCACTTTTGCAAGCAATTGCAATCAAGTCATCATTATATCGCAAAGCTTGACCAGATTTGAGTTTCTGTACAGCCTCAATTAATTTAATGTTGGGTAATATTGTTCCGGCAATAAGCAGGTTTTCTTCACTTGTAACGAGTGGGAATTTTTTTTGAAGGTATGCTTCGCACAGAAAGGAAGCCTTTACACCAAGGTGTTTCTCCCATTTCTCCCTAATCGTGAGGATGCCAACTCTGAATTCGGCAATTGGTCTGGTAAAACTTAATGGAAGCAAATGCTCCCTGCGGGTATCATCGAAAAGAATCAGATTCATAGCTTACAAAAATAAAAAAGCCCTCCGAGTGGAAGGCTTTCATTCATAAATATGTTAGTGCAAATTATAGATTTAATTTGCCTTTGTGTTCTTTGTAACGAGTACGGAATTTGTCAACACGTCCGGCAGTATCCACAAGCTTAATTTTTCCTGTGTAGAATGGATGTGAAGATGAAGATATTTCAAGTTTAGCAAGCGGATATTCATTTCCGTCTTCCCAAACAATCGTTTCTTTAGTATCAATGCATGACTTAGTTAAAGTCATTGTTTCGTCTGACATATCCTTGAACACTACAAGACGATAGTTAGATGGATGGATTTCTGCTTTCATAATTATTTTCAATGCTGAAAAATGGGTTGCAAAAATAAGAAAAAAACCTATTCCGCAAAAAGAAATTTTTATTCTCTAATTATTTTACCGCTGAAGCAGGAAGATATCTTGAATGCCAGCTCTCTTTTACTGTTGTTTGCCAAGAGTATTTTAAATCCCGACCAGTGAATGCCATATTGTTAAAAACCTGAGTGTTTTCGTCTATTTCACCTCGATTTACCAAATCCTCAAACTCATTGAGTTTGACTAAATTCAGAGTGTCGTTTGTGTCTTTATAAGCCACACCCGTGCGCCCAAGAAAATCAATTCCTAAATCTTTGCCTAAGGCTGTAATCCAGTGAACAGATGAATCAATAGAGCAGCCACTTGCTTTTGCCTGAGCTTCATCAACATGAACAACTACAAATAGATTTTCAATAACATCAGCTCCAGAGCTTAGCTTTTTTCCATGTGCTGCCCAGTTTTGCACAAACTGAAGAGCAGATTGCTTTACAATAGCTGTTTCCTGCTCGCTTAAAAACCGGTTTGCCTGATATATCCAAACTCTGTTTGTATCGCCTACTTCACTAAGAAATTTTTCCATAATCATATTTTATAAGTCTGCTGCACTTGCTATCATCTCTGCAATATCAAGCACTTGTACTTCACTCTCTTTCTCGGCATGCTTTACTCCATCTGTCATCATTGTATTGCAAAAAGGACAGCCAACAGCAATTACCTTAGGGTTCAAGGCTAAAGCTTCCTCTGTTCTTTCAACATTCACTTCTTTGTCTCCGGGTTCAGCTTCTTTAAACATTTGAGCTCCACCTGCACCGCAGCATAATCCGTTGCTTTTGCAACGTTTCATTTCAATTAATTCTGCGTCGAGCTTGCTCAGAACTTCTCTTGGAGCTTCATACTCTCCGTTTGCTCTTCCTAAATAGCAAGGGTCATGAAATGTTATCTTTTTGCCTTTGAATATGCCTCCTTCAACACGAATTCTGCCTTCGTCCAACAATGATTTTATTAGTTGAGTATGATGAACTACATCATAGTGACCGCCAAGTTCAGGGTATTCGTTTTTTAATGTATTAAAGCAATGAGGACACGCAGTTACAATTTTCTTGACGCCGTATTCATTCATTACAGCAATATTTTGCATGGCTTGCATTTGAAACAAGAATTCATTTCCAGCTCTTTTTGCTGGATCTCCGGTGCAAGACTCTTCAGTGCCTAAAACAGCAAATTTAACGTCAGCAGCCTGCAGTATTTTTGCAACAGCTTTAGTTACTTTCTTCGCCCTATCGTCGAAACTACCTGCACATCCAACCCAGAAAAGTATTTCAGGACTTTCGCCGGCTGCATTATAACTTGCTAAGGTTCTAACCTTTAATTCCATATCTATTCAGTTTCAAATCAAGAAAATATAAATTAGGCATCTTCATCAGCCCAGTTCAAACGGTCGGCAGGTGAGAATTGCCAAGGTGCTCCATTGTTCTCAACATTTGTAAACATTGCATTTAATGCAGCCGGAGGTGCACTCTCTTCCATAACCAATTGACGTCTCAAATCAACTATAATTGAAAGGGGGTCAATGTTTACAGGACAAGCCTCAACACAAGCATTACAAGTAGTACAAGCCCAAAGTTCCTCAGCACTGATGTAATCATGCAAAAGGCTTTTTCCATCATCAACAAAGGCTCCTTTGTTAGCATCTATATTTTTGCCAACTTCCTCAAGCCTATCGCGGGTCTTCATCATTATTGCCCTTGGACTGAGCAATTTGCCAGTTTGGTTTGCAGGACAAGAAGAAGTACATCTACCACACTCTGTGCATGTATATGAATCAAGTAAACTCTTCCAACTGAGATCTTGAACATCTTTGGCTCCAAATTTAACTGGCTCATCAGATGGTTCTGGCGGTGTAGCAGAAGGATCTAACATGAGTTTTACTTCGTCAGTAACAGCCTTCATATTGCTGATTCTACCTTTAGCTTCAAGGTTTGAGTAGAAAACATTCGGAAATGCAAGAATAATATGAAAGTGCTTTGAATAAGGTAGGTAGTTCAAAAAAGCAAGAATTCCCAGAATATGGAACCACCATGCAATTCTTTCATACATCATTAAACCTTCTGTTGACCATGAACTGAAAATTCCTGTAAGCATCGAGCTCACTGGATATGAACCTGCTTCAATATAATGAGCAACACCTCGCGATTGAAGAATCTGATCGGTAGCATTCATGGTTAGAAATGCCGACATTAAAAGCACTTCAATCAATAGAATCAGGTTTGCATCGTTTTTTGGCCAGCCATTCAATTCTTTTTGGCGGAAACGCTTGATATAAATAATGTTTCTGCGGATGAAAAACACAACAACCGCAAAAATTACCAGAAAAGCTAAAATCTCAAATGAGCCTATAAGGAAATCATAAAATCCACCTAAAAGAGGTGCAAACAAGCGATGTGTTCCGAATATTCCATCAAGAATAATCTCAAGAACTTCAAGATTTATGATTACAAATCCCACATAAACCAAAAGATGCAGGAATCCAGCAACAGGTCTTACCACCATTTTGCTTTGACCCAAAGCAACACGAGTCATTATTTTCCACCTGTCGGCTTGACGATCAGTTCTATTCAGTTTTTTTCCTAGCCTGATATTTCTGATGATTTTACGTACGTTAAACGCAAATAAGCCTCCTCCTGCCAGCAGGGCAATTATAAAAATGATATTTTCAACTCCCATGTCTTCAATGTGATGTTCAACAAATATAATGGCAAAGAGTTTTAACTCTTCAATGCAGCATTATTTCTTTTCTCCCTTGCCAAAAACCGAGAAGTGCACGTACCTCTTAGGATTCGCCTTCATGTCTTCAAGCAATAAGCTCAAATTCATTGAGCTTTGATTCAAATTGGTGTACAGCGAATCATCAACAATGAGTTTTCCTAAAGAACCTTCACCGCGTTCAGTTTTTTCAACAATAGCCTTCAAACTTTGCATGCTTTTTTGAAGGTCTTCCATGGTTTGCTTCACATTACTCTTCGCTACATCGTCGGTTATTCTATCAATATTGGCAAAAACACTACTAAGCTTCTCGTTGTTATTCTTTAAGTTTTCGGTAATTGACTCAACGTTTGAGAAGATTCTCGAAAGTTTATCTCTTTCATTGGTAACTAAAAGGTCAAATTCAGTAACTGTGTGTTCGAACCTCAAAATAGATGTGTTTACACTCTCAAAGCTATTAACCAGGCCATCTTGAGTCTTCTTGTTAAAGACATTGTTTAACCCCGAAAGAACCGTATCCACCGAGCCTGCTAGATTTTCTATCTTAACTTTAAGAGGCAAAAGCGCACTCTTAATCTCATCGGTAATTCCTCGGTCAATTACAGAAGTTAAAGTATCTCCGCTTTCAGCGGGAAGATTAGATGTTCCTAACTGCAAATCAAGCGTTCTTGAACCAAGCAAGTCACTAACAATATGAGCTTCAGTATCATCAGGAATTACAAGATTGTCCTCAGTTATGAGAAACTTAACAAGAACTTTAGTAGAGCTTTTTGAGGAGAATCTCACCTCATCTACAATACCTACTTTAAATCCGTTTACTTGAACTGTGGCCGAAACCATGAGTTGATCCACATCTTCAAATACAGCAAAATATGTTCTTGAACGAGAGAATATGTTTTTGCCCTTTAGGAAATTCAATCCTATGTAAAGCATAGCTATTCCAGCTGTTACTAATAAACCTACTCTTATTTCCCGGGAGATTGTCATTCGATAGCTAATATAAATTTAAGGGTTGTATGCTCTGGCCTCTTGAATGCTGATTCTTTCACCATTTTTAAAGGCTACAACAAAAGCATCACTAAATCCCTGTGATTTTAATTCCGTCTGCAAAGTAACAGCATCCTCGAGTTTATCAAAGGCTCCTGCAGTGTATTTCCATAAACCGCCGGCAGAATACATCCAAATATCGTTTCTTTTATTGAATTTAGGATGAGAACTATCATACTTCACTGATGAACTGAAAATCTGCACTCTAAAAACTGTACCTGTTACATTATTAGCAGTTTCTGCAGGTTTCTCCTGAGATTCAGCAATCTTCACAATTGGCTTTTCTGCTTCTTTAACCACAGGTCCAGGAGATAATTTTTCTCTTTTTGCTGCATTTCCATCAATCCAATCTTTGTAATTCGAAAATGCTTTTAAAATACCTTCTGCAATAGTTTTTTGACCTTCGTCAGACTTGAGGTATTTTTCTTCATCATTGTTAGTCAAGAAGCCTGTTTCAATAAGAACTGCTGGCATCGTTGTTTTAAATAAAACCAGGAAACCTGCTTGTTTTACACCTCTATTATGGCGTTTTGCAAATGTTGTTAACTCATCTTGAACTCTGCCAGCAAAGTAAAGGCTTTGGTCAAGGAAAGCATTCTGATATAATGAGAAAATTATGTTCGCTTCTGGGCTGTTTGGATCAAATCCATCGTACTCTTTCTGATAATTATCTTCCTGTAAGATTACAGCATTCTCACGTTTTGCAACACTTAGATTATCATCACTTTTGTGTAATCCCATCACAAATGTTTCTGTTCCAAAAGCTGTCTTTGGACCACTATTACAATGAATACAGATAAATAAATCGGCTTTACTCTCATTGGCAATTTGTGCTCTGCGATATAATTCTACAAAAACATCCGTTTTACGTGTGTAAATCACCTTCACATCAGGAAATTTCTCCTCAATCATTTTCCCTAACTTCAAAGAAACAGCTAAAGCAACATGTTTTTCGTAAGCCGAAGAGCCGTGACAACCACTATCATGACCACCATGTCCGGCATCAATCACAACAGTTTTTAAGCCATCGCCTTTCTGTTTAACATTTTTTGCAAAGCCTTGAGGAAGAAAAATAATGGCAGAAATAAGAACCATTATTAGCGTTCCTAAAGCAAAAAGGGGATATTTATATATAGGTTTCATTGGTCTCTGTTACACATGCCGTAGCGCATGCACGGAAATAAGTTAGTTTTGCAAACGTTTCAAATCGGACTTTACAAATCTAATCGGGACAATCATTGAGATTACGGGTAACCTCGCGACACTTAACAACAGTTTTATTCACATTGCTTCTGTTCATATTAGGACAGTTGGATGCTCAGATTAAAAACGAACTCAATACTGATTCATTGTCTTTGGCAACCGACTCGCTTGGTGCTGATAGCGTGAAGGTTGTTGGCTTGCCTACATCTAAAGATGCACTCGACTCTAAAGTTGAGTACAAAGCAAGAGATTCAATGAGGTTCTCATTGGATGGAAAAAAAATCTATCTCTTTGGTGAAGCTGATGTAAAATATGATGCAATTCATCTTCAAGCAGAATACATAGAAATTGATTGGGCCACAAATACAGTTCATGCCGAACCCAAACCGGATACTTCTGGAAATTTAATCGGATTTCCTGTGTTTTCTGAAGGTGGTCAAACCTTCGATGCGAAGGTGATGTCGTATAATTTCAAAACAAAAAAGGGACGTATCTCGGGTGTTTTTACCAAACAGGGAGAAGGTTTCTTGCATGGCGATCAGGTAAAAAAGAATGAAAATGATGAGTTCTTCGTTAAAAACGGAAAATATACCACCTGCAACTTGCCCGAGCATCCGCATTTTTACATAAATGCATCTAAAATTAAAGTCATTCCTAAGGATAAAATTGTTTCTGGTCCGGCTAATCTCGTTATTGAAGATGTGCCAACACCTCTGGCAGTACCTTTTGGCATATTCCCTAATTCAACATCCAGAACTTCCGGAATCATCTTCCCAACTTATGGTGAATCACCCGGATTAGGCTTCTTCCTCCAGGAAGGAGGGTATTATTTTGGCATTTCAGATTATGTTGACGCTTCCATCAGAGGAAATATCTATTCTCGCGGCTCATGGGGCCTCTCAGGTGGTACTTCATACAATTATCGTTACCATTTTAATGGAAACCTCGATATGAGGTTCTCTAAAATTCTTCAAGGAGATCCAGAATTATTTGGTTCTTCAGTCAATAAAGATTTCTTCATCACCTGGCGACACTCCCAAGATCCAAAGTCAAGACCCAATTCACGATTCTCTGCTTCTGTGCAAGCGGGTTCTAGCAATTTCAATGCACTTAACTCTTTCAATACCAATAATATAGTTGCAAATACCTTTCAGTCAAGTATATCTTACACCAAAACATTTGCAAACACTCCTTTTAACTTAATTCTAAGTGCAGGGCACAGTCAAAATACAGCAACCAAAATAATTTCTCTATCTGCTCCTGAACTTCAGGTTAATATGAATAGGATTTATCCCCTTAGAAGGAAAAATCCAGTAGGAGCGCAGCGTTGGTACGAGAAAATTGGACTTACCTACACTTTGCAAAGCAGAAACACAATTACACAAGCTGATTCTTTGTTTGGAAGACCCGGTTGGACTTCAAAA
Organism: Bacteroidia bacterium; assembly: GCA_018401705.1. GTDB lineage: Bacteria > Bacteroidota > Bacteroidia > M30B66 > M30B66 > M30B66. The sequence continues at coordinate 35,998 of JAGYKL010000008.1, read as the reverse complement.
TTCAACAACGGAGTTCAGCACACAATTCCAATTCAAACCTCATTTCAGTTTCTTAAATATTTCACTTTTTCACCTGGATTTAACTATACCGAACGATGGTATTTCTCAACAATTGACAAGTTCTTCGACAGTGCACTTGGTGATGTAGTAACCGATACAATAAGAGGTTTCGATGCCACTCGAGAATGGAATGTTAATGCTAACTTAAGCACCAGGGTTTACAGCTTCCTTAAATTGGGAAAAAACACCATCCGAAACGTTATGACGCCTCAGTTGAGTTATCGTTTTCAGCCCGATTTTAACTCAAGAGAGTATGGATTTTACGGTCCTCAAGGGGCCGCTGGCTTTTATTCTCCGTATGAAATAGGTATTTATGGTCAACCTGCGGTTGGAAGACAAGGAACTTTCGGAATAAACCTGAACAATAACCTTGAAGCCAAGCTAAAGTCGCGTCGCGATACTACCGGAACCGGACTTACTAAAGTGGTTTTGCTTGATGCATTTAACATTGGTACATCTTATAACATCGCTGCCGATTCTCTTAATTGGCAGCCGCTCTCAATAAGTGCTAGGACAAGACTTTTCAAGAAACTGGATATAGTTTATAGTAGCAGCTATGATTTTTATGCTACAGACTCGGTAACTGGAGTAAGAATTAATACTTACTATTTCGATAAAACAGGAAAGTTCGCGAGAGCCGTTGCCAATAATCTTGCTTTAACAACCACCCTAGCCTCAGGTAAACGTGAGAAACTAAGCACCACCGCCGGAAATGATGCCGAAAGAAGAGAGCTTGCAGCTAATCCATTTGATTATGTAGATTTTAATATTCCTTGGTCAGTCAACGCGAGCTTTGTCCTTAGCACTCGATTTGCCAATAATGATGTTCAAAGAAATCAAATCCTTAATGTTAGCGGAGACCTCAATCTTACCGAGAAGTGGAAAATTGCCCTAAGCACAGGTTATGATTTTCAAACCAAAGAATTTGCATTTTCTACTGTAGACATTTTTAGAGATTTACATTGCTGGGAAATGCATTTCAACTGGATTCCTTTTGGCTTTCGCCAAAGTTATAATTTCACAATTCGTGTGAAATCATCAATGCTTCAGGATTTAAAGGTGAACCGAAGAAGACAATGGTTCGATTTGCAAAACCAATAAGTTACTCAGCTCTCAAAAGTTTGTAATAGTGAAGCCATTCATAGCTTACACTAAGCATTAGGATGAATAAAGGAATGCAAAACATAAGGCTAAGCAATGTGAAATACCCTGAATAAGGTGCACTCAATCTAATAAACATCGACGCCAAAATTAACATCCCGAAAACAGGAACTGTTCTGAAATGAAGATACTTTCGTCTTATGCTTACCCACTTTTCTTTATCCTTGACTTTTATATGCAGATTGAGTTTTTTGGCTTGAAAATCAATCATTTGAATGTAGATAGTGTAAACTGCTTGAAATACAATTAGAGCAGGGAAAACTCCTGCTGCTAGTATCATCCCAATGATGCTAATTCCAATAAACCCAGCAATAAGAAAAATAGAGCCGAAGAACAACCTGAAAAACCGGTAAAATGCAAATGCATTACCCTTTAAGAAATCTTCACCACTGAACTTCTTCTCAAACAAAAACTCATACATCTTTCCCAGCCAGGCTCCAGGCTGAATATTTAGATTAATCGATTTAAACTTCTTAGTGCTACCCTGAATCATTCTAAAAAGCCTGATCATATTATCAAGCTCCTTAACAAAACGTATCTGAGTAACTGGATGCGGGGGAGGCTGCCTTCGAGGTTCTCTCCTAACCACCCGAGCAGGATCACGCTGTCTTCCGGGTGAGTTAATAATTGCTTCAGAATAACTCAGTAGCAAATCGCTCGCAGCTCTAGCCTGAATAAATCTATCAGCGTTAAGCTTGCTGCTAATCTCATCTTTATGCCTGTCGGGATGGTATTTCTTAGCTTTTTGTCTGAAAGACCGTTTTACCTGCTCATGACTAACCGGCGTTTCCAGCTCCAATATTTCTATGGCTTCCCTGATTGTCATTCTTGCTTCAACGTTAAATTACTCTTTCTTCGTACGCACAAATTTACATTACCTTTCGGCATTCTTTTCATTGTATGAAGATAAGTCCACCAATCACCCTAGCAAAACTCACTGAACTAATAGGAGGTCGATATAAAGGCAATCCCGAACATTTGATTACAGGTATCAATGAGATACATAAAGTAGAACCTGGAGACCTGTCATTTGTTGACCACCCAAAGTATTACGATAAGTGTCTTAATTCAGCTGCCAGTACCATTCTGATTAACACAGATGTGGATGTTCCGCAAGGCAAAGGTATTATCGTTAGTGAGGATCCTTTTCGTGATTACAACAAACTTGTCGATTATTTTATGCCTTTTGAGAAGGCGGATGGTCTCCTTAGTAAATCCGCCGAAATAGGCGATGGCACAATTATTCAGCCGGGAGCTTTCGTTGGTAATAATGTGAAAATTGGAAAAGACTGCCTCGTCCATCCCAATGTGACTATTTACGATCATACAATTATTGGCGATCGTGTTGTTATTCACGCAGGAACAGTTATTGGAGCTGATGCATTTTATTTTAAGCGTCGGCCTGCCGGATATGATAAAATGCGCAGTTGCGGCAGAGTTGTTATTCAAGATGACGTTGAGATTGGTGCTTGTTGTACTATCGATCGCGGTGTAACAGGAGATACGGTGATTGGCAAAGGAACCAAATTCGATAATCAGATTCATATAGGTCACGATACAGTAGTTGGAGAACATGTACTTATTGCCGCGCAAACAGGTGTTGCAGGCGTAGCTCATATAGAGGATGAAGTAATCCTTTGGGGCCAAGTTGGCGTATCTAAAGATTTAACTATTGGCAAAAAGGCAATTGTACTTGCTCAAAGTGGCGTTCCAAAATCACTTGAAGGGGGAAAAACCTACTTTGGTTCTCCAGTAGGTGAGGCAAGAGAAAAAATGAAGGAGCTTACTTTGGTTAAAAGAATCCCTGATTTATTGAAGGCTGTTTTCCAGAATTCAAAAGATTAATTGATTTTAGAATGATTAGCGACGAACTTAAAAGTACATCAGATCAGCATTATCGAAAGCAGATCTATGCGCTATTGCAAGTAACTCGCGCTATTAATCATAATTTCTCAGCTGAAGATCTTTTTAGTATCTGTGATTACATTTTAAATCAGCAATTGGGTTATGTAAAATTTGCCTATTGCAGTTTTGATGAGATCTGGAGGTGGCCCATTTGCAGAGGAGCAAAACACGAAGTTGAGCATATTCGTCCTGATATCGACTTGAAGGAGTTCAAAGACATTTCTTTTCTCGGGGGAAATCCAAATTCAAGAATTAGCAATTTTGATGTTGTTATTCCAGTTCAGCACAAAACCCAGGCTTTAGCCTATTTGCTCATAGGTGAAATTAAAGACAATGAATCTGATGAGCACAAACAAGACCTTGAATTCATTCAAACTATATGCAATATAATTGCTGTTGCTATTGAAAATAAGCGTCTTTTTAAAGATAATCTCCAACAAGAAATGTTCAAGCGAGAGCTTGAGATGGCAAAAGAGGTTCAGGCAATGCTCATTCCGTCTTCTTTGCCACACGACGAATATTTTGATTTCTCTGCTTTTTATAAGCCAATGAGGCAAGTAGGTGGAGATTATTATGATTTTATCTATCTAAACGATGATGAAATACTATTTTGTGTAGCCGATGTTTCAGGCAAGGGAATTTCGGCTGCCATTCTTATGGCGAACTTTCAAGCTTATCTCAGAGCTATGGTAAGCAATATGACAAGTTTAGCTGATTTTGTTACCCAACTTAACGACAGGGTTGTTGAAAGCGCAAAAGGTGAGAAGTTTATCACCATGTTTATTGCTAAGTATTCTATTTCAAATCGAGAGCTTACTTATGTAAATGCAGGACACAATCCGCCGATTTTGCATCACTCTCAGGGCAATGAAAGCTTGGGTTTGGGCACTACAGGCCTTGGAATGCTTGAGAAGCTGTATCGCTTAGAAGTAGGCCAAGTTCATATTCCCGGAGAATCTCTTCTTTTGTGCTATACAGATGGCCTTGTAGAACAAGAAAACGATAGCGGCTCTGATTTTGGAACAGAACATCTTATTGATTTTATGGATGAGAATTCGAGCCTGAAGTCAGAAGCATTTAATAAAAAGCTCATGGAGCATTTAATTAATTTTAAAGGAGATCAGCCGTATATTGATGATATCGCTCTCCTTACTTGCCGGTTTCACTAAGCTCTTCTAGTTTTTTAGGTTCTCCTTCAGAGGAGGAGTGATAAATATCTAAAGCAACTATAATTGCAATTAGCGACCAAAATGGTGCAGATGCTTTATCTTGATCAAGGAAATTATTTAGGAAACTGTGTAGAAAGTAGGTAAACAAACCAATCAGACTCCCAATTGCTAGGAATCTAACTTCTTGAGATTTAGCCTTTTTATAAACCCGGCTTCCTGTAATTATCGTTAATATAACTATTAAAAGATAGTTCAACGAGCCAATTAAACCCGATTCTGCCAAAGGTCCCAAGAATTCACTATGAGCATTGCCCAGAGTTCCTGCATTTGTGCTCACATAAGTTAACTCATATGACCTTTGATAAGGTGCGTATTTAAACCTGTAGGTTCCTGGACCAAAACCCAAAATAGGTTTATCCTGAAACATCCTCAAGGCAGCGCTCCATCGATTGATTCTTTCAAGATTAGAAGCGTCATTTTTAATGTTGGAAACCGATTGCAAGTGCTCCTTTAAATCTTTTGATGAGCTTTGCTTATTCTGAGCCACCTTAAGCATGATGTCGTTCCGATAATAACCTAAAACAGATAAAACAATTAGAGCTCCCAGTACAACAAGTTTCCAATGGATTTTCAAAAAATAAATCAGGTAAATGCCATAAGCGCCTGCAACACTTAGCCATGCCGCTCTTGTGTATGAAACCACAATGCCGATTAAAATAATTCCAAAGAAAATAAGTGAAGTGAATCTAGCCTTTGGCAGATATGATTTGTCAAATGCAAAAACAAACATCAAAGGTAACATCATCGCTATCACAGCTCCATAAATTGTGTGGTCTTTGAAGAAGGGCTGCATTACCCAATAAAGGGCATTTGCGTCAATGTTATAGTTGAAAAACTGTACAATTGAATAAACAATAACGATACTCAACGGCACTGTAAATAACCAAATCCAGAACCTGATATTCTCTTTCTTTTTAAATATTTGAGATGCAACAAAATAAAAGGCAACAATAAACCAGAGTCTAGCAATTGTGTACTTTAATGAAACCAAAGGCATTGTACTGGTAAGTGAAGTTAAAACCATCCAGCCTAGCATAAATAAAATAGCAAGAGTTACCGGATGACGAGTGATTTTTCTATCGAATCCGCCTTCAAAAATTAGTTTGAAAAAGAAAACAAGCATTACCCCGAAAAGCAAAGGCTCTGTTGGTAATGTTAAAGCAGCAAACTCACTAAATTCAACAGTTAATGAAAACGGAGTAAAAAAAAGTATGAAGTAGACTAATTTATCGATAGAAATTAATGCCGAAAACAATATAAGAATTGCAACTGGGAGAATTGGCAGTAAGTAAAATTCATTCGCAATTAGAAAAGAATTTAAGCTTATAAATACTGCAATAATTCCAATAAACCAGTAATTAGCCGGTCCAATTCTATTTAAGAGCTTATTCAAATCGAGACCTGATTCTTTGAATATTTTCTATGATAATCACAGTAACCACTGAAAGTAAGAAAGTAGCAAGTGTCGAAACCAATACAATTAACCACCTAACAGGATATGATTTCTTTTCTGAAGGCTTTGCTAGGTTAACCACAAATTTATGAGGGATTTTATCAGTTGCATCAACTCTTGACTCTTCAAACTTTGTTTTTAGACGACTCAATGCTTCCCTGTCATGTTCCATGTCTTGGGTAATGGAAGTATAAACGCCCCCATATTGAGCTAAAATCGCTAGCTTCTCATCAATTTCTTTAACTGCTTTTTGATTATTTGTAAGCAAAGCTTTTCCATAGGCTTCACTTAAACGTTCAACCTGAGAATCATAATCTAAAACTCCCAAATTTCTAAGCTTGTTTAGCGTATCCTCTCGTGCAGTGAGGTATTTGGTAAAATCAAGATATTCCTTTTGAACGATAGCTAAGGCCTGCAAAGCTCTGTCATGTTGCATTCTTGTCTTAACTGTATCAAGTAATGCTGAGATTTCATTGGCAATATCTGCTGCTAAATTAGGATCCTCATCCATTACATCAATTCTAACAGAAAGGTATTCTGTTCTGTTAAATGAGATGTTCTCTTCAAACATCTTATTCAATTCTGTGAGAGGATACTTGCCGTTTTTGTCAATACGATAATGACCCATTAAATCGTACTTCTCAATAATTCTTTCTCTAATCTCATCTGAGTTTAGAATCTGAAGCATCTGTTCCACCTGCTCTTCCTCGCCAAATTGAAGAATGTTCTCTTTCTCAAATGAATTTTCACTAAGTAGTGATTTTGAGATTGAGCTATTCGTTGTTGGAAACATAATCACCGAAGATTTAAATCTCGGTGGTATGAAATAATCAGATGAAAAAATAACAGATGCTACTATTGCAACAACTGTAGCTATGATTATTGGTGTTTTCTTCTTCCATAGAAAAATAACCAGATTTGTCGAGTCAAATAAACTTCCTGTTGAACTTTGTTCCATTATCTATTTATGATGCTTTGCTAAATTTGAAAGTTTGCTAAAGTAGCACTTTAACGTATTAATTTATTTACCCGTATTTGAGTATTCTAAAAATGGATTTTATATGGAGAAGTCCTGTCATAAATGCTAGGCCTACAGATGCTCCACCCATTAATAGTAAACCTAGAATCCAATTAGGAATTATCCATTTGCTTATAACAGCAAATAAAATTACACCAGGAATGAAGATGACCAGTTGAAGAATTAATCGTGTGTTTATCTTAAACTTGAATAATCGTTGAACCAAATAAATCTGAAGCAATGCCGTTCCAAACTGAGTTATAAGGCTTGATATTGCTGCCCCCTGTGCTTGAAAGGAGGGAATCAAAAAAAGATTCAAACTTAAATTGAAAATCATACCCGAAGCTGCCATAATATTGAGCTGAAGAAGGTTGCCATTTGCAGTTAACAAGGTGCCAAATATGTAAGTCAATGAAATCGCTACAAAACAACACATTAGTATAGAGAATACTTCCGAGGATTCTTGAACATGCTCGGCATATAGCAAATCCATTATATCGTAACTGTAAAAGATACAGGCAGTTGTAATGATTATTGCAGGAGTTATTAGAATAGTAAAAGAAAGCTTTACCAGGTCTTCAACTGATTCCTTAAAGCGCAACATTCTAGAAAACATTGGCAATAGCAAGCCTGCAAACAAAAAAGAAATCATATTCGTTGCATCCAGGAGCCTGTATGCAGAAGCATAAATGCCACTTTCAGTAGCACCATCTGGTAATATTCTCTCAAGCATTACCGTATCTGCTCTATTATAGAAAGTCATCAGCAAAACCAGAATCGCAAAAGGAAAACTCTTTTTTAGAATTAGAAAAAAGAAAGGCTTATTCCACTTTAATCGCTTAAAGTGAGCTTTCTGCATGACAATCAGAAATGTAATTGCGGTAGTCAACAAATAAGAAAGAGTCTGTGTATAAATGAACCATTCAATCTCAAATGGCCCATCTATTACATTTCCCCAAAGCAGAATGCTACAGAAAATAATCATTAAGGTCCTATCAAGAACCGAAATGATACTATCTGTTTTAAATAAATGAAGTCCAGCAAGATTCGACCTCAAATACATAATCATAAAAGCTAAAAACTGGTTTATGCCCATTATTGCTAGCAATCCCAATTGATAGGAATTATATCCTATAACAAAACCAGCAATTAAAGTTATTACCATGAACATAACCCCAAGCATCAGTTTTAAAACGAGAATGCTTGAAAAGTGCTTGGTAATCAGGTGGTTGTTTTGAGCAATGTTCTTGTTGTTGAAATTGGTTATACCAAAATCAAGGAGAATATTTAACAAGAAGGAAAAATTGAAAATCGCAAAATAAAGCCCGTAAGCTTCTGTACCTACTTCCTGCTGAACTGCTCGGTCGATACCAAGAATCCAAAACGGCTTAATAAGCAGGTTTAAAGTGAGTAAAAGGGCAAGGTTCTGAATGAACTTTTTTTGCATCTGAAAGAATTTCTATCTTAAGCGATCTGCCGATTTGATAAGATTCTCATCTTTTCGAATTGCTCTACTTGCAAGAAATAAAAATATAACCGCAACAAATGGAAGTGCAATGCCCCATGAATAATTCCCTTGGCCTTCAAAACCTTCTACTAATTTCATGTTTTCGCTAATTGTAACTGCCATGAGAATTACAAACACTGTAAATGAAAGCATAGCAGAAGATGAAAGTTTTAATTGAAACTTCCTGTTTTTAAAAAGAAAAATTGCCACTAATGGCATTAATGCAAGTAATAAATTAACAGCAAAAATGCCAGCCTGCGAATTTATTACTTCGTCCTTGCCCAACTCAGTTTGCAATAATCCTCCAACAAATACTGTATATTTTTTACCCAATGCTTCCGTTGTGTACAATGGCGATGCAGTAAGAATTGCCATGCTCAAGGAAGCCATGAAAAAATAAAGGCTCTGAATACGCTGAATCATAATTTAACTCGTAAAGGACTGCAAAAATAGACAAGCTGCTAAGTTTTCCTTAGAAAAAATCAATAGATCTGTTTCAGAAAATAAAATGTTGTATTATTGCAGTCGGTTTATTCGCAATTATATTTCAGAATAAGCATTGAATGACTTTGATTTTCAACAAATCAACTCGTTCAACCCCCAAAAAAAATTTAATTCAACCGTATCCACATAACATTAAGGATATTTCCATGTACGACATTTTGGAGCTCAATGCCAAACTTGTTGGTGATTTACGCAAAATTGCCGAGAATCTTGGCATATCGAAAATAGAATCGCTAAAGAAGAAAGATCTGGTATACAGAATTCTCGATGAACAGGCACTTAAACCTAATGAAGCCGCAAGATTGAAAAAGCAAGAAAAATCAACTTCAGACAAGACTTCTCCTATAGAATCGGGAAGCGAAAAAAAAGTAGAGAATATTCGCCTTGGCCTTAATCCCGAAGAAGTCAGAAAAATGGCTTCTCAGGCTATGTCCAACGCCGATACTCCTAATCCCAAATCTGAAAAAGTGGCTCCTAAACCTAAAGGTAGACCTAAGAAGAAAGTAGCTGAAGATTCTAAACCTGAAGTCAAGATTAGACAGGAAGAAGTTGCTGCAGAAGCTCCAAAGTCACCATCAAATCAAAGACCTTTAGAAGTCATTAAGAAAGATGATGACTCTTCAACATCAATTCAGCATGAGAGAAGAGGCAGAAGATCAAGAACTCCTTTCGAGAAAAGAATTGAGCAGGATATTCATGATAAATCTCCTGATAAACCAAAAGAAGTAGTTGCTGAGAATGCTAATCCGAAACCTCAGCAAAATCAATATAATCCTCAATCGGGCCAAAGCATTCAAAATAATCCGCAATCAAGTCAACATAATCAAAATCCACAAGCTCAGAATAGACCCCCTCAGCAGAATCAGCAGTGGAAAGATAATTCCAATAGACAAAATAATCCTAGACATCAGCCGCAAGGCAATCGCAATCAGCCAAATCAGCAAACTGATCAGAGTCCCGATTTACTTAGCTCTCCAGACTTATTTGTAGAAACAGAAGGGGTTCTTGAGCTCATGCCTGATGGTTACGGCTTTTTACGTTCTTCTGATTTTAACTATTTGTCGTCTCCAGATGATGTTTATGTTTCTCAAGGTCAAATTAAGCTGCATGGTTTAAAGACTGGAGATACAATTGATGGATATGTTAGAGCTCCTAAAGAAGGGGAAAAGTATTTTCCTTTGACCAAAATTGAGAAAATCAATGGCCGTGATCCTGCCTTTGTAAGAGATCGTGTACCTTTTGACTACTTAACACCTATGTTCCCTGATGAAAAATTAAAACTCACAGGTCACAAGGATGGAACACTTTCTACAAGAGTAATGGATTTGTTCACACCCATCGGTAAAGGCCAACGTGGACTAATAGTTGCTCAGCCAAAAACGGGTAAAACTGTGTTACTTAAGGAAGTTGCAAATGCAATTGCCGCTAATCACCCTGAAGTTTATCTTATCATTCTTCTTGTTGATGAACGACCTGAAGAGGTTACTGATATGGCAAGAAGTGTCAGAGCTGAGGTAGTATCTTCTACTTTTGATGAGCCAGCTGATCGTCACGTCAAAATCGCAAATATTGTATTAGAAAAGGCAAAGCGAATGGTAGAATGCGGGCACGATGTTGTTATCCTACTCGACTCAATAACTCGTCTCGCTAGAGCCTATAATACTGTTCAGCCGGCTTCCGGGAAAGTGCTTTCAGGTGGAGTAGATGCAAATGCTCTGCATAAACCAAAAAGATTCTTTGGAGCTGCTCGTAAAATAGAAAAAGGTGGTTCATTAACTATCCTGGCAACTGCTCTTATAGATACAGGTTCTAAAATGGATGAAGTTATCTTTGAAGAATTCAAAGGAACCGGTAACATGGAACTTCAACTTGATAGAAAGCTTGCAAATAAACGCGTATTCCCTGCGATTGATCTCATAGCTTCTTCAACCCGAAGGGATGATCTCCTTGTTGATAAGGAAACCATGCAACGCATGTGGATTTTAAGGAATCACTTAAGTGATATGAATACCATTGAAGCAATGGAGTTCATTAGAAAGCAAATGGCAGGCACCAGAAATAATGATGAGTTCCTCATCTCAATGAATAGCTAATATTGAAACCGGAAACTAAATTCACCCTTCTCGTTTTTGCAATATCTGTTATCTGGAAAACAGGATTGCTGCTAACAGGATTAAATGAATCCTTTTTAGGGAAATATCCCTTACTTCTCGTTTTTGGCCTATTACTAATTGGTATGTATCGCGCAGTTGATGCAAGACGAAAAGCTGACTTCCCCAATGGACTTACTTTCATGCCCGTTTTTAAAATAGGCATGTCAGTAGCAACTCTCTTTACTTTGCTTTATTCCTTGTTCATTTATCTGTATATCACGTCTATAGACCTTGGATTTAGAGATAGCTTTATTGCAAAAAGAGTTGAAGAACTAAAAAAGTCGGATACCCCTCAGGTAGATATCGATGCTTGGATTAAAGGTGCTGAAGATTTCCCTTTCGCAATGACCTGGGTGTTATTTACTTTTATAGGCTTAATGATTATTTCAGTTTTTTATGCTGGTGCAATTGCCAGAATGATGACAAGAAAATATCCGGCTGCTAAGCCTCTAGTCTAAATTTAGCAAATCTGGAAGCTCCTCGTAGTTTAATCCATCAAAATTCCCTGAACTCATCATTAGCAAGACCGAATCTTTTAGATCGCTTGACTTAAGTTTGTCCAAAACCTCACTTGATTTTTTATATACTATTAAAGCATCATCATTAAATGCTGCTTTAACCTGCTCTATGGTAATTTCAGCCAGCTTTTTATGTGCAACAGTATGTGGGTTAAAATATACTATGGCCTCATCGGCCGATGACATCGCGCCTTTATACTCCTCTAAAAATTCAGCATTTAAACTGCTGAAAGTATGAAGCTCCATGCAAGCTATTAGTTTTTTTTCTGGAAATTGAGATTTAACTGCTTCGGTTGTTGCTTTAAGTTTTGAAGGAGAATGAGCAAAATCCTTAAATACTTGGGTGTTCTTGCCCCTGAAAATAGGCTCAAGTCTTCTTGCCGCTCCCTCAAATGTTGATATACTGCGATAAAAGTCTTCTTTCTTAACTCCTGCTTCTTCGCAAACCAACATGGCTGCCATTAGATTCTGCAAATTGTGTCTCCCGAAAATCTTTAATTCAACATCACCAATATCTGTTGTAAGGTAAGTAATTCCGTTTCTTATCATTGAAGGATGCTCTTTGTAAGCCACAAAGCGAATATCTTTTCTAGAGCTCTCATTAGCTATTTTGCATAATTCTTCATCTCCATCAAAATAAAAGAGAACGCCGTCTTCTTCTATGAGAGAAACAAACTTCCTGAATTGCTCGAGGTAATTATCAAATGTTGGGAATACATTAATATGATCCCAGGCAATGCCACTCAAAACTGCAATATGAGGATGGTACAAATGAAATTTTGGAACTCGTTCTATTGGAGAAGAAAGATATTCGTCCCCTTCTAACAAAATGTATGGAGCTTCTTTAGTAATCTTAACCATTGTATCGTAGCCTTTTAACTGGGCTCCAACCAAATAATCTGTTGCTTTCTCATTTTCTCCAAGTACATGAAGTATCATGGCAGTTATACTGGTCTTACCATGACTTCCTCCAATCACAATTCTGGTTTTCTCCTTGCTTTGCTCATAAATATAACCAGGATAAGAGAAAATCCTTAAACCTAATTCCTGAGCTTTTACAAGTTCTGGATTGTCTATTCTTGCATGCATTCCAAGAATAACGGCATCTAATTCGTTGTTTATTTTTTCAGGATACCATCCCGGCTGCGCCGGAAGAATACCTGCTTTTTCAAGTCTGCTTTTTGAAGGCTCAACTATTTCATCGTCAGAACCCGTAACTGTCATGCCTTTCTTATGCATCGCTAATGCAAGATTATGCATCGCACTTCCCCCAATAGCAATAAAGTGAACCTTCATATAAAAAAACTTTGCTTCAAAAATAAATCCAATTGCAGAGCCCAATTTCTTGTAATGAGGAATTTGTGAACACTCATTTGTGATGTTCATGCTATCTTGCCAAGCATTACCAATCACAATTTTCATTTTATGCAAGTTTATCCTATAAATGCCGGACATTTCAAGCTAGATGGAGGCGCCATGTTTGGTGTTGTGCCAAAGTCTCTTTGGAGTAAATCGTATCCTGCCGATAACAACAATATGTGTTCATGGGCAACTCGATGTCTTCTAGTTCAACATGAATCAAGGCTAGTTCTAATTGACACCGGAATGGGAAATAAGCAGAATGAGAAGTTTTTTTCTTACTATTATCTTCACGGTGACGATTCCTTAGACAGCTCTCTGAATAAATACGGATTTCACCGAAATGATATTACTGATGTTTTCCTCACCCACTTGCACTTTGATCATTGTGGAGGTGCCATTGAAAAGGATTCTAATGGAATACTTTCTCCCGCATTTAAAAATGCTCGCTTTTGGTCTGATAAAAATCACTGGGATTGGGCTGTAAATCCTAACCCGCGCGAAAAAGCATCATTTCTGGAAGAGAATATTTTGCCAATACAAGAATCAGGTCATTTAGAGTTTCTCGAAGGGGCAACACTTTTTGATGGTTTTGAAGTAGAGCGTGTTAGTGGACATACTGAGTCTATGATGCTACCTGTTATTGAATATAAAGGCAGGAAATTAATGTACATGGCTGATTTGCTTCCATCTCCAGTGCATGTGCCAACTGCCTGGGTAATGGCATATGATACTAGGCCTCTACTTACAATGCAGGAGAAGCAAGAGGTCTTAAAACGTTGTGTTGAAGAAAACAGGGTACTTTTTTTCGAACATGATGCTCATACAGAATGCGCTGAACTGGAAGAAACTGAAAAAGGGATACGGGTTAAAAGAACTTTCTCTTTAAATGAATTATAAAGAAAAGAAGCCACCACTTTTCTTTTCAATTCCTATTGAAATCCCATTCTTATCCACTTTTATTGGATAGACTTCCATATTGTTTTCTTGTTTTCTGGTTTCCCTGCCAGTTTTGATATCCCATTCGTAGCGATGAAAAGGACAAATCATCTTGCCGTTTTCACAGAATCCTCCTCTGTTTAAGGGCAAGCCTTGGTGAGGACATTTATTGTTTGTGACAAAATAACCTTCTTCATGCCTTACTATACAAAGCTGTATGTTATCAACCTCAATCAAAACCGCCTTATTTAAAGGAAGATTCTCCTCAGCTTTCTCTTCAGAACTGAAAAGTAGAAACCATTTTATTTCTTTCTTTCTGAAAAACATATTATGGTACGATTACAGAAATTTGATGCTCCGCAACTTTAATTTTTACAGGAGATTTTCCTTTTGATTCGCCATCTACTTGCATAAAAAAAGGAGGATTGCTTTTTATGATAATTTCCTTGCAATGAAAGTTGCTCACTTCAGACAGCTGAATGAATTTCCCACTAAACAATTTGGGCAGATTCCTAATGATTTTGAGTTTAGTTAGCTTTTTAACTAAAACCACACTTAGTAAGCGGTCTTGAGGATCTGCATCTGGCACTAGTTTCATTTTGTTTCCAGCATATCTACAAATTCCTGCTAATACTGTAAAGCCTTCAAAAGTAAGTGTTTTAGAGTCGGTGCTAACTGCAAATTCAGGTTCCTTAAATGAAATGAGTGATTTAATAAGCTCACTTAAATAAACATGCAATCCACTGTTTCCTTTTTCTTTCTGAATATTTGCAGCATAAGCAACTTTTGCATCAAATCCAATCCCGGCAATATTTATAAACCATAAGATTTTTAATTCAAGACTCTCTGTGTAGTTTATTTCACCTACATCATGGAGTACTCGTTTTCCATGCTTTAATAGTGCTATGCATTCATTTATTGTTTTTGGAAGATTCCATGTTCTTCTCCAATCATTTCCAGTTCCAACTGGAAGTTGAGCAATTGTTATCTCCTCAGGCACAGCTGAAGTCTGAGACATAATTCCATTTACAACTTCATTTAGGGTTCCGTCGCCTCCCGCAATAAGAAAATTTCTATAACCCTCAATAATGGCTTCTTGTATTATAATATTCGCCTCGCCGGCGTGATGAGTTTTCGCTATCAAGTACTTAATGCCTTCATTCTTAAGCGCATTTTCAATTTTAGGCAGTTTCTTAATCGCCATTCCTCCGCCTGCGGCGGGATTGACAAGTAAAAACCAAATTAACTCTTTAGCCATGATTGAAAGGTTTAAAGTAATAAAAAAGGCAATCATCTTGCGATGATTGCCCAACCAATTCTAAATAAGCAATTTTAAACCAACTCTATCTTTCTGCTTTGTTTTTGTTCCTCAATCTTCTTAGGAAGCTCAATTGTTAGAATGCCATTCTCAAAACTAGCTTTAATGCTATCTTGATTTACATTTTCTGGCAAACTGAAACTTCTTTTGAAGTTTTGAAAGCTAAATTCTTTTCTGCTGAATTTACGCTCGCTTTCTTCATGTCTTTCTTCTCTTTTACCTGTAATTGTTAAGGTATTGTCTTCAACAGTTAATTCTACTTCGTTCTTGCTGAACCCAGCTGCCGAAAGTTCCAAATGGTAATTTTCGTTGTTTTCTGAGATGTTTACAGCTGGCAAGCTGTTTCTTTCAGGAAAAGGCCTGAAGAAGTTGTCATTGTCAAAAAGATCTTGAAAAAGATTAGAGAATACGGGAGAAGACGGACGTCCTGCTTTTTGATTAAATTTTACGAGTGTCATAGCTTTAAAATTTTTTCAAACCCTTTTTCAACTTACATTCCATTGAAGAAAAACAAGACATAATGGCGGATTCGTGCCTTTGCCGATGACAATATGGCATCTTTCTCTTTTCTTCTCTGACGTTTTTACCAGAATCTTTTCGAAAAGATTATTGATATGTCAAAAAGTTATAAAATTAAGGAGAGACCTAATTGGGAACAGGAATTGATAAGATATTTGCATCAAAATATAGATATACATACATGAGCGGAATATTTTTAATAATGATACTAGTGATGGGAGCGTCCTGGTATGTGAGTTATCGTTTAAAGAGCAAATTCAAAGAATATGCAGAGGTTCCAATTGCCTCGGGATTAAGCGGAAAAGAGATTGCTGAGAAGATGCTTCTTGATAACGGAATTTCTGATGTGAAGGTCATTTCAGTTGAAGGCTTTCTCTCTGATCACTATAATCCTGTTAAGAAAACGATTAACCTAAGTCCTGAAGTATATAACGGTAGAAGCGTAGCTTCTGCAGCAGTTGCCGCACATGAATGTGGACATGCTGTACAGCATGCTAAGGCATATGCTTGGTTAAATATGAGATCAGCCTTAGTGCCTGTAGTTCAATTTTCATCTTCCATTATGCAATGGGTGCTTCTAGCGGGAATTTTGCTTATTTCCGCATTTCCTTATTTACTTCTTGCGGGAATAGTAATGTTTGCTTTTACTACATTATTCAGCTTTATCACATTGCCTGTTGAATTTGATGCATCAAAGAGAGCCTTGGTTTGGCTAAATGGAAGCAGGATATCGCAAGGTGTTGAACATGAAAAAGCAAAAGATGCACTTAATTGGGCAGCAATGACTTATGTAGTTGCAGCTATTGGTTCATTAGCAACCTTACTTTATTATGTTTCCATTTTTATGGGAAGAAGAAACTAATTGATAATCATTTAATTTCTAATTCGGGCCGGTTAAACCGGCCTTTTTTATTCCTTTAATTTTAGCTTCTTATTTTTCCTAATGATCCACTCCACCGAAATATCCCAACCTGCCCTTACTGAGATTTCTTCAGAATAATAATAAACTAACTCAGCTTGCTCTTTGGTATCGTAGTTCACTGGATCCCATGCGCCATTCAAATTTTTATCATCTATGATTCGTAGTGAATAACTGCCAGGATTGAGCTCACTGATAAACAAACTATCACTTCTTTGCAGTATATTCTTATATACAATCTTTTTCTTCGAGTCAAGAATTTCAAGTATCAAACCTTTTGACTCTTCTCCTTTATTTTCGAAGAGCAGCTCGATATTGCCTGTTTCTTCCATGTCCATGCGCCTAAAGTCGACCCGAAGTGTGTCGGAGATGTTGCCATAAATATCTTTAAACGCTCCAGGAAATGCAATAAATTCTATAGCCCTTCCCTGCGCCAAAGGAGGTTCTGCAGAAAATGTGTATGGGTCTTTTCCAACTTTGATTACTGCCTCCGTAGTATCATTTTCTATTCTCCAATAGGTAAGTAGAGTGTCAGATAAAATTGATGGGAAAGAAGTGTTTATTTCAAAATTTGAACTTGGAAGTAATTTGCCTTTGTCAATATTGGTGGTTACCTTCAAACTTGTATCCGCAGTTTGTTTTCTCCTAGATTTTGAGCCAGCCATTAAAGTCGATTTTGTTTTATACTCTAAGGTGTCAATTTGAACGCTTGTTCCAATGCTGTTGTATGCATATAACTTAATGCTATCTCTAGTTATTCTTTCTAGATGAAGTATCAGTGAATCTGACGCTGATTCTTTTGATTTGTTGTAGTTGATTTCTTCTCCATCAAACCCTCTTAATACTATCGAGTCAGGTGTCAATGCATACTTAAGTTCAATGGTGAAAGGAGCGCTAAACGAATTTTTAATCAGCCTTTGTTTTTTAGGTGTTTCTACCGATAAATTTATTGTCGGAATAGGAACGTTTTGAGAATCGATTTTAATAGACATATCTGGGAACCCAATACTTTCACCCGGTTGATCATACAAATAATTCGAATTGGCATCCTTTATGGCAAAGGCCGTATATTCATCCTGTTTCATGTTTCTGATGAAATATTCCCCCGCTTCATTGGTTTTTGCAAAATATCTTGGCAAGGTAGTTTTAGGCAAGCTGTCTTCGTTAGAAGTATATATAAGTACTAATGCATCCTTCAAGGCTTTGCCTGTGAAAGCATCCTTCACAATGCCGTAGCAACTAAGTGAATCAAGAATGTTTCCTGTTGAAAACACTAAAGAGTACGGCTCTAATAAATTTCCTTCAGTAAGATCGGCAACCGAGGAAGAAACAGTGATAGTATATGTAGTAGAGTCATCAAGTTCTTCATCAAATTTAAGGATTAAGCTTTTGCCTTGTAATAGAGCCTGTGGTTGATTTCTTAATGGAGGGGAAATTAGAATTCCACTCCCTCCATCCTTTAGCTGAATGAATTCATTAAACTCAAATTCTACTTTTTTAGGTTTGATATTTAGAGTCTGCTGACTTGGAATGGTTGATACTACTTCAGGAGCCGTTTTATCTCTTGGACCACCATCAGGTGCAACTCTGCTCGCACATCCCCAAAGGATGCAAAGTATCAAAATGTAAACATAATAACTTGGCCAGACCTTCAATGGTAAATTTGTTTCTCAAGTTCTCTGCAAATGAATTCAAAAGATGCAAGATCTTCAATGCTGAAATCATTGTATTTGACACTATCAATGTCTAAAATGGCTATAACATTTCCATTTTTATCTCTTAATGGAATCACAAGTTCAGATTTTGACAAGGCACTGCAGGCAATATGATCGGGGAATTTATCTACGTCAGCAACTACAATACTTTCATTGGCCATCCAAGAGGTTCCGCAAACACCTTTCCCTTTTGCAATTCTTGTACATGCAACTGGGCCTTGAAATGGGCCTAAAACAAGTTCATGAATAATCACTCTGTAAAATCCAACCCAGTGGAACGAAAATGCCTCCATGATAGCCGAGCATGTATTAGCAAGGCAAGCAATCTCATCCTTTTCGCCATGAATAATAGAGCGCCATTGAGGAATAAATTCCAGGAATCTGGAATTTCTATCTGTAATATCCGATGAAAATAGAAGCGTGCCCGACATATCCTTAATTAATGCATAAAGCCTATAATTTCTCTCACCTCTTTTAGGGTTTTTGAAGCACTCTCTCTGGCTTTTTCTCCGCCGTAGGCGATAACTTCATTAAGGTATTTCTCATTTGAATGAAGCTTTTCTATCTCATCTTTTAAAGGAGCTGTAAAGGCAATCATATCCTCGGCTAGTTGCTTTTTCATATCGCCGTAACGAATAGAACATCCATTATATTCATTTTCAAAGAAACTTATTGTTTCGGGCTTACTTACTAGACTCATCAAAGTAAATAGGTTCTGAATAGCTTCCGTTTTGGGCTGATTAGCCTCTGTTGGACCGCTGTCGCTCACCGCACGCATGATTTTCTTCCTGATGGATGCTGGATCTTCTGATAAAAATATTGCATTGCCTTCTCCCTCACTTTTCCCCATTTTTCCAGAACCATCTAAACCAGGAACTTTTACTAAATTTTCTCCAAAGTTAAATGCGTATGGTTCAGGGAAATAATCAACGTTATATAAGTGATTGAATCGATTTACAAAGTTCCTCGCCATTTCGAGATGCTGCTCCTGATCTTTTCCTACAGGCACTTTTGTTGCTTTGTGGATTATAATATCTGAAGCCATCAGAACAGGGTAGGTGAGTAAACCCGCGTTTATATTATCGGGGTGCTTTCGGATTTTATCTTTAAATGATGTACATCTTTCAAGCTCGCCAACATAAGCATACATATTCATTAAGAGGTAAAGCTCTGAAATTTGAGGTACATCACTTTGGATATAGATGGTGCTTTTTTCTGGATCAAGCCCAACAGCCAAATATTCTACAACAACATTCTTAACACTTTGCTTGAAGTCTTCAGATTTAGGATGTGTAGTTAAAGCGTGCATATCTGCAATAAAAAAGAAGCAATTATGCTCTTCTTGCATGCGTATGAAGTTCTTAATCGCTCCAAAATAGTTACCAATGTGCAGATTGCCTGTGCTGCGTATCCCGCTTACTACCGTTTCCATGCTGCAAAACTAATTCATTTCGAAATGAATCTTAAGATTTTTGTATTTGTATCTAACATTCAAATTTTCATTTTGGGTTATATCAGCGATGTATTTGGGACTTGTTTGTTGTCACAAAAATTTACATATTTGTATACATAAGTCGTTATAACTGACTAATAAGTATATAATAATTGAACCAACATAAGCCGGCGAAAGCTGGCTTTTTTATTCATTCTTTGATATCCATTCTCTGATAGTCTTCACCATTTCACTCGGATTCTCTGCATGAAGCCAGTGTCCGGCACCGTCCATTGTTTTAAATTCTGCATTAGGAAATAGAGAAATTATGTTTTCATAATCTTCCTCTTTGATATAATTGCTCTTTTCTCCTTTATAAAAAAGTGTGGGAACATCTGATTCTACTGAATCTGTGGCTTTCCCAATTCCAGCTATTTTTTCTGTAATAGTTTTTAAATTAAATTTCCATTCGAAGCTGTTATCTTCTTTTCTCCCAAGATTCTTTAGCAAAAACTGTCTTGTGCCAAAATCAGGTATTTGTTTCTTCAGAACTTCTTCTGCTTCGTTTCTTGAAGCAATCTCAGCTGGATTTAATGCATTAAGTCCAGCTAAAATTTCCTGATGATGAGGCTTGTAATATTTTGGTGCTATATCAGCAACTAGCAAGCTCGACAAAAGCTCAGGTTTTCTTTGAGCAACAACCATTGCTACTTTCCCTCCCATGCTATGACCCAGCAAATGAACATCTTCAAGAAAAGCAGCTTCCAAAGTTTCAATCACATCTTCAGCCATTAAATCATAGCTAAATTCATCACTATGATCTGACTCTCCGTGATTTCTTAAATCTAAAGTGTAGATGCGATAAGTATCAGATAATTTCCGTGCAATTCCTGCCCAGTTGTCACTTTGCCCAAACAGACCGTGTAATATCACTAACACGGGGCCGTTTTCCCCATAAGTTCTTGAAAATAATATCATTTGAGCTGGTACAAATATCTTTGAATGGTGTTTTCTAATCCCAAATACAATGCTTGCGAAATAAGAGCATGTCCGATAGAAACCTCTTCAAGATAAGGTACGTGCTCCTTAAAAAAAGCAAGGTTTTCATCGTTTAAATCATGACCTGCATTCACACCAAGGTTAAGAGAATTGGCAAGTTTGGCTATGTTTGAATAAGGTTTTACAACCTTCTCTCGATCAATATGATAGCCTTTAGCATAATCTTCTGTATAAAGTTCAATTCGGTCGGCACCTGTTAATGCAGCAGCTTCACAAAGACGTTCATCAGTATCAAGAAATATTGAGGTTCTAATACCTTTCGCCTTTAACTGACCAATTATGTCTGTTAGAAAAGATTTATTTTCAATAGTATCCCAGCCTGCATTTGAAGTCAGAGCATCAGGAGCATCAGGGACTAACGTAACTTGTTGAGGCTTCACATCTAAAACTACATTCATAAAATCTTTGGAGGGGTAACCTTCAACATTTAATTCTGTTTTTATTGTTTCCTTTAGATTCTTCACATCTTCGTAAGTAATATGTCTTTGATCTGGTCTTGGATGGACTGTGATTCCCTGAGCACCAAAACGTTCACAATCGAGCGCTGCTTTTATTAAATCAGGTATATTGGCCCCCCTCGAGTTTCTGAGCAAAGCAATTTTATTAATATTGACGCTAAGTTTTACCATATACTTTTTCTAAAAGTGCAAAAGTATAAAACAAGAACTGGTTCAATTGAAAAGCTAAAATTTTCCATACGTTTGTCATGCTTGCTGAAACAATAAAGCAAGGCATTCGTTTTGATTAACAGATAGAAATGCGAATATGTTATCAGAAGACTTAATTTCAGAAACAATACCACCACTTAAAACCTCCGACTCTGGCTTGAAGGCGCTTACGTGGATGGATGAATTTCGTGTCTCTCATTTGCCTATAGTGAATAACAATGAGTTTCTTGGGCTCATTTCAGATTCTGATATTTTGGACTTGAATGAACCAGAAGCTCCATTAGGCAATCATCCACTTTCACTTATTAGGCCATTTGTGCATGCCAAGGAGCATATCTATGAAGTGTTGAAACTTGCGGCCAAAATGCAGCTTACTCTTATTCCAGTTCTTGATGATCATAATCATTATCTGGGAAATATTAGTTTGAGAAGTCTTGTAGAGCATTTCTCTTCTACTGCATCCGTTCAGCATCCTGGAGGAATAATTATTCTTGAACTTAATCAGAACGACTATTCTCTTTCACAAATCGCCAGAATTGTAGAAGAAAACGATGCGAAAATTATGAGTCTTTACATTAGCGATCATTCTGATTCTACTAGAATTGAGCTAACTATTAAAGTGAATCGTGAAGACATACGTGCCATTTTAGCTTCTTTTCAGCGTTACAATTTAGATGTTAAGGCTTCTTTTCAGCAAAGTGAATTTTCTGAAGATTTGAGGAATAGATTTGATTTGTTTATGAACTACATCAACATGTAAATTCATAGTTTTCAGTTTCAGAATTAAAACGACTATTTTCGCTAATAAATTAGCGGTTATGCCCATTGCCATTTTTGGCCGTTCCATTAGCGACACTCGTAAGAAAGTAATTGTTGATCTCTGCAATTACTTAAGTGAATTCAACGAAGAGGCTTGTTTTTATGCACCTTTTCTTAAAGCAGCACAGCATCTTATTCCTGAAGGCCTAAAAGTATCTTCATATAAGAATGCAGAAGAGCTAGCTTCTAAGCATTGCAAGTGCATGCTTACTGTTGGTGGAGATGGGACATTGCTTGAAGCTGTTACTCATATAAGAGATATAGAGATTCCCGTTTTAGGAATTAACACTGGACGATTAGGATTTTTATCAAGTTTTTCAAAAGATGAAGTAAGAGAAGCTGTTGAGTGTGCCGTAGAAGGAAGTTATCATATTGATAAAAGAACATTAGTAGAATTAATCGCTGAAGGCGAGCCATTTGGCGACTTTCCATTTGCTCTGAATGAAGTTACTTTTCATAAAAAAGAAAGTTCAACAATGATTACTGTTCATGTTACCATGAACGATAAAAAATTGAATTCTTATTGGGCCGACGGCTTGATAATATCAACTCCAACTGGCTCTACGGGTTATTCATTAAGTTGTGGAGGCCCTATCCTTATGCCCGAGTCAAGTAATCTTGTTATAACACCTATTGCTCCTCATAATTTAAACGTTCGGCCGCTTGTAATCGACGATTCAAATGAACTAACAATCGAATCGGCAGTGAGAGGAAAAAACCTGCTTCTTTCAATGGATTCAAGGTCAGTTTCATTCCCAGCAAGTAGAAAAGTGAAAATTAAAAAGGCTGATTTTCATGTTTTATTAGGAAGAAAACCAGATCAACCTTTCTTAAAGACCTTACGTGAAAAGCTACTTTGGGGCACAGATAAAAGAAACTAAACAGATTCTTAATCTATCATAGTTCAAAATTGGTATATTTGCCTAATTGCTGAAATCTATATATACATGAGGAAGTATTTCCTATTATCGCTTATCATTCTTGGATTCAGTATTCAGGCTGAAGCACAAAGAAAAGGAAGAGGTCGTTTTTTAGACCGATGTGAGAGTACCTATGGGATTGGATTTACCAATTTCCTCGGTGAACTAGGTGGTGCCGACCAGTTTGGTACCAACGGCTTGAGGGATCTTGAAATTATCATGACCCGTCCTGCAGTGCATCTTGGGTTCAGATATAGAAAAAATCCGGTATTGTCATTCAAGCTCAACTTAAATTATGGAAGGGTTGCAGGAAGAGACAGTCTTACACGAGAAGAATTTAGAAGAAACAGAAATTTAAGTTTTAGATCTCCGATTTTCGAAACATCACTTCAGGTTGAGGTTTCGCTTATTCAGTTAAAGTCTACGAAAAGTCGATATAAACTTCAAGGAGTTCGCGGTAAAAGCGGTATTGACTTTAACCTTTACCTTTTTGCAGGTGTAGGCGGATTTTATTATAACCCTAAAGCTCTCCTAGGAGGAAGATGGTGGGCTCTACAACCTTTAGGAACAGAAGGTCAGGGAATTGCTGCCTCCAGAACGCCTTATAAAAGATATCAAGCTTGCTTTCCAGTAGGTTTTGGGTTTCGTTTTCCTTTGAATGATAAAAATTGGACAATAGGTTTTGAATATGGAATGAGGATTACTACAACAGATTATATTGATGATGTTAGTACAACTTATTTTTCTCCAACCTTGATTGCTGATCAGTATGGTCCTGTAGCGGCTGCGCTTTCGAACAGAGCTAGTCCATTCAACGACGGATTTATTAAAGGTTCTGCTGTAACTGGACAGCAAAGAGGAGATCCAACCGATCGTGATGCTTACATGTTTGGCATCATCACTCTTACATACAGATTAAAATCAGGAAAATCAGTATTGCCAAAATTCAGGTAACAGTTTTTCGTTACTAGAGTATACAATTAATAACATGATGAGGTCTCTTTCTCTTATAGTTGTTATTTTCCTGTGTTTTTCATTTTCATTGAAATCTCAGGTTTTTAATAAATACTCTGAACTGGGTTTATTTGGTGGAGTGGGTTACTACATGGGCGACCTTAACCCTTCTAAGCAGTTTTTTATGCCTCGCCTTGCAGGTGGGTTAGTCTATAGATACAATCCAAGCAGGCGATTCGCTTGGCATATTCATGGCATTTATGGCTCTGTTCAAGCAGAAGACGCATTAAGCAATGATCCTGCTCAGGAATTAAGAAATTTGTCTTTTCGTTCACAAGTTATTGAATTCGCAACCTTACTTGAATTCAATTTCTTCAACTACGAAATTGGTAATCCCAATACACCAGCAACACCTTACATCTTTGGTGGTTTCTCATTATTTAGATTTAATCCTAAAGCTAATTTCTTAGGTGAATGGATACCCCTTCAACCTTTAGGAACTGAAGGCCAAGGGTCAACTATTTATTCTGACAGAAAAGCTTATTCTCTTATCAATGCCTCCTTTCCTTTTGGAGTGGGAGTAAAGTTTCACATTGGAGGCAAGTTTGGATTTAGTATTGACTGGGGTTTAAGAAAAACATTTACAGATTATCTGGATGATGTGAGCACTACTTATGCCGATCCAGATGTTCTTTTTGCCACAAATGGCGAATTGTCGGCTTTGTTAGGCGACAGGTCGCTAGTAAATCCAGGGAAAATTAACACAGGTAGACAGAGAGGTAATTCTACGACCAGAGATTGGTATTCTTTCGCTGGATTAACAATTACGTATAAAATTGAACCTCGAAAAGCTGAATGCCCTGCATATCAGTAATCATCTTATCTTTGCACGCTTATTTAGTAAAGGGCTATTGCCTTTTACAAAATGTAATTTGAATGTTCAGCAAAGAAGATATCAATTTAGATGCTTTACCTAAGCACATTGCCGTTATAATGGATGGTAACGGGCGATGGGCGAAAATGAAAGGTAAAATAAGAACCTTTGGGCACGAAAACGGAGTAAAAGCCGTTCGTGATACTGTTGAGGCTGCCGCTGAATTGGGTGTATCTTATCTAACATTATACGCTTTCTCAACAGAGAATTGGAATAGACCCAAATATGAGATTAATGCTCTTATGACTTTGCTTGTTTCAACCATTAGTAAGGAAACAAAAACTCTCATGGATAACAATATTAGGTTGGAATCTATTGGAGATATGTCTGCATTACCTAAAAAGTGCATGAAGGAGTTATTAGAAGCCAAAGCTAAAACTGCTGGAAATACAAGAATGACGCTTGTTCTTGCCCTAAGTTACAGTTCTCGTTGGGAAATCAAAGAAGCGATGCAGAAAATTGCTATTCAAGTTAAATCAGGGGAGCTTCAACCAGAAAATATTAATGAGGCCACAATTGCCGAAAACCTTAATACAGCTGGAATGCCTGACCCTGAGCTCTTAATTAGAACTTCTGGGGAACACAGAATTAGTAACTTTTTACTTTGGCAAATCTCTTACGCAGAGTTATACTTTACAGATAAGCTTTGGCCAGACTTCCGGAGAGAGGATTTGTATGAAGCAATTGTAAGCTATCAAAGGAGAGAACGACGTTTTGGAAAAACAAGTGAACAATTGAGTGCATGAATTTGAAGTTATACCATTTATTAGTATTTACATGTTTCTTGCTTTTGGTTAAAAGCACCACTGCTCAAATAACTTTGGGACAAGAGCTAGGGAGTATAAATTACAGTGAGCCAAAAGAATATGAAATTGCCTCTGTCAATTTCAGAACAAAAGATAATAGTGCTTTAGATCAGAACATACTTAGACTTTTATCTGGTTTGCAGGTCGGTAATAAAATAATGGTTCCTGGTGATGAAATTAGCAATGCCATTGACGCTCTTTGGAAGCAAGGCCTCTTTACTGGAATTTCAATTAATGCTTCAAGAATTGAAAACGACAAAATATTTCTTGACATAGAGCTTGAAGAAAGACCGAGGCTTTCAAGATTTAGGTTCACCGGTGTTAAAAAAAATGAAGCCGATGATTTAAGAGAGCAAGTGAGATTAATTAGAGGTAAGCCAATTAACGAGAATCTTTTAGTGAATACTAAATCCACAGTTATTGCATATTTCGTGGATAAAGGCTTCATGAATGCTCAGGTTGAAGTTAGCTCTCAGCCTGATACAATTCCTGGAGGAGGGGAGCTAATGAATATCGAGGTTAAAAAGAACCGAAGGGTTAAAATTCATAAAATCAATATTGCTGGAAACGAGCAAATCTCAGATAGGAAGTTGAAACGTAAGATGAAGAACACCAAAGAGAATCCTTGGTGGAGTTTATTTACAACCTCAAAATACATGGAAGACAATTACATCGAAGACAAGGAAAAAATTCTTTCGATGTACTATGACAAAGGATATAAAGACGTTAAGATTGTAAAGGATACTATTTATAAGTATGATCCTAAAAGAATAAACATAGACATAACTATTGATGAAGGCAATCAATATTTCTTTAGAAATATTAATTGGATAGGAAACACGAAATACACTTCGAAGCAACTTTCTGACATCTTAGGAATAAAGAAGGGAGATGTTTATAATCAAGCTAATCTGGAACAAAACCTTTTCATGAATGCAAGTGAATCTGATATTTCCTCACTTTACATGAATGATGGGCATTTATTTTTTCAGATTACGCCGGTAGAAACTTTCGTTTCGAATGATTCTGTTGATATTGAAATGCGCATTTATGAAGGAAAGCAAGCCCGAATAAATAGAGTTACAGTGGTTGGTAACGATAAAACCAATGACCATGTGGTAATGCGTGAAATTAGAACAAGGCCAGGTCAACTATTTAGAAGGTCAGATATTATTAGAACACAAAGGGAATTATCCCAACTAGGCTATTTTGATCCAGAAAAAATGGGAGTTAATCCTATGCCTAACCCTCAAGAAGGTACTGTGGATATTGAGTATCAGGTTGAAGAAAAGCCCTCAGATCAGTTACAACTTTCTGGAGGATGGGGTGCCGGTCGCTTAATTGGAAATTTAGGTCTCGCATTTAATAATTTTAGTGCTAAGAGATTTTTCAAAAAGGAAGCTTGGAGGCCTTTACCTTCAGGAGATGGTCAGAGATTGTCTATAAATGCTTCATCAACAGGTAGGGCTTTTCAAAGTTATAATTTGTCCTTTACCGAGCCATGGCTCGGTGGAAAGAAACCTAATTCTTTAACCATTACTGCTTATCATTCAATTTTTGGAAATGGCGCTCCTAAGAATGATCCAACAAGAAGTGTTACTAAAAATACAGGATTGATTCTTGGCTATGGTCGCAGGTTGAAATGGCCTGATGACTTCTTTACCTTGCAGCATTCTTTGAGCTATCAGTATTACGAGCTAGAGAATTCTACTGCTTTCGTTCTTGAGAATGGATTTGCGAATAACTTCAGCTTTACCACAGTCCTTTCAAGAAACTCAATTGATGGTCCTATTTATCCTAAATCAGGATCGAATATTAGCTTGTCAGTTCAATTAACTCCTCCGTATTCTTTACTTCAGGGAGCTACAGCCGATGAATTAGTTACTGATCAGCAAAAATATAAGTGGGTTGAGTTTCACAAGTGGAAGTTTGATGCACAGTGGTTTACTCCACTTACAAAGAATAAAAACACATTGGTTTTGATGACCCGTGCTAATTTTGGCTTTGTAGGATTATATAACAGAAATAAAGGATTAGCCCCATTTGAAAGATTCAGATACGGGGGAACAGGCTTGAGTGGGCTTACTTGGGGAGCTCAATTCTTAGGGGCCGAAATTGTTGGATTAAGGGGCTATGATGACGGCTCTATTAGTAATCAAACAGGAAATGATGCACCTATTTATAATAGGTATACCATGGAACTGAGATTCCCGGTTTCACTTAACCCTTCAGCAACTGTTTTTGCTTTGGCTTTTGCTGAAGGAGGGAATGCATGGAACTCTTTTGGCGACTTTAACCCATTTAATATTAAGAGATCTGCAGGTATTGGAGTGAGGGTGTTCCTGCCAATGTTTGGTTTACTTGGGCTCGACTATGGATATAGGTTTGATGATATTCCAGGAAGACCAGATATGGCCAAAGGGCAATTTCATTTTATTATTGGTCAGAATTTCAATTAATAACTTTAAAAAGCGCTGTTTCTAAAACATAGCATGATTGTTGTCTTTGAATAATCAAACCCTTACAGAAATGATTACTTTTGCACCTTCAATTCAGCCGCTTATGAAAAAATTAGTTTTAAGTTTTACGTTGTTTTTTGCAGGATTGACTTTAGCGAATGCACAAAAATTCGCCTATGTTGATACTCAATATATTTTAGAAAGTCTTCCGGAATATAAATCAGCTCAACAACAGTTGGATAGGATTTCAATTCAATGGCAAAAGGAAATAGAAGCCAAGTTTGCGGAAATAGATAAAATGTACACTGACTTTCAGGCTGAAGCAATTCTTCTTACTGATGATATGAAGCGTAAACGCGAAGAAGAGATTATTGATAAAGAGAAAGAGGCTAAAGAGCTTCAAAAGCAGCGGTTTGGAAAAGGAGGCGATTTGTTAAAAAAGCGCCAGGATTTAATAAAGCCAGTTCAAGACAAAATTTATAACGCAATTAAAGATATTGCAACCTCAAAAAACTATGCTGTGGTTTTTGATAAATCAAGTGATTTAACAATGCTTTTTACAAATCCCAAGTATGATATCTCCGACCAAATTCTGGAAGATTTAGGCTATACTCCTGGCATGCAGGATGACAGTGGAGATGATAAGAAAAACTAATCAATCAATTTAATATTAATTAATAATCGCATGAAGCGTATTCTTTTCTTAGCCTTAATGGCTGTTACAATTAGCACATCCTCTTTGCTTGCTCAAAAAGGGAACAAATTTGGACATATAAACTCTGCTGAACTATTAGGTTTGATGCCTGAGCGCAAAGTTGCTGCTGCTAAAATGGACTCAATCACAAAAGATGTTCAGAAGCAGCTTGAAGAAATGATGAATGAATATAGAACAAAGCAAGAGAAATATTCTGCTGAAGCAGGTAAAATGTCTGAGCTTTTGAAAAAAGACAAAGAAGAAGAATTAGGAAATCTAGCCAACAGAATCCAGAATTTCCAACAACAGGCTCAAGCTACTCTGGAAGAAGAAGAGCAAATTCTAATAAATCCAATTATTGAGATGGCTAAAAAGGCTATTGAAGAAGTGGCCAAGGAAAATGGTTATACCTATATCTTTGATACTTCAGTTGGTGCTGTTTTGTATTGGGAAGAGTCTGACAACGTTCTCGGCTTAGTTAAGAAGAAGCTTAAGCTTCCATGATAAGAAAATAAATTTATTGAAAAGCAACTCCATTCGAGTTGCTTTTTTTATTCTTGCATATGCACAAGAATGCTCCTATTGGGATTTTTGACTCAGGCATTGGCGGCTTAACAGTTGCCTCAGCAATACATGATTTGTTGCCAAATGAGTCAATCATGTATTTTGGTGATACCGCACATTTTCCTTATGGGAATCAATCTCCAGAGCAAATTGCTGAATACGGCTTAAAGATTTCCCGCTTTTTATATCAAAGTGGTTGTAAGATGATTGTTATTGCCTGCAATACCGCATCTGCGCATGCTTTTAAGGGCATCGTTAAGGACATTAATCAAGAAGTTCCTGTAATTAATGTAATTGATCCAGCATCGGCTGCTATAGCTGATAAATATCCCAATGGCTCTGTTGGTGTTATTGGCACAGCAGGTACCATTAAATCGGGAATCTATAAAAGGAGAATCCAACGATTGGCACCTCAAGCTAAAGTTAGTTCATTGGCAACTCCTTTGTTAGCTCCGATGATTGAAGAAGGATTCTTCAATAACAAGATTTCTCAAACGATAATTAATTCATATTTGGAGAAGAAATCTCTTCAAAATATTGATGTTCTTATATTAGCCTGCACTCATTATCCTTTGATTAAAAATGAAGTTGAAAAATATTATAAAGGCAATGTGCAAGTAGTAGATTCGGCATATTGGGTGGCGCTAGAAGTTAAGAGTCAATTGCAATCAGCTAATATGCTTTCGGATGCTAAGAATCCAGAGTTTAAATTCTATGTTTCTTATCTTACTTCCGTTTTTGAGAAGAGTGCAAAATATTTCTTCCCCCAGAAGGTAGAGTTTAAAGAGATGAATATTTGGAAATAAAAAAGGCTGGTCATTTGACCAGCCTTTTTTGAATTTTCTAATATACTTTTATCACTGTTTCACAGGATTGCCATCAATATCTAGCTCAATCATGTCATAACCTAGCTTGGCAATTTTATCCCAATTACTTTCCTTATCGCCAACAACCAGAATAATCATCTTCTCAATAGGAAGGTATCTTTTGGCTAATCCATCGATATCGTTTTTGGTAATAGAGTTTAAAATAGCTGACTGCTTAGAAATAAAATCTTTATCTAGATTGTAATCTAGTATGGTTTGCAAGAAACTTGCTTTTTGAAATGGAGTTTCATATTTCAGGGCATCTCTTTGGCCTAGAGAACTCTTTGTAAAAGCTAATTCTGCATCTGTGATTCCTGAAGCTCTATACATTGACATTTCTGAGAAGAAATCCATTAAAGAGCTATCAGTCTTTTCAGCTTTAACTCCGGCGCTAGCCGAAAAAGGACCAACGAAATCAGTGCCCGAGAAGCCTGTTCTTGCACCGTATGTATAGCCTTTCTTCTCACGTAAAGTAAGATTGATGCGACTGTTGAATGCTCCTCCTAATGTGAAATTCATTAATCCTGCACGGTAAAACTCGCCATCACTGTCATAGGGCATTGCCAAATAACCAATTCTAATTTCAGATTGTGGAGCTCCAGCTTTATCTACAAAATAAACGACTGTTTTTTCAACTTTTGGCAAAGCCGGATAAGTAACTTTTGGAACTGCATTTCCTTTCCAGGAAGTTAGAAAGCTGATAGACTTATCCAATTCATCTTTAGTAAAATCACCAACCGCAACCAGTTTAGCTCCGCTAGGTGTAATAAATGATTTGTAAAATGCTTTAATATCATCAAGGGTGATTGATTCAACACTTTCTTTAGTTCCCACTACAGGCACTGAAAAAATGTGCTCGCCATAAAGGAGTTTGTTAAACACATTGCTGGCAATAGTTGAAGCTCTTGTTGTGCTATTTTCAATTCCTGCAATCGTTTGACCTTTTAAAGTCTCAAATTCTTCAGCAGAGAATTTAGGTTTGAATAATTTCTCTTGCAGTAGTTCCATTGTGCGAGCAAGATTTTTCTTCAATGAGAATACATTAACAGCCACCTCTTCTCTATCAGCATAAATACTTATAGAGGACCCTATTTTTTCTAGTTCTGCTGTTAATTCTTCAGATGTAAAGTTCTCAGTTGACTCATTTAACAAATCAGTCATTAAATTCGCAATTCCAGACTTTTCCTTGCTTTCTTTAGAATGCCCAGCTGGGAATGAAATAACTAAAGAAACAGTAGGTAAATCAGAGTCAGTTGATGCAATCATCTTCATGCCATTGTCAAATGACTTTTCCCAGAATGCAGGTACTTTAATTGTTGGGTTTGCTCCAGCAGCAGGACGTTTACTCCTGTCGAATGTGTCTTTTGCCTTATTATAAACTAAATTCTTGTATTCATTTCCTTCTTCACCCTCGGTTTCAGAAGAGCGTTTGATAGTGAAATTATCCGGCTTTGCAATAATCTCAGGTTGACCTTTAGGGTAAACACTAAGAATTACAGCAGATTTATCTTTGATATAAGTGTTATATACCCTGATTACATCTTCCTTGGTAAGCTTTTTAAGCTTTTCAATTTCTTTGGTTATGTAGTTTGGGTTGTCTCTGAACGTTTCAAAATAAGCAAGTTGAGAAGCTTTCCCGCTGACGCTCTGAAGGCCCTGAATTAATGACGCTTCTCTAGAATTCTTAAATCTTAGTAATTCATCATCGGTAATTTCTTTGCTTTCAAATTCCTTAATAATATCTCTTATCATAGTTTCCATCTCGGCAAGAGATTTTCCCGGAAAAGGAAGCGCACTAACTACAAAAGTTCCTGCAAGCTCAGCAGCTGGGTTATAGGCTCTAGCTTGAACGGCAATATTTGTTTTAATTAAAGATTGATATAACATGGATGTATTCCCACCTCCAATGATTTCAGCAAGTAAATCTAGGGGCAATTCGTCAGGATGACCTGAGTAAACAGAAGGCCAGGTCATTTGAAGCAATGGGAAACGAATATTGTCTTCTAATGAAATGTATCTGTCTGCTTCAAGCTTAGCCGGCTTCTTTTCCATTGCATTTACTTCGGGACCTCTTGGGATACTTCCATAATACTTGTTTGCCAGCTTTAAGACTTCATCAGTTTTTACATCCCCGGCAACGGTTAAAACTGCATTATTAGGACCATACCATCGTAAAAAGAATCTTTTTAGATCATCAACACTTACTTTATCCAAATCCTTTAAATAACCAATTGTTGGCCAAGAGTAAGGATGTCCAAATGGATAAAGAGCTTCGCTTGTTCTTTCGTTTACGAGGCCGTAAGGGCGGTTATCATAATTCTGGCCTCTTTCATTTTTAACAGTAGCACGCTGAATTTCAAATTTCTGCTGAGTAACAGCATCAAGTAGAAATCCCATGCGGTCAGCTTCTAGCCAAAGTGCTGTCTCGAGCTGATTGCTGGGTACCGTTTCGAAATAGTTTGTTCTATCAGAGTTTGTTGTACCATTTAATGTGCCTCCTGACTCAGTTACAATAGAAAAATGTTCTTCGTCGGCTACATTGTCAGAACCCTGAAACATCATATGTTCAAAAAAGTGAGCGAAACCTGAACGGCCTAATTCTTCTCTTGCAGAACCTACGTGATATGTAACATCAACATGCACAATAGGATCGCTGTGATCTTCGTGAACAAGTATTGTAAGTCCGTTGTCGAGTTTGTATTTCTTATAAGGGATTACAATTTCATCACCTTTCTTAGTGACCTCTTCAATAAGTTTTTGTGCAATTGCTGGCTGAAATGCAAAAAGCATTAGGGCCAAAACTGCTAAGAATGATTTTTTCATTTTGGGAATTAATTTTTGAGTTTGCAAGTTTATAGAAAGATTTTGGTAATTGTTGTTATTCGCGGAGGGATGCATGAAAATAATTTCTCATATCAAAACATCTTTGCTTTACATTTGTTCGCTTTTTGGTTCCTGATGAAAGTCAGGATTAAAAGGGAATCCTGTGAGAATCAGGAACAGTACCCGCTGCTGTAAACTCTAAAAGGCATTTGCCAAATAAACCACTGTTAGCTTTAGTTGATGGGAAGGTGGTAAATGTTGAGTAAGTCAGAAGACCTGCCAATTAGATAATGATTGAAAACCTTCGGGAATAAAGGTGATGATCGGCTCGTGGAAATGAATTCCGGGATAATTACTTATCCTCGCCTGTCATCTTTGTTTTCGAAAATTTTGACAAGTGATGAGGATTGTTTTAGGTCTGATTGTTTTTTTATCGCAAGCAACTGCTTTTGGGCAGCTTGTTATAAATGACACTTTACGCACTTTCACAATCATTGAAAATCGCTCGCCAGAGCAAAATCCCGGGCTAAATCAAATACATATATCTGCCGCTAATGCGGTTAATAAACCTTATTCATTAGCTGAAATATTAAGTAGAGCAAGTCCGGCATTTGTTAAACAATATAGTCCAGGAACTTTGGCTTCACCATCTTTACGGGGCAGCGGTTCCGCTCATACGGCTCTAGTTTGGAACGGGATTAATTTGCAAAGTAGCATGAATGGTCAAATGGACTTAAGTCTTGTTCCATCAGTATTATTTGATGAGTTTATTGTTCAGGAAGGGGCAGGGGCAGCGTCTTGGGGCAGCGGTGCCATTGGTGGAACTATATTTCTAAATAGCCATGAATCTCAAGCTACAGGGGTGAGAATATCTCATAATTCAGGAAGCTGGGGTTTCAGGCAGGAATCTGCCGATTTTAGCTTTAAAGTAAACGGAGTACAAAGCAGAACAAGAGTGTATCACTCTGATGCAATCAATAATTTTAAATTCATTGATGTTTCGCATCCAAATCATCCTATTGATTATCAGGTGAACGCCGCTCAGAATGCCTTTGGCTGGATGCAAGACTTAAAATTTAACACATCTAAAAATTCAGTTTTTAGTGCTTCTATTTGGGGGCAAAAGTCGCTCAGGCATATTCCTCCAATTTTAACCGTTCCACATTCAGTCGCTCATCAATCTGACGAAAGTTTGAGGGCTACTGCCCGATGGGCATATCACTGGGATAGGTCTTCAGTTAAGATTAGAACGGCATATTTGGAAGAAAGTATTACTTACAATGATTCATTTTTGGATGTTCATTCTCAGAATAAGTCGAAGAGTTATGTTGGAGAAATCACTTGGAGTAGAGAATGGGGTTCAAGACATAATTTTGAGCTAGGTCATATTTATACTCTTAATAGAGCAAAAGCATTTGCTTATGGAGAACATCAAAAGGAGCAAAACAGGCCAGCCTTTTTTACTTCATTAAGAAGTAACTGGTTTGCAAATGGTAAAACTGAAACACTTCTAAGTTTTCGACAAGAATTCTTCGACGGTAACGCTGTAAATCCATTACCCTCAATATCTGTTTCCTACAGTTTAAACAAGGTTGTTAAATTAAGAGCTCAAGCTTCAGCAACGTTCAGAATACCTACTCTTAATGATTTATACTGGATTCCAGGGGGAAATCCTAATTTGAAGCCTGAGAGTGGAAGTTCATATGAAGGGGGAGTAGATATTCATGCTGTAAACAAGAAGTATCTCAATACTGATGTTAGTATTAGTTACTTCTCCACGAAAGTAGAGAACTGGATTTTGTGGGTTCCAACGGCTACTTTCTGGTCGCCACTCAATGTAAATACGGTGCAAAGTAGAGGAGGAGAATTGAATTTTAAATCAATTGCTAGCGTAAGTAAAGAGCTCTCGCTTGAGTTCACATCCCACTGGCAAGTGGTAAATAGCATCATTCTTAATAATGAAATGCATCCTGAATCTGTTGGTAAAAGATTGATTTATGTTCCTGACGTAAACTCGAATTCAAATCTATCAGTGCTTTATGGAACGTTTAGCTTAAGCCTTATTCACTCTTACTCAGGATTAAGATACGTTACCACCGATAACTCTGATTTTTTGCCTGCATTTAACCTTTTTCATATTTCAATGGCTAAGGAGCTTAGCATTTCTGAACATCATGCCCGGGCATTTTTTCAATTAAATAATATTAGCAATACTACTTACCATGTGGTTGTTCGCAGACCGATGCCACTTCGTTCATGGATGGCTGGGATTTCATTCGAATTCAAAACTTAATTATTAAACTTAATGCTATGATCAAACTAATACTACCACTTTTCTTATTTGTGCTCATTACAGGTTTAAGTGCTCAACCAGACACTTTCGAGAATCTTGCGCTTGAGCCAGAAACATTTTGGAACGGCTCTGATGGAACAGCAGATAATTTCTTGACAGAGTCTTTCTATTTTCCAGCACTTTGGGATACATCCTTTGGCGGATATTGGGCCGGCGGCTGGGCATACAGCAATAAAACTGATTCGGTTACCTCAGGCTTTGCCAATCAATATTCAGCCAAAGCAGGTTCTGGCTATCAAGGTTCTCAGAATTATGCTGTAGCAAATTCAGATGGTTGGTTTAAACCTCGTGCAGATGTTTGGCAATACGTTCAGATAATTAACTTGAGAATAACCAACTCTACATATGCTTACAATAGTATGAGAGATGG
>JAGYKL010000079.1 GCA_018401705.1 Bacteroidia bacterium | reverse complement strand
TGAAGAATCTTTAGCATTACCTGAAACTGAAATTCCGGTAAACCCTGAGAAGTTTTTGCGTGGTGAAAAGTCAACGTTTTTAATTAAGAGCGCTAAAGTTGATATTGGTTTTTGGATTGATCCTAAAAAATGGACTTTCAAGAAGGCCACAGACAATGAAGATGCTGAATTCCAGCTTCAGCACAAAGATGGCGATGTTTACGGAATGATAATTACCGAAAAAGTTGAAATTCCTTTAGAAGCCTTAAGAGGTATTGCCTTAGAAAATGGAAGAAGCGCTGCTCCTGATTTGAAAATTGTTGAGGAAGAATACAGAAATGTTAATGGCTTAGATGTGCTTTTCCTTCAAATGGATGGAACCGCTCAAGGGATTAAGTTTTCTTATTACGGTTACTACTTTTCTAACGAAAGTGGCACCGTGCAGTATATTACGTTTTCCTCTCAGAATATTTTAAAGTCTTATTTCTCCGAATGCAAAGACCTGCTAAACGGTTTATTTGTAATTGAGAAATAATTGACAGAATTTGATTGTGTTTGAATTCTCATTGGATTAGTATTTTCCACTATTTTTGAGGCTTAATCATACACAACCACCTTCATGAAATCATTTTTACTTGCTGTTGCTATAATTGTTTCCGGACTTATTCATTCCCAATCTCTTAATCCAATATCGCTAGAACAACTTGTTAATACAGATATTGATTCAGATCAATATAATTCAACCATTGCTGCCGATGATAATGGAGCTTATTTGATAACATGGACAACTTCCTACAATGGGGGTAACATTATAGGAAGAATGTACAATAGTGCTCACACTGCCATTTCTGATGAAATATCAATAAATGCTGCTAGTAGCGAGCAAATTAAACTTAAGTATTGGGAAGACGGAAAATATGTAATCTCATACATTGAGAGCACAGGAGATAATCTGAAGTTCAAAACTATTGATGCGACAGGAAATACAGGGGCTGCGGTAACTGTAATAGCTAATGCTGCTGATTTTGATTTTGACATTAAGGGTGATTCTCTCGCATTTATATATAAAATTATCGGTGGCAATCCCCAGCTGTATTTGAGAGGTTACAACCTCTCATCAAACAATTGGATTAATGCTCAAGTTCTTGTTACTGAAGATGCTTCGGAAGGCTACTATGAACCTAATATTGTTTATCATCCAAATGGCAGATTGACTGCCATTTATCATTACTATATAAATACATCAGGTTGTTGTGTTTATGACCGAAGAGTGATGAGAAAAACTTTTAATGCTTCATTTATTGCTGAGATTCCTGAGTATTCATTGTGGACTGTTAATTCTGAGCAAAATGTAGGCTCTGACCTTCATGCCGAAGGCAATAGTGCAGGCGAGCTTATCATTACAACAACTCACGGAACAACTTCCTCCAGCAGATTTATGCGTTTATGGTTACTCGACGCTCAGGGGAATTTCATTGTTAATAATGAGGTGCTTGTCTCCGGCGGTGGAAATGATTGGTATGACAACATCCATGGAGAATTATACGACAATGGCGATTTTGTAATAGTTAAGTCAATCAGAACCGGAGGTTATACTAATCCAAACGGAAATGAAGCTTACGTTATTTATGGCTACGACTATAATGCAAGCAACTCAGGCATTCTGCAAATGAATAGCACCAATTCAGGTGATCAGGAGTTTTGCACCGTTGCCAAATTGCCAAACGGTGGATTCGTTGCTGCTTGGTCTGGAAATGGTTTTCAAGGAGATGACCAAGGTGTTTATTCAAGAGCTTATAATGCAGTTGCATTTCCGGGACTTTCTGTTAGCAACTCAGGTAGTAATCAAGTAACTGAAGCAGGAGGTTCAATGACACTCAATGTTTCACTTTCAACTCCTCCAAGTGCTAATGTTATAGTTAA
>JAGYKL010000078.1 GCA_018401705.1 Bacteroidia bacterium | reverse complement strand
CCCTAATCCCAATCCTGAATAGAAAGCAAATCTGTTGTCAGTATTTGTTCTGAAAATCAGTGCAACATCCATCGATAACTGTTGGGTATTTTGATCCATTATCAATGATCTGGTAACCACGGAATCAGCAAAATATACATTTCCAAATTGCGCCGAAACCAGTGTGTCATACACAAATCTTTCTGTTTGGTGTAAATAACCCGAAAGGGTGGAAAAGGAGCCGTAATTAAAGCCTAATCGAAGTTTAGGCTTAGTTCTGATTTGCTTGGTTTTCTTATTCGCCAGTTCAATGCCTAGCAGTATTGACATGAAGCTGTTAGACGTAAATGAAGGCTGCTGATTTGAATTGTAGTTTTCATAATCGGCAGTAAGCAATTGAGATTGAGGAACAATTCTTTTGAAATCTTCCACAGGAGAAGGTTGTAAACTCAAAGAGTTCATGCCAAATTGAACTGAGAAGTCTGAGATCCTTGCGGTACTCTTGGATGCC
Organism: Bacteroidia bacterium; assembly: GCA_018401705.1. Lineage (GTDB taxonomy): Bacteria > Bacteroidota > Bacteroidia > M30B66 > M30B66 > M30B66. Next base: position 1,632 of record JAGYKL010000078.1, on the reverse strand, counting down.
TCATTTTTTTGAGCTTCGAGGCTCAGTGTTGAAATGCAGAAAAGTGCTAATGCGATTCGAAACGTCATAAAAGTTTTTGTTGATTCGCAAAGCAAACGACGAGAAAGAATTAATATTTTGACAGATAATTGTTAAATCGATTGGAATTTAAGCAAACGTTCTATTTCATAAATAACTCCCTCTTGGTTATTACTAAAAGTACTTATGTTTTTCGCAGATTTAATTAATTCCGGATGCGCATTTTTCATTACATATGCTAATCCTGCCTGCTGTAACATCTGAACATCATTAAAATAATCGCCAAATGCCATTGTGTTTTCTTTCGGGATTTGCAAATAATTTTGTACAAACTCTAATGCTGTTCCTTTGTTTACAAGCTTATCGGTGATGTCTAACCAGCGAAGTCCCGAAACAGCCATAGAATATTTATCTTTCAAATAATTCAATTTTACTGCAGCATTTTCTTCTGCGCTAATCATGTCGCATAAAGTGAATTTTATTACCTCTTCTTCAAGCATCAATAAATCATCAACATGCTGCATGTGATCATAATATTTGCTGCTCTCCGCAAGAAAGGCTGCATCTTTCGATTCATACCACATCACATCCTTGCCACACAATAAAATATGTGTTTGCTCAATTGCTCTGGAAAGCAAAATTAAGTCATGGACATCTGTTTTATTCATCGCGCTGCTGCGCAATTCCTTCCCGCGATAGCGAATTAAACCGCCATTTTCTGCAATAAATAAAATATGCTCAAGTTTATTTTCAAAAATACGTCTCATGCTTTCGTAAGGCCTTCCGCTGGCAACAGCAAAAACAATCCCTAAATCACGCAGCTTCTTCTCAAACTCCCAGAAATTTGCTGGAAGCTCCTTCTTATCATTCAGAAGTGTTCCGTCAAGATCTGTTACTATCAATTGAATCATATCTCACTAAAAATCAATTAAGTTTTTCTAATAAATCAAGATAGGGCTGGTGATAATGATGAATAAAAATATTCGTTTCACTGTCGGGATACGTTTTGTAGTATTCATCGTCGGGCATTAAAACTATCATGTTGCCTGTTCTCACGTAGTTATTACTTTTATAATAGTCAGGAGAAATAAAATCCGGAATATTTTCTTTAATTAATTTCTCAGTCATTTTACCCAGATATTTCTCGTAATTCTTTTGTGCCTTTAGAGCAGGTTTACTCAGTTTTTTGTAAACATGTTTAAGCACTATTCTTGTCGCAGTTTTTTGTTTTTTAATCGCGTCACCAGCATTTATGAACGGATTTGTCGTATTAAAATCGTTTACCGTTTGAATTGAAATAGGAGTTTCGGGCACCCAGTCGGCTGCATTTACAACATTAAAAGCCCATCCGCCAAATGTTAAAGCTTCATAATCATAAGCGAAATAGAGATTTCCGGGTTTTGGTGCAGCACTGCAGTAAGTTTTTATTCTCATATCTGCAGGGAATTTCCCCGCTTTTTGAGCTTGACACAACATGGCTGTAATCAAATAGCTTATTGCACCGCCCTGGCTGTGTCCCGTTATTATTAAATCGCGACTCCCTTCTTCATGCAATTTCATTATTCGCGGCAGCATATCGCCAATTAAATATGTCGATGCCAGCAGCCATCCAAC
>JAGYKL010000077.1 GCA_018401705.1 Bacteroidia bacterium | reverse complement strand
ACTCCATTTTCTCCGGGTTCACTAGCACCGCCGCCGCCGCCGCCATAATTAAAACCATTTTGACCGTTTCCATTACCTGTTCTTCGATTTGCTCCACGTCCGCTATTCGGCCCATTGCCATTACCTCCTCCATTGTTTGTGCCGCTAAATCCATTGCCGTTTAAGCCAGCTGCTCCGCCTCCTCCAGCTCCATTACCTGCTGACTGTCCTCCTTGTCCTCCTGAAAACTTTAAGAATCCCAGTGAAGCGGAGGCCAAGCCGCCATTTCCTCCTGTAAGTGAATTATCATTTGGGCCTTCACCACCTGCAGCTAAGACTATTGCCGGCGAGCCAAAAGAGCTTGGTTGACCATTCTGAACACTTAAGTTCCCTCCCAATCCAACGTTAACAGGAATTATACTGCCTGGCGTTACGGTAAAAGTGCTGCATGCAAATGCACCGCCGCCGCCACTGCCACCGCCGCCATTAGTAGATCTTGTAGTTCCCTTACCCCCAGAACCCCAGCATTGTACAGTTAGAGTTTGAACATTAGATGGCACTGTATAATTTCCACTATTTGTAAAGGTCTGACTTGTTTGCGCAAGTGCTTCGGTTGTTAATGCAACTACATTAATAATAATTAATATTAGTAAGACTGAAAGACTCTTTAAAAATGGAGTCTGAATAGTATTCTTACTTGCACTTTTATTCCAAAGTAATTTTGGGATCATATTTCTGTGATTTATTTTCAAGCTTGCATACGGCCTAAAAAATATTTTGTTCCAAGCACCAATAGATTATGAATATTAGCACCCATATAGAAGAATAATCAACACCCATCCATGCTAAAGCATGCAATAGACCTCTCAGAATGAAGCTTCCATCTGATGATTTTACTGTAATCCCCCGATTTTAAAACGAAATATAAGGTTAGGCCAAATTTTCGGCGGCAAAATTACTCACTTGCAAACACCCTTCCTAGTCTTTCTGGAATAATTTGTATGACCCAAGTATAATATGAGTACTAACACCTATTTTTTCTTAAAACCAAACTGCGCTTCCTCAATAAATACAATTTATACTTTTATTACAAATCATCATACGTTTTTATTCACGATTAGTAATCCATTGCAAGCAAATTGCATAATTCATAGAGGTTAATTTAAATATAGTCCGGAAATCACATTTATTAATTATAGATAAATCACTGATTTTCAAAAATAACAATAATCTTAAGAAGCTTTTTTTCTCACAATCTTTAAACACTCTTCGATACACCGCTATATGACACGAAATATTTCTTAAACAATTCGGCACTTTTTAGCAGTACTTTAGTTCTTGAAATGAATCATTTTGTTAACCTCTACAGAAAGCTTGATTTAACACAGTCAACCAATGAAAAAATTATAGAATTAAAGAATTATTTCAACGTTGCTGATGAGAAAGACAAATTATGGGCACTCGCTTTATTATCCGGCCGCAGGCCTAAAAGAACGGTTACAACAGCCCTGCTAAGACAATGGGCGGCAGAACTTTCAGGAATTCCAGACTGGTTATTTGAGGAATCGTATCACACAGTTGGTGACCTTGCCGAAACAATCGCATTGCTTGTTGATCAGAAAACTGAATCGGAAAATCGTCCTCTATTCGAATGGATGGAAGTGCTTGCGAGCCTTAAATCTTCTGATGAGGAGAAGAAAAGAGACATAATAACTTCTGCATGGCTTGATATGAATTCTGAGCAGCGATTTGTTTTTAATAAGCTTATTACAGGAGGCTTTAGAGTTGGGGTTTCTCAAAAAACTGTTGAAAAAGCTATTTCACAAATTTCAGGTATTGAAGCTGCGCAAATTGCGCATCGCTTGATGGGAAATTGGGAACCGAACTCTACGACCTGGAAAAAACTCATTTTGGAGCCTGGTATTTCAGAAGACCTGTCTAAACCTTATCCCTTTTGCTTAGCATATCCGCTTCAAGATGAACCAAATTCACTTGGAAATGCTCAAGATTGGCTTGCCGAATGGAAATGGGATGGAATTAGAGGCCAATTAATAATCAGAGGCAGTGAGTTTTATTTATGGTCAAGAGGAGAAGAACTAATTACAGAGAGGTTTCCTGAATTCTCAGAAATACGAGGTCTTCTGC
>JAGYKL010000076.1 GCA_018401705.1 Bacteroidia bacterium | reverse complement strand
ACCTTGCTGGGTAATTCATTTCATTAAACCTAATTATACCATGTTCCATTTCGATTTTTTAGGCGTTCTAAAGGAATACTTTGCAAAAACAGCATGACTATATCCCTCATTAAAGTTGTAAAGCAATTGTTGGTAAAGTTAACTTGCATAATTCGCAATAATGAATGAATAGTTATTTTTCACCCATATTCATGTCTATATTTGAAGAATGCATCAAGGTATCTACGAAGAGCTAATCAATAAGTTAGTAGCATCGAAAATAGAAGGTTTAGAAGATGGCAAGTTTTATATCAAAGAGACTAGCATTGATGCTAGTGAGGCTTCCCATGTACTTTCTCAATACCTGTCAATAACCTTACGCAGGGCTCTTAGTTTTATAACTGGAGAAAGAGCTTTGGAAAGACAAATTGAAATAGCGAATAAAATCATCTTGCTAATTAGAGATGAGCTTGATAGGCAAGATTTCAACGAGGACTTAGTAGAGGTGAAAGGCAAAATTTTAAAAGCAGTCTATACAAAAGTTGATGCCCATTTCACTGATTTCGATGCATATTTAAAAGAAGTAACACCATACACAAGGCTTACACAGAGCGAACTATTTACAGGTGGCAATGTCGGTTTATCTTTAGAAAGCGAGTTAAAGAAAGAAATCCTATCTGCTAATCGAATTGACCTCTTGGTGTCTTTTATTAAGTGGAATGGCATTAGGATTCTCGAAAAGGAGTTTAGGGAATTTACTTCAAGAGGGGGTAAGCTAAGGATAATAACCACTACTTATATAGGGGCCACAGATTATAAAGCAATTGAATTACTGTCCTCATTGCCCAACACAGAAGTTCGAGTTTCTTATAATACCAATTCAGAGCGCCTCCATGCCAAGGCATATCTTTTCTTTAGAGAAACTGGCTTTCACACAGCCTATATTGGCTCATCCAATTTTTCAAGGTCCGCTCTTACTGATGGTCTCGAATGGAACCTCAAAATTACTACCAAGGAAATAAGTCACGTAATTGATAAGTTTCAAAAAACCTTTGACACTTATTGGCAGAATGCTGAATTTGAACGTTTCGTAAATGACACTGATAAGGAAAAACTTATAAAAGCACTTAAGCAAGGTAAAAGTCAAACGCCTGGCCCAGTTACTTATTTCGATCTAAAGCCATTTCCTTTTCAAGAAGAAATATTGGAACGGCTTGAAGTAGAAAGAATTACGCACAACAGCAATCGCAACCTGATAGTGGCCGCAACGGGTACAGGTAAAACTGTGATTTCTGCTTTTGACTATAGAACATTCCGAGCTAAGAATAAATCGACAAAGCTGCTTTTTGTTGCCCATCGGAAAGAGATATTACAACAAGCACAAGCTACATTCCAAGGTGTTTTAAAAGATAGAAATTTTGGGCAGCTATGGGTTGATGGTATAGAGCCAGAAACTTTTGAGCACGTATTTGCTTCTGTGCAAACCCTAAACAACAGATTGGATTCTCTTCATTTATCAACCCAATATTATGACTACATAGTGATTGATGAAGTGCATCATATTGCGGCATCTAGTTATCGGGATATACTCAAGCATTTCGCACCCTCCATTTTATTAGGTCTTACAGCTACTCCTGAGCGTATGGATGGAGCGGATATTCTGGAGGACTTCAACAATCGGATTGCAGCAGAGATAAGATTACCTGAAGCATTGAATAGAAAGCTATTATGCCCGTTTCAATACTTTGGAATTACCGATAGTATTGACCTTTCTCATGCATCTTGGCAACGTGGCAGATACTTGCCAAGCGAACTGACAAAAATTTATACCGGTAATGATAATAGGGTCAGAGAAATCGTTGTAACTCTTGAAAAGTACCTTAGGGATAGGGACGATGTTCGTGCGTTAGCGTTCTGCATTACCCAAGAGCATGCACAGTACATGGCTGAGAAGTTTACTCTTGCTGGGCTGAAAGCTGATTACTTAACAAGCAATAGTGCCAATAATCGAGATGAAATAAGACACAGGCTTGAAAGTAAGCAAATCAACTACTTATTTGTAGTGGATATTTTTAATGAAGGTGTAGATATACCAAGTATAGACACTGTGTTGTTTTTAAGACCAACTGAAAGCCTAACCGTTTTCTTGCAACAACTGGGAAGAGGACTCAGATTGGATAAGGAGAAGGATTGTTTAACC
>JAGYKL010000075.1 GCA_018401705.1 Bacteroidia bacterium | reverse complement strand
GGTTCAATCCAATGGGTACTCGATTTCAAATGAATAGCCGAAATATTCTCACCTCCACAATGTTTAATAAGTTCTTCCCAATCATTTATATTTGGAATTTTGAAACTTTCAGGAGCAATACCTCTTTCATTATTCAAGGCAAACCAATTGTAAAGCATACCTTTTTGCGGATTATTCTCATAATAACAGCAAGCGGGTTCTTGGTGTCGTCCTGCTTTTAAAAAATCTTGAATGTTTTGGTAAAAAGGAATGTTTTCGCCGAACTAAACCCCTGCTTGCGTGTAGGTGCTGTTAGCGGGTCGTTGTTTTTATTTCTTCGTTAATTTGTATCTTAAATGAGTTGTTAAGTCTGATGGAATTACTTCTTCAATTTGTAAATCATATTTGTCTTTGTCAATACCTTCAAATAGTCGGATGCCGCTACCTAAAAAAACAGGTGCAATATGAATGAAAAATTCGTCCACAAAACCTGCATTTAAAAATTGCTGAATAGTGTTTGCACCACCTTGTATTCTTATGTCCTTGCCTTTTGCGGATTGTCTTGCTTTTGCTAAGGCACTTTCGATTCCGTCATTAATGAAGTAAAAAGTTGTCGTGCCTTCTTGAACCCAAGGTTCCCGTTTTTCGTGTGTTAATACATAAACATCTGCTTTATATAAATCATTTGGCCAAAGCAAAACCCTTTCCAAGTTCAATTAAAAAATCAGTAATATTTTCCGTTAATTCATTTTCAATTTCTCTTTCAACAGCTTCGTCATGTAGATTTATAAAGTCAAAATTGTATGGATCTTTAAGAATTTGAGTAGCTAGTTTTCTTTGATCGTTTGATAGGGTTGTTTCAAAGTTATTAAGAGATAGATTTTTTCTGGAGAATAGGTTACTTTCTAATTGACTTTCAAGTTGAATTCTCGACCAGCCATTCTTAATAGTTTGATTGGAATAGAATATTGCTTCCTCAACATTGTCCGTCTTGTTCATTATAAGGCGATTGTGGCCCCAAGGAATTTGTGCCGCAGCTTGTGGCACAAACTCAAATTCTTGACTGTAGAATTCAAACCATTGCCTTATAGCATAGAGGTTTCTTCTTGAAAAGCCTTTCATTTCGGGAAAATCTGCGCGTAAATCGGTTGAGATTTGCTCAATAATACTAGTTCCCCAATTAGCGACTTTGGATTTCTGAGAAACGTCTTTTCCTATTTCCCAATACAACTCTATCAATTGAGAATTAACTGATAAAGCGACTCTGCTTTTAGCCTAAGCGCAAACATAGAGCAGCTTTTCTGGCCGACAAAAAGCATTCTACATATTCATCTGATTGGATTCTAACTATTCATCTTTCGATTGATTTGAGAGCGAACAAGATTTCATGCTTTTTGGCGATTGCAAATAAGTTTGACTTAGAGTTTTCTGAAAAACAACTCTAGTTGGTTTTTCTCTGTTGATTTTCTTGAACTTATTTGCTTTTGCGATATGGTTTGGTCGATCAATTTTTTGACAACATGATTCAATAAAAAGCAATCCAAGGAAACTCTCTAAAACAAACTATTCTTCTGCTGTTCTGATGAATATTTCCTGAAAACTGGCTTCTTGCTTTTTATTGATTTTGACGCTAAAAAAGCAAATCCGATTTCTTATTCAGATTCGATTCTATCAAACATTCTCTCAATTGACTTCTGTTGATTGTACTTCCTGCTTTTTTAGATATTTAAGCGAAGAAGTTTTCTGATTAATTTCAGTTAAATGATTCTGCTGTAAATTCTCGATTAATTTCAGTTGATTACTGATTGCTGGAATATCATAACAGCATCCAAGAAATTCATACGCTTCAATACAATCAGGGTCGAGTTCTAGTGCATCTGCAATGTATTCAAATCCAATTTGTGGCTCCTGGTCATAAGCATCTAGAACTAAATCAATAGCTTTTTCTTGATTTGTTAAAGTTTCTTCAGGAAATGAAGGGATTGGGCTTCCGACAATATTATTCATGAAGTCTTTCAATTCTTTTTCTGATTTGAAGTTTTGTGTCGCTAGAAGTCTTTGAAGGTCAATCATGACTTTTTCATTCTGTTTACTCGTTGTTTTCTATGTTTCTAGTTTGGTCTATCATTTAGGTCTTTTTCCAGTTGCATAATTTGTTCAAAAGAGATGTTATTGAAATCAGTGCTTTTAGGAAAGAACCTTCTAATTACCCCATTCATGTTTTCATTAGTACCTCTTTCCCAAGAATGATAAGGATTAG
>JAGYKL010000074.1 GCA_018401705.1 Bacteroidia bacterium | reverse complement strand
CAGCAAATTGCTGATTTTATCACCGCAAATACAAGGAAGTTTCCTGAAGCCAAAACCTTTGTGATTCAGCAACAAACTATCTCAACCGGAGGTTTCGGTGGCTTGCCGGTTCAGTTTGTTTTGCAAGCTCCAAACTTTGAAAAATTAAAGGAAAAACTTCCTCTTTTTATAGAAAAAGCCAATCAGCACCCAGCGTTCCAGATGGTAGATGTAAATCTTAAGTTCAATAAACCTGAATTGAATATTACTATAGAGCGCGACAAGGCTAATCTCATGGGTGTATCAGTTCAGGATATAGCACAAACTCTTCAACTGTCGTTGAGTAGCGGAAGAATGGCTTATTTTACGCTTAATGGTAAACAGTATCAGGTTGTTGGTCAAGTGAGCAGGGAAAATCGTGATGAACCTTTAGATTTAAAGTCATTAAACGTAAGAACCGCCTCCGGCGGGATGGTTGCGCTTGATAATTTGGTAAATGTTGAGGAGGTTAGCAGTCCACCGCAACTGTATCATTACAATAGATATCAATCAGCAACTGTTTCTGCAGCTTTAGCTCCCGGTAAAACGATAGGAGATGGAATAGATGCTATGAATGAGATAGCTAAAGAGATTCTTGATGATTCTTTCTCAACAGAACTCACTGGTTCTTCGAGAGATTTTGCCGAGAGCTCCTCAAACACACTTTTTGCCTTTTTACTCGCTCTTCTACTTGTTTATTTAGTTCTCTCAGCTCAGTTCGAGAGTTTTAGAGATCCTTTAATTATTATGATAACAGTTCCACTTGCTCTTGCAGGCGCTGTTTTTTCACTTTGGTTATTTCATCAAACACTAAATATTTTCTCACAAATAGGAATTATTATGCTTATTGGTTTGGTAACTAAAAATGGAATTTTAATTGTTGAGTTTGCCAATCAGTTGCAAGAACAGGGAAAAGAGAAAGCTACTGCAATTCTGGAGGCTGCCACAGCTCGTTTAAGACCAATTCTTATGACAACGCTAGCTACGGCTCTGGGAGCATTGCCAATTGCTCTTGCACTAGGTGCGGGTGCTAAAAGTAGAATGGGAATGGGGATTGTGATTATTGGTGGATTAATGTTTTCATTAATACTCACGCTCTTTGTAATTCCTGCTATATATTCTTTTTTAGCTGCACATAAATCAACTTACTCTACAAAAAATAAAACGAGCAATGAGGAAGAAATTTAATTATTCAAGTCTTAGTTCGTTAAAGGCCTGTTTTATTGCGCTTTTTCTTTTGTCATTTAGCAGCATTTACAGCCAGGAGCAATTAACTGAGCAGAAAGCTGTGGCAAATGCACTTAAGTTTAATTATTCAATTTTAATCGCTAAGAATGATTCTGCCATATCAAGTGAAGCCGCTACCAGAGGCAATGCCGGTATGTTGCCAAGATTAGATTTAAATGCAGGTGGTAATATTCAAGGTACTACCATAAATCAACGATTTTCAAATGGTCTTGAAGTGAATACAAGCGGTGTTCGTGGCAATGGCTTAAATGCATCTGCAGATTTAGGTTGGACATTATTCGATGGAGGAAGAATGTTTATTAATTATAATTCACTTAAGGCTAATAGCACACTAAGTAATATTCAATTAAAACTAGCTGCTGAGAATATTACAAAGGCAGTTTTAATAAATTACTACGACATACTTAGAAGGTCTCAGGATATTAAGGCATCAGAAATAGCTCTTGATTTAGCTAATGAACAATTGTTAATTCTTGAAAAAAAGCTTGAAATAGGTTCTGCCTCCCGGCAGGAAGTGCTTCAGGCGAAAATTGATAAGAATGAAGCCACCTCGATCTTAATGACTCAAAAAACTGACTTAGATAACAGTAAAACCCAGCTCAATAGATTGATGGGTGTGAGTATTAATTCTGAGTTTCTTTATGCTGAAGACACACGAACTAGCTTTGATAAAAGTATTGAAGATATATCTAAACAAGCAGAGGACGCGAATACAAACTTGCTTTTAATTAAAAATCAAAGGATTTTAAATGAATATAATTTAAAATCAATTAAAGCAGAAAGATTACCTGCCTTAAATTTAAATGCCGCTTATTCATTTAATAGAACAAGCAGTACAGCAGGTTTTGCTTTATTTAACCAAAGTTCTGGGCCCAATGCAGGACTTGGATTAACCTGGAATTTATTTAATGGTTCGCAATTAAACACCAGAATAAAACAATCAGAATTTCAATTGAGAAATGCAGAGTTAATAATTAGTGATGCACAATTAAATTTAAAATCAGAATTATTAGTTGCTTATCGTCAATTAATAAGATTTAAAGAATTAGTGGAACTTGAACGAGAGAGTGCAGCTTTAGCAGAAGAAAATTATAAACTAGCTTTAGAACGTTTGCGTTTAGGACA
>JAGYKL010000073.1 GCA_018401705.1 Bacteroidia bacterium | reverse complement strand
AATAAGTCTACCTTCTCTATAAACCCATATTCCTGAATTATTGTATAAAAACACTTCAACTCCAGGGTCGATTGTTAAGGTACAAGCCGAATCTACAGCCAAATAACCAATGATTACCTTAGGTTTTTCATTCGTCCAGATCGTATTGCAATCCACCACCGAAAATGCAGGAAAACCATTTGTTGGGAAATTCGTGGGTCTAAAAAAATCGGCATTTCTTCCATAAGCAAGCAAATGAACAAACTGCTCATTCCCATTAGTTTCAAAGCGAATGCTGTCGAGAACAATAAAGGGGTTTAGGTCATTATTTGGGTCAATGGTAACTTCTGCAAAAACAAAAGCACTATCCTCTCCTTCGATTTCTAAATCAGCTAACTCATCAACAGGGAAACCATCAATATTTAATCTAAAGGGAGAATTGCTTCCTCCCATTAATTTAATGTTGCTTATTTTGATTTTATCTTTGCTGTTATTGTAAATCTTAAACCGTTGTGTAACACTGCCAAGCGTAACAAAAACAGTGTCAAAATAAACCGTGTCTTCCGAAAACCCCAACGTTGCAGAGGGGTCGGTGTTTAATACATCTTTTCTACATGAGCTTTGCGAAAGAAGCAAAGTAAGTCCAATGATGCTGAAAAGGAATAAAAAAAGATGCTTATTCATTAATTTCTAACGAAGAGTGAAACGGTAAAAATACTTGAATATTACTCGTAAGTAAAATCAAACTTTGTCAAACCGCAATCTAAGTCTTTCTACAACTTGACCATTAGTAATATGTTCGTCTACAATTTCCTGAACATCTTCTAATTGAACATTACCATAAAAAACACCTTCAGGGTAGACAGCTACTGTTGGCCCCTGTTCACATAAATCTAAGCAACCTGCTTTTTGCGCACGAATGGGAATATTAAGCTTTTTATCATTTATTGCTTTCTTAAATGCCTTAACTAGCTCAATTCCAGGATGTTCTCCACAGCTTGGCCTTGGTGCATTTTCTCCTCTTTGATTGGTACAAATGAAGATATGTTTTTCGTACTTTAATGGTGATTCCATGGAGCAAATTAAATGAACATTACATTTAGTTTTATGTTCGATGAGTACTTATTTACAAACATGAAAACGGTTTTAATTACAGGAGGAACAGGCTTATTAGGAAAAACACTTGCTAAGCTATTAAAACAAAAGGGATATAAACTTCATCTGCTTAGTAGGAGCTCAAAGGGTGTTGATAATTACGATAGAGTATTTCAGTGGGATGTAAATAAAGGAGAAATGGATATCGAAGCTCTTGAAGAGGTAACGGATATTATTCATCTTGCTGGCGCTGGTATTGCAGACGAACGCTGGACCGACAAAAGAAAGAAGGAAATTATTGATAGTCGGGTTGATACACTTGAGTTAATCTTAGCCCACTTAAAAAAGAAGAATCAAAAGATTAACTCACTCATTAGTGGATCGGCGGTAGGATGGTATGGTTCAAGAACCGATGAGATGTTGCATGTAGAAGAAGAGCCTGCGGCCGATGATTTTATGGGCGAAACATGCAGGAAATGGGAAGCCGCTGCAGATTTATTTGAAGATTATTCATCAAGAATTGTGAAGATTAGAACAGGAGTTGTTTTGGCGAGAGATGGCGGAGCCTTGCCTGTTATGAAATTGCCTTTCAAGTTTTTCGTAGGTTCTCCTTTAGGCAGCGGGAAGCAACAAATTCAATGGATTCATCATGATGATATTTGTAACCTATTTCTTGAAGCACTTGAAAAAGAAGAATACAAAGGCCCTATTAATGCTAGTGCAACCGAATCTTGCAGCAATAGAGAGTTTTCAAAGGCTCTAGCGAAAGTTATGAATAGGCCTTTTATACCTATTGCTGTACCTTCTTTCGTATTGAAATCAATACTTGGAGAAATGAGTGCAGTGGTCCTTGAGGGAAGCAGGGTTTCTAATCAGAAGCTACTCACCAAAGGCTTCGACTTCCGATTCAATAATCTAGAAGAGGCATTAACAGATCTACTGAAAGACTGAAAATCAACAAACCTGAATAACCTTAAATTATCAAACTTCAATGCCATTTTCGGCTTTTAGCCGGATAATTATGTTAAATCATGTAAGAGTGTGTCACATAACGGTCACATTGTCAATTGTTTCGTGGATTTTAAATAAAATTAATCTATCTAAGTGGTAGATAATTAATAGTTCTGTTTTATGTTTGCAGTATGTTATTCGAAACAAACAAATGTTGCTGGTGTATGATGCATAATTGCGTAGGGGCCAACTTATGTTTAGGATAATAAAGAAATTCTAATTGTGATTTAAGCCCTTTGCCTCAAGTAAAGGGCTTTTTTTTTGAACTTTAATTAATAACCGAAATGATAAAATATTCTGACATAAAATTCATGACCAAGCATATGATGAGTATGTGTTGTTGGCTGGAACCCCATGTCTGGATATAATTGCATAAAAGAGAAATACCCACTTCTCTGTTTAAGCCCCTCCGGACA
>JAGYKL010000072.1 GCA_018401705.1 Bacteroidia bacterium | reverse complement strand
CGTAATCCCAATATAATCTGAATACATTATGAAATCAACCAAAGCCTTCCTTCAAAAAATTAACCTACCGCAAGGTGATGACTATACACTTGCTGATTCAACCAAAAGATTTTCAGACGGTGCTCAGTATCGATTTGAGATTCCGGGCATTCAAGGGCCTTCAACAATGGAGGCGTTACTTGAAGCTCTTGAACAATATCAATTGACCATACATCGTATCACACAGACAAAGGGTGTGATGATGCTTACGGATAGTGAAATAGAGCGTATGGTTGCGCTTGCTAAACAGTCTGAAACAGAACTTGTTCTTGCTATCGGTCCCCGTGCGGTATATGATACCAGTGCTTCAGTTAACACTCCTGAAGGGCAACGAATGGGGTATAGACTTAGGGGACAGGATCAAATTGTAAGAGCAATTGAAGAAGTGAAAAGAGCCACAGCATTTGGTTGCTTCTCATTTTTAGTATATGATGAAGGTAGTTTGTGGGTGTTCAATGAAGCTCGTAAACATGGTGAAATACCAGTTGAATGTAAATTTAAAGTTTCAGCACATACAGGTCATGGAAATCCTTGTTCAGCACGTTTGTTAGAGATAATTGGTGCAAATTCCTTTAATCCTGTTAGGGATATTCAGCTACAAATGATGGCTGCGATTCGACAATCAATTGATATACCCTTAGATTTGCATACAGAAAATCCAGCTTCAACAGGAGGTTTTATAAGACATTATGAAGTACCTGAGATGATTCGAGTTGCGTCACCTATTTACCTGAAAACAGGTGGTTCAGTAGCAAAAACACACAGTTGGGAAACATCAAGTGCTGATGCTAAAAACCGTGTAAAACAGGTGAGTTTAGTAAAGCGCGTTATCGATACGTATTATCCAGAAGCAACCGCTTCACCAAAAGGTTCTATTAAATAAGGAAACCGAATATGATTCATCATAAATACAACCCTGATTTTGAATTTGTTCATAAACCAGTTGACTTCGATAAAAATTCAGAAAGAGAATTGTTACAGTACTGTCTTGGGGCTACATTATATATGCCTGGTACCAAGCAAATCAAAGATAAGATCCTAAGTGGAGAAATTCTTGAATACACTTCGATGGTCATGTGCTGTGAGGATGCAATTGATGTTAAAGACTTAAAGTATGCTGAAGATAACATTTTAAACCACCTTCAAAGTTTATCCGTAGCTGTTAAAGATGAAAAAATCCAAATTGCTGATATTCCTCTTACATTCATTCGGGTTCGCAATCCGAAACAGTTCAGAGATTTTGCTACAAGACTAAATAAAGAGCATCTTGACACTTTATCAGGTTTCGTTTTCCCTAAGTTTACAAGTTATAATGGTGCTGATTATTTAAGTACGCTCTATCACTTAAATCAAAAGTTCGATGCTAATTTATATTGCATGCCTCTTCTTGAAGGAAGGGATATTGCCTTTAAAGAAATCAGAGCAAAAGAACTTTTAGCTGTAAAGCAGTTATTATCCCCATTCCAGAATTTGGTTTTGAACATTCGTATTGGGGGAACTGATTTATCTTCATTATTCGCGGTTAGGAGAGGGGTAAATTATTCTATTTACGATATACTAACTGTTAAAGACTGTCTCACTGATATTGTTAATTATTTTGGAAGAGTAGATGATGATTACACAATCTCAGGTCCTGTTTGGGAATATTTTTTAGCGCATACAAATGATAATATTGATCAAATCCTTGAAAAAAATATTCACTTATCATTGCTGAACAGGCATGAAATCATTAACGAGGCAATCGATGGCCTTCTCAGAGAAGTTATTTTGGACAAAGCAAATGGATTTGTCGGCAAAACTATAATTCATCCATCTCATGCCCGTTTTGTAAACGCCATGCAAGCCGTTACTAAGGAAGAGTTTGATGATGCAGAGCAAATATTGAATACATCAGGTGGAGTTATAAAAAGTAATAATGCCAATAAAATGAATGAGATTAATCCACATAGAAGTTGGGCGCAAAAGATTTATTTCAGAGCACAGGCGTATGGCGTTGTTCCTGATGGATTGTCTTACATTAAACTGATTATGGGCAACAAAAATTAAGAATGTCTCTTTACAATAATTTTAAAGTAGATATAGAAAAACATTTAAAAAAGAGATGAATTTAGTATTAGGCACAATGAATTTCGGTCCTCAGGTAAATATAACAGGAGCCGAGGAAATGATTAAATCCTATTTAGATGCAGGTTTTTCTGAAATAGATGCTGCTTATGTTTATAATGAAGGCATTACCGAAAAAATGATTGGACAAATTCTCAAATCTTTTCCAAGAGAAACTTTTTCAATTGCAACTAAAGTCAATCCACGGATTACGGGTAAACTTGACAGACAAGCCGTTTTGATGCAATGCGATGAATCACTTAACAGAATGGAACTGGAAGTAGCTGATTTGCTATACTTGCACATGCCTGATGCTAATACACCGGTCGAAGAGAGTCTTGAAGCATGTGCTGAATTATATGAACAAGGAAAAATAAAAGCTTTAGGTTTAAGTAATTTTCCGTCTTGGCTAGTAACACATTGTTGGCATCTTTGTGACAAAAATGGTTGGCCAAAACCAATTGTTTATCAAGGTCTATATAATGGTATAAGCAGGAACGTTGAGAAAGAGCTTTTTGATTGT
>JAGYKL010000071.1 GCA_018401705.1 Bacteroidia bacterium | reverse complement strand
CTTAATGTACCAGTGCAGCGGTCAAAATCGTAACGTTGAACCCATTTTGGACCAAGGCCTGTAAAATGAATAAATTTATTTCCGTCTTGTGTAAAGTGCGATACTGTTGTGGTTTGTTCTCGAGGCACAACACCAGAAATTGTGACTTTCTCCATTTCAGAAAGGCCTGTCGGGTCAAGAAGAGCAATATAATATTCATTGGTAAATAAACCGGGCTTTAAAATCCACCAATCACGCCCATTTCCATGGCGCACAGCTACCGCATCTGATAATGATGTGGTATCGGTTAGGTAGTTATGGTGGTAACTTATAATTGATTGCGAATTTACATCTAGCAATACGAATGAGAACAATACATCTTGTCGGGTAAGTCCTAATGTCGATGAAGGCAGATTCTCTGCACTCGCACCGTAAAACAAATACACACGGTTGCTATCACCTGGATCTTCCAAAAATAGAGGCCCTTTAGAGATACGAGTCATGGTTGTATCGGGCGACCCTCCTGACCAAGGTATATCATCACGCCACAATTTATATGACAGAATATCTCCGCTGCTATTTACTAAACGCCAGCCATTCGAAGCAAATTTCAAATTTCCGTGCCGGTCAGAATATGCAGCCCGGCTATCTAAACCCGTCAGTATAATAGGAGTTTCATTATCAATGTATTCTAATGAATCTTCATTGAATACTAATAAGAAATTCCTTGCCGGGGCTTCTTGAGGTATTGAGAAGAAACTATTCCCAGCCCAAATCACATCCGATTGCCGTTGAGCAAGCAAATGAATTTGGCTTGAAAAAAATAAACCCACCAATAAAATAATTCTCAGTTTTTGTAACGTTGACATACTTGTTGATTTTATTGGTTAGTTAATTGAAAACGTTCGCGAAACACCTTTCCGGTAATTGATTGTTTCAAAGCAACGATATAGGTGCCTGAAGATAGATTGAATGAATCAAATGAAATTGAAATAGTGTTACTACACTTTTTCTTTTCGAAAACTTGTTGACCCATTAAATTGAATATTTCAATTGAATAATCTTCTTTTATTTCCGATTGAAGAAATACAGTGAGTTTATCTGAAGTAGGGTTTGGAAAGAGAATTAGTTTTTCTTCCTTTTTCGATACAATGGTATCTTTTGCAGCTAATCGATAATATACGCCTTGTTGGTTACAGAGCAATTTATCATCGTAATAAATGCTGTCATTGTAGGTGCTTTGTAAACTCCTTGCCTTAAATACCGAATTACCACCTAAAAGTGGACAAATACTAGCAATTGAATCCAATTGGTTTTGTTGACTTACATTAAAGCCTGCAAACTCTTCAACCATGTATGCTTTGAACAGAGAGTTAACCTGCTTTTCTAACTGTTCAATAAAATTTTCAGCTATCACAGCTGTATTTCGCAATTCTGATTCAGTAAATTTTATTGTTCTCTGTTCAGTAAATGTTGCTTTAATGGCTTCCATTTCTTCTTTCAAAGGAGTAATTTGGTCAGTATGACTTGTTATTTGTGCTAAAATTGACTCCTGATTTAACGTATCCAGTATCAGCAATTCATTTAAATTAGCAATTAGAG
The DNA here is from genome assembly GCA_018401705.1 of Bacteroidia bacterium. GTDB lineage: Bacteria > Bacteroidota > Bacteroidia > M30B66 > M30B66 > M30B66. The sequence goes on along the minus strand of JAGYKL010000071.1, from coordinate 1,227 downwards.
TATGTAATGAATCTATTTGAGCAACCAAAGATTTTAAATTCAAAGCTACTGTAGAATCGGCTTTGAATTTTCCAGCCAAACTAGAAATTTTGTTAAGTTCTCGGGTATTGGATTCGACAAGTAGTTGATTTAACAAGGCAATGCGACCAGTATCAGGCATTTGAAGTAATGAATCAAATAGCATTGCATCCAAATCTTTTTGAATTTGATAAAGCATTTCATCGTTAAAACTAATAAATGAAATACTGTCAGCCAAAAACGCATTTAGAACATCAGCTACATTTTCAGGGTTGGCAATTCTGTAACCTTGAAGTGGACTTCCATTGTATGCACAAACATAATCTAATGGATCGGTATCGCCAGGACCGCAAACAAAGAACGGGTCATTTATACAATCATCATATTCCTCCGGCGAATGCGTAGGGTAAAAGTCATTGATTAACCCTGAGAATTGGTTGTTTACAGTGAAATAATTTGGACTGCTATTGCCAAACGGTTTCTTTGCTCCTATAGCGTTATTCATATTCAGCCACTGGTTTCTGGCATTGGTATGATTACCAATTAATACTGGTGTTGTTTCTTGTTCATTTGAATAGGTTGTTATGTCTGTATTGAAACCAAGTAAAAGACCAGCTCCGGTATTTGTGGCATTCCCATGTTTATTCATGGTGTTTTCTTTGAAGCTGATTCCAAGGTTCGAGGCTACAAATTGAAAGCCTACACGGGTGTGCTCTGAAAGGTTATTGGTGATGGTGGCATTGGGGCTATTGATAAAATAAAACCCAAAATTATCACGATCTGCCATCTGATTGTTGTGTTCAGGTTCTCCTGGCTCATCCCATCCTAAAACATGATTGCAAAATACATAAGCTCCTTCGCTATTTTCCATACGAATACCTTTCCATTCTAAAACACTTGTAATTCTATAAAAACAAGCTCCGTGAATAACTATGTAAACATAGTAGTAGAAAATGATAATTGCAACAGAGAAAAAACTAAAGTAGAAAAATAGTTAATAAACTACTGGGTTTCCACTTGTAATCTGACATTGCCTCTCATGTGTGTTAAAGTATGAACCATTTAGCGAATCATTGAAATTTTAAAAACGAAGAACGTTTATAAAGAAAACTGCTCTTGTTGTTGATGTCATTCAACCGCTTGGGGTTAACGTTTCGCGAACAGCCGACGGTTGGGATTTCGGAGACTGAAGCTCAAACTTGCACTAAA
>JAGYKL010000070.1 GCA_018401705.1 Bacteroidia bacterium | reverse complement strand
TCATTCCTATTGCAAAGAGAATGGGCATATCGATAAGGTGTGTTAAAGAAAAATTATAAAATTGATGGTAAATACTTATCAAATAAATTGAATCTCATGAAAAATAAAATTGAATGTAGTAAAGAGGGGCTTTTCATTAACGATAATGAAATTGAATTTCCTGTTCATCTAAATGAAATAATAAAACATTTTGGTGAACCCTCAAGAAAAGAGTTTGATATATTTTGGCGCATAGGCAACCCTCAATGACAACAGTGAAACAAATATTAATACTCATTGGACTAACATTTTCACTAAGTGTAACTGGACAACAGTTGACATACATGGGCGAATATGTTGACACCATAAAAATAATTTCCAATTCGAGCTATTACCATTTTGACGACTGTGGCACAACAACTGGGACGTATGACGAATATATTCTTGTTTTCAATAAAGAGAAAAATAATTACATTTTAAATCCATATCAAAGGACTGAATACAAATTCACATTTAAGCCTGACACTTCATATCGAAAAGAAAAGATTTTAAACCAAGGTTTGGTTGTTGACCGACTTCTTATTTCAGACCTGTTGAAACAACTTGGAATAACTTACCTCAAACCTACTTTTGACAATATCGGTATCACCAAAGAAGAGTTTTTAAAATTGACAGACAAAAAACATATTATTCAAGTCGCAAAATGGCACAAGACTGACTGGTATTTCAAAAGAGCATATTCTACAAAAGAACAAAATGAGATAATTTTTAAGGGTTGTCAAAATACTGACACACTAAACTTGTATTTGTTGACCGCATTTGACACTTCAGGATATGTAGTTGTTACAGACGTTGACGACCATTTTGATGTAGTAATATCCGCAGACAATAACAATTATCGTTTCGAAGGAAAATATCCAAACTCATTTAAACAACCTTGGTATAATCGTTCAGACAAGAGTAGTTTTGCTTCAACTTCGATTTTGAATTTTTCAATAAACAGTGCTTTAGTCGCTATATTACCAGCCAAATTCTCAAGACTTGAAACCTTGAAATTTGAAGCTTTGACAAATGAATACATCAAATGGTATTTAAAAAGACGCGGAATTATATTTTGACAAAGGACAGAAGGGCAGCCCATAACAGCGGTTTGCCAAAATTGCCGGGTGGGTTGCTAATTTGAGCTTGGTTGCATACATTTGACTTTGATTGCCAGTTGATAGGGAAGTGCACTAAAACCGGCAACTTCGGCAAGCCGCGAACCGTTATATGCAACTGTTACCATCCGGAAGCTATAATACAAAGATCCTTGTTTTCGAAACATTACTTTGAAATTGATAGTTGAGGATTAACATTTCAAAATCAGTATATTTGCTTCTCAATAATTGAAAACATGAGCGCGATCATTATTAAAGCAGACGATAAAAGCAACAAAATCCTTAAAGAGCTAGCCAAAAGACTAGGAGCTAATGTTGTAAATATGAACGACGCTCAATATGAAGACTTTTTAATGGGCTCAATTTTAGATTCAGAAAAAACAGGAGAAGATGTCTCTAGAAATGAAGTTATCAAAAAGCTCCAAAAGAAATGAAGGTCAAATTTGATAAGTCATTTATCAAAGCCATTGATAAAATCAAAGATACTTCGCTTTTAAAAAGAATTGAATCTGTAATTTATAAACTTGAGTTAGTTGATTCAATCGACAAAGTGAGCAACACTAAAAAACTGATTGGATATACTACCTACTATAGAATTAAAATTGGCGATTATAGAATTGGTCTAGAACTTATTAATTCGAATGAAGTTAGGTTGATAACTGTATTACATAGAAAAGATATTTATAATAAATTTCCTTAAGTAATAGAATAATCAAACAGCTGCATATAACAGCGCACAGCCGCCAATTGGGGTTTCATCTTAGTTTGGAGCTTTGCGTTTCTTTCTTACTTTAGTGCAAGTTTGAGCTTCAGTCTTCAAAACTTAACAGACAAAGAAAGGTAATACTTGATTACTCAAAATATATTGGGCTTGACAAATCATTAAAATTCATTGAAGACCTAGACTTTATAAAAAAGTCAATAGTTGCAACAACTAAAGTAGAGATAAAGGAAACCCAAGAAAGTAATTATGCGGTTGACGCTATGCCAATGTTTACAAGTTCAATATTTAAGAGTTTCACACAAGAAGAACTCAGAAGAACAACTTATTCAACTATTAATTACATAGCAATTTTGGACATCACATATAGCATTGATTTTTTAAGAGATTATATGCCTTTGCAACTTTGGGAAAACTATCATACAAAAGTCAGACAGCATATGGAAGATGAAAAAATAAAAATTGAAGACGAAATAAAACATTTTCAAGAATGTGGTTATTTAAAATCTCTTGCTAGTAATGCTGTAAATGAAATTGAAATGAAAAGAACAAGAGCTATTGAAACTCATAGACAATTTCATAACATAGTTGACAGGCTAAAAGGTTGGTATATAGTATGGACATTAAAATACTTTTTAAGACAATAAATACAGCTGCTAACAGCACCTACCCAAAAGGCGGGGTTTCGTGTTCCAAAGACAGTTTGGTGGTCACAGGAACTTTAGTACTTTTAATCAACTTTTGTGGTAAATCGCCCGCCCTTCGTGTAGCTGCAAAACGTTGTGAGCAAGAGGTGCTTTTTATATTCTTAGTGTCTGCTTGGCGGGATGTTCTCACCCGCAGAGCATCTTAAAAATGTAGGTGTTTGAAATTGCCTGATTTTGTTGTTCAACTATTGAAAAAAAGACATTTTTAAATGCTCTGCTATTCTTTGATTGTTAATTCGATAGAAACTCCCCTACTCGCTTTGGCTTAGATCTTTCTAAACCAAACTAGCTAATCCAATTTCTCGCTTTGAAAATTTCTAGTGAATCGATTCTGT
>JAGYKL010000007.1 GCA_018401705.1 Bacteroidia bacterium | reverse complement strand
TAATTTTCGATTAGTTTCTTCAATGATTCCTTGCTCGGTAAAACAGTTAGGTATTTACTTGCAAAAATTTGAGTGTTGTTCTCAGGTAATGTAAACTCTACAACAGCTTCACTTTTATTCTGGCAAAGTATAATTCCGATTGTCTTACTTTCTTCTTCTAGTTTTACTATTCTGTCATAATAGTTCACATACATTTGCATTTGACCGATGTCTTGATGTTTTAGTTCTCCAACTTTTAAGTCTATCAGAACGAAACACCTGAGAATTCGATTATAGAACACCAAATCAATTCTAAAGTGTTTATCGTCGAAGCTTATTCTGTCTTGCCTTGCTACAAAAGTAAAACCCTTCCCGAGTTCCAATAGAAAATGTTCTAGCTTATCAATTAGTTTTTGCTCCAATTCATTTTCTGAAAAATAGTTTTGCTCGGGGAGGCCAATAAATTCAAGAACATACGGATCTTTAATTACATCTTGTGGTTTTTCAATTACTTGACCTTGTTCTGAAAGTCTTAATACTTCATTCTTGTCTTTACTAATTGTAAGTCTTGTAAATAAAGCCGAATCATATTGGCGATTCAACTCTCTAAGACTCCAGTTGTTTTTCTGTGTTTCTATTTCATAGAATTTTCGTTCAAGTTCATCATCGATTCTCATCAATTTAAGGTAGTGCGACCAACTAAGTTTGAAATTTTCAGATAATGACTCGCTATTTTCAGATTTAGCAGACAGTGTCTGTTGTTTTGAATAGATGTTATAGAACATCCTCATTTGCTGTAAATTCGTAATTGAGAATCCTCTTCCGAACTCTTGTGTTAAGCTTTTGGATAAATCTGATAATAGTTGACTTCCATAATCAGCTCGCTCCTTTCCATTTTGTTCTTCTTCCACGATCATTCTTCCAATTTCAAAGTAGGTAAGAACCATCGTGTGATTAACTGCTTGAACGACTCTCTGGCGAGATTCATTCAATAGATTTGAAATCTTCTTTGATAGGTCAGTTAATGAAGCGTTAGACATCCTCTTTTCATGAGTTTAGGATAACAAATGTAATTATTTTGAAGCGGAAGATTGTTTTGAACCAGAACAGGCAATATCAGCTAACTCTGTTATATAGGCATCAATAAATACAAACACAGTGCATAAATAAGTTTTAGCCAGTACCTTAATGTCTTTCTTATTTGCAGTAGATTTTCGACTTTCCAGATGGCCTTTGAGTTTATCAGTTATAAGTTTGAAATTACATCATATTTTACTAATGGCTTAATTATTGTCTGCTACCATTTTTTATGCCTTAGACACTAGATATATGAAAAGAACTCTTCCTTTCCTTTTAGCCTTATCTTTTTTATTTGGATGCTCTAAAGAAGACTATCCTAGAGTAGAATATAAAGTGAGTTCAAGTGGATCAGCAGCAATTGCATACACAATGGTAAGTCCTTCAATTCGTACAGAAAATGTTAGTGGTAGTTGGAATGTTTCCTTCAGGCACTCCAAAGGAGCAAGTGTATTTCTTTCTGCAGTTAATACAGGCTTCGGCACTACAAGTATTTCTGTTTATGTGAATAAAGAACTGCTTTATAACCAGTCTACTTCTGTTCCAGGTGGACTAATAGAAATTTCTGAGGTAGTTCCTTAATTTATCTACAATTTGATTTGAATGGCAAAACGTTTTCAGGTCATTTCTGTTTTTTAGTAATTGAATCACCTAATAAACAGACCTTACCTAACACTAAATTCGGATACAGCACTATTTTTTTTACGCATTATTGAGAGAAAAGCTGAACGAGCTTCCTTTCCCTTTTTCGGTTTCAATCTTCAGTTCAGATTTGTGCATTTTTAAAAATTCATGAATTAACATCATCCCAAGGCCGTGGCCTTGTTCTCTATTGGTTCCTGCACTGGAATAAGATTGTTTATTCAATAGCATTTCTTTCACTAACTCATCCATGCCAATTCCATTGTCTGACACAACGAATCTGGTGGATAATCCTTCTACATAGCTTTTGATACTAATTTCTCCACCCTCATGGGTGAATTTAATTGAATTGGAAATTAAATTCCTCATTATACAATCAAACATATTTTTATCAGCAAATACTGCTTGGAAATTGCCAAAATCGATGTTGATTGAAATCTTTTTCTCGTAAGCTTGAATTTTAAATTGTTCAAGAATGCTGGTTTTAGCAGTATTTAGTTTAATTGTTTCGGGCCTGAATTTTATAGTGTCGGTTTGGTGCTGTGACCATAAAAGAAGATTGTTTAGCAGGATGATAGTGTTTTCAGCTTTTTTTGAAAGATGTGTAATTACCATATCCTTATCCTGAGTTGATGTATCTGTGGCACTTAGAATTTCGAGCGATGCCGACATTGATTGAAAAGGCCCCTTCAAATCATGCGCGATTAAAGAAAACAGTTTGTCCCTTGTCTTTATAGTCTCTTTTAATTTTAAGTTGCTTTCTTCAAGTTCTTTTCCTTGAATTAAAAGAAATTCATGAATGTCTTCATTTATTCTCACAATGAAATAACTAAAAAAGAAACACAAAATAAACATTCCTCCTATGTTTATTATCCGTTGTTCCTTAAGTTCTTCAATACCTAAAATGTAGGCAAATGAAGGGTGATAGTCGGCCCCGATAACAACAGCGAACATAATCAAGCAAACCAAACTCACAAAAATACCTTTAGCTAAGTGCTTCCCTCTGAAAATAGCTATAGAACACATAAACAATGGAACTGCATATCCAAGGATTAGAGTTTGTTGTTTAAATAAGATGAAGTGAGAACATAGAACTATAGTTGAGCCAATAATCATTGTCACTTTCGAAAAAAAATGTTTGTTGTTCTTCAATAGAATTAAAGAAGTGATAGATACCGCACTAAGAAATAGATTAACAAGAGCTGTATTCTGAAATCCCAATACAAAATCCCAGATAGAGAAAATTATACCATAAAGGCAAACGGCTACCATGAACATCACAGATAATTTATTGCGCTTGTTAAAAAGCGGTTTATCTGTTTGAGGGAGTAAAAAAGTTAAGAAATAATTCTGCTTCATTTTTTATTCATGACCTTGTACGTAATGACACGGTAATTTGATTTCACTCAAGCGGCTAAATTCATACAAATGTTGTTTGGTTTGAATGACCTAGTAAGATAGTTGTCAAAAAAGTAAGCCGAATGTTTGTAAGCGTAAGTAACCCAGACTGTATCAATAGCTTTATTGCATTAATATTTCATAGAGAATATTCACAAAGCAGGTTAAATCTTACTTGTCTTTTTTTACGATGCTCTCTTTTTTGACATTCATTGCTCTTTAATATAACTACCATGAGCTTTTGCACATGAAGTTTGCTTTTGATATTTGATAGCATGTTCAAGCCATTGAATGTAAAGGAGGATGTTTTATTCTTCATCGGCGAATGAATTTTTTGTCAACTTGTGTTGGTTCAAATAAATCTTTAACTATATTTGCACCCCTTAAAACTAAAGAATCATCGCCATGGCGAAAAAAGGAAATCGTGTTCAAGTAATATTGGAATGCACAGAGCATAAGACAACTGGTGTGCCAGGAACTTCACGTTACATTACAACAAAGAACAAAAAGAACACTACTGAGCGTATCGAATTGAAGAAATACAATCCGGTGCTTAAACGTGTAACTGTCCATAAAGAAATTAAGTAATTCGTCTGAATCATGGCAAAGAAAGTAGTTGCAACCTTAAAATCAGGTTCCGGAAAAGCCTTTACGAAGGTTATTAAAATGGTTAAATCACCAAAAACAGGTGCTTACGCGTTCAGGGAGGAAGTGGTTCATAATGACCACGTGAAAGATTTCCTTAACGAAAAGTAATCTGTTCATATGATATTATAAGTCTTAAGCTTCTTCCCATAAGGAAGGAGCTTTTTTTGCTAACAGACATACCATTAAAAACACCTAATTAAGATGGCATTTTTTGGATTATTCTCGAAAGAAAAAAAGGAAACTCTAGATCAGGGTTTGGCCAAAACCAAAGAAAGTTTTTTTGGAAAATTAGCTAGAGCCGTTGTTGGAAAATCTAAGGTCGATGATGAGGTTCTCGACAATCTGGAAGAAATTCTAATAGGTGCAGATGTTGGTGTTCACACAACATTAAGGATAATTGAAAGAATTCAGGAAAGAGTAGCGCAAGACAAGTTCATGTCAACGAATGAACTTAACGGCATTCTTAGAAATGAAATTGCTGCTCTTCTGGAAGAAAACAAAAGTGCCGATCAAACCGAGTTTAATATCCCTTCAGGTGCAAAACCATATGTAATCATGGTTGTTGGGGTCAATGGAGTTGGAAAAACTACCACTATTGCCAAACTGGCTTATCAATTAAAATCGTCTGGAAAATCAGTCGTTCTCGGAGCTGCCGACACATTTAGAGCCGCTGCGGTTGACCAGATAAAAATTTGGTCAGAAAGAGTAGGGGTTCCTCTTGTAGAGCATGGAATGGGAGCCGACCCGGCCTCCGTTGCATTTGATGCTGTTCAATTAGGAAAATCTACCAACGCCGATGTCGTAATTATTGATACTGCAGGCCGATTGCATAATAAAGTCAATTTGATGAATGAACTCAGTAAGATTAAACGTGTGATGCAAAAGGTTGTACCTGATGCACCTCATGAAATTTTACTTGTATTGGATGCATCAACAGGGCAAAATGCCATTGAGCAATGTCGGCAGTTTACTCAAGCTACAGATGTTAACGCTCTAGCACTTACTAAGCTTGATGGTACTGCAAAAGGAGGAGTTGTGATAGGAATCTCAGATGAATTCAAGATTCCGGTTAAATACATTGGTCTTGGCGAGAAAATGACCGACTTGCAACTGTTCAATAAGAAAGAGTTTGTTGATTCCCTGTTTAAGGACTAACTAAATGAAAACCAAAACCCTCAAAAAGAATAAAGTTAACGTAGTAACTCTCGGTTGTTCTAAGAATCTTTATGATTCAGAAGTCCTCATGGGTCAGCTGAAAGCAAATAAATTTGACGTAGTTCATGAATCATCAGAAGATGATTCTGAGATTGTAATAATAAACACTTGTGGCTTTATAGATAATGCAAAGCAAGAGAGCATCGATACCATACTGAGATATGTAGAGGCGAAGGAAGACGGTTTGGTTTCTAAAGTATATGTTACTGGTTGTTTGAGTGAAAGATACAAGCCCGAACTTGAAAAGGAAATTCCTGAGGTTGACGCTTGGTTTGGCACTAGAGAACTTCCAAGAATGCTAAAAACGCTGAAAGCGGATTATAAGCATGAGCTTGTTGGAGAAAGGCTACTTACTACTCCAAATCATTTTGCATATTTTAAAATATCAGAAGGATGTGACAGACCTTGTTCATTCTGTGCCATTCCCCTTATGCGTGGTGGTCATGTGAGTATTCCAATGGAGGATCTCGTTATTCAGGCTAAGAACCTAGCTCGCCAAGGAACTAAGGAATTACTCCTAATTGCACAAGATTCTACATATTATGGTCTTGATTTGTACAAGGAAAGAAATCTTTCCGAACTATTGAATCGCTTGGCTGATGTGGATGGAATAGACTGGATTCGCTTACATTATGCATTTCCAAGTGGTTTCCCATTAGATGTGCTTCGCACAATGAGGGAGCGTGAAAATATCTGTAATTATATTGACATGCCTCTTCAGCATATTAGTGATTCTATGCTAAAAAGCATGAGAAGGGGAACCACTAAACAGAAAACAATTGACCTTGTAAATCAGTTTCGTGATGAGGTTCCTGGAATTGCAATACGAACTACTTTAATTGCCGGATATCCCGGAGAAACAGAAAAAGACCATGAAGAAATGCTTCAATGGGTAAGCGATTCTAAGTTTGATAGATTAGGCATTTTTACATACTCTCATGAAGAAAATACACATGCCTATAAGCTTAATGATGATGTCCCTCAAGAAGTGAAGCAAGAGCGAGCAGAGGCTGTGATGGACATTCAGCAGGGTATCTCAGCTAGTCTCAATCAGAAAAAAATTGGTAAAACTTTTAAAGTATTATTCGACAGAAAAGAAGGTGATTATTTTATTGGCAGAACCGAATTCGACTCTCCTGAAGTAGATAATGAAGTTTTGGTTAATGCTCAGCAGCAGTATCTTAGAATAGGAGATTTTGCGTATGTGAACATTGAAAGGGCTGAGGAGTTTGATTTGTATGGATCTGTAGTTCCAGATTAAATCGATACATTCATCTCATTATTGCTCTATTTTACCTTCAAATGAATCCTATTTTTGGCAAAATTCCAGTCTCAGAAACCGGTAAAATTCAAAAACTTGTAAAAGACTATTTGGATGGAGCCCCATCTTTAAAGAGCCTTTATGAATTCGAGCCAAGTTTAGATTCATTTGAAAAAGCTATGTTGCTTAAAAGAAGTTTTCCGATTGAGAATCGGGAGGTTCTCAGCAAATCGCTGAACCAGCAATACAAGGAATCAGGACTGCTTAATGAATCTTTGGAAGAAAGAATAAAACTTATTGAATCAGAAGATACCTTCACAGTTACAACGGGTCAACAGAATGGAATCTTATTAGGTCCTTTATACACTGTTCTAAAGATTTGCAATACCATTGCTTTAGCAAAAGAACTAAAGGAGAGGTTTCCTTCGAAAAACTTTTTGCCAGTTTTTTGGATGGCTACTGAAGATCACGATATTGATGAAATTCGTTCAGTTAATGTAGCAGGAAGAAAGTACACCTGGGAAACTCAACAAAATGGAGCTGCAGGTAGATTGTCAAATGAAGGATTGACTGATTTACTAAAACTGATAAAGGCAAATCTGGACGAGAATGAAGGTTCTAAACTTTTTTTAGAAATATGCCAGAAAGCTTATGAACTAGATGATTTAAGCAAAGCAACTCGTTATTTAGTTCATTCTCTTTTTGAGAAAGAAGGTCTTATAATCATTGATGCTGACAGAAAGGAGCTTAAGCAAGTTTTCGCACCAATAATCTCAAATGATATTTTTAATGAGGTGAGTTTTCAAGAAAGTCAGAAAGCCATCAATCAATTAAATAGGAATTACAAAGTTCAAGTGAACGGAAGGGAGGTTAACTTCTTTTACCTGAGAGAGGGTTATAGGGAAAGAATTGAAAAGACACAATCGGGCTTTAGCACTTCTGATGGAAGGTATATTTTCAGTGAAGAAGAATTGAAATCTGAAATTGAAAATAGCCCTGAGCGGTTTTCACCAAATGTGATGATGCGTCCAGTTTATCAGGAATCGATTTTACCCAACCTGGCATATTTTGGGGGAGGTGCAGAAGTATCGTATTGGTTAGAGCTAAAACCAGTATTTGATGCACATAAAATTGCATATCCAATTTTGCTTTTGAGAAACTCGGTAATGATTCTCGATAGGACTAATCATCACAGATTTACCAATAATAAGTTGTCAGAAAGGGACCTTTTCCTTCCATTGAGTATTTTGGAAAAGCGATTTGCATTGCAAGAGTCTGAAGACGATCTGGAATTAAGAGCTGAACTTGAAGTACTTAACCAATGGCTTGATAGAATAGAGGAAAAAGCATCAAGAATCCATCCCAGCCTTATAGCTTCGGCCCAAGCTATGGGTGCAAGGTTTAAACATCAAACTAACAGGTTTTCTTTAAAACTAATTCGTGAGGCTAAACGCAAAGAGCGAATTGGTGAGAATAGAATGAAATTGCTTTACGACTATATTTATCCAAATGGCAAATTGCAGGAAAGACAAGAAAGTTTACTTACTTACTGCCACGAATTTGGTCCTGGATTTCTTGACAACCTAATTAAAAGCCAAGCTCCAGTGGGAAATTCTTTCATTCTTATGTTTTATTAGCATATGAGTTTTTTTATAATGGTTTTTTTATCTTGTATCGATATTCTGGCATATGAGAAACCATTATTTCTTCATCCTCTTTCTTTTTGCGATTCATTCTTTTTCACAAAAATCGAAAGCACAAAATTGCATTGAAGTAGAAACAATGTTGGTTGATGCTTGTGATGGTTTCAACAGCCAGGAGGGGCTAAACGAGATGTTCCGTTTTAGAACAACTACCTTTCCGATAAACATCTCTGAAATAGAAGTTTTTGATGGCTGGCCTTCTCAGGGTGTTAACACACTTCCATTTAACGGCTTTGTCCAAAACGTAGCTACTGCAGCAAAAACTACCGAACTCAATAACACAATTCTATCATGTGGATATCTTATTGAGCCCCCTAATGGTAATATTCCAGCTAATTCTAGGGTGCTTGCAATTACCAGCTATGAAGTTTCAGTTAGTCTAAATTCTTTTGCCAATCTGAGTGACACATTATTCATCATTTATCATCAACATAATGGACAAGGTGGCGGTCATTTTTTAAATTACAATGCAGGTTCTCCTCAAACTCAAGAGTTACGCTTAAGAATTAATGGTGCAAATGCTTGTCAAGAAGTTGTATCGTATCAACGTGGACAGCTTGTAGATATAAATGGCTTTAATAATGCTCAAAACGGAGCAACAGTTACATTTACTGCTGCTGGCGTGCCTAGTTATAGCAATACTGGATGTCAAGCTCCTATTGAACCATTTTCGGCAAATTGGACTAACCCCGGTCCTTTATGTTCAAACAATGGTGTTATTAATCTAAATGATTATATATCAGGAACGCAAGGCGGCACTTGGTCAGGTATCGGGGTTAATGGAAATCTTTATGACCCATCCCAAGCCGGCAACGGTTCAGCTGTTACTTATACTGTTCTTCCTCCTAATGATTGTGTTGAACAAGGAGCAAGTCTTACCTTAGATATTGCAGTTTTACAATCCGTTGATGCAAGTTTTTCTAATCCAGCATCGATTTGTGGCGACTCTGCCCCAATTGATCTGAGTTCTTGGCTAACTGGCACTGAAGGTGGAGTTTGGAGCGGCAATGGTGTAATAGGAGGCGTTCTGGATGTTTCAGGAATTTCTGGTAATATTACTATTAATTATTCTGTTGGTTCTGGTTTGTGCGCTAACACTCAAACAAGCACAATAAACGTAATTCAATTACCACCACTTTTAATTACAGGTCAGAATGTATATTGTAATGGAGAAGATCCTGGAGCTCTTCAGTCAGATCCTGAATCAGGAGCCTCTGTTTCTTGGTATAGCGATGAATCGTTAAGTGAATTAGCAGGTGTTGGACCTGATTACATACCTGAGTTAGATGTTACAACAACCTATTATGTTATTCAAGAATTAGAAGGTTGTGTTTCAGAGCCAGTTTCAATTGATGTAGAATTCTCAGTAGTGGATATTCCTCAGGGAGATACATTACTAACATATTGCGAAGGGGAAGAAATCCCTCTTGCAACTGCCTCATCGGCAGGAGAAATATCTTGGTATGAAAGCCCTCAAGATACAAACCCTCTTGGGACAGGAAATTCATATCAAACAAATCAAAATAACATTATTCTGTATGCAATTGCTCAAGTAGGCTCATGTTTGAGTGAGGCTTTAAAGGTTTCAATTGTTGAATTGCCTAATTTAAATGCACAAATTCTCACACCTGATGGAACTTCTCTTTGTGATAATCCGGAAATTTCACTTGTTTCGGAAGCTTTGCTGATTAACGATTGGAGCACGGGAGAAACAAGCCAGAGTATAGTTGTTACTGAGCCAGGGGTTTATGAACTTACTCGTGAAGGGGAGTGTAATACAGCAACCGATCAAATTACCATCACTGGTTTACCAGTGACTGCTCAGTTTGTAACAGACATCGACTCAGGTTATGTTACACTTCCTGTTTATGTTAATGATTTTAGCATCAATGGAGAGACATGTCTTTGGTTCCTGAATGATTCAAGTATTTCTTTTGTAGCACCTGGATTGCTTAGCTTTCCCGATTCTGGAACTTATGTTCTAGATTTGGTTTGCACCAATTCTACTGGATGTGTTGATACTGCAAGTACTATAATTAAAGTGCTTAGCGATCAATTACTCTTAACAGTGCCTAATGTTTTTACTCCTAATGGAGATTCTTTCAATGAATTCTTTCAAGTTGAATATAATGCTGTAAAAACCTTTGTTGCCAGAATCTTTGACCGTTGGGGAAAGCCTGTTTATGAATGGGAAGATGTTAAAACCGGATGGGATGGAACCTACAAAGGCAATGAGGCTCCTGAAGGAACTTATTTCTTTGTTATTAATGGAACTGATATCAAAGATCAAGAATTCGAAGAAAAAGGCACTGTGATATTAATCCGAAACAATTAATCAATCACTTGAAGATTCTCTAGACTGGCAAGGGTTTTTAGATTTCCAAAAGTAACTCTTGCTCGGTTGTTTTGAATTTCTTCTACAATACCTGTTTGTTTGCCATTTAGCAGTTTTACTTTAGAGCCAACTTTAATTTCTTCAATCTTCTTCTCTAAAACTTTAGCTTTTAGCTTCTCTTTTTTTGCTTGGAGTTTTTTATCTAATTTTTTCTTCTTCTCAGCATTTAGAAACCGGTTAATTTTTGCCATCACAAGCTTTTTGTCTTGTGCTGTCTCCCATTCTTTTTGAATGTCAAGAAATTTCTTTCCAACTTCAATAAACTTAACATTCTCGTCTACGTGATTCTTTTTCAACTCCACCTTCTTCTTCCATTTTTCAAAAAGCTCATCGTATTTCTTCTTTGAAATATCTGCCTCTCCTTGTTTCTCATCAAGTGCTTTGAGAATCTTCTTTAATTCTTGTTGCTCCTTTTGCAATTGTTGTAACATCCGATCAAGGGTTACCTTATCTTTAGATGTTATATTTCTTGCCCTATTAATCAAAGGTACAGGCAATCCAGCCTTTTCAGCAATAACATAAGTGTAGGAGCTTCCCGGTTGACCTGTTACTAATTGATACATTGGTTGAAGAGTTATGTCGTCAAAAAGCATGCATGCATTTTTAACTCCATCCAGCCGGTCGGCTGCAATTTTAATATTCATGTAATGCGTTGTAATAACCCCAACAACCTTGCGCCTCGACAACTCCTCTAACATGGCCTCAGCAATAGCTCCTCCCAGTTCAGGATCTGTACCTGTTCCGAATTCGTCTATTAACAACAATGTTCTTTTATCTGCCAACTCTAAGAAGTACCGCATCTTAGCCAATCGAGAACTGTAGGTACTTAGTTCCATCTCAATAGATTGACTATCGCCAATATCAGCGAAGAATCTATGAAAGATGCCCATTTCTGATTGCTGTTCAACTGGAACCAGCATTCCGCTTTGTAGCATGATTTGCAATAGTCCAACAGTCTTAAGTGTTATTGACTTTCCTCCGGCATTTGGGCCACTAATAATAAGCAGTCTTTGCTGAGGATTTAATTCACATGACATAGGAATTACAGTTTTTCCAGATGCCTTGTTTTGTAAATGCAAGATTGGGTGTCTTGCATTTACAAGCCTTAACTGAGAAGACTTCATCAGATTAGGCATTACCGCATTTAGCTCGATTGCGAACAGAGCTTTGGCTCTATTGAAATCAAAATCACTTAAAGTGATTTCGTAGTTTCTAATTAAACTAATGTAGTTTCTAAGTTCATTGGTTAGCTGCCTTAGAATGCGCATTATCTCTTTTCTTTCCTGCTGCAGAAGCTCAAAAACTTCATTGTTTAAGTCAACTGTTTCAATCGGTTCTATGAACGTTGTTTTACCCGTATCGGAGCTTCCTTGAATTAAGCCTCCCACATTTCTTTTTTGTTCTGCCAGAACAGATAAAACTCTTCTGCCATGATAAACCGACTCTTCCGTATCGGCAAGCCATCCAAGCTTTTTAAGCTTTTGTAATTGCTGCCTAAAAACCTTATCGAGCTCTTTTCGGGCATTAGCTAAATCTCTTCTAATGCTAGCAAGCTCTTTCGATGCAGAGGACCTTACAATACCAGCTTGGTCAAGTACCCTGTCAATAGGATCAATTATTTCTTTTGTATAATAAACTGAATCAAAAATGCTGCAAATGCCCGGCATGACTTCTTCTTTGTCTTTCAGGAATTTTAGCATATTGTTTACTGTCTCCGAAACATCTTTCAGGTTCATCAATTGCTTTTCCTGCAAGGTAGAGCCTGCAACACTTAAAAGGCTTATCTCTTTCCCGATTTCAGGAAATGAGGCATTGGGAAAGCCCGAGCCACTTTGTTTAATATCCAAATACTCTCTAACTCTCTGTAATTGAAGATGAATAACATCAAATTCATTCACAGGATGCATATTCATAGCCTTCTCTTTACCAAGAACACTACGACAATTTTGCTCAACTAATTTGCAAATCCTTTCAAATTCAAAACTTGATCGGCTGTCTTCAGGATATATACGCACTTTGCAAAGGTATCAAAGTGCTAAACAACAAGCATATCACTATTTGGTTTATCAGAAATTCAATATTAGAGAATCAAGGCAGGCAATCTCCCGAAATCAGACTTAAATCTCTATTAAAAACACCAACCCATTTTCCTCCTGAAACTAAACAGTCATCATCAGGACCAATATCCGGCGTTAGCCTTCCATCAGCTCTGTCATAAGCTTTAGTAGCTTTGATTGTTAATGTACCATCAGCATTTATAGTTAAGGGTTGTGGATTTTCATCTTCCGCCCGAAGGGTGTTGGTGTTGCCATTATTCAATTTACAGCCTATGAAAGTGGCATTTAGAATTCCTCCACTTAATGCTTCTATTCTCGAGAGATAAACAATCTTGGCTCCGCCACCACTTCCGTATGATGTTTGAAATGCTCCGGGACTTGCTTCAAAATCAGTATTCCCACCCGTGCAACTAAATGCAACGAATAAATCATTTCCACCAGCAATTATTGCCGAAACTTTTGAGTCATCGGGTGACCTATCAAAATATTTCGACCAGATTATTTGACCATTTTGCTCACATAGCACATAAGCATCTTGATTATTCTGAATCTGGGTGTAGCCTCCAATGAAAAGATATTCTCCCATTTGGAATTGCTTCTCAGAACTTGAGTTTCTCGAAATCGCCTCAATTATCGGCTCAAATTGAGGTGTATAAACTGCTGCCGTTTGCGAATTTACCTTCACTTCGTCCTTATTACAAGAGCTCAACCCAATAACCAGAAATTGTAAAACCAGTATGTTGCGAATCATTATTAGCCAATTTTTAATACTAATTGTACGTAAGGCTTATTGATGTGTTTTTACGTTTTTAATACATAACTAACATGATGAAAATCTGCAAATTCTATCGATATGCTGCTTGAAATTACAATACTATCTTTGGAGAATGAATGAAGTCCATAATTACTATAATCAGGTAACACTCAAATTTCAATTATATAACAGTTTGTTTCTGCTTCTTCCTTTTAAAGGTATTAACAAGACAGGAACTTTATTGCCTCTTTTCTCTAAAACATGTGAGGAAGGCCTGCTTCAAAATCAAGATGCAGCATCAATCATTAATAGGTTTTTTAATGAGTTTCTTCCAGATGAGACAAGCGAAAATCGATTTAATTATTTATTCCAATTCATTCAGTATATTGAAAGACAAGTAGTGCTTTTCGATTCAATCGAAGATGCTTCCTATGAACAAATCAAAAACCTCTCAGGAAGAGGTTCTCTACAGGCACTTGCTTCTCGTATTGATGCTGATAAAAAGCAAAATGAATTTAGAGAACTCTTGAATTCTGCTTCTGTGAGAATTGTGCTCACCGCTCATCCAACCCAATTTTACCCTGGAGAAGTACTTGGAATTATTACTGATTTGGATTCCTCAATTAGAGATGGCAAGATATCAGAAGTTGATTTATTTCTGCGTCAGCTCGGTAAAACTCCTTTTATAAAAAAAGAAAAGCCAAGTCCTTATGATGAAGCAATTAGTTTAATCTGGTATTTGGAAAATATTTTTTATCACTCATTACCTTCTTTGGTGAAGCGATGTCTTGATATAGCAAACCTTAGCTACGAGGAATTTGATAATCCTAACCTTTTTTGCATTGGGTTTTGGCCTGGTGGTGATAGAGATGGAAATCCTTTTGTAAATGCAGAAATTACTAAAGACGTGTCAGAGAGATTAAGCACTACTTTGATGAAATGCTATTACAGAGATATTCGCAAAATTAGGCGGAGATTAACTTTTCAGGGCATAGTTCCTCGTTTGCAGCATATTGAAAGAAGAATTTATAATGCGGCTTACGGCGACAAATCCACTTCCTACTCAAATGATAAAGAGCTTCTTGCAGATTTAGTAGAAATTAAAAGGGTACTTATTCATTCTCATGATGGTTTATTTGCTGAATTAATTGATGAGTTATTAATTAAGCTAAAAATTTTCGGGTTTTATTTCGGCAGAATGGATATTCGCCAACATGAGAAAAAACATCATTTGGCTTGGCAACAAGTTTTTCAGAAGAATGGAATACCTTCTGATCTATCTGAAAAAGATTATCATTTAAAAATATTCGATAAGTCTATTTCAATTGAAAATGTTTCGGGCTTAGAAGCCAATGAATTTATCGACTCATTAAAGGCCGCAAAGGAAATTCAGCATTTAAATGGAGAAGAGGCATGTTGCCGATATATTATCTCTAACTCAGCAAACCAAGGAGATGTTCTTGAGGTGCTTGCAATGGCAGAAAAGGTTTTTGAAAATGAGAAAAATGTGCCTCTTGATATTATTCCTTTATTTGAATCGGTTGAGGATCTGACAAACGCTCCATTTGTAATGGAAGCTCTTTTCGGTAACCCATTTTATAAAAAGCATCTTAAAGCCCGAAACAACAAGCAAACTATAATGCTTGGTTTTTCTGATGGAACAAAAGATGGAGGATATTTAAAAGCAAATTGGGGCATTTTTAAAGCAAAAGAGACCTTAACAGCAATGTGTTCTCAGTACGACATTGAAGCTTTGTTTTTTGATGGAAGAGGCGGTCCGCCGGGAAGAGGAGGTGGGAATACTTTCGATTTTTATGCATCTCAAGGCCCTACAATTTCTTCTAAGGAGATTCAATTAACGATACAAGGACAAACTATTAGCTCCAATTATGGGAAAATAGTTTCATGCAATTATAATCTTGAGCAGTTATTTTCGGCACTTGCCGGAAATATAATTTTTCAAAATGAAGATCATAAGCTCTCTGAAGAAGACAGAGTTCTGCTCGATGAACTTGCCGAATCTGGATATCAAGCATATCTGAAAATTAAAAATCATTCAAGTTTTGTCCCTTATTTAGAAAAAGCAACTCCATTAAAATGGTTTGGAGAAACAAATATTGGTTCCCGGCCAGCAAAGCGAAATGCCTCTGGAGGTTTGGTATTTGAGGATTTGCGTGCTATCCCATTTGTTGGTTCTTGGGCGCAAATGAAACAAAATGTTCCCGGGTATTATGGAATAGGCTCTGCTATTAATCAAGTAATTAGCTCTGGAAAAATAGATGATTTAATTAAATTAATTCAGAAGTCAGACTATTTTAAATGTTTGCTTTCTAATTCAATGCAATCGCTTGCCAAATGCAATTTTTCAGCAACTTCATGGCTTCTAAATTCAGAAGAATTCAACGAGTTTTATAAAATGCTAATTAATGAGTATACTCTTTCTGCATCTATGGTTAAGCAAGTTATGCAGCAGGAAGAACTTATGGAAGATAATCCCGTTTCCCGAGATTCGGTTAAACAAAGAGAGAATATCGTTCAGCCTTTAGTACTCATTCAGCAATACGCATTGCAAATGATTAATTCAACTGAAATTAATTCTGACCATAAATTAATTTACGAGAAGCTTATTTTAAGATGTATGTTTGGAATTATTAATGCTGCACGAAATGCTGCCTGATTTTTCATCAATTAATTATCTAATCATTAAATGGCAATAATTTCAGATTCAATTTCAGAAGCTCGAAAATACTTGCAGTTCGATGTTATTGGTATTCCTACAGAGACAGTGTATGGACTAGCTGCAAATGCTTTTGATGCAAATTTAGTCACACGAATTTTTGAAGTAAAAGAAAGGCCTAAATTCGACCCTCTTATTGTTCATACGTTTGCCATTGGTGAAGTACTTAAATTTGTAAAATCTTTCCCTGATGAATTGATGCTTGTTGCAGAAAAATTCTGGCCAGGACCATTGACAATTTTGCTGCCTAGAAAAGAAATTATTCCTGATATAGTTACTAGCGGATTAGAAAATGTCGCAATCAGAATTCCTGATCATCCTTTAGCAATAGAACTATTAAAATCACTGGATTTTCCATTGGCAGCGCCAAGTGCGAACCCTTTCGGTTATGTAAGCCCAACAAATGCTCTTCATGTAAATGATCAATTAGGTTCAAGAATTCCTTTTATTTTAAACGGTGGTTCTTCAAAAATAGGTGTTGAAAGTACAATTATTGGTTATGAAAATGATGTTCTAACAATTTTCAGACTAGGTGGAATTTCTGTTGAAGATATTATCGAGGTTTGTGGAGATATACGAATTAAAACTCATAGTTCAAACCCCTTGGCACCGGGTATGATTGATTCACACTATGCGCCCGGAAAGAGGATGATTCTTGGCGATTTGAATACCTTGGTGCAGAGACACCACTCTGAGAATCCAATTGTAATTTGCTACGACAAATTGCTTAACCATTATCCTGCCGATATGCAAATTGTATTATCTCCCAATTCAGATGTGCGACAAGCTGCGACAAATCTTTTTGCATCACTGCGACAAGCAGATCAGATGGCCGATTCTCTAATCCTGGCGGAGCCTGTTCCTGATGAGGGATTAGGCAAAGCAATCAACGACCGGCTTCGGCGTGCAGCTTTTTAGCAGTTTTATTTGGGAGCCTGCCGTCGCTTATATGCAGAATACGTTAAGTCATTTTTCCCGCGGCATCGGGTGCTTGGCCATAGTGCCTTCGGCAGCTATTTGCTGCGCCCCCTGGCTCGAAAATTAACGAATACTAGTGATATGTGAACTATAAACTTGCAGTTCGTCCTCCATCAACAGGTATATTTATTCCCGAAATGTATGCTGCAGCCGGGGAAGCTAAAAATGCGACAGCATTAGCTATCTCCTCTGGTTTGGCAAACCTTTTTAACGGAATTTCCTGAAGCATTTCTTCTTCAACAGATTGAGTTGTTTTGTTAAACTTGGCAGCCTTATTATTGATGATTTGCGATAATCTTCCTGTTAGTGTAGCACCGGGTAGAACATTATTTACTGTAATTCCATATTTACCAACTTCATTTGCTAATGTCTTAGACCAATTAGCTACTGCAGCTCTTATAGTATTAGAAACTCCTAAGCCGGGTAGGGGTTGCTTAACGGAAGTTGAAATTATATTAATTATTCTTCCATAGTCAGTTTTTATCATCCCTTCCAAAACGCTTTGCGCTAATACATGATTACAAAGTAAATGTTGGGTAAATGCACTCTGAAATGCCTCTGGATTTGCTTCTGTAATTAATCCAGCAGGAGGTCCTCCATTGTTATTTACTAAAATGTGAATTGGGTTTAAATCAGCTACAAACCTTTTTACTACCTGTTCTACTTCCTTATAATCATTAAAATCAGCAACCAGATAATTATTGTTGAGCTTATTTATTCTATCAAGTTCTTCTTTTTCTTGCTTCAGAGCATTTTCATTTCTAGCTAATAGTACAATGTGTGCTCCCATTTCAGCGAGCTGTTTAGCACATGCTTGTCCTATACCCTGTGTACTTCCGCATACCAAAGCTGTTCTTCCTGCAAGATTAAGTTCCATATCAATTACAAGGCGTTTTGTTACCTTGCCTCAAAAATACAGCTTATGGCTATCAAAAGACCGTTTTCATTTAAAAATTGGATTAACGAGAATCGTCACTTGCTAAAACCTCCAGTTGGCAATCAAATGGTGTATAAAGAAGCAGATGATATCATCGTTATGGTTGTTGGCGGGCCAAACAACCGTAAAGACTATCATTTTAATGAAACTGAAGAGTTCTATCATATGATAGAAGGCGATATGGTTTTGAAAATTATAGAAGATGGAAAACCTGTTGATATACCTATTAAAGAAGGAGAGATATTTCTACTTCCTGGCAAAGTGCCACATTCGCCACAACGTCCGGCAAATTCTGTAGGTTTAGTAGTTGAATTAGTTCGGCCAAAAACAGTTCTTGATTCATTTATTTGGTATTGTGAGAATTGTGGTAACAAACTACATGAAAGCCAGCTACATGTTGGTGATATTGTAAAAGAGTTGCCGCCTGTTATGAATGCCTTTTATGAATCAGAAGAACTTAGAACTTGCAATTCATGCGGAACAATAATGCAAGCACCTGTTAAAGCCTAATCTTCTTTAGTTTCAGACAATTTGAGAAATCAACCCAGCCAATACCATGCTTACCATAGATATTCACACGCACATACTTCCTGAAAATATCCCTGATTTTAAAAGCAAATTCGGTTATGGGGGCTTTATTCATCTTGATCATCACAAGCCTTGTTGCGCAAGAATGATGAAGGATGATAAGTTTTTCAGGGAAGTTGAAGACAATTGCTGGGATCCGGTATCACGAATACATGAGTGCGACAAGCATGGTGTAAGCATTCAAGTTCTAAGTACTGTTCCGGTAATGTTTTCTTATTGGGCAAAGCCTTTGGATGCACTTTCTGTTTCTGAATTCTTAAATGACCATATAGCAGGAATTGTTGCGAAGTACCCTGATAGGTTTATTGGTTTAGGTACTATTCCAATGCAGGAACCTAAACTTGCAATCAAAGAACTTGAAAGATGCATTAAGGAACTTGGAATGGTAGGTGTTCAAATTGGTTCTAATGTGAATCAAAAGAACTTGGGCGAACCGGAGTTTCTTGAAGTATTTCAAGCTGCTGAGGAACTAGGAGCTGCTGTATTTGTTCATCCTTGGGAAATGTTTGGACAAGAGCATATTCAAAAGTACTGGTTACCCTGGCTGGTAGGGATGCCGGCTGAAACTGCAAGAGCTATTGCTTCTTTAATTTTTAGTGGTGTATTAGAGAAATTACCCAAGCTAAGAATTGCATTTGCTCACGGCGGCGGCTCATTTCCATTTACACTTGGAAGACTAAGACATGGATTTGATTGCAGGCCAGATCTTGTAGCAGTTGATAATGCAATTGATCCTATTAACTATCTGGATAGACTATACTTTGATAGTCTTGTCCATGACCCAGCTGCATTAAAATATTTAGTTGAATTTGCAGGTGTTAATAGAGTTGCATTGGGCTCTGATTATCCTTTTCCTTTAGGTGAACTTGAGCCTGGAAAGCTTATCAAAGGAATGGATTTTTCTAATGTTGAAAAGCAAAGGCTTTTGTCAGGTACAGCCTTGGAATGGCTTGGACTATAGCATTGCACTTTTGATTTTATACTAGTCAACAAATTCAGCCAGTTGAGAGATTAAAAATCTTCTTCTGCCGGAGGTGGCTGGCCAGAATCTCTCATCCTCTTCAAAAGTTGCATCTTGAAGTCACGTTCAGTTTTATAGAGCAAAGCAATTTTTCTTGGACTGATAGCAGATTTCAATTCTTTCTGATATTTTCTTTGCAAATCGGTAAGTTTTTGCTGATTCTCTAGATCATCGTCGAGAGCTTTTTCAACTTCCTTATCGCTCATGCTTTTAAGATTTTCATTTGTTGACTTCCTCAATCGATTCATCTCCTTTTTTACGCCTTCAAATTCATCAGTAAATTGATTGTAAATAGGCCAAAACTTTTGAGCTTCATCAGGTGTGAGAGATAATCTATCAGTAATAAATGCTACTCGCTGTGCTTTAATTCTTTCACGTATTTTGTCTTTTGGTTGAGCACTTACTGCAAGAACACTCAGTAAAAAGAATAAAAGTATTTGGGTTTTCATATTCTGAGAATTATAATTCATTAATTATATCATTCAAATCAATATCCTCATCCAGAAGATACTTTTCAATTTCGCTTGATTCATTTTCTTGTCTTGTCGAAGTATCAGCAACAGCTACTTCTGAATATTCAATTATTTCATCAAGTTCTACTTCATCAATAATACCTTCTTGATAAACGTATGTTGAAACTTCTTCATCAGTAAGAGTGTCCGAGTTTGTCCTGAATACATTCAGGGTATATATTCCAATAAAAACGGCGATAGAGGCAAATGCAATTATTGGTGCAGGTTTCAGTAGAGAAGGAAATGGAAATTTGAAGGTAATTTTCTCATCTGCAATTCGATCATTCATCCGAGACGGGAATCTATCAAAATATCCATCCGGCACTTTAAACGGGTTTTCTTTTGGAAAAACGGGTTGATTCAATTTATTATTTTCTTGCTCCTGCATAATGTAGTGTATGATGAATAATTTCCTTAAAGGTTTAAGTGCTTTTTAAAAATGATTCAATTTTCTTTACTGCATGATGATAAGATGCCTTCAATGCACCAACTGAAGTTCCAAGAATCTCTGACATATCTTCATATTTCATTTCTTCAAAATATTTTAAGTTAAATACAAGCCTTTGTTTCTCCGGCAGGGTAAGCAAGGCTTGCTGAAGCTTCATTTGGATTTGATCTCCGCTAAAGTAGCTGTCGGATTCAATGTTCTTAGATAATTGATTTTCAACATCTACCATTGGAATGAAAAATCGTCTCTTTTTTTTATTTAGGAAAGTAATGCACTCATTGGTAGCTATCTTATAAAGCCAGGTATAGATTTTTGAATCACCCCTGAATTTAGGTAGTGCATGAAATGCTTTGATAAAAACATTCTGCAGAATATCGTCAGAATCGTCGTGGTCAATTAACATCCTTCGTATATGCCAATAAAGTCTTTGCTGATATTGACGCACCAATAAATTGAACACATAATTCCTGTTTGCCTCAACAGCAAATTGTTCAATTATCTCTTGATCGCTCAATTCTTCCATACAAGGATTTAATCCTGTAGGTAAAATCAGAATTATACTCTTCTTTTTATCGAAGCTTTAGCTGCCTTTATAATGTCTGGAACATCAAGTCCATATTTAGTGAGTAATTCTTCCGGAGTTCCACTTTCTCCAAAGCTATCATTCACTGCAACCATTTCTAAAGGTTTAGGAAGATTCCGGCAAAGCAATTGAGCAATGCTATCTCCAAGACCTCCATTCATTTGATGTTCTTCAGCACTAACAGCGCATCCGGTTTTACTTACCGAAGCAAGGACTGCTGTTTCATCTAATGGTTTAATAGTATGAATATTTATTACTTCAGCATCAATTCCATCCGCTTTTAAAGCTTCTGCTGCCAAAAGCGATTTCCAAACAAGATGACCTGTCGCAAAGATACTTACATCTTTTCCCTGTTTCAGAACGATTGCTTTTCCAATCTCGAACTTTTGATCTTTAGGAGTAAAATTCACAACTTTTGGTCTGCCAAATCTTAAGTAAACTGGACCTTGATAATCAGCAATTGCCATGGTTGCAGCTTTTGTCTGATTGTAATCACAGGTGTTAATGACTACCATTCCTGGTAACATTTTCATCAAACCTAAATCTTCGAGGATTTGATGGGTTGCTCCATCTTCACCAAGGGTTAATCCCGCATGAGAAGCACATATTTTAACATTCTTACCAGAGTAAGCTATGCTTTGGCGAATTTGATCGTATACCCTGCCGGTAGAGAAATTGGCGAACGTGCCAGTAAATGGTATTTTACCTCCAATAGTCATTCCTGCTGCAATACCCATCATATTGGCTTCTGCAATTCCTGTTTGGAAGAATCTTTCAGGGAATTCTTTCTCAAAAGCATCCATTTTGAGAGAGCCCGTGAGGTCGGCACACAATGCAATAACATTAGGGTTAATCTTTCCTAATTCAAGTAAACCAGCACCAAATCCTGAGCGGGTATCATTTTTTTCTGTAGCGGATAAATATTCCATAGTATTATTTCAATTGCACCTGTATCGAAGTGCCGGGTTCAACAATGAATGATTTTTCTATAGTGAAAAGTGTCTCTTTTATATTCTTACCTCTAAAAACAGCTCTGTATTTTCCAGGTTGAAGTTTAATCACCTCTTGCTTAACATCATCCCCTAGATTACAAACCCATTTATACTCGCCCTTTTGTTCTTGCAAGATACTAGCAATACCAGGTAAGCTAAATTGAAAGTTTACTGTGCCGGGTTCGTCAATCTCTACAGTTGTTGTGTGACTTTGGCTAATTAGCACATCCTTAACGTAAGTTCTTGGAAGTGTTAAGATTTCAAGATCATATTTGCCTGTAATTAACTTTCGTTTTTCCTTTAAGGTTAAAGCGTCAAGCGTTGTCGTTTCTCCTGATTTTCTCAGGATGCACATTAGGTCTTTGTGTTGATTTGATTTACCTGCCTTTAACTCTAAAATTCCTTGTGGTGCATCAATAGCAATAACAGTGTGTTTTCCTGGATTTAACGTGATATTATCTTTTTCTACAGCAGGTAGTGTATGCACTACTATACGATAAGTACTCAAATGGTCAATTCTCAAAGTATCAGGAACTCCACGATTATTCATCGTGTGAATGAAGTGATACTTTAAAGCTCCTGTTTTCTGGTCATAAAAAGACATTGCAACATCAGTTTCACTTGGCTTACCACTTTTATCGAGCAAGTTAACCTGGCAAGAAGTTGCATTTAACACTTGAGTGATGATTACTTTTAGAACCTGTTTGAAAGAGCTCTCAGATGATGCATCATAATAATTGCCAATACAATTGAATGAAGCAGTTATATCTGGATCCATTTTGCCTACCCCAACAATAAAAGGCCTTAGCACAATGCCTTTACTTTGCAAAGCAGCTGATATTGCACAGGGATCTCCACCACATTCTTCTTTTCCGTCAGTTATTAATAGAACTACATTTCGGGCATTTCTATCAGGAAAGTCTTTTGCACAAGCTTCGAGCGATAAAGCAATTGGAGTTGTTCCCGATGGGCTTAGCTTATTTAGTTTTGACTTAATTAACCAGGCATTATCCTTTGCAAAGGGCACTTCTAGTTTAGTATCGTCGCAATCTTGAGGTGGATATTGTTTTTGATGTCCATAACATCTTAATGCCAATTGAACATTTTGTTCTCGGCTTAAGCTATCTACCATTTGTCCCACAAGCCGCTTAGCAATATTGAACTTGGAGTCACTTTCCCAGATTCCAAACATGCTATTAGAGCAATCAAAAATGATAAGAATTCTGGTAAGTTTGTTTTCTGAGGATGTTTCCGCCCGCTGGGCTGAAGAGGTGCTTTGAAAAGAAATGATAATCAAAAATAGAGCAAGCATCCTAATCACTGAATAATTCAGTAATGAGATATTTTCATGGAATACTTCATCCCTTTTAATTGTCATTATTTTAAATGCTTGGTCTAATTAGAACGGAAAACATCTTCGTTTAGCATAGTAATAGTTTTCTCTTAATAATCACCAAGAGTTTCCTGAAGTTGAGAAAGTGCATTTGCTAATTGTTCGTCATTGGGTGCAACTCCATGCCATTTGTGAGAGCCCATCATAAAATCAACACCCATTCCCATCTCTGTTTTCATGAGAATCATGGTTGGCTTTCCTTTTCCTGCATTCATTTTGGCAAGATCGATTATGGTAATCAATTCTTCCATATTGTTCCCATTAGCATCAAGAACATCCCATCCAAAAGCTTCCCATTTAGCTCTTAAATTCCCGAGACTAAGCACTTCATCAGTACTGCCATCAATCTGCTGACCATTAACATCTATTGTAGATATTAGATTGTCAACTTTATTAGCGGCTGCATACATGGCTGCTTCCCAAACTTGTCCTTCTTGAAGCTCGCCATCCCCATGCAAACTATAGACAATGCTTTTATCGCCATTTAATTTCTTGCTTAAAGCAGCTCCAATAGCAACCGACATTCCCTGACCTAAAGAACCTGATGCCATTCTTACGCCTGGTAATCCTTCATGTGTTGTCGGATGCCCTTGCAAACGGCTATTTAACTTTCTGAAAGTTTTTAGTTCTGCAACTGGGAAGTAGCCGCTGCGAGCTAAAACACTATACCAAACAGGAGAGATGTGACCATTAGAGAGGAAGAATAAATCTTCTCCATTCCCATCCATCGTAAAGCCTTGAGGCTTGTGATTTAGAATTCTGAAATACAAAGCCACGAAAAAATCGGCACATCCCAATGATCCACCGGGGTGCCCCGAGTTTACTGCATGAACTTGTCTAACGATATCTCTTCTTACCTGAGAAGCTATTTGCTCCAGTTCCTTTATTGTTGCCATGCAACGAAAGTAAATGCAGCAAATGGATTGAGCAAGAGGGAACCTCCTCCGTTTTTCAATAGTTTTTAACCGTTCCTGATTTGCACATTTTTCTACTGATTTCCGAGAATCAAAGGCATTCCGTCTTTGTCGCCGATAATTACAATTTTTGAGTTAGGCGATTTTGCAAGTTCAAGTGTGGCATTAATTCCTTTTTCTTGAAGAATCTTCTCAGTTAATGATGCGTTTAGTATGCGATTCGCATTTGCTTTTCCTTCGGCATCAATAGTTTGTCTTTCGGCTTCTTTCTGAGCTTTTGTTAACTTGAACTCATACTCAAGACTTTCTTGTTCTTGCTTCAATTTATTCTCAATAGCAGTTTTAATGGTAGGTGGGAGTGTGATGTCGCGCACAAGACATTCATTCAATTGCACAAACTGATTGTCGAGAATTTTTTTAGTTTCAATTTGAATCTCTTCTTGAATTACGTCCCTTTTTGTTGAGTAAATTTCTTCTGGTGTATATCTACCAATAACACTTCGTGTAGCAGATCTTATTGCAGGTGCTACAATACGCTCAGAATAATCTTCTCCTTTTTGCTGATGCAATAATGGTAGTTTATCTAATTTAGGTTGATACCACATTGACACTTCTACAGAAATTTCCAGACCATTTGATGAAAGAACAGCCATTCGTTCCAGCTTTTCCTGCTGTCGAACTTCATATTTAATCATTTTATTCCAAGGAGCAATAATATGAAAACCTTCTCCGTAAGTTCTATCTGTTTCTACACCATTGCCCAACGTTTTGAAAAGAACGCCGCTTTCTCCGGCATTTATTGTAACAGAGGCTTTTGATAAGAAAATAAGTAAAATAACTGCTCCTGCAATGATGTATATGATACTAAGTCTTTTAGGATTAAATCCTCCAAAATCTTGTTGTTGAAATGTGGCCATAAATTAAGTTTTCTGCAAAGTACTCATAAAATAACAGGAAACCATCCGCTTAGTTCTTTCAGTTTTAAAATTTCTAGATATTAATTTCTTTTTAAAGAAGTTCAGCAGCACCTAAAGCCTGATTAATATGTCTTTCGTTATGATTTACAATAAATCTAAGCGTGTCGCCCAGCTGCAGTTTAATGAACTTGCTTAAGCTAATCGATGTTTTTGTTTTGTTCAAGTCTAGTTGTTCTGCTGCTAGAATTAAAGTACTAAATTCATTTAAATTATTAATAAATATCAAAATATTATTTTCTCTGATGCTGCCATATAGTGCTGGGTCTTTGTCCTTTAAAGTTTTAATAGGCTTCACTTTGCCATCAATTGCCTGCATCGATTTCACAAAGTAATTTCCAAGCCATCCACTTTTGAATTCCTTTTTGGCAGAATTAGCTAAACCAGTTTGGATGCATTTTTTAATTTCAGGCAAGTAGAAATCAAAATATCTATTTAAATGCTCAACAGCTTCTTGTGCGCTCCATGCAATTGAATTTGGCTTCTTTATGAGTAAATTGTTTTGTGTTTTTGATAATAGTAACGCCTTTTCAATATGGCGGAAGTTTTGATTTGTCAGTTCGGAGATGAGTTCTTTATTGCTTGCTTTCTTCATAATTCAAATCTCCGCTGAATTAATTTTAAAATGTTTGATTTAAATCAAGATTTTCGAATACGGCTTAATGTTTCAGGCGTCATTCTTAAATAGGAAGCAATATATTTTGCAGGAATTTGCTGGAAAAGTTTAGGACTTCTTTTTAAAACTCTATTATATCTCTCCTCCGGTGAAGTTGTTAGGATATCAATCTCCCTTTCGAGCTGTTGAACTATAAGATTTTCAATAAGAGATTTGTACAGATGATTTAATTCTGTATTTATTTCTATAGTGTTGAATAGTAATTTTGATGGAATTCTAATGAATTCAGTTTTTCTTATAGCTTGAATAGAATAGGAGGAAGGCTTATTGTTTAGCAAAGATTGAAGAGATGTGATTATTGATCCTTCGTAGCCAAATCTAATGGAATGCTCTTCATTATCTGTTGTATAAACTGCTCTTACAGCTCCTGAAAGGATGTAGTAAATAGAACTTTCAGTTTGTCCTTCTAAAATTAGATTAGAATTCCTTGAAATAATCTCATGTGGTAGATTTTCACCACTATGCTTTTTAATGATTTGTAAGATTTGCTCTCCTGGATTTAACACAGAACTGGACTTTTGCAGAATAGTAAAAGTGAAATTACTTTTTTAATCTGTCATTTGCTTAGTTAGTTCAAATTCTACCCAAACCTGGGTTCCATTACCAGGTTGACTGGTAATTTGCATTTTTCCATTCATTGCTTTGGCTCTTGCTCTGAATGAAGTAAAACCGTTGCCTTCAATCACTGTTTGGTCGTCAAATCCAATCCCGTTGTCAATGATTAATAATTTCAAATATCCTTCATTTTCTATTAGTGAGATTTCAATGTGGCTTGCTTTGCTATATTTTAAAATATTATTTACAGCCTCTTTAAAAAACTGAATTAGGTTTTTTCTAATTTTTAGATCGGCAAGCAAATCTTGGATTTCAGGATCGAAGTTAAACTCTGTTTCAATGTTTTTTTCATTTAGAATTTCGTAACAGAAATTTTTCATTCGAATTATGAGATGGCCATAAGTATCGTTTTTAGAATATACTGCCCAGATTAAATCTGAAAGATTATCAGCAATATTTGACGCTTGGCTTTTTACCCTTTGCATTAAGTTCTCAGCTTTTTCTATTCTTTCAGGTAAAGCTTCAATGGCTAAACTTGTAAAAATGCTAATGCTACTTAAGCTACTTCCAATATCATCGTGTAGTTCTTTAGCAATTCTGTTTCGTTCATTTTGTAAAGATTCAAAATTAGATTTCATAGCTTTAAACTCTTGAATTCTTTTTAACTCTTCCTTTTCAGCTTCAAATGCTAGAAGTTGAATTTTTTCCTTTTGATTTGAATTAAATCTAATGAAGAAAACCAATGCTAAACAAACAATAAAGAGTGCTGCTAGAGCTATGTTTAATGAATTTGTTAGAAATAGCGTTAGTTCTTGTTTCTCTTTTTCTTCCCTAATTAAAAGAAGTTTTTGTTCATTTTGATAGTAGTTATTTAGAATTTTGATTCTTGAAATATCTTCTTCATTCTTAAGTTGCTCTTCTAGATTTCTTAATTCAGTTTGAAGTGGAGAAGCAATAGAAAGCTGATCGGTCGAGATTAGAGATTGAATAGCGGCCTTTATAAATTCAGATTTTGAGTATATGCTTGTATGCTCGGTTTTCAAATATTTTTTCGACTCTTCGAGAACAGATAAAATCTTTCCCTTGTCTTCTTCAATTGCAAATGCTTTCATTTTAGAACCAAGCAAAAAAGCCTTACATCATTTAAGCTTTCCTCATTTCCAATTGCTTTCAATCCATTATTTGAATATGATAAAGCCTTGCTGAAATATCCTTCAATTATTGAGAGTTCAGATAGGTTCCACATCCCAAGAGCATAGGCTCTTGGGATACTATCTCTTTCGCAAATTTCAATCGCCTTATTGGTGTAGTACTTTACAGAATCAGGAAGTTTAAGTTTTAAATAGGCCTCACCTAGATTGTTGTATACATGGTATCTTCTGCTTAACCAAAGCGTCGTGTCATTTTCGCCAATAAGCTCAAGGGCATTTTTGAAATTGACAATAGCACTGTCAAGAAAATTCTTGTTTAGATAAAATAGACCAAGGAAATTGTCAGAGCTTCCCTGCATAGGCTCATTATTCATTTCAATGGCAAGTGCTTTTGCCCTTCTTGAATAATTCATTCCTTGATCAAAATGTGCCGAATAGTACATTATCTCGGCAAGGAAAGAATTTAAGTAGTATTTATCGGCTTTTGATAATTCGATACTTTCATTTTGAAGTGTTTCGATGAGAATGCTTTGAGCCTCAGCCATTCTCGCTTCATCCATTAAATATGCTGCTTCGTCGAGTGATTTCTTGACAGTTAATAGATTAAGGCTGTTTTCTTTGTCGTTTGTTAGAAGTTTTACTCTATCGCATGAGATACATGCGAAACACAGAACAAATAAACTTAGAAGAAGTGATTTCATACTATCTTTTGATGAATCGCCTTGCTTATAGCTTCACCTACTGAGTGCACTTGAAGTTTATCATAGATTTTTTTTATGTGCGAATTAACAGTGTGATAGCTGATTGAGAGTTTTTCTGCTACCATTTTATAGCTTTTCCCATCGACTAGCTCGTTTAGGATTTCTTTCTCCCTATCAGAGAGACCAAATTTATTCTGATTATGATCAGATTGTGATCGAAAGAAACCTAAGACTTTAGTCGCTATGCTTGGAGTCATTGCCGATCCACCTTGAAGCACTTCTTCAATAGCCTCTATGATCTTATGGGGCTCAGCCTTTTTGAGAATATATCCAGATGCTCCAAATTTAATTGCATCAAAGATTTTATCATCATCCTCAAAGACTGTTTGCATGATAACTTTAGTATTAGGAAAAAACTCACTAATTTTCTTAACGCCTTCAATGCCATCGCATTCAGGCATTTGAATATCCATCAGAACTATATCAGGTTCAAACTCTTTCATGTGCTGCTCCACATGCACACAATTTCCAAACATCCCGCATACGATATAGCCTTCGGCCGACTCAAGAAGAATCTTAAGACTTTCTCTTCGCGTGGCATTATCATCATAAATAA
The DNA here is from genome assembly GCA_018401705.1 of Bacteroidia bacterium. Taxonomy (GTDB): domain Bacteria; phylum Bacteroidota; class Bacteroidia; order M30B66; family M30B66; genus M30B66. The sequence continues at coordinate 119,993 of JAGYKL010000007.1, read as the reverse complement.
TTACATGAGTCATAAGGTCAAAGTACACACTATTGAGAAAGAATTTCAATAGCTAAATTTAGGTATGCTTATTCGAATTTCGACATTGCCATTTTGGATATTCTTGATTGCTTCAAACCTATGCTTGAATTTAGAGAGCACATCGCTAATTGAATCTGATTCATTTTCATTAAAGGGAATTTTATACAATACAAAATCTTCTGAAATCACAACTTGAATTAAGTTGATATTGAATCTAACTCCATGGATGCAAATTTTCCTGAATAAGCCAATGTTTAGGCGGTTGAAATCCAATGGAAGGATAAATTCCTTGCTTTTAATTGTTTCGTTAAGAATGATTTCAAAATCCACCTTATTTGGTCGAAGTATTTCATTCTGAATTTGTTCAAGTTTTAGGATTAGATTGTTTAAGCTTGCGTTTTCAGGAAAAAGAGTCCAAATGAAATCTTGCATATTAGCAACCACTTCCAAGGAGGTTTGTCGAATTTTTAATAAATAGTCTCTTGTTTCTTCGGGATTGTTGATTTGGCTTTTTGAAGCTAGAGCCGAATAGATGCTGATGTCACTAACGTTTTCACCAATTTCTGAATGGATTTCCAAAGCAATGCTTTTTCTGATATTTTGTATTTGATTGTTTAGTTTGATGTTATTTTCTAACTCAACAATTAAAGATTTTTGAAATTTTACTTTTTCAATCTCTTCAAGACGTGCTTTGTAAGCAAGTCCAGTAGTGAAAGCCAAAAGTTCAATCACAACAGCAATATTATTTAAAAGAAAAGGAGGCATGAAAGTAGAGAAGCCAGCTTGCTCTCTCATCATCAGTATCATTGTGCCAAAACTTCCTATAGCTATTACTATTGCTCCGAAAACCAAGAAAAAGGAAAGTTTTATTTTCTTCTTAAGAAATATAATTATTAAAATTAGAGAACAGATAAATAAAATTGTTGAGCTAATATGAAATATGAATTCTCCATCAATTGGATTTTGGCCAAGAAACTTCCATAATAGATCCACCGCACAGTAACTCAAAAGAAAATATTCAAGGTATTTAATATATCTATTAAGGTTGGGGAGTTCAGTTTTCATATCTAGAAATGCCCGAGCAAACCGATAATAGAAATAGTAACAGATAAAAGGTAATACTTTATCAAAGTGAACTCTTGGAGTGAAGGTAAGCTCTTCGCTCAGGTGCACAGAAGGTAAGTACTCATAGATAACCAAGGTATAGGTTAACATGCCTAGAATATATGCGGCATACCAAAGGTATTCAGGGCGGCGAATGAATATCCATTGTGATATCACATAGGCAAACTGGAAAAATAAAATAGCTTCAAATGCTGAAACCATTACGACCTCAATGAAAATATCCTCCGGGCTCATTTGTTTTTGTCTTCCACTAATTAAAAGAAAAACATGCAGATATTTTTACATTTTATTTTTGCTTAATTATTTTCGTCAGCTACCCTTTTGATATTGTTTAGTCTAGCTTGTAATACTTCGGCATTATTGCTTAGAACGCCTGGGACTTGAGCGCTACCACTCGACTTTGTTTTATTGAGCGTATTGTTCTTAGAATTGTTCTTTAGATTTTCATCTTCCAAACTCATTATTGCTTTTTTGCTTGCTTTCTGTGCTTCGGCACTTAGGTTTAAATCTTCTGAAGCGCCTAAACTGAAAAGCTTGTCTGCCAAAGACTCATTGTAAAAGACTGTTGCTAACCATAGCTGAGAGCGTGGAACATTTGCAATTCTTATTTCATCAAGTAGTCCATTAAAATATGAATCTTTATCAAATTGGTTTCTTCCAATTTGTAACTCAGCTGCGCTGGGATGAGGAACATCAATTACCGTTGCAAACCTATCAGCAATTCCATCTACGTATGATGTTAGTTTTTTTTCTTCTGAAGAGAATACAATGTTAACATGGTACCACCTGTCTTTATCAAGAATTTCCGAATCTGATTCATCACTAAATTGAATCAACTTGCCTGATGCGTTATAGAAATCAGCGCAAAGTTGATTGTTTTCATTGATGTACATCGAGTATCCTTGAGGTAAGTCGCCTTGATTAGAGAGAATTACTTGTTTTTTGTTCAATTCATTAAGGTATAACCATGTTGAAATTGTAAAGCTTCCTTGCAAGTCAAGTTCTTTAACATAACCACAACTTAAATAGTCTTTTCTATCTGCTGAGAATTTTTTACTCATCGATATTTTTCCTTCAGTATCTGATGTTCCTTGAGCGGTAGTTTTTATTTTTCTAGTGTTTGCGACAAATGCATTGCCATTGAGATGCCAAATAGCTTGATAGCCATTTGACCAAATTACAGCCGGGAGATCTGAGTTTATCGTTGAGTTACTGTAATAGAGGAACAAGTCTCTACCATATTTTTCAGATAAAGAGTCTATCATTACCCATAATGAAACCTCTCCGCTATTAGGATTATAGGATTCAATTTGAGAAGCCAGGGAACTTATGCCATCGGCTTTTGTAATTCTTATATCTAAACCTTTTGGATTTACAACGAAACCTCCTTTTGAGACATGTTTTAATTCATCATTTTTAATATTTATTAATACAGGGAAATCTTTTAAGAGTTCCTGGCCTCTAATAATATCATTTGAAATGAAAAGAGGTGCTCTTTTACTAAAGCCATTTAAGTAAGTTTGCTCATTAGCTATCGATTTTTCTGAGTCCCCTAAATTATAGTAGATTAAGAATGCCGTGGCTACCAGAACTGCAAAAGTCGCACCTACGTAAGCTAATCTTACTGAAGCGCGAACCTTAACTTTATTCTTGGGTGTTAATTGTAATTTTGGTTTCATAGGCGATTTCTACAAAAACTAAAACCGACTGATAAGCAGCGATTATCAGTCGGTTTTAAGATTTATTTATTCTTTTTCTTCGGTATTTGAAGCGCTATTTGTAGCAGGCGTAGCAGCAGTTACATCTGTTCTTACCCTTACTACATCGCTGTATGAGAAAGTTTGATCGGTTCCTACCGACATAATTCTATAATATGTTTGTCCATTTAATGGCTCTTCATCAATGAATGAGTAGAAAAGGTTAACACAAAGAGGAGAACCAACTCTATCTTTAAATCCGAGAGCCTCATAGTCGGTGCCATCTGCTGATCTCTCTACAATGAATAAACCGTCTTTCTCATCATTTTGTACAAGCCATCTAACAAAGGTTTTACCGTCGGCATAGACAGGAGAGAAAGATACTATCGGAGTTTCTTTTTCTTGTTTTAATTGAGCAGACCCAATTAAACCTGAGCCAATTCCATTCTGTGCACTAGCCATATCATATGCGCTGATTACGAATGCACACACAAGTATACTTTTGCATGCAGAAATAAATCTGTGATTAAGTCGCTGCGTTTTCATACTTCTAATCTTAAAGGTTAAGTAAAGAGTGTTTCATCGTGATTTATATTACGTAAAGCTATCGCGCCAGTTGCCGCTAAAAAGTGAACAGGTGCTGCAAAATGAACATGTGTAAGGAATATTTAATCTATTAATTAATTACAGGTTGAATTTGATTTAAGAATCACATAATCAAGTTTATATGCGATACTTTTCTTTGAGATTATTGTATTATTTATGTAAGGAAATAGTGTTTTAATTATTTAAGGCGATTTTATTATTTATTTGGCATTATTATTATAAAAATTGAAAAACCCCGAACAACGAATCATCCGGGGTCTAGTCGAGGTTAGGTTACTCGATTAAAGTCTTTTTATAAGTTTTACCATTTTCTTGTCTTCTTCTTGAGCCACACTTAAAAAGTAAACTCCAGGCTTAAGTCCGTTGTCATCTTTATAATAGAATTTCAATGGAGCATCTTTTTCTCCATTAATTTGTTCTTCAAGTACGACATCTCCGGTAACACTCATAAATTTCAATTGTGCGGTTCCTGTTTTGGGCAGCGTATATTCAACCTGAAAGTCTTTCACGAAAGGATTAGGCTGAGGAGAAGAGATTTTGATATCTGCTTCACCTGCTGGTTCTACTTGAACCGGTGTTATCATTGAATATTCTACATTACCGTAACTGCTTGTTAGTTTTACTCTGTAATAATTAGTTCCAATTAGCGGACTATTATCACGGTATCTATAACTAAGTACTTCATTACTGTTTCCGGCTCCTGGTTTAGTTCCAATTTCTTTGAAATCAATTCCGTTTTCAGAACGCTCAATGGAGAATAGATCGTTGTCTACTTCATTTGCAGTAAGCCACTTTAATTCAACTGTATTTCCTTGAGCTTCCCCATCAAAAGTTAGAAGGCTCATAGAAATTTGCTGAACAATAGCTTCTGTAACTCCAATTTGCATGAAGGTTTTAGGGTTAATCTGATTAGCATATTCTGTTTTAATCCAATTTGGAGAATGAACAATATTGCTAATTCTTACTTCATCTATTAAACCATCGAAATAATAAATCTTTTTGGATGGTTCTCTGCCTATTTGAAGAGCTTCGGTACTTCCTGCCAAACTGATATCAGTTTTTACACCTTTATCAAAATCGCCATTTATGTAGGTTGCAAGCGTGTCGGCATCATCAGAGTATATGGCAGTTACATAATACCATGTGTCTTTTTCTAATTGTATTCCTTCTTTCGAAGCTACAGCAGCAGGCTCAGATTTTTCATTTCTGATTTCAAATTCGATTCTTCTATCTTTATTGATAGCCAATCGATAACCACCATTAAAGCCACTTTGGTTGGAAATAATAGTTTGTTCTTTCTTACCACTTAATAATACCCAGGCTGAAATAGTTATATCTCCAGTAATATCAACATCTTCAGGGGTGTTAAGGCAAGGAAATTGACTTGCGTTTTTCTCTGATGCAATATAAACTTCTTTGTCATCTTTAAAATCAGAATTATCTGCAAATTGATTTGCATGTGGGATTTTGGTGCTTAAAGCACCCTTTAAATGCCATACTGCTTTATAAGTCTTGTTCCATGTTGCAGCAGAACTTTCATTTGCAGCAAATTTATTGCTGAAATAAAGAAATACTGATTTCGAATCTTCTGAGCTAATTGATTCCATTTTAACCCATGCTAACAATTCACCTGTTTCAGGATTATAGGTCTCAATCTCATAATCCAAAAGAGATACACCATCATCTTTTGTAAATCTGATATCAGCTCCCTGCTCACTTAAAACTTTACCACCGTGGGAAGCTGATTTTAAATCTTCATCTTTTAGCACTACCATTACTGGAAAGCCTTTTAAAGCTTCACCTTGGGATACTTGTGAAGCATCAATTGTTATTTTTTTTCGGAATTTAAACTCCGCAAGGGTTTCCATTCCATTCCATTTGTTGTTGGCAATAGATTCTTTGGAATTACCAAGAGTATTGTAAAGTAAAGCAACAGAAAATACTCCTAATGCAAGTGCTCCGGCAGCAGCCACAAAGCGCATTCTGTTTTGAACTGCAACCTTTGTTTTGGTTTTAGTTACAAGTTTTGTAGATCTCTTTTTCATGGTGAATTATTTTTGTGGAGTGCTTTTTATTTTGATTCGTTTCCTGCATCAGCTGCAGATCCTGCCTGACGAGGATTCATTGGAGTAACTACTTTCACAACTGGACTGTATTTGTAAGTGTTGTCTGCACCTACTTGCATAACTCTATAGTGACTTGCCCCAGGTAATGGGTCTTCGTCAACGTATGAATAAAAAAGATTTACTAATAATTGAGTGCCTACACGATCTCTAAAACCAAGAGCTTCAAATTCACTTCCATCATCTGATCTTTCTACAATGAAAACTCCGTCTTTCTTATCATTTTTAACAAGCCACCTTACATAAGTTTTACCATCTAGATTTACCGGTGAAAATGAAATAAAAGTGTTCAAAGAGTCTTCTGTCAAATTGCCACGGTTTAAAAGCGTAGAACTTGATTGTGATACTTTTTGTGCATTTGAATCTATAGATGAGACAGCGACTACCGCTGTTATCATTAAAATTTTGTAAATGAGCTTCATAGTTGTTTGTGTTTTGTGAACTTGAATACGACAAATGTATAGGCCTCGTTCAGCTTAGATTTTATTACAAACATGTATCATTTACATGTGTAATAAATCAATTTGAATTTTAGCGTATAATTATTAAAGTCATAGCTTCTTAAGGTATTTGATGGTTTTTTGAATTAGATTTATTTATTATTCGGGAGTAAGATTTAGGGATTATTTTCAATTATTTATTCAAATGCTTACAATTGCTTAATTAGTTTCACAGTTTTTGTTTCCTGAGCTTGCTGAATACTTAGAAAATAAATGCCTGGCTTTAAGCTAGATGGAGAATTGAATTCAAATAAATTCTCAGATTGTTCTGAAGGTTTTAGGCTTTTTGTGTACACGATATTTCCACTTATACTAGTAAGTTTCAGGTCGATATCTCCTTCAGTGCCAGCTTTGAAAGACACTTGGAATTTATCGTTAAATGGATTTGGCTCTATTTTATTAATGCCTAGAATGGCAACTGGAGCAGAAACGTGAATTGTTTGAATATCTGTTACTTGACTTTCTCCTTTAAAGGAAGTACTTCTAACTCTATAATAGGCTGTTCCATAAACAGGAGCAGGGTCTATGATAAAATAACTATGGTCTTCATCTGTGTTTCCTTTACCTAGCGTTCTAGCCACTTCAACAAAGTTATCTCCGGCAACAGATCTCTCTAAAATGTAGTAATCAAGATTCTTCTCTTTAGCAGATTGCCACCTAATAATTACGTGCTCATTGCTAACTTCTGATTCGAGGTTCTTAATACTAGCTAATTTTGGTGAAGCGCTAAAGACTTCCTGCCCGTCAATTGTGAAAAAGCTTTCTGGATCTGATTCTGATAGATATTCAGACTTTATGTAGTTTGGACTCTGAGCGATAGAAGAAATTCTGACTTCATCTATTATTCCATTATAAAATCCTCTTTTACCATCACTGGTAGAACCTAAAGTTATATCGCCTCCGGCGTGATAGCTAATTTTGGTTTTAGTTTCTCTGTCAAGCACTCCATTCACATAAAGAGATACTGTGCTGTCTTTGCTGGAGAATATACCTGTTAATTTATACCAAGTATCACCTAATAGTGATGTTCCTCCTTCAACTTTGTCTATGCTTGAAACGTCGCCCTTTTCTGATATAATTTCAAAAATAGGTTTCCCATTTTGGTCAAGCCAAAGACTGAATCCGCCGGTACGGCTTGAATTACTTATAATTACTTGATCAAAAGGTCTTTTTGTTGCTTTAACCCAAGTTGAAACACTTATGTCGCCGCTAAAATTAACGTCAGTAGCACTTTCAAACTTTGCATGGGCGCCACCATAAGCTAGGAAGTCCTTTGCAGCAGCAAATCTGCCTTCTTCATCTTTAATGGAACGATATTCACCAGCAACTGCAACTGGACCATCCGGCTGAAGGCCTCTGTTAAGATGCCATACCAACTCATATGGCTTGTCAAAAGTTTTATTGCTTTCAAACGATACAGCATCAGACTTCCCATAATACATATAAATTGCATTGTTTGAAGACGATAAAGTGTCAAGTCTCACCCATGCTAATAATTTTCCTGAAACAGGTTCAAAGCGCTCTATTTGATAAGGTATAATTGTCTCGCCGTCAGGAGATGTAAAAACAATGTCTTCTCCGTCGCGACCAGAAACCATTCCTCCGTGTTGCACACTCATTAATTCATCGAGTCTTAAACTGACTAATAATGGGAAGTGATAAAGAGTTTCTTCTTTAGGAAGCTTATCAGTATGGATACTGATTTTCTTTCTTCCTGAAAAACCTTCAAGAATAGCTGTTTTTGGATTATTCTGGGCTTCTTTTTCGGAAGCTCTGATTTCGCTAACTTGTCCAATGAAAGTATACAAGTAAAATATACCTCCTAAAAGTGCCGACATAGTAGAAATAACTGCTACATGACGGAGTCTTCTTTTTAAACGATAGCTGAGTCTGTTACGATTTCGTAAACGTAGTTTCATTCAGAATGAATTAGAGGTAAATTACTTGTCTGATTCTTCAGTAACAGGAACAGAAGCGCTGCCTGTTGAATTTGCAGCCGCACTAGTTTTTACTCTAACTGCATCTGAATAGTTGAAGGTATGGTCAACACCAACCTGCATAATCCTATAATGAGCATAGCCTGCTGGAGGAGCATCATCGACATAAGAATAAAAGAGGTTTACGTTCTTTTCAGAGCCAACACGATCTTTAAAGCCTAATGCTTCATATTGATCGCCATCTTCTGACCTTTCAACAATAAAAACACCGTCCTTTTTATCGTTTTCTACCAACCATCTCAGGTAAGTCTTACCTTCGACATATACTGGTGAAAATGATAGAAAATTGTCTACGCTATCTTTAACTAATTCTTTGGCTTCAGCAGGAGGAGCTACTTTAAACGAGATTTCATTGCTTTGTGCATTTGCACCAGCTCCACAAAAAAGTAATCCAGCAATAAATGCTGTTCTTTTGATTACTGAAGAAATTGATTTTACAGAGTCGAGGTTCTCCATGGACTAAATGTTTTTTGGGTTCCTCAACGATAAAGACGTTTACACGGTTGCCTTTATAGATTGGTCAAATTCAAATCTCCTGACATATGTAAGAATATGTTTATTGATGCAATTCAGCTATTGCTAAAGCTCAGATATTCAATGTGGTAATAATTTGTAATGATGCAAATTACATGTAAGACAAATTCAATTCTTTGGTAATAGATTTAATAATTCTAGATTCTGACCTGAATCAGAATAAAATCGCCTCAAAAGTAAGTCATTCGGCAGAAGCCAAGCTATTCTCAATAGGATCTTCCTCCAGAAGGTCTTTTTCGACTTTCAAATGATCTATAATAAAAAGCTGCCTGTCGGGAGTGTTTTTGCCCATATAAAACTCGAGTAATTGAGGTAGATTTTCTTCCCTTTTAAACATGACTGGCTCAAGTCTTATGTCTTTGCCAATAAAGTGTTTGAATTCATCAGGAGAAATTTCACCTAAACCTTTAAATCGCGTTATTTCAGGGTTCTTACCTGTTTTTTTTATGGCATCTCTTCTTTCATCTTCAGAATAGCAATAGAAGGTGTCTTTTTTATTCCTTACTCTAAAGAGAGGAGTTTGCAGAATATATAAATGCCCGTTCTTAACCAAATCAGGGAAAAACTGGAGGAAAAAGGTAATCATTAAGAGGCGAATGTGCATACCATCAACATCGGCATCTGTTGCAATAACGATATTGTTATATCTTAAATCATCTAGTCCGTCTTCAATATTTAATGCACTCTGAAGTAGATTGAATTCTTCATTTTCATAAACAATCTTCTTTGTGAGGCCATAGCAATTAAGCGGCTTTCCCTTTAATGAGAATACAGCTTGTGTATTAACATCTCTACTTTTTGTAATTGAACCAGAAGCCGAATCTCCCTCAGTTATAAAGAGTGTTGTATTTAGCCTGTCGGCATGATTAGAATTATAATGAACCCTGCAATCGCGAAGCTTCTTATTATGTAAACTTACTTTTTTAGCTCTTTCTCTTGCCAGCTTGCGAATTCCAGAAAGCTCCTTTCTTTCTTTTTCACTTTGAATAATCTTCTGCAATAGAACATCAGCTACATCACTATGCTTATGCAAATAATTGTCTAACTCTGTTTTTAAGAAATCAATAACAAAAGTCCTAATTGCAGGGCCTTCAGGACCTAAATTCTGTGAACCTAATTTAGTTTTGGTTTGACTCTCAAAAACTGGTTCAATTACCTTTATACTTATTGCTGCAATTATTGATTGGCGGATGTCATTAGCATCAAAATCTTTCTTGTAAAAATCCCTTACGGTTTTTACCACTGCTTCTCTAAGTGATGCCTGATGAGTTCCTCCTTGAGTAGTATGCTGACCATTCACAAACGAATAGTATTCTTCACTATACTGGGCGCCATGAGTTAATGCAATCTCAATATCCTCACCTTTCAGGTGGATAATTGGATAAAGAGGTTCAGCACTAAGGTTTTGCTCCAGAAGATCATATAATCCACGTTCAGATTTGTAAACATTACCGTTGAAATGAATGCTCAGACCGGTATTTAGATATGCATAATTCCAGAGCATCTTTTCAATGTACTCATTGATGAATTTGAAATTTCCGAAGATTTTCTCATCAGGGAGAAACTGAACCATAGTTCCTCTATTTTCCTTGGTCTCTTCTTGTGCAGGGTCGTTTGTTAAATTACCCTGTTCAAATTCGGCCATTTTCATCATGTTATCTCTAACAGCCTGAACTTTGAAATAGCTGCTTAAAGCATTAACAGCTTTAGTTCCAACACCATTTAGACCAACAGACTTTTTAAAGGCGACAGAATCGTATTTAGCTCCTGTATTGATTTTTGATACAACATCAACCACTTTTCCCAAAGGAATTCCTCTTCCGTAATCTCTGACTTTTACAACCCTGTCTTTGATAGAGATTTCAATCCTCTTTCCAAACCCCATCACATACTCATCGATGCAGTTATCCATGACTTCTTTCAAAAGCACATAAACACCATCATCCATCGAAGAACCATCGCCTAACTTGCCAATATACATACCTGGCCTTAGCCTGATGTGTTCTTTCCAATCAAGTGATTTAATTGAGTCTTCTGAATAATTGAAATCTTTGTTCTCAGCCATAAAACAAAAGTACAATCTTGTTCATTCTTTTTAGTAAGGAATCAATTCATTTATCCACCATCAAGGTTAAAAAATTAAACATCCATTGTTCAAATTATGATTATCTCAACAGAAGACTTGAAAAACTCCTATTCATGGCAAGATTACTTTCAACTTCATGAACAATTAGTTGCTCAAGGAAGAACCACAGGAGCTCTACAAGATGATGCAATGAGCCACTATACTATGCTTAATTATCAGCGTACAAAAAGAGTTTTTAATCACTTGAAATTTACTGACGAACAGTTACATCAAATTCAATCTGCACAAGCTCAAAATTGGCTGCTCATTACCGAAGCATGGTGCGGAGATGCAGCTCAATCTGTTCCCGTAATAGCAAAAATTGCAACCTTGAATGAAAATATTAAATTGAAAATAGTTTTAAGGGATGAGCATCCTGAGTTGATAGATTCGTTTTTGACGAATGGCGGTAGATCTATCCCAATATTGGTTATTTCTAAACCTGAAGATGGAATGGTGCTTAAGCATTGGGGCCCAAGGCCTGAAAAAGCTCAAAAGCTATTTTATGAGCACAAAGCAAAAAACACATCTAAAGAGGACGCTATTCTGGATCTCCAGAAATGGTACAATGACAATAAATCGCAGGATATTATTGAAGAAATTATTAGTGCTATGCTCTTATAGAAATTTTGTTTTTTCTAAGAGCAAGTGCTTCCTTTTCCATTAGGTAGGATGATATTGTTGAAAATGTAAGATTTTGAACGAATTAAAAGAATGAACAATTGGGCTAAAGACTTAGTTTATATAACTTTGTTTGTTCGAGAGATTTTTATGAAGAGATTATTTTTATTGATTGCATTTTTGGGGATTATTCAATTAAATGCAAAAGCGCAGAATTTTTCTGCTAATTATTTTGATGGCCAGATTTATTTTAAAATCAAAAATGAAGCAGAGCTGCCAGCAAAATATTCAAGCGACAAAGCTGAAATATCAGATTTTGAATTCTTAGGAAACGTTGCTGAACAATTTGAAATTACAAAGCTCAGATCTTCTTTTTATTTTGCAAAAGATGAGAATATTAGAAGAGTTTTTAGGGTATACTTCAATAAAGTGGAAGAGGTTGAGGAGTTTATTAATTACCTCAAAGCCCAAACTCAGATTGAATATGCCGAAAAAGTACCCCTTCATAAGGTAACATTAACTCCAAATGACTTAGGGCCAAACAATACAGGAAGCTCAGGTCAGTGGAGCTTATATAAAATTAGGGCACAACAAGCTTGGGATATTTCTACAGGGAGTAGTTCAATAAAGGTTGCTATTGTTGATGATGCTGTTCAAACAACCCACCCAGATTTGAATGATGTTTGTCTTGCAGGGAGAGACGTTGCCGATAATGACAATGACCCCAACCCTCCAAATAATGCTTACGATCACGGTACTCACGTAGCTGGAATTGTAGGGGCAGAAACCAATAATGGAACTGGTGTCGCTTCAATTGGATTCGGAATAAGTTTAATTCCAATTAAATCAACCAATGATCCGGATTTTATAACTGATGGTTATGAAGGAGTTGTTTGGGCAATAGACAACAATGCAGATGTAATTAATATGTCTTGGGGAGGCTCTGGAGGTAGCCAAACAGGACAAAATATCATGAACTCTGGCAATAATGCCGGGGTTGTTTTGGTTGCCGCAGCCGGAAATGATGATGTTAGCACTACATTTTATCCTGCAGGTTTTAATAATGTTATCTCGGTAGCTTCAACATCAAGCACTGATGCAAAATCGTCATTTTCTAATTACGGAACCTGGATTGACATATCAGCACCCGGGTCTTCTATTAGAAGTACAATACCATCAACAAGTTATTCATCCAAAAGCGGTACGTCAATGGCTTCGCCGCTTGTGGCTGGTTTGTGTGGTTTGATGTTATCTGCTAATCCAATCTTAACTCCACAAGAAGTATTAGATTGTCTTCAACTTACTGCCGACAACATTAATTCTCAGAATGGAAACTATATTGGTCAACTTGGAAGTGGGAGAATAAATGCAGAAGCAGCTTTGGAATGTGCAAGTGCAAGTGCTTTGGCTTTTGACGCAGGTGTTATAACCATAGTTTCACCATCTGGTTCAACCTGCAATCCTACTTTTCAACCTGTTATCTCCATAAGAAATACTGGCCAGTCAACAATTTCAAGTTTGTTAATCACCTATCAGATTGACGCCCAAAATCCCGGATCTTTTACATGGAATGGCACGCTGAATTCTCAAAGTAATCAGCTTGTTACATTGCCTGAAATTACCAGTATTATTGGAAATCACACATTAACAATTTGCTCTTCCACGATTAACGGAATCCAAGTAGATGGCTTTTCTGGAAATAATTGCAAAACAATGATGTTTAGCATTGTTTCCCCAATTGGCATTGCCTTGCCATTCAATGAAACGTTTGAATCAGGAAACTTTTCTGCAAATGGATGGACAGTGAGTAATCCTGACAATAGCTTAGGTTGGGAAGTAATTACTACAACAGGAACAAGTCCGGGAAATAAATCAGCAAGAATTCCATTTTTCAGTTACTCTGCCACCGGGCAGAGGGATGCTCTCATTACTCCAACCCTTAATTTTTCTGCCTACACCGATTTAATATTAACTTTTGATCATTCTTATCGCAGATACCAAAGCGGAAGTACCGATTCGCTGATTGTTAGTGTTTCAACAGACTGCGGTGAAACTTATCCTAATCGCATCTTTATTGGTGGAGAGAATGGGCAGGGAAGTTTTGCAACCGCAACAATTTCAACAGCAGATTTTTTACCTGCATCAGCTGATGATTGGTGTGATGGTCCAGTTGGATCAGGTTGTACATTAATTGATTTAAATGCTTTTTCAGGTTTAACAGGTATTAGGATAAAGTTTGAAGGCTATAATAATTATGGTAATAATCTGTATTTAGACAATATTAATATTGACGGTACAATTGCTGGCGCTCCAGCAATTGCGGATTTTACTGTTGCCGGCAATGCTACTATTTGTGAAGGTGAAGAGATCTTATTTACTAACTTAAGTGGAAATCAACCAGGTAGCTATGAATGGACTTTCGCAGGAGGAACACCAGCTACTTCAAATGATGTAAATCCAACAGTTTCTTATCTATCGCCTGGAGTTTATCAGGTATCATTATTGGCTTCAAATATATTTGGTCAGGACACAGAAGTAAAAACAAACTTCATTGTTGTTGAAGCTTCTCCAGCATTAAGTATTGCAGCTAATCCCTCAGAAATTTGCAAAGGAACTCCTACAACTTTAACAGGATTTGGAGCAGCTGATTATCAGTGGTCTCCTGTAATTGCTATTTCTTCAACCACAGGAGAAACGATAACGGCAAATCCATCTCAGACTACAACATATACATTAACAGGAACTTCACTTGCCGGTTGCGAATCAACTGCCGATTTCACATTAATTGTTAATGAACTTCCTGATCAACCTACTATCGATGATTCTAATGGAGTGCTTTCTTCTTCCGAAGGATTTTCTTATCAGTGGTATTTTAATAATGAGCCTATTGTTGGAGCTAATTCACAGAATTATGAACCATCGCAGGATGGGTTATATTTTGTTGAGGTAACAAGCCAGAATGGCTGTAGTCGCAAATCTAATGGTTTTAATTTTGAAGGTGCTGTAGGAATTTCGTCAACATTTGATCAAAAACTTAGTTTGTTTCCGAATCCAGCTAAGGGTTTTGTGAGAGTAGAAGGGCTTTCTTCCTTTGAATATCTCATATATCAAAGTAATGGTCAGCTTGCTCATAAAGGCTTTTCTCAAAATGGAGTAATTCTATTGAATGACTTTTCTGCAGGCTTGTACTTCGTGCAAATTATAAATGAAAAGCAATCTTTTGTTGAGCAAATTGTTATTACTGCGAAGCAGGAATGATTTTTAAATTTAATTATTATTGAGAGTCTTTGCCATCGGAGACATTCATGGATGCTCTGGCACATTTCAGAAACTTCTAAATTCAAAGCTTAAGCTTGAATCTGGAGATAAGGTTTACGTTTTAGGAGATTTAATCGATCGAGGACCAAACACAAAAGGAGTGTTTGATGAAGTTTTTATGCTAAGGGAAAACGGCATAGATGTTAAGATTTTACGAGGAAATCATGAGCAATTATTGTTGAATGCTCTTGAAGATGAAGAAGCTCATCAATTTTGGATTAAGTGCGGAGGGAAAGAAGTATTAGACTCATTTCGGGTTACGAGAGCAAGCGAAATCCCTGAAAAGTATCTAAATGAAATGAAATTAAGCCAGAAAATTGTTTTTCATAACAATCTAATTCTGGTTCATGCCGGACTTGATTTTAGTGAAAAAGATCCTCTGCAAAATGAAGACGCTTTCTTGTGGATACGGAAAATGCAAGTAAATAAAGAGTGGCTTAGAGACCGAATAATTATTCATGGGCACACCCCGCAAATTCTAAGCGAAGTATTGAATCAAAGAGGAAGTGTCCTTAATTTGGATGCAGGTTGTGTTTTTCCTGGTCGCCCTGGTCATGGCTATTTAGTAGCATTAGAACTAAGTACGCTCCAATTTTATTATTCCGCTTACAGCGGATAGATTGTCTAACTAAACATTGAATCGGAAATGCATGATATCACCGTCATGCGTAACATATTCCTTTCCTTCAACAGAGAGTTTGCCATTTTCACGACAAGCAGCCTCAGAACCATATTTGATGAAATCTTCATATTTGATTACTTCAGCTCTGATGAATCCTTTCTCAAAATCTGTGTGAATTACGCCTGCTGCCTGTGGAGCTTTCATGCCTTTTGTGATTGTCCATGCTCTAACTTCCTTAACGCCTGCAGTGAAGTATGTTTCCAAATCAAGTAATCTATAAGCAGACTTTATTAGTTTATTTACACCAGGCTCACTCAAACCAATTTCAGAAAGGAATGCCATTTTATCTTCATAGGTTTCCAACTGGGCTATTTCCGATTCCATGGCTGCAGTTATTATCATTATTTCAGCATGTTCATCAGCAACAGCAGCTTTCACAGCTTCTACATGAGCATTCCCATTGATAGCAGATGTTTCATCTACATTACATACATAAAGCACGGGCTTATTTGTAAGTAGAAATAATTCATTCGCAAGCTCAATATCATCAGGTCTTTCTAAAATAACACTTCTGGCTGATTTACCCTGTAAAAGAACTTCACGGTATCTTGTAAATAAATCGAGCGCTTTTTTAGAATCCTTATCGCCCGCTTTTGCTTGTCTTTCAACTTTTTGAATACGCTTTTCAATGGTATCTAAATCTTTCAGCTGAAGCTCCAAGTCAATTACTTCTTTGTCTCTTACCGGGTTCACATCTCCATCAACGTGAACAACATTTGGATCATCAAAGCATCTTACAACATGCAAAATGGCATCACATTCTCTGATATTTCCAAGAAACTGGTTGCCTAATCCTTCTCCTTTACTAGCTCCTTTAACCAAACCGGCAATATCAACAATTTCAACAGTTGTAGGAACAATCCTTTCAGGCTTTACAAACTTCGAAAGTTCAGTAAGTCTTTCATCAGGAACAGTAATAACCCCTACATTTGGTTCAATAGTGCAGAATGGGAAATTCGCAGCCTGAGCCTTAGCGTTACTTAAACAGTTAAATAAGGTTGATTTACCTACGTTGGGTAGTCCAACAATGCCGCATTTTAAAGCCATATTATCTGGAAATGGGCGCAAAGATAGGTAAATCAGGAGTTAGAAACAGAGCTAATCATTAATCATACAACTCGCTTAAATAAAAAAGGCCGGAAGTAACCCTCCAGCCGTAACAATTAATGGTGTTTCTATTATATATCCTGAGAAAAGATTAAATCTTCTGCCTCAATAATATTCTCATCTGAAATAAGAACCGCTCTTTCAACAAAAGCTTTCAATTCTCTTACATTTCCACTCCATGGGTGTTTCATCATATCTCTTAAAGCATCCGATGAAAAACTTTTCTCAGGCATTCTATTAGAATCACAAAATGACTTTAACATGCTTTTAGCCAGTAATAAAATGTCATTATCGCGCTCGCGAAGCGGCGGAAGGTGAATCAAGAAGCCTTGCAGGCGATAGTATAAATCTTCACGCATTTTTCCGTCTTTCACTCTCTGAGCCAGATTTTTATTTGTAGCAGCAATTACTCTTACATTAAGCGGAATCTCTTTGTTAGAACCCAGTCGGGTAATTTTACTTTCCTGAAGAACCCTCAATAATTTAGTTTGCATATGAACGTCCATTTCACCTATTTCATCAAGGAAAATAGTACCGTCATTCGCTTCTTCAAATTTTCCGATTCGCTTGCTGTCAGCGCCTGTGAAAGCTCCGCGTTCATGTCCGAAAAGTTCACTTTCCATGAGGTCTTCAGGAATTGCAGCCACATTCACAGCTACAAATGGTTTGTTTTTTCTAGCAGAATTATAGTGAATCGCAGAAGCAACGAGCTCTTTACCAGTGCCGCTTTCTCCTGTAATTAAAGCCAACATATTGGTTTTCTCAACCTTTTGAATGAGTCGTAAAACTTTCAACAATGCAGGGCTCTCTCCAATAATTCTGTCATACCTGTGCCTGTCAATAATCTGATCTCTCAGAGTATCCACCTCTTTTAAGAGGTTAACACTATTTGCATGCTTTTGGACCTTGAGGTCTAACATGGTGAGGGCATTGTCATCCTTTTTTATGTATTCTTCCGCACCATTTTCATATGCCTCAATTACCACATCAACCGTTTCCTGACCCGAAATAAGAATAGTTTTAATCTGATCATTGAAATTCTTAATCTCTTTCAATAAGTCTATTCCATTGGTATTAGGAAGGTTATAATCTAATACTACAATGTCAGGATTGGTATGAAGAGCTGATTTGAAATCTTCTCCATTGTTGAATAGGCTTACTTCGTAACTATCACTCAATTCGAGCTTTTGCTTTATCATTTGAGCGAAGAAATCGTTGTCTTCAACAACAAAAATTCTAGTAATGTATTTACTCATAGTCGTGGGTTATTTAGGTGCGGTTTACGAGGTTTTAATCTGCGGGGTTTGTTCTTATTTGCTTCTAAACTTACGTGATAATGCGAGTGATTTGTCCTGAAAAGTCTTTGGGATAATTCTAATTTTGTGGCCTGAAATGAAAAAGTTTTTCATCTTTTTTGCGTTAGTGAGTTTTGTTTGTGCTGATATAAACGGGCAGAATGCCCGAATTATAAGCACTTACGATAAGAGTCCTGTAAGCAATGCAAAAATTTCCAGGCTCCACAACAGCAGTTCTGAAGCTCAGTTTATTACAAATGAGAAAGGCGAAACTCCTCTTCCGGATAGCTGGAGAGAAGATACACTACTGGTGCAGGCTGCGGGTTATAAGAATACTTTAGTATTGCCTGATCAATGGTTCGGGAAAAAGCTTCTGGTTGAATTAGTATTACCAGGGATAATTATATCTGCTGTAGAAATTCCCGGAACTCGTTTAAATACTTCTGTAGAGAATTTGCCATTGGATGTTATTAAAATTCGCCTCCCGGCGGAAAACAATCCTGGCAATATGGCCGATGCCATTGAACAATCGGGCGAAGTGTTTGTGCAAAGGAGTCAACTTGGTGGAGGAAGTCCGGTGTTAAGAGGAATGGAAGCCAATAGAATTTTGCTTGTAATAGATGGAGTGAGATTAAATACACCTATTTTCAGAGGAGGGCATTTACAAAATATTATGAGGCTTGACCCGAACATAACCCAGGAAATCGAAGTCATTAATGGCTCCTCCTCACCAATTTATGGAAGTGATGCCTTGGGCGGAGTTATTTCGGTAAACACTATGAAACCTGAGTTTGCAGAGAATGGCAAAGCAGTTAATCACCGCTTTGGCGGGATGAGCAGAATTGCTTCAGGTAACTTTAAATACTGGAATCAGGAAAAAAGCTTGCATGCATGGCATAATGTAGGATTTAAACGACTTGCAATAAGAACCTCATTCACGTTCAATAATTTTGGAGATTTAAGGCAAGGGGAGGCAGGCCTAAGAAAAGAATGGGAAAGAAATAAGCATGCATCTGTAATAGCAGGAATAGACACAGCTCTTGTGAACTCTGATCCTGCCTTACAAATTGGTTCGGCCTACAGCCAGTTTAGTGCCAATCAGCGTTGGTTGTTTAGCCCTGAGAAGGGTCCACAACACCAACTTAATCTGCAATACACAAAGTCTTCCGATGTAAATAGGTATGACAGATTATCTGAATCTACTTCAAACGGACTCCCTGTTTTTGCTCAGTGGTTTTATGGTCCTGAGGAACGTGCATTAGTTTCTTATCAGCTAAAATTCATGAGAAAAACATCGATGTATGATGAAGCGGTGATAATTGCAGCATGGCAATTAAACAGAGAAAGTAGAAACAGCCGAAGGTTTGGAAACAATCAACTTTTTAGGAGAAATGAGCAGGTTTTATCTTACAGTATAAATACCGATTTACATAAGAAACTTTGCAATAGTGATTTGTTTTATGGCTTGGAAGCTTATTCCCATCAAGTAGCATCAGATGCGTTTTCTGAGAACATATTTTCAAAAGAAAAGTCAATCGCCTCAACGAGATATCCTGCCGGAGGCAGTGAAGTGAATAATACTTCTGCTTATATAACCTATCAAAGGGTTTTACTACCCGAAAAACTAGTTTCTACAGTGGGTGCGCGTTATACTTTTAATCACTTATTGGCAGATTTTGGGCAAAGTGAAATTTATCCTTTCCCATTTTCAGGAGCCCAGCAGAAGAACTCAGTCATTTGCGCACAAGCAGGTTTAACGTTTCGGATGAACAAAAAAATGAACTGGCGAGTAAATTGGTCACAAGGTTTCAGATCGGCAAATGTTGACGATTTGGCAAAGGTGTTTGATTCTCAACCGGGAAGTTTAATAGTTCCAAACCCCGACTTGAAACCAGAGCGAACCGATGCTTTTGATTTAGGACTCGTTTTTAAACCTGTTAAAGGCTTGAAACTTGAGTTTGGAACTTATTACACTGTGTTGTACGGGGCAATTGTAACCCGTCCTTTTAAGCTTGGTTCGGCTGATTCGTTGCTATATGATGGAGAATATTCAGCAATTCTGGCAAATGTAAATGCGAGTAAAGCAGAGATATCCGGTTTGAATGCCAAAATTAGCTGGCAATCAAACGGAGGTACCTCCATGAATGTAAGTGCCACATATACAAAAGGAATAGTTTACAATGATGGAGTTTCTGCGCCATTAGATCATATTCCTCCGATTTTTGGCAAATTTCAACTTAATCAAAAGATAAAAAAGCGTCTTTCTGTTTCTACTTGGCTTATGTTTCAGGGCGAGAAGCCACTTTCTTTGTATTCTCCCAGTGGGGAGGATAATTTGCAATATGCTACTTCATCTGGTATGCCGGCCTGGCATACCATAAATTTAAGAGCTGGAGTTGAAGTTTCAGAAAGTGTAAAGCTTGACCTTTCAGCCGAAAATTTGCTGGATACTAATTATCGTGTTTTCGCAAGCGGTATAAGCGCAACCGGGCGTTTGATAAAATTGAGTTTACAGGTTAGCTTTAATTAAGACTTGTATGCATTATTCTTCTTAATTGAATGCAAACCCTATATTTGCAAAGAATTTTTAATGGCGGCACCTCAATTTATCTATCATATTGCCTCAATTTCTGATTGGGATAAACAAGCTAATAACAAGGTTTACAGCATCGAAACTCTTGATGAAGAGGGTTTTATTCACTGCTCAAGATATGAACAGTTAGATGCTACTCTAAAACGTTTTTTTGATGGGAGAGAAGATATTCTTGTTTTGAAAATTGATTCTAAACTTCTCAATATTCCTCTAATTTATGAAGCCGCTGATAATGGTTCAGGTTTCTTTCCTCATGCTTTTGGCCCAATTCAAAAAAATGCAATTGTTGAGGTAATCCCATTTCCATTTGACTTTAGCAAGCAAATCAAATAAATAAAGGCTCAACTGCTTTCTTTAGTATTCCAGCCTTTTCACCTTCTGCAAATAAAGTTTTAATTGCCTTTTTGCCATCATCACCTAGAGAAATACTGAATTTATTGACATACAAATCAATATGCTGTTTCATTACTTCTGGCTTCATTTCCTGTGCATGCAATGAAACATACTCAGAAGAATCCTGAGGATTTGAAAAAGCATGTTCAATGCTCTTTCTTATTAGCTCCTGTATTTTGATTTTATCTTCTTCAGGAAGACTTCTTTTTATAGTAATGCAGCCCAATGGAATTGGTAATCCTGTCTTGTTTTCCCAGAACTCACCTAAATCAATGAGCTTGTGCAGGCCTTTAGCAGCATATGTGAAGCGATTTTCATGAATAATTAGTCCCGCATCTACCGCTCCAGAAAGTACTGCTTGCTCGATCTCAGAAAAGAGCATAATGACTTTGTTGGTGATTTGGGGATAAGCAATTGAAAGCAAAAGATTTGCTGTTGTTCTTTCACCTGGAATAGCAACGCTGAAATTGCTGGGTAAATTATTTAAATCAATTCTCTTTTCTTTACATATTAGCAAAGGTCCGCAGCCAAATCCAAGGGCGCTTCCTGAGTCCAGTATTTGGTAATGTTCAGAAACTTCTGGATATACTCCGAAAGATAATTTAGTAATATCTAGTTTGGCATTTAGAGCCATTTTATTTAATTCGTCAACATCACTTAAGTAAATGAATGGCTTGATATCATTCTCTAAGCGAGAGTTAACCCAAGCATCGAAAATAAATGTGTCGTTGGGACAAGTTGAGAAGCCAAGAGTGCTTTCAGACATTAAAGAATCAATTAATTGTATCCAACTAAAACTTTTTGCGTGCTAAAAAGTTGTCCTTGACTATTGTTTAATTTCAAAATATATAAGCCAGGAGATAATCCAATAATTGATAAATAGTTATCATCTTTAAGCAAATCGCCTTTAAGTTCAAGCTTCCCTTGAATGTTAAAAAGTTGATAATGAAAATCTTCAGTATGTTCAATAAAAATCTTCTCGTTGGCAGGTTGTGGATAGATTTTTACCTTTGAATAAGGTATTTTATCTTCATTAGAAAGTAAAAAGTCTTTTACCCAACTTACAATTTTCCCTGTGCCATCAGGTTGTTGGTTAAACGAAAGCAAACGATAGCCGATATTTTTGGCAAAGTATAGCCAGGTAATCGTTGTATCCCGATTTATTGAAGTATTACCCCAGCCTCCCGGTTCGTCATATACTGAAACTGTATCACTGAGATAGGCAATCTGTTTAAGACGAAGCACATCGAAGTTGCCATTAGGCATCAACAAAGTTCCAAATGCATCAACATTTAATTCGAAAAAGCTCGAATTGAATTGGCGAATTGAGTCAGTGCCTGGAAATAGAGTAGGATATTGAACCCTATAAGAGTATCCAAAGTTGTATGAGTCATTGTATGAAAGCGGAAAAATAAAAGCATTTCCACTTGAATTAAAACGATAAATAGTACTGTAGTCAAATATAATGTCATAATTAACTCTGCCTAAGATTGCAACTCCGGTTGAGTTAAGCTCTTCATAAAAGAAATTATTTTGATTTGATGAAATTCCGAAATCAGCATCAGGAAACTCAGTACCAAATGGGCTTAGGTCAGCCTTGATTATTTTTAGTGTATCAGTAAAATCGCGTTCAAGCCAAGAAAAATCCCAAACCTGATTTTCACCTGAACTACTTTCAAGATCAATGGTATCCAAACCAAAATTTATAAAGCTTCGATAATATTCATTACCAAAATCGAAGTAATCATTTTGGTCCAGAGTAATCTGAGCTTGGCAGATTCCACAGATGAAAACAGTAGACAGAAACACATAAAACTTCATTTGCTGAAATTAAGAAAAAAACAACTTCAACATTCTAAAATTCTAACTCACTCAAGAAATCCTTTAAGTTGCTTTTCAATCATGTTGATTTTTTGAAGAGTATCAGCTTCTTTTTTTCTTTCGTTTGCAATTATTTCTGGCTTCGCGTTAGCTATGAATTTCTCATTACTTAACTTTTTGCCAACAGAGTTTAGAAAGCCCTTTAGATAGTCTAGCTCACTTGCAAGTTTCGTTTTTTCAGCTTCAATATCTACAGCGTTTGCAACAGGGATAAAGAACTCATCTGTTCTAATTACAAGCATGAAACTAGGCTCTGGTTTTTCTTGCGAAAACACAAGTTCATCGATATTAGCTAATTTCATTAAGGAAGCCTGAAATGGAATCATTCTTTCATCATTTCTGCTTCTGCAATAGAGCGTAATTGATTCTTTAGGTGAGATACCTTTTTCATTCCTAAAGTTTCTAACCGCACTTACTGTTTCTCTAATTAATTCGAATTGAGTTAAGACAGTTGGGTCTACTTCTTTAACAACAGCTTCCGATTCATTTAGAATAAATTGAGCATCTTCATCAGACTTAAGGAAGCTCCAAATTTCTTCAGTAATAAATGGGACAAAAGGATGTAGCATTCTTAGCAAGTCCTTCATAAAATCCTGAGCAGCTATCTTTGTGCTTTCGTTGATTGGGTGCTGATATGCCGGTTTTATAGCTTCTAAAAACCATGCACAGTAATCATCCCAAACTAATTTATACAAAGCCATTAGTGCTTCAGAAATCCTGTATTTGCTAAACAAATCTTCAATTCGTAGCTTTTCATCCTGGAGTTTAGAGAAGAACCATGCCACGGCTTCTTCAGAAGCTTTCTCGGCTGGAGTATCTGTTACTTCCCAAGAATTGATAAGTCTGAAGGCGTTCCACAATTTATTATTGAAATTTCTACCTTGTTCACAGAGGCTTTCATCAAATGGTAAATCATTACCTGCAGGAGAAGTAAGCAGCATTCCTAAACGAACTCCATCAGCACCATATTTATTAATTAAGTCTATAGGGTCAGGAGAATTGCCTAAAGATTTAGACATTTTTCTTCCTAGTTTATCCCTCACAATTCCGGTGAGATAAACATTTTTGAATGGAACTTCATCACAAAATGTTATTCCAGCCATTATCATTCTGGCAACCCAAAAGAACAATATTTCTGGAGCCGTTACTAGATCCTGAGTTGGGTAGTAGTATTTTAAGTCGGCATTCCATTCAGATTTAGGCTTTGAAATGGCATCTGCATCAAATACCGTTATTGGCCATAACCAACTTGAAAACCATGTGTCAAGTACATCTTCATCCTGACTAAGTTCTGATACTTCAAGGCTTTTACCAAGATCTTTAAACTTACTTAAGGCCTCATCGGCCGATGAGGCCACAACAAAATCACCTTCTTTATCATACCAAGCAGGAATACGCTGGCCCCACCAAAGTTGACGAGAAATGCACCAGTCTTTAACATTCTCCATCCAATGCTTGTAGGTATTTACAAATTTTGCTGGGTGAAGTTGCACTTCTCCATCAAGAACTGCTTTTAATGCAGGTTGTGCCATTTCCTGCATTTTAACAAACCACTGCAGTGAAAGGCGGGGCTCAATAACAGCATCAGTTCTTTCAGAATGACCAACTTTATTAATGATTTCTTCAATTTTAAGCAACTTTTCGTTTGAATCAAGCTCCTTAATAATTTTCTTTCGTACAACAAATCGATCTTCTCCAACAAACAACTGAGCTGCTTCGCTCATCTTGCCATCAGCAGAAATTACATCTATAACAGGGAGTTTGTGTTTGATTCCAAGATGGTAGTCGTTGATATCATGTGCGGGAGTAATCTTAAGTGCTCCTGTTCCGAATGTCATATCAACATATTCGTCGGCAATTATCGGAATCTCTCTATTTATTAGAGGAACTATAGCTTTTTGTCCAACAAGCTCAGAAAAGCGCGAGTCATCTGGATGAACACAAATTGCAGTATCACCCAAAATAGTTTCAGGTCTGGTTGTAGCTATTGTTATCGTCTTTTCAGAATTTGCAATAGAATATACAACATAGAAAAGCTTGCCTGGATTTTCCTTATAAATAACTTCTTCATCAGAAAGTGCTGTTTGAGCAGAAGGGTCCCAGTTAATCATTCTAACGCCGCGATAAATGAGTCCTTCGTTATAGAGTTTAATGAAAGTATCAATAACGGCTTTACTCATCTCTGGATCCATGGTGAACTTTGTTCTTTCCCAGTCGCAAGCAGCACCTAACTTTTTTAGTTGTTCGAGAATGATTCCTCCATGTTTTTCCTTCCATTGCCATGCATGACTTAAAAATTCATCTCTAGAAAGAGATGCTTTTTCGATGCCATCAGCTTTAAGCTTGGCAACAACTTTAGCTTCTGTGGCAATAGAGGCATGGTCGGTTCCGGGAACCCAGCATGTATTTTTGCCTTGCATTCTTGCCCTTCTAATCAATACATCTTGAATGGTATTGTTAAGCATATGACCCATATGTAGAACTCCCGTTACATTTGGCGGAGGGATTACAATTGTGAATGAAGGTCGACTATCTGGTTCTGAGTGAAACAGATTGTTTTTCAGCCATTCGGCATACCACTTATCTTCGGTTGTGTTTGGGTTATATTTAATTGGCAGTTCCATGCTTGTGTGTTCTAACGAGGGCTGCAAAAATAGTTTTTTATAAGGGAATTATTTAAGAAGCCACAAAAAGAAGGCATTCAAAAGATTCGGGTATATTTGAATCGATTTATTAATAATTGATTTCACTGTTTTTTTTGGAACGATTATTGATAATTTTCGTCGCCTTGGTTTTATTAGAAATTTTTCAAAATGAAACTGAATCGCTGAAATAAAAATTAACTTTGTACAATCAATTAATTAAACACCAAAGAACACAAAAATGAGACGATCAATTTTATCGATGGCTTTTGTGGCGTTTGGCTTCATCGCCCTTCATGCCCAACCAGCATCTACGGATCAAAACTGGACTCCGACGATCAAATTTGAAAAAGAAACACATGACTATGGTACCATTAAGAATGGTGCAGATGGTACTTGTGAGTTCGAATTTGAAAATACAGGAAAAGAACCATTTGTGATTTCAAATGCTAGAGGAAGTTGCGGTTGCACCGTTCCTGAATGGCCGAAAGAACCAATTGCACCTGGAAAGAAGGGTGTTATTAAAGTTAGCTATGACACAAAACGTTCAGGAGCTATCAACAAAAATGTTACTTTAACAGTTCAGAATGCCGGAAAAGACAAGACTGGCACGAAAGTATTGTATATCAAAGGGAATGTTGAGCCACCACCAGCTGATGCTGGCATGCCTGAGAAAAAGACAGGAATGGCACCTCTTGAGAAGTAATGTCTTTAAAAAATTAGCATATTTGCACCCCGACGCATAAGCGTCGGGGTTTTTTATTTTCTATGCCAACGATTTCTCATAAAGGGGTTGCTATGCCAGCCTCTCCAATCAGGAAATTAGTTCCATATGCTGAAATAGCTAAGAAGAAAGGAACTAAAATTTACCATCTCAATATTGGTCAACCAGATATTGAAACACCTGAAGTAGCATTAAATGCTATTAAAGAAACCGATTTAAAGGTTATTGAATATAGTCATAGTGCGGGTTTTGAATCCTATCGCAGGAAGCTGGCTCAGTACTATACAAAGAACTCAATTCCTGTTTCTCAAGAGGAGGTAATGATTACCACAGGAGGCTCTGAGGCATTGCTTTTTGGAATGATGTCTTGTTTAGACCCAGGTGATGAAATAATTATTCCAGAGCCGTTTTATGCAAACTACCTAAGCTTTGCTCTTGCTGCTGGCGCTGTTGTTGTGCCTGTGAAAACATCAATTGATACTGGCTTTAGCCTGCCAGAGGCAGAAGAATTTGAAAGCTTAATATCATCAAGAACAAAAGCAATTCTAATTTCAAATCCAGGAAATCCAACTGGAAGAGTTTATGAGAAAGATGAATTGAAAAAGCTTAGAGACTTGGTTGTTAAGCATGATTTGTATTTGTTTTCTGACGAAGTGTACAGAGAGTTTTGCTATGATGGTTTATCATTCTTTTCAGCTATGCAGCTTGATGGTCTTGATGAACATGTAATTTTAGTGGACTCTGTTTCAAAACGATATTCAATGTGTGGAGCCCGAATTGGAGCTTTAGTTACTAGAAATAAACATGTAATGGACACTGCAATGAAATTCGCACAAGCAAGATTGAGTCCACCTACTTTCGGTCAAATTGCTGGTGAAGCTGCTCTTGACACACCTGATTCTTATTTTCAAAAAGTAATTTCTGAGTATGTAGAGAGACGAGATGTACTGGTCGAGGGTTTGAATTCTATACCAGGTGTGTTTTGTCCTAATCCAAGCGGAGCTTTTTACGCTATGGCCAGATTGCCAATTCATAATTCAGATCACTTTTGCAGATGGCTACTTGAATCATTTTCGTTTGAGAATGCAACAGTTATGTTAGCTCCAGCAACAGGGTTCTATGCAACTGAAGGTTCTGGAAATGATGAAGTGAGAATTGGTTATGTATTAAATGTTGAAGATTTAAAAAAGTCGGTCGAAATTCTGCGGCAGGCTCTCTTAGTTTACCCTAATCCACAATAAAAATGAGTTTATTAGTTATTGGAACTGTTGCATTTGATGCTATTGAAACGCCTTTTGGCAAAACAGATAAAATAGTTGGAGGAGCTGCAACCTTTATTTCTATTGCAGCATCATATTTTGCTAAAAATATTAACCTCGTTTCAGTTGTCGGCGATGACTTTCCTTCAGATGCTATTACAATGATGCAGAAGCGAAGGATAAATACTGATGGCTTGCAGATTAAGCAAGGTGAGAAAACGTTTTTCTGGAGTGGAAAGTATCATAATGATATGAATACGCGCGATACTCTTGAAACACAATTAAATGTACTTGAAGGTTTCGACCCTATTATTCCCGAGTCTTACCAAGATTGTGATTTCTTAATGCTTGGAAATCTTGCGCCAGCGGTTCAAATGAGCGTCATCGACAGGTTAGTTGAAAGACCTAAGCTTGTTGTTCTTGATACTATGAACTTCTGGATGGATATTGCATTAGACCAATTACATGCGTTGTTAAAGAAGGTTGATGTACTTACAATAAATGATGAGGAAGCTCGTCAACTCTCAGGGGAGTATTCTTTGGTAAAAGCAGCTCAAAAGATTTTATTGATGGGGCCAAAATATTTAATCATTAAGAAAGGTGAACACGGAGCATTGTTGTTTAATGAACATCAAGTGTTCTTTGCACCGGCGCTTCCTTTGGAAGATGTATTTGACCCAACAGGAGCCGGCGATAGTTTTGCAGGCGGCTTTATTGGTTACCTTGCAGAAACCAGAGATATTTCATTTGATAATATGAAGCGTGCTGTGATTTTCGGCTCAGCAATGGCTTCTTTTAGTGTTGAAAAATTTGGTACCGAACGTATTCAAAACTTGTCTCAAGAGGAGGTTGATGAGCGAGTTCAACAATTCATTGACTTGGTTCAATTTGATATTTCTTTAATAGATTAATCTGGTAAAGAAATCCTCATAAAAAAGCCCCAATGGATATTCCATTGGGGCTTTTTATTATGTGGTTTTGCGCCGTTTATAACATTGCATCCAACGCTTCAATTACTTTATCGTAATTAGGTTCTTCTATCACGTCTCTGGTTAATTCTACATATCTTATCTTATTATCTCTATCGATAATAAAAACAGTTCTAGCACTTAGACCTTTTAATGGACCATCTAGCATTTCTGTTCCATATTCTCTCGTGAAATCATTGTAGCGATAATCAGAGGCACTAACTACATTTTCTATTCCTTCTGCTTCGCAGAAGCGTTTCATTGCAAAAGGAAGGTCTTTAGATATGATGATTCCAATAACGCCTTCTTTCTTTGCCAGACGTTCATTGAATTCACGAGTTTCTCTCTGGCATATTCCTGTATCAAGGCTTGGTACACCAATAACTACCTTGATTTTGTCTTCATAGTCGTAAAGACTGCTTTCGCTTAGGTCTGTCTTTACAAAAGTAAAGTCAAATGCATTTTCTTCTACTTCCGGCAATGGGTCAAGTAAGTTCACCGGGCGGCCTTTAAAAGATGTTGTTTGTAAACTCATAGATTTCTTAAATATTCTGTAAAATTAAGACATTAGGTTCAGGTAATTGTAATTGAATTTTATGCTAATTAAAAACTTCATCAACACTTTGTGCTGTTACTGAATGATAACCGAGGCGCGCATTTGAATAAAGCTCTTTTGCATGTTCTTTTAGTCTAGGCTGTGCAGCTAACATCTTAAACATTGGAAGAACGAACTTTCTTCGACCTACAGATAATAAAAACTCATCTGCCGCTTTATCCGCTTTTTTGTAACCTAGAGGAATCACCTTCATAAGCCAAGCAAATTTTATTTCTGAATTTCCACTTGCTGTAAATTCAAAAACATCATCCAGATTTTCGACTTTATCAAGGCTTAGGTTTCCCGGAAGGTTTCTTAAAAAATGCAGCCATTCATGTGAACTCCAGTTTTTTACTTCAAGCTGAACAGGCTCTTTTTTACCTGAAACAAAAGCCGCTATTTCTGCATCCACATTTTCAAAGAGTGAAGAAGATGGAATAGCAATTTCACCCGGTAAACCGGGTTGATAAATCCAAGTTTTCATAACGCTGAGTTCATCAGCCGTTAAGGCTAACCTTTCAGAGATATATTCCAGAAATTCTTCGGTTGAAATTGATTTAAATGCAAAATTATTAAAATACTCATTGAGGAATTTGTCGAAAGCTTGCCGGCCTTTCATTTTTTCTAATTGTAAAAGAAGGAGGCAGCCTTTTTCGTAGGCTATATCAGTCATCCCATCATCAGCATCTCTGCCTTTAAGGTTAAGCTTAAGTTTCGTGTCGTCGGATTCGTTACCTAAATCGGTTATGGTTTCAATTAAGTCTTGGTAGCCAAGAACAGCAAGCATGTCAGCATAGTCTTTTCCATAAAGCGATTCCATTATTCTCCTCTCAAAATAGACAGTGAAACCCTCATTTAGCCAGAAGTCATCCCATGTTTGGTTAGTAACTAAGTTTCCTGACCAGCTATGAGCTAATTCATGGGCAATAAGCGACGTAAGTGATTTGTCTCCTGCAAGAATAGTTGGAGTTGCAAAGGTTAACATTGGGTTTTCCATTCCTCCGAAAGGAAAAGAAGGAGGTAGAACAATTACATCATATCTTCCCCATTTGTATTCACCATATAATGCTTCAGCAGCCTGCAGCATCGCTTCCAAATCAGAAAATTCTAATGCTGACATCTCAAGCATTTCAGGTTCTGAATAAACTCCTGTTTTTGGACCCAATGATTTGAAATCAAGATTTCCAACAGCTAATGCAATTAAATATGCCGGAACCGGTTTATTCATTTCAAAATGATAGTTTCCCGATGCATTCTTGCTCTGAGGGTTAAGACCACTCATTACAGGTAATAAGTTTTTATCGCATGAGATGTTTGCCTCCCAAGTGAATCTAATCCCGGGACTGTCTTGCACAGGTATCCAAGTTCTTGATAAAATGGCCTGACCTTGAGTGAAAAGGAAAGGGTATTTTTTTCCTTTAGTTTGCTCGGGGCTTAGCCATTGAAGAGCAGAGGATTTAGTAGTTGTTTTGTACCTAATTGAAATCTCACTTATGTCATTAGGAAGTTCAATTCTAAGGGCACGCCCTAAAAACTCGACCTTTTCTAAAAGTTCAAATGTTAATGCTTTTCCTGAAATATCGTTTACTGAAATAATATCAAGGTCTTTGGTATCGATAAAGACCTCTTTTACATTTTTTACTTTCTTAAGACTTAGATAAGCAATTCCCGAGATGACTTTATTTTCAAAGTCTATATTTAAATCAAATTTAGCATGAGTTAATGCGCAATCTTCAGGTTTTGCGAAAGAGTGATAATCGTGAGCCATAAGAAGCGAACTTGAAATTAATAGTAAAATGAGAATTGTTCTTATCATAATATAAATGAAACAGGCGCTACTGATTAAGTAAGCGCCTGTTTCGATTATTTATTCAATTAATCTTTAAAAATGGTTACATAGCCTTTTAAGAAGCCAGTTCCGTCGCCAGGATCAATAACATAGAAATAAGTTCCAGCTGTAACATCGTTGTCTGCACCCCAGTCATTCATATAAGCAGTTTGCTCAAGAACTTTCTTTCCCCAACGATTATAAACCCATACAGTACTATTGGGATAGAATTCAATATTAGCAACTTGAAAAAAGTCATTAAAGCCATCACCATTAGGTGAAAAAGCATCTCCAACTTGTAATTCACAGTTTTGCAAATCAACAGTTAAAATATCTATACCAACAGTTTCACAACCATCAGTCACAGTTATTGCATAATCAGTTGTTCCGAGTGGAGTAACCGTAGCCATTGAATCATTTATTGGTAATAAGCTTGTAGGGCCTTCCCAGAAATAAGTGTAAACACCATTACCTCCTTCAGCAAGAGCCATGAGTGTAGCTGTTCCATTCTGACAAATAGTAGTATCAAATGCAGTTACAATTAACGGGTCGTATTCGGGAACAAATACTGTAAAAGTATCTACTGAAGAAATATTGCAGTCATCTGTAACCGTGAAAATGTATTCTGTTGTATCGAGTGGTGAAACAATAATGGTTTCTTCATTCGCAAGCCCATCCCAAGCGAAGCTGTAAGGCTGATTGCCCAATGAATAAGATGGTGAAATGCTTATAGAATCTCCTAAGCAAATTTCTGCAGAATTAGATTCAGTTTGAATGGAGTCATAATTTAAGGTCACAATTACTTGCTCTTCATATTGCGCAAAAATACAATCGAGGCTATCAGTTATGAGTACGTTAAAAGTATCTGTCTGGCTAATAGGAACGTTAATTGTTGGCGTAATTAGGTTATTGTATTCCCATTGAAATTGATATGGTGGATAACCCCCTTCAACAACCGCACCTATGCTGTAATTATTGTTAGGACAGTCCAAAACAGGATTCGGAGTTGATATTATCAGTTCGTATTGATCACGAATATAAACAGTTTCAGTAAGTGTTAAGGTATCTCCGCAATCGTTCGTTAAACGAAAAGTTAGCAAGATAGACTCAAAGCCCTCGTCAAGATTATCTAGGAATGGAATTAGATTAATTGATATTGAGTCTTGTCCGGCAGCAAAAGTAATAGTGTCGGGCAGTGCTTCATAATCTTCGCCTGATGTTGCAGTTCCTCCATAAATCATAGGGACAACAAGTTCTAAATCAGCTTGGTCTCTTGTGAAAACAAGATTACCTGTGGTGCAGCCTTCAACCACAGAACTATCAGGCAAAAGGTTAGCGATTTTGAAGTTAGGAATATTTGAGCTAAAACTTTCGGCTTGTAGGAAAACCCATGAATCGAAAGAGTTATCGGAGCCGTTGGCAATAATTAATTTAATATGGTAAGTTTCTCCGCAAGTCACATTAGCTTGAGCGGTAAGAATTGAGGTGAATCCAAATGGACCAAAATTTTGAGACGCGGAATTATCCACATAATAAGCTTGATTATTTAATCCTCCGGGAGGGCAATAACTCGTAAAAACAGCGTCAGAAATACCGTCATTTATAGTATTCATACTTACTGGCAGCGCAGTGCCAGGAACTAAGGCTATGTTTTCAGCTGAATTAGTATAGGGTCCATTAAATCCAGGACCTGAAATGAAAAATCCGAAAACATCAAAAAATTGAGAGCACACATAACCATCGTATTCTTCAGATGCAAATACATAATTAAATGCGAGTGAGTCACCAGATGGAATAAAGTCAAATTCTATAACTGCTATATTATTTGTTTCAGCGGGTGCGCCAAATCCAGTGAGAATTTGATTTAAATCAGGATCATTCTGAACACCGAAATCATTAGCAGAAGATATTGTTCCAGAATTAGCAGGAGCTCCTAGGTAATCAAATCCTGCTGGATCATTTTGATTTATCAGGTTCCCTGTGGTCATAATTACGCCATAGTCAATGCCTAAATTGACTGTGTTTCCTGAATTGAAAACACCAATTTGGGCTGCATCACCTGTGGAGTTAACATTTAATATTTCTACACCGTTTCCCACTAAGACATCCTCAACTAGATTCTGTGCTTGAGCGGGATTAATTACCAATTGTGCAAAAGCACTATAGGAAAACGTTAGCGAAAGAGTTAAAATAAAAAATCGTAGAAAAGATTTTTTCATGTATGATGGATTAAAGACTGCTAATTTACGAAAAAAGACCGATGAATAAAGGCAAGAGATTTTTACTGATTTTAATTACTTAATATGAAGTAAGCACTGGCTGCATCAGGAACATAATCATCTTTAGTTAATTTAATTCTCAATGGTTTATTTGTTACAAGAACTTTTTTTTCTGTGCCATTCTTTCCCTTTAATAAAAGAGGGAGTTTAAAATTATCAATACCATTTATTATTCTCAATTCAATGGAGGTAGAATCTCCCTTAGCCAACTGAGTAAATGATAGAATAGGAGGAGATATTATTTCAAGATATTGTTTGAAAAACTCAGGTGAGCAATCAGAAATATGTTCCGAAAACCATTTGTATAATTGAATAGTTGAAATGCTGCTGCCTGCGTGGCTTTGATAAAAAATTTTAAGCACTTTATTCCATTCTTCTTTCGTATTCAAAAAGTTGCTGAGCGTATGAATCATCAAAGCACCTTTTGCATACATATCAGCATCATGGTTATCAGGACTCAAAATTGCTGCTTCATTTTCAACAAGATTTTTTTTGAGATTGATATATTGAAGGGCTTTGTTATGACCAAATATGCAGTCTACATATACCATTTCTGCATATGTGCAAAAGGCTTCCTGCAGCCAAAAATCAATAGGTTCATTAGCAGAAACTGAATTTCCCCACCATTCGTGAGCACTTTCGTGAATCAGAATGAAATCGAAAGGCAGATTCATTCCAGAATAGTCTTTTCCTCTGTACCCGTTTGAATATCCATTGCCATAAGCAATGCAAGATTGGTGCTCCATTCCGGCATAATCAGTTTCAACAACCGAATAGCCGTCGTTTTGATAAGGATAATTGCCAAACGCATTTTCAAAACATTGAATCATTGGTTTAGCTTGACTAAACTGACGTTTTGATGCCTCAAGGTTTTTTTCTAAAGGGTAAAAGTCTAATGTTAATGAAGAATTATTCCTTTGAAGAGTGTCAGACCAATGCTTGTATTTAGCTATGTTCAGCGTGATGTTGTATGTATTTATAGGATAAGTGGTTTCCCAAGTAGTACTGCGTTTGTGGTTGATGATTGAGTCAGAAATTAGCCTGCCATTTCCTTTAAAGAAAAGGGTATCTGGATAGATACAAGTAACTCTTGCAGTATCGGGTTTATCGTTGTAGCGGGTTGAGGTAGGCCACCAAAGTCTTGCTCCAATACCTTGACAAGCTAAGCCAAGCCATGGACTTCCGTCATTGGATTTACTCCAAACAAAACCACCATCCCAGGGTGCATTTTCAGCTTGATGAGGTTTGCCAGAATAGTAGAATGTTAATTGGATTTCATTTTTACCATGAACCGGGATACAAATAGTACTATCTGCTAAATGAATTTTGTAAGCCAGTTTTTTATTTCCAGACGTGATGGAATCGATTTTGAAATAGGGAAAAAATGCAAGTTTTAGAGAGTCAGTTGATGAATTAATAATCCAATGCTGAGAAACTTTGTTGGCTATACTAAACTCATTGAAATTTGGAATGCATGTTATTTCCAAAGATTTGAGATGTTCTTGTGCATGTATGCTTTGAGAAAGCAAGGTGATAGAAACTAAGCATTTCAAAAATGTGGAAATCATAGAGCGCAATTTTATTATAAACAGAAACGCCACCTTGACAGGTGGCGTTGTGTAGAGAACAAAATATCGAAATCTTAAAGAGAACCTTTCTTCTCCATTCTTTTCAGAGCAGCACTGATTCCTATTTTATTGATAGTTTTCAATGCTGAGGTTGAAAGACGAATGGAAATCCAAGCGTTTTCTTCAGGAATGAAAAACTTCTTAGTAATTAAATTTGGATTGAAACGACGCTTTGTTTTTCTGTGAGAAAAACTAACATTATTTCCGCTCATTGCGTGCTTACCGGTCAATTGACAAACTTTAGACATAACCTGATCGGTTTTTGATTTATTTTAAGGGGTGCAAAGAAATGAATAATTTGTGAGAGAGTCAATAGCAAGTGCATTTAATTTAGATAATAATTTTCTTGAAGTTGAATCTCCATTTTCCTTGCTTGCATGAGTACCTTGATTTCATTAATCAACCAAAGGTTTCTGAGGTGTTCAGAAGCAAGAGATATAAGAAGTAGTTTTTTTTCGGTTGGCAAATTTAAAAGTACAGCCGCATCGAAACTATTAAAAGGCCTTTCTGAAGACAATTTAACAGGTTCTCCTTTCTTAAGTTGAAGGTACTCAAGTAAAAGCGGTCTTAACTTCAGAAGGTCATCCGCCGAAGGCGAACCTATATTTATTAACCCTACACTCGCGCCAGGATAAAGTTTCTCAGGAAAAGGATCTAGCAATGTATGAAGCTCAAACAAGCCAGTTCCTTCAACTGCAATATCCATTTCACCAGTAGGGTAAACAGAGAAAATAGTTTTTACCTTAACAACTACGCCAACTTCTGCTGTATTTTCTCCTTCGGAGAAAGGAATAACAAATTCTGCATTATTGTCTTCCATATCCTTAATAAGCTGCTTATACCTCGGCTCGAAAATATGAAGATAGAATTCTTCACCTGGTAAAACAACAATGTTTAAAGGGAATGCAGGAAGTAATGATGTGGTTGACATGACCTAAAGTTTTTACGAACATACATATTAATGCTTATGAATAAAAAAAGTTGAACTCTTGATACACATTTTTGTTGTATTTCAATGAAGGATAATATGTTTATGCAGCAATTTGATTTAGCTATTGCTTTAGAAAAAGCATCTTACGAATTAGAAACATCTACCAATTACCAATGGGGACACATGGGAAGTTGCAACTGTGGATTTCTTGCCCGACAAATCACAGGACATACCAGCGAGCAAATTCATTCTTATTCAATGCATCGTTCAGGAGATTGGGCTGACCAGCTTCGCGACTATTGTCCAACAAGCAAATTGCCTATGGATGAAGTCATCTACAGAATGGAGAAAGCCGGGATATCATTAAGTGCTTTGAGTAAATTAGAAAGACTTTCTGATGAAAGGATTTTAAATAGAATTCCAGCTCAAAGAAAACCTTTGAAATATAATAGTTCTTCTGATGCTTCATTATACATGAGAGCTTGGTCAGAAATGATTAAAGAAGAGCTTCTTAACGAAGTTGAATTGCCAAAGGAATTATTGAGTCAGCTTTCAAAAAAGAATTATGCCTTGGAGAGCCAATAAAAAGGGCTATCTTTCTATTTTTGCATCAAATTCAATTATCTGAAATCTAATACTATCACCCAAAAGCAGGCTGAGAAAGCCGTTCTGGTAGGCCTCGTAACCCGTGATCAAAGAGAAGAACTACTTCAGGAATATCTTGATGAACTTGAGTTTCTGGCTGAAACAGCTGGAGCAATAACAGTTAAAAGATTTACCCAAAAGTTAGACAGACCAGATCCAAAGACTTTCATAGGAACAGGTAAATTGCAGGAAATCATAGATTTCGTGAAAGGAAACGAAATTGATATGGTCATATTTGATGATGAACTTTCGCCTTCTCAATTAAGAAATATCGAAAAGCAGGCAGGTGTTAAAATCATGGATAGGAACAATCTTATTCTTGACATATTTGCTGGAAGGGCAAGGACTTCACATGCGAAAACTCAAGTCGAATTAGCTCAGTATCAATATTTACTGCCCAGGCTTACACGTTTGTGGACTCACCTTGAAAGACAGAAAGGCGGAATTGGTATGCGTGGTCCGGGAGAAAGTCAGATTGAGACTGACCGTAGAATTATTCAGGATAAGATATCGAGGTTAAAGCTAAAGCTCAAAGACATCGATAAACAAATGGCAACTCAGAGAAAGAATAGGGGAGATTTGGTACGTGTTGCTTTGGTTGGATATACCAACGTTGGGAAAAGTACCATTATGAATTTGATAAGCAAATCGGATGTTTTTGCAGAAAATAAACTTTTCGCTACGCTTGATACCACGGTGAGGAAAGTGGTGCTTGACAGAATTCCTTTTCTTCTTTCAGATACAGTAGGTTTTATTCGAAAATTACCAACGCAACTTATCGAATCTTTTAAATCAACTCTAGATGAAGTAAGGGAAGCTGATTTATTAGTTCATGTAGTAGATATTTCGCACCCGGCATTCGAAGAACATATTGCAGCAGTTAATGAAACGCTCAACGACATTAATTCTCTAGACAAGCCTGTTATCATGGTTTTCAATAAGATTGATGCTTTTTCTTATGAGCCTAAAGATGAAGACGATTTATCTCCAATCACTCGCGAGAATCTTAGCTTAGATGACTGGAAGAGAACCTGGATAGGCAAGCATACTTCGCCATCTATATTTATTTCAGCACAAAACCGTGAAAATGTTGAAGCTCTTAGAGAGGTTTTAACACAACAGGTTAGAGCTATTCACATGAGGAGGTATCCTAATTACTTACCAAATTGATTAACGGACGTTAACCTTTGCGTTCATTAATTCTTCAATTTCCTCAGCTTCGAGTGGAATACTTTCCATTAAATCGATATTACCATCGGTTGTTAAAACAACATCGTTCTCAAGCCTGATTCCAATTCGCTCCTCAGGAATGTAGATTCCTGGTTCGCATGTAAAAGCCATGCCTGCTTCCATTTTTGCGTAGCGATAACCTACATCATGTACATCAATCCCAATATAGTGAGAAGTGCCATGCATAAAATACTTTTTATAAAGTGGGGATTCGGGATTTTGAGCCTTCACTTCTTTTGCATCTAGCAATCCGAGCTTAATAAGCTCTTCTTCCATAGCCTGACCAACTTCTTTATTATAATCATCAAATAAAGTTCCTGGACGAAGCATAGATTTAGCGTACTTCATTACATTCAGAACCGAATCATAAACAGCTCGCTGCCTTGAAGTGAACCTTCCGTTAACAGGTATTGTGCGTGTTAAGTCCGACATGTAATTAGCGTATTCTGAGCCAAAATCCATTAAAATTAAATCACCATCCTTGCATTCGCTGTTGTTATCAACATAATGCAGAACACAAGCGGCTTCTCCTGATGCAATAATTGGGTTATACGCATGGCCTGTTGCTCTATTCCTGAGGAACTCGTGAGTTATTTCAGCTTCAATTTCGTATTCATATACACCCGGTTTTACAAAACCAAGAACTCTTCTAAATGCCTTTTCTGTAATTGAGCAAGCATGACGCATGGCTTCTACTTCAATAGGAGATTTTATTGAACGAAGTAGATGCATTAAAGGAGCTGAACGTTCAATTTTATGAAGAGGATATTTAGCTTTTACATCCAGCGCGAAGCGATGCTCCAGATAAGGAACTTCTGTGCTGGCGCGGTCATGATCATTCATGTTTAAATAAACATTGTCAGCATAAGACATTAAAACATGAAAAGTACTATCGAAGTTCTCTGCCCAAATTATAGTTTCAATTCCTGATGCCTCTTTGCCTTCTTCTTTCGTGTATTTATGACCTTCCCAAACAGCTATGTGTTCGTTTGTTTTTCTTAGAAATAGCACTTCCCTTTGTTTGGGGTTGGGACAATCAGGATACAAAAGTAAAATTGTCTGTTCCTGGTCAATTCCACTTAGATAATACAAATCCGGATTTTGGCGCCATGTGTATAGAGCATCTGCACTTCTAGGCATTTCATCATTTGATACAAAAACAGCAATGCTGTTGGGTTTCATTTTAGCAGCAAATCGTTTTCTGTTTTCAATGAAAAGTTTACTGTCGAGAGCTTTATACTTCATGATTTTATCTTAATTCTTTGAGCTAATTAATTATAAGACCTCAATTAAAGTGCTTTTGAGAAATTAGCAATCTGTCAATAATTGCTAAAATACCATAAAAAGATGCAATTAAAAAAGGCTTTAATTTCTTTCCTGACAAAGTTCAACGAGAAGTCCTCCGGTTGATTTAGGGTGTAAAAAACAAATAAGCTTGTTATCAGCACCTTGCTTTGGAATATCATTTAATACCTCAAAACCAGCTTCTTTGAGGCGTTTAATTTCAAATTCGATATCATTTACAGCTATTGCCACATGATGAAAGCCGGGGCCTCGCTTTGAAATAAATTTACCGATAGGACCATCAGATGAATGACTCTGTAATAACTCAATCTTACTTTCACCTAAATTAAAAAATAAAGTTGTAACTCCTTCTGATTCTACATTTTCTTCTTTGTATGGAGCATTTCCAAGAAGCATTTCAAATAATTTGGACGAAGCTTTTAAATCTTCAACGGCAATACCTAGATGTTCAATTTTATTCATTGAGTAAAAGTATCAAATTGCATCTTCTAATCTTATTCAGAGTTGTAAATTCGCAGGTATGTCGGGAAGAAAAAATGATTTGCTACAATTTACCGATTACGGAATTTATTGTCCGCAGGCTGACGTTTTTCTTGATCCGAGAAAAAAGGTAAATGCAGCTTTAATAACCCATGCACATAGCGATCATGCGAGGTTGGGTTGTAATAATTACCTGGCTTGTAAAGAATCTGAAGTGCCGTTAAGGTTACGTTTAGGTCAAGGGATAAATTTATCGACACTTGATTACCAGGAAGAGCTCATGATAAACGGCGTTAAATTTAGTTTTCATCCAGCGGGTCATATCATTGGTTCAGCTCAAATTCGGGTCGAATATAAAGGCGAAGTTTGGGTTTATTCAGGTGATTATAAATTAGAAAACGATGGATTTAGCACTCCTTTTGAGCCTGTAAAATGTCATACGTTTATTACTGAATCTACTTTTGGCTTGCCTGTTTACAGATGGAAACCACAGCTAGAGGTGATTGATGAAATAAACTCTTGGTGGCGTTCAAATGCTGAACAAGGGATTTGCAGTGTTATTGTGGCTTATTCACTTGGAAAAGCTCAGCGAATACTTTCAAATATAGATTGTAGTATAGGTGATATTTATGCTCATTCGGCTATTCAAACAATGAATGAGGGATTAGTAAAAGCGGGATTCGATTTGCCACTTACAGTGGGATTGAAGGACAAGAGCGGAGATTTATCATCTTTTCAAAGTGGCCTGGTAATAGTTCCACCGGCAGCATCCACTGCCGCGTGGATGAAAAAGCTTGAGCCTTATTCTACAGCTATGGCTTCTGGTTGGATGTCTATTCGAGGAAGCAGACGAAGAATGACCACCGATAGGGGCTTTGCATTGTCTGATCATGCTGATTGGTCTTCACTCAACAAGGCAGTTCAAGAAACAGAAGCATCGAGAATTATTGTAACGCATGGTTATAAAACAGCTTTTGCTCAATGGCTTCGGGAGAAGGGTTATGAAGCAGAAGCCTCAACAAGTGATTATTTTTTGAGTGGAGAAACAGATGATCAATAATTTATATATCTGATTGTGAGTATTTTAATAGTGCAATTAAATATAAGTGTTGATACATATAATGTAATTACATAAATTTGCAACCGTTATGGGAATAGAGAATGATATTAAACAAAACAAGTTTAAATCGGAATATCAAAAAGCCGGAATAAATTTAATGTTCACTGTCAGAGGAATGGAGCATAAACATTTTCAGTTATTGAAAAAGTTTGGAATTACTCCACCCCAATTTAATATTTTAAGAATATTGAGAGGTCAATATCCCAAAGCAACAACAGTAAATGATTTGATTGATCGCATGATTGATAAGGCTTCTAACGCTTCAAGAATAGTTGAAAAGTTAAGAGGAAAGGGGATGGTAGAGCGAAAAACAAGTGAATCAGACCGCAGAGCGGTTGATGTTGCAATAACGGCAAAAGGCTTGGATTTGCTT
The DNA here is from genome assembly GCA_018401705.1 of Bacteroidia bacterium. Classification (GTDB taxonomy): domain Bacteria; phylum Bacteroidota; class Bacteroidia; order M30B66; family M30B66; genus M30B66. The sequence goes on along the minus strand of JAGYKL010000007.1, from coordinate 79,368 downwards.
AAGCAAGTAGACAATGTAGAACAAGAGTTTTATTTTGGCATAGGCACATTAAGTAATGAAGAAGTTAAACAGTTAAATGCCTTGCTTGATAAGGGTAGGGGGAGTGAATAATTTGCAAATTTTAAAACCCAATTATAACAATGAAGAACACATTTTTTTATTCAGCAATTGCCGCATCTTTTCTTTTTGCATCATGTGCAGGTGGAGGAGAATCTAATGTAGAAGAAGGCGCAGAAGCTGCTACAGCAACTGCAGAAGCAAAGAATTTCACAATTGATCCACAGAATTCAACTGTAGAGTGGTTTGCCGAAAAGGTAACCGGAAAGCACAATGGAACTGTTGCAATTAAAAGTGGTGAGCTTAAGGTAGAAAATGAGGCAATTTCTGCAGGAAACTTTGTAATGGATATGAATACTATTACTGTTTTGGATATGCCTGCCGACGATGAGTATAACGTTAAATTAACTGGACACCTTAAATCACCAGACTTCTTTAACGTTGAAAGTGCTCCAGAGTCATCATTTGAAGTAGTAACTGTAGAAAAACTTGAAGGAGCTGCAGAAGGAGCTGCTAATTATAGTGTAAAAGGAAACTTAACTATTAAAGGCATCACGAAAGCTATCACATTCCCTGCTACGGTTTCAATGACTGATGATGCTGTAAATGCAAACGCTGAGTTTGAGATAGACAGAACAGAATGGGATATTAAATATGGCTCTGGTAAATTTTTCCAAGATATTGGAGACAAAGCCATCTATGATAATTTCAAAATCAAATTCAACATTACAGCGAAGGCTTAATTGAATTTAAATCCATAAAAAAGCGGCTGATTCAATTTGAATCAGCCGCTTTTTTTTAGCTAATTAATGATGATGACCACCAGCTCCGTGTACGTGACCATGAGCAAGTTCTTCTTCAGAAGCTTCCCTGATTTCATTTACACTTCCTGAAAAATGTAAATCTTTACCTGCCAAAGGGTGGTTGAAATCCATAGTAACGTGCTCGTCGGTAACTCCAACAACCAAACCTTGCATTTGATTGCCTTGATCATCTACCATTGGTAAATAGTTTCCTGTTGCAACCATTTCAGTGTCGAGTTCTTCTCCTTCAGCAACAAATGCTGCAAGTGGAATTCTAACAATGTTATCAGGTGTGCTAAGACCATATCCGTTTTCAGCCTGAATAGTAAAATCAAATGTATCACCTGATTTTAAGCCTTTAAGATGTCCTTCAAATTCTTCTAATAAACCACCAACTCCTAAAAGGAACACAAATGGATTTTCAGCGCTGGTTTCTTCAACCAATTCTTTCTCAGAATTACCAGAACTAACTAAGAGTCTGTAATTCACTGAAACAACAGTGTTGTTATCAATTGTCATGAAATTATTTTTAAAATGAGATTGTAAAAGTACTTCATTCTAAGCATGTTCTCTATAGTTTCAAGTCAAATTTTTTAATAACAATTGTAAAAACACACAGCATTTAACTTCAGCTAATCCCTACTTTTGTTCAATTAGTCTATAAACTTATGCCTCACTATAAAGCAAGTATTCATTCGAAACTACCTGCGGTAAATACCTCTATTTTTTCAATAATGTCTGCTTTGTCAAATGAACATGCAGCTATTAATTTATCTCAAGGTTTTCCTGGTTTTGATTGTCACCCGTATTTGCTTGAACTGGTCAATAAATATTTGCGTTCAGGAAATAACCAATATGCCCCAATGCCGGGAATAACTTCACTTAGAGAAGCTATTGCCTGTAAAACTGAAGCTATGTATGGTATTAGTTTTAATGCAGAAACAGAAATTACTGTAACTGCGGGAGCAACTCAAGCTATTTTCACTGCCATTTCGGCTTTTGTAAATGAGGGAGAAGAAGTCATTGTAATTGAGCCAGCTTATGATTGCTATGTTCCTGCTATTGAACTTGCTGGAGGGAAACCAGTTTTCTTTCAATTACAGCCAGATTCATATTCTATAAATTGGGCAGAATTTCAAAAGCTTATTAATCCGCGAACGCGGATGATTATAGTAAACACACCGCACAACCCAACAGGTAGTGTCTTCTCTGAAAGCGATATGCAAAATCTAGAGAAGCTAACAAGAAACACCGATATTATCATCCTGAGTGATGAAGTTTATGAGCATATTGTTTTTGATCAAAAAGTTCATCAAAGCGTTGCCAGAGTAAGTAATCTGGCAGACAGAAGTGTCATTATTTCATCTTTTGGTAAAACCTACCATACAACAGGCTGGAAACTTGGCTATTGTCTTGCTCCAGCCAATTTGATGAAGGAGTTCAGAAAAGTGCATCAATACGTTGTTTTTTCTGTAAACACTCCCTTACAAATGGCATTTGCAGAATTTCTGCAGAGAAAAGACGAGTATCTTGAACTATCGGCATTTTATGAGCAAAAAAGAAATTTCTTCAATAAGCTTTTTGTAGGTTCTCGTTTTACTATAAAGCCGTCGGCCGGAACGTATTTTCAATTGCTTAATTACAGTGAAATATCGAATGAAAAGGATGAAGATTTTGCTCGAAGACTAACCATAGAAAACAAGGTTGCTTCGATCCCTGTTTCGGTCTTCTATCACAAAAGAAAAGATTCTAAAGAGCTAAGATTTTGTTTCGCAAAGGAAAATGATGACTTAGAAAAAGCCGCAGAAAGACTAATAACATTATGATTTTAAAAATAAGCTTTGTTCAATCAAAACTGTTTTGGCAAGATATAAAATCCAACCTGGAATATCTGGAGCGTAAAATTGATGAAATGCACCAAGTGGCGGATGTAATTGTGCTTCCTGAGATGTTTAGTACAGGTTTTAGCATGCAAACCAATCAGGCTGAATCAATAGACGGTGAAGCTTTAAAGTGGATGCAGCGCCTATCAAGACAAAAGCAAGCTGCAATAACGGGCAGCCTTATGATAAAGGAAAAGGGGTTTATTTATAATCGATTGGTTTGGATGTTTCCTGATGGTAGTTTTGAAGTTTATGATAAACGTCACCTATTTAGAATGGCCAATGAAAATGAGTCATTTACAGCAGGTAACAGGCGTTTGATTGTGCAATACAAGGGATGGAATATTTGCCCATTGATTTGTTATGACTTAAGATTTCCGGTTTGGTCGCGTAATCAGTCTTCGAACAGTGGCTTGGCATATGACTTATTAATTTATGTTGCCAATTGGCCCGAAAGAAGGGCTTTAGCTTGGAATTCACTATTGCCCGCAAGGGCTATTGAAAATCAGGCATTTGTATTAGGTGTGAATCGGGTTGGTTCCGATGGTAACGATATCTCTTATTCAGGAGATTCGGGACTTTATAATTATCTTGGAGAGAGAATAAGCCAAGCAAATCGTTTCATGGAAAAAGTAGAAATAATTAAGGTTAGCAAGACTGAACTACTTAACTTCAGAGAATCATTCCCAGCATATGCCGATGCTGATGAATTTAAATTATATGTATGATTATGAGGTGGATAATTTATTTACTTGTCTTTTGCAGTCTTAACCTAGAAGCTCAGTTAACTTTTAATATCACAAGTGTTCCTGCAAATACTCCTTCGGAGGATGTAATTTATGCTGTGGGTGATTTTAATTCCTGGAATCCAGGCGATGCTAATTCTGTTCTGCAGAATATGGGAGCCTCAGGGTATTTTCTAACTCTAAATATTCCCTCAGGAACGATTAATTACAAATTTACAAGAGGTTCTTGGCAAACAGTTGAAGGAAATCAAACCGGAGGTTTTATTGAAAATAGAAGCTCAACATTTTCTGCAGGAGATACAATTCAAATCCAAATTCTTTCATGGGAAGATCTCGGTGGAAATTCAAGTAGCACGGCATTATCATCAGTTTCAGTGCTTTCTTCAAACTTTTTCATGCCAGAGCTAAATCGAAATCGTAAAATTTGGGTTTGCTTGCCAACAGATTACAACACAGCACTCAATAAGAACTATCGAGTAGTTTATATGCACGACGGACAAAACCTATTTGATGTTGCTAATTCTTTTGCCGGAGAATGGGGCATTGACGAACACATGCGTGACTTGTTCAATCAAGGAGATCCAAGTGCAATAATTGTGGGAATTGAAAATGGACCTGAGCGAATTGATGAATATTGCCCATGGTTTAATCCCACCTACGGTGGAGGTGAAGGCGATGAATATGTTGATTTTATAAAGAGTACTTTAAAACCTTATGTTGATAGTGTTTACAGAACTTTACCGCAAGCCTCAGAAACTGCTATCGCAGGAAGTTCACTCGGTGGTCTTATTTCACTTTATGCAGCTGCAAAGTATCCCGAAACTTTTGGCAAAGCAGGCGTTTTCTCACCTGCATTCTGGATTAATTCAGAGCCTTTGAATACCTGGTTGCAAACTATTGACTTGCCTCAAGATTTAAGAGTTTACATGGTTGGTGGGACTTCTGAGAGTTCTACAATGATCTCTAATATGAACCAAGTGAGGCAGAATCTGCTAAATGCAGGTGTTTCTGATACCAATATTATTGTAAATTCAGTTTCAGACGGAGCTCACAGCGAGTGGTTTTGGAATAGAGAATTTCCGGAAGCTTACATTTGGCTTTTTAGAAATAATGTAGTGAATACCACTATAAATCAAGTTTTTAACGAAGAGCAGGCTTTCACAATTTATCCGAATCCTTCTAATTCCAAGCTTAGTTTAGAAGTGACTTTTCAAGTTGATGCAACCTACGCAATCTTTGACCTTTCGGGTAAAGAACTCATGCGTGATACCATTTCGAGCAGGCTTACAGAAATCAATATTGAGTCTTTAGCTGCTGGGAAATATCTAATAAGCCTTACCTCTAGGCTAGGAAAAACATATTCCAGGCCTTTTGTGAAAGCAAAAAACTAGTTCAGCAAGCTGGCTGAGGTTTGTTTAATCCAACTAAAGTTGCGGATGACTCCCAAATTAAATGACCAGTACGGCATTGAAAATGCCTGAGTTTGAGTAGTTGCGGTAATTGGGAAGAAATCATTATCAATTACCGAGGTTCCAACAAAACGAGTGTTAGAAGTGAGTGGCAAACGCATTTCAGCAGCAGCACTTAAACTCCAATGTTCGTTTAATTCGGTTAGCCACTCTGCACGAAAAACTCCTTGTACAAGCCAGGAAGAAACAATTTCCATTTGAAGGTCACTTTCTTGTATCACTTCAAATATGCCAACTACATCTAATGTATCGCTTGATTTTACAAGCTGATTATTGCTAATGCTCAAAGTGCCGGCTTGCAAGCCAAGTTGCAGAAGAATGGTATGATTAGACCCGGCTTTAATTGGTTTCACAAGAAAAGCCTGAGCTCCAAGTTCTTGAAGACCTATATTTGAAGAATCGGGTGCATAAGATAATCCTGAGGTTCTTTCAATTTGGCTTGAAGAGCCATAAATGCCAAGCTTCCAGGTAATGGGGTTTAAGATATTTCTTATGTAATTAAGATCGCCATGGTATCGGGGCTTGCTATAAAGTCTAATGCCAGGGGTGGAGGAGAAGCTTTGAATATCAGTGAAAAATGTTGAAAATACATCAAAGTCTTTATCCCAACGTTGCGTTGGAGAAGATATTCCAGCGTTTACTTGTAAACAGCTTTTAACTGTTTGTGCTTTTGAGCTAGAAACAATGAAAATGAAAGAAAGGATCAACAGGTTTTTCATAATAAAAAAGCCGGAAATAAATCCGGCTGATGTTTAGTTCTTAAAATCAAATGTTTCCATGAATTTGGTAGTATAGTTTCCTTCAATAAAGTCAGGATTATCCATCAATTTCTTATGGAATGGGATTGTTGTTTTTACACCATCAATAACAAATTCATGCAATGCTCTTCTCATTTTCGCGATAGCTTCCTCTCGTGTTTGAGCAATCGTAATGAGCTTGGCAATCATTGAATCATAATTAGGTGGAATCGTATAACCTGCATAAGCGTGAGTATCGAGTCTTACACCATGACCACCCGGAGCATGAAAAGTGGTAATAGTTCCTGGCGATGGGCGAAAGTTATTATCGATATCTTCTGCGTTAATACGACATTCAATAGCGTGCATTTGAGGATAGTAGTTTTTACCCGAAATTGGAACACCTGCAGCTACTTTAATTTGCTCTCTAATCAAGTCATAATCAATTACTTCTTCAGTAATTGGGTGCTCAACCTGTATACGAGTATTCATTTCCATGAAATAGAAATTCCTATGCTTATCCACAAGAAACTCAATAGTTCCAACTCCCTCATAGTTTACTGCTTTTGCAGCTTTAACGGCTGCGTCACCCATTTCATCACGCAATTCTTGCGTCATGAATGGAGATGGAGTTTCTTCAATAAGTTTTTGGTGGCGTCTTTGAATAGAACAGTCTCTTTCACTTAAGTGACTCACCCTACCAAACTGATCACCGATAATTTGAATCTCAATATGACGAGGTTCTTCGATGAATTTTTCCATATACATGCCGTCGTTTCCGAATGCGGCACCAGCTTCTTGTCTGGCAGATTCCCAGGCATTTTCGAGTTCATCTTCTTTCCAAACCACTCGCATACCCTTTCCACCGCCACCGGCGGTAGCCTTAAGCATAATTGGATATTTGATTTTCTTGGCAGTCTTTTTTGCGTCTTCAAGACTTTCTAGAAGTCCTTCAGAGCCGGGTACACAAGGAACACCGGCAGCAATCATTGTAGTTTTGGCCATTGACTTATCTCCCATTTTATCAATTTGTTCGGGAGTAGCACCAATAAATTTGATGCTATGGTCGGCACAAATCTTTGAAAACTTGGCGTTTTCTGAGAGGAATCCATAACCCGGGTGAATGGCATCAGCATTAGTTATTTCGGCAGCCGAAATAATGTTGGCTATATTGAGGTAAGAGTCTTTACTGGCTGGAGGTCCTATGCAAACTGCCTCATCGGCAAATCGAACATGCAAACTTTCCTTATCAGCAGTAGAATATACTGCTACAGTTTTAATACCCATTTCATGCGCAGTACGAATAATACGCAGGGCAATCTCGCCTCTGTTGGCAATAAGTATTTTTTTAAACACGCCTTCTTAGATTAAGCGTTAAACAAAAAATCAAGCAGGCTCAACCAAGAACAATGGTTGGTCGTACTCAACCGGAGAAGCGTCATCGGCAAGAACCTTTACGATTTTACCTTTAACATCAGATTCAATCTCATTGAAAAGCTTCATTGCTTCAATAATGCAAATAACTTTTCCAGGAGCAATTTCATCTCCTACGTTAATGAATGGTGGTTTGTCTGGTCCGGCAGAACGATAGAAAGTACCTATCATGGGAGCCTTAATCGTAATCAAATTCGACTCAGGCTCGGGAGCAGGGGCCGGACTAACCGGAGCAGCTGCCACAGGAGCCGGAGCTGCTGCAGGTTGAACCATTTGAGTTGCCTCGGGTGGCATTTGATAAACGATTGTTTCTTTTGAATTTCTAACGGAACTAGCCGTTTTTACAGTTAACTTGAAATTATCTGTTTCAAGTTCTACTTCGCTTACGCCTGATTTGGCGACGAATTTAATAAGGTCCTGTATTTCCCTAATGTCCATAGAGGTATGGTGTTTTAGATGAGGGGGTAAATATATAAAATTAACTCAGGGATAAATCAGGAGTTATAAGCCCATTTAAGCCAAATTGCTCCCCAGGTAAAACCACCGCCAAAAGCGGCAAGAATTACATTATCTCCTTTTTTTAGTTGTTTTTCCCATTCCCAAAGGCAAAGCGGTATGGTACCAGATGTAGTGTTTCCGTAACGTTCGATGTTAATCATTACTTTATCACTGCCAACTCCCATTCTGTTTGCCGTTGCATCGATGATTCTTTTATTAGCTTGATGAGGAACTAGCCAAGCTACGTCGTCGGCTGTAAGGTTGTTCCTTTCCATGATTTCTGCAGCAACATCTGCCATGTTAGTTACCGCAAATTTAAATACGGATTTACCTTCCTGGTAAACGAAATGTTCTTTATTATCAATAGTTTCATGGCTTGCAGGCCGAAGTGAACCTCCCGCTTTTTGGTGAAGAAACTCTCTGCCTGAGCCATCAGATCTTAAAATCGAATCCATTACTCCAATGCTTTCTTCGGTTGGCTCCAGCATAACTGCACCGCATCCATCACCAAAAATGACGCAGGTTGTGCGATCAGTATAATCTACGATAGCCGACATTTTATCAGCACCAACAACAATAACTTTTTTGTGAGCACCTGACTCTATCATTCGAGTGCCGGTTGTGAGTCCGTATAAGAATCCGCTGCATGCAGCGCTCAAATCAAAACCCCAAGCATTCTTTAAGCCAACTTTATCGCAAACTATGTTTGCAGTTGCTGGGAAAACCATATCAGGCGTAACTGTACAAACAATTACAAGTTCTACCTCTTCGGGTTTGGTATTTGTTTTTTTAAGTAAGCCCTTGATTGCTTCAACAGCCATGTCGGAAGTAGCTTTTCCCTCTCCCTTGAGAATATGTCTTTGAGAAATACCTGTGCGGGTCATTATCCACTCATCAGTTGTATCAACCATTTTCTCAAGTTCCTTATTGGTGAGAATGTAATCTGGGACGTATCCCTGTATTCCGGTGATAGCTGCGTGGATTTTACTCATGTTGAATTACTGCTTTAATTTTATCTGTTAACCCTGCATTCACAACATCATGCGCAAGGAGAATCATGTTTTTAATTGCTTGGGCATTAGAAATTCCGTGCCCTACTATTACAGTAGAATTGATGCCTAAGATAGGTGTTCCACCGTAAGATTCGTAATTAAACCTATCAATATACTCATCTGAAAAGCCTTTTGATTTAAAGATGCCGTAAAATGATTCAGCTAATTTGAGAATAATATTACCTGTAAAGCCGTCGCATACCATAACATCGGCTTTTTCATTAAAAAGGTCACGACCTTCGATATTGCCAATGAAGTTGATATCCTCAGAAACCTTCATAAGCTGATGAGCTGCCAGGGCCGTTGAATTACCTTTTTCAGGTTCTTCTCCAATATTAATGAGGCCAACTTTAGGATTTGCAATTCCGAGTACATTTTCGGCGTACATTGAGCCTAGAATAGAGAACTGCATTAATGTTTCAGGTTTGCATTCGGCATTAGAACCTACATCAAGTAAAACACCAAACCCGCCACTTTCCTTGGGAATAAGTGACATGATGCAAGGGCGATTTATACCATCAATTGGTTTAACGCTAAGCACAGAACCTACGAGCATTGCTCCTGTGTTTCCTGCACTTACAAAAGCCTGTGTTTTAGCATCTTTAAGAAGCTGAAACCCAACAGAAATACTTGAATTAGGTTTTGATGCAAATGCTTTGGTAGGATTATCTCCCATTGCAATTGAATCGGGCGCATGCACAATATCAAATCTTTCAGGATTTGCACCCCGATCAATTAAACCATTAATAATTTCACTCTGGTCACCAATCAGTACCAAACGACAAGACGTAGGAAGTACGTCAACCGCAAGGAGCGCGCCGCTCAGGGTTGCGTCAGGGGCAAAATCCCCTCCGGTGATATCCAGGCCGATGTGCATGAAAGCCTTGCTCGTTCAGCCGATTAACTTAGAACGAGATTAAGCGTTCGTTTTAGCCGGAACTACAAGTTTCCCTTTATAATAAAGGTCACCTTCAACGTAGTATGCACGATGATAAAGGTGGATTGTTCCAGTTGTTGAACACTTCGCCAGCGTAGGCAATTCTGCCTTATAATGTGTTCTGCGTTTATCGCGGCGGGTCTTCGAAATTTTCCGTTTCGGATGTGCCATGGTTGTTTATTTCAATCGGTTCTAAATTCATTTATCTCCTGATAGTTTCTTAAGAGCATCCCAACGAGGATCTGTTGGAATTTCTTCTTCAACTTCAGGTTCTGCTACGCTCATTGCTTCCAGTTTGTCTATAACAGCCTGGTCGCATATTGACTTATCGCCGCTTGCTTCACAAGGAACCAAACGGAGCGGAAGCGATAATGCCAATGTTTCATATAAATAATGAGCAATATTGTATTCATAAGCATCCGACGAAAGATATTCAATATCAGCATCGTCAGATTCCCCGGATTCAAGCTGTAGAATTAATCTTGAACTACCTTTTATTGGAAAAGGTGCAGAAACAGCGCAACGGTCACAGTCAACATTCAAATTTCCTTCGAAACTGAAATCTAAAACTAAATGATCACTTTGCTTATCTAAATCAAGATTTACCAGAACTTCACCTCCTAATACAAGGTTTTGCTCAAAAGAATCAAAGAACGAATTCCCAACTTCATAGGAAAAACTGTGTAATCCATCTTTCAGTCCAGCGAACTGAATCATGTATTCTTTATGTGGTTCCAAAATCAGGGTACTCTAAAAGGACGGCAAAGATAAGAGATTTTTTCTTTGAATGCAGTCCCAAATTAAATATTCGAATTAATTCTTTTTTTCTTGCTCTATTGCTTTATCCAGCGGGCAAATGCTGAGGCGCCAGAGATTGTTTTTACTTCAATGAGATATACTCCTGCATCTAAGAATTCGAGTTGGAAAGTCTGATTTTCTTGTTGCATTTGAGTTCTTAAATGCTCTCTTCCGCTTAAGTCTCTGACTACAATTTCAGCCTTTTCAAAATTTTCCTGCTTTATTGTAAAGCCAAACTGTCCAGGATTAGGGTAAAGGTCAAAATGAGAACTCTCGTTTTCGTCAATGCTACCAGTTATCAGAAAACAAACATCAAGATTATAATTTTCATAAACCGAATAAATATCTTGCGCAAAGTTGTTATTGCCATTAGCGTCAGTGTAACAAAGATTAGCAAACCAAGGACTGTGCAGACCTTCTATAGCTCCCAAATTAAATAGACCTTTTGAATTCCCAATTCCGGAAACAAACATTTCATTTTCGAATGCAAATTCATGAAGACTTTCAAACTCCCAACGGATTCTGTTAATGCCATTTAACTCAAAAGTATCTCTTGAGATGATTACAGATTTTGCATCCTCAATGAAACTCCACTCTATGAAAGTAGGGTATTGTAATGTATCGCCAACTTGCAGATTGCTATCAAAATATAGAATATCCCTATCATGAACAGGGGAATTAGGATTTATTATTCTAAGATATAGTTTAGAGCCAATTTGTCTTAATCCACCAATTACAATAGCTTCATCTTCATCAAACACATCAAACTGATCCATTATTCCATCGGCCCAAATGGTAGTGTATAATGTGTCGTTAATCAATGTATCTGAACCAATCCTAAGCTTTATATTGATACCCATTACATCAAAATAATGAAGTGAGGTAGTTACAGTCCATTCAACATTGCTACCTGTGTCAATCAGCGCTATGGGCTCAACACCTTGAACATTCAGAATTCCATCCTCATTCATCTGGAAATTAATTCCTTCCGCCGTAGGCGATAATTCATCAATAACCACTTTACGCGCTTCGATGATTGGAATACCAGCTACATCAGGATAGACATAGTAAGTTCCAAAACCCAAATCGCTGAATGAATATTCTCCTAGAACGTCAGATACTTGAAAACCTCTCCATTCGCCACTTGCAGAATCTTGAAGAAAAACGTTTACACCTTCATATGGCAGCAAATCATCAGACCTTAATCGTCCACCTTCAGGATCCTGACCAATAGTTCCACTTATTTCGCCGGGACCAGTATTAAAGATTAAACCCGGACCATCAGTATCAATTGAGTCACAAGAAGTACCAATACCAACTGCGTCTTCCCAAAGAACAACTCCAGGATAATAAATTGGTATCGAGAGAGGAAAAGCTACAGCATCAGGAACACATTGAACGAGATAAAGGCCTTGTTCAACATCATTGAAGCTATAAGTTCCTTCGGCATTGATAGAAGCCGTATCTAAAGCTGGAAAAGCTCCTGCCTCGGTGTTAAAGCCAAATAAGTAAACATTTCCTTCAGTTACTAGATCTTCAGCCGTATATGCCTTGCCATGTATACTCTGAGAGCCTGTTTGAGCAAGTTCAAGAAAAACAGCAGAGTCAAAAGCATTATCACCAATATCAGAAATGGCAATAATCATATTATACGTAACTCCAGCTTGCGCTGTAAAAGTAGCTGTTATTGGAATGGTAAAACCATCGAAAGCAAAAGATAATCCCAAGCTTTCTAAATAAAATTCTTGATTGGTTATAGCATTAACATTGCCAATTGTAACAGGTAAAAATGTACCTGGTAGAACCGCAATATTTTGATAACTAAGAGAATCTGACTCTTTTACGAAAAAAGCAAAAATATCATTGTAGAATGAGTTATTTGGCGGTGCGAACTCAGGATATTCCTCAGAAGCAAAAACAAAGCGAATGGTTACTTCCTGATCAACTGGAGAAACAAAGTTGAATTGTAAACGACTTGCATCATATGATGTAGCATTACCAGTATAGCCAAGTTCCTGAAGGGCATATTGTTCAAGTAAGGAGTCACCGCTATCAACAGGCGAAAAAGAGGCTGTTAGAAAAGTATCTACATTAGAAACAAAAGGCCCAAGACTCCCGCTGCTTAATACAATTCCTTCGGTAAGGCCAATAACTTCAGCATTAGAAAAATAAGCCGCTGACGCGGGATTGTTTGAAAATTGAACATTTGATATTTCTACACAATTTCCTCCAAGAATAGAAGAAATTGACTGCTGCCAGTTTGCAGAAGTATCAACAGAAATGTCTTGTGAGAATAAACTTCCTGAGATTAGAGTTAGGAAGATAAAAAGTTTGTGGCGAAAGTAGACATGGTTCATGCCATAAAATTATCAAATTTATTGGCATGATAATCAATAAATTAAATTTCTTCAGCTACCACTTCAGTCACTCCGGGAACCATTCTGGTTAACAGATTCTCAATACCTGATTTTAATGTTACTTTAGAAGAAGGACATCCAGAGCAAGAGCCTTGAAGAGCAACAGTTACAACGCCTTCGTTGAAGGACCTGAATGTGATTGCTCCACCATCTTGTTCAACCGCTGGTCGTATATATTCTTCTAAAATATTTACGATTTGCTCCTCAGTGCTACCTTCACTAATAACAGCTTCTGTGACTTTTTCTTTAACTGCTTGTTTTTCAGGATAAACTTCTATAACTGGAAGACCTTTCGTAAGATAGTCTGTAAGAAATTCTCTCACCGGCGATGTTAATGTTGCCCATTCCTTTGCATCTGTTTTAGTTATTGTTATGAAGTTGCTGGAAAAAAACAATGATTTAACATAACCTCCTTTGAACAATTCTTTTGCAAGTGGTGAACCCTCGCATTCAATCGCATTTAAATATTCAACTTGCTTATCTGGCTCAATAATCAGTCTGTTTGCCACAAACTTCATTGTAGAAGGATTTGGAGTTGATTCAGCGTAAACAGTAGTTGGGATAAAACTCATTGTTGGTTAAAATTTTGTGCAAATGTAAATACAAAACATCAAGTGGCTCAAGTTGTTCTTAAAAACCCATTGAAAAGATAGGTATGTTGGTTTTTATATCATTTCGTCATTTAAGTCCTTATTTCAAGTTCTAAATTAGTAAAATGACTTTGCGCAGATATATTCCATTCTTACTAATAATTCTTTTGGGCGCATGTGCTTCAAATAAAGAAGTGTTCAGGTCATTTTATTATTGGAAGCCTAAATTTGAGATTGCTGGCGATGATGCCAAGATGTTGGCTGCACTAGGCAGTGATAGAATTTATTTGAAGTGTTTTAATTTGGCTTGGGATCATCCCACAAAAGGTGTAAAGGCAAAAGATGTCTTAAAGATTAAAACTTCAGAAATTCCTGCTAATCTTGAAATTGTACCTGTTGCTTATATTGACAATGAGATCTTTAAGCATATTCCTGTTAAGGAAGTTGATTTGTTGGCAGATGAGTTTTTTAAAGTTTTCTCAGAATTTTCTGATTCAGCTTCGTTTTCATGGGCAGAGCTTCAAATAGATTGTGATTGGACAGTTGATACAAAAGATCAGTATTTCTCATTCCTAAATCTGCTTAAAGCCCGTTTGAAGCCAATAGAGCAAATTCTAAGCTGCAGTATAAGGTTGAAGCATATCAAATCACCTGATATTTCAGGAATTCCTCCAGTTGATAGAGGCATGCTTTTATACTATAACATGGGAAGCATTGACGAGCCAGGAACCAGAAATTCAATTTACGATTCAGAGGTTGCAGCGCGCTATGTTTCGTATATCAAAAGTTATCGTTTACCTTTAGATATAGCTTTACCCGTATTTACTTGGGGAGTTCATCAGAGAAATGGTTCAGTTATATCTGTTATTCAAAATCTAAGTCTCAAAGAAACCAGAGAAAGTGGCATGTTTGTAGAAAAGGCACATGGTTTATTTGTGCCTTTGGCGGGATGCTATTTTAAGGGCAGTTATTTTAAAGATACAGACCGCCTACGCGTGGAAGAAATTTCACCAGGCAAATCGTTAAAAGCAGCTATGCAAGTGAAGCCCTTTCTAAAAAGTCAGAATATCCACGTAGCATTATTTCATCTAGATTCAGCAAATACCTCCCGATATGGTCAGGATGCATTTGAAGAACTTTATTCGGTTTTTGAATAAATCAAGAAAAGGTAAAGGGTTGATATAGTATCAGCTTACTTCTTCCATTTAATGGAGCAGCCAATTGCCTTAGTTACTTCTGTTTCAACAGGTTTATTTTCTGCCAATGCTTCGATAGCATTTTCAACATATTTTATTTTTACATCAGCCGCACTTTCGGTATTGTCGTCAATAGCTCCAATGTATCTCACTTTCAGCTCCTTGCCTTCTTTATTTAGAACAAATACATGGGGCGTTTTAGTTGCTCCGTAAGTTCGGGCAATTTGCTGGCTTTCATCATGTAAATAAGGAAAATTGAACTTCTTTTCTTTAGCTCTAATTTGCATGTTTTCGAAACTATCTTCTGGATATTGTTCGGCATCATTAGGATTGATTGCAACCAAAGGATAGCCTTTTTTAGAAGTGAGCTTGTTTAATTTCACTAATCTATCTTCATACTTTTTAGCAAATGGACAGTGGTTGCATGTAAAAACAATAACATATCCTTTGGCTTCTATAGATGAGAGAGAAACCATCTTGCCGTCAATATTTTTAAGGTTAAAGTCGGTTGCATTATCACCAACGTGATATCCTTCGTGATTTGTGAAGGAGCTGAAAATAATCAGACTCATTAGGGCAATTATTGCTTTTGTCATTTTAATTCAAGTATTTATTAATTGATTGATTTAAAGATTCTTAGTGTAATCGCCTTCATGGAAAGCTAATTTTATTTTGTTCTTATAAAACACTGTTGCCGGAATTGCACCAGACCAGCTTGGATCAATTTTATCAATCCAATCGTTTGGATTACCAGCACTTAACAAAACGACTTCAGTGCTAATTTGTTTTTTTTGAATAAATTCAGAGACACGTTCTAAATCAGATTTGAAGTCGAGACTCACAAGTAAAACTTTAATGGGCTTATCTCTTAAAGATTCAGATGCATTTTCAAAAAATGGAAGTTCAGCAATGCATGGCTTACACCAAGTGGCCCAGAAATTAACTAAGTAAAGTGTATCATTCTGTTTTTCAATTCTTTTTTGAAGTCCTTCAAAGTCAATCACATCTTGGGCTTTTAGCCCAGAGGCAAGAAGAAAAATCATGATGATTAATAGTCGCATAATTCAATATCTAGTATACAAATATGCGCTGAACTTTTTCAAAATTAGATTGTCTGATTTTGAGAAAGTAAATGCCTTTAGGCAAGTCTGATACAGTAAATGTGATTTGTCCAACAAACATTCCTTCCTTTAATTTATTGCCCAGAGCGCTGTATACTTCATAATTTGAAAATGTATTGTTGGGGGCAACAATATTAACTACAGAGTTTGAAGGGTTGGGAAATACTTTGTACTCAAGCGCTAAATTTTTTGACACGGATAAAGGGATTTCGTTTAGCCCAAACTCAGCTGCTTGGACAACAGCCTTGTTATCTTCTTGCTGAAGAATAAGCAGGGAACTAATATTGTTTAAATCCCAACTCGCATCTAGTGGCAAAGAAGCTGTAACAACCACAGAATCTCCAATAGATTCAGCAAGACTAACTTGGGTCCCATCAACACTAAAATATGAATCTCTAAAAACATCATAATGAACGTTCTCGCCATTAGGTGCAACATAATTCAACACGTCTTCTTTTAGGCCTGCAAAAAGCCTGAGATTGCCTAGTGAATTTGGGGCTTCTGTTATAATAGTAGCGCGCAGAGTTACACTTGAACCAGAAATTATATGTCTGATTTGGATTGAAACAGGAGTTGTCTGATTTTGAAAGGGTGTAAACAATGCAGGACTAGAAAAATTAGATGAAGGAGAAATAATATTTCCTTGAATTACAAAATCAGGAGTAGACCCGAACAATCCATAATAGTTGGTTCTTCCGTCATTTTCAGACATGTTGTACTCGTTCAAAAGGCAACTTGGATATGGAGAACTTGGATGAAATGCAATGTGAATGGTGTTCTCTTGATTGGCAAGATTTGCATAAAATCCGGGGTTTCTTGAAGCACATATGCTGCATCTTGTATTGGTGAAATGCTCTACAACAACTGTTTGAGGTACTTGCGCAAATAGCAAAGATGTGGTCAAGAAAAATAGTGAAAATGTAAGTGAAGGACGCATAACTTTAGATTTTAATGGAAAAAAGAAGTTGCTAAGCGCTTTTTTCTTTCATTCATTCAATCGACTCGATTTTTATTGGATTGTTTCTGAATTCTGTTACCGAACCAGTTGTTTTTCCCAGTAAAACCTCACCTATCGGTGATGAAGTAGAAACGCAAGCAATCTTTAGGTCGTTCACTTTTACAAAACCTAACGACGGACCTAAAAAAAAATATCCGAGACTTGTTTTTACAAGCGAGCCTAGTTTTATAACATCACTTTCATTGTTAGAGCCTGCAAGATTCAGCTCATTCATTTGTTTATAAAGTTCGGTAAGTCTTTGGGTAATAATTTCTCTTTCCTGATGAATCAGCTCTCTAGCTGTTTCATGCTTATCTCCGGCACTGCTTTTTGTTTCAGATGCAGCAGATTGCCTGGCAGATTCTTCTGAACTTTTTAATTCAATCTCCTTCTCTTCGAGAAGGGATTGACATGTTTTAATAAGTTTTGATTTGAGCAAGTTCTTTAATTCAAAGAGTAAATAGTAGCTGTTAGAATACTGGCAAAACTTACCCACAACAAATATGGAATATTCATATAGGCAGCCGGAGCGTCAATCTTTCGGAATTTTAAAATCATCAATACAATTAAAACCCACAGGATAATAATCTCCACCAAGGCTGTACCAATTAAGTGAAACTTGAAGAACAAAATACTCCACCAGAAATTAAAGAAAAGCTGCAATCCATAAATCAAAAGTGCATTATTCCTGGCTATCGTAATTTTCTTTTCAGTAATTCTGAAGCTAGAATAACCCATTATAAGATATAAAGTAGTCCAAACCGGTCCAAATAGCCAATTTGGGGGATTCCAACTCGGTTTACTAAGTTCGGCATACCAACTTGATACCCCGCTAACTGTGAAGTATCCAGAAATTCCACCAATGCTTAAAGGTAGCAATAACAATAATAGCAGTTTGATAAATCTATTCATGATTTCTAAGCTTGTAATACTCTTTGAACTTCATTCAGGTGCTCGTATTCACATTAACATGACGTAGGTTCAATCAGGCATATTTGTACAGAAAGTCTTGAGGTCTAATTACTTCCATATTGGCAAAGTAAAAGTCTTTCTCATTAAGAGTGATAATACTTGAGCAAGAAGAGCTCCTTGCTGAATTTACCTGCATTGCATCCTCAAAATCATCAGCCCTTTTCTCGGCGATTGCCGCCATAGCTTCTTTTTTACCGCAATCACTAATTGATAAATGCTTCATGATTAGCTGGATTTTCTCATTAGCTACTTTTCTACCACTTTTCTTTTCAGCAAAATACCAGCAAATGCCTAAAGATAGGGTAGAAACAAAAAATTTAAATCTTTTATCCGCCGTTAGGCTCAGCACCCTTGAACAGGAATCAAATGCAGGATACTCTTTATTGATAACAGCAATTAGAACATTGGCATCAATGAAAACATTCATTCTATCTCTTATTTTGAATCTCTCATTTTGGCTCTAAGATCTTTTGAACTCTTTGGTATTTTTATGTATTGCGCCTCACCTTCAGATAATTGTTGAACCCAATCTGACACAGGAAAATCTTCTAGGCTTTGATATCCACCTGAGGTGAGACGCCTCAGAAGCACTTCTGTAAGCCTGCTAAGGCTAATTCCTTGAGAATCTGCGTAGTTCTTGGCTTTTTCAATAACAGAAGCATCAAAGCTAAGTGTTACTTTCGCATCCATGTCTAATAACTTTAAGTGGTTATACGACAAAGATAAAAAATCAATACGTATAAAAAAAGAGTTTTATCAGAACTGTTCTAATTTACCAGTTTCTTATATCGAATACGTTTAGGCTCATGATCACCAAGTCGCTTTTTCTTGTTCTCCTCATATTCTGAGTATCCACCTTCAAAAACATAAACTTGAGAATCTCCTTCAAATGCTAATATGTGAGTACAAACCCTGTCAAGGAACCATCTGTCGTGACTAATAATCACAGCACATCCGGCAAAATTTTCAAGACCCTCTTCAAGTGCTCTTAAAGTATTCACATCTATATCATTTGTTGGCTCATCCAGCAAAAGTACGTTCCCTTCAGCTTTGAGTGCCATGGCCAAATGCAATCGATTTCTTTCTCCACCAGAAAGAACACCAACCTTTTTACCCTGGTCGGCACCGCTAAAGTTAAAACGACTCACATAAGCTCTTGAGTTTAATGATCTGCCACCAAGCTCAATGTTTTCGTTACCTCCGGTAATAACCTCCCAAACAGATTTGTTTGGATCTAATGCATCATGTGTTTGATCTACATATGAAATCTTCACCGTAGGGCCAATTTTGAAACTGCCTTTGTCGGGCTGTTCCTGACCCATAATCATTTTGAAAATTGTTGTTTTTCCGGCACCGTTAGGACCAATAATTCCCACAATTCCTGCCGGAGGCAGTCTGAAGTTCAATTCTTCATATAACAATTTATCTCCAAAAGCCTTTGCAACGCCTTCAGCTTCAATAACTTTGTTCCCTAAGCGAGGTCCGTTTGGAATAAAGATTTCAAGTTTTTCTTCTTTCTCTTTAACATCCTCATTCATGAGTTTGTCATATGCTTGCAAGCGCGCTTTTTGCTTAGCCTGCCGGCCTTTTGCGCCCTGTTTTACCCACTCAAGTTCGCGTGCAAGAGTTTTTTGTCTTTTCGATTCAGTTTTTTCTTCCTGAGAAAGACGTTTTCCTTTTTGCTCAAGCCAACTGGAGTAATTTCCTTTCCAAGGAATTCCTTCGCCACGGTCAAGTTCCAGTATCCAACCTGCTACATTATCAAGGAAATACCTATCGTGAGTAATTGCTATTACTGTTCCCTGATATTGTTGAAGATGTTGCTCTAACCAATCAATTGATTCTGCATCAAGGTGATTGGTAGGCTCATCAAGAAGGAGGATTTCTGGTTGTTGAAGAAGTAATCGGCAAAGAGCAACTCGGCGGCGTTCTCCGCCTGATAAAGTTCCTATGGTTCTATCAGGATCGGGGCAGCGTAGTGCATCCATCGCCCGTTCAAGGGTAGAATCTATTTCCCAAGCATTTTTTGAATCAATTTCATCTTGAAGTTGGCCTTGACGAGAAAGCAGCTTATCCATTTTATCCATGTCTGAATAATATTCCTCCTGGCCCATCTTTTCGTTCACTTCATTATATTCTGCAAGAATATCCATGATTGGTTGAACACCTTCACGCACTATTTCAATGACTGTTTTATTCTCATCCAGTTTAGGATCTTGTTCTAGATAACCAACATTGTAACCGGGAGAAAAAACCACATCACCTTGATATGATTTTTCAATACCTGCAATAATTTTAAGGAGAGTTGACTTGCCTGAACCGTTTAGACCGATGATTCCAATCTTGGCACCATAATAAAAACTAAGGTAAATGTCTTTTAAAACCTGTTTCTGTGGAGGAAAGGTTTTGTTCACCTTTACCATTGAAAATATTACTTTCTTATCGTCGCTCATAGTATTATTCTTAGCTGCAAAAATATGGTTTTCCCCTTCGAGGGAAGTTTAATCGTGTGATATTTTAAATATTTAGAGTAATTCCTCCAGAAAATCTGAAATATCTTCGTTTTGAAGGTGATGGGTTATGATTCCTAATTGCGAAGCAGACTCAATATGTTGAATTGAATCATCTATAAAGAGTGTTGTTTCGGGGTCTAAATCGGAATCTTGTAATACGTATTCAAATATTCTAGGGTCGGGCTTTCTCAAACCTAATTCATAAGAAAGGTAGAGAGACTCAAAGAATGGTTCAAGAGAAGGTATATTATGCTCATCAAGCAAATAGGAGTTAAACTCTTCAATATGAAGGTCATTGGTGTTTGAAAGCAGGAAAGTTCTATGGTTCTCAGCAGCTTTCTCTAGAGTGAATAGCCTTCTTTCTGGGAGGTCAAGCAAGATTGAATTCCAAGCATCTATAATTTCCAAGTCACCTGTTCCTGGTTTTACCATTCCTCTAATTACTTCGAGGAAATCTTCAGAGCTAATTTTTCCAGTTTCGTAATCATCCAGCAAGCGAGTTTGAGCTTGCTGAGAAAACTGTGAAGAGAAATCATCAATTCCTAATTTCTTAAAAGCTTTTACAGGTAGTTGATAATCAATATTTAGTATCACGCCTCCAAGGTCGAAAATGATGCTGTTTATTAGCTGACCGTTATAAATCATAATTTATTTTCAATTTTATTGGTAAGGCAAAAGTAAGTCGTTTGCATGAATGCGAATTGAATGTATATTTGCCACCCTAATTTAGGGCTTGTAGCTCAGCGGTTAGAGCAGCGGACTCATAATCCGTTGGTCGTAGGTTCGATTCCTACCAGGCCCACAACAAAAGGCTTCCTCATTTCGGGGAAGCTTTTTTGTTTGTTATTCATCCATTAGCATAGAGTAATTAAGAATTATTTTTCAAGTTCCTCATATCCGGTATCGATACCCAATGATCCTCCAAGCGCAGCTTGAACAGCAAGTTCATCACAACGTTCATTTTCGGGATGGTCATTATGTCCTTTAACCCATTGAAATTTTACACGATGTTTAGGATAAATCTGTAAAAATCTAATCCATAAGTCTTTGTTTTTTTTATCCTTAAAGTCTTTTTTTACCCAACCAAAGACCCAACCTTTAGTGATACTATCGACCACATACTTTGAGTCAGAAAAAATAACTGCTTCAGAACCGGGTTTTTTAAGCGTTTCAAGAGCAACAATTACACTTAATAGCTCCATTCTATTGTTTGTTGTAAGCCTAAAGCCCGCACTTAATTCCTTATAATGACTTCCCGACCTAAGAATAACGCCATATCCTCCGGGGCCCGGGTTTCCTCTTGAAGAGCCATCGGTGTATATCTCAATCATAAACTACATAAGTATTCTACAAAGTGAGGAAGATTCATATGCTCAAGCTCAGCAATCCTTTGCTCAAGAGATTCTACAGTATCATTGGAATCTACATCACATATATATTGTTTTAGTATTTCACCTCTGTCATATTCTTCATCGATAATATGTAAGGTGATACCACTTTGCTTAACCCCAGCTTCAATTACAGCCTCATGTACTTTTTTTCCATACATACCTTCACCACCAAAAGACGGTAGGAGTGAGGGATGAAGATTGATAATCTTTCCAGGAAAAGCGGCTATTAGCTCAGCAGGGATTTTTTGAAGAAAGCCAAGTAATAATATATAATCAGGACGATAACTTAATTTTAGGTGATTTATCCATTTGCTTTCAGACAGCTCATGTCCTTTAATAATTTCGAGGTTAACTCTGAAATCATAAGAAATGTCTAAAAAGCCCCTTCTTGGTTTGTCGCTCACCAAAGCCTTTATCTGGATATTCGCATCGTTTTTAAAATAGTTCAGGAGATTCCTAGCGTTGCTTCCCTTGCCTGAGCCGAAAATGATTATTCTGGTCATTGATATGCTTTGCGGCGAAAATAAAGTAATACCGTCACTATTTGCTAGTATGTGAATAAATTCGAGTTAATGAGTTCTAAAACATGATTAATTATAAAATATGTAGTAATCGTCTGATGTTCTCCGATTTAAGAGGTTCTTGAATAATATATGCACAAAACATATAAATATAAATCAACACAAAGTGCTGATTAACATGCATAAACAGGATAATGAAATGTATGTTGGAGAAGTTTAAATGTTCTTAGTTGTAAAAAAGATTTTGTTTGTATTTTGCGAAAGACTTTCTTTGCACCGAATTTTACTAACACATATAAAATGTCAGACATTTCTGCCCGCGTTAAAGCTATTATTGTTGATAAGCTTGGAGTAGACGAAAGTGAAGTGAACCCAGAGGCTTCATTCACAAATGATCTTGGTGCCGATTCGCTCGACACTGTTGAATTGATCATGGAATTCGAAAAAGAGTTCAACATTGCTATCCCTGATGATCAGGCTGAGAATATCGGTACTGTAGGTGATGCTATAACGTACATCGAAAAAAACGCGAAGTAATTTAATACTTCAAAACTAGCATTTGAGAAGAGTCGTCGTTACCGGCCTTGGTGCGGTTACCCCTTTAGGTAACAATGTCGAAGATTTTTGGCAGGGTCTCGTTAATGGGGTAAGTGGCGCTAATCTTATCACTCACTTTGATGCATCATTGTTTAAAACCAGGTTCGCCTGTGAAGTTAAAGACTTTGATCCGCTCACAGTAATTGATAAAAAGGAAGTACGACGACTCGATCTTTTTGCTCAGTATGCGCTATATGCCAGTGCTGAAGCCTATAAGAATGCTGGTTTAGAAGAGGGAAATTTCGATCCTGACCGCTCTGGTGTTATCTGGGGTTCAGGTATTGGAGGCCTTGAAACTTTCTTTAATGAAGTTTATGCCTTTGCCAAAGGCGATGGAACTCCCCGTTTTAATCCGTTTTTCATTCCAAAAATGATTGCCGATATCGCATCAGGTCATATATCTATGCGTTATGGCTTCAGGGGGCCTAATTTCACTACTGTTTCTGCTTGTGCGTCATCAACCAATGCAATTATCGATTCGATGTTTTACATTAGAATGGGTAAAGCAGATGTTATGATTACTGGTGGCTCTGAGGCTGCGGTTAACGAACCTGCAATGGGTGGCTTTAACGCTATGCATGCGCTATCAGTCAGAAATGATGAGTATAAAACGGCATCTAGACCATTTGATGTATCTCGCGATGGGTTTGTTATGGGAGAAGGTGGTGGAGCGCTTATTCTTGAAGAATTAGAGCACGCTAAAAGGAGAGGCGCTACCATCTATGCTGAGGTTGCTGGCGGTGGAGCTTCTGCCGACGCGCATCATATTACAGCTCCGCATCCTGAGGGGCTTGGTGCTCTCAATGTTATGAAGTCTGCACTTAACGATGCAGGAATGAAGCCCGAAGATTTAGATTATATTAACGTTCACGGAACTTCAACTCCTTTAGGAGATATTGCTGAAACAAAGGCAATACTTGGTGTTTTCGGCGAACATGCTTACAACCTCAATATTAGTTCTACGAAGTCGATGACAGGTCATTTACTTGGAGCTGCAGGTGCTGTTGAAGCAATTGCTTCGTTGTTGGCTGTCAAAAATGATATAGTTCCTCCTACTATCAATCAAGAGAACTTAGATCCTGCACTGGATCCAAAACTGAATTTTACTTTCAACAAAGCTCAGAAGAGGGAAGTAAGAGCTGCCTTAAGCAATACTTTCGGTTTTGGTGGACATAACGCTTCCGTTATTTTCCGCAAATACGAAGAATGATTAGTGAGTCTCTTTTCCGCATATTTTTCTAAAAAGCGGGATTTACACCGTTCTATTCATAATCTTTTGGGATTCCGTCCCAAGAATATCTCTTTATATGAATTAGCATTCAGGCATCGCTCAGTTGCCAAAGAGATTAGAGATGGTGTAAAAGATTCAAACGAACGTTTGGAATTTTTAGGTGATGCAGTTCTAGGAGCTATTGTTGCAAATTACCTCTTTAGTAAATTTCCTTTCAAAGACGAAGGCTTTCTAACAGAGCTACGCTCTAAAATGGTTAGCAGAGTTTATCTAAATAAGCTTGCTCTTAAAATTGGTATCGATAAGTTGGTTCAGTACGATGAATCAAATCGACTATACAAATCTATTTGTGGAGATACTTTTGAGGCTCTTATTGGTGCCATATACTTAGATAAGGGCTTCGATTTTACTGAAAAAGTTGTCCTAAATCGTATTATTCGGTTTCATGTCGATATAGACGAGCTTGAAAAACAAGAGTTAAATTTTAAGTCGAAAGTCATTAATTGGGCACAACGAAATAGGAAATCTATCTCTTTTGATGCGAGGGAAGATAATTCTGATGAGCGCCAAAGATTGTATCATGTAACTGTTTACATCGATGACGAGGCTATGGGCACAGGTACAGGGTTTTCTAAAAAAAGTGCAGAACAGTCAGCCTCAGAGAGCGCTTGCAATAACCTGCTTGTTGATACAACCTTATCTTAGTGTTTTTTAAACAATGTGCTGTATCTTCGTGGCCAGCTCATGAAGAAACTCACTCTAACTAATTATATCGATTTTGACTTCGCGCTTTTCGGTATTTGTAGTCAGGAAGACGATTTTAAAATTTGTTGGTGCTTGAATAAAGCACTCGGACTTGATTTTGAAAGGGTAGCCGACATTGAGTTGTTACATGCTAAACAGAAGAATCAAATTAATTTCGCTTGTTTCTTTTATCATGATGCTGAAACTGAACTCGATTACTATCTCATTTCTAACAGGAATGGAAATTATTGGCTTATTCCAGAGCAAAAACAGACAGATTACCTGCTGAGAATTGTTGGGGAAAATGAGTTGTATGATGAAGAAAGAATCCTTAAGTCCATAAAAAAGTTACCTCAGGTAATGACCGCTTTCGTGTTAAAACCTGAATCACTCAAATCCATCGAAAATATTATTACTTGATTTATGATCAAAGCTCAAAGTAAAACTAAAGTTATTGCCACCTTAGGACCTGCAACTTCAAGCAAAGAGGTTCTTACAAATTTAATCAAGGCCGGCGTAGATGTTTGTCGTATCAATTTCAGCCACGGGGCATATGAAGATCATGCGAAGGTGGTCAACTTAATTCGAGAAATCAACGAGGAGAATGGTTTACATACAGCTGTTTTAGCTGACTTACAGGGACCAAAACTTAGAATTGGAGAAGTTGAAAATAATGGAGTGGATTTGGTCAAAGGAGCTGAACTAAGGTTCACCTCCAAGAAGATGATTGGAACAGCTGAACGTGTTTATATGACCTATCCGGAATTTCCAAAAGATGTTCAAGTTGGTGAAACGATTTTGGTTGATGATGGAAAACTAGTTCTTGAAGTAAAAGAAACTAACAGAGAGGATGAGGTTGTTGCAACTGTAATTCATGGAGGAAAGCTATCTTCTAAAAAAGGCGTAAATCTTCCAAACACTAAAATATCTCTTCCTTGTTTAACTAAGAAAGACTTAGAAGACTTGCAGTTTGCGCTTGAGCTTGATGTTGAGTGGATAGGTTTATCGTTTGTGAGAAGAGCTTCAGATATTCTGGAATTGAAGGGGATTATTGCAAAAAACAACAAGAATGCAAGGGTGGTTGCAAAAATTGAAAAGCCTGAAGCGATTGAGGAAATAGACGGAATCATTAAGCACACAGATGCTATCATGGTGGCTAGAGGAGATTTGGGTGTTGAAGTTCCTATGGAAAGCGTTCCACTTATTCAGAAAATGCTTATCCAAAAATGTCTTAAAGCATCAAAACCAATAATCGTAGCTACCCAGATGATGGAATCTATGATTACTAATTATAATGCTACAAGAGCAGAAGTGAATGATGTGGCAAATTCAGTGATGGATGGAGCTGATGCGGTAATGCTTAGTGGTGAAACATCAGTTGGTGCTCACCCTGTTAGGGTGATTGAGACAGTTCAGAAAATTCTCCAGAATGTGGAAGGCTTTGAAGGGATTTATCACAAAGATCATAAAGAGAGCTCTCATAAATCAAGAATGATAACTGATGCCATTTGCTATAATGCCGTTAATATGGCTGAACAAACCGAGGCATCAGCCATAATTGCAATGACACATTCGGGGTATACAGCTTTTAGAATTTCTAGTTATAGACCTTCAGCTAATATTTATATTTTTACTGGAAATAAATCCTTACTTAACACCTTGAGTTTAATTTGGGGAGTTAGAGGTTTTTATTACGATAAAATGGTTTCAACAGATCATACAATTAGTGATATTAAGAATATTCTTAAAAAAGGAAACTTCATTGAGCAAGATCAACTTATTATAAATGTTGCTAGTATTCCAATGCATGAATTTGGGAAATCTAACATGTTAAAACTTAGTTACGTAGATTAAATTATTAATGAATACTCAGCTACTTAAAGAAATTTGCGAAACTCCTGGTGCACCAGGATATGAAAACCGCATTAGGGAAGTGGTTCTGCGTGAAGTAGAATCAATGGGTCATAAAGCTCAGATTGATAATTTGGGTAATGTAACCGTGCATGTTAAGGGCAGAGAACCCAAAAAAGTAATGGTCGGGGCACACATGGACGAAATAGGATTCATGGTCACCCATATTGACGAGAAAGGATTCATCCGGTTCACAACTTTGGGCGGTTTTGATCCGAAAACACTTACTGCTCAACGAGTAATTATTCATGGTAAAAGAGATATTATTGGGGTAATGGGCAGTAAGCCTATTCACTTAATGTCTCCTGATGAACGTGAGAAATCTGTTAAAATTTCTGATTTCTTCATAGATACTGGCCTAACGGCCGATGAAGTTAAAAGAGACGTTGAAATAGGAAATGTGATTACTCGCGAACGTGAGTTTATTCAAATGGGAAAGTGCTTCAATTGTAAATCCTTGGATAACCGAATTTCGGTTTTCATCTTGATTGAAACATTGAGGGATATTAAGGATATGCCTTACGACTTGTACGCAGTTTTTACTGTTCAAGAAGAAGTAGGTATTCGTGGAGCACAGGTGGCTACATTAAATATTCAACCTGATTTCGGTTTTGGTCTTGATACAACAATTGCCTATGACGTTCCAGGCTCAAAAGAGCACGAACAAGTAACTCGTTTAGGAGAAGGAGCTGCTATTAAGGTCATGGATTCTTCAGTGATTTGTGATTCAAGGATGGTTGCTTATATGAAAGATGTTGCTTCCAGGAATTCCATTCCTTGGCAAGCCGAAATTCTTACTGGAGGAGGAACTGATACCGCAGGAATTCAAAGGATGACTGCGGGAGGTGCAATTTCTGGCGCAGTTAGTATCCCTACACGACATATACATCAGGTTATTGAAATGGTGCATTCTGATGATGTTTCAAATTCGATAATGTTACTTAAATCAAGTATTGAACAATTAAACACCTGGAATTGGTAAAACATATCAGTTCTTTTATTCATTCACCGCTAGGTTTTAATTGACATTTTCCTGTCTTATATTTGGCATGTTATTTGAAAAAACCATAGCCTTAAAATAATCCCCATGAAACAAATACTACTGTTATTGATTTTAATCGCAGGTTCTTTGTCAGCTCAATTGCCAACATCTAACCTGATTTTTTTTGCCGAAAATGGCGAGAAGTTCTATATCGTGATGAATGGAATACGATATAATGAAGAACCTCAAACAAATGTTAAAGTAACTAACCTTCAACCTGCAACATATAAAGTCAAAGCTATTTTTGACGATGCTTCATTAGGTCAAGTAACAAAAACGATTCCTTTAGATCCAGCAATTGAATACACTTTCAATATTCGTACTAAGAAGAAAACCGAAGTTGGTCAAGCAATAAAGAGAGCTAGCCGTCAGGTACAGAGGGATGTAAATATGATTGATTCTTCTGAAGTTGATGCAGAGCAACCAGAGATTTATGTTATGCGATTTGTCTCTGAAACACCATTAATGGTTGCTGCACCACCTCCAGCTTATGCACCAGCTCCTACAGCTGTAGTGGTTCAAAATCCGCCACCTGTGCAGCAAGGACGTGTTACACAGCAAACAACTGTTACTACAACAGGCACCCCAACTGCTGTGGTTGCTCCAGGTGCGGGTGTTAATATGAGTGTAAATGATCCGGATTTGGGAGTTAACTTTAATATGAGTGTTGGCGTTCCCGGAGCTGTTGTTGGAGGTAGTACTTCTGTACAACAAACGACCACAACAACTACTTATGGCACTCAGCAGCAGGTTGTTCCGGTTCAGCAACAGCAGCAAGTTTATGTTATGCCTGGCTATAACGGGCCTGTTGGATGCCCTTGGCCAATGGATCAATCTACTTTTGCAAATGCTCAGTCAACAATCAACAATCAAACATTTGAGGATAATAAATTGCAAGTTGCTCAACAAGTTTTAGGAAGTAATTGCATGACTTCAGCTCAAGTTGCATCTCTAATGCAAGCCTTTACTTTCGAAGATACTAAGCTTCAGTTTGCCAAATTTGCTTACGGAAGAACTTTTGATATCGGAAACTATTTTGTAGTAAATAATGCATTCGACTTCTCATCATCTGTAGATGAGTTAAACGCATTTATTGCAACTCAGCCAAGACGATAATCTTTAAGATTCATAAAATGATTATAAAGCCTAACTGAAATTTTCGGTTAGGCTTTATCTTTTTAAGAAGTAATAAACAATAAGCAGATTTGGCAAATTAAAACATCCCAATAGTTTCAATGCTTCTAAAGAAAATCGTATTCTTCAGTTTAAGATTTTACTTACTGTCCTGATTATTATACCTACGTCACCTACAAAGCTCCTTTCTTGAATGTATTTTAAATTCAGCCTCAGTTTTGCAGGCATTATTTCTTTGATATATGTTTCCTCGGGATGATCAGATTTAGCCAGAAGTTCATTTTCATCCATGTATTCGATGCTTGCATAGTCTGTAATTCCGGGCCTTACATCAAGCACGCTTAATTGGTCCTTCGTATACATCGAAACATATTTTCTAACCTCTGGTCTTGGCCCAACAAGACTCATATCTCCGACTAAAACGTTTATCAGTTGAGGTAGTTCGTCGAGCTTATATTTCCTTAGATAATATCCCGCTTTTGTCACTCTGGGATCTCTTCCACCAACAGTAAGCAAACCTTTTTTATCAGCATTAACATGCATAGTTCTGAATTTCCAAAGGCCAAAATCTTTACCGGATTTGCCAACTCTTATCTGGCGGTAAAATCCCCCGCCAGGGGAATCAAATACAACCCAAAGCCAAAGAATTACGAAAAGAGGCAACAGGATAACAAATCCAAGCAAAGCCGCAATAAAGTCAAAAGCCCTTTTCATTGATTAGTTTACAAAGTCAGAGCTAATAATTCCTTTTCAACAGCATGAACAACTGCTTCTATGACGGTTTTTACCAATGAATCGTCTAAATCTTCATAAACAGGTAAGCTTATCTCTCGACTGAAATTAAAATAGGTCACCGGATAGTTGTTTATGTTATATCCCTTATTTTTATAGTAGCTCATCATTGGCACAGGAATAAAATGCACGTTCACAGCTACATCCTGATCAAAGATTGATTGAATAATTTTATCTCTTGTTTCTTCAGTAATTCCCTTTATTCTAAGCGGGTAAAGATGATATGAGCATTGCTTTTGGTCATTAAAATACACTGGCAATTCTGCCCAGACTTTATTTTTGAAAGCAGCGTCGTATAATTCAAAAATATGCTTCCTTTTAGGGAGTATTTCAGACTCATATCTTGCTAATTCTACTAAACCAATTGCTGCAGTAATATCCGTCATATTGCATTTATAGCCAGGTTCAACAATGTCATACTTCCAGTTTCCCTTTTGCATTTTTGCTAAAGCATCTTTATTCTGACCATGCAATGTTTTTATACAGAGGTTTTTGTAAACTTCTTCATTATCAAACGGTTCAGGTAGATTTAAGGCAATTGCTCCTCCCTCTGCAGTTGTAAGGTTTTTAACTGCATGAAAAGAGAAAACAGAAACATCTGTTAAACTTCCTGTCTTTTTACCCATAATCGAAGCTCCCATAGAATGAGCAGCATCAGACAAAACAAGGATTCTTCCTAATAACTTTTGCACCTCAGTTTCAGCCTTAAAGCGACTTTTAATATCAGGTTTGTTGACTACTGCCTTAATTGAGTCATAATCGCAAGGGAAACCTGCAAAATCAACGGGCATAATCACTTTAGTTCTTGACGTGATTAGTTTTTCGATGCAGTTTAATGAAATGTTAAAGTCATCTAGATTAACATCTGCAAAAACCACTTTTGCTCCGCAATGTTCAACCACATTTGCTGTTGCAGAATAGGTGTAAGCAGGCACGATTACTTCATCTCCTTCGCCAACACCAAACCAACGAAGCATTATTTCCAATCCTGCTGTTGCCGAATTTAAGCAAAGTGTTGCTTGACTGCCGGCGTATGTAGTGAGTTCTTTTTCAAATTGCTTTGTTTTGGGTCCGGTTGTAATCCACCCGGATTTTAAAGCATCTGCAATTTCATTTAAAACTTTTTGACTTATGTGAGGGGGAGAAAATGGTATCATGAGTAAGGTATCATGCGAAATTATTTAAAAAATTATCATTCACAGAAATATAATTAGAGCATAGTGAGCGTTTGCGGCTAAATAAGCCAAAAGCTGAACCACATTCTACTATGTAAGTTTCAATTGAAGATTGAATAGCTTCTTAATACCCACAAAATCAGGTAGATATAAAGGTGTTATAGGTATTGGTATTCATTGCCCCACTTAAGTAGTAACAATTTATGTAATAGAAAGTAAACCTCAAGCAATTGCCTACTTAGTGGAGCAGGCAACTCAAATCACGTAAGACTTCATGAGCTTCCTGATAATAAAGCGATGTATGCCGGAGCAGATTTGCTTTATTACCGTTTGCATCAAGTTGATTTTAACGGTCAATCAAGTGATTCTGAAATTATACCTGTTCATTTAAGTGCATCATCACAATCGTTTCAGCTAATTCATGCTGGCTTTGATAATGGTAATGACCTTTCGGGTTCATTTACTCTTGGCGGCACTGGGCAAGTTGAAGTTGTTTGTTATGACTTAAACGGAAGATTGGTTTCAAGAACGCAAATTCAAGGCATTAAAGGAGTAAATCAGTTTAGCAGTCCATCACAAGGGAATTTAGCCAAAGGTGTTTACACTGTGCAACTTGTTTATAATGAGCAAGCTGTAGCTGCGAAAGTTCCTAAAGCTCATTAAGCTATTCGAGCTCTTTTGGATTTTTGCTGGTAGACGAATAATTTCTGCTTAAAATAACTGCCCACACAGTGAAGAAAATCACACCTGCCTGACGGTTCAGTATACTTTCTGTACATGCGTTGAATATGATTATTATGGCGAAAGCTATCAGTAAGTAGTCTTTGTTTTTATAGCCAAGCCACAAAGGATATAGCAAATATATAAGCATGAAAATAAAGCCAGTAATACCAAGTGCTATAAAGGCTTGAATGAATTGATTGTGAGCGTTAAGGTTTTTTGAAGCTAAATATAAATACCCTCTTTCTTCAAATTCGGATTTCAAAGCAGCATTCTCATTCCCAACTCCAGTTCCAATCCAGAAATTATCGCTAATAACTTCGGAGGCAGCTTGCCAAATAAGCATCCTTTGTCCTGCCGTATTTAACTCATAATCTTTCTTATTCTCAACTTTGGAGAAATCACTAAATAGTGTTTTTAATCTGTTGCTTTTAGAGGGAAGCAGAACGAAAAGCAGCAATAAACCGATAAAACTCAAGCCAATAATGCTTAACAACCTTCTAGAAAATTTCGATTGACGAATTGCTCGAAAGGTGAACAGTAGAATTATAAGAATCCCAGTTAGAATTCCACTTTTTGAAGCCAAAAGATAAAGTCCAATAAATATGAAGGTTACTGCAATCCAAGTAGTGGTTTTGTTTGAAAGAATCTGCTTTTCTTGAGATAAATCATAAAGTAAAAAGGCCAGGCTTAAACATAGATACATTGAGAAGTATCCGGGGTGAAGAAATAGTGAAAGTCTAGTGTAGAATAGCGCTGCAATCTCACTAGTGTTTATAAAATCAATGACTCCAACAACTAAACAAATGAGCAATGCCAAGATGTTACTTAAAATGAAAGTAAGCTTAGCCCTCTTAAGAAGCGATGGGTGGTTTAGGTTACCTGAAATAAGCAGGAAACCGATCAAAGCTACCGAGCTTTTTTGAATAACATCAAACTGAGCTTTGTCGGGATAGCTTGTTCCTATACTGCCAAATAAGTAAATCAAAGCCAGAACTAAACTCCACTTGAAGAACTCAGATTTGAAGACTGAAGGAGCCTCTTTTGTTGCGAAAGAATAAATGGTATTGAAAATCAGAAAGACTAAGGCAATTGACATTAATCCTTGAAAAGTAGGCATCAAAAAAAGCAACAGACAAATAATAATTAGCTGATTACTTTGCGCGTTATATGGAAATTTAAGTTTCAAGAATTTAAGGATATCATTCTATAGATTTTCCTTCAGAAAAGCCCTGAAGTTATTGGCTAATTTATCACGATTGAAATACTCTAAAACATAATTCCGCCCATTTTGGGCTGCTTCATTAAGTTTTTTAGGGTCAGAATAATATTCAAGAATCTTATCAGCCAATTCTAAATGGTTTTCAGGTTCAAATGCAAGACCAGCCTTTCCTTCTTCAATAAAGAGTGTTTTGGCTTCTCCTTCAACTCCCAGGATTACAGGAACTCTCATTGCCAAGTTCTCGAATATCTTTGAAGGAATTGCTCCTAGGAATAAAGGTAGTTTTTTGAGTGGGACAATTGTTGCATCACATGAACTGACTATGGCAGGCATGCTTTTCTTTTCCTGATTAGGATAGAAGAAGATCTGCTTGCAATTGTATTCAGCAGTCATTTTTTCCAACTTGCTTTTTTCAGGTCCATCACCCACCAATAAGAACTTGATTTTGGTATAAGTTTCAAGCTGCTTCGCAGCTTTGATTATAACTTCTAAACCTTGAGCATGACCAATTATTCCTGCATAAAGCAGCAAGAAATCATCCTCTTTAAAGCCTTGTTCAATTCTCCAGGTTTTACCTATTTCATCCGGATTGAAAATTTTGGGGTCCACACCATTTGGGAGCCAATACAAGCGCTTGTGATTTGTCCTTTCTGAAATGCTGGCAATTATTCCTTGGGTTTGACCTGATACAATATGTGCTTTTTTATAGAGCCATAATTCAAGCCTTTCGGCTGAATTAAGTAAGAGTTTATTCGATATGATACCAAGTTTTTCGGCACTTTCTGGCCAAAGGTCTGAAACATTAAAAACGAGTTTAGCTTTTTTTAAGCGAGCAATCCAAACAGCATTAATCCCAAGAAAGAGCGGTGGACTTTCACAAATCACATAATCAAACTTGCCTTTTATCCTCATGCCCATGATCATTGAGGAAAACACAAACGAAAAGTAGTTTAGCAATCGTGCCAGAATAGCTCGACTTTTGCCGCTATATATGAAGGAACGGTAAATAGGCATGCCTTGCATATTCTCTTTCATAAACCATTTCCCACGATATCCTTCAAAGATTTCCATCTTTGGATAATTAGGCATCGCTGTCAGGATTTCAACATCATCACCCGCTTGCTTTAAACGAATAGCAGTTTCAAATAGCCTGTTTTGCGGGGCTCCTGTTTCGGGTGGAAAGTATTGAGAAAGTATGAGTATCCTCATGAGCAGTATTCAGATGTTGTATTTGAAATGTTTTAGAAGCTAATAAATAGTTTGATAAATAGACTTTAATTTATTTGCAATGGCTTGTTCTGAATGATATTCTTCTAAATAAGTTTGATTGAAGCCAGCCTTTTGACGTGCAAGGCTTCTGTTGTTGTAGATAGATATTAAAACCTCTTCCAGATTTTGTGAAGAGGCATTAATTATTGGGAAACCATCCTTTTTCTCCGGCATATTGGTTTCGCTAATATGGCAAATTACGGGTAAGCCTAAAGACATCATTTCTACAGCAAAGTTACCATACCAGCCAATCCTAATTTGGTCTATTGCAATATGAGATTGTTTAGCTTGCTTGTAAACTTCTTCACGAGAAACATTCTCTAACAGCACAAGCTCAAATTTATCTTTGTGTTTATTAAGTACCTCAATTATTTTCGAACTGCCTTTAATAGAGCGATTAGAAGGAGCATGGATTATTTTTAATTTGCCAGTCTCAGGTATTTCAGTAATTGACCGATTGGTATTCTTAAGAGCAATTTTAGGAATCCATGTTGAAGTTAATGGATATAGGTAGGCTTGCAAATCAGGAGTGGTAACAGCAAGAGCATCTGCATTTTTGCTATTCTTCATCATTCTGTTTCTTCTTCCTTTTGCTCTGTTCTCTTTGCAATAAACCTCTCTTTTTTGACAAGTTTCGCAAACAACATTAGCAAGAGGATTGAACCTATCTCTAAGCTCACATCCTTGGAAATGCATAACAACCTTCTTACCGAAGAGTTTCAGAATTTTAATATCTAATCCGCCCAATAGGGCATAAAGCTTGAAATGATTAGTACTTATTGGAATTAATGTATATCCAGCATAAAAATGAAAAACATGGGTGTTTCTCAGAATTTTTAGAAGCTTAATCGGGTTGAGCAAATCTGTGTAAGAATAACTCATGCTCCTAATTCCTAATAGAGTTTCGGCTGAAGCATTTTTCTCAGCAGTATGATTCCATGATTTTGGTCCATGAGCTGACTTTATTTCGCTAAAATTCATTTTTGCTCAATTGACTTCCCTGATCCGCTACAAATGCAAATAAGCCCAGCATCAACCAGTTATATGGATTTTGAAGGAAATTACTTGGCATCATTGATAGAATTGGATAAATCACCATCATACTAAAAACTATAACTATGAAGGGTCTAAATTTATTTCTCAGAATACTTTTTGAAGTAATCATTTTGAAGATATGCCAGCCTGTAGCAATATACCAAATACACAAAAGGACTGAAATTAATATACCATATTGAGCTAAAATTTGAATGAGCCAGTTGTGTGAATTGATTATATCATTTGTGCCATATTTTATTTTTCCTTTTGTGTGGTAGCTCTCAAAGTTTCCAGCTCCAATGCCTAGTCCATTCGAATTCTTAAATAATTCTAAACCATTATGGATTAAATTCTTTCTTACTTCGATAGACTTGTCTTTAGAATTGCCTGATGTTTTATGAATGACTTTATAATCCATTCCGTTATAAAGAACAACAGAGCTTGCAAGGCCAATTCCAAGCAACATATACCTAATCGTAGAACTTTTAAAAATAAGATCTTTAATGTAGCCCGGGTAATTTATTAAGAATGGAAATGTGATTGCGATTAATGCTAAGCTTATTAAACCGAATCGGCTAAAGCAGCTAAAAAGCACAATACAACTAAATACAAGTAAAAGCAGCCATACATCATTTCGATGGGGTTTTAGCTTCATCAATGCTAGAAGCACCAAAATGCTAAGGTCTAAGAATAATGCAAGGTTATTAGGATTATCAAAAGTGCCGGCAGGAATAAACTTTACTAAACTGTTGGTATCATATAAGCTAACTACTTCAAGGAAATTTCCTGCAAGGTGAGTCCCTTGAAAAATCTCAATTGAATTAATTACTAATTGCCCCGCTAAACCGGCAGCCCATGCATAAAACATGACTCTTGGTCCATATTTGACATGCTTTAGAAATGATTGAAATATCAACACTAAGCTAAGCCCGGAAATGAGAAATGCAGATTCATAAAGAACAGCTTTTGAATCAAGAGCAAAGAAATATCCTAACAGTGCATAAGTAATCCAGATGCAAAAGCTTATAAATAGCGCTTTACTGTATTTGCCAGTAAATAATACTAAATCTCGGTTGATAATCAGTACCAAAAGACTTAAAACATGTACGATTCGGAACCCAAACAGGTGAATGTTTCCTACTGCAAAAGGGAAAAGATAATACCCAAATGGAATACTTAAAATAAGAACAAAGAAAAGGGCTTTGTAGAACTTTTGCTTAAGTGTTTCTTTATCTCCTGATTCCATGAACAATTGTTTTCATAAGTTGAATTACTGTCCTTTTCCCAAATCTATCTATTGCATTTTGCCTAATGAAATCTCTATCGAATGCTTGATAGTTGCGATAAACATACAAAATTTCAGTAGAAAGAGCGTTGGCATTAGCCTTTTCACAAAGTCTTCCATTCATTTCATTAATTATTCCTTCAGGTCCTCCGCTTTTTGTTGCTATTGATGGCATCCCACTGCCAAGTGCTTCCACAAGTGCTACTCCAAAAGTCTCAAAAAGACTCGAGGAAATGAAGATTCCATGATTTCGAAGTTCTTCTTTTGTAAGTTCTGGACTGAGCATTCCTTTAAATTCAACATGATTGCTGATACTAAGAGAAGCACATTTATGCTCCAGTTTTTTTCTTTCAGGTCCACCGCCAATGATGGTGAGACTTAAATCTTTTTCTTCCTTAAGGCAAATAGCAAAAGCGTCAATTAGGAACTCATACCCTTTAACAGGTAGCAGATTTCCAATGGTAATTAGCTTGTTTGATTCCCCATTGCATGGTGATATTTTATCGAAATCAACCATATTGGGAACAAGTAGTGTTTTGAATCTGAAGTTGCTTTCGATAGCTTTTTGAAGAGAAGTGCTAACAGCAATTATCACCTCCGCTTCCTGAAATACTTGATTAACAAGAGCATTGTCGTATCTACTCAATTGATTTCTCAGAATATCTGAAGAATGCTCAGTAACGAAGTAAGGAATGAGGTGCTTCCTTGATAAACTTTTAGCTGCAAGGCCAGCCCAAAGACTTGTATGAGCATGGATTAAATCGGGCTCTCCATGCTTGGAAATGTAATCATCAAATAGCTGATGACAAAAAGCAACAAAGACCTTTTGGTTGAACATTCTTATTCCTGGAGCTAAGTTGACTGCCGTTTTTCTTAAAACTGGAACGCCTGCATTCGTTTGGTAAGAATATTTCTTGCCAAACTGATTAAGTATGCCTGGGTTCTTTAGTGATCTGAATGGTCTAATGTCGGGTGCAATCACTCCCATCTTAAAACCAGATTCCTGCATAGCATCCGTAAGCTGCTGAAAGAAAATTCCAGCATAAGGATGCACAACTGAAGGAAAAGAACCCGGTATGACAAGGATGTGCATCAGTTAAGCAGCTTAGAAGTTTTAATAAAATAAATTGCAGCAAGAATTGCTATTCCGTATGAAATAATTTGAGCAACAACAAAAAAGCTAATAGTAATAACAGGATCATGATATAGATTATGACCAATTATCAATGCTCCAGCATTTAGCGCAGCGCGAGAAATATCAAGAATTAGCATTTTCTTTTGCGCCTTCAGTCTGATGTAAATAAATGACATTGAGGAGGAAACGAACCAAATCAAAATATACCAAATCATCATTTTAGCATAAATCATAAATCCATCCCAGGAACTTCCTAAAATGAAAGTCAGCCATTCATTTGGAATAAACTGTAAGGCAATAGCAAAGGGTAATCCTGAGAGGAAAAGCCTAAATCCAAACTTTTTATAAAAGTTTAAAAGAACACTTCTGTCTTCAATCTCTGAAATCTTTTTGTAGAAAACCTGTGAAAACGAACCTGAAATAATTCCGGCAGGAACCGCCAGATATGCATAAGCAGCGCCAATTATTCCGATTATATGATTGGGATAAAATTGAACCGGAATCAGGATGTGGAGGTTGTTAGAAAATGTTCCTACTACAGCACTTGGAGTGGAGAAGAGGAAGTACTCTTTAAAACGGATAGCTACACCTTTAAGCTTATCAAACGTCAATTCTGAGGCTATTTTCCCTTTTATTTCGGGATAAACTTTAACTGAAAGCCAAGTAAGACTAAATAGCTGACCTATTGCTCTTCCGCCGATTAGGCCAAATTGATTGAATTTTAAAATTCCAGAAATAATCTTGGCGCTTTCTCCTGTTGAGGATTGAACAATTTTAGCAAAACCAATTGACTTAAATTTCTTAGCGTAATTGAGCCAGTAGTTTAATATCTGAGTTCCAGCAAATCCAATAACAGAGAGTGCTAATAACAAGGTATACCAATAGGAGTTTGGAAGACCTTGAAGATTATTGAAGAAAGAATTGGGAATTAATCCTAATACTAAAATCAAAATTGCTGTTAAAGCCGTAAAACATAGAGCTAAGCCCAATAGCCTGATTCTTTCGGCTTCTTCCTTTGCAATAACAATAGCAAATTCATATTTGAATGAAGCTACTGCAATCCAAACTGAGGCAACAGATACAAAGGTTGAATAAATCCCAAATTCGGCAGGGCTGAAGAACCACCTCTGCAAAATAGGCATAGCAAGAAAAGGTAAAATTTGAGCAAAAGCAGTGGTTAGTGAAAGACCTACGACATGACGAGCGAACTCACTTTTCAATGGATTTGAAAACATCATAGGCCTTCACTTAATTACTTCGCTACACTCACCGCTCTAGTCTCTCTAATCACAGTTACTTTTACCTGACCAGGATATGTCATCTCGTTTTGAATCTTCTGCGAGATATTGAAAGAAAGCATTTCGGCATCCTTATCACTTACTTTCTCACTTTCAACAATCACCCTAAGTTCACGTCCGGCCTGAATTGCGTAGGTGTTTGAAACACCCGGATAAGACAAGGCTAATTGTTCCATGTCTTTCAATCTCTTGATGTATGACTCAACAATCTCTCTTCTTGCACCTGGTCTAGCACCTGAAATAGCATCGCACACCTGAATAATTGGTGAAATCAAACTGGTCATTTCCACCTCATCGTGGTGAGCTCCAATGGCATTGCATACTTCGGCTTTCTCTTTGTATTTCTCAGCCAGCTTCATACCTAAAATTGCGTGTGGCAATTCTGGTTCATCATCAGGAACTTTTCCAATATCGTGGAGAAGTCCGGCTCTTTTGGCAAGCTTAACATTTAAGCCTAATTCTGCTGCCATGATTGCACAAAGGTTCGCAACTTCTCTCGAGTGTTGAAGCAAGTTCTGACCATATGACGAACGATACTTCATCCTACCTACCATTCTGGTTAGTTCTGGATGAAGTGCGTGAATACCTAAATCGATGCAGGTTCTTTTTCCTGTTTCAACAATTTCTTCTTCAATCTGACGCTTGGTTTTAGCAACAACTTCTTCAATTCTTGCCGGGTGAATTCTTCCATCAGTTACCAACTGATGTAAAGCAAGACGAGCAATTTCTCTTCTAACCGGGTCAAAACAACTTAAGATGATTGCTTCCGGAGTGTCGTCAACAATAATCTCAACACCCGTAGCAGCTTCA
This sequence comes from Bacteroidia bacterium, assembly GCA_018401705.1. Classification (GTDB taxonomy): domain Bacteria; phylum Bacteroidota; class Bacteroidia; order M30B66; family M30B66; genus M30B66. The sequence continues at coordinate 39,836 of JAGYKL010000007.1, read as the reverse complement.
ATAGCACGGATGTTCCTTCCTTCGCGACCAATAATTCGACCTTTGATTTCATCGTTTTCAATATTGAAAACGGATACTGAATTTTCTACAGCATGCTCAGTAGCAACCCGTTGAATGGTTTGAACCACAATTCGCTTAGCTTCTTTGCTAGCTGTTAAGCGAGATTCTTCAACGATGTCTTTAATATGTGATGAAGCTTCCGTTTTTGCTTCCTCTTTCAATGCTTCAACCAACTGGCTTCTGGCATCATCGGCCGAGAGGCCTGCAATTGATTCAAGTTTTTCAACCTGAATACGGTGTTGTTTGTCTAGTTCTTCTTGCTTTGTTTTAATCACTTCTTGCTGCTTTTCGAGATGCTCACGATGCTTATCAAGTTCTGATTGCTTTCTTTTCGTCTCTTCAAGACGTTGATTTAGCGAGCTTTCTTTTTGTTTAATCCTGTTCTCTGCTTGCCCTACTTCGTTGTTTCTCTGAGAGATAGACTTCTCATGCTCAGATTTTAGCTGGAGGAATTTCTCTTTTGCCTGAAGCATTTTCTCCTTTTTAATCACTTCGGCTTCAGCTTCAGCATCTTTAACAAGTTGAGCACTTTTCTTTTCAATGCCCTTTCGCAATGCTGTGGTAGCTAATGCATATCCTCCTCCAAGGCCTGCAAGCAATCCCACAATTGCATAAATAAGTGTATCCATTTAGTTTGTCTTTATACAAACCTCAGAATCAAATTAGTACAGAGTTAGAAATAAAGTTTACTGACTAAGAACAGCATCAATTTGCTGCGACATAGTTTCGATTTGTTTTTCCAAATCTTCAGAATTTGACTCATGACCGGCTTCAAGTTTTACCAGTTGAGTGGTAATTTGTAAAGCGCTCATTGCGAACAAATCCTGCATGTCTTTTACCCCATAACGTTGCTCCAGTGATTTAAGCTTCTCGTTAATCAGCTCGGCAGCTTTCTTCACAGAATCTGCCTCTTCCGCTGTTACTTTAAGCGGATATTTTCTGTTAGCGATGTGCAGTTCAATAGATACGTCCTGCATGGGTTTCTTATCATTTATTAAGCAATGCCAGACATGAATCTATGTCTCTTATTACTTCGTTAATCTTGCTCTTCATTGCAGTCGAATCCTTGCTATCGTCATTCGACATTAATGCTTTTGCAAGCTGTAAGGCTTTATTTCCTTCCTCAAGCTGCCTGATTTGCTCCTGCTGTTTGTGGATGGTTGTTTTTAAAAGTTCATTGTCAGACTTCAAAGTGGTGCAATCTTTCTGAAGCGCGACGTGCAAATGTATCAATTTTTTAATCTTGGCTTCCAGCTTGCTTGCCTGTTCCGACAAATTACTCATATTCTATTGTTGGTTAAAGGGTTTAAAAGTATTTAAAATCCATTCTTAACACTACAAAAACAACCAATATTTTGCAAAGCCTAACGTTGAAGGTACATGTTGAAGCTACAAGGCTTGATTTTTTGTTTAGGAATAGCTGCTCATAGTCTTGCACAGAGTGGGAAACAAGTATTTATTTCGCCTCTCAAAATTCCGCTGGTAATTACTGCCGGCTTTGGTGAAATTCGTCCGAATCACTTTCATTCTGGGCTAGATTTTTCTACTCAAGGCAAAGAACAAGACGTTGTGGCTTCTGCTTCCGGATATATAAGTCGTATAAAAGTTTCGCTTAGCGGATATGGAAACGCCTTGTATATGGATCATCCCGAAGGCTACACCACCGTTTACGCGCATCTTAGCCAATTTGCCGCTCCGCTTCAGGAGTATGTCCTCAAAATGCAGAAAGCAGCCAAAGATTACGAAATTGATGTGCTTGTAGATTCTGCTATGTTCAGTTTCAAACAAGGCGAAGTGATTGGCAAAAGCGGAAATTCGGGCTCTTCAACAGCTCCCCATTTGCATTTTGAAATCAGAGATAAGGTCATTGAAAATGTGTTTAATCCACTATTATTTGGATTTGGTAACGATAAAACGACGCCTGCACCAAGTTCTTTGCTCATTTTTCCGAAGGAAGATTACGGAAAAGTGAATAATGCAAAATCATATTTAAGGTTGCCACTTTACCGGAATTCGAAAACCGGTGAAAGAAGTATTTCATCAAAAACAGCTACTCCCAGACTCTCAGGTTGGGTAGGTTTTGGCTTTGAAGGTGGCGATGTTATTGGTAAACCGGGAAATTATTCAGGAATTTATCAGGTGAGGGTTTTAGTTGATGACCTCGAGATTTTTAAATCCAGAATGGATGAATTTTCTTTTGATGAAAGCCGCTCGGTAAACTGCTGGATTGATTACAAAGAGAAGAAACGTGGTAATAAAAAGTACCAGCGATGTGTAGTCCCAGCCAATCCACTTATTGGGATTTACAAAGCCAGCTTAAATCAGGGTTATTTTAATTTCAAGGAGAATCGTAAATACAAGATTACCTGGGAGTTCAGTGATGTTGCCGGAAATAAAACAGTTCAAAATCTTGATGTGAACGGACCAAGTGCTGTTGAGAAATTTGCCTCTTCTGCTGTACTTGCCAGTTACCAGCGAATGCTCCCTTCGGGAGGAATTTTACAACAGAATGAGAATGCTAGAGTTCAGTTTTCAAAACGCTGCTTTTATGATACAACAGATGTAAAATTTGTTGTTCACCCGCAACCAGGGAAATATTCATCATTGATTGAAGTTGGCAGTGTTTATCAACCGCTTCACAGCGGGATGAAATTAAAATTCAAACCACAAAATTATCCGCCTTCGCTTCGTGAGAAGCTCTGTATTGCTGAGAAAACTGGAGGCAAATATGATGTTTTATCCACTTCGTGGGAAGGTGATTGGTTGACAGCTAGCTCAAAGTATTTCGGTGATTTTGAGGTTATTGCCGATACCATCCCTCCAAAGATTCAATACCTTCCTCGCAAAGCGAAAAACAAAAAAACTGGTCGTCTCGAGACCCTTTCCCCCGCTAAAGCGGGATATATCAAAATCCTAGTTACCGACCCTGTAAGTGGGTCATTTTCATGGCAGGCTTACATAGATAACGAATGGGTTTTGATGTATCCGGCGAGTGGAAAAAATTCTTGGTATGTCAACCTCGACAAGAACCTCAGCCAAGGAGAACACTTGTTTAAAGTAAACGCCGTTGATGAATACAATAACGAAAGTTCGTTCGAGCTGCCATTCACTATTCCATGAAGCAATCAAATGCCCTGATTTTATGTATTTTTGCCCCCGAATTATGAAATTCTTTATCACATTTTCTTTAAGCCTATTCATTTTTATGATGAGCAGCACTTGTTTTTCGCAAACAGCTCCTAATCAAACGGATGCTAAAGGTATGAAACAGGGTTTCTGGAGAAAGAACTTTCCCGACGGAACTCCACGCTACGAAGGAAATTTTAAGGATGATCAACCTGAAGGAGTTTTTAGGTATTTTCAAGAAACCGGCGAACTAAAAATGGTTTGCTTTTATTCTGACAGAGGAACAAAATCGCATTGTAAAGGCTTTGATGCCAAGGGCAACATCATTTCTGACGGGAATTACCTCAAACAACAAAAAGATTCGGTTTGGACGTATTACAACGAAGCAAAACAGGTTGTAGCCCGAGAATCGTATAATGCCGGAACTAAAATAAATACCTGGTTTGTCTATTATCCCGAAGGTCAGGTTTCTGAAGAAATGTCCTATCAAAATGGCAAACGCCACGGTGCCTGGAAACAGTACTATGAAGACGGATCTGTTAGATTATCATCTAACTACAAAGAAGGCAATTTGCATGGTAAAACCACCTATTTCTTCGAAAATGGCAAACCCAAATTGATGGGGAATTATGTTGAAGACCTAAGACAAGGAACCTGGTATCATTACGAAGAAAACGGAAACATTAAAGAAACAGAAGTGTTTAAAGATGGAGTTTCAGAAAATCTGAATATTCAGAAATTCGAAAAACTCGATGTAAACGAAGAAGAATTTTTGAATACACCACCTGTAAGATGAGTAAAAACGGTAGAATTTTGGTGGCCATGAGTGGGGGAGTTGATAGCTCCGTGGCGGCAATGATGCTTCATGAGCAAGGCTATGAAGTAATTGGAATTACCATGAAAACATGGGATTATGCATCATCAGGCGGCTCAAAGAAAGAAACCGGTTGTTGCAGTCTCGACTCAATAAACGATGCAAGATCACTGGCAGTTAAGTTCGGATTCCCGCATTTTATCCTTGATATACGCGATGAATTTGGCTCCTTCATTATCAATAATTTTGTTGATGAATACATAGCCGGACGAACTCCAAACCCTTGTGTGCTTTGCAATACGCATATTAAATGGGAAGCTCTGCTCAAACGAGCAAACATGCTCGATTGTGAGTTTATAGCTACCGGACATTATGCCCAACATCGCATTCAGGAAAACGGTCGTCATGTTATTTCACGAGGTTTAGATTTAAGTAAAGATCAGTCCTACGTACTTTGGGGGCTTTCTCAGGAAAGTCTTGCTCGTACGCGTTTTCCTTTGGGAGGCTTTCGTAAAAGTGAAATCAGAGATATGGCCGCCGAAAGTGGTTTTGTTGATTTGGCGAATAAAAGTGAGAGTTATGAAATTTGCTTTGTGCCCGACAATGATTATCGCGGTTTCTTAAAGCGCCAGGTTCCCGGCTTGGAAGAAAAAGTAGATGGTGGTGATTTTGTTTTAGCCGATGGTACAGTGGTTGGCAAGCATCGCGGTTACCCTTTTTATACCATTGGTCAGCGCAAAGGACTTGAGATTGCTTTAGGTAAACCTATGTTTGTTCTGGATATCAAGCCCGATTCAAATACGGTTGTGATAGGAAATAAAGAAGAGCTTGTTAAAAACCAAATGCAGGTAAGGAACGTAAACCTGATGAAATATGCTGAACTTCCCGAAGATTTTCAGTCACTAACCAAAATCCGCTACAAGCACGAAGGCACCATGAGCATTCTTAATCAAAGGCCTGATGGAATTATGGAAGTAGATTTTCTTGAACCCGTTTCAGGAATAGCTCCCGGACAATCGGCTGTGTTTTATGAAGGCAATGACCTTGTTGGTGGTGGATTTATTAAGAAACCTGATTAAATGATGAAGCACTTACTTTTTGCTTTTTCAGCCTTTTTGCTGATTCTTCCTGCTTGTAAAAAAGATTCGGTTATTCCGCCAGATCCTTTCTATCGCGATTACTTCCCAACGCAAGTTGGCTCTTATATCACTTACGATTGTGATTCAATTGTTTATGATGATTTCAACAACACTGTTGATACTTTTCGTTTTCAGATAAAGGAATATTATCAGTCAGAATTCACCGACAATGCAGGCCGTAGGGCAATCCGCCTTGAGCGTTACAAAAAAGCTTCCGACACAACTTCCTGGTTTTTGAAGGATGTTTGGTTTGTCACAGCCACAGATAATCAAGTAGAAAAGATTGAGGAAGATGTACGTTATATCAAATTGGTTTTCCCTGTTAAAGATGGCAAGGAGTGGAATGGGAATGCACTTAACTCATTGGGCGACAGGAGTTTTGTTTATGAAAATGCACATCAGCCTTATTCTACCGGAGCTTTTTCTTTCGATTCAACTGTAACTACCATAAACACTGACCCTGAAAATCTTGTTTCTGAGTTCAGAAATACTGAAACCTTTGCTGCACGCGTTGGTATGGTTTACAAACGTTATGTTGACGTAGAATACGTTGTTCCGGGACCGGCAATCAGAAGGGGTGTGATTTTTACCATGAAGGCCGTTGAGATTGGCGAAGAATAAGCATATAATTTATGAGGAATTTCCTTTTATCATTTTCAGTGGCATTATTTCCGCTTCTGAGCTTTGCTCAGGATGTGGCTCCGAAAAAATATTGGATTCAGTTTACTGACAAATCAAACTCTCCTTTTAGCATTTCTGCTCCGCAGGATTTCTTGTCCGAAAAAGCTCTTCAAAGGCGCACGAAGCAAGGAATAGAAATTAAGGAAAACGATATTCCCGTGAATCCGGCTTATGTTGATGAAGTTGCAGCTTTAGGAGCAAGGATTTTAAATCGCAGCAAATGGTTCAATGCAATTACTATTGAATTGGAAGATTCAAGCTTGTTGAATCAGATTCAAAGCCTTGATTTTGTTCGAGAAACCCGTCGCGTAGCTCGGGTGAAGGTTAAAACTGTTGCTGATGAATTCATGCAGGATTTAATGAAAATGTATGAGCAAGCTCAGGCTCAAGCCAAAGTTGAGCTGAAAGCAAGCACCGGTGCCGATGCTTATTATGGCGATGGTGATGTTCAAATTAAGATGCTGCAGGGCGATAAACTGCATGAAATGGGTTTCCGCGGTGCGGGGATGACAATTGCAGTGCTTGATGCAGGTTTTAACAGAGCCAACGAATTCCCGTTTTTTGATAGTTTGATGAACTCAGGCCGATTATTAGGAACCCGCGATTTTGTTGAAGGAGGAGAATCTGTTTTTGAAGATAACAGTCACGGACTTTCGGTATTATCTACCATGGCTTCGAATTACCCGGGCATTTTTGTTGGAACAGCCCCGGAAGCTAATTACTGGTTGCTTCGCACCGAAGATGCAGATTCTGAATTCATTATTGAGGAAGACAACTGGGTTAGGGGAGCAGAGTTTGCCGATTCAGTTGGTGCAGATATTATTAACTCATCATTGGGTTATACTAATTTTGATGATCCCGAAACGAGTCATACGTATTCTCAATTGGATGGAAATACCACACGAATTACAATAGGTGCTGATTTAGCTGCATCAAAAGGGATTCTTGTTGTAAACAGCGCCGGAAACTCCGGTGCAGATTCCTGGAAATTCATTGGTGCTCCTGCTGATGGCGATAGTGTTTTAACTATTGGAGCGGTTGATTCGGAAGGGCAATATGCTTCATTCAGCTCCCGTGGACCAAGTTATGATGGCAGAATCAAACCCAATGTAACAGCCATGGGACAAATGACTTTGGTGGTTAATTCATCAGGCAATGTTGGTCGTTCAAACGGAACTTCATTTTCGTCTCCGGTTACTGCCGGTATGGTAGCTTGTTTATGGCAAGCTCACCCTGATGCTAAAATGATGCAGGTATTTAAGGCAATAGAAAAATCAGCAAGTCAGGCCGACAGTCCCGATGCTTACTTAGGTTTTGGAATTCCTAATTTCTTGAGGGCACATAGCATTCTTAGCCGAATGGAAGACGAGAAGCCAAAGAAGGACAGCATTGTAAATGTTTATCCTAACCCTTTCATTGAAGGGGTAAATATTGAGTTCTTTTCAGAACGAGAGCAACAAGTTACGGTGAGCATTTTCAAAACAAACGGTAAGAAAATCACTTCAGAGCAGTTTCAGGTGTATCCTTTTGCCAACACTTTGCTTCAGTTAAGCAATGTTCGTCGCTTAAAGCCCGGCAATTATGTGGTAAGTGTTCAAACTGCTACAAGCACTTACAGCAGGCAGATTATAAAGCAGGAATGATTAGTACTAAGTACTACGTAATTCGTATCAAGTACTAAGGATTTAGTATAGGTTTGTTGAATTAGCGTTGTCTGTGTAAAACGACTTACGTACAACGACATACGTACAACGACTCACGTTTATCGTTCATCGTACATCGACTATCGTACATCGAACATCTTGTGGGCATAAGAAATTAAAGTCTCCGACTTTATTAAACTAGACAGTAGTTTCAAAAAGCAGAGTAAATCAAGTCATGCAAATAGCTGACAATAGAAGCCTGATTATAAGTTTTTTGTGAAAAGTCCGGGATGAGCTTTACATAATCTCAGCTACAAGCAAAATCCTTCTCGATTATCGCCGTTAGCACATCGAACCTCGTCAATCGAACTTCGCCAATCGTTTATCGAACCTCATAAATCGCCTATCGATTATCGCACCTCGTAAATCGACTATCGCTAATCGTTCATCGAAAATCGACAATCGTCCTTACCAAGTCTTCTTCTTGTATGCCGGCTTATCACCTCCACCAGACTTACCTCGGTAACCACCACCGCCGCTTCCGCCGCTTCTTTCTTTGTCGCGACTTCTGAATGGACGCTTTTCTCCCGAATCATTTGATCCACGGTAGCCACCGCCCGAGCGGCCTCTGCCGCCAGAACTTCCGCCACGGTATCCACCGCCACCGCCACCAGAGCTTTCAGCAGTTTTTTCAAGACGAACAGGTCTGTCATTTACTAGAACTTCCTCGAAACGAGTTTCTACAATATTTTCAAATTGAACAGGCACTTCAAAGAATGAGAAGCTTCTACGTAATTCAATCTTACCAATCTTAGCATTTGGAATTCCGGTTGAGTCACAAATTAAACGAACCATTCCAGATTTATCAACCCCATCCAGCTCACCAACACTCACAAAATAGCGAGTCATCGGAACACCATCGGCGCGACCTCTTTCGCGGCTTGCGCCTTTGTTTTCATTTAGATCTTGAGCATTCTTATAATAATCAAGAAAACGATTGAACTCAAGACTTAAGAAGCTCTTAATAACCTCTTCCTTCGATTTATCCCCAAAACTTTCAATAATAGAAGGCAAATACTGCTCAATATCAGGATTCACTGCTACATCGTGAGCTTTTTGAGCCAAGTGAAGCAATTGTTGTTCGCAAACTTCAATACCAGTAGGCACCGGCTTGTGAACGAATGTAGTTCCGATTCTGTGTTCAACCTGACGAATCTTATTCAAATCGCGAGGCGTTATGATAGCCAAAGAAATTCCTGACTTACCAGCCCTGGCTGTACGACCGCTTCGGTGAGTGTAACTTTCAATATCATCAGGAATATTGTAGTGAATTACGTGTGTAATGTCATCTACGTCAATTCCACGAGCCGCAACATCAGTTGCAACAAGCATTTGAAGAGATTTGTTTCTGAACTTACGCATTACAGCATCACGCTGAGCCTGACTTAAATCGCCATGCAAAGAATCTGCACTATAACCGTCTTTAATAAGTTTCTCGGCAATATCCTGGGTTTCAACTTTTGTTCGGCAGAAGATGATACCGTAAATATCAGGGTGAGAATCGGCAATACGCTTTAATGCATTGTAACGGTTGCCGGCATTAACCATATAATACATATGGCTGATGTTGGTTGCACCTGCATTCTTTTTCCCCACAGCTATCTCAACAGGAGAAACCATGTAGTTTTTAGAAATTGAAGCAACTTCAGGAGGCATAGTGGCCGAAAATAGCCAGGTTTGCTTTTCTTCCGGAGTAGTTGAAAGTATAAAGTCGATGTCTTCTCTGAAACCCATGTTCAGCATTTCATCTGCTTCATCGAGAATTACTGTTTCTACTTCATCGAGGCGGACAGCCTTTCTTTCGATAAGATCTTTAAGTCGACCTGGAGTTGCCACTACGATTTGCACACCTCTTTTAATGGCTGAAATTTGCGTTGAAATTGCAGCTCCACCATACACAGCAACTAGCTTTACCATTGGTAAGTTTACTGCGTATGATTCAAGGTCTCTGCTTATTTGCATGCAAAGTTCACGCGTTGGACAAAGAATCAAGGCTTGTGGAGTCTTTCTTTCTTCGTCGAGTATATTTAATAAAGGTAAACCAAACGCAGCGGTCTTACCCGTTCCTGTTTGAGCTAATGCTACCAGGTCAGTGATATTTTCGGTGAGTAGTGGTATTGTTTGCTCCTGGATTGGAGTGGGAGCAGTGAAGCCAAGCTTCGTTACTGCTTCAAGGAGCTCCGGACGAAGCCCCAATTCTGAAAAAGTTGTCATTGAATAATTTGAGGTGCAAAGGTATTGATTTAAAATACATGCTCGACAATAGCCCCCTTGCGACTGTTTGTCAGATATATAGGTAGGTTTAGCGCAGAAGATACAGTTACTCTAATTTATTATTGCTAGAATTTCCTCTTATTTTTCAAATAAGAGGAAGAAAAAAACAGTCCTATAAGCCGGGTTCTGTATCCGCGGTGAGGCGAACCCTTGTCATTTATCTGGACCTGCAGTCGCCCGCAGGTTCTAGCGACCTACCCGCTAAGTTAATCCGAAGATAGAGAGCGAGTAGCTCTATACTTAGCCTATTTGGTCTTTCAACCCCTGAGGTTTACCATCACAACTGTCACCAGCTGCGTCGTGGGCTCTTACCCCGCGTTTTCACCCTTTCCCCAATACATTGAGGTGGTTTGTTTTCTGTGGCACTGTCTGTCAACGATTGGTTGCCCGCTCGCTGCCTTCCCGTTAGGAAGCAAGGTACTCTGTGTTGCCCGGACTTTCCTCGCGGTACCGAAATACCTCGCGACAAGGCGGACTGTTTTTTACAAAGGTAGGTTTTGCTTAAATACTTTATATCATGAAATTAAAAGGAAATCACTTCACAATAATCTCAGTTGCGCCATAACCATATTTTGAGAGCGGTGCATCGTAATGCTCAATATTATCGGCTGATAAGAGTTTCCTGATTTCATCACGCAATCTGCCTTTTCCTATTCCATGAATGGCAACAAAACGCTTGATTGGTCTTCTTCGGGCTTCATCCATACACTTTTCGAAATACCGTAATTGATATCGTATAATTTCAGAATTATCCATACCAGCAGTATTTTCAAGCAGTTCTTCAATATGTAAATCGACCTCAAACTTGCCGTCTCGCCCTTCTTTTAGAAGCCATTCCTGACTGGCTTTGAGCATTTTACCGGCATTCTCGCTTTCTTTGTTTCTTGATACCTGAATGTTTTGTCCCTTGTCGGGATACACCTGAACAAGCATCGCTCTTGATGAAAGCTCTTCAATCATTGGCCATGATGGTGGTTCAATAACATGAGGGGTTTGATGTTTCACAAAACCGCTCCATGAAATAGGCGGCACACTAGGCTTATTGCTAAACGGTTGAAGCTGAATGAAAAATCTATCCTTTGCCAGAAGTTCGGGCAAAGCAATTTTGATGATGCTTTTTGAAGCGCCCGCTGCAATTTCTCCCCTGCCTTCAAGTATGAAGTTCTTCTCAGATTCGCTGTACAAAGCAAAAAGCATAGCTTCCTTGCGGCGATTCATTAATTGAACATCAATCAATGGAAAATCTTTTACAATCCCATTTAAGATAAATGCCATATATACAGCTTCTTGCAATTGTGAACTTGCCGATTGGCTAATAGTTTCAGTTGAACTGCTAATTTCTGACACGGAAGTTTGACCAATTACAACCAGCTCCTTCTCAAAATAGGGAATTTCAAATCCATCGTCCATTAAAACTAGAATCCTATTATCCCGAGTATATGCAGTAACAATTCCTTCGCCTACCTGATCAAGCAATTTTACTGTGCTCCCAATTTGGATTTTACTCATGTCTTTATGTTATCGCTTAATGAACTTCTTAAATGTGGTTTCCCCTCTCGGGTGATGCAGCCTCAACCAATAAACTCCATCGCAAAGGTCAGCTAATTCAAGTTCTAAAGCTCCGGCATTTTGATGAACACCATATTTTATTTCCTGAAGTGAATAATCAAGAATACTCCAAAAGTCAATCTGCTTGTTTGTTTCAATCTTTAATACCTGATCAACCGGGACAGGATAAAGTTTCAAATCGGTCTTTAAGTTGTGTAATCCTGAGGGATTTGAAAAACTTAGTTTCCAAACAAAATCACTCACCTGAGGTCCACCAATCATTCCGCCAGCAATGACCCAGGTAGAATCATCCATCCGGGCGACAGCCCTAATATCCATTGGTAAACCTTCTAGCGCTATTACCTCAAATGACGATCGATTCCATTTTAAAATATTCTCTTCCGGATTCACAGCGCCACTTCCATTGTACGCAATACCATCATAATTATAGGAAATTGAACTTCCCCCCACCCAGTGGGGGAATGCACCCGCAACAATACATGCTGAACGATATCGCCTCAAATTCGAATCGGGAATTGACGACTCCCAGGCGATTTCCAAAGGGTTCTCCGGATTAATATAACCCTTGCAAAGTCGGTTCGATGCCGGAAAATTAATGCCACTGCTCGATGCTCCACCAAAGTAGTAAATCGTATCTCCAACTATGCAGCCTGAAGCGCCAAATGCTCTAAAGCCGCCAACCACAGGAACTGGCGTTGCCGCATTCCAAGTATCGGTTTGTGGGTTGTAAACCTGAACATCTCCAACATTTCCGGTATTGCTCCATCCTGTAATAATATAGATTAAACTATCTCGATAAATCGTCTGAACTTGATCATCAATTGCTACAGGTATAGGGCTCGCATCGCTCAGAAAAGCATTCTGTGAAACAGAAAACCGATGGACTTTATTTGAAGAAACCTCATTTCCATTTGACAAAACATGATATCCTCCAACTACATATATTATGTCACCAATTCTGCTTGCCGATAGAGCCAGTTTTCTTGTAGTATCAGGTAAATCGGGTAGGGTAGTCCATAAATTAGCATTCACATCAAGTGTATAGCCTCTTTGGTGAATACCCTCAGCACTTCTTGTTGAATCTAATGCACCCCACACATAAATAAAATCCTCTCCATTTACTCGAGCATGTTCAATAGCACCGTTGCTCAAAGGTTCGGGCAAGGGACTCAAAGTCTCCAGATTAAACTGAGCATCAGCATAAAAATGCATCAAAACCACGAAAAAGAGTGAATATGCAATTTTCATCATTTGCCAAATCTTTTCACCTTAGCCTGAATGAATTTCATAAGCTTTTCGGCATCTTTTTCAGACAATTGTCTGCCAAGCATTTTTAGTTTTCCGGAAACATAAAAGCCAACGCTCTCTCCTCCAACAACCCAAAAAGAATCGAAATAATTCTTTATAAAGACTCCTTTTTTCGATTCGAGCAAATGAAAATCACGCAGTGAATCGGTATCAAACTCAAACCCTTTTCCGCCGTAGGCTACTTCAAATCGAAGCTGAGTTTTTTCCTCTCCGATTTTTATGACTTCTCTTCCGTACTTTCTCCAAAGCCAGGCACTACCTATTTTATATTCGAAATAAAACCAGAATGCCAGCCAAACCATCATGAAAGATTTAGTTTCTTGGGGTAAATCACCAAATAATTGAATCAAGACATAAATGCCCGAAATACTCCATGCTAAAACCCAGGCACTCAGCATGATAAATTGATTCTGAGGGATTTTACCGGAGATGATTATCTCAGTGTCTTCACCATTTGTATTAATCTGTATTCTTTCTGAATCGAATTGTGGTTGATTTTTCATAATGAGCACAATTTTACGTCAAATACAAGATATTCCATGAATGTTTTAACTTCGATGTCTAATTACAATAATATAAACTGGGAGTTTGTTCGCAAACAGCATTATTTGTTAGCCTAGGTGTTTTTACTGATTTTGACAGCAGTGATTCATTAATTTGAAATACGACTCGTTTAAATCAAGAATTATTTCGCAAATAGTATTTTAAATTTTCCAATAAAATAGAGCTTGATTTTCCTAAAGTTCTCAAAATCTTAATTTGTGTAATATAATTTAACAGTAAGACTTCCGAATAGACATATGTTATTATATAAATTTAATGAATTGGCATTGTGTGATATTTATTATAGAAATATCTTGGCAGAAAAAAGCGAATGAAAAAATTTTTACCATACTTGCTTGCTGTATTATGTCTTATTAATAATCTAAGAGCTCAAGTTCCTACTTTTAGCGTTGGTGAGTCCAATGCTACTACAGATTTTATTCCTCAAGAATTACTTGGAGAAACAAAATCAGAATACATGGTGCTTTCATGGGTATTCGGACTCACACTTTCATCGGCTTTATCCAATTCTGTGACTTCAATCAAGGATTTGAAAGTTGCTTATATGGATAAATCAACCTTGAATAAAACTAAGCTGCTAAAATTTCCTGAATTCCAAGGCGAATCAATTACCAAAACAGGAAAGATTATACTAGAAGCAGTTGAAATTAAAGGTGATACATTAAATATGTTTACTTCTGCATGGGATAAAGAAGCAAAAGATTATACGGTGCATGTTTGGCCATTAAACGTAAACACGCTTGAGCCTTTAACCCCTAAAGCTAAGCTTCTTGCAAGAATTGAAGATAATGGAAGGGATGATATGAAAAGAGTTACAATAGAGTACTTTGATTATATCAAGCAGTTTGCAATTATCTACACTGAGTATTCGAAAAAAACAAAAGAGACGAATATTCATGTTATCCGATTAGATGACCAACTTAAGCCTTTAAGTAACGAATCATTAACTATGCAAGGCACAAAGCATGGCATAGGAATTAAAGATATTGAGATTGATTTAAAGGGAAATATGTACTTTATTAATGCAGTTTCTGAGGAGCCTTTTCCAGGTTGGGATGATGCAAGATGGATTAGAGTTTCAATGATTCCTGCTGGTGGTGGTACAATTACATCTGCTGATATTGAATTAACTGGAGGAAATCCAATTAATGGTATGATTTCTACAAGCCCCAACGGAAATGTTTTTGTTTGTGGTTATTATGCCATGTTAACCGATCCTAAAGACGGTGAAAAAGAATTTTTCGGAGGCTCGTATGTCGCACAAATATCAACTTCAACAGGTGACGTTACAAAAATTGATGAGGCAGAGCTTTCAGATAATCAAAAGAAAGCTCTTTATACAAGGAGTATGAATCCTAATTCTGCGGCAAGGTCATATTATCGCGAAATGAATAGCATGCTTCCTAAAAAGCTTGTTGTTGACGAAATGGGCAATACAACCTTAGTTGGATCTGCTCAATATACAGTGGTTACTTCTTCAACTAAGTCAAGCCGAATTACATATTACTCAAATTCATTAATTGTGAGCAAGTTTAAAAGTTCAGGAGAAGTGGCTTGGCAAACAGTTATTCCTAGGTCAGCTTTTCTTAGTTCTATGAGTTATGCTGTTTATCCACTCATATATTTTGACAAAGGAAAAACGTATGTACTTTTCAATGACGATGAAGAGAATATTCCTATTTTATCTCAATTAGCATCAGGCAAGAAGTCAAGTTCATCATCTTCAAAACCGTTCAAACCAAAAGATTACCCACCTACAGAGTCAGATGAAATTGAAAAAATGGAAGTTTGGAATTTAAAAAGCACAGCTTTGAGATTTACAACGATAGATCAAATGGGACTTTGGAAAGTTGATTGGCTAAGTCCTGAAGGTGCAGAAGAAAAGGATAAATGCCCGGCTATTGAAGGTACTGTTGTACACAAGGATTCTAATGGAGATGTAATCACTTCTGTTTACACCAAATATGGACCGTTCGGATTGAAGAAGTCAGCATTGGCCAGAATTAAAATTAACTAGTCTTATTGCTTTTGAGGAACTGCCTGATAGTTTAAAAATCAGTTGCAGTTCCTCTTTTTTTTATCCTTAAGTCATGGTGAAGCATAATAGATATTACCTTCATGCCTCTTAGCTTTCTTTTGATTTTAAGAGCAATCAACAATTAACTATCAATTTAAAGCAGAATCATAAAGGTTTTAAAAATCAATCAGAAGCTAAACTTTGTATTAGTTTTATGGGTGTTGATATTCAATATTCATTGAAAATCAACGATATACACGTATTTGGGGCTTCTGCAAAAAAAAATAATGAAACACACGCTGAAATATTTATTACTGGCCTTGCTTATTTCTGTGAAGGCCTATGCTCAAGAAGCTGTCTTTACTTTAGGTGAAAGTAATTCAGTAGACGACTTCATTTCAGAGTCATTTATTGGTGAAACCAATTCTGAATATCTTGTTTTGTCTAGAATTCCAAGTATTTCATCAATCTCACTATTAAAAGGAGGTTCATTCTCATTTAAATTTATGCGGGTTGCATATTATAACAAGGAAACCTTGAATAAAACTAAGTTGCTAGCCTTTCCGGAGTTTGAAGGAGAGGGTGTCACGAGATCCGGGAATGTCTATGTTGAATTTAGCTGTTTAATTGGAGACACACTTCAGGTTTTTACAACATTGCATGATAAGGGCACCAAGAATTTCTTTATTCATGTGTGGTCTTTAAACGCTAACACATTGAAACCCCTAACTTCAAAAGCAAAATTATTAGCTCAATTGGATGAAAGTCAATTCGATGTAGGTGGCGTCAAGGTTAAATATTTTGACCAGTTAAAACAGTATGGAATCGTTTATTTTGCTCACAAATCCATACCAATAAAAACTTCAGTTAATATAAGAAGAATAGATACTAAGAATAATATATTGAATGATGAGACTATAGAACTGAAGGGTGGCGGATTGGGAGCAGAGCTTAAAGATTTTGAGATTGATGAAAGTGGAAATTTTTATGTATTGAGTGCTGTTTCAGAAGCGCTCAAGCCATCCTGGGAAAGTAAAATTTGGATTAACGTAACAAGAATTCCCGCCCGTGGCGGTGAGGTATCTTCGAATAATATAGAGCTATCAGAGGGGAATCCATTCACTGGATTAATAAACGTTACACCTGCTGGAGAAGTGTTTGTTTGTGGTTTATATACCCTTGTAGTAAAACCTCCAGGTCTTTCTAAAGTTTTTTCTGCAGGCTCTTACATAGCCCAGATTGAGCCAAGCTCTGGCACTCTTCTAAAAGTAGAAGCCTTAGAGTTAACAGATAATCAAAAGAAAGCTTTGTTTGTAAAAGATTTGACTCCTACTTATGGAGCTATGAGTTATTATTCAGAAATAATAAATATTTCGCTCAAGGAACTGCATGTTAATGATGTTGGTGATTTTACCTTAGTTGGCATTGCTAAATATTCAATTACCAGCATAACTCAAAGTTCATATTCAGGCCCCACTAACATTACAAATTATTCTAATTCTATTATTGTTAGCAAGTTCAATAAATCAGGAATTGTTGAATGGAATACAGTCGTTCCACGCTTTTCGATGGTTCCTCAAATTACCTATACATTAAACCCAATAGTTTTTATAAAAGATGGAAAATCACATATTCTCTTTAATGATAACGAAAATAACATGGAGCCTCTTAACCAATTGGCCTCGGGTGTAAATTCTAAACCCAAGAAAAACTCAAAGCCAGTTGTTCACCCAGCAACCGATTCTGATGATATTATGTTATTAGATACTTGGAAGGGTTTAAACTCAGCACTTAGATTTACTGATATAGGTCAACAAGGACTCTGGCAAGTCTACTGGCCAACACTCCCGGGAGCTAAGGGAAAACAAATGCTGCCTCTTTTAGATGGTACAGTTTATTTTAAAGATAAAAGAGGCGATTTAATTAGCATTGTTTACACAGAATATTCAGATTTAAAACTTGAGAAGTCGGCTTTGGCAAGAATTAAATTTAACTAGCTCTATAACTTTCAAGGAATTGCCTGATAGCTTTATAAATTAATTGTAATTCCTCCTTATTAATTACATAAGGAGGAGTTACGTAAATAACATTTCCAAGTGGTCTTAAATAGATTCCTAGTTTGAGAAAATACTGGGTTATTTCCGCAGCCACTGGATTCATATAGCCTCGCTCTGCCTCAGTTTCCAGCTCAATGGCCAATATGGTTCCCAAATGTCTCACCTCGAAAATCGAGGGATGATTATTAATTGTTTTGGCGAATTCTTCATGTTGCCTGGATATTTCGGCAATATTCTGAATGCACTCTGTTTTTTCTAATAAATCAATTGAGGCTATGGCTGCAGCGCAGGATATTGGATTAGCTGTAAATGAATGACCATGAAAAAAGGTTTTTCTTTTGTCATTGCTAATAAATGCATCATATATAAACTCAGGAGCTGCTGTAATTCCCAAAGGAAGTGTACCTCCAGTGAGGGTTTTTGACAAACACATAATATCAGGCTGCTCTATAAGATGGGAGCTTGCAAATTTTTTTCCGGTTCTATAAAATCCTGTAAACACCTCATCGGCTATTGTCAAAACTCCATGCTTGCGACATAGCTCAATCATATTGCTCAACCTCTCTGCCGAATGCATGCGCATTCCATTTGCACCTTGAACCAAAGGTTCGAAAATAAACCCGGCAACATTGCCAGCCTCCAAATGCATAGCTAATTGATTTTCAGATTGCGATTCAGCACTTTCTGGCGCATCAATAAATTCAACTTCAAACAACAAATCATTAAACGGAGCCGAGAATGCATTTCTTTCTGCTACCGACATCGCACCAAAGGTGTCGCCATGATAGGCATTTCTGAATGCGATGAATTTATTTCTTTTTTCACCCTGGTTATGAAAATACTGCAAAGTCATTTTCAAAGCAACTTCAACAGATGTTGAACCATTGTCGGAATAAAAAATACGACTCTGTTTACCGGGAAGCATTGCAATAACTCGCTCAGCAAGTTCAACCGCCGGAGCATGCGTAAAGCCTGCAAAAATGATATGTTCGAGCTTCGATGCCTGCTCAAAAATCTTTTGCGCAATATACGGATGTGCATGTCCGTGAGCATTTACCCACCAACTAGAAGTACCATCGAGATATTTTTTGTGATCATCGGCAGTAAGCCAACACCCCTCAGCAGAAACTATAGCTACAGGAGCTTGACTTTCTGCCACCTGAGTAAATGGATGCCAGATAACTTTAGAATCTCTTTCCTGCAAACTCATAATTCTGTAAATTTCTCCGATTGCTTTTTAATAAATGCCTTGGTAACTCTTTTGGTTTCATCAATTCTCCCAAGCATTTTTAAGCCAGTCATTTTTAAAATCACTTCCTCTGTATGATAGTTTTCTTCTCCATTGAAAATGATTCCTTTAACAGGAATGTTTCTGCCTAGAAGACTTTCAGCACTTAGTAAAGTGTGATTGATACTGCCAAGATAATGGCGGCTCACCAAGATTACTTCAACATTCCAGTTTTTAATGAGCTCTATATATAATGTATGATAATTCAAAGGAACCAATAGACCTCCGGCTCCTTCAATTATCAATTGCTTTTCGCTATATGGAATATTTATCTTTTTAACATCAACGTCTATGTTAGCCATAGCAGCAGAAGCATGCGGCGAAAGAGGGTGAGGAAGTTGATACGCTTCTGCAAAGAACTTGCTCTCTTTATTTGAAATAAGCGTTCTTACTTTTATCGTATCGCTATTTTCCAATTCACCAGCTTGTATAGGTTTCCAGTAATCTGCTTTTAAAGCTTCACAAATAATAGCGCTAGCAACTGTTTTTCCAACTCCTGTTCCTATTCCTGTAATAAATATTGGCTTTTGACCGCGCATCCTTTTATTCTCAAATTCAAGAATTTATAAAATGTAAAATTGCAAGCTCATAGCTTTTCATGCCAAAGCCTGAGACAACGCCATCAGCCGCAGGCGAAATATAACTCACATGTCTAAATTCTTCTCGTTTCATCACATTACTTAAATGCACTTCAATTACTGGTACTTTTATAGCTCTCACAGTATCGCCAATAGCAATTGAAGTATGCGTGTAAGCACCTGCATTTATAATTATTCCATCATATTTGCCTTCACAGACTTGCAATTGATCAATGATTTCACCTTCAATATTACTTTGGAAATAATTTAATTCAACTTGAGGATATTGCTTTTTCCATGCAGTGAGCATTGTTTCAAAATCCTCATTTCCATAAATATCGGGTTCTCGTGAGCCGATAAGGTTTAAATTTGGTCCGTTAAGAATGAGCAATTTCATACGCACGAAAGTACAACAGAAAAATGGACTGGAAATCGGCCATCCGCGGTTATAAAGCATATTTGAAGCTTGAGAAGTCTTTGTCTGAGAATTCCAATCAGGCATACGTTCGTGATATCATGAAGCTGGTTAGCTTTTATGAAACTCATGGAATGACAGTGAGTCCTTTACATGTGCAAACAGAGCACTTAAGAGGCCTTCTTAAATGGTGCAATGAACTGGGAATGCAGCCAGTGTCGCAGGCTAGAATGATTTCTGGTTTAAGGTCATTTTTCCATTATCTGTTAATTGAAAATGAAATTAAAGATGATCCTTCCGACTTAATTGATTTACCCAAGCTTGGACGTAAATTGCCCGATGTACTCTCAATGGAGGAGATTGACAAGCTTATAGCTGCTATTGACTTAAGCCTTGCTGAAGGCGAAAGAAACAGGGCTATTCTCGAAACATTATATAGTTGTGGATTGCGGGTCTCTGAACTAGTAAACCTTAAAATTTCAGACTTGCATCTTAATGCCGGCTTTCTAAGGGTTGTAGGTAAAGGCGACAAAGAAAGGATTGTTCCAACCGGCTCCATGGTTAAAAAGAGGCTTGAGCATTATTTACAGTATTCAAGGGTTAAAATTAAACCCCTTTTGGGGGAAGAGGATATCGTTTTCCTCAATAGACGTGGCAAAAGACTCAGTCGGGTGATGGTTTTTTTAATGATAAAATCTCTTGCCGAGAAGATAGGTTTAAAAAAGAAAATTAGTCCACACACTTTCAGACACTCTTTTGCTACATCTTTAGTTGAAGGCGGAGCCGATTTACGGGCAGTACAAGAAATGTTGGGGCATGAAAGCATTACTACCACAGAGATTTACACCCATCTTGATAGAGAATACTTGCGAGAAGTAATCATTGGATTTCATCCTCGCGCTTAGCGATAAAGTAAAAATATTGTAGCGCAATAACTATCATTTCTGTTCAACCCTTGCGTTATAGGAGCATAAGAACCTAAAAAAAACACGGCTTATGTTCAATAAATCAAAAGGCTCCATGATTTCATTCAATGAGATCGTGTTTGAGCGCAGAAACAAAAACTATGGTGCTTTTCAGCTAAGAAAAGAGCAGGATTCGAACTTGTTAGCAGGCTTTTTTATCACATCAACAGCCTTAGCATTAATTGTTGGTTGTATTTATATTACCTACCTGCGACAAGCTCCGGGTGTTTTTGAAACAACTTTCAAAGATTTAAATGAAAGAGTTTTGGAAATTATTAATCCCGAAACACCTGAGATCCCTAAAGACTTTCCTCCCAAAAAAAATATAATGCCACTTGCCGGAAGAAAAGAGATAAATAAGGATGACTTGCCACCTGTTCCTGATACTGATGCAAAGAAGGAGGAGAAAAAAGTGGAGCAGAAAGAAAACCCAGATACACTTGCTTATAATTCTCAGGGTCAAGGCGATAAGGGAGAGATTTTGCCATCAGAAGGTAATGAAAGCGGCTCAGAAAAAGGTGTTGGGTCTGTTTCGAAGCCTGGTATTACAGATTTTGCTGAGATTATGCCAGAATTTCCTGGTGGTATTGAGAAAATGTATTCTTATTTAGGTAAGAACCTAAGGTATCCTCAAAGGTTAAGAACAGACCGTATTGGCGGAACTGTCTTTGTTGCTTTCGTTGTGAATTCGGAAGGCAAGATTGGAGATATTGAAATTCTGCAAACACCCGACCCTGGCTTCAATGATGAAGTTATTAGAGTCATTAGCAAAATGCCAGTTTGGAAACCAGGTTTGCAAAGTGGTCAGCCTGTTTCAGTAAGATTTAGAATGCCTGTAAAATTCACAATTAGGTAAATTTCTTTAGCAGCATAGGCAGAGATTGTCGGGAATTTAGACAGCAACCGTAGTTTTATACGCCTGATCTATTTTCTCGGCAAGATGCCTGTCTTTCTCAGTTATTGTATTCTCTTCGTCATGAGTATATAAGAATATCTCCACCTTGTTATAGATGTTTCTAATCTCAGGGTGATGATTTACCCTTTCAGAAATTAACGCCACTTTACTAATAAAAGCAAAGGCTTCAATAAAGTTCTTAAACTCGAAATTACGATGCAGCTTTTCGTCAACAGTTTCCCACATAATGAAGCTTTTTTAAATCAAGGGTGGCTAAATTACTTTATTATCCCAAGGTGTAACATTAATTAACTAAATTTAAGGTTTTGCCTTATGAAAGGGTTAGTAGCTTATTTAGTTGGTATTGCACTGTTTTATAGCGCTTTAATACAAGGGCAAATCAATCACGTTGGCTTGACTAAAGAATTGGCTGCCTCAGAATCAAGACTTAAGAGCATACAAGAGTTTATTCTTGATGAAGAAAGCCCTTCTCAATCCACGATACATTTAGAAGCATATTGGAAATTATCGCCCGCCCAAAGGTTCATTGATGGATATGTAAAACATACATTTTTATATGATGCGTCTAAGGGCAGTAATATTAGACTTCTGCTAAGTGATGAGCTAGAAGTAGATTCGGTGCTTTCATCTGCGGGAATCTCGCTGAATTTTAATCATAATGAAAATAAACTTGAAGTTGATTTACTTCAATTTGCTGATGGTGAGCTTATTCAAGTCGAAATCTATTATCATGGCGAACCTCCTTCAAGTGGATTTGGGTCTTTTGAGATAAATCAGAGTCCCTATGGGAGGTCGTATATTTATACTTTATCCGAGCCATATGGCTCGGGAGATTGGTGGCCATGTCCTGTTTACCGCAATTCAAAAATTGACTCAATAGATGTCTTTATTGAAACGCCAAGTGGCATGTTAGCTGCCGGAAACGGGTTATTGCAATCTATAGATTCTTCTGGTGTTTCATGGATTCATCATTGGAAACACAAATATAGAATTGCACCATACCTTATTTCGACTGTTGTTGGAGATTATTTTGTAAGGTCAGATACTGTTAATTTAAGGGAAGCGTCATTGCCGATATTAGATTATGTCTATCCCGAAGAAAATTCAATATGGGAAGAAACAGATCCTCGGTTTCCTCCAATGATTCAGTTTGTTGATAGTTTGTTATTGCCATATCCATTCAGCAATGAGAAGTATGGTCATGCTCAGTTCCCCTGGTCAGGGGGAATGGAACATCAAACAATGAGCTCTATGCGTAATCCCGACGAAACCTTGAAAATTCACGAATTAGCTCATCAATGGTTTGGAAATCTGGTAACCTGCGGCTCCTGGTCGGATATATGGCTGAATGAAGGTTTTGCAACCTATTTAACGGCAGTTTATTTTGAGCGCTTTAGGCCAGATGAATTTGAGAAATGGAAGAAGGATCAAAAGGAGTTTATCTTATCTATTCCAGGAGGTTCTATTTATGTGAGTGATACTAATTCAGTAACAGATATTTTTAGCGGAAGACTCAGCTATTCTAAAGCGGCTATGGTTTTGCATATGCTTAGAAACCAAATTGGTGATGTTGCATTTTTTAATGCTCTAAGAAATTACCTTACTGAATTCTCTAGCGATGGGTTTGCAAAAACAGTTGACTTTGTTTATATCGTTGAGTCAGCGTGCTCTTGCGACTTACAGCAGTTTTTTCAAAACTGGATTTTTGAGCAAGGCCATGCCTTAGTTTCTGTTAACTGGTCACAAAACCTCGATGTCCTCGAGTTTGAACTTACGCAGTCTACTTCGGTAAATTCTTCAGACTTAAAAATATTAAAGCTTCCGGTATTACTTCAGTCAGATCTTGGTGATTCATTAATCCACATAGACTTAACAGAATCAACTCAAACATTTAAAATGAATGTTGATTTTATATGCACTGACATAATAATAGACCCTAAAAACGATGTTTTAGTTGAATCTCGTAAGAACCATGTATTGTCAGCAGATATTTCTGACGATTATTTGTTATATCCAAACCCTTCATCTACAGACGTTTATTTAATCAGTAAGTCAGGTTTAGAATTACCTAAGAAAGTGAGCGTTTATGATGGAAATGGAAAACTTCAGGGCGAATTTGAAGTATCAACAGATGGAAGGGTTCGACTTGAGAATAACTTTAGCTGGTCACAATCTGTCAGTTGGCTTGTCTTTATTATTGATAATAAGCGATTTAGTTTGCCTTATTTAAAAAATAAGCAAACATCCTTTTAACGCTAATTAAATTTGCATGTAAGATTTTTTCGTAATTTTGCAGAATCCTAACCTGTAAAAATGCGCCCAAATAATAAATCACACTCATTAATAAACGTCTTGAAGTCTTTTTATTGTTGGGCTTTAAGCAGTTTAATGTGTTTTTATGACACTCAGAGGTGTAGTTGTAATTTTTCGCCGAAATTGCATGTTGTACATGGTGCTTATTTGTCAGTTGATTCGAAAATAAGCAAATTACTTACAGTCCTATCGGGATTGCCAATAACCTTTATTAGAACTCTTCGTTCAGAAACCACAAAGATTCTCTACGATTTTGAATATATGATCAATTTTACCAGACTGAACCCCGGTAATAGCCGGCGAAACAAGATGATTCAACTGCCTGATAGTGGTCCGTTTTGGCTACTTATCAGGCGTTTTATGTTTAATAACTATGCTAACCCTAACCCTATGAATACAATTACTCTACCCATTCAACAAGCTCCATCCTTTCGACAGTCATGGAAGGGAAGGAGTTTTAGTTTAATTGCCTTGCTATTTCTGTTGTTTTCAGGATTGGGAGGGTCGATTAATGCTCAAACAACTTATACAAGTACTACAGCAGGAAACTGGTCAACAGTAGTATGGGCTCCTTTAGGAACACCTGGCCCGGGAGACAATGTAATCATTAATACAAATGTAACAGCTAATGTTGTTGTAGATATTAATGAACTTACTGTAAACTCTGCCCGAACTTTAACAATTTCGGCACAGAATTTTACCGTTAATGGGGCCACTGTGATTTCTGGATCTGTAGCAGATAACAATAATGGTGGAACAAATTCATTCTTTGGGACATTAACTGTTAACACTGGAGGATCGTTCTCAATTACTCAAGCCAGTAACTTTATTTTTGGTGGAGACATAGTGAATAATGGAACCTTTAATAAAGGTAACACTAGTGCTTCTACTTTTGAATCTAGTCTTTCAATTAGCGGTTCAAATGCACTCTCATTTACAGGTCCAATGATTCTTGATCCAGATGTTGTTGTTACTTCAACAGCTTCAGTAAATGTTGTATCGGGAACTTTGAACGGTTCAAACGCTGGTTCTACTTGGATAAATGCTGCAGGTTCTTCTCTTGACTATAAAAATGCAACTGCTCCAATGGTTTCGGGGACTTTTATTGCGAATGGAGTTGGTAGCTTAGTTAATTACAGTGGGGGTACTCAAACTATCAGGGATGCGTCTTATTACAATTTAACATTGAGTGGTTCAGGAACTAAAACAGTTCCTGATATAACTATTTCTGGCAATTTTAACAGAGGAGCCTTAAATGCAACTTTCTCAGGATCAACCATAATATTTGATGGTTCTTCTTCAGCAACTTATAATTTCTCTAATGCCGAAACATTTCCAAGTGTCGTAGTTAATAAAGCAGGTGGTTCTCTAACTTTTGTGCCTTCTGCAACTACAACCACAACTTTTGCATCTTTAACTATTGCCGCAGGTACATTAAATCTTGGTACTACAGCTACCACTTTAACAGTTCAAGGTGATTTATCAGGTGCTGGAGCCATAAATGTGTCTGGAGCCAATCATACTATGAATTTAGGCGGAGCTTCAAATTCAATTGGTACTTTAAATACAGCAGCAGCTACAGGTTCATCTTCAATTAATTATAATCGTTCAGGAGATCAAACTGTTCTCGCATCTCTTAATTGCAAAAATGTAACACTTAGCGGAAGTGGAGAAAAAACATTATCTGGCGGATTAGCCATCGATGGTGTGCTTAATTTTTCCACCGCAGTGCGAATGGTTCTGGGTGCAAATAGTTTAAAGCTAAGCCCTAACGCAACTTTATTACCAGCAGCTGCTGGTTCTTGGAATTCTTCTCGAATGATTGTTACTGATGGCCAGGGCCGTTTTGTGAAAGAATGTACAGCTTTAAGTCATATAACTACAAATCTTCCAGGTGGACGATTCCCTGTAGGTTCAAATGGTTTTTATACCCCAATGACCGTGACTTCTCTAACTTGTTCTTTTGTTGGAACAGGTTCTATTGCAGTAAGGGCAGTTCCTGACAGGCAACCAAATATTCCATATTTTAATAATGCTCTTATCAAGTTTTGGGATGTAGAAACAGCTAACATGAATGGCATTACTGCTTCAGTTAGTTTTAACTTTTCACCAGCAGAGGTTATTGGTTCGGTTGCACTATATCAGCCACGTGTATGGGATGGCTCATCATTAAATACAGTGAGTGGACCAAGCACTCCAGGTTCAAATCCTTTTTTCTCGACAGGTTCAACTTTTTTAACGGGTCAGTGGACTGCTTTTGATCCAACTGTTAGAACATCGCTTTATAGCTATCAATCAGGTGATTGGGCTGATCCAAACACTTGGACTACAGATCCCTCAGGATCTACATTGGTTTCTCCAATTGTTCCCGGACCGGGAGATCAGGTAGTTATTCTAAATGGTAGAACTGTTACATCAATAGCAGATCGCACAATCGGCTCAATGACTATTCAAGAAGGAGGAACACTTGACATAGGAACTACTACAGGTAATGATTTTGGAGCGGTAGATGGAAAAGGCACATTAAGACTTTCAAGTGTGAGTTTCCCTGGAGGCTCATATTCTCAGTTTGTTTCTTCAACAGGCGGAACAGTAGAATACTACAATCTTCCTGCAGGAACAAATGCTTTAAGTGCAACTCAACTTACTTACAATAATTTAATTGTAAGTAGTTCAAATGCAACATCCTACGTATTAACAATGCCAAATGCAAATCTTACCCTAAATGGTAATTTGTCTATAAGTAGATCTTCAACAGGTTCACCTACATTTAATCTAGGAAGCACCACTGGAAATAGAACTCTTAATGTATTTGGAAATGTAACAGTCTCAATTGGATGTTCATTGGGTGTGGCATCCTATAATGGTGCTCATAATTTTAACATCTATGGCAATTTAACTGTAAATGGAAACATTGATTTGCAGAATGGTGCTGCATATGCTAATTCCACATCCGGAGAATCAATAATCACATTCTTAGGAGCAACTTCTAATACGGTAGCTACCTTTGGGCCTTCTGCAATCGCAGATTTTTACGATCTAAGAGTGAATAAGAATGAAGGCTATGAATTATTCGTTTCAGCTTCTCCTTCTTCTAATGTCGCTTTTAATGGAGCCGGTCCAACAGTTGAACCAATTTCAGGTACCCTAAGATTAGGTCAAAACATAAATGTTCCAAGATTAAATGGACCGAGTGGTGGAAACTATGATCTGGGTGCCCCCGGAGTATTGCCAACTTTATGGATTGACGGAGCAAATGTGACTGATGGAGGTGTTGGTGGGGCAATTGTACCTTATGGTACAATACGTATAACGCAGGGATCACTTACTTGTCAAAACGGACAAAGATCAATTGTAATTCGTGAGTCAGGTTTCCTTAAGATTGATGGTGGTGTTGTTAATATGGGGCTTTTTAGGACTTCTGTAACAGCGGTTACTCACCGTGGTTCATTCGAAATGACAGGTGGGACATTAAATATGATTGGAAACGGTACCAATGATTATTATGCAACGTTCTCACTTCCTTATCCTGAAAACGTTTTCAGCATGACAGGAGGTACAATAAATATTACCAAAGTTACTTCAAGTGGAATAACTCCAACTGGAGGGATATTAATTGCTTCTAATTCACAAAATTATAATGTTACCGGTGGTGTAATTAACGTAAATGTAACTGGCAACTTTTTATTTGATATATCTTCAACAGCCCCGTTTTATGACTTAAATATTGCTCAAATTTCATCAGGCTCAGGTAAAGTTCGCTTAATGGATATTGATTGGTCTTATGATGGTTCAAATGGAAATAGAGCAACAATCAATGCTCAGCCTTTGGTAGTCTTAAATAACCTTAATATTAATTCTGGTAATTCAGCAATTTTAGAAGTTGGTGAGCAAGACCTTGTAATAGGTGGAAACTTCCTAATTGCCAGTGGTGCAGAATTAAAGTCGGGAAGTAACTCACTTATTTTTAATGGTAATTCATCACAGTCTTTTACAATTAATGGACTTGCCAGTGCTTCCTCAAGTGGTGGCTCAAGCTTTATTAACGGACCTGAAAATATCGTTAACGGAGCTAACTACACGTTTGAACGTTTAACATCAAGCTCTAATGTTGAGCTTTCTCCTATCGGTACAATGACTGCAGAGCGCATAATGGAGACAAATCAAAATGGAGATCATCGTTTCTACACT
The DNA here is from genome assembly GCA_018401705.1 of Bacteroidia bacterium. Lineage (GTDB taxonomy): Bacteria > Bacteroidota > Bacteroidia > M30B66 > M30B66 > M30B66. Next base: position 11,858 of record JAGYKL010000007.1, on the reverse strand, counting down.
CCTGTTATTCCAACCTCAGGTCCGGTAACTGCTAGTATTTTCGTTAAACCCAACGGTAGGACTTGTGTTTCGCTAAGATTAGGTGATTTTGGTAATCCTGCAATTGCAAGGTTTAATTTAACAGGTGGAGGTTCGGTTGTTTCTACGAACGGACAAGTTATAAGTGCCGCAATTACTTCAGAAGCAAACGGGTGGTATCGTATTTCTGCAACGTCAAATGGAATTGCATCATATAGAATGCGTTTATATGTTAACAATGCAAGTTGCCAAGACAGTTATACTGGAAATCCAAGTTTAGGAATCTATGCATGGGGAGCGAAAGTTGAAAGTGGATCCGTAGCAACCCCTTACACTTCTTCATCAGCAACAGCAGGTATCAATTCCTTAGAAATTAACAAAGCCACAGGTTCAATCGTTTCAATTCTTGGTTCTGCAACTACACTTAATGTTAACGGAAACTTAAGAGTTAACACCGGAATCATTAATATAGGTGGTAAAACACTGAATGTAGCTGGTAATATTGTAAACAATACTCAAGTTCAAGGAACAGCACTTTCTAAAGTAAGAATGTTTGGTACTTCAACTCAAAGCATCTTTGGCGAAGGAAATGGTTCATTTGTAAATCTTACTCTTGATAATACAGGCGGAGTTGCAGGTGATGCTCAGGTAAACATGCTTTCTGATTTCATAATTGAAAATCAGCTCGAACTTGTTAGTGCAAGAGTTTTTTCTATCGATAACCATAAAATAACATTACCTGCAGGTGCAGGCATTCTTGCAACTTCTGGGCCTTTTGGGCCTACCAAGTTTATTCGTACTGGTGGATTCCTCTCTGATGCAGGTATTTTAAAAACATACAGTAGCAGCACAACTTCGTTCACTTTCCCCTTTGGTTCTGGAACTAATTACACTCCAGCAACTATTGCTTTCAACTCAGCACCTAGTGCTTATGGAAGTTTAAATGTAAGGCCAGTGAATGCTCAGCAGCTCTATGTAACAGATCCACAAGCATTACCATATTATTGGAAGGTTATTTCTAGTGGGTTTAGTGGAATACCTGCTAATTCTATGGATTTCACTTTCAATTATGGAAATCTAGCTGATGATTTAGCATACATCCCAGGTTATTATAACTTTCAGGAAATTGCGTACACTACAGTAAATGATATAAATGCCGTAGATGAAGCTAGTAATAACATCAGTTTTAACAGCTTTAATAAGCTGGATGGCGACTTTACTGCTGGCGCTCCTGCTGCATTTGGTGTAGTAGTTCCTTATTACAGTAGAACCAATGGAAATTGGAATACACCATCAACTTGGTCAAATGACCCGATTTTAAAGCATACTGGTGCTGCTTCAGCAACAATTCCAAGTGCTTCTGTTCCTGTATTTATAGGTGATGGAACAGCCGCTTTTCACACAGTAACTGTTACTGCAAATAATACTTTAGCAGGCTCTTTGATTATTGACTCTGGTTCAACATTAGATGTTGGAGCTACAACAGGAAATAACTTTGGTGCACTTCCATATGCAACAGCAGGAGGAGCTGGAAGATTAAGGATTTCATCAGCTATTGCAACCGCAGAATTCCCCGGAGGTGACTTTGGATTGTTCTTCACTCTTGATGGAGGTACAACAGAATACTACAGTACAAGTACTTCTTTCACAGCACCAGCTTTTACTGGAGCTCCCACAAATATGGAGATTAGAACTTATAAGAATCTTTCCTTAAATCCATCTTCTTCAGCTACCGTAACAATAGCTGATAGTGATTTAGAGATTTATCAGGATCTTACCGTGAATGGAAACGCATCAGGAATTGCCTTATTCTCTGATGTTTCTGAACGTACACTGAATTTAAGAGGAAATCTTAACATTACTTCTGGAACATTAAGATTAGGCTCTGTTACTACTCAAGCAGTTAATGTAGATGGAAATATTGTAATTGGAAATGCCGGAAGATTTGATGTTGCAAATACTGGTTCTGTAGAGCACCAAATATCATTATTAGGAAATATAACCAATAATGGAACGCTTCAAATGAATCAGGCTAGTTCTGCTACAATTTCCTTTATTGGTGAAAATAGTAGGTCAGTTACCGGAACAAACGGCGCAGCTTCTACAAACTTTGCTAAAGTTATTCTTAACAAAGGAACTTCTTCGGCAATTCTTCTAAATGTTGATGTTGCTGGTTCGCTATCTGCTCCTAGCGATTCTTGGCTATCATTGGTTAATGGTACATTCAGATTGTCTAAATCAGGCACATTAACATTAACCAATCAGCCAGCTTCTGATTTCGTTATTCCAGCAACTACAGCATTGTCTCTGAATCATGTTGGAGCTGTTATAAATGCAGCCATGGTAGATGATAATGATGCTGACTTAATTCTTGCAGGTAAACTTGAAGTACTTAACGGTACACTGAATGTTGGTAATGTTGCACATACATCACATAATGACATCGAATATTCTGCTACAAATGTTCCAGTGATAACAGTATCAGGAAATGGGATACTGAATGTAAATGGTCAAATTAGAAGAAGTACAAGTGTATTATTAGGTGCATTATCATATTCACAAGCAGATAATAGCACAGTATTAGTAAGAGGTAAGAATGCAGAGGCTGCATCTTCGTTCAATTTGAACAGAGCAAAATTTGAGGTGCTTAACCCTGGTAGTTCATTTAATATGTCAGGGAATTCGCTTCTTATAATAGACCGCACGGGTCTAGCAAGCGGCATTTTCGGCGATTTATACCTTGCCCCTTCTAGCTCTTCAGTTTCTGGAGGAGAAGTAAGAGTTGGAACGTCAAGTACTCCACCTGCCTCTTCAAATTTTGCAGTTAACTCTAATGTTGGTTTTTGGGATTTCACTGTTGACGGTACAATAACTAGTAAAACAGCTACAATTCAAGGTAATCCGATTACAATTAAAAACAACCTAAGCATTCTTAATTCATCAGTGTTCAATACTAATGGACTGAATGTTAATATTGGAGGAGGTTTAATTAATGAAAACCCAAATGCTACAGCTAGTTTAACTTTAGGCGGCTTCAGAACACAGAACGCAACTCAGGTTACAACCTTTGCAGGTACTTCAATGAATCCTACAATTACAGGTGTTACTGGGAACTTAACAAATTTTGCAAATTTGGTTTTCAATAACACATTTATTGGAGGGTCTTATATTATTTCTGCTAATACCAATTTGAGAATAAACGGCAATATGTCATTGCTCAATGGTACACTTGCAGCAGGTGATAATTTTGTATCAGTAACCGGCAATGTTATAAATAACGGAACACATACAAGTGTTTCGCCGGGATATCTTGTCTTTAATGGATCTTCAAATCAAACAATCTCAGGAAATGGATCAGGAGTGTTTGGCAGTGTGAGACTAAGTAACTCCGCTGGTGTTGATTTATTAACAGCTACTACGATAAATGGTGATCTTAATTTCCAAGCTGGTTCGTTTTATATAAATAATAACCTGTTAACTCTAGGAGTTAATGCATCAACTTCTGGTACTATCAATCAAGCTTCAATGATTCGTTTGAATGGTGTACTTAGTGATGCTGGATTAAGAAAAATGTATCCTGCAACTGCTCACGACTTTACATTCCCAATTGGAGTTACACTTAAATATACTCCTGCGAGAATAAACGTTACTTCAAATAATACAGCAGGATCAGTGACTATCAAGCCTGTGAATGTTAAGCATCCAGCTACAACAGATCCTTTAGCAAAGGAGCTTACTTATTACTGGAATACAAGCTCAACAGGATTTAGTGCAGCTACAGCAGTGACTCATACATATAATTACTTGCAAACTGATGCAACTAATGGTGATGAAACTCAATATAGAGTCGGAAGATATTTTAGTAACATCTGGGTGCCACAATTTGGGATTCCTGCCAGCGTAAATTCTGCAACAAACACTATGACTCTTGCAGCTGTAAATTATTTCAATGGTGATTACACAGCTGGTGAACAGTCTGAATTTGACCAATTATTGGTCTACTACAGTAGAAATGCAACACTTGGAGGTTCTTGGAGTGATCCTAATTCATGGTCAACAGATGCTATTCTAATGCATGCAGGCCCAGCAGCTTCTTCAGCACCTGCATTTAATTCGGTTGTGATTGCAGCTGGACATACTATCAATGTTGCCAATGATAATAGATCAGCATCTACTGCAATTGTAGAAGGGACTCTTAATTTGAATGGAACACTAGGCCATAATTTCGGCTCTGTTACTGGAACTGGTACAATAAGAATGACTCCGACTTTGTCTAACCAATTCATATTCCCGGGCGGTGATTATTCAAACTTTGTTAATGCAGGCCGGGGAACAATTGAGTATAACTCTGTTTCCAACAGCCGGTCTTCCATCTCAAGGAACATATAATAACGGATGCATTTGTTGTGCCGCGCAGTTGGTAATAAGAATTTGTTTAATACAGACATCGTTATAAACGGAAACATCTCAATTCTCGCTGGAAATGTCAACAATATATCTAACAGGAATATTTCTTTGAAAGGTAATTTGACGAATAATTCGGGAATTGCAGGATTGAACACTGGGTCTGGAGTATTTAGTTTAACAGGTGGAGCTCAGTCAATAACAGGGGCAACTTCATTCGGAAAATTAAGTTTAAACGGAGCTGGTGTTAAATTGCTAAACAGTTCAATTCTTGTCAGTGCTGAATTGAACCTAGTTGATGGAATAATTCAAACAGGTTCGAACGTAGTGAATGTACTCAACGGGGCTACAGTTATAGGAGCTAATGCAAATAGTTATGTAAATGGTAATTTGCAAAAGAACATTGCTTCTGCAACGGCATCTAAAAGTTTCGAGATAGGCGATGCTTCTAACTATGCTCCTTTAACTATATTCTTTACAGGTACAACAAACAATGTTGGTTCAATAACAGCATTTACTTTGTCAGGAGATCATCCCAATGCTGCAACATCAGGCATTGATCCTTCAAGCTCTGTTAACAGATATTGGAGTATACAAAATATCGGAGTTGCAGGCTTTACATCAGCATCTGTTCAGTTCAATTTTAATGCATCTGATCTTGATGTTAGTGTGAACACCAGCAATTTGTCTGTAGCTCGTTATAGTTCTTCAACTTGGAATGCTGCATCTGTGGGTGTTAGAACAGCAACTTCTACCGAAGCAACATCTTTAACTACATTTGGAGAGTTCCAACTTGCCGAGCCATTCTCAGCAGGTATCACATGGACAGGAGCAGTTAATAGCGACTGGAATAATCCAGGAAACTGGAATCCTAGCCTAATACCTGGCGGCTCTGACAATGTTACTGTACCTGTTGTATCAAATCAACCTAATTTCTTAACACCTGGAAATGGTTCTGTTAGAAATATAGTTCTTAACTCTGGTGCTGTTGTAACGATTCCTACAGGATATAAAATAACTGTAAATGGGAATTGGTCGGGAGTGTCTGCCACAGTAGATGGAGATGGTAATGTAGAATTTACTTCACCAACTGCTCAAATTAATGGTTCTACAACATTCAACGGAGTTGTAAGTGTCCTTACTGGTGCTGTGCTTAATACCAATAATTCTCTGATTATTGGGGATGGAGGATCTCTAATGCATGGTGTTGGAACTCCTGGAGCTGGAGGTTCTGTTGTTGGTACCGCAAGAATCAGAAGAACAGGTACTTCTTCTAGTATAAGCTACAATTATTGGTCATCTCCAATAGTATCATCAAGTTTAGGTGTTCTAGGAGGAAATCGATACGCATACAATCCTGGATCAGCTTCTGCTAACACAGTAGAAGGATTAAGGGATGGATGGGTTAGTCCTGGATCTATTATGACCCCTGGACGCGGATACATCGCCACAGGTACTGGTACTGCTATATTTAATGGCGTGCCTAATAATGGCACTGTTGTTTACGGTCCGCTTTCTCTTGCAACGTTTACAAATTTCAACTTGATCGGAAATCCTTATCCTAGCGCTGTTAGCGCGAGTGATTTTGTTGCTGCTAATCCTCAATTTGTTGGAGGTGCACTTTATTTCTGGGATGATGATAACTCTTCTGGTGCAGATTACGACCAAACAGATTATGGTGTTTGGAACGGTATTGGTTTTGTTGGACCAAACAGCGGATCTGGATTCAATGGATTTATAGCTTCTGGTCAAGGTTTCTTTGTTGAAGCTTCTTCTTCAAGCTCAGTTACTTTTAACAATTCTATGAGAAGAACTCAGAATGATGATTTCTTTGATGCTCAAGTAATTGACAGAATTTGGATGAATGTAACAACTGCTTCAGGAAACTATAATGAATTATTAATCGCCTTCAAAGATGACGCTACTGAAGCTGCCGACAATCAGTATGATGCTAAGAAATTGAGAGGGAATGAAGATTTAGCATTCTACTCAAAAATTGGTAACGAAGATTATGCAATTCAAGCATTGCCAGAATTGGATATGGATAGGGTAGTTCATTTAGGTTTGGAGGCTTCTGCCGCTGGAACTCAAACAATAGCACTTAAGCATATTGATGGTCTATCTAATACTTCTCAAATTATTTTGGAAGATACTAAGACTGGAACTTTTGTAAATATGCGCTCACAAAATGAGTATACATATCAGTACAATCCTGCAACAGACCAAAACAGGTTTAGATTACATTTCAAGCCTGAGGTTACGTTTGCTACATCTACAGAAAGTTGTATTCAAAACGATGGCGAACTAATTATTTCAAGCCCATCTGAAACTTCTTGGTCTTATTCAGTAACTTCTTCTGAAGGAACCTTAGTTGCTGAAGGATTAGGTTTAACAGGAAATGAAACAATTAGCGGATTAAACGGAGGTGTATACCTTGTCTCAATGAGTAACATATTTGGATCTCATATCAATCAGGCAGTTGAAATTGCTTCCGGGGCTCCAGTTCAAGCTACAATAAGCTCGAGCGCACAAACTATTAATCTAAATGAAGGTTTTATTCAGTTTAATGCCCAAGTTCAGGGCGCAAGTGATATTACTTGGGATTTTGGTGATGGTTCAATTGTAACGGGAGTAATTAGTCCAACGCATATTTACACTTTGCCTGGTACTTACACCGTAACTTTTATTGCATCAAATGTTACTTGTATGGATGTTCAAACTATGCAAATTACTGTGAGCGACATAACTACAGGAATAAATGACTCTGAAGGTCAGGTCTTTTCTATGTATCCAAATCCAGCTAATGCTAGCGCTTCAATCAAATTGAATCTGCCAGAAAGAGAAAAAGAAGTATCTGTTTTCTTATTAGACGGTTCAGGTAAACTTGTTAAAACTGTTAATTTCACAAAAGTAGATGCAACAGGAATGCTGCAGTTAGATGTTTCTGACTTAGCTACAGGGGTTTACCAAGTGCTTCTTAACGGAGAGAAGATTTCTTCTTCTGCAAGACTTACAATAAGCAGATAATTATTATAAATTTTCATTCGGCCCGGTAAAGAGCATGCTCTTTACCGGGCTTTTTTATTAGCCGCATTTGACCCATTTGAAATGGTTATTGAAACTTCATATAATCTAGTTATACAATTAAATAGACTTGATTGCCGGCATTAGTAGCAAGAACTAATTCAATATTATGATGATTTGTTATTCCTAATATCAAGACAAGAATAGAAAGTTTATTCATAGTGCCAGTTCATTTCAGTCATAATTGCACAGAGTTTCAGCTGTGGCTATTAGGTGTTCTTTTAATAGCTGAATCTACATCAGAATGTTATGTAAAGAAGCCGAATGCTAATCAAAGACAAGATAAACTATCATTGTCGATAGCTTATTCTTTAAACATTACTTCACGAAGCAATTAAGCAGAGAAATACATTAAAAAGAATGGATATAATCTTCAAGGGTGGTGTTTTCGTTTAGATTAAGCTTTTTCTTTAAACGATATTTATTTTTTCTCACACTTTCCATAGATATCCCTAAAATTTCGGACATCTCTCTCGAATCTGATTTTAGTTTCATAAGTAAGAACAGGCGTTCTTCAGATCCGGTGATGTCTGGATATGTTTGTCTCAAACTGATAATCATTCCCGGGAAAACTTTATCGAAGTATATCTTGAATTTGCTCCAATCGTCCTCAGTAAGAATACGTAGCTGCAACAAACTTGACACGTCTTCTTCATCTGGATTTTGAAGTTTTTGTTGATATTCTTCAGATTTTACCTTGTTTATTAATTTGTTCTCAAGGTCATGAATAATCTTGTTTTTCTCAACCAAGTGATGAGTAAAGTCGTTTAGTTGCTCCTTATTAAACTCAAGTTCTCGTTGAATTTTATTAACTAATTCTTGTTTTAGAGTTTGTTCTGCATCAAAGAGTTTTTTCCTATTCTTACTTCTTTGAAACATTGAATATGTGAGTGTTACTGACAGGAAAATAACTAGAACTAAGGCAATTGCCATTATTAATCTCTTCTCCTCTAATTGAGATTTTTCAAGAGCTATCATGTCTAGCTTTCGTTGCTTCTCAGAGATCATGTACTTCGCATTTAACTCTTCGACTATCCTTATCTTATCTTCCGAGAATAGCTCTTCTTTAATATTCAGGAGTTTTGATAAATACTCATTTTGCTCCCTTATTCTGTCCTGAGCTTTCATAATGCCTGAAATTCTTTCTAAGGATTGAATAAGGGCAACATCCTTTATTCCGTTACTATCTGATAAGCTAATTACCTTCTTAAAAATGACTTCTGCTTTTTCGAAGTCTTTCATTTCAAAAAGGCAAGTTCCTAAATTGTAATAAATTGTAGTTAAATTTCTGTAATCTTCTATTTCTTCGCTAATAGCAATGCTTCTTTTGCACCAATCTGCAGCCTCTTCCCATTTCTGCTCACTCATATTTACCATAGACATTCCGCCGTATGCCTGCGATAAACCAAAATCATCTTTTAGCTTTTGCCTAAGTTCAATTGACTTAAGTATGCTAACTTTGGCTTTGTCGTCTCGTTTGAGCTGATGATATACTGCCCCAAGAGTATTTAACATATCTGCAGCAAGGAATGTATCTTTTTGACTTTCTGCATATTGCAAAACCTTTTCGCTTAGTTTAGCTGCTGTTTCATATCGCTTGTCATTAAAATTATTTATACTCAACTCAGCCAAAACACTATAAATACCTACACTGTCTTTTTGTTGAGTGTATATTTCAAGTGCTATCATTTGGTGTGTCATCGCTGAAGCAAAGTCTCCTTTAAAGCTTAAAGCAGCAGCTGTAATTAATTCTGTACGTGAAATTCCGCCTTTATCATTTTTTTTTCTGTATTCTAAGTTGGCTATTTGCGAACAATGCAATGCACTATCTAATTTAGATAAGCGAAGAAATGCAACAGCCATTTCTTCATTGGCAAATGCGCTACTTTCGGGAGAATTGTAAAAATCTTTTTGGTAGATCTTTAATATTTCGATGAACTTTTCAGAGCTAATTTCATTTTCGTGCTCCAGAATGGCACTCCTTAATATGGAATCAGCTTCTATAATATTAGAAGCCTTCCTTACTCCTTTAAGGTTGTCTTTAAAAAAACTAAAATTATCAGAATTGATTAATAAGTCTGAAGACCTCCATTCTCCTTCATTTATAATCCCATTTGTTTGATTATTATTATCATTTTGACATGAAAATAAGTACAACAAAAGAATTATAGAAAGTACCTTATTAAGCGATTTTCTCAGTTTCATTCTGGTTGTCAAAGTAACACTTACTTTCTTAGCTTGTAAAATTAGAAAGTATTATTTAGCAACAGTCCATAGCTATTAATTGTTAATTGTTTTATTATCAGGGAAATGACATATGCTGTCCACGGTTTAGTCTACGTTGTGTGTTAAATTGTCCCATGGGTTGTACACGGTGAATTGAAACTTTGAATGCAATTAGGGTGTATTCTTGCATATCTCTTTTTAGAGAGGTTCACAACCACCATTTCAATAACCGCCAATTGGTAAGCGCTAAAATTGATTTTTCTACCGAAAACTAATTTTAGCGCTTTTGTCATTTACAGGCTTGCTCAAATGAACGCAGATAGCCTTCGGTCCAATCTATTGCTCCGGTTTTATTTAGATGAATGCTTCCATCTTTGCAATAAAGAAATGCTGTAGGCAAAGTATAGATTCCACTTTCTTTAAAGCTTCCTTCAAGTTTTAATAATTGAAAGGGGGCCTCAAGCCGAGTTGAAAATGGAGTTAGTGTATTTAAATCTTCATCACTGATAAGGTAAACTTTTGTATTAAGCTTGTTCAATAGTGCTGAATGGCTTTGAAGAACGGGTAACTCGCGACGACAATCAATACACCATGTTGCAAAAAATAAAACTATTGTATTTGATTGGCCATCGGCAATGAAATCAATTTTACTACCATCCAAAGCATTAGCTTTTATTTCAGAAAATACGATTTCCGGAGCCACTCTATATCTATTGTAAATGAAATAGGCTGTACCAGTTGCAATGGCTAAAAGAAAAATGAGTCTAAATACTTGCTTATTCATCAAATGAAAGTATTGTGTCTTTGATTATGTTAATGCATTCCATCAATTGCTCCTTAGTGATAACCAAAGGCGGAGCGAAGCGAATGATGTCGCCATGAGTAGGTTTCGCTAATAAACCATTTTCCATCAGTCTGATGCAAATATCCCAAGCTGATACATTGTCCTTTTCTTCAATCACAATAGCATTAAGTAAACCTTTGCCTCTTACTAGTTTAATTCTGCTACTTTGAATTGCTTTTAATTCCTTGCGAAGCAATTCTCCAAGTGCTTTAGCATTATCGGCAAGCTTTTCATCGCGAACTACTTCCAAAGCAGTTTTAGCAACAGCCGAACCTAAAGGATTTCCCCCAAAAGTAGAACCATGTTCACCGGGCTTAATGCAAAGCATAATCTCATTTCTTGCCAAAACTCCGGAAACGGGATATAATCCGCCGGAAATGGCTTTTCCTAATATTAGAATATCTGGCTTCACGCCTTCATGACAAACTGCAAGTAGTTCTCCGGTGCGCGCAATTCCTGTTTGAATCTCATCTGCGATGAATAAGACATTCTTTTCGCGACAAAGCATGAAACATTCGGCTAAATAGCCTTCATCAGGAACAAAAACTCCGGCTTCGCCTTGAATGGGTTCTACGAGAAAACCTGCCACATTAGGGTCTTCTAATGCTTTCTTTAATGCTGCAGTATCATTGTAGGGAATAACCTCAAATCCTGGAGTGTATGGACCGAAATCTTTCCTGGCATCAGGGTCGGTCGAAGCAGAAACAATAGTAATTGTGCGCCCGTGAAAATTACCTTCACACACAATAATCTTTGCGGTATTCTGGGGAATTCCTTTTTTCTGATATGCCCACTTTCTGCAAAGTTTAATGGCTGTTTCAACGGCTTCTGCACCAGTATTCATTGGTAAAAACCTGTCGAAACCGAAGTAGGAAGTAATAAACTCAGAAAACTCACTAAACGTTTTATTGTGAAACGCTCTTGATGTTAATGTAAGTGTTTGAGCTTGGTCAACTAGTGTTTTTACGATTTTAGGGTGGCAATGACCTTGGTTAACAGCTGAGTATGCCGAAAGGAAATCGTAATATCTTTTGCCATCTACATCCCACATAAAAACACCTTCCCCACGCTCAAGCACAACAGGTATAGGATGATAATTGTGTGCGGTGTGATTTTCTTCAGTGTTTATAAATTGCTGATTCTTAAGGCTAATTGCTTTTTGGGTGGAGCTTGTTGCTTGCATAAAAAATGTATTGACTTTCTTTGGGAAGATAATTCAACGATTAAATCGAATGGTTTAAAGCTGTAAAGTTAGTTTTTTACCCTCGTTTAAGCCAATTTC
>JAGYKL010000069.1 GCA_018401705.1 Bacteroidia bacterium | reverse complement strand
AACCAAACGAAGCCCCCATTTTGAATCCAGGTTTCACTCCCTTCAGGAATACTACCTATCAATGTACCGCTGGCTTTTTGAAGAATCATGGCATCGCCACCACCAATCCAGCTAAACGCAGCGAATGTCATGAATAGGGGCACTAAAACTTGCATTGAGGTAACTCCAAAATTACCTAAACCTGCATTTAAACCTAGCGCCAACCCTTGTTGCTTCCTTGGAAAGAAGAAACTTATATTTGACATTGATGCCGCAAAATTACCGCCACCGATACCAGAAAGAAGTGCCATTAATTGAAACACCCATAACGGTGTTTCTTGACTTTGTAGCGCCAGTCCCGTACCAAGAGCCGGAATAATGAGTAAACTCGTTGTTAAGAATATGCTATAACGCCCACCACACAGTCGCACAAAGAAACTTGCCGGAATACGTAGTGTTGCTCCCGTTAAACCAGCTATCGCTGTTAGAGTGAACAATTCAGCGGCTGCGTACGGAAACCCTAAGTTCAACATTTGAACTGTGATAATGCTCCAGTACATCCATACTGCAAAACCACATAATAAGCTGGGAATCGAAATCCATAAGTTTCGATTTGCTATACGCTTACCTTCGCTTTCCCAAAAGGCTTCGTTTTCGGGTTCCCACTGTTTTAAGTCAGCCATAATTTTTTCCTCACTCTGGCATGGTCTTTATCGGCCGACTAAGTGTGCGTTCCTGCAGGCATTTCGACAATGTATCGGATTGGAGGGGAACGCGCCTATGAAGAGGTACTCACTATGGGGTATAGAGTAAAATAAGCTGGCGAATAATTAGATTTTTCAAATGTTTATACTAGAATCATGAGTTAATAGTTATGCTTATTTAACCTCACAACAAAAAGGGTAATAGCTCACAAATATGATGTAGGTCAAAGTTTTCCTACCCTCAATAAGAGGTAATGTGCGCCTAACAGGATAGCTCAAACAAACGCTAGCGGAGAATAGAGTGATGACAGGTAAATACAGTGTAATGTTGGTTGATGATCATCCACTCCTTTTAAAAGGTTTAAAACAATTATTAGAATTTGAAGATGACATTGAAGTAGTTGCAGAAGAAAGTAATGGACCCGCAGCAATTGAAAAAGCAATTGAAATAGACCCTGATCTCATTGTTCTTGATTTGAATATGCAAGGGATGGATGGAATACAAACATTAAAAGGTATGCGTAATGGAAGCGTCACCTCCCGAATTGTTATGCTAACAGTTTCTGATGCTGATGAAGATGTTGTCGAAGCCATTAGTTCTGGTGCTGATGGCTACCTTCTAAAAGACATGGATCCTGAAAAATTACTTGAAAACTTAAGACGTTCATTAAACGGTAAAACTGTTTTCAGCGAAGCCGTAACAGAGATTTTGGCTACCGCCATTCGCAAACCTGCTCAACGTCAACAAGCAGATTTAAATAATCTCACCAATCGGGAATATGAAATACTTTCATTAATCGCAAAGGGTATGAGTAATAAAGTAATAGCCCGTGAACTTGATATTTCTGATGGCACCGTTAAGGTGCACGTTAAACACCTTCTAAAAAAGCTTGATTTACGCTCGCGGGTTGAAGCCGCAGTTTGGATGGTTAACCAACAAGGGAACAAATAAATGCTTGCAGTGAGCGAAGCTATCCAGCAAATGCTAAACGCAATGGAACCCATCACTGAAACCGAAACACTACATATTGCCGATGCTGTCGACAGGATTCTAGATGACAGCGTTACATCAACCTTAGATGTACCCAGTTACGATAATTCAGCAATGGATGGGTATGCTTTACGACTTGAAGATTTGCAAGACACCGATGCCCTGACCCCTGTGGGGCAATCGTTGGCAGGCCATCCTTTTACCGGTGAGTTGAAAGGTGGAGAATGTATTCGAATCATGACAGGCGCAAAAATTCCCGCTTCGGCAAACTGTGTGATAGCTCAGGAGAGTACAGAGGTAAACGATCAAACAGGCAAAGTTCACATGCTTATGTCTCCGAGTAAAAATGCTAACATCCGAAAACAAGGCGAAGAACTGAAAGTTGGTAATGTAGTTTTCGCCCGAGGTCATAAGCTGACACCTGTTGATATCGGTATGTTAGCGTCTCTCGGGATTGCTAATATTTCTGTAAAACGTCAACTTACCATTGCTGTATTTTCAACCGGAGATGAACTGGTTCAACCTGGGCATTCAAAACGCAGCGATCAAATATATGATTCTAATCGTTTCGTAATCCACGCTATGCTAGCGCGCGCTGGATACAACGTTGTCAACCTCGGCTTAATACCCGACAACAAGCAAGAAATAGCAGACGCATTTATGCAGGCGGCTCAACACGCGGATGCCATCGTTTGTTCGGGAGGAGTGTCCGTTGGAGATGCTGATTACACGAAACAAGTAATAGAAGAGTTAGGCTCTGTAGGGTTTTGGAAAGTGGCAATGAAGCCTGGTAAGCCTTTTGCATTCGGTCAGGTAAACGGAGCGTGGTTTTTTGGCTTACCGGGAAATCCGGTTTCCGCCACTATAACATTACAACAGTTGGCGATTCCGGCATTGCAACGTTTAGCGGGCGAGCGTGATGTACACTCGTTAATTCTGAACGCTATTGCTGGTGAATCTTTTAAGAAGCGCGCTGGTCGTGCCGATTTTCAACGAGGTATCGTACGCAACGAAAATGGTGAGAATCGTGTGTATAGTGCCGGCCCACAGGGCTCAGGAATGTTAAGCTCATTGGTATATGGAAACTGTTTAATACATCTTGAGCAAGACCGTGGAAATGTGGCGAAAGGCGAATTTGTGTCCATACAACTTTTATCCGCGCCAATTAAGTAACTCTTAACTTCCCTCACTCGAAAAGTGATAACTACAGCCAAACTAACCTTTTGCTACAATTATAGGATGTCCTATATAAGCAAAATATCAATA
>JAGYKL010000068.1 GCA_018401705.1 Bacteroidia bacterium | reverse complement strand
TGCTGCCAAAGGCTATGAAACACATCTCACCCAAGGTGGAAAAATGATGGTAACCCTGGCCGGAGCCATGAGCACTGCAGAATTGGGTAAATCACTGGCAGAAATGATTAGGCAGGGGAAAGTTGATATAATTTCTTGCACAGGAGCAAACCTAGAAGAAGACATAATGAATCTGGTTGCCCATTCTCATTATAAAAGAGTTCCCAATTACAGAGATTTAAGTCCTCAAGATGAATGGGATTTACTTGAAGATGGGTTTAATAGGGTAACAGATACTTGTATACCGGAAGAAGAAGCTTTTAGGAGAATTCAGAAGCATATCTATAAACAATGGAAAGATGCTGAAACAAGTGGTGAAAGATATTTTCCTCATGAATACATGTATAAAATATTGCTATCAGGTGAAATGGAGCAGTATTATGAAATTGACCCTAAAGATTCTTGGATGATTGCTGCGGCCGAAAGAAACTTACCGATTATTGTTCCAGGATGGGAAGATTCTACCATGGGAAATATTTTTGCCTCTTACATCATCAAAAGCGAATTAAAAGCGCAAACGATGAAGTCTGGAATTGAATATATGGTGTGGTTGTCAGAATGGTATCGTGCTAATTCTGGAGGTAAGGGAGTTGGATTCTTTCAAATAGGAGGAGGTATTGCTGGCGATTTCCCGATTTGTGTGGTTCCTATGATGTATCAAGATCTTGAGTGGCATGATGTGCCTTTTTGGGCATATTTTTGCCAGATTTCTGATTCTACCACTTCATATGGCTCGTATTCAGGTGCTGTTCCAAATGAGAAAATAACTTGGGGGAAGTTAGACAAGCATACACCTAAGTTCATTGTAGAATCAGATGCAACAATAGTTGCTCCATTGATCTTCGCCTGGGTTTTAGGTTGGTAATTCAACTTTTATTGGTGTTCACTGTTTTGTGAATGTGATAAATAGTAAAGTGGATAATAATTCAGAAATTCTAATCCCTTCTAAGAACTCAGTTAAAGCTGAGCCAATCAATATTTTCGGGCCTTGTTCTGCTGAATCAAAAGAACAGGTAATGGATACTGCAAGACAAATTGCGGCTAGTTTTCCTTATGCCATTTTTAGATCTGGAATCTGGAAGCCAAGAACCAGACCAGGTATGTTTGAAGGTGTTGGCGAAGAAGGCTTGAAGTGGCTTCAAGAAGTGAAAGCTGAAACAGGCCTTAAAGTAATCACCGAAGTTGCTAGCCCAATTCATCTTCACCAAGTTTTGAAAGCAGGCATTGATATGGTTTGGATAGGAGCTAGGACAACAGTTAGTCCATTTTCTGTTCAAGAACTAGCTGAAGCAATTAAAGGAGTTAATATTCCTGTTTTTGTTAAGAACCCAGTAAATCCAGATTTGGGCTTATGGATGGGTGCAATTGAAAGATTTAAGAACGCTGGAGTTCTGGAATTATATGCTATACATAGAGGGTTTCATGCATATGATTCTAGCCCCTACAGAAATTCGCCTCGTTGGGAGATAGTCATCGATCTTAAAACTCAAATGCCCGAAATTCCTGTAATTTGTGACGTTAGTCATATTAGTGGCACCCCTGAACTGATTTCAAGTGTAGCTCAGAAAGCATTTGATTTGGATTATCAAGGTTTGATGGTAGAAACTCATATTAATCCAGAAGTTGCCCTAAGTGATGCTAAACAGCAAATCACTCCAGCTAATCTTGTATACATATATAATACACTTCAAAGGCGAAATGTATCTACTACCAATAATGAAATGCTTGAAAAGCTCATTGAGCTGAGGTCTAGAGTTGATTCTGTTGATGATTCACTTATTCAGTTACTCAGTTCTAGGAAAAGACTGGTTGAAGAAATTGGAAAACATAAGAAGGAATATGCAATGACTATTTTCCAGCTTAAACGCTGGGAAGAAATCCTAGAGAGACAACTTAGAAATGGTCAGGCTTCAGGCTTATCTTCTGAATTTATAAAGCAGTTGTATGAGGTTATACATACTGAATCAATTAGGCTTCAGCACACTATCCTTAATTCAGAATAGTTTTAAGGTCTTTTCTTTTTGTTTATAAAGGGTTGATAATCAGCATTGATTATCAACCCTTTATAGTTAGATGTCTTTCTGATTCATCTTGTCTAATCCCACTTTGATGTAAGAAATCGATGTTATTTGTAAATATTTAATTACTTTTACATCCTAATTGAAAATCTTAATAACGAAATAAAGGTTGTTATTATCGTGAAAGTGATACGAGCCGAACTTTAAAGGCATTAATCTAGCCTGAATTTTGTCCCTGAAAATAAAATCTTACATCTGTAAGAAAATTGTAACCTTTTAAAAAGTGTTGCGTTTACAAACTCGAAACCCTAACTAATTTCATATGAATAAATCCAACTTTTTCAAAGTTTCTGCACTAATGGTAGGTGCGTTGATGTGCTTCGGCACTCCTTCAGCAACAGCAAATTCTAATGTTGAAGTTTTAAAATCAGCAGGTCTTGCTGAAGAAGTAGCCCCTTCTAATTGGCTAAACCTAACTTCTATGTGTTCTGACGATCCTTCAGTTTCGCGCCGTTGGAGAGTTCGAAACAATACCGATGCTCCAGTAGAATACACTTGGGAAGTATATGGAACAGCTCAGAGCGGAGCTGGAGTAGCTCCTGCTGGCGATTCTTTTTTCTTTACTGATGCAATCGGTGGAGCAAATACAACAAAAATTTATTGGGTAGTTGATGGACAAACTTTTCAAAAAACAAAAGCATCTGGTGGAGCAGAGTGCGAAGTAATAGTGCCTCCAACTCCTTCTGGTTGTTTCGCATCAGCAGTAAGTTTCTTTAACCAAGGATTAACTGCATCTGGTAATGCTGTTCAGCCGGAAAGAAGCAATCCTGAAGAAGCTTTAGGCGCTCCAAATGCACAAACGCCTTCAGTAGTTGCAGATGTTCAGAACTTCTTTTC
>JAGYKL010000067.1 GCA_018401705.1 Bacteroidia bacterium | reverse complement strand
GGGAAAACAACATGGAAACTGAGATTGATGGAAAAGAAATAACGGATTATGTAAATGAATGGCTACAAAAAAATACGGTTAAAGGGCGATTTAATATGAGTGATGCCACTGAAAATAAAATTCGTTTTGAGCAGGTGCGTATTCCTTTATATGATTCGAACAACAATGCAATAGACGCACGCCAATTTGCAAAAGGACTTCAAAATTACCTGAAAGCAGCACCATTTAATTTTGTGGTTAAGTTAATGACAAGAGGATTAGGTGAAGCCATAGTGGTATTAGGTGAAAAATAAGTTTAAAGAATTTAAAAAATAAATAAAATAAATATTAACTCATGAAAACAAGAAGGAATTTATTATTTTATTTAATGTTCTTTGTGCTGATTTTAAAGTCCTTTGCACAGGACCCATCAGTCAAAGTTATAGGGATTGGTAATGGACTGAATGAATCCGAGTCCGTCAATGCAGCCCTTAGAAATTGTATTGAAAAAACTTACGGTGTCTTTATCAACATATCTTCTGAGGTAGAAAATGACCAGTTGGTAAAAGATAAGATTTCATCAGTTGCTCAAGGGTCAATTAAAAGTTATAAAGTCATAGAATCTTTGAACGGTGGAAAGCAAGTAACTATTTCTGCAGAACTTTCGCCAACAAAAGTAGTAGAATTATTAAAAGCACAAGGATACAAAATTGAACTTAAAGGTAGCATTTATGCTCAGAACGCCCTAATTGAAGAATACTATAAAAAGCAGGAATTCGAAATCATAAAGGATTTTATTAATCGATGTAGCAATATAAACTATTTTGATTTTAAATATACTGTAACTGAGCCTCGCTCTACAAAAAGCATGTCTATAGGTAAGATTGATGATGAAAAGATTATTCAAGCTATTGAGATAAACTATGATCATCTTGCGGCTCAGTTTAGTCTAAAAAAGACGGATTTGGTTCGATCAGAATGGAAATCTTTCGCTAAAAGAATGAACTGGAATGAGTTTTTTCCTTCTCTTGGGGGAAAAATAAATACATTCTATAAATTCGAAGGTGAAAGTGGTTGGGAATTTCGAAATATGTTCGACCACCTTTACCCTCTCGGTATAATGTTATATGATAAAATGCAAAAGGAAAACATACAATTCATTCAAATTTTATGCACTCCAAGTTTTAATAAGAACTATATAAGTTCTATTGAATCGTTGATTAAGTTGTTGAATGCTATCAATATATCTGATGTCAAAGGATTTGAAATAGCAAGTGGTCAACCTTACTCGGTTATCTTAGGAAATCTAAATCCCTTTATTTGGGGCGTGGATAATCAGGTATTTTATTTAAGGAACCCTGAATCCATTCAGTTAATATCACATTTTTTTTACCGCTTGAGATTAAGCTCTACCTGCATTAATTTAAGCTCACAAACTTTTGACCAAGCAATTGGGGTGATTGCTGAATTACCAAGATTAAAGAATGGTGATTTGGAAATGATAGAAATTTTACCCTATTCCAAAGCCACTGCAATAAAAATTCATCCTTTTTCCAGGACCCTTCATCATACTGACAATCTTGGAGACCATTATTATTTTATAACATTTGTGCCTTCAAGGCTAATATTGTTTTATGACATAGATGGGCTCAGCAAGTTAAACGAAATCAAACTACAGCCACGAAACGGATTATATGGGTTAGAATATAATTCGAACTAGGTAATTTGATGAATTACGAAATGTAATTTTAAGATTATACATAAATCACAAAAATAATCGTAATGAAAAGTAAATCAAATCAAGATCAAAGATATGTAATTATTATCGGCTCAGGTTTTCACAAGCAGGCATATGGAGAGACCTTAAGTAATAATTTGACGAGTTGGGATTGTTTACTGGAGTCAATTGGCTATAACTCTAAAAATAAAACTACAGGTAATTATATACTTGATTTTGAACTTTTAATTACTATGAAAACGCAAATGCAGTCTGATAAGAAAGCCAATGAAATAGAAAATAAACTATTAAGGAAAATTGCTCACAACATAACCAAAGAACAGAAAATAGCAGTATCGAAAAAAAAAGAAGGCTACCCTTTAGAAATCTTTAACCCCAGGAAAGTAAGTGATGTAATCTCTTTGAATTTTGATTTAGTTCCGGAAATTCTTTTAAACAATTCGAAATCTCTCAGAGTTAAGTACTGTCATCAAAATTTTACTTCCAAATCCGAGAAAGAAACCAAAAGGAGGATAGATAATACAAGGCATCGAACTATTAATCTAATCAACGGCGAGACTATTACTTTTTGGCACCCACACGGGGACATTGCTCATGCGAATTCCTTACAATTAGGCATTAGAAAGTATGGTATAAGTATTGCACAAGTGGAGTTGTTGCGCAAAAGATATAAGCAAAATGAAGCTCATACTAAAACAAGGAAAGCTGACTACGTTGAATCATGGTTTGATAAAATCATGAATCAACCGGTTATTATTGTAGGTGCAAGTATGTCACACAATGAATGGGATTTATGGTTTGCTTTGGTTAATAAGATGAGAAACTATGCAAAAAAGCAACACAAACACCACTCAAAGCCGGTGTATAAGATGAATTTTGACTCTGCAAATATCCCCAATGGTGTATTTACTGAATTGGCGCCGATATCTTCATTACACCAAGAACAATGGCAAGCCCTAATTAAAATGCTTACATGAAAAAGATAGTATCTGTAATTTTAGTAGTATCCCCATTTCTTTTAGGATATTCCCAATCCTTCAACGAAGACAAAACGGCAATGGCGAATTTTGTGAAGCGGATGTATAACAACACTAAATTTGAAGGAGTAAAAGTTATTGATGATTACGATCATCAGTATTTCATTTCCGTATTATCTTTAGAAAAAGCAAAATACATTTCACCATCCACTATGAATCGCATAGCTCAGGTAAAAGCTCAGTCGCAGGCTAGTTTGTTTTTCAATGGTTCTTGG
>JAGYKL010000066.1 GCA_018401705.1 Bacteroidia bacterium | reverse complement strand
CTTTAGATTTTCCATATGCCACTACTTCTTCAATATTGTAATCAGGATAAGGTGTTACAAAATCAAAAACCCCTTCCCTATCCTCAAAGCCAATCCAATGCTCCCAACCGGTATTCCAACCTTCAATAAGAAGTCCCTTTAAACCATTTGCTGAAGCAAAATCGATCATTTCTTTAGCATGAGTTGTTGTAGCACCATGTTTACCTGAAGCCAAATCCCAGGAACTTTTGTCAAGATGCATTTCCCACCAGATACCAGCATATTTCATAGGTTTGAAATAGGAAACATCCCCCAATTTATTGGGTTCATTTAAATTTAATATGAGTCTAGAATCAGCTAAGTCAGCTGCAGATTCCGCAATCATAACAACCCTCCAGGGCGTTTTAAATGGTAACTCTCGTTTTACCTTATAACCTAAGCGGTCAGAACCTACAAGAGAACTAACCAATTGTTGAGTATTGGTATCAACTTTAAGGGTCATATCAGAATAATCCACAAGCGCAGCTTCGTGAATTGCAATATGTAAACTATCGTCGAAACGCATGGTTAAAGGAGTATTTACCGAATTTTCAGGAATATAGGTTTGTGCCAAACCATCATGATTTCTCTTGCTAATAGCATTAATATTTTTGAGTTTACTTTCGGTATAAAGGTGCTCATAGATATCCCAGTCGCCTGGTCCCCACCAGCAAGTTGGGTTATTCCTTATTTGAAACTTTGTATTTTCTTCAAGTATGATCATTTCCTTTAAATTCTCTTGCTCAGGAAATTCGTATCTAAACGCAACTCCATCATCATAAGCCCTAAAAATCAAATGCATGATTCTTTTGGGTGCTTCTTTTTCTTTCAATTCAACAACAAGCTGCGCGCAGCGATTAAGTATTGAACGTTGCTCGCCCCATGGTTGCTGCCAAGGGTCATTGATAGTATCTTCAACAGTGCTAACAAGCTCAAAACCTAACTTGAGAGGCTGGGCATCGAGCAAAGTAAAGCCTAAAGAGCAACTATCTATTACCGTTTTCCCCTTGTAATGAACTGCATAACCGGGAGTTCCACCCGGACTTAACAAGAATGAAACCCTAACATTGCCGGAAGGCGAATGAATACGGTAAGAAAACAAATTCTTATTTGAATTACAGGCTGCCAAACCCAACAACAGCAATAAAGAAAGGTATTTCATAAGGACGAAAATATTCTGCTAAGAAAAGCCATTCGTTTAAGAATGAGAAAAATAATAGGCTTTCATTATCCACTAGTTTTCAAGAGTGTTGAAGTCTTCAATTATGTAGCTCTACCTCTATTTTCCTTTCCACATTGCATTCACAATAAAGGATTATCGAGTTAAATAAACCTTAATCGTACTGCTGTGTTTGATTGAGCATGGCAAAAAAGCTCCGTTTAATTCTTGGCGATCAGTTAAATTACCAGCACTCATGGTATAGTGATATCAACGAAAATACACTGTACTTAATCATGGAATTGCGACAAGAAACCGACTATGTAACACATCATATTCAGAAGGTTATTGGATTTTTTGCAGCAATGACAGAGTTTTCGAGCTTTTTAAAAAGAGAAGGTCACGATATACTTTACTTACAATTAAATGATGCCAAAAACACTGGCGATTTAAAACAGAATATTAAGTCGGTTATTTCTCAAAATGGCATTGAATGCTTTGAATACCAATTGCCCGATGAATATCGATTAGACGAACAGTTAAGAGAGCTTTGCAGCGAGTTGGGTATTGCGACAAAAAGCTATGATACCGAACATTTTATAAGCTCAAGAACTGAGTTAGGTGAAATTTTCAAGGGTAAAAAGATGTTTCTGATGGAAACATTTTATCGCATTCAGCGCAGGAAGACTGGCATTTTAATGAATGGTGATGAACCGCATGGCGGGAAATGGAATTTTGACCATGACAATAGAAACAGATATGACAATTCGGTTGCATTACCTCCAAAATCATCAGTCAATAACAATCTAAGCGAAATCTATGAGCGTGTTATTCACTCAGAAATAAAATACATTGGAGAAATTGATTCAAGAAATTTTATATGGCCGATAAATCGAAATCAGTCGTTGATTGTTTTGAAAGAATTTATTGATTTCAGATTGCCTTGGTTTGGTACATTTCAAGATGCTTTAACAGATGCAGATGATTTCATGTTTCACTCGAAATTATCGTTTGCTTTAAATACAAAGATGTTGCACCCGATTGAAGTGATCAGGACGGTTGAAAAAGCTTATTTTGAAGATTCTGAAAAAATAAGCCTTAATCAGGCGGAAGGTTTTATAAGGCAGATTCTTGGTTGGCGTGAATATATGCGAGGGATTTACTGGTTAAAAATGCCTGAATATGCTAATCTGAATTTCTTTAATCATGAGCGAAAATTACCTGATTGGTTTTGGACTGGTGAAACAAAGATGAACTGTATGTCGAAAGCTATTGGTCAATCACTGCGACATGCTTATGCACATCATATACAAAGGCTAATGGTAACGGGCAATTTTGCTTTGCTAGCCGGCATTCATCCTGATGAAGTAGATTCATGGTATTTAGGTATTTATATCGATGCTATTGAATGGGTAGAAATCACGAATACTCGTGGGATGAGTCAGTTCGCAGATGGCGGAATTGTAGGCACAAAGCCTTATGCAAGTAGTGCTAATTACATTGATAAAATGGGAAATTATTGCCAATCATGTTACTACGACAAAAAAGAAAAAACGGGTGAAAAAGCTTGTCCGTTTAACAGCTTATACTGGCATTTTTACGAAAGACACAGAGATAAGCTTGAAAAGAATCCGCGCATTGGAATGATGTATCTTACTTGGGATAAGATGGACGATGAGAAGAAGGCTGCGATTTTGGAGAAAGGGGATGATCTTATCTTAAAATTAAATAAACTTTGATTTATTAATCAAATTGCCTTTAAAACTAATCTCTATTACAGTATCACTGCACCACCAACAATTCATCATCGGCAGTTGTG
>JAGYKL010000065.1 GCA_018401705.1 Bacteroidia bacterium | reverse complement strand
TGATTTCTATAGTCAGCGTGAACAATAATATGAGCTAACCAAGCCGTTTCTTTGTGAATTATTGTTGTCCCAATGCCAACTATTTTACTGTCAATGGTTACCTTAATTGGAAAGCAAAAATTTGTTTTTGTGTAAGATTCAATAGCCGGAATAACAATTTCCCAGCCAACTGGAAGCAAGTCAGAAATAAAATTAATGTCGTTATGGCTTAACTTTTTTATGTCCATTTGGTTTATTCCTTCTTATTGTCTGTTTGGTTTGTTGTGGGTGAATTCAAGGTGCTAGCGCAACAAAGGTTAATGGTTTATTAAGTAAACAAAGTTATCATTTTTCTATAATTTTAAAGAACTATAAAAATAAAAGAGCATTAAAATCGAGAATAAATCTGAAGGGATTTATTTCCCGATTTTAACCCTCCACCACCATCGGTATTATTTTTTAAAGTTTCTAAAAGTTTTTCTTTTGGTGTTGCATATCCAATTACTTTACGTGGTCTATCATTCAGGTCTTTTTCCAGTTGCATAATTTGTTCAAAAGAGATGTTATTGAAATCAGTGCTTTTAGGAAAGAACCTTCTAATTACCCCATTCATATTTTCATTAGTACCTCTTTCCCAAGAATGATAAGGATTAGCAAAGTAAATATCCATGCCGGTGCTTTTTGCAAGCTCTTTGTGCTGAGCCATTTCCACACCATTATCGTAGGTCATTGATCGTCTCATATATTCAGGTAATTGATTTAATCTTTCCGCAAAAGCGAGCTGAACTTCATTTGCTTTTTTACTTGATAGTTTAACCAATAGCGTGTATCTGAGTTTTCTTTCTACCAGAGTTCCCATATAGCTTTTCTGTTTAGGACCAACAATTAGATCGCCTTCCCAATGGCCAACCTCTTGTCTTTGATTTATGTATTTAGGTCTTTGTTCAATACCAATTCTATCTTTAATTCTAGAACCTCGTTTAGACGCTCTATTAGGTCTATTGCGCCTTGTCTTCTTGTGGGTAAGCAGATTTATCAGCTTACGGTTGAGCCGTGCTTGTGGATGAGCATAAATATGAGTGTAAATAGCCTCATGCGATATTTGCATCTCTGGATTGCCTGGGTATTCCTTAGCAAGTCTACCCGAAATTGCCTCTGGGGATAAACGTTTTAATAATCCTCTATATACTTGAATCTTAAGCTTTGGGAAGGTTGATATCTTGTCCAGATTGCGTTTGTTTTCATTCTCATCTGTCGCATACCAATGCGCCAGTTTGGCATCATACTTATCCCGTGGCATTTGAACCCATTTATTAATCTCACGACTAATTGTTGAGCGTGATCTATTCAACTGGTTGGAGATATAAGATTTACTCCTTTTTTCATTCAAAAGAGTCTCAATTATTATTCGTTCTGAGAAACATAATCTTTTATAATTCCTTTCTTTCATACAACAAATCTAAAAAAGTGATTTGTTGCGCTAGGTTATTGAACTTAGGGGTCTTTTAAACCGCTTGGGGTTAATCAGCTCATGAACAGCCGATGGTTGGGATTTTCGGAGACTGGAAGCTCAAAACTTGCACTAAAGTAAGAAAGAAACGTGAAGCTCCAATCAAGATTTGCCCAACTATTGGCTGTGTGCTGTTATGGGTTATGAACCTCAAAAGAAATAACAAAATTGATAAAAGAAGTAAAGCAAACACTTCGTCAGTTGTTTTATGAATCATAATTTAATCAATATCATAACCGTAAGTAATTGCTTGACTTGCTTTATGACAAATTATTAGCTGACTTTATGAAAGAAAACGCGTCGAATTTGATCTCCAAGGAATTTTAGATTCAAACTGTCAACGAGTTTGGGACTAGAAACATGCGCGTTTTACTTTTAAGAACCTTTATTAAAACAGAATTTCAGAAAGAATGGTAGATCAATATTATACAACCGAGCTAGTTGTTCGGCTTTGAGTCAACTTAATCCGAAAACTTGGTAGAAATAAGTCTGAGAAAACCATCGTCAACTAGCTTTCTGAAAAACTTTTTCCGCAATTTGTCGAAAACATTAGGACTCAAAATTTAATAACATTGCAAATACGCTGCTGCTGAAAAGACTTCCGACCGAACGAAAACACTTTTGAATCGACTTTTGCTAGAGAGAATAGATTCGCTAATTAAATCAAGGTTTCGAACCGACGAAAAACTACCGAAATCGACTTGACTGATTAGTCAACTAAATCGGCAAGCAACAGAGATGAAAAGATTTGCCAAAGCGAAACGGAAAGAAGATAATTAAGCGACAAAAGCTAGCAGAGCATTTTGCAAAGGTTTAACTCTTGGTCAAACATTAAACTATCAAAAAGAACATTCAAACATTTTCCTTTGAAAATGCGCTGCGGAGAAAATCTCCCGCCAAGTTGATCATTCTGAGTCGGCAGAACGCTTAACATGAACGGTTCGCGGCTTTAAGCACGGTGGGCAAGCTTGCTTTGCTTTCAACGAAAAAGCCCCAATTGAAAACGAAAGTATAAATTTAATCGTTAAGTTCAATTTGAAAACCTAAACCGCCATTGCTTAAAGCCGCTGTTACAGGCAGAGTAGTTACTGTATCAAAATAGGAGATGAAAAACTTAGCTAAAACAGCTTTCATGTTCGAACAATATTTGCTGAGAATTTATCAGTCCTTACTTATCAAATGTCTGATTTCAGATTAAAGCTGGAACAAAAGCTTTTAGCGATCAATGATGGCGAAGTTTGGCGGCAAAAGAAAACAATGCGGGATATACATCCAGCAGTCAAAGATCCAGCTTCGAACTTCATCGTTATACTTGTGGGCAAACATATTTTGTTTTCTTTACAATCTTTGGCTTTCAACAAACTTGTGAAACGACTTAATTGGAAAATGCTTTATAACGAGCTAGTTGATCCAAACAAATTGACTGATTGGAGTGAATTTTCTGTGTTATACTTTCAGAGAAAACATTTGTTCAACTAGCTTTCTGGAAAAAGTGTTCTGAACTAGCCTTGAACGTTTTAGTCTCGAACTTCATTTTAAACACTATAAATCCGCTTGCCGTTCGGTAGCAAGACGTCCTGAATGTTAAACACTTTGAATAGACTTCTGATTAAGTAATCAACTAAGCTGGTGCATTTGAATCAAAAGTTTTAAAGCCAAAGCGAGTAGTGGAAGTAGCCGAGAATTTACCGATAAAGAAAAGCAGAGCATTTAAAATGAACATTAAACTCGACTTTAAAACAACATAAAAAGATGAACTGATGAAACACTTTCATTTTTAAGATGCTCATGGGCTAGAATATCGCTGACAAACAATCTAATCATTCTTAAAAACAATCCATTTGCCTGTAACGGTTCGGGTAGTTTGTAGCAGTGGCGGCAAGCTGTTTGCCAAACCGAGAAACCTGTTTGAAAACGAAAGTATAAATTTAAACGATAAGTTCCATTTGAATACAAACCGACATTTTTCAACTTGAAGTTCGTTATATATTTTGTCTGTATTTGTCATCCTAAGTTACCGCCAATTCTGTTATAAATATTTTTTGGTTGCCAATTTCTTTCCTTACCTAATCTCATTCGTTTCTCAGTTCGGACTTCTCTGAAATTATTTTGTTTCATAAATTCTGTCGCTCCTATATTGTCAATTGGAAATGCAGCAAAATCTTTCAATTTCAAACGCAACTTCATTAATTCTTGTCCTGCTGAATTTGTAGTTGCTATTATCAAACCGTCTCCTAGGTTCGGTAAATAAAAACCTTGCGTTTCGTTGTCTTGTACATATAAAAAGCTGTCTGAAAGGTATTGTTCAAGAAGTAAAACTCTGTCTTCTCCTGAAACTTGTTTGTCTAAATTTAAGATTTGGTTTTTAAAGTCATTGTTAAAAGGCACAATGTTCTCAGTGTTCTTGAAAGAGTCGTTTGTCCCTTCTCTTTTGAAAACTCTATATTCCGTTTCTATTTCAAATCCAATTTTCTTATAAACAGGTTCTCCAAGTTCGGTTGCTAATAGATAAATTGTCTCACAGTCTTTTGAATATGAACTGTCAACCAATGTCTGCGTAATAATTTTGCCAATGCTC
>JAGYKL010000064.1 GCA_018401705.1 Bacteroidia bacterium | reverse complement strand
TTCCGGTACTATTTTCTTCGTTAATTACAATGCTTTTATAGGACGAATCAAAGGATTTAGGCTTTAGAAGGATGGAAGTGTGCGCCCAGCTTTCGGCCGTCACAATTTTTTGACTGCTGTATAACTTAACCGTAAAGGCGGAATTAAAATCTACATCTTGAATATCCCTATTCTCAATCAACATAATTTTACCATCTCTGCTGCCACCAGTGTAATATTTAAAAAGGCAAATGGAACCATTGGGTATAATTTGATTCATGGATTCACCGACTACCTTACAAGCGAAGTAGTCAGCCAAATTTGTACGATTTTCGGGACCTTCAATCATTTCAAATTCTTTTTCAGATTGCATCTCGCTAAAGGAACCCGCAGCTGCGTAGAAATTATACAGAGGAACGGGATTTCTTAATTCAATTACTTTGGCTTCTGTCTTTGACTCTTTTTTCTCTATTCTTGTTGAAATAGGCTTTGCTGCTGCTATTTCACTTGGGTGGTGTAAGTAATCGTACATAGTGCTGCTAACGGGACTAGATAAGCGGAAACGAATTTTCACCACAGGTAGTTGCTTCCCGTCATTATTGTGCATGGTAGTTTGTTCTACCCTGTCTAATTCAGGTTGAAGATCTCCCATGTAGTAGAAATCCATGCCTTCGTCATTGTTCTTTTTAATGAACAAGGGCAAGCGGATGGAGCCATTCTGCCCTAAAATCGACTGCACGTCCTTGCTGTTGATTTTCCGGTTGGATTTAGACATCCAATCGAACTCTTTATGATTAACGAACTGGTCCTCGTACTTGGTTGACTCCGAAATATGTTCTTCTTTATGATAATTAACAAAAATTGGGCAATGGGAATTGTCGACGCTTACTAAGTAGCCACCAACGTTTTGCGCTACCGGGTTTTCCTCAACATTGAGTATTCTAAAGACATCTTTTCGGGAGTATTTTTTATACATCACAAAACCATCTTTCCAATCTTGTACGTCAAATTCTGCATCAAAGGTGTGAATGGAATACTGGATCGAATCCAGCAAAAATGACTTAAAATCAGAGTTTTGTAAATCTTCTGTGAACGTCGCAGTAAAATGCATTTTGTCTCCAGTAAGGCGAATTACATCTAAGCCATACTTCTCACCGGAAGGGATTAATTTTCCATTTTGCTTTTCTCTTGTAAATCTGAAGTTGAGGTTGTTAATGCAAGAATCGATGGTCTCATTTGAGGGTGAATACCCATATTTAGACACAATTAAATCTTTGAAGCTATTTATGGAGAGTTGCGGTTCCTCTATCAGCTTAAGTAGAATAAGAGACTCTTCAATTCGCTTGCCATTATTTATCTCTTTATAAAACAGTTCTAATGTTTTGGATTGCTTTTCAGAAATTTTAAAAGGCGTCTCTTTTTCCACCCTTTCAATGAATTTGTAGAAAGAATTAAGATTGGCATAGGTTACAAAGAGAAAGGGATCCCTATGGCCGTACTTGATGAAATCCATCATAAAAGGGAAACGTCCTAACTTGCTCTTAAGTGCAAAATAATCTTTCTTCAAATCTGCAAAGAGCTGCATGTTTGCCGAGTCGATGGACTTAAATATTTTTTCCTTAGCAATTTTATCAAAGTTAACCGTCGATGCACCAGGAATCATATTACTGCCCGCCGAAATCAACTTTCTAAGCGAATCTTTACTGTAGGAGGTGTCACCATAAAGGGCAATGGGAATCAGGTAATTATTTTCATAATTTCCAATAAAGTCAACCACAGTGAGGTAACTTTTTCCAGCTGTTTTCCGCAGACCCCTTCCCAATTGCTGAATAAAAATAATAGCCGATTCAGTAGGCCTAAGTAAAATCAGCTGATTGACTTTGGGGATGTCAATCCCCTCATTAAAAATATCTACCGTTAAAATATAATCCAGCTTTTCATCTGGATTTTCAGATTCTAAACGGTTTATGGCCTTGGCTCTTTCTTCTGCGCTGCTTTCTCCCGTCAGGGAGATGGTTTTGAATCCAAGCGAATTAAATTTATTCGATAACTCCTTAGCTTCCTGCTTTCTAGAGCAAAATATTAAACCGCGTGTTTTGCCATCGTCTGTGCCGTAGAAGCGAGCCATTTCTGCGACTTTCTTAACGCGCTCGTCGGATATTAGGAGATTAAAGCGTGATTTGTCTTCATACTCTTCATCGTTAATAATCAAATCGGTCACTCCGTAGTAGTGGAAATCACAGAGCATATTTTCAGCCATGGCTTGATGCAATCGTATCTCATAAGCGATATTATGATCAAAGATTTCGTAAATATCGTTGCCATCACTTCGCTCCGGTGTTGCGGTCATGCCCAGGAGGAATCTAGGCTTAAAGTATTCTATTAGTCTAGCATAAGACTCGGCAGTGGAACGATGCGTTTCATCAATTATAATGTATTCAAAGTTTGTCTTTTTAAAAAGCTTGAGGTTCTGCTCTTTGGAGATAGTTTGAACAGTGGAGAATATAAAGTCCTTATCGAGTTCTTTTTCTGAGCCAGAGAAAAGACCCATGGTTCTGCTCTTGCCAAATACTTTGCTGAATGTTTCCAATGAGCTTTTCGCAATGCTCAATCGATGCACAACGAATAACAAGGTTTTGGGTGAAAAGGCTCTCGCATCGAAGGCAGAGAGATAGGTTTTTCCAGTTCCAGTGGCTGAAATTATTAGTGCTTTATTTTTTCCTTCCTTTCTAAGTTCTTGGAGGTTACTTAATGCTTCCTCCTGCATTTTGTTGGGAATTACATGAGTCTCACCAGCACTTTGATCTTGGTCGCTTCTTCTCTGATTAGCGATGGCCTGCTGCTTATAGATCTGCTCGTATTTCTGAATGAACTCTTCCGTAACTATTTGTCCAGAAGCAAAATTGCTTTTAAACTCTTGGAGGACGGTGGAAACTATGCTGCCTTCTTCAAGGGCGGTAATTTTAAGATTCCACTCTTTATTAGTGGTTAATGCCTGAGCAGTTAGGTTGCTGCTGCCTACAATTAGATTGTATTGGTTTTTTAACTTGAAGATATAACCTTTCGAGTGGAAGTTGCCGGTGGTAGCCATTCGCAACTCGATATTGCTAAACTGGGCTAATCGCCTTAAAGCTTCCGGTTGCGTAAAGTTTAGATATTGGGAAACTAAAATTTTACCAGGTATTCCCTTTTCTTCTAATTCCTTGAGCTTATTGATAATGGTTGCAACTCCATTTGTTGTAACAAAGGCTACGGAAATATAAAACTCCGTGCATCCGTCAAGTTCTTTAATAAGAGTTGCTAAAACCTTTTTTGGTGGCTTTAACTGATTCGTTAATAAATCAGGAAGGTATTGTTCGTCCGATAGAATGGTACTATCAATGAAGCCAGTTTGTAAGCTTTGATTAAAGGTTTTGATAAGGTCATTCATCTGCCCTTAGCTTATTTACAATTGGAATATCAGCGGCAGCCCAATCTAAGTTGTTTAATTTGGCCTTGGGAAGCCATTCTGCTTTAATATGTTCATGTAAAACTAAATCTTGCGATTCTGCCTGGCAGAGATAACTATGCATTGTTAATTCGAAATGAGGGTATTGATGAACAACCGTAAGAAAGTGTTTATCAATCTTTGGCGAAATACTTAGTTCTTCTTCTAGCTCGCGGCTTAACGCTTCCTTTTGCGTTTCGCCTACTTCAACTTTGCCTCCGGGAAACTCAAACTTTTTCGAGATGTATTCAAGTTTGTTTTCAGGTCTTTGAACACATAAAATTTTATCCTTGCAAATAATTACACCTGCAACTACTTCTACTTTCTTCATTTTAATTCAGAATTTAAAAGGCTGTGATAAAGTTCTATGAGTTTTATATTGGCTGTCAAGACAATTAGCTTTTTGATGATTAATAAGGTAGTTGAGCAAATCTAAATGTTTTTGTTCAAGTACTGGTTACCACCTCCAATCCTTCCACCCCATAATCTCCAAGAACGTCATTCAACAAGTCTGCGGTCAAATCACTACCCCCTACGAGGACTGTGCGGAAAACCTCTATTCGGTCATCTACACTAAGGGTGTTTAGTTTTTCATCATCCCTAAAAAAAGCCATAAAATCATCGCGGGTCATTTCGGTATTCTCCATTCTATCTAAATTTTTAATT
>JAGYKL010000063.1 GCA_018401705.1 Bacteroidia bacterium | reverse complement strand
ATTGTTTCCCTTTGTGAAGCACGATTCATAAAATGCTTTAAAACATCTTTCAGAAAATCCTTCAACGCAACTGTTCCATCATCGGACTTGCTTGGTCGTATTGCAAAGGCACCGAGTCCTGGAAGTATCTCATGAAATCCTGATATAGGTTTGGGCTTATCGATACCAGGATACAATACATAGGCACCTGATGTTCTCCTAATAGCATCTCTATAAGTATGCATTTTTAGAATGTCAGCCCGTTTGTAAGTACCCTTACTTTGTTCTTGTTTCTCTTCGCTTAGATTATCATTAGCATCTAACAAGGACGCAAAATTCTCAACTTTGTATTTTGCATCGAAATGGATGTGCGTGATAAGCTCTTCCCTTTCCGCTTGTTCATCGGTAATATCAAAAGGCCAAATGGTTAATGTATAATCAGGTCTTAAATCTCTAGACCAACTACCACCCTCTGGGTACTTCTTATCACCGCTAAATGTGCGATTATAACTGAATTGAACATTCAATTTCCGATTCCCTCGCTCAAATACACCTTTGATTGGTAAATGTTTGCCTTGCTTCAAGTTTAAAGTAAGACCTCCGTTGGTGTCTATCAAATCAGCTAGCGCTTCAGGCTCTACACTAAACACTTCCTTCACTAAATCAAGAAGTTTAAAAAACAGCCAATACTCATAAAGCACAGCTATATTCTTTTTACCGCCACTATATACATCTTCACCTCCTTTCCAAGCTAAGCTTGCTGCATAATCAAACATTATCCACGCTCGCAATACTTCTCTATATCCTTCTTTTCGTTGGAGAATAGGACTATTGAGAGATACAGTATCAGGATTTGAAATCTCTCTAAAAATACTGTGGCTTAAATAACCTTCTAGTGTTTGTTCTAATGAAGAAGCTTCGAGCAAAAGTCTTTCAGCACCTTTGGCTTTGGCAACAATGTTTTGAATGAAATAAAGAAATTGAGTTAGGGCGAATTTGATAAACCTGTTTTCCGGAGTATCAACCGTATCTATCTTCTGCGAAACTTTAACTTTAGCAGGAATAGAGCTCAACTTATTGGATAAATAATGATTCTCTGGTAGTTTTATCCTATTTCCAGTTCCAACCATTTGCCTCAAGGTAGAGTTGCCAACTCTTTTTAAGCCCCTCGTGTCGCAGTCTCTGATTGTATCGCTCCATTGTGTTACAGGGGCATACAATATCTTTTGAACCCCATAGTTAAACTCGTCAGACTCTAGGATTGACTTGAGGAAAGCAAATTGCTGATAAAGAATTTTGGGCTCTACATTCGCATCTGCATTAAATTGTTGGGATACAATGGAATTATGGGCAAAAATTAAGTCAATGCTTTTTTCTGCAATTTCCTCAAGCATCAATCTATAGTCAGTTCTATAGCTTGCTTTTAATGATCTTATTTCTATCTTAATTTCAGCAACTTGCTCCTTAGTGTGTTTGCTAACGATTGGTAACGAAAGTGTTCCTACATAAATGTTAGGTGCAATTCGGCCAGAAGATGGGTTGACTTTAGATTGGCTAACAACCTCGCTAGCTTGTAAATGAAAGTTCTTGTTGGTTAGCGAGTATTCGTAAAAGCAACCCTCCACAAGTTGAAAATGGGCTTCTCCATTCTCCATTGAATCTATAGTTTCAAAGGCAGTATTATCCTCGCCGTAGATGGTTAACTCTACAATTTCATCGTTTATATTGATTGGAATAGTTAGCGTATTGTTCAACATATGCTTATGCTTCAGCATAACTTGTAAAGCCATTGCTTAGCAGGCTGGAATGCATCCGTAGTATTTTTTCCAAGGACAACGGAAACTTAATATTCGCATTATCTGTGAAATCTATTTCGTGGCTTTGCTTCTTAAGAATATCTGTAATTGAAATACTATCCTCTAAGCATAGGCTACCCAATACTGTTAAAGGAACTTCAAGCTTGCGCCGTGAGCCATGCAATTTCGGCAACAGCTTCTGCATTATTGCGGCATCAATAATTTCATTTACAGACCAATCTGGCTTTATAGTTTGCGCAACAGCTACAAATCGATTTATCTCTGCTGCACTTCTGTAACCAAACTCAGCACCTACCTTTTTGAGTTCTTCAAAAAACAACATTAAAGTACTGGATATATTATCTCCCTCTATATTCTTATCTATAGCTAGCTCAACAAAACCTGCAGCCATCCCCGCTCCTTTGGATATTAATGATGATAAGTCTAACTGTCTTTTTTCTGCTAAATAGCTTTCCATGCTTTCGGTAGATATTCTAAACTCGATTACACTAGCCCTATCCAAAACTTTCGGACTAAACATGTAGGTGGTTTCGTCAATATTTACCGTACCTATGATAAACAAGTTTTTAGGTAATGTAAGTTTTGAAGGTACATCAGATACAGGTGTTTGGCTAGAATGCAGGAATATAGATTCAGAAGACTCCATAACACTCAAAAAGTCAGCAAAATATCTTTCTACGTGGCTTAGGTTCATTTCATCTAAAATGAGAAAATAAGGCAGATTATTATTCTCATTAGCCAGAATCATTAAATCTAAAACTCCATTTTCAGGCTTAAGATATTGTTCTGGGTTTAGAGCATTTGGATAGCCCAAAAGAGGTTCCCTATTAGTCCAGTCAGCACCTACTGGCACAATACAATATTGTTCCTCGCCACCACAAATCCATTTGGCAAAGGATTCTGCCAATTTAGTTTTACCTGAACCCGAAAGGCCGGTTAGAATTACAAACGGTTTAGTAACTAGGGATGAAATAAATCTTGTTATTAAATTATTCGGCAAACTTAAATGAGCCTCCTCAGCAGCATTTACAAAAGCCTTTTGTTCAAATCTTTTATTATTTAGATTGGCCTTAGGCTCTTTCACTACGGTATAAGTTACCGTTGATATTGCCTTATATTTTGACAAAATTTCGTTTAGGTCTTCATTAATTTCCTCCGGGCTAAGCGGTTTATCGGTATGGTAAATTTTAAAAACATGTGAGCTGCCATAACGTTCCGGCTTTCCAAGTTGATTGTTATCGAAATATTCTGAAACACTTAAAGTATTACTTGGCAACTTCCAAGTTGCCGATGGCAACTCCGTTTCACTTATTCCATATGCTAGTATTAGCAGTCGTTTGTCCTTGTAATAAAGATACACAGGGTAAATTCCGTGTGAAACTGCCTGACCTTCACTTAGGAAAGCAATCCATGGCACTCTAGCTTGATTTCCTTGGCCGAAGCTAACCTTGACTTTTAGACCATGATATTCTTTTAAGTATGAGGAGGTTGCTAATTCTCCATTCTTAGCCTGAGTCAAGAAATTTTTTAACTCTTGGTAATACTCCATGTCATTTCCCATTTTCGGTACAATCTGAAAACCATTATCTTCCAACAACTTAAAACTTTTTTGATTTGGTCCTCCCCGAAATGTAAGACGATCAAGTTCTTCGCCATTAGCAAAAATGTTTGCGTAAGATACAATAACCTTAGGTGGGTATCTCTTTCCATCATAAAGCACATCATAGAAAGTTGATTCTCCATCCGTTGGGATTCCATCCTTATCAATCTTGTCAATAGCATTCAGTAGATGCTCCTTATTTATGTTCTTAGGAATTGCCATTTTTGCTTTTACTTCGCCTAAAGTTATAAAAATTAGAAATTCTATTTTGTTTAACCTAGGCAGTCTTTGCCAATTAAAAAACACCCCCCCCCATGAACCGCATAGACCGCCTTTTCGGCATCCTCACCCTGCTACAAGGTAAAAAGCACTATACCGCCGAAGGTATTGCGGAGCATTTTGGCATTAGTGTGCGTACGGTGTATCGGGATATTAAAGCGCTTGGTGAGCAGGGTATTCCGGTGGGGTTTGAGCCCAATAAAGGTTACTTTTTGGTGCAGGGGTATTTTTTGCCGCCGGTGTCGTTTAGCAGCGAGGAGGCCAATGCCCTACTGCTGATGGAGCGCGTGGTGAGCGCCTTTGCCGACAAGAGCATCCAGAGGCATTATACCAAAGCCCTCAATAAGGTAAAGGCAGTACTGCGCACTACGCAAAAAGAGCAACTGGAAACCTTGAACAACCATATCAGTTTTCATGTGCCCGATTGTTTTAAGTACGACCAAGAGTATCTGTCGGCGCTACAATCTGCTAT
>JAGYKL010000062.1 GCA_018401705.1 Bacteroidia bacterium | reverse complement strand
CAAATGCTATCACATTCACTTATTCAGAATTTGTTAGATGCTCAACAGTTAATACAGATGAGTTTTTAATGATTGGTCCCAATAATGACACATTAACAATCACATCAGTAGTAGGAGACGCATGTATTAATGGTGGCGAATTTGATAAGGAATTTACTATTACAATTGAAGAGTTATTATTCGAAGGCGGTAATTATACTATTTTGGGATTTGGAAGAGTTGAGGACAATTGCGGAAATTTTGCAACTGATACCCTAGAACTATTTTTCAATATTAACACTGTTGAAGTGACAGCTGTAATGCAATCAGCAGCTGATTGTCGTTTAAATAATGGAACAGCTGAGGCCCAAGTTATAGGAGGCTTAGCTCCATTTGCATTCAACTGGCAACCTGCAAATCAAAGCAGCGCAACTGCAATGGGCTTGCCTTTTGGTTGGCAAGAAGTTACCGTTACTGACGGACAAGGATGTAGAGCCCGGGACTCAGTTTTTATAGAAGATACCAATAACTTTCTAGCGGAAATCGAGGTGATTTCTGATACATGTTCTTTTGGCTTAGGTTCGGCAATAGCAGTTGTTGCAGGCGGCCAACCGTTTGTAAATAGACCAGGAATTCAGCAACCTTATAATTATTTTTGGAATATTGTTGGCCAACAGAGTGATACAACATTTGTCGATAGTCTATTGACTGGTACCTATGAAATGTCTGTTAGGGATAGTTTTGGTTGTGTTTATAACCTTGATTTTCTAATTCCAGATTACAGGTTTAATATGGTACCTGATTTCGTATTCTCTCCAGATACTAATCCTATTCCAGGACTACTACCTACAGTATCGTTTATTAATCAGTCATTAAATGCAACTGAGTTCATTTGGAATTTTGACAGTGGAGATATTTCAACTGAGTATGAACCTGACTATATTTTTCCAGGTTCAGGAACCTATGATGTGAAATTAATTGCAATGAATTCATTTGGTTGTATGGACTCAATAAGTAAGCCTGTAACAATTGACTTTTTTCTGAATTATTTTGCTCCTAATGCATTTTCGCCCAATGACGATTTAGTAAATGATTCTTTTAATATTGTTCTATCAGGTATCATGGACTCGACCTACCTGATGGTCATATTTGACCGATGGGGACAGGAAGTATTTGCATCTAATGATTTGAAAGAAGCTTGGTCAGGTAAGGTTAATAACACGGGTAAAATTTGTCCTGCCGGCGTTTATGTATTCCGTTCAAGTTTTATTGACCTTTCGGGCAAAAAACATGTATTTTATGGTAAAATCCTTCTTATAGGATAACGCCATTTTCTTAGATTTCTATTTTTAATCCATCATACGCAAGTTTCACATGCGGAGGAAGGTCTAGTTCAATCTCTTGATGCAGGCCCATTTGGTGGCTTAGGTGAGTCAAATATGCTTGCTTTGGTTTAACATAATTAATTACTTCCAAAGCTTCCTGCAATGTAAAGTGAGATACATGAGTTTCCTTCCTTAGTGCGTTAAGCACTAATACCTTTACATTTTTCATCTTTTCAAGCTCAGATTTTTCAATAGTTTTAGCATCAGTGACATAGCAAAAGTCATCTATTTTAAAACCAAAAACAGGCATTATATAATGGCTTACTTCGATCGGTGTAATATTGTGACCTAATAATTGAAAGGGCGAATTTTCAATTCTATGCAGATTAATAAGAGGTATTCCCGGGTATTTGTTAGCAGCAAACACATATGCAAACTCCCTCCTTAATGCAGCTTCAACATGATTTGAAAGATATAAATCCATGTGCTTTCCTTGAAAATAATTGAAGGCCCTTATATCATCCATACCAGCAATATGATCCTTATGCTCATGAGTGTATAAAACAGCTTCAAGATGCTTTACATTTTCTCTTAGCATTTGCTGTCTAAAGTCAGGACCAGTATCTATTATTAAGTTTCCTGAACTTCCTTCTATCAAAACAGAGCATCGCAATCTCTTATCTTTAGGGTCTGTTGATTTACAAACAATACAATCACACGCTATAACGGGAACGCCCTGAGAAGTACCAGTACCTAAAAATGTCACCTTCATGAATTCAAACCTACACGAAAATTCTGAAAAACTAAATTAACTTATTACTTATAACTTAATTTGCACCTATTCAATTATGAAATACTATATCATAGCCGGCGAGGCTTCGGGCGATTTGCATGGAGGGAATCTAATTCATGAACTTAACAAGTTAGATGAGCAAGCGCTTGTGAGAGCTTGGGGAGGTGAACACATGGAGCAAGAAGGAGCTCAAATTGTGAAACACTATCGGGACTTAGCTTTTATGGGCTTTACTGAAGTTATTCTAAACATTAAAACGATACTTAGAAATATAAGTTTTTGTAAGAGAGATATTCTAGAATTCAAGCCAGATGTACTTATTCTTATTGATTATCCCGGATTTAATCTTCGTATAGCTCAGTTTGCGCATGAGGCAGGGATTAAGGTATTTTACTATATATCTCCCCAAATTTGGGCATGGAAGCAAAACAGAGTTTTTCAGATAAAAAAAGTAGTAGATCGGATGTTTGTGATTTTACCATTCGAGCAAGAGTTTTATAAAAATTTTGATGTTGAAGTTAGTTTTCCTGGTCATCCTTTATTAGATGCTTTAGCTAAATTTTCTTTTAAAGAAGATACTTCTCACGATAAAGAAAATACTATCAAACGTGTTACGCTTTTGCCTGGAAGTAGAAAACAGGAGATAAAGCGTATACTTCCAACAATGCTAGCAAGTTTGGAAGGTTTTAAAGATGTAGAAGTTAATATAGGGGTTGCACCAGCCATTCCACTTGAGTTTTACAAAAGTATCATCGGAAATTCGAAGGCCAATTTATTTACACAGGGAACTTATGAACTCTTATCTCGCTCAGACGCGGCGTTAGTAACCTCTGGAACAGCAACTCTAGAGACAGCACTTATGAGTGTACCTCAAATAGTTTGCTATAAAGGTGGGCTAATTTCTTATTTGCTAGCCAAACGATTTATTAAGGTTAAATATATTTCATTGGTCAACTTAATTTTAGACAAGGAGGCTGTCCCTGAATTAATTCAAGGGGAAATGCGAAGCGAGCAAATTGTTCCAATTCTTAAAGATTTACTTGTAGATTCAGAATTAAAAAGTAGAATGAAAAATGATTATAGTTTGCTCAAAGAAATGCTTGGTGGAAAAGGAGCTTCAAAAAGAGCTGCTGTTGAAATGATAGCATTACTTCAAGCTAAATAATAATTAAAACCTATTTGTTCAAAAGCAATCAGTCCCTGAAAATTTCAGCAGTGTATAGGAATTATCTTTGTGCTATGGTGCGTTTAATTATTTGTCTGTTTTGCTTTATAGGCTTAACATTAAATTCGCAGGAATTTATTCGTGTTGGACTTTTTCGGGCATCAAAGATATCTTCAATAGCTATTTTTCCTAAAGGAAATAGTACAACAATAAACATAGGTGAGAATATTCATTTTACTGGAAAATCTGATTCAATACCATTTTATGTTTCTGCTAATGGTAATTTAATTGATGTCTTTTATGAGTCTGTGAAATTAGGTTCTGTTAAACAAGTTTCTTTTGAAAGTAACCCAGAAGATTATTTGTTTTTTAAACCAAGTAGACCTGATTTTAAAGGTAATAATTATAAGGGGAAATTACTTATTACTAGTAAAGATGGCATATTAAATACGATTAACGAGCTTCCTGTTAATACATACTTGAATGGAGTTATCAGGGGAGAAATCGGTTTTGATAAAGACCCAGTTGTTTATGAAGTGCATGCGATTATGTCCAGAACTTACGCATATAGATTTTATAATAAACATAAGTATGAAGGATTTAATGTTTGTGATCAAACTCATTGTCAGGTCTACAAAGGTTTCTTTAACTATGACCAATTCACGAATTCAATAGGTATTACTAATAATAAAGTCATGTATGATTCTGTTGATCATACTTTGGCAGAGGGTCTATTTCATGCTAATTGCGGTGGGATAACGAATTCTTCTGAAAATGTTTGGTCGGGCAAGTTAAATTATTGCAGATCTATTGAAGATACATTTTGTATTAATGGAAAACATGCTCATTGGGAATTCAAGTGTTCAAGAGAAGAATTTTTTGACAAAATAAATCTTGATTTGAAGAATATATCTTGTGAGGATATATGTTATTATTCTGATGCCAGATCAATTAGAATACCATTGGGAGCGACAGAATTTAATACAATCACATTAAGAAATGTCTTCAAGCTCAAATCAAGCTTTTTTAATTTAGAATGCAATCCAGAAACTGATTCCATATTAGTTTCTGGAAGAGGTTTTGGACATGGTGTTGGCTTATGTCAGGAAGGAGCCATAAGAATGGCTGAATTGTGCTATAGTGCAAATGAAATACTTCAGTTTTATTACAATGGAGTTTTAATTGAGGAGTATTTTATTCAATAATTAA
>JAGYKL010000061.1 GCA_018401705.1 Bacteroidia bacterium | reverse complement strand
GACCTAAAGTCTATACCGGAAGTATCAACAATCATTGATAGCATTAGGCGCTCATCTGTGCCTTCCT
The DNA here is from genome assembly GCA_018401705.1 of Bacteroidia bacterium. Lineage (GTDB taxonomy): Bacteria > Bacteroidota > Bacteroidia > M30B66 > M30B66 > M30B66. The sequence continues at coordinate 4,543 of JAGYKL010000061.1, read as the reverse complement.
TTTCAGATTTTAAAATGAGGAAAACACTTTGCCCACCTCTCCAACACTGCTCTTGTCCGAGTAAATCTTTTAACAAGATTTCATTTTCGCAATCGGCCATAGATTGGCAACTGTTAAAAGCTAAACCTAATACAAAAAATTCGAACAGCAGTTTAACCATTGTGATTAAGCATAAGTAGCTCACCCAAACGCTTTAATCTGGCTAAATCGATTTCTGAATTAAGGCTCCTCCATAGGCCAGTAGCAAAATCATTTTTAGAATTACCGAAGGTTTTTCTTCTTCCATTTACTGTTCTGAATGCTAAAAAGGCTAGTCGCTCCATGGTCCCCGCCACCTCATTTAATGGCAGGTTGCTAACATCCAATTCAGAAGCATCAAAGACTTCCAAGTCGGTTTCTACCCCCTCATCTAAAAGCATAAATCTTCTATTTGTTTTGTTTCGCTTCATATAGGCGGTTATAGATGGTGAGCCTTTGTATTCGTACATACCAAGGTAAGGTGCAACTGTAGGGCTGCAAACCTCAATACCATTAGCATTCTTTAACGGTTTATTGTAATCACCTTTTAACTTGCCTTGAATTCTATTCTCATTATTCACATATCGCCCAATGTAATAAACTGTAGACGTATTTAACACGCACCCATTTGCGTCAATCAATCTCGGTAAACCTTGAGCATCTTCAATATAATCTCCAGGTCTTGGTAAATTAACTTGGTTGTTAAAAAACTCAAGCTTTTCAACATAACCTTTTTCAAATTGCAACATAGCCTTATTGAGCTGTTCTATACTTTTAGATCGAAATATGTATATACCAAAACCGCTTACATCGGGTTTTGGCAATAGCCATTTGGCAGTTTCCTTGTCATAAGGGTTTGAGTAACTTTTTAATACCTTTCCTTTTTGGAGTACAACTATCATTGCATCCAATACATTTTTCTGATTAACAGTTAGTGTCATTTCTAATTTAGTTTTATAGTTCGTTAATCTTATTCTGTGCTAGCTGCTTTGCTAAGGAAATATCAGCCTCGATTAGTATTCTCAGAATAAGCAGAAGGAGAGCTGAATCATCCAAATAGCCTACAACTGGGATAAAATCTGGGATTAAGTCAAGTGGAAAAATAAAATAAAATATCCCCAACATGATATATCTCCTCTCTTTAGCACTAACACATTTGTCGTTAAGCAAGTAATAACTCGTTAATACAAGCTTTGCTATTGGCCGAGCTACGGTCTTACAAGCATTCATTAAAGTTCTAAACATAAGTTTGCCTTCCATAACAGTTTTTTTATAAGGTTCACTGGTAAAGGTATGAATCTTTTTCCGATTAACAAACATTATTGGATTTATTTCAAACCGTTTCAAAAACAGTAACTATTTGAGCTGCTAATATTGCCAATTAACAAGTTTATCAATATCTTTGGTTAATGGAGAAAGATGAACTAACAGTATGGCAAAATTTCTTGTCAGAGTTTGTAGATAAAATTGTTGAAATCGGCAAACAGGATAAGAACATTATCAAAGTCGTTGCCCATATCGACAGTGACACAATAACCCTATTAGAAAAAGCGGCTAAATACATATTAACCAAAAATGTTTGCATGCTCAGGTATAGTGTAGGTGAACCAAAAGGCCAAATTGATAATCATATTGTTCACTTATACCACATTGCAATTAATGGATTTGACGTCCAACTGATAGGCTATACTGAAAAAAGTAATGCGTTAAAAGGGTTCGACATAAAAAAGATTGCAGGATTAGACTCCTTACCAGCGGGTATTCCTTTTATACCTAATTATTTAGTTGAAGACATTAAATCTTTTATTGACATTAACGCAACTAGTCTCTCAGGGGGCAAGTCAAATCTTATAACAAATATCGACGATATGAGGTCATTCTGGAATGCCTATAACAAAAGCAGTGCGTATGTTGTTGGTGACAGAGAACAATGGTACAATGAAGTTCTAAATATTAACTTTGATCAAAACCAAAAGAGTAAATTCAAGATATTTTTTGAATTGTGTTTGCAAACCGGTCATAAAAATCGGTTGATCCTAAATTTAGTTTTATCTGCTAGAAATACGGATAAAAATGAAGCAGAGAAATGGCTTAATGTAGAGTACGCAAAACTGGAAAAGCACTTTGATTCATCCAATAAGGATAACTCGAAGGAGCTAGCATGGAGTGCCCATAAGGAAAGCGCCATGAGGAGAAAGGTAACTCTTTCTGAAAGCCCACTTGAGACCAAAGAGCTTCTAAATAGCGCAGAGCACTTTAAATGGTTTGATGAAAAATTACAGGCTGCATGCGACATGTTTAAGGACTTCATAGTTAAATAGTGTTTGTTTAAAATCAGCTACAATAGAAACTCTACCATTCCATAATCTCCAACCTTCTTAATAACTAAAATATCCTCCGACGTTCCTTGGCGGACACCCACCCTACCTTTGTTGCAAATCTTAAAAACAAAGAGAAATGGGACAGTTATTGCAGCATCTAAAAGAAGAGTTTGTTGAAAAGTCAAAAGTGCTTGAGCAGGCTCGAAAAACACTAAAAAGTGAGTTTGTTGGTATAGATAAGGTAATTGATGAGGTGATTGACAATGTAGGGTCATGGTATACACTTTGTAGCCTACAAGAAAGGCCAATAGTAATTAATTTATGGGGACTTACCGGCACAGGAAAGACCAGCCTTGTAAACAGGTTGGCAGAGTTGCTCAACTACGAAAACCTCTATCACAGGTTTGATTTAGGGGAGAAGTATGGTAACTTATCCTTTAGCAGTGCCCTTTCGGATTTATGCGAGAACAAAGAGGATGCTCCACTGATGATTGCCTTGGATGAATTTCAGCATTCAAGGACCATAAAAGGAATGAACCGGGATGAAATTGCTGACGACAGAAACCGCACGGTATGGGAATTGATTGACTCTGGCAAGGTGCGCTACATTGACTGGAATAGAGCAATATGGCCTTTTGAAACATTGCTAAAAAAGATGCAAAGCCTTCTTGGTGCAGGGATTACCGTAAAAAACGGCAAGGTAAGCGCTGGCAAACAGTTGTATTGCAGGGAAATGGAAATAAAGTGCGAGCCGAACGAGCCCATCTACTTTTTCCCTCAACTTTTTTACATTGATGTTATTGATCTCGCTGGCGCTGAGTTGGGCTTTAATTTAATATCAGAGGTTGAGAAACATGTCGTGGCACTATCAGCGCATGATACCATAAAGTTTATGCAAAAAGTAGTTCGTTTAGCGCAAAAGCCTGCCGTAAAGAGTTTTAGCAAATCCGTAATTTTTGTATTGGGTAACATTGATGAAGCTTACACCATGAGTGGAGATTTTTCTGCTGATATAGATGCAGATGAGTTCTACAATATGTCGCTCAAGATTAACGTGCCGACGATGAAGCGTGCGCTGCGAAGTAGGTTCAGAGACGAACAGATTGCTCGCTTGGGTAATATTCACATCATCTATCCAGCCTTAAACAGTAATGCCTTTAAACAAATCATCGAAAATGAGCTTAAAAAAACTGGTGATAGTTTAAATGACCTGCTTGGTGTTGAAGTTGCGTTTGAGGAATCAGTAATATCATCGCTGTACAAAGAAGGTGTGTATCCAACACAGGGCGTTAGACCCCTGTTTACTACTATTCATCACCTATTCAAAAGCAAGTTAAATGCATTTATCCTAGGCTTAATTGATGAGCCTGGAGCAGTAACTAAAATGAGCTTTTCAATTGATGGGAATATACTATTATGCTCTTTCTATAATCAATCTAAGTTGATCAAGGTTTCTGAAGAGCGAATCATAACACATCTGGGGGATTTGCGTGATAACCGTCTAGACGATCTTCAGGCAATAACAGCAGTGCATGAAAGTGGCCATGCTATTTTGTCTGCCTTACTGTTGAAAAATGTACCTAAGGCGGTTTATTCAGTTTCGTCGGATGAAGGCACCGACGGATTTGTTTATTCTTCGAAGAAAAAAAACTATCTATCGAAGGCAGATTTAATAAACATGGCTGCCACTGGATTAGGAGGTATTGTAGCAGAAGAGGTTGTCTTCGGCAAGGATAACATTACCGCTGGTTCAAGTGGCGATATAAAAAAAGTTACATCTTCTGTGATGGCGCTGTACAAAGAACATGGTTTTAGCAACAGACCGATGCTATATAGTAGTACTAATTCAGAAGATAATACTTCATATCACAACAGTGACCTAATAGAGGAAGAGGTAAAGTCGGTAATAGAGCAAGCTAAAACTCTTGCTGAAGTAACCCTAACTAAAGAGAAACCTTTACTGTTAGCATTATCCAACCATTTATCAGATAATGCCTGCATAAAAGAGGAGGATCTAACTACTTTTCTTAACAAACATGGCGTGAAAACAAGCGAGTATTGTGGTGAAACTAATATATACCGCAAGGCTCTCAAAGAACAAGTTGCCCATACAATTGAAAATAGTATATTTAATAAACCCACAGGCTACAGGCTTAATAAAAACAAATAAACCATGGATTTTAAATTTTGCAATTAGTACTGGT
>JAGYKL010000060.1 GCA_018401705.1 Bacteroidia bacterium | reverse complement strand
TTGCCATGATTTATACGGTTACCGAAGCTATCGATAAACTGAAGAAGTTCTGCGCTTACCAGGAGCGTAGCCAGCAGGAAGTAAGGCAAAAATTGAGGAACGTTGGTGTTGTTGGCGAAGATGCTGAATTCGTTATCACGGAACTTATTTCCGAGAATTTCCTTAGCGAAGAGCGTTTTGCAAAAGCTTATGCCAGAGGTAAGTTTAAAATCAAACACTGGGGAAGAAGAAAAATTATTGCCGGACTTAAAAGCAAGGGCGTTTCTGAACCTTGCATAAGAGAAGGTTTAAAGGAGATCTCAACTAGCGATTATCGAAAAGTGCTTGCCGCAGAGATTCAGAAACTACAAGCTAAATACAAAGGAAAAACAGCCCGGCAACAACTCATTAGAAACCTAATGACTAAAGGCTTTGAAGCTAATCTTATAACAGAATTGCTGGGTAATGAAGATTGATCAGTTTCCTGGAAGGTTTGCAAGCAAATCAGGGAAGATTCCTATGATAAGGCTAATAATAATACCTGCAAAAAGAACAAAGTTAAAAGCAGCATTCCCCTTAATTTTCTCAATAGGAGGAACTTCCTGATTGAACGCGAAGATCACAGGCTTGAAATAATAGTAAATTCCTATCAATGACCCGGCAATTGCAATTATTACAGCTATGTTGAGGTTGCTTTCCATGGCTGTAACAAATACAAAGTACTTACCGAAGAATCCCGCCAATGGCGGAATCCCCGCAAGGGAAAACATGGCTATAACCAAAGCTGTAGTCATGATTGGGTTATTTTTTGCCAAACCTTTGTATTGGTCAACAGGCATTTCATTACTAAACTGAGAAATACCAAGTAACACCGCAAAAGCAGATATAGAAGCAACCGAATACGCAGCAGTATAATAGAAAATTGCAGATGCAGACAGTTCATTCAATGCCAAAACCGGAATAAGAAGATACCCTGCGTGTGCCACACTCGACCAGGCAAGCATTCTCTTAGCTTCATTTTGCATTACAGCTGAAACATTACCAAGTAAAATGGTGGCTGCTGCAATAACCCAAAGAATATTAAACCAAACTCCGTCAATTGCACTAAAACAAATATCGAAAAGGTGGAAGAAGGCTGCTATACCTGCCGTTTTAACAACAGTGGCCATGAATGCTGTAATAAGTGTTGGAGTTCCTTGATAAACATCAGGTGTCCAGAAATGAAAAGGAACAGCACCAATCTTAAATGAGAAGCCAATTAGAATAAGTAAGACTCCAGTGATGAAAAGCATCGGAAGTTCCTCATTCCCATTTACATAATCAGAGATAACCAATAAATCAAAAGATCCGGTTACTCCATACATCAAGGTAATTCCGAAAAGCAGGAAGCCAGACGCAAAAGCTCCCATCAGGAAGTATTTCAATGAAGCTTCATTTGAAGACAGATTCATACGACGGCTACCGGCAAGAATATACAATGCTATTGAAAGAATTTCAATTCCAACGAAAAGCATAACCAAACTGGCATAAGAAACCATCACCAATCCACCCACCAGGGTGAAAATCATCAATGCATAAATATCAGCAATGTGACTGTCTTCATTTCTGAAATGGTAACTGGCAAGCAGCATAATCATTAAGACCGAGAAAATCATGAGTCCCACAAAAGAAACAGCATAGTTATCATAGCGCATCATACCGTAGAATGTCTGGCTGGTATCCCAGCTTAATGCGTTAGTAACAAATGCAGCACTTAAACCTGCAATGACTACAGGGAGGATTGCCTTTTTCTGTTCAAATGCTCCAAGAAAAAGAACCAGAAAGCCTAAAAGCGATAGAAGTACGAGTGTAGTCATATCAATAGTTCAACGCCATATGATTAGCAATCTCTTCGAGTAGGTATTTTACCGACTCGTCGGTGAGATTGAAGATGAATTGAGGATAAATTCCGAAGAAAAGTATTAAGCCCACAATAGGGAAAAAAACCAATTTCTCGGACATGCTTAAATCGGCAAATCCTTCTGTGGAATCTTCGCCAAGCATAGTGTTTTTGTAAGCTCTTAACATGTAAACTGCACCAAAGATTACAGTTAGTCCGGCAAAAGCAGCAAACATATATGAGTATTCATAGAGTGAATTCAAAAGAAGGAATTCTCCAATAAACCCATTTGTAAGAGGTAATGCGATGCTCGCAAATGTGATAATCATAAACACTGACGCAAACACAGGAGCCTTAGTTCTAATACCTCCAAGAGCAGAAATCAATGAGGTGTTTCTTCTTTGAAGAATAACTTCAGCGACAAAGAATAATCCTACAACGTTAACACCGTGAGCTATCATTTGAATTAGAGCTCCTTGAAAACCAGTGCGCGAAAGTGTGAATAAGCCGGCAGTAATAAGACCAACATGGGCAATTGATGACCAGGCGAAAAGACGTTTTAAATCGTTTTGGCTAAGCGCAATCCAAGATGCATAAATGATTCCGCCAACGGCCATATAAAGAACCACATCTGTATATGCATCAACGGCAAACGGTACAATAGGAAGAACCCAGCGAAGTATACTGTAAATACCCATTTTTAGCATAATACCCGAAAGTAGCATCGTTCCTGCATTAGGAGCCGTGGTGTATGTATCAGGTTGCCAAGAATGAAAAGGTAATAGAGGGATTTTAATTGCATAAGCAATAAAGAATGCCCAAAAAATCCAGCGCTGAGCTGTAGAGTCGAGCATTACAGCATAGAACGAATCTATTCCAAAGCTACCATCGCTCGTTTGCAGATACAACCAGATAATTCCGGCAAGCATCAGTAATGAACCAAATAGCGTGTATATGAAGAACTTGAATGTGATTTTAATTCTATTCTCTCCACCCCAAAGTAAAACGATAAAGTATATTGGAATTAAAGCAAGCTCCCAGAAGATGTAATAAAGAAATGCATCAAGTGAAACAAAGACACCAACTAAGGCACTTTGCATGAATAGCATTAAGAAGTAGAAAAGACCAGGACGAGCAATTTCTTTATTCCATGTTGATAAAACGATAAGAGGCAAGAGGAAGTTGGTAAGAATTACCATGAGTAAGCTTATTCCATCTAAGCCGATGAAAAAGCTTATTCCCAAGCTATTTATCCATTCTTCGCGAAGAATGAATTGCATATTTGCCAAAAGGCTTTCCTTTTCGTAAATATCAAAAAGGTAAATAACCCAAGCAGTTATACAAGCTTGTACTAAAGTAGCTGCTAGAGCAACAGGTTTCGTCTTTGAAGCCGGAACCACCAGCATTAGCAATGCTGCAAGAAATGGAAATGCTATAAGTATGGCAGTTATCATGCTTATTGAATAAATCTATTAGTTGCCAAAATCAAGATGATGCCAATCACCATGGCAAAAATGTAAAACCCAACATTTCCGGTTTGAAGAAAACGAACTGTTCTTGAACTAAGAACAACCAATTGTCCCACTCCGTTTACAATTCTGTCGATTACATTTACTTCAATGAATTTATATATTCCTGAAGATGCCGACATGACTGGCTTAACGATGATAGTATTATATACTTCATCGACATACCATTTTCTTGCAAGCAAATTCTGGAAAGCCGGAAGCTTAACTTCATCACCCGCAGGAACATGTCCGTTTTTCTTATATCTAATCCATGCGTAAGCTACAACAGCCAGAACCAAGACAACCGAACTTGCCATGAGTATAATTTCCATAGCGTGAGCTATCGCATCATGTGGTTGAATTTCTTGTATGAGAATTGATCCAGCAAGCAGTGGCTCAAAGAAACCTTCTAACCAATGATTTCCACCTAAAACAGAGGGCACGTTAAAGAAACCGGCAATCACTGAGAAAAAGGCAAGAACCATTAATGGCACAGTCATACTCGCAGGTGATTCATGCAAGTGACTTTCCTGCTCAGCTGTACCTCTAAAACTTCCATGGAAGGTTAGATAATACAAGCGAAACATATAGAAAGCAGTAAGTAATGCACCACCAACACCAAGTACCCAGTAGATAGGGTTTTCTCTAAAAGCAGCAGCTAAAATCTCATCTTTTGAGAAGAAACCGGCAAATGGAGGAAGTCCAGCAATGGCAATGGTTCCGATAAGGAATGTGCCGTGAGTAATTTTTAGCTGGCTTTTAAGTCCTCCCATTTTACGCATATCCTGTTCTCCGCCCATGGCATGAATAACAGATCCGGAACCCAGGAAGAGCAAAGCTTTGAAGAATGCGTGAGTAAGCAAATGGAAGAAGGCTGCTGTATAAGCACCTAAGCCCAGCGCAAAAAACATATAACCCAGCTGAGATACAGTAGAATATGCCAAAACCTTTTTGATGTCGTTTTGCTTAAGACCTATTGTAGCTGCAAAAATTGCTGTAGCTAAACCAACAATGGTAATAATTTCCTGCGTAAATGGAGCAAGAGTAAAAAGTACATTACTTCTAATTATTAGGTAAACACCTGCAGTTACCATTGTTGCAGCGTGGATAAGTGCAGAAACAGGCGTTGGCCCAGCCATTGCATCAGGCAGCCAGGTAAACAATGGCAATTGAGCCGATTTACCAATAGCACCAACAAATAATAATAAAGTAGCACTAACTATTATTGGATCTCCCATCGCAATATCAATTGCTTCATAAGAAATCATTGAGTATTCTAATGTTGAAAATCGGAGGTATAGCAGGAAAATTCCAAGCAAAAGGCCTAAATCTCCGATTCTATTCATAATGAAAGCTTTGTTTGCAGCTT
>JAGYKL010000006.1 GCA_018401705.1 Bacteroidia bacterium | reverse complement strand
GCAGATGAATTTGCCCGATTTGAAGCGGATGAAACTGAAATTGTAGCAATGCTCGCGCATTTGAAGAATTTAAATTAAGAATGAGTAACACACTTGCACATCAAGCCTGCTCGAAATTTCCAAAAGCAATAAGATTGTCTTTGTTATTCGCAGCAATAATAAACCTACAGAGCTTAAGTTTTGCACAAGTGTCTATTGATTCACTTCGTGCAATCTGGATAAATCAAAAACAACCCGATTCTTCAAGATTCAATGCTCTTAATACATTCTACATTAATTACTCAAGTTCTCAGCCGGATTCAGCACTCGAAGTTTCTAAATTCCATTATCAATTAGCATCAAAAAAAGGTTATCCTGATCAATTGATTAAGGTTCTTAACGAGAAAGCTATAATCTACTTTTTTCTGGGTTATCCCGATAGCTCCATGACATACATCGAGCAGGCCATAGAAATTGGAGAGCGTACTCAAGACACTTTAACTATTGCAAAGCTTTATGTAAACCACGGAAATGTACTAAGAGCGCAAGGTCAACTAAGAGAAGCTGTTAAGAAATATACACAAACCATTCTTTTGCTTGAATCCTACGGAGGAGAAGAAAAATATCTGGCAGACTTGAACAATAACATTGGACTCATCTACCTTGATATTAATTTGCATACGCTATCACTCGAATACCTCTACAAGGCACTTGAACTATACAAAACTGCAAAAGAGGAGGATGCAATTGGAAATATTTGGTTAAACATTGGTGCCAATAAATATCACTTAGGCGAATACCGCAATGCGATAGATCTGATTAAAAAAGGGTTTGTAATTCTTGAGGCAGAAAACAACCTCTTTTCTTTGTCAGACTGCCATCAATTTCTTGCATTAGCTCAATCGAAAATTGGAAATCGCGACAGTGCTTTATGGCATATTGATGAGGCTATTGCATTAAAGCGCCAGCTACAAAATAACAGCCGGTTACTCGATGGGCTAATAATTAAAGGGGACTTTTTGCTCAATGAGAACCTTAATGAAGCTTTTGTTATAGGGACAGAAGTTACTGAGCTCATGAATGAAGAGCTATCTATTGATTTACTTGCTAAAGGCAATCGCTTTCTGTATGAACTTTATAAACGACAAGGTAACTCTGAATTGGCTCTTTCAAGTTTAGAGAAATACACTCTCTACAACGATTCAATTAAAATTGAGATGAATGAAATAGCTGTGATTAAAGAAGCTATTCAAAGCGACTTCGATAATAAGCTAATCAAAGAACAATTAAAAAGTGAAAAAGAGCAGGCGGCTCTTAAGCTCAGACAGGTAAAACGCAATTATTCTTTTATCATTCTCGGCTTGATTCTATTCGTCTTGGCTTTTGTGATTTACAGAAGACTTATCCAAGCTCATCAGGTTCAACAGCAGCAACTTCTAAATGAGATTGAAAAACTCAAACAAAACAAAGAAGCTGAGATTCCAATCGAACAAGGTGCTTTTAATTTAAATCGAGCATGTCTTGAAAGCTATATTGGAAGGAGTTTGAATGAAACAGATTGGTCAGTCTTGAACTTACTACTCAAGGATCCTGTAATTTCAAACAAAGATTTAGCGAAAGCTGTATTTCTTTCTATTGATGGTGTTGGTTCTTCTCTTCGAAGGATGTATGAACTCTTCAATATCAAAGAATCTAAGTACATGAAGATTACTCTCCTCATGGAAGCAATTAAAATATCAAAGACTAAGAGTTAGCTTGTTTTGCTCACGAATACGAGTGATTCAGATAGATTTCACGCCTAGCCGTGAAGCATATTTCTTATGAATAAAGCAGTTTTGCTAAATAATAATTCAATATCGCAGTGTATCAATTGTAGGTGTGATTTTGAATATTGAGATCACTAATTTGTATTCTATTGCTTATTCTATTTCACATGAATTCAGAAAAAATTAAAATAGCAATTATCCTTTTAGCATTAAGCCCCATTCTATGTTTCGGGCAGTGGAGCATGCAAGGCATGCCAATAGATGGAATTTCAGAAGGCGACAAACTTGGAAGCTTAAATTCTGTTGCGGTTGATTCGGCAGGAAACACAATTGTGGTTGGCTCTGGCAGAAATAGTGACTTTGGAACTTTTTACGGATACGCTAAAGTGCTTGACTGGGATGGGTTTCAATGGATTCAACGAGGCTCAAGTTTCTTAGGTTCTGAGCTTTTAGAAGGAACAGGCTCTGCGGTTGATATTAGCAACGACGGAAACACAGTGGCCATCAGCAGTCCTTGGGGCTATAATTCATTGGACTACAAATGCGGCGTTGTAAATGTTTATGACTGGGATGGAGTTACCTGGGCTTTACGCGGAAACACGATTGAGGGAGAAGGAAGTCCCAGTCCGCTTTTTGAAAGGGATGTATTTGGATTGGCACTGGCTTTAAGTCCCGACGGAAACTACATTGCTATTGGTGCACCCCAAAACACGCAGGAACTTGGTGTATTACAATTACAAGGGCATGCAAGAGTGTTCCATTGGGATGGTCAAAGCTGGTCTCAGGTTGGTGAAGACATTGACGGTGAGATTAGCTTGGAAGAATTTGGACATAGTATAGACATAAGCGCAGACGGAAGCAAAGTGGCGATTGGTGGAAGAGGTTTTCGAATTTGGACAGATGATGTTGTTACCACCGATGGCGCAGGTATTGTTAGAACATACGCATGGGATGGTGCTGAGTGGAACTTACGCGATGAGCCAATGATAGGCACAGAACAAGGAGAAAAACTTGGAACTGCAGTAAGTCTTAGTGATGACGGAAACATACTGGCTGTTAGTTCACCCAATCCTTTCGGTTTAAACGGCACTACCAATATCTTCGATTACAATGGAACGGATTGGGTTTTACGCAGCACGATTATCGGAATCAATGGTGCCTTAGCCGGACCTTCAAATGACCTGAGCGCCGATGGAAACACCATAGTTATTGGAGAACCTTGGCAAAACTTCGTGAATGGAGGAACTCGGGTTTTTAATTGGAATGGTACTCAATGGATTCTAGAAAATGAGGATTTCTCAACTTTCGTCTCTTCAAGTGATGTTAACGGATTTGGCTCTGCTGTAAGAATGAGCTCCGGAGGAAATGCAATCGTGGTTGGCGCTCCAAGCGAAGATGCTATTTCCTTAGATGAGGGTCGGGTTTATGTTTTTCAAAATTCAATTGTATCGGGCGGCGGTTCGCCGGATAATACATCAATAAATTATTTTCCAAATCCTACAAGTGGAATGCTTCGTGTAAACAGTGATGTTGAAATGCTTTCTTTTCAAATATTATCAATTGAAGGAAGGCTTTGCCACTCAGGAAAAGTAAATAACGCCCATGAATTAAAAATCGATTTTCCGGAATTAACCAATGGAGTATACTTTCTGAAAATTCAAACACAGCAAAATGAACGAACATTTAAGTTCATCAAGCAATAAAAATTCGTTTTCAATTCTTTTTAGCCCGAGTTTAACTTTGTTAGATAGTTCACGGGGTTTTAGAATTGAATTATAAAATAAGCTCAACAACCACCAATGCGAAAGCTGGCAATGGAACTTACTCCTAAAAAAAGTAAACCATAGCTGGCTTTCTTTTTGGAAATTCATAATACTACACTCATGTTTCGCAATTCTTGTTTTTCTAAACAGGCTTTATCAATCAAATACTCAAATAAGAATTTAATCATTGTTAATGAACCCAGAGTAGATGAACTTGCACGAATATGATGCTGTTTTGAGGCAGCAATTCTTTCTCATAAGCCTTTATTTACCTGCCTTGAACTACATTTTGTTTACTGTAACCTGTTTAGTGTAAACAAATTATCTAATCTATCAATGAAATTGAAATATGCGGAAGTTTCAAAGGATTTGACGTTATTTCGGAGTTGTAATTTCTATTTTAATAATGCATCATCAGAAGCAATCAAACCATCTAATAAAAACAAAAAGGAACATTCCGTTTTCTTTATTGCTTCTCTTATGCTTATCCATCTTTTCGCCAATCTCTGCACAAAACGATACACTCTTACTAAAGCATTGGAATTTCAGGAACGATAGTTCCATAAAGTTTGAGGGCGCTGCAAACCTCAATGTAGTAGTAAGAGAAAATGCCATAAAAAATGATTGGGACTTAAGCTTCAGGTTTAAACCTCGAAGTATTGCTTTTCACGATTCTGTTGCTTCTCTGAAACACGAAATTGTTTGTGAATTTGAGCTTAGCAGCAAACAAAAGAAGGCCTCAAGTATTGAGCTACAATTTCAATTCCTGCAAACGTTTGCAGATGTTTATCTGAATGATAAATTTCTTGGAAGCACGAATAATGCTTTCAGAATCTGGAAGTTCAGGCTTAACAAAAAGCTGCTTAAGAGAAAGAATGTCATTCGAATTGAATTCAAACCTCCCAGAGAAGAAGTTGAAGAACTGGTCAAGAAAAACATCCCGCTTCCGGCAGATAATCAAAGCGACGCTTTAAAAACTTCGCCATTTATTCGTCAACCGCAACAGGAATTTGGTTGGGATTTTTGTGTTCCTGAAATATACACAGGCTTCAGAGTAACTCCTCAAATCGTCTTCCTGCCGAAGGCAGTGATTGAAAAAGCAAGCGTGTTTACCGAATCTATTCCGCATGGTAATGCGAAGTTGAAGGTTCGGATAAAGGGTAATTCCGGTAAAAGAGGTCGTCTGTTAAACCTTCAAACCGAAAACCACGAGTTACTCAAATTGAAATTGCCTGCAGGAGAATTCGATACCCTCGTCAATTATACCATTCCCAAAGCTCGTCTTTGGTGGCCAAAAGGAACAGGCCGCTTTCCTGAAATGTATACCATGAATGCCTGGTTTTCCGGAGGCGATACCACCACTACCCGTTTTGGAGTTAGAACTGTGGATTTGATTCAGGAACCTGATAGCATCGGTGAATCTTTCTATTTTAAAGTAAACAACGAAGCTGTGTTTATGGAAGGGGCCAATGTTGTTATGCCCAACGAAGCTTTCACCGGCGATAGAGTTACGGGCTTGTCGACCAAAGAGCTTGATTATGTGTATCATAGCAACATGAACATGCTCAGAATTTGGGGCGGTGGAAATTACCTTCCTGATGAATTTTATACCTGGGCCGATACTTCCGGTATTTTGATTTGGCAGGATTTTATGTTCGCCTGCACGTATTATCCTGTGGATGACGACTTTCTTGAAATTCTGAAGCCGGAACTCGAATATCAGATACAGAGGTTAAGTGCTCACCCTTGTTTGGCACTGTTTTGTGGGAATAACGAAATTAACGTAGCACGTAAAAACTGGGGTTGGGAACAAACTTATGAGTATAGTGTACCTAAGAAAAGCATGCTCGATTCGAATTATGAGTTCTTATTTGAGCGATTTATTAAAGGTTACGTGCAAGAGCACGGGATGTATATTCCATATTTACCTTCATCCCCAGTTTCTAACTGGGGGAAAACCAAAGATTTGAATATTGGCGATAACCACGACTGGAGCATTTGGCATGGCGAATACCCTGTTGATTCAATCAAAACGCGGATTCCAAGGTTTATGAGTGAGTTTGGATTCCCTTCTTTTCCATCGTCACATATCATTGAAGAACATTATGGCTTAAAACCCAATTATATGAATTTGGCTGAATTGGTAAAGTCGTATAAAGGTCTGAATTTATTACTGAAATACTTAAATGATAACCGCCTTCCGGCGGGAAGTAGCGAGCAGATCATCCAATCATCTCAGATTTTGCAGGCCAAAGTGTATGAGGATGCTAAAATCTCTCATTTTAATGCCCAGCCTCGATGTATGGGAACTCTCTTTTGGCAACTTAATGAAGTTGCTCCGGTAATGTCGTGGAGTGTTTTGGACTTAGATGGGAATCCAAAACTGAAACCTTAGATTCGGCTAACTGAGTCAATAAGCTCGTTTAATTAGCCTTTAAGCCTTGCTGTTTTTAGATAGTTGCCGACAAACGAAGTGCCTGTTAGTCCAAAATCGGCTACGGCCAGAAATACCATTTCTTCATCCGATTCATTTACACTCTGGTGCATGCACCATCGAGGAATGAACACCATATCGCCCGGTTTTACCGGGAATTTCAGCTCATCAATTTTAACAAAACCGCTGCCCTTGTAAAACACAAAAACGGTTTCGTGAGCATGCTTATGAAGCTCATTTGATTTACCCGGTGCAATACTAACAATACGAGGATCGAGGATTTCAGTATTAAATTTAACTCGCTCTACTCCAAAATCAATCCCCTGTTTATCAGATTGATTGTTGTACAAAGCCTCTCTGTGAGGAGATTCAATCTCGGCGTGATAAACCGCGTCTTCGCCTTTTCCGGTAAGACTAACCTTTGAGTTAATATCGTCACTTATAGTTTTCAGACGTTTATATTGAAGTGCCTGCCAAAGGGCGATACCACATTCCTGCAGATACTCAGGCAGACGATAATCAGCCGACGGGTTGCATAGAAAGTGCAGAAAGTCATCGGCCGCTGAGGCCGGAACCTCTTTTAAATGACCATTGCGGATACCGGAAAGGATTGTGTAAATTTTATAGAAGCATGCATCGGTGTTTTCGCGAAGATGAATTTCCCCTCCAAGAAAGGAATTCAAAACTTGCTGCGAACCGATTGCTATCCAAGATAATTCATCCTCGTTCAGATGTTTAAGTCGAATTGCTTGAATTATTCCCTCAGCCTGATTCATACGCTAGAGTTTTTCTGCACGGAGAAGCATATCGTCCCAATAAGAAGCACGAATATTCAAGGCTTTAAGCATTCCTTTTCTTAAACTTTGGGCTGCAATTTCGTTTTCTCCGGCCATTTCAGAGGCAATGTTAAGAAGAATTAATCCGTGTTCATCATCTACCTCCGTATGAAGAGGAAAAAACACGTATTGTTCAAGGCTTAAACTGGTGTGATTTCGAATAGCATCAATTATGTATTTATAAATAAACTTAACAACCGATTCTGTACCTATGCCAATAGCACCTACGGCTTCAGCCGCATTCCCATTCTGAATAATTCCAAGAAACAATTCTCTCCATACCTGAACTTCTACCCCGGGTTGTTCCTCGCGGTTAATATTCATTGCATCCTGAAAACGACGAAAGAGCTGTGGATGCGGGATGCCTTGCACCCAAGACTCTTCAATTTCAAGCTTTTTTAATTCTTCTATATCTTCATCATGCAGATGTCCGGCTTCTTCTGCCAAATTATCCATGAGTAAATTACGGTAACTAGGATTTTCGAGTTTAGAAATGACTCCAGTAAGATAACGCGGGAACCATGCACTATAAGCTCCATATTGAGTTGCGAAATCTTTGATTACCGCCTCCATATTGTTAAAGTTCCCACTTCTTAGTCTTTCCAGGTATGGGTGATTAACCGCCCGGTGATTCATCGCTTCGTCTAACAGATGTTGCATATTTTTTCTTTCGAAAATCTGTAATTATGTTCCAAAAAAGAATGAGTGTTCCTGCCTATATTTTATCAAAATAATAAGGGTTCTCATTCATATAGGTATTTACACGTGTAACTACATTTGTTAAATTACAAAATATTCATTTTTACTGTAAATCGAAGCTTATGCTCTTATGCTAACCATTTGCTTTAAGCGAGATTACCCTCATGAGTTTAACAGAGCAATTATATAACCGCCAAGCCTCAGGCTGGGCGAGGAATAAGCCTGAAATTCTATCTGATTTTACTGCAAGGCCTCGTGTACTTGAATTAGCGGGAGACCTAACTGGTAAACATGCTTTAGATCTTGGTTGTGGAGAGGGTTATGTTAGCAGGTTACTTCGAAAGCGTAATGCTGAATCTGTAATTGGAATTGACATTTCAGCGAATATGATTGATCTGGCGCGAAAAGCAGCTACTTCTGGCAATGAGCATTACTATTGTTCAAATGTGCTGGAGGCAGAGGTATATAAACCAGAAACATTCGACCTTGTACTTGCCGTTTTTTTATTTAATTATTTAACTATTGAAGATTCGGGTGAATTATTAAAACGTATATACTTATCATTAAAGCCGGGCGGTCGTTTTATTTTTACGATTCCCCATCCTTGTAAGCCATTTATGGCCAAAACAGAGTACCCATTTTACTTTAAAACAACAGGGAATTATTTTAATGCCAGAAACTCTTTGTTTAAAGGAAAAATATGGAAATTCAACGGAGATAGTGTTGAAGTGAGTTGTGTTCATAAAACGCTTGGCGATTACTTTAAACTCCTATTTGAAGGAGGTTTCAGCAAATTCCCTATAGTAGAAGAATTATTTGTAACACCTGAATTACTTCAAATCGATGAGGCCTTCTTTAGACCAATACAGGGGCTGCCTTTACACGTGTTATTTTGCTTGGAGAAATGAAAAAAAGAGTCTGGTCTGGAATTCCAATTGTTGAAGAAAACACCAAATATTATAGCCTAAAAGATGAATTGAGGCGCATGGGGAAACCCTATTATAAAAGACTTGTTCATTCAATTGTAAATAACAATATACTGCAAGCTCCAGGGTTTGTTTACTACAAATGCTCAAGCAGAGCGAAAGATGAAAAGGAAATTTCTGCTTGTTTTGAAAAGTTGTCTTCATTGATTGGAGATTTAAATGACCGATATGGCAAATTATATGCGGTTGAAGATCATAGAGGCGATTACATGGATTCGAAGATTCCTATTAGTATGACCAATCAGGAAACAGGTATGCATACTGATAGTTCTGCACATGATTACTACCCAAAAATTGTTGGTTTATGTTGTTTGCAAGCTGCGGCTCAGGGTGGAGAATTGAAGCTTTGCAATGGCGCAAATTATTTTGCTGACTCATTAATTTCTTCACCCGAAATAATTAGAATAATGAAACAGGATTTTATACGCGATTTGATAACTCCTGGAAAGGAGAAAAGTCCTGAACTATTGAAATTGAATAAGTTCCCAATATTTCATATGGAAGATAACCAATTTCTTGTTCGTTATATGCGGTATTGGATTGAGCGCGGCACGCTCGAGGCAGGCGAGTTCCTAAGCAAAGATGCTACTCAAGCGATGGATCATTTTGATGAGTATTTGAATGACCCTTCTAACTCGCTTACCATTAAAATGCAAAAGGGAGATATGGTTTTCTTCAATAATGAATTTTTGTTGCATGGTAGAACAAGTTACTTTGACAGCGCAAAGCTTAAGCGCAAAATACTTAGAGCTTGGATTAATTTACAGGTATAGAGGAAAATTAAAATTTGAATTCCCTTAAAACATCAAGCTAGTTAAGACTTGTTCAGCAATTACATACTGAAGAAAAACCTAAGATTTGAGTGTAGAATATAGTGATGCTTTAAGATTGGCATCTTGAATACTCGATTGATTCTTTTAAAGCCCCAAAACTTAAACACTAGATTCGGCTGCCTGAATCTATAAGCTTATTGCCAGATTGATCATGCACAGCATAGTTGAACCCCGGCTGGACGCAGAAAGCTCCATACTCTCCTTGTTTGTTTAAGGCAATAAAGCCTACCTGAATATCTTTAATTCGTTCTTTTTGTTTTTTATATACACGCTCAACGGCTTCTTCGCAAGCTGCTTGTGGAGATTTTCCCTGACGCATGAGTTCAACCACGAGGTGGCATCCTGCTATGCGGATAACCTCTTCACCATGACCTGTTGCTGTAGCGGCTCCAACTTCACCATCAACATACAATCCTGCACCAATAATTGGAGAATCACCTACCCGACCATGCATCTTATAAGCCATACCCGAGGTGGTGCAAGCACCAGATAATCGCCCACTAGAGTCTAAGGCAATCATGCCGATAGTATCGTGGTTTTCGATATTTGCTTTTGGAATATAAAGCGACTCTTTAAGCCAATTTTTCCATTCAACTTCAGAAGCCGGAGTTAGCAGCTCTGTCTTTTTGAATCCCTGACTTAAAGCAAATTGAAGAGCTCCATCGCCAACAAGCATAACATGAGGCGTTTTTTCCATTACAGCTCTGGCAACAGAGATAGGATTTTCAATATGCTCAAGGCATGCTACAGAACCGATATTTAGGTCCTCATCCATGATACAGGCATCAAGAGTAACATGTCCGTCCCGGTCGGGTCTACCGCCTAAACCAACACTGCGTTCTTTGGGGTCAGATTCAACAACACGAACCCCTTTTTCAACAGCATCGAGCGCCCATCCTCCAGAGGAGAGCACCTTCCATGCGGCAGCATTAGCTTCTATACCAAATCGCCAAGTTGATAACACTATTGGTTTATTAACCTCATTTAAGCTTGCTTTACTTAAGCTTGAAATCCCAAGTGCTCCAACGCCAGCTTTTTTAAGAAAAGTCCGTCTGCTTGCCATTCTTAGTCGAGTTTTCGATAGTTATACCCTTTCTCCTCAAGCCGTAATAGCATGGGAGCAAGTCGCTTCTTAAAATCTTTATAGCTCGATTGCCCCGGACCTGTCCAAAGTACCTCAGCTAAAGCTGAAATCCTTGGAATTACCATGTATTCAGCATGGCTTTCTGTAGTTATGTATTCTGTCCACACGTTTGCCTGAGCACCAATAATGTGTTTTGATTGTTCCATTCCTAATTCCTTTGGAATAGGTTGGAATTCAAACACTTTCTCCAATGGGGTAAAACCTCCTATTGCATGTGGTTCTTGTTCCTTCTTTCCCTGGTAATGATCGAAATAACAGTGTGAGCCGGGGGTCATAATTACATCATGATTTTGCTTGGCTGCAGCTATTCCTCCTTCGGTGCCACGCCAACTCATCACGGTTGCATTGGGCGCAAGACCACCTTCCAGAATTTCGTCCCAACCAATAATTTTCTTTCCCTTTGAATTCAGATATTTCTCAATACGCTGTATGAAATAACTCTGTAATTCATGTTCATCTTTGAGACCCTGTTCTTTGATTCTCTTTTGACAAGATGTACATGTCTTCCATCGGGTTTTTGGACATTCATCACCTCCAATATGAATATATTGACCAGGAAACAATTCGCAGACTTCATCCAAAACATCTTCTAAAAAAGAAAACGTTTCTTCCTTTGGACAAAAAACATCGTCATAAACTCCCCAGCCTTTAGCCACTTCGAATGGGCCTCCAGTGCAAGAATACTGCGGATATGCAGCAAGTGCAGCCAAAGCATGACCCGGCATCTCGATTTCGGGAATCACTTGAATATGTCTTTCTGCAGCATACTTCACCACTTCCTTAATCTCTTCCTGAGTGTAAAAGCCTCCATAGCGAATGCTATCAAACTTTTGGTCGCTGTACGGCCCTACCATACTACCATTTCGCCAGGCTCCTACTTCGGTAAGCTTGGGGTACTTTTTTATTTCAATACGCCAACCCTGATCTTCGGTAAGATGCCAATGAAAGTAATTCATCTTGTGAATGGCCAGCAAATCGATGTACTTCTTAACAAAACTCACAGGAAAGAAATGTCTGCAAACATCTAAATGCATCCCGCGATAGCGGAAATTGGGATAGTCGCCTTTAATTTGAGTTGCATTAAGCTCTGCTCGGTTTCCATTTTTTCTAATGAGCTGCAGCAATGACTGTATTCCGTAAAAGATTCCTAAATTATCGATTGCAGTAATGGTAGTTCCGGTTTTATCAGAGTTTAGCCAATAAGTTCCTGGCTGAACGATAGAGTCGGAACGAATCATTGAAAGCTTAATTTTCGGTCCTTCGGGAATGAATTGTCGAGAAGGCACTTCAATTACAGAAGGTAACCTAAACCCAAAAGAGGTATTCAGTTCATGGGCAAGCAACAAAGCTTCGGCTCTTAACAGTGCACCTTGAAACAAAACGGCAGAAGGGTCAAAGTACACTATTTCTTCACTTTGACTAAAGTTTCGAGGTAATGGTATGACACTATTCTGTGCCTGCAGAACAATCTGTGAAATGATAGCAATACAGGTAAAGAATAAAGCTTTCATAGTTTAGGAATTCCAGAGTATTGAGGCAGCACCTAAAACGGCAGCATCGCTTTCATGCAATGCAGATGGGTAAATATGTATGTGACCTTTGTAGTTATTCAAAAGGTTTTCGTCGAAAGAATCTCGTGTTGGTTTAAAGAGCAGTTCACCCGCGCGAATTAGTCCACCGAAAAGGAAAATAGCTTCGGGACTAGTGTATGCAACGCTGTTGGCTAAAGAGAATCCAAGCATTTCACCAGTACGGCGGTATGCTTCAATGGCATGTGTTTCTCCAGTTTGTGCTCTTTCTGCAATAACTCTAGCAGAAGGAGCTTCGGCATCGTGAGGATTTAACTCAAGATAAGTTCTTACCAAACCAGTGGCACTTACATAGGTTTCAAGACATCCATTGCGACCACAACCGCACTTCCTGCCGCCAGGCACGACAATAACATGCCCTAGTTCTCCGGCGAAGCCATCGTAACCATAAATAAGACTTCCATTAGCAACGATTCCACTTCCGAGGCCAGTTCCGAGAGTAATGACTAAAAAATCTTTCATCCCTTTGGCAGCACCAAACTGCATTTCTCCTAAAGCAGCTGCTTTAGCATCATTGGTTATTTTGCAGATAGTATTCAGTTTTTTTGCAAATAACTCGGCCAATGGAACAATGCCTTGCCAGCTAAGATTTGGTGCATTTTCGATTGTTCCTTTATACGGATTAGCATTTGGAGCTCCAATTCCAACACCTTTTAAGTTGACTTCAGACATCTCGTTTTTCATGCTATGAACTTGCTCTTGAATAAGCTGAGCAGCAGTTTCAACAAACTGATTCACATCAGGAAACTGTTTTGTTTTCAAGCCGTTCTTGGTAAGCACCCTACCTGATTCATTTACAAGTCCTATTGTAGTATTTGTTCCCCCGATATCAATTCCAGCTACAATTTCTTCCATAGTTAATTCTTAATGCGCAATAGTATTAGGGTCGTAGTCGATCCCTTGTTTTTTAAGTATACGGTTCACTTTCCAGCCATAAAATGCCAAATAAGCAAATCCAAGTACCGGTACAATGTATGACAATCTTATATCCTGATAAAAATCAGAAAGATAACCTTGTGTAGGCGGAATGAGTGCTCCGCCCAAAATCATCATGATGAGCAAACTTGAGCCCTGCGTTGTATATTTTCCTAAGCCTGCAATTGAAAGGCTAAAAATACAAGGCCACATCACAGAGCAAAACAGACCTCCAGAAATAAAGAAATAAATAGACCAATCTGACTTTATCATCAAACCTATAAGTAGCATCAGCATTGCTAATAAGCCAAATAAAAGCATGGTGAGAGCTGGTTTATCAGCCGAAAGAAAGAAGCCCGCAATTAAAATGAGAATGAAAGGGGCAAAACGAAGTAATTCATCCATTGGACTGCCTTTCAAATAATTTACGCCAAGAATTACTGCATAAGCAACAAACGGAACAATGATATATAAGATTTTCCGCATCATTTTAGATGGACTAAACACTGTAATAGCACCAACCCATCGTCCAATCATGAGGCCGCCCCAATACAATGAAATAAAGTGCACAGTAGAGTCAGCCTCTCTTCCAAAAGTTTGTTTCATAAACTCAGGAAGATTGCTTTGAATGGAAACCTCAACACCTACATAAATAAATATTGCCAGCATCCCATAAACAAGCTGAGGATATTTGAGAGCTCCGAAGTCTTTCTCTACTTTTTCTGGGTTTGTTATCGCTGGTAAAGCAGAGAAGCCCAGTAGTAATGCGAATAATAAAAATGCTGCGGCAAGCATTACTGACGGGAAAATAACTGCATCAACACCAAGATATGACACCTCCAGATTCATAGATCTTCCTTTGTCAATCATATCCATGATTATAGCCGCCGACTCTTGCTTACAAGTAAGAATAGGCATTCGCTGATCTGGAAATAAGGTTTTTATAGAAGAAACAGCATCGTCAAGTTTGTGCTTATCGCTGTTACTCATTAGAATTGCGGCAGCATCAAACTTTAAAGCACTTCTATATAAAGAAACGGCTTGGTCGGGCTCGATGTTATTTGCCCAATAAACCGGTGATTCTTGATATCGCCCAAGAACATTGGCACTCATAACAGGTGCGATGGTTGTTTCTGAGCGATTATGGGTCCTTTCTATTGAAATATCCAGAGCTTGTCTTTTGGTGCCATTGTCTAAAAATGATTCCTTATTTCCGCTAACATTACCATAAATAGCTACTGCTAAAAGCAACGGACCGATTGTCGTTCCGAAGGAATTAATTCCTCCTGCAAGGCTAACCCGGTGTGCACCGGTAGATGGATCACCTAATGCAATTACATAAGGATTTGCAACAATTTGCTGAAGAGCGAATCCTAATCCAATTACAAATAATGATGTTAACATAAGTGGAAAGGAGGCCAACATTCCTGCAGGAATAAAGCCTAATGCACCCAAGGCTGAGATACAAAGTCCTAAAACAAGTCCCTTTTTATAACCAACTTTACTTAGTGGGTCTCCAACAGATACCGAAAGACCAAAATACAGCAATGAGCCAATAGCATATGCTGCATAAAATGCAAGATCAACGAGCTGACTTTGAAATTGTGTAAGCTCGAAGTTCTTCTTAAAAAGGCCTATAAGTATGGTATTACTTGCCGCAACAAAGCCCCAAAAGAAGAATACTGAAATAAGGGTTGCTAAAGAGCGACTTGATTTCATGAGCGGTAGTTTGAAGCGGCAAAATACATTAGTCTTTTGGTAAATAACACACTAAGAGATAATATCTTATCAAAAATTAATCTTTAAAACCCTTCTATGGCTTAATTACCAATCAATTTAAGTACTGAATGGTAAATATAAGAAATCTATCTTATTGTACTTAATACAATAAGCTTGGATTTTTATGATAAGAGAACCTTTAAACTCACTTAAAAATTGCGCTAGCTCTTGCTAATGGGAATGGAAAATTATAAAAGCCTTTGAATAAATTAAAGTATTACTTTTGCATTCCTAAATTTTGACCCTAATTATACTACAATGTAAAAGCAAGGGAAAGAAAAATTAAGGAGACTTGTCCGAGTGGTTTAAGGAGCAAGCCTGGAAAGTTTGTATACGGGTAACTGTATCGAGGGTTCGAATCCCTCAGTCTCCGCCAAAGCAAAAAGCCTTGATATTCATTTATCAGGGCTTTTTAATTCGATTCACTCAAATTCGCTATTTTTCAAAAACTAAATTGTTGTTAAAAATGGGCTTTGTAAATCTTCGTGCCTTGCTGTCGGTAATTACAGCCACCCTTTGGATTAGCATTTCTGAATTTACACGTAATGAACTCCTGTTTAAAGAATATTGGATTAAACACTACCAAACTTTAGGGTTAGATTTTCCTGATGAACCCATCAATGGGGCAATCTGGGGGCTTTGGTCGCTATTTTTAGCATTGGGAATCTTTCAATTGTCAAAAAAATTCAATTTCATTGAAACCGCCCTCACCGCTTGGTTCTTCGCTTTCCTAATGATGTGGGTGGCCATTGGTAATCTGAATGTTCTACCTACAAGTTTACTGGTTTTTGCAATGCCTTTAAGCCTGCTAGAATGTGTCGTAGCAACTTGGATAATTAAAAGTTTGTATAAAATCAATATTGAAAAATAATATCAGACCATACTGCGTCGGCGACAAAGGATTTCTTATTGAAATATTTAAAAAGAATATCCCGGAATACTTCGCTGCCGAAGAGTTATCCGACTTTATAGCTTACCTAGACATTTGCGCATCAACTTATTTGAGCATCATTTACGAAGACCGAGTTGTTGGTGGACTGGGTTATGAAGTGAGGCATTCTGATTCGAGCGGTAGAATTAACTGGATATTTATGCATCCCGAGTTCAAAGGCAAGGGGCTTGGCTCAGAGGCGGTTGAGCATTGCATAGAACTTCTGATAAATGATAACCACGTTAAAATCCTCATCGTTAGAACCTCACAACATGCATTCAAATTCTTTGAGAGGCAAGGTTTTACATTAAAAGAAGTTCAGCAAAATTATTGGTCAGAGGGCTTAAATCTTTATTTGATGAAAAGAGAAATATAGAAGCTATCTGCTATAACATTTATCTCAACCTGAATTGAAGCTCTTGCAATTTTCCCTTGCTTTTGAGTAAATCAGCAGCAGTGATTTCTGCGGTTTTAGTTGCCTTTATTGAAGGGAATGCAAGTTTGCCCCTAGAAAGGGAATACATCCAAAGCAAATCCAGATAATTGATTACAATATTCATTCTTTCAGCAATGCCAGTTTCAGCTATTTTAAATCCCAGCCTATTGGCTGTGGATTGACTGAAAAAATAAGAACTACCTCTAATAACCAACTCTTTTGGAAGCTTGCCTTGCTCAATTTCTTCAATAATATAAAGCAATCCGTCTATGTAATAGCTAAGAAGCTTCTTTCGTAATTCAGCTCCACGTTTAACTCCTCTCATAACCATTAAATAATCGAATGAAGTCCCATTATGAATATCATACTTCTTTGTATTTGGAGAGTATACTAGCAACATCGGAGATACATATTTATACAAACCTCCTAAAGTAAAAATTGGCGTAGCTAAGAATTGTAATAGAGGAACAAATAGAAATATAAGGAGGTAAAACAGTGGATTTCTTAGGTTTAATTCAAGCCAAAGCCCTAATATAATTAACAGGATTACAAGCATGAAGATTGCTACTATCCATTGAATTAATTTGGGTTGATTGTAAAACGAATTCAAGCCTCTAATTTTTAATTAACACACTCAATTTCTATTTAAGTGTTTCTAATTAAAGAATCATTACGTAACAAGTTAATTCCAATCAAAAAGAGTCATTTCCTCCCGTAAGGGAATAATAAAATTCCTGCAAATCGTTTCCCGGTCAGAACAATTTGCAATCAAATACATCAACTTCGCTAGTGCCGCTTCGGTAGTGATGTCTTGTCCGCTTAAAACACCTATCGACTGCAAATCTGAGCTTGTTTTGTATTTCCCTTGAAGCACAGCTCCACTTTGACATTGGGTTACATTTACAATGATGAGGCCTTTGGAAATTGCTTCGCTCAAGGCTGCAATAAACCAATCTTCTGTGGGTGCATTACCAGAGCCAAATGTTTCTAACACCAAAGCTTTTAAGTCGGGAATTTGAAGTATGCTCCTCACATATGCTTCTGTCATCCCCGGAAAAACCTTTAAAATACCTACGTTTCTATCCAAATTCTTATGAAAGAGGGTTTGGCCCTTAGGCACTCTTCTCAGCACTGGGTCATTGAAACGAATGTTTACTCCCGCTTCAGCAAGCGGGGGATAATTAGGGCTTGAAAATGCATTGAAATGACTGGAACTATACTTAATTGTTCGATTCCCTTTAAGCAAGTGGTATTCAAAATAAATGCACACCTCGCTTACTTTTGATTCACCAAATTCTTTGAGAACAGCCATTTCAAGGGCAGTAATAAAGTTTTCACGGGCATCCGTGCGAAGCACACCTATAGGCAATTGAGAGCCGGTAAAAATGATTGGTTTTGATAAATTCTCAATCATAAAGCTTAATGCAGAAGCCGAATAAGCCATGGTATCACTTCCATGAAGAATAACAAAACCATCGTAGCGATTATAGTTTTTTTCAATGACTTCAACCAGCCTAATCCAATGATCGGGTAAGACATTAGATGAATCGATGGTATTTTCAAACGTATAAATATCTAAGTCTATATCAAGGCGACTAATTTCCGGGATATTGGCTTGCAGTCGTTCAAAATTTACTGGCTTGAGGCTCCCTGAAACCAGATCTTTCACCATCCCAATGGTACCACCTGTGTAAATAATAAGTGCCGAAGGTCGTTTGTTCATTTCCCTTTAAAAAGTTCTAAAGCGTTTGCAGTGGTTATTTCGGCCAGTTCTTTCTTCCCTACTTTCCTCGACTCTGATAAAAAATCAAGCACGTAGCGAATATAAGACGATTCATTTCTTTTTCCTCTAAAAGGAACAGGTGATAGGTAAGGAGAGTCGGTTTCAAGAACAATTTTATCGAGAGGGATTTCTGCAATATCCTCTTTAAGAGTAGCTTTCTTGTATGTCAAAACGCCTCCAATGCCTAAATAAAATCCCATTTCGACGATTTCCGCAGCTTCTGCTGCTGTGCCCGAAAAACAATGAAAAACCCCTCTCAGACCTTGATTTGCTAATGGTTTAATAATATCAATGCTTTCCTGTGTCGACTCTCGGCTATGAACTACAATTGGCAAATCCATCTCTAAAGCCCAATGACACTGCGTTTCAAGAGCTTCCTTTTGTATTTCAAAAGTGCTTTTATCCCAAAATAAATCAAGTCCAATTTCGCCAACAGCCGCATATTTACGTTTGTTGAGCCATTCCTTTACCAGAGCTAGTTCCTCTTTATAATTCTCGGGCTTCACAGAACACGGATGCAAACCCATCATTGCGAAGCAGTTATCTGGAAATTGACTTTCCAATTCATGCATAGCATCAATGGTTTCAGAATCTACATTGGGGAGGTACATTCTGTAAACACCTGAATATATGGCTCTTTGAACCATTTCTAAGCGATCATTATTAAATTCAGGTAAATAGAGATGTGTGTGAGTGTCTATTAAAAGCATAATTCTGCAAAGGTGAGAATTTCGAGGGTGTGCTTGGCGTTTGAATATGTTTAGTTTTGCATTTCCGGCAATGCGATGAAGCGATTTCTTATCATACGTTTTAGTTCTATGGGCGATATCGTGCTGTGTTCTCCGGTTGTTAGATGCCTTATAAAAGCCTATCCTGATTCAGAAATTCACTTTCTCACTAAGCCCGGATTTGCTTCAATTGTCAAGGCAAACCCACATATTCACAAGGTTTGGGAATGGGACGTCAATTACAAAAACGCCCTTAGCGAATTAGCTAAGTTAAAATTCGATTCTGTAGTTGATTTACACCACAACTTGCGCTCTCTCAGGGTAAAACTTGCTCTTAAGAGGCCTTCGTCGGCTTTTAAGAAGCTCAATATTGAGAAATATTTAAAAGTGAGGTTTAAGATAGACAGTCTTCCGAAAAAGCATATCGTTGAGAGGTATTTAGATACTTTGAAAAAGCTGAATGTATTTGATGACAAATTAGGGCTTGATTTTTTTATCCCTTCGGGGGAAGAAATTGCTATCTCAACTTTGCCTGCTGCTTTTCAAAACGGTTATGTAGTTTTGGTGGCAGGAGCTTTAAAAGCAACTAAACAATTGCCTGAAGCAAAACTCATTGAATTGTGCGCTAAGCTTAAGCAACCAATTATCGTTTTAGGAGGCAAAGCCGAAGAAGAATTGGGGAAAAACATCTCTAGCAATTTTGAAAACCGTGTTCTTAATTATTGCGGAAAGCTAAGCCTGAGTGGCTCTGCATCATTGATAAGACAAGCTAATTGCGTAATCACTCACGACACTGGATTAATGCATATTGCTGCGGCTTTTAAAAAACCTATCATTTCCATTTGGGGAAATACAATTCCTGATTTTGGCATGTACCCTTACTTCCCTCAAAATGATGTATTTGAGTATCGCTCAGAAGTAAAAGGCTTGTCCTGCCGACCTTGTTCAAAAATCGGATATTCATCCTGCCCCAAAGGGCATTTTAAATGCATGATGAATCAGGATTTAGAGGAGATTAAAAGGGCTGTTGATAGCGTTTGTAAACCTTAAGAACATTCAATTATTCGATTGAGATTGCTTGCATTTATGTTGAAGTCTATTTCTTCAACTTACTATTTTTACCAAACAACTCTTTGCATAGTTGTGGATTGTTCTATGATGTTTCAAAGCATATAATCACTAACCTTGTAGAAATCATTTAGTCATCTTCGTTATGAAAAACTTAAGCTACATCAAATTCGCTTTTTCATTTTTGAGTGTTGCTTTATTTATTACTGCATGTTCAGAAAAAGCATCCGAAACAACCCAAACTGCTGCAACAGAAGAACCAGTAGAGAGCCAGGAGGACATCGTAAAGCGAGGTGAGTATCTCGTTGGAATTATGGGATGTAACGACTGTCATTCTCCAAAAAAAGTGGGAGAAAGAGGCCCTGAAATTATCCCTGAATTAATGCTGTCTGGCTATCCTTCCGACCGGCCAATTGTTAAATTTGACAGCAAGATGATAAAAGATGGGTTTGGAATGTTTTATCCTGATTTAACGGCTGCTGCCGGACCCTGGGGAATTTCATTCGCCGCAAATCTAACTCCCGATGAAACAGGCAATGGCAATTGGACTGAAGAGCAGTTTAAAAAAGCTATGAAAGAAGGTAAAGCAAAGGGTCTTGAGAATGGCCGAATGCTTCTTCCTCCAATGCCATGGACTAATTTTACTCAGCTAAGGGACGAAGACGCACATGCCATTTTTACTTATTTAAAAAGCATCAAGCCGGTTAGCAATATTGTTCCTGCACCAATTGGTCCGGATAATATTTAAGCCCACATTGAAATTGATAAAGTCGATTCAAGTGTATCAATAAGCTCAAATTAGAAAGGCGCCATTTTCTCTCGAAAATGGCGCCTTTTAATTAATATCTAAATTTATTATTTGTCGATTATCACAACTAAGTACTTAGAAGATTTCCAAAAACTAGAAGGATTTGTAATTGTTAAACTCTTAACCATTTTCTTGCCTTCCATCTCAAGTTTGTAAGACGAGCTTGGGTGATTGGTAACCACCTTAGCATCTTTACCTCCAATAGGAATTGATTTGATTTGAGATACATCAATCTTATTGAAATATTCTTCGTTAAAATCTCCAGCAAGACTTTTCTTTCTGCCAAGACCAAGGAAACCGCCTTCTTTACTAACTACCTTGTTGTCTCTTAACTCTTTGTATGTTCCTACAGCGTAGTAAGCTGTATTTAAGGCTTCTGTCTTTTGCTCAATTACATTTGACTTAGCTGCACTTTCTGATTGTAAACCGCTCACGGCCGTAGATAATTCAGTAATCTGAATGTTCATTGCTGCCAATTGCTCCTTCAAAGAACCAATTTCAGCATCTTTTTCAGCTAACTGAGCTGTCATTCTTTCAATCATTTTCTCAAGCTCGCCAACTTTCAAGTTAGACTTCTTAAGTCTTGATTGCAAACTGGCAAGTTTTGATTTATTCTCCTCCAATAGGTCATTAATGAAATTTATGTCTTCATTAATACGATCCTTAGCAGTACCTTGAAGTTCTGCTCCTTCTGTAGCAGAAGACTTGATAGTTCCTTGCTTTTGCTTTACCTGGGCAAGATTATCTTCAATCTCATTAAGAGACTCGATAAAAGAGTTTATTGTTGAATCTTTAGCAGCGGCCTCACGGGCGATGGCTTCTTTTTCAAGCTTTAAAGCTTCTAATTCGGGATTTGGTTCATTACTCTCGCATCCAATAAATGAAAGAGCGACAATTGCTAAAATCAGCAGATGTTTCATAAGGTTATTAAAATATGAAGTTTAGGTATAGATTCGAATACAAAGGTATTAGGTTCATTTGTCCTAAAAGGCCAATTAAGGCGCTAACCTTACAAAACAATACACGGGTCAAAGCCGCGATAACGCTGCATATTGTTGATAACATTGGCTTTATAAACAATCTTGAGGTTTTTTATGTAAGAAATTATTAAATTTTGTTTTTACCCGAACCGACTGCACTTGGCTAAGTTTCAAGTCTGTTTCATGAAGGCTTAATTGTTATCTTTGCAGCCCTCAAAAAGCGAGTTAAGTCAAAAAGATGCAATATCCTGAGCATAAGCAGTTAAACCTTCCCGCGATAGCGGATGAAATTCTTGAATGGTGGCAGCAGGAAAAAGTGTTCGAACGCTCTGTTGCCGAGCGCGATGGAAGTAAATCATTCACTTTTTATGAAGGCCCGCCTTCTGCTAACGGCTTACCCGGAATTCACCACGTAATGGGGCGCGCCATTAAAGATCTCTTTTGCCGTTATAAAACCTTACAAGGCTATCAGGTTAAACGTAAAGCAGGATGGGATACGCATGGCTTGCCTGTAGAACTTGGAGTTGAAAAACGACTTGGAATTACTAAAGATGACATCGGGAAATCAATAAGCATCGAAGATTATAACAAGGCTTGTCGCGAGGAAGTGATGAAATTCACTGATATTTGGAACGACCTCACACTTAGAATGGGTTATTGGGTAGATATGGAAAACCCATACGTTACCTACGAAAACGCATATATCGAAAGTGTTTGGTTTCTGCTAAAACGACTATTCGATCAAGGCCTTATTTATAAAGGTTATACAATTCAACCTTACTCTCCTGCCGCCGGAACAGGACTTAGCTCTCACGAGCTAAATATGCCCGGGACTTACAAGGAAGTAAAGGATGCGACTATTGTTGCTCAATTCACTTTGGTGAAAGATGACAAAGCAAATGAGCTTTTTAAGGACATCATTCAAGATGATTTAAGGCTGCTCGCATGGACTACAACTCCATGGACTTTGCCTTCAAATACAGCACTTACCGTTGGAGCAAAAATACAATACGTTGCTGTTAGAACCTTCAATCAGTATGTACATCAACCGGTAACGGTTATTCTTGCAAAACCTCTTCTTGGAAAATATTTTCCTGAAGCAAATGCCGAGTTGAGTCTTGATACTTACAAAGAAGGCGATAAAGCAATTCCTTTTCAAGTTGTTGCGGAGTTTACCGGAGCCGAAATGCAGGGCCTTCGTTATGAGCAGCTTCTGCCTTTTGCGCAACCAACAGATGGTGATGCATTTAAGGTTATAACTGGCGATTTTGTTACTACTGAAGATGGAACCGGTATTGTTCACACCGCCCCTAGCTTTGGTGCTGATGACTTTCGCGTTGCAAAGCAACACGGGATAGGTTCATTAACCCTGGTTGATTTGCGCGGTCGCTTTTTGCCTGAGGTGAATGACACAATCTTTGGTTTTGGCGGTGAATTCGTTAAGGAACAATACCTTAGCGATGATGAGAAAGCTGAACAACTGGCTTTACAACAAGAAAGACTAAGGTCAATTATTCCTCAGTTAAATAATTATTTAAGTGTGGATGAGAGAATTGGACTAAAACTAAAAATCGAAGGTAAAGCCTTTAAGATTGAGAAATATGTCCACACTTACCCTCATTGTTGGAGAACCGATAAGCCTGTGCTTTATTATCCTTTAGATAGTTGGTTTGTTAAGACAACCGCAGCCAAAGACAAGCTTATAGCATTAAATAAAACCATAAACTGGAAACCCGAAAGTACAGGTACCGGTAGGTTTGGCAATTGGCTGGAGAATCTTCAGGATTGGAACCTGAGCCGCAGTCGCTATTGGGGAATTCCTATTCCGATTTGGTCAACTGAAGATGGTGCTGAACGCATTTGCATTGGCTCAGTTGCTCAACTTAAAGATGAGTTGGAAAAATCAGTGGCGGCTGGTTTAATGTCTGAAAACCCATTGGCTAATGTAAAAGCCGAAGATTATTCTTCTGAAAACTATCTTCAATTCGACTTGCACCGTCCATTTGTAGACGATTTTATCCTGGTTTCACCTTTAGGCAAAGCCATGAAGCGCGAGTCTGATTTGATAGATGTTTGGTTTGATTCTGGCGCCATGCCTTATGCTCAATTGCACTATCCTTTTGAAAATAAGGAACTTATAGATGGCAACAAGGCCTATCCAGCCGATTTTATTGCTGAAGGTGTTGACCAAACCCGCGGCTGGTTCTTTACGCTTCATGCAATTGGCACAATGTGTTTCGATTCAGTTGCTTTTAAGAACGTTGTTTCCAACGGATTGGTGCTCGATAAGAACGGCAATAAGATGTCTAAACGATTAGGCAATGCTGCTGACCCATTTGAAACTCTGAATGAATTCGGGGCCGATGCCACGCGTTGGTATATGATTGGGAATGCTCAGCCCTGGGACAATTTACGTTTTAATACAGAAGGCATTAAAGAAGTTCAGCGAAGGTTCTTTGGAACACTTTATAATACTTATGCTTTCTTCGCAATGTATGCCAATATCGATGAGTTTGAGGCCGGTAGGCCGGATGTAATGCACGTTGAAGAAAGGCCGGAACTCGATCGTTGGATACTTTCAAAACTAAATTCGCTAATTGAAGAAGTTACAGCCAAAATGGAGGATTACGATCCAACACCAGCTGTACGTGCAATAGAAGATTTTGTTAGTGAGCAATTAAGTAATTGGTATGTAAGGCTTGGCAGGAGACGCTTCTGGAAAAGCGACAGCGATTCTGATAAGCAGGCTGCATATGAAACATTGCATACTTGTTTGAGAGTTGTTTCCCAGCTTATGAGTCCGTTTGCACCATTCTTTTCTGACTGGTTATTCAGAAACTTACAAGGAAACGAAATTCACAATCTTAAATCTGTTCACTTAAGTCAATGGCCGCAGATAAAAGCGACTGAAGTTAATAAGGATTTGGAAGAGCGAATGGAGCTTGCGCAGCATTACACTTCAATGATTCTTGGTTTGAGGAAAAAAGTAAATATCAGAGTAAGACAGCCATTGGCTAAGGTTTTAGTTCCGGTGATTGATGAAAAGATCAAACGCCAATTAGATGACGTTAAAGCTTTGATTCTTGCTGAAACAAATGTGAAAGAAATAGAATACGTTGGAGAAGAAAGCGGCGTGATAAAAAAGCGTATCAAAGCTGATTTCAAAGTTCTTGGACCTAAGTTCGGAAAGCTCATGAAAGGTATTGCTGCCGGAATCGGCAGGATGAGCAGTCAAGATATAAATGAACTTCAACGTAACGGAAACTTTGCTTTGGACGTTGAAGGAGAACAAGTTAAGATAACAATGGATGATGTAGAAATTGTAACAGATGACATACCGGGATGGCTTGTTTCAAGTGAAGGATCATACACCGTTGCTCTTGATGTGAACATATCTGAGTCTCTTTTGGAAGAAGGTCTTGCCAGAGAACTTGTGAATAAAATACAGAACATACGCAAAACCAGTGGTTTAGAGGTCACTGATCGTATTGAAATCATTGTTCAAAACCACCCTGCACTAAGCGCTGCAATCGAGAACAATAAAACTTATATTTGCGCTGAAACCCTTGGAGTATCACTAAGCATTGTCAATGAGAACAAAGCATCTGATGGCATTCCGGTAGAAATCACCGAAGATATTTCAACAGTTATCTCCATCTCAAAAAAGAACTAACATGAGCGAACAAGAAAAAACAAAATATAGCAACGAAGAACTTCAAGAGTTCAAGGATATTATCGAAAAAAAACTAGAAGAAGCTAAGAATGACTATGAACTTCTGAAATCAGCATTTTCTAATAAAGATGATCATGGCACAGATGATACTTCTCCTACTTTTAAGTTGATGGAGGAAGGGTCTGATGTTCTTTCAAAAGAAGAAACCGGTCAATTGGCTGCTCGTCAAAAGAAATTCATAGAGAATCTTGAAGCAGCTTTGGTTCGTATTCAAAATAAAACATACGGTATTTGTCGTGTTACCGGTAAGCTAATCCCTAAAGAGCGTTTACGTGTTGTGCCCCATGCTACATTGAGCATTGAAGCTAAGAATCAACAATAATTCAAGCTCTCTCTGGTGCGCAAACCTCTTCTAATTATTTTCTTTGTCCTTCTGGTTGATCAGATTGTGAAGTTTTGGATTAAAACCCATTTCATGCTTGGTGAATCAGTAAGTGTGGCAGGCGATTGGTTTTACCTAAGCTTTGTTGAAAATAATGGAATGGCTTTCGGATTAGAGTTTGGCGGAGAATTTGGGAAATTATTTCTAAGTCTCTTCAGGATCGGTGTAGTTGGAGCCATGGCTTGGTATCTTTTTAAAGCAGCCAAGAAAAAATCACTTCATCCCGGATTGGTTTGGTCTTTCTCATTTATTGTAGCCGGGGCTATTGGAAACATTATTGATTCTGCATTTTACGGAATCATTTTTAACGACAGTTTTGGTCAGGTAGCTTCATTCATGCCTGAGGAAGGCGGCTACGGAACTTTTCTACATGGGTATGTCGTTGACATGTTTTACTTCCCCATTATTGAATCTCACTTCCCTGATTGGATGCCATTTTGGGGAGGAGAATCTTTTACTTTCTTTTCGCCAGTTTTTAATGTTGCTGATGCTTCAATAACAGCCGGAGCTGGCGTATTTCTATTGTTCCAGAAGCATTTCTTTAAGGAAGAAGGAAAAAAGGTTGAAGAAATTGCAGAAGAGCAATAGCCATCTAGTTTACTAGTAAACCATAAACTTTATTATTTGTGTCTTGAAATAATTCTAAGACTCTCCTCAGTTGCCTCCTTGCAAGATAAATGTGGCTAAAATGCATGGACTCTCTGAATTCTTGTACTACAAAAAACAAGCTTCGCTAGAATACATCTAGTTAGCAAACAACTATTTATTGGACATTTTCTTATGGTGGTGTTTAGCTTTTAGAATTCTTTTTGTTTAATCATTCCTAAAATAAACAGGCAAATTCAGCTCTTGGCTTAAACAAAACATAAGGCCTACTCATTATTAAGGAAATATATTCTTTTAATTATGAGAAAATTCATTTTATACACATTTACAATAGTTGCCTCAACGGCAATATTAAGCTCCTGTTCAAGGATTATTCAAGGGGAGATAGGCGTTAAACGACGCTTAGGAAAAGTAAGTAACAAAACGGTTTCTCCCGGATTAGCAGTATTTAATCCTTTTACTACAAAGGTTATTAAAGTGCCAACAAGAACAGTTAATCTTGAAATTTCTACCGGCCTACCTTCAAAAGAAGGTTTAACTATTAAGTCAGAAATTTCTATACTATATAGAATAGAAGCAAAGAATGCTGTTAGTGTGCTCGAGAGTATCGGTCTTAATTACGAGGATGTAATTATTCTACCGGTCTTTAGAAGTGCTTCTGCTGATGTTTGCGCTAGATTCATGGCTAAAGATATGCATAGCGCAGAACGATCAAAAATTGAGAAAGCAATTAAGGATCAAATGATGGAAACTCTAGAAGATAGGGGATTTATTATTGAAGCTGTGCTAATGAAAAATATCACTTTGCCAACTGGATTATCAAATGCAATTGAAGAAAAGCTAAACGCTGAGCAGGAAGCCCAGAGAATGGAGTTTGTTCTTCAAAGAGAAACCAAAGATGCTCAAAGAAAAGTAATTGAAGCTGAAGGTAAGAAGCAAATTATCGTGATTGATGCAGAAGGTCGTAAGCAAGCTGATATCATTAAAGCTGAAGGAGAAAAAACAGCAAGAATCATTGAGGCTCAGGGAATTAAAGAAGCAAATGAGCTTCTAAACTCTAGCTTAACACCTACTATTCTAAAATATAAATCTATAGAGGCATTTAGGGATGTTAGCTCTTCTGGAAATTCAAAGGTGATTATTACTGATGGCAAAACGCCTTTATTAGGATTGCCAGATTAATGCACAACACAACACTTTGAGTGACTGCTGGATTGATTGTTTTAACTGTTTAGTATAAATGTCCTTAGTAGAACTAGGTAAAATCCGCCAGCGATAGTAGCAACTTACCCCGCAACCCTGAACTTGTTGAAGGGGAGGAGTAAGGCGAATAGCGCGGCACGGAGCTTGCCGAAGTGGGCGGCAAAAAAAATGGCGTGAAGTCTATCCGACCCACGCCATTTTTCTATACTAGAATAAATTAAGGGAATACTCCCAATGTATTGTAAGACAAAGCAATTTTCTTAATTGCTACAACGAAAGCCGCTGTTCTTAAATCAGGAATTCCAGGAGTGTTTTTGAACTCGTTGCGAATGTCATGATAAGCTGAAATCATCGTTTCTTCAAGGCCTGAATAAACCAAATCCTTCTCATCAGCACCACGCTCAACCAAAGACTTCTGAACTTCTGTAGCTGCTTTACCTGTCAACTCTTCTACAACCGAAATCATGTTTTTGCTGGCAGATTCGTCATAACGTTTTCCTAACCTTCCAAATCTAACGTGACTGATGTTCTTTAACCACTCAAAATATGAAACAGTAACACCACCGGCATTTAAGTAAATATCAGGAATAATGTAAACACCCTTCTTGATTAGAACATCCTCTGCTTCAGGAGTAACAGGTCCATTTGCAGCTTCTGCAATCATTTTACACTTAATTCTTTCTACATTGTCCTTATTGATTTGATTCTCTAAAGCAGCAGGAACTAAAACATCACATTCAATTTCAAGAGCACCATACTTATCATAATCCTGAGCTCCAGGAAAGCCTTTAATACTTCCTGTTTTGTTTCTATGTGCTTCTACAGCAAATGGGTCAATACCATCTTGATTATACAATGCTCCGTCCCATTCGGCAATAGCAATAATTTTTCCGCCACCTTCGTGAATAAACTTAGCAGAGTGGAATCCAACGTTTCCAAAGCCTTGAATGACAAATGTCTTTCCGGCCATACCTGTTGTCATTCCCCATTTTGCGCAATCTTCCTCAATATTAAGAGCCTCGCGAATTCCGTAATAAACTCCCAATCCGGTAGCTTCTTTACGGCCTCTGATTCCTCCTTGAGAAATTGGTTTTCCGGTAACGCATGCCAAAGCATTCATTTCGCTTGGATAAAATGTTGCATATGTATCTGCAATCCAAGCCATCTCACGCTCGCTGGATCCATAATCAGGAGCAGGAACATCAATCCCTGGTCCGATGAAATTCTTCTTGATAAGTTCAGAAGTATATCTACGCGTAATTCTCTCCATTTCTTCAGGAGTAGTTTTGCGTGGACTGATTTTGATTCCTCCTTTGGCACCGCCAAAAGGAACATCTACAATTGCACATTTATAGGTCATCAAGGCAGCTAAAGCCATCACCTCATCCTGATTAACAGCCGTACTAAAACGGATACCTCCCTTAGTTGGAAGTTTGTGATGAGAGTGTTCTACTCTGTAAGCTTCTATTACCTGAAAATCGTTTCCTACCTTAATAGGGAACCTCATGCGGTAAACGCTGTTACAGTATTTGATTTGCTCAAGTAGTCCTTCAGAAACATCTACAAATTTTGCAGCTCTATTGAAGTATTTTAGGACGTCTTCAAAAAATTCGCCCTCTCTTTTTTCCGTGATGTCGGACATAAAAGTTGATTTATTTGGGTTTGACAGGGAATTAATGAATCAAACGTACATAACTTTTGCTTAAGCAACATATATTTTCGCTTGATTTAATGCTCTTAATATCAGTGTCTTGAAATTAAACACCCTTAAACAAGGGGTTTAAGGCAATGCGAAAAGGTCAAAAACACATAGCTTAATTAAGAAATCAAGCTTTGGGCATAAATAAAGCTTTCAGTTCTGTGGCAGAATCGGGACTGATTTTTCCTGCTAAAATCAAACTAAGTTGCCTTCTTCTGAGGGCTCCATCATAGCGCTTTTTTTCTTCCTCGGTTTCAGGAATCAGTTCTGGAACGGTAATAGGATTGCCAAGTTGATCAACGGCTACGAAAGTATAAATGGCTTCATTGTGTTTAACCCTTTGTCCCGTTGAATGATTTTCTACCCAAACATCAATAAAAACTTCCATTGAAGAGGTAAATGCTCTTGATACATGCGATTCAAGAGTAACAATATCTCCTAGGCGAATGGGCTTATCGAAAGAAACATTATTTACTGAAGCTGTTACCACAATTCGTTTACTGTGTCTTTGAGCGGAAATTGCCGCGGAAATATCCATCCAGTGAAGTAAACGGCCTCCCATGAGGTTGCCCAATGTATTTGTATCGTTAGGAAGCACTATTTCTGAAGAAATTGCTCTAGATTCTCTTGCAAATTTGCTCGTTTTCATGGTACAAAGGTAATCTCCCTTTTTTGATTAATTGAAGATCTAAGCTTGCTCTTATCAATTCTTTGCATAATGAAAACAAATACTTGCATATTCTCTTCAGGTTTGAGGTAAATTGCGTCTATGTATTTTTACCTCAAAGCCATACATATAATCTTTGTAGTTACCTGGTTTGCAGCCTTATTCTACATGCCTCGACTTTTTGTTTACGATATTGAAGCAAGAGAAAAATCAGAATTAGAGCGGGATATCTTGTTAAAACAATTCAGGATCATGCAAAAGCGACTTTGGTTTGGTATTGCCTGGCCAAGCATGATAATTACCCTTGTATTGGGAACATGGCTCGCACTGGATTTGAGTTTAGATTTTCAAGTAGAATGGCTTACTTGGAAAATTGGACTAGTTGCTTTGCTAGTTGCATACCATATAGCTAACCATGCCATTATGAATCAACTGGCAAAAAATGATGTGAGATTTACTTCACAAGGAATGCGCATGTGGAACGAAATTGCTACAATCTTTTTGTTCGGAATCGTATTTCTTGTTGTTTTTAAAAACACGATTAGCTTACTCTATGGAATTGCAGGATTATTAGGTTTGATAGTCATCTTAACCTTTGCAATTTCCTTGTATAGGCGCCTTCGAAATTAATTACATTGCTTCCTTAAGCAATTTAATATTCTGCTTTGCAACTAAGTAGGCCGGAAAAATTTTCAGCGCCGCCTCAAAAGCTTCTTTAGCTTCTTCTGACTTCTTATCATCCATATAAATCACTCCTAGCATATTTAATGCTGCTGCTCTAATTGGAACAGCTTGAAGTTTTGCATTT
The DNA here is from genome assembly GCA_018401705.1 of Bacteroidia bacterium. Lineage (GTDB taxonomy): Bacteria > Bacteroidota > Bacteroidia > M30B66 > M30B66 > M30B66. Next base: position 123,870 of record JAGYKL010000006.1, on the reverse strand, counting down.
GCAGGATCAGCCTGTGTTGCAATGTTTATAGATTCAGAATCCTTATCCGACAAAATATATTTCAAATCAGATTCGCATTCTTTATAATCCTTAAGCATATAATGCATCATTGCGGTTTTATACAATACTGCAGAATTGCTATCAGGTTTAACTAATAATTCATACTGCTCTAAAGCTTCTGAATAATTACCTAAATATTCATACGCTTGAGCTAATACTTCCCTAAACTCTCTTGTTTCAGGATTTCGTTCAATAATTTTCAAGGCCAAGCTGGCTGATTGAGAATAATATCCTCTTCCATGATACAGTAAGCAAAGTGTGTCTTGCCATGTCTGTTTCTCAGGTTGAATTGCAATCAATTGATAAACAGCCATAGTTGCTGCTTCTAAATCATTATTCTCAAGCGCAAGCTGATAAACCTTCTCTTGAATCCTAACTGTAGGATTCAATGTGGTCTTTGTGTTTGCTTGTGCAGAAAGCTCTAAAACAGAGCTCATCGCAAAAATCAATACTAGAAATGTATTTCTCATCTTATAAGCATCCAGGCCTGTTCGTTGAAGCCTTTTTTAATCATACTTAATTCTTCAGTTGCAGACGAAACATCATTATAGTCGCCATAAACAACTCTTAATAATCCTCCTGGAGTTCTATCAAGAATATAAGCATCAAATCCCTTCTCTAGAAGATAATCTACCATGCCTTTGGCATTAGATTCGTTAGAATAGCATCCGGCAACCAAAAATATTCTGGCATTGTCAGTATCAAACGATTGAGTTTCTTCTATCAATGCTAAGTGTTGACGAACTTCCGGAAGATTGACTTCGTCTTGTCCAATCAAGGCTTGCTTATTTATTTTGGCGGATGTACTGAAGAAATTCAAATCACTAATCTGAACTCGATTTGAATCGGGTAGAAATGAATTAACTGCCAAAAATGCAGCAATAGCAATTACAGGCAATGCTTGAGCAAGCCTCTTTATCACAGGAAACTTCTTCTTCTCTGGCTTCGCAATCTCTCTGTTCACGAAAGCCATTTCTGGTCTGCGCTCAGGAATTGGTTGTCTCGAAATGAGCTGAATTTGAACTGTTGGCAAGCCAAAAGCTTCTGGCAAAAAGTTAATTTCATAAGAAGGGGAAAACACCAAATTATGTTCTATATCTTCCTTAAAATCTCCTATTCCTTTCAAAAACACTCTGTCTCCATTCTGCAGGCGATGCTTAAGCTCAGAACAATAATTAAGAATCACTTCACGAGCCTCGCCAAAGCTCAAAATCATTGAAACAGCAAGGGCATTGGTTAGCAAACCATCATCTGTTTTAAGACTTCTGTTAAAGACCAATTGCTTAGAAGGAGCTTGAATCAAATGTGTAACCGGATGAAGCTTCGAAGGTGAGTAATTTCCTATAAAAGCACCAAATCCAGGCAAAACAACACAGTCGTGCTGCATCAATAGAGCACTTATGCGTTTGGAAATGTGATTATTATATTCTTCGAACTGTGTATTAATCATCGTTTCAAAGATAACACAGTTTATTGTCCTGAAAAATGTTGAGCCACTTTTTTCAAATCTTCGGGAGTATCAATGCTCCAACTTTCATGTTCACTTCTTGCTGTCATTATTTTATAACCATTCTCCAGCCACCTTAGCTGTTCAAGTTTTTCGGTTTGTTCAAGCTGAGAAGGCAAAAGTTTTGAAATATCACCTAACACCGATGCTCGATAACCATAAATCCCAATATGTCTAAGGTGCTTTGTTAAATCGGGTTTCTCACTTCCTGCATCTCTTTCAAACGGAATAGGCAATCGACTAAAATAAAGTGCATTACCCTTTAAATCACAAACAACTTTAATCGTGTTAGGGTTAAAAACCTCATCGGCATGATAAAAGCTTTTCACCAAAGTAGCTAGTTGAACTTCTTCATCTTGAAAGCAAGCGGCCAAATGGTCAATTTGCAATGGATCAATAAAAGGCTCATCACCCTGAATATTAATGATTACAGCCTGCTTACTGATATGGGGAAAGTGTTTTTCAAGGACTTCAGCGCACCTGTCAGTTCCTGTTTGATGATGGGAACCGGTCAAAAAAACCTTTCCGCCAAAAGAAATCACCTCATTTGCAATACGCTCATCATCAGTTGCTACAGCAACATCGCTCAAGCTTGAGCTTTTCATTGTCTGCTCATACACCCTGCGAATCATTGTTTTACCATGAATCTCAACCAAGGGTTTCCCAGGAAATCTGGATGAAGCAAACCTGGCTGGTATAATCCCAATGCATTCTTTCATACTGCAAAGTAATTTGTTTTCGCCTTTCGGCGGATGATGATAAAACAAAATGACTTAGATACTTACATATATGCATCTAAAATTGCCCATTGCAAGTATAGATATAACATGAAACAACTATTTACCTATTCATATTTAAAGCTATTGACTGATGAAAAGGTTGTTTCTGAATATCTTGCTTTTAAGCCCCTTGAGCTTTTTTGCTCAAGACATTGAGCCACTTCTTTCTGCTGACAAAACATGGTCATGCTATGGCGATTATTTCTTTCTAAATGTTAAATATCGTTTGGGAGCCGATACTGTTATGAATGGCAAAACCTATAAAAAGGTCATGGCTCACGGAAGTGATATTCCTTTCAACTTTGATGAAAGTCAGTCTCAATATAAGTCAGCTCTGAGGGAAGAGAACGGGAAGGTAATCGTTGTAGAAAAGAATTTCATCAACGAACATATTCTTTATGATTACACTAAAAATGTTGGCGATACCATTCGTTTTTACAGACCTATCGGAGATTTTAATCAAGGAGTGTTACCTCAATATGTTATTGGAAAAGTTTATAAAACGGATGTAGTAACCATGCAGGGCGTTGCCCGGAAAAGGCTTTTTATTCACGATCCATACATGGTTGATTTACTTCCACCTCAAGCTCAAGGAGGTTTAGATTCCCAAGCAGATATTTGGATTGAAGGACTTGGCTCAAAAACCGGCTTGTTTAGTCGTATGCCAGAATGGGGAGTTATTGGTCCAACACCATATTTACTCACTTGTGTAGAAGTGAATGGAAACCTTGTTTATTCGAACAACCTTGGTTACGAAGCTAGCACAGAAGACCCCTGTTTTATTATTCCTCCCGAAGGCAGTAACTCTGGAGGTGGAGGCGGAAGCACTGGCGGTGGAGGTTCAGATTCAACCGGAACTGGCGGAAACGATAGTCTTATTTTAGGCAATCTCTCTTCCAGCACTTTGAAAATCAAAATATACCCGAATCCAGCAAGAGAAAGCTTTTTTATTAGTCCATTAAAACCGGGCTATATAAAAGTTTGCCTTATAAGCAGCTCGGGAAATACTTTGGATGTTTACACACTTCGTGTGGAAGGAAACAGTGTTCGGATTCCACTAGATGGAATAAAGTCTGGCTTGTATCAAGTTTTGACAGAAACATCCGAAGGAGTTTCCCGATTGAGATTGCTAATAGAACAAGACTAAACCCTACGTGCCGGATAAGAATTTCGCGGAAGCATTTGATGTTGAGAAGCATTTAATGCGCTAAGTCTTTCTTGCAATTGGAAACGCAGGAATTTCACTTCTTCTTCCAAATGCTTAATGTAATTGGAGTTCTGAGGGGTTTCTTCAACATTTGTCTCATTTCCAAAGGTGATGATTGAAACAATATCCATTTCAAGCACTTTAGCAATTTGTTCTAATCGGTTTACCGACAAAGGCGACACTCCTCTTTCAAGGCGATGATAGCTGGATGTGTCAATTCCCAGTTGATTTGCCATGTACTCTTGAGAGATGCTTTTACTTGCTCTTAAATCGCGGATTTTCTCGTTAATATTCATAAAATAAGTATATATATGGTTAATAATGATATTAATTGTAATAGGTATTGAATATAACCCTAATAGGGTATAGATAAAATATTTTTCTTGACTACAATTATATAATTTATATTTTTATAAGCCAATATAAATTATTTGTCGCCCAATTGACAGGTTGTAATACAATCGAATTGTCAAAAATATGGGCGAAGTATTTTAAGTGTTTTGCATGAGACGAAAAACTTTTGCATTAGGCGCAAAACAACCACAGCCGGGTCTTGGTACTTTTGAAGAACCAAATATAAAGCCTTATGCACTATTATTTAAAGGGGTGTTGAATTGCAAGAGCAACGATACATCCGGCCGTCCCGTTCGCCTCATCATTATTGAAAACGGACAATTATATTATTATTTAAACATTTAATTAAAACGTTATGAAAATCATTATTTCAATTATTTTTTCTGCTCTTCTAGGAGCAGCATTACTAGGAGGTCCATTAGAAATGACTCCCTTAAAGTTAGAAAACACAACTCTTTTTGAAAAAGCAGAGCCTTGTACGCTGAGGATTAAAGTGTGCTATTTAATTTCTGGCTTTCCTTCCTTTAAAAAAGACCCATGCAGGGGGCTAGGATTGAGATGCTTAGAATGGGATAAATGCGAAAAAATCAGTCAATTTAACCCAAATGATGCGCAAGATGGTAAAACCCAGGTTCTTTTTGAAAACATTTCCTCCCAGGAAATGAAAATTACTTTTCACACCAACGAAAAAGGCGATTCGGGCTTTACCGTGGATAAACCCACTCTACTACCCAAAATAATTGCTTCAGGCTTTGGCTATAGGTCCATTTTGGTCAGTCCTGGAACATATCCTACAAAAGTAAATTCTGATAAAAGTCTTTCAACGATACTCAAGATTAAAACTGATTAAAAAACCTATAATCAAAGAGGAAGAAAATTCTTCCTCTTTTTAAACCCCCTCGTCCATGAAATCTCTAATTAATTTCGCTCAGTTTTTTGTTTTTGCTACTCTATTATCAAGCTGCACTCCTATCATCTTGAAGCTTATAGGAGCCAAACAACCTGAAGTTGAAAGCTTTGAAAGTATTAAAGCACATGCTAAGAAATGGGATATCAATCAGGATAGCGTTTTCATAATGAAAGAAGACTATGTACTATCGCGATTCTCTGGCACTAACATTAATCAAAAGCTTCTATTCGATAAAAATGGATACTCAATTGACTTAACTAAAGTGTGGAAGAAAGCAGAATGCAAGGGCAACATTTACGCTTTACTTAAAGGGCTTGGAAAGGTAACATATGCTGAAAGAGATAGCTCCACATTGCTAAAAGAAACAATTAATAAAGCATTTCATTTAAATACCAAGAAAGAGCCTGTTATTGATTTTACAAACGATTACTACATCGTATTTTATTGGAACTGCTTTATGGGTCCCGATAAAAACAAAAATGAAATTGAGTTACTCCGAAAGTATATAGCCGAAAACCCCAGAATCAAAACCCAACTTATTCTTATCAATTCTGATATGTACGAAGGGGTTGACTGGGAACAGAAATTAAAACAAGATAAGGCGATGGTTTCACCTTAACTCATACTTAGGGGTTTTTTCTCTAAACCTTTGGCCAGCATAATTCAATTACCATGAATTCATGCGTATTTTATTATTATTTACAATACTTCAGGCAAGTGCCTTTAGTCAATGCTTTAATACTACCCTATTACCTTCTTGTTCTATAGGGTTTTCTTCAAGTCTTTATAAGATTCTTGTTTACGATTCTGCAGGATATGCCATTCATGGTGATGCTCTGAAGATTATTCAAAATGACTCTGTCAATTCTCATCAGTCCGATTCTTCTCGACATCTTTCTTCTACTCTATTTTGCGTAGATTCCTCCGATGTCACATCCAATTACTATCTAAAGTTTCAACTCAATATAATCTGCTTTTATTCTAAAACACATTATTCTGAAGTTCATCAGGAAAGAATAAGATTGCTTTCGGCAATTTGTGATGAAAAAAACTACTCTGTTTTGTTCATTCAACAAGAATATCCCAAAGAACTATTTTCTAATATCCCTGCAATTTTTGAATAAATGCTACGCTCTTCGACAGCACTTTGTCTATGGCTTGCATTCTTAAATGTATGTGGACAATCAGATCCTTGCAAACCTCCTGTAAGACCTGTTATCTCTAAATCTTGCAACCAAGACACAATTAAAGATAAGCCGAAGAAAATCCATTTTAAAAGAGAATCACACCGTGATTTTCAATTCAATGGTCTAAGTTTTAAAAGCTTTTCTGATTCTCCTCAGCCTATTAGTTTTCAAATTAACTCTGTCTTGAAAGAGAGGTTTTATTTACGAAAAAAACATCATGAATTAGCATTTGAAGTGTTTGACGAATCTTCCTTTTCACTAATCGTTGATAGCTTAGCTCAGTGGGAAAGAGATGCATTAAGAATTTCACTTGAATCAAAAACCGGAAAAACAGACGCTCAAATTCAACTCTCCGGAGGAACGTCTTTAGAAAGCAACAAATTCAATAAATACAAATCCTCTTTAGACTCTTCAGGTCAAATCCAAAAACTTAAAGAGTCGGCATTTCTTGCTCCCGGAATATTAAGATTGCAATCGGGCGTCTCACTCAGAATAAATGATCAAAACGAACTTGAATTAGGCCTTGCTGCAGCAAAAATTACCTGGATTCGTCTTAAATCTTTATATGACAACTTAAACACTGAAGAAATTCAAGGTGTTAAAAGAGGCTTACCTTTCCTATTTGAAGGAGGAATTAGTATGAAATCTAACTTTACTAGTTCTCCAAACAAGAAATTCATTTGGGAACAAACCTGCCGAATCTTTTATCCTATTCAAAGAGAGCGTACTACAGAGATGGAAATGCTCAATAAACTATCTGTAGATCTAAACGATGGTTTAAAAACATCACTAGTCAGTCGGTATTCTTACAATGAAAACCGCTGGCCTCCCTCACGCTGGGATACCGAACTGAGGATTGGATTTGAGTTTAAAAATTAGCTTCTTATCGCCTTCACTCCCGGAAGCTCAATTCCTTCCATGTATTCTAACATCGCCCCACCACCTGTGCTTACATATGAAACCTTGTCAGCCAATCCGAATTGATTTACAGCAGCTACCGAATCACCTCCTCCAACAAGAGTAAAAGCTCCATCCGCAGTTGCCTCCGCAATTGCATTTCCTATTTCATGAGTGCCTTTTTCAAAAGAACTCATTTCAAAAACTCCCATTGGTCCATTCCAAAGAATGGTTTTACTGTTAAGCACAACTTCTCTAAAAATCTTAATCGTCTCTGGTCCAATATCAAGTCCCATCCAGCCTTCCGGTATTTCGCCGGTTGGACAAACCTTAGTGCTAGCATCATTACCAAATTTATCAGCAATAACTGCATCCACCGGAAGGTGAACTTGAACTCCCATTTCTTTTGCCTTGGCAAGCAATTCAAGAGCTAAATCCAACTTGTCTTCTTCCACTAAAGATGAACCAATATTACCTCCTTTGGCTTTAACAAAAGTAAAGGTCATTCCACCACCCAGAATTAAATGGTCTACCTTACTCAATACATTTTCAATTATCGAAATTTTACTGCTCACCTTTGCTCCTCCCATAATTGCAAGCAAAGGTCTCTGTGGTTCATGCAAAACTTTATCTATCGATTCAATCTCCGCTTTCATTACATACCCAAACATTTTGTTTACTGGGAAAAAATCAGCAATCACAGCTGTGGATGCATGCGCCCTGTGAGCGGTTCCAAATGCATCATTTATGTACATATTGCCCAATGAGGCTAACTCACTTGCAAAATGCTTATCCCCTTTTTCTTCTTCTTTATAAAATCTGAGGTTCTCTAATAAAACAACATCGCCATTTTTAGCTGAATCAACCTTTTGTTTTGCAGCTTCTCCAATACAGTCTGAAGCAAAACTTAATTCTTTTCCAAGCAGATTCTCTATAGCAGGTATTATATGTTTAAGCGAAAACTTTTCCTCTGGTCCGTTTTTCGGACGGCCCAAATGCGACATCAAAATAGCAATGCCACCCCCTTCAATCACCTTTTTTATTGTTGGTATTGCGGCCCTGATTCTGGTATCGTCTGCAACTTCAAAAGAATCATTAAGCGGAACATTAAAATCAACCCTTATCAAGACTTTTTTCCCATTAAAGTCAGCCGTATCTATAGAAAGCATAATTGAAATATTTTTGCGAAGATGAGAAATTTTAAGATTTGGATTGTTTTTCAAAAATTTCATTCTCCTTCCTTAATTTATTAAGATATCACTATCAAATTACCTAAGGCGTTTATCTTTGCCCTATGCAGTTCGCGAAGATTCCGGGTCAAATAGCGCTTAAGCGCAGATTAATTTCAAGTGTTCAGTCCGGACATATTCCACATGCTCAATTGTTTTCAGGCCCGGAAGGCTCAGCAGCTTTAGCTCTTTCAATTGCATATGCTCAATACATTGCTTGCGAAAATAGAAGTCCTGAAGACAGTTGTGGCAGCTGTTCTTCTTGCATTAAAATGCAGAAACTAATTCATCCTGATTTACATTTTTCTTTACCTGTAAATTGGGTAAATCCAACGACATCTCTTCACACAGCTCCTTTTTTGCCGCAATGGAGAGAGGCTTTTTTGAGAAATCCATTTTTAAGCATCGAAGAGTGGAGTGGATACATTTCGCTTGATGGAAAGAAACCTTTGATTTCTGCTTATGAAGCTCACGAAATAATTAAAGTACTCCAATACGTTTCAGTTGAGTCTGAATACAAATTCATGATTGTTTGGCTCCCTGAATTCATGAATCTTTCTGCAGCAAATCGAATCCTTAAAACTCTTGAGGAGCCTACTCCAAAAACCTTAATTATCTTAGTTACTCGGGCTTATGATAGTTTATTAACGACTATCCGTTCAAGAACTCAACTCATCAAAGTGCTGCCCTTCAACGTTGCTGATGCAACGAAGGTGCTGGTTGATCAGTTTAATGCAGACCCTGCAAAAGCTAAGCAGCTGGCTGATATAACAGAGGGAAATATTGCTGAAGCATTATGGATGCTTGAAAGTGGAGATGAGGCAGGAGATCTACTCGACCTGTTCCGCAATTGGATGCAATATTGCTACGGCTTTAAGATAGATTCTCTTGTTGCTCTAGCAGAAAAGGTTCATAAAAAGGAGCGAGAATGGCAGAAAAGCTTTTTGTCATATAGCCTTTATATGATTAGGCAAACAATGGTTATGAATAATAATTCCAGTTTGAATAGGCTCTCTCCTGCTGAATTTGATTTTATAAATAAATTCAGGCAATTCTTCCACCCGGGAAATTATGAGCAAATTGTTGAATATATCGAAGAGGCTGCAAGACAAATCGACAGAAACGGCTCTTCAAAAATTATTTTCTTTGATGTTTCTCTCCTGATTTCAGATGTCTTTAGAAAGGAGAAAGCAACAAAACAAAACAGCTAGAGATAAAAAATCTCGTTTTTTTTCGCCAGATTTGTCCATTGTTTTAATGATGACAACCTTTTGGTTGATACTATAAGAATTAAAGATTTGAGGAAGAATGGGATGTACGAATTGTTCTTCCGGAAGGGGTGGATTACCCGCCGGATGTAAAAATAATGGCGCTTGTGGAGTTAATGGTTGTGCAAAACTGCCAGTTTTTGATTGGCTGGCCAATATGTCGATGCCACAAGGTATGCCTCAGTGTGATATTATTGAAGTAAGGTTTAAAAACAGCCGGAAAGAGTTTTATAAAATAGCAGATGTTCAAGGTTTGGTTGTTGGCGATGCTGTTGCTGTGGAAGCCTCTCCCGGTCACGATTTAGGCATGGTTTCAATGACTGGCGAACTTGTGCACTTACAACTAAAAAAGCTGAGTATACCTGCCAGTGGACCTTTTAAAACTGTTTATAGAAAAGCACGTCAGACCGATATTGAAAAATGGGAAGAGTCTATTGCAAAAGAGACTGAAACCATGATGAGGGCTCGTTCTTTAGCTTTAGAGTTAAAGTTGAGCATGAAAATTAGCGATGTTGAATATCAAGGCGATGGCAACAAAGCGATTTTCTATTACACTGCCGACGACCGTGTTGATTTTCGTGAGTTAATTCGCCATTTGGCGGATGAATTTAAAATTCGCGTAGAAATGAGGCAAATTGGAGTGAGACAGGAAAGCGCCCGCTTGGGCGGAATTGGAAGCTGTGGACGAGAACTGTGTTGCTCAACCTGGCTGAGGGACTTTAGATCTGTTAACACCAGTGCCGCAAGATATCAGCAGCTATCGCTAAACCCTCAAAAACTTGCAGGTCAATGCGGTAAACTTAAATGCTGTTTGAATTATGAATTAGATTCATATTTAGATGCATTAAAAGAATTCCCCGAGAATACTCCAAAATTAGAAACTCAAAGAGGCTCTGCTTTTCATCAAAAGACAGATATCTTTAGAGCTATCATGTTTTACAGTTATACTGATGACCCCGGCAATTTTATCGGCGTTCCGGTTAGTAGGGTTAAGCAAATAATGCAATTGAATACATCTGGTGAAAAACCAGAGGCTTTACTTTCTGAAAAAGAAAAAATTAAGGAAATAAAGCTACCCGATTATGAAAATGTGGTTGGTCAGGATTCTTTGACGCGATTTGATAATGCAAAACGCAAAAAGAAAAAGAAGAAGAAAAAACCTGAATTACAGGGACTTCCCCAGGCAGCTGTACCGGAAACAACACCAGTAAGAACAGAATCTGGCAACCCGGTAAACAATAAAAACCGACCTGTTAGACATAAAAATCAACGTAAAGGAAATGGCCCACGCCCTCAGAAACCTACTGCTGATTAGCATAATCATTTTGAGCCTCGCTTCATGCGACAATAATCTTGTTTTTGAAGAGAATCAAAGCTTTAAAGACAAAGTTTGGGCGCAGAAAGATCTAAAATCTTTCGAGGTTGAGATTACAGATACTTTACAAGCTTGCGATTTTTACTTTAACCTCCGACACGGTGAAGATTATGCTTTCAGCAACATTTTCGTCTTTATGAAAACAGAGTTTCCTAATGGAAAAGCTGCGAAAGACACCATGGAATTTATGCTTCAAAGTCAAAGTGGTAAATGGAATGGCTCTGGATTAGGAGACCTAAGAGACAATCAGATTTTATTCAAACAGAATCTGAAATTTCCTCTTAAAGGGAAATACAAATTCACATTTGAACAGGCCATGAGAGAAGAAAAACTTGAAAACGTTTCTGAATTAGGCTTGAGAATAGAGAAAACATCTGTTTCGAAATAAATGGATAATTTGAATGCACTCGACTGGATTATCATCATCATCTTGGTGACTGGATTTGTGAATGGGTTTAGAAAAGGACTAATCATGAGCCTTGCTACGCTATTAGGTGTGTTTCTTGGAATTTGGTTAGCAATGAAAGGCTCTGTTGAAATGGAAGAGTTGATTAGAGGTAATACCTCAATCGACGGGCCTGCAATTCCATACATCTCTTTTATTGCTGTATTTGCAGTGGTTTACATTGTATGCTACCTAGGAGGAAAAGCTCTTTCTTCGGCAATAAAACTCTTAATGCTAGGGATTTTCGACAAAATTGCCGGAGGCTTTTTTGGTGCCCTTAAAGCTATGCTTTTCGCTAGCCTAGCTTTCCTGATGATAAATTATTTCGGTTGGTCGGCTGGATCAGAAAAAACAGAAAGCCAATCAGCTCTTCACAATTTTGTTAAAGACAGTTCGTCAAAACTGTACCCCGCCATTAAATCGGTATTTCCAGATAAAAGACCTGATTTTCTAGATAAGATTTTCGATTCTTAAACACCCACTCTAGCTGAGTGTTATTAGTTATGTTTGCCCAAAATCACAAAAAATGATTACTAAAGAAATTGTACTCGACGCCTTAAGCAATGTTATTGAACCTGATCTGAAGAAAGATTTAGTTACACTCAATATGATTGAGGATGTTGAGATAAATGGCAAAAAGGTCTCTTTTACTGTAGTTCTAACTACGCCGGCCTGCCCATTGAAAGATCTAATTCATAATGCCTGTGAAAATGCTATAAAGCATTATGTTGATCAGGAAGCTGAAGTGGAGATAAATATGACTGCCAGGGTTACTACTAAAAGACAAGATGAGCAGCCTTTACTTCCGAGAGTGAAAAATATTATTGCTGTTGCATCGGGCAAAGGTGGCGTTGGAAAATCTACAATTGCTGCAAATCTTGCTGTATCTCTGGCTGATTTAGGAGCCAAAGTTGGCTTGATAGATGCCGATATTTATGGCCCTTCTGTACCCATCATGTTTGATGTGGTTGATGAAAAGCCTTTGGTTAGGATGGTAGATGGTCAACAGAAAATGGTTCCTATTGAAAGTTATGGAATCAAGCTTCTGTCTATAGGCTTCTTTGCCGAGACTTCTCAAGCTATTGTTTGGAGAGGTCCAATGGCATCAAAAGCCTTAACTCAACTATTTAGAGATGCAGATTGGGGAGAATTAGATTATTTAATTATTGACCTTCCTCCGGGAACCGGAGATATTCACCTTACTCTTGTTGGCAGTATTCCAATTACAGGTGCGGTGGTAGTAACAACTCCACAAACAGTGGCTCTTGCGGATGCCGAAAAAGGAGTTTCAATGTTCCAAATGCCTTCTATAAATGTTCCTGTATTAGGCATTGTAGAAAATATGGCTTGGTTTACACCCGAAGAATTGCCTGAAAACAAGTATTACATTTTCGGAAAAGACGGCGGAAAAGACCTAGCCCTGAAATTAAATGTTCCATTGTTAGGGCAAATTCCTTTGGTACAAAGCATAAGAGAAGCTGGCGATGCTGGTCGTCCTGCGGGATTACAGGAAAAATCGGCAGTGGCTGAAGCCTTCCTAGAACTCGCAAAAAATGTAGCACAACAAGTGGCTATCAAGAATGCTGGAATTCAGGCAGAAGCTGTATCCCAATAATTGTATATTTGATAACTTCATTCATCATGCAGGAAACAGAAAGGGAATTGCTCATTAAAAAGGTAGAACAGGCTATAGACTCAATTAGGCCTTACCTTGAGGCCGACGGAGGCGATATTACAGTCGACGAAATTACTGACGATATGGTAGCCAAAGTTAAGTTGCATGGTGCATGCAGCTCTTGTTCTATGAGCACAATGACTCTAAAAGCCGGAGTATCTGAAGCCATCAGGCATGCAGTTCCTGAAATCAAAAATGTTATTGCTATTAATATGCCTGCAAACGCTATTTAAGACCATGAAAAAACTGCTGCTTTTTGTTATTCCTTTTCTTTCGTTGCTAAACACAAGCGTTTGTTTTGCTCAATACTCTTGTAACGACAACCGGTTTATTGAAGAGGTTTTCTCCTCGGTAGATTTAAGCTCTGATATTATTTACGGTTCTTCTGTAAATGTAAGCGGCTCCAATCAAAGTCTAGAAATGGACATCTATCAACCTTCCGGAGATACCATGAGTGCAAGACCTCTAATAGTTTTTGCTCATGGAGGCTCATTCCTTTTTGGAAGTAAAACCAGTTCCGATATTGTTACAATGTGTAACAAATATTCAAAAAGCGGTTATGTAACAGCGTCTATCAATTATCGTCTTGGTTTTGAGGGCTTTATTCCTTCAGCAAATACTGCTACTGAAACAGTATACAGAGCTACAACTGATATGAGAGCGGCAATTAGATTCTTTTATAAAGACGCACTCACCAACAACAATTACAAAATTGACACAAATAACATTTTCGTTGCAGGGGTTTCTGCTGGAGCTTTTATTGCTCTGCACCTTGCTTATCTGGATCAAGAAAGTGAAATTCCTGAAGCTGTTGACCCAACAGAATTTGGTGGAATTGAAGGTAATTCAGGAAACCCAGGATACTCTTCAAATGTTAAAGCAATTGTAAATCTGTGCGGAGCTATTGGTGATACTTCATGGATTGAATTAAACGATACACCTTGTCTTTCTATGCACGGAACCAATGATGATGTAGTTCCTTATGGAACAGCAGTAATTAATGTTATTGGTATACCTCTATTCGAGGTGGATGGAAGTTCTTCAATTGCTGTAAGACAGCAAAATACGAATGTGAATCACCAATTTGTTACCTGGCAAGGAGCTCCACACACTCCATTCATTAACTCTGCAGCCTATATGGATTCTGTATTTATGTCGGTAACTCCATTTCTAGCCGACCAACTCGGTTGTGAAACAATCTTGGCTGTAAATACTGCTTCGCAGGATGAAGAATTTATTCTATTCCCCAATCCATCTAACGCAAAAGTTAAAATCCAATCGAAATCAATACCTGAAAAAACCGAACTGTTTTCTGTTTCAGGAAATCTGGTTTCCTCTTTTCAAAACACCTCAGAAGTTGATGTTTCAGGTTTAGCAAAAGGAGTTTATTTTGTTGCAATTACAACAAATGAAAAGGTCGCATTCAGGAAACTAATAGTTAACTAAATAATCAATTACTTAGTCGTCTTCCTTGCAGTTTGAGCTTGCTCATTCCTAAATTCAAGAATTTGCTTTCTCTTAATGAGTTTATCTGGCTCGTTGCTGAGAATTTCTTTGAATTCAATTTCGTTTCCAAAGTCATCAAATTGCCAAGACATTGAACTCATCAAAGCTCCTTCTGGATTGTAAATTCTTTCCCTTACTTTTTCTCCAAAAGCGTTAAACACCAGCTCTCGCCCTTCTGTTCTAACGAGCGCCTTGGTTTCGCAGTCTTTGCACATCTCTGATACTGAAGAAATGATTGAACTATCAGTATACGTAAGTTCATTACGATAAACTTCGATTTGTTCTTCATCATATCCGCTTTGCTTGATTACTTTGTAATCATTATCAAGTTGATACTTGAAATAAATCCAGTTTAGCATTTTCCTTTTTTCTTTATTGTTATAAAGAGTGCGCTGCAAAACCAAGCCGTCTGGATCATATTCTGTGATTAACAATTCAGCATTAAACGGTTTTCTTTTTCCTTGATCGTCTATGTTGTAATGACATTTCTGAGTTTGTCTTCCTGCTGAATTATATTCATCATCAAACATCACTTTTCCTTTCAAGACATCGCCGATGTATGTTTGCTCCTCAAGCACATGACCGCTCGCATCATAAACAAACTTAACAGTATGAAGAAAAGAGTCCGCCTTTGTTGTGTGTTCAGTTCTTTCCTTTTGACCTAAGTCATTATAATAACTAGTCTCTTTAATGTCGGCCTTTAAATGTTTTAAGACACTCATTGTTAGCTTCCCATCTTCCGAATAAGTATAGCGAACATCGAATGCTTTATTGCCATCTTCAGAAAAAATTCCTGAAGATTTTATTGTTCCAGTTTGTGAATACAAATCCTGTTGCTGAAGATATTCTCTTCCCGAGCTATCGCCAACACCAAATTGATATCTGGTTTTAAGAGGAGGTGCTTCTCTGCGATCTTGCTTTTTGAATAGCTTTCCCGGATTTTCAAGCACAAAATTGCTCTGTGCTGATGCCGAGCTAGCTGAAAGCAGCAGAGAAAATAGAAAAACAAATAATGAAAAGGATACATTTTTCATAGGCAAATGACTGACTATCTTAGAACTAAACTAATACCTATTTTTTTGTTAAACAAGTAATTAACAAAGTTTTCAACAATCACTACGTATAAGTTCACAAAAATGTTTCGCGATTCTGAGTTTAAGTCTACTATTTTTGCTCTAGCGGCAAGATGATAAAAGACATTCACCGACCAGAAGTAACAGATATCGCCATGGCTGTGGTCAGAGAAGAAAATGAAGGCGAAATAGGTTGGTATGTTTATTTACTGAACCTCAAGGACGTAGCAATCGAAGGTGTTCTTGTGAGTTCCGTTGGTTATGGAGAAATTGAAGGAGAAAATATAAGAACGTCTACGCTTCGTCATTTTCTAGATGTGGTTGCGCCTCAATCATTTGTTAAGGTTGAGCCAATTATGGAAAATGTATTTAGTTTGTCGAACGAATATTGGCTAAGCTTTTATATCGACAATCTGATGTACGACAAGAAGTTTATTTTTCTACCGGAAACAATTCATGAAGAAAACTTCACACCGATTCCTTTAATGGGAATAAAAGGTGTGATGATCCGCTGATTTTCTAACTAATCTTTTGCAGCGATGGAAAACACAATTTTACCATCGGAAATTATCTTTCTAGACATAGAAACAGTTTCTGCTTATCCAGCACTTGAGAAAGCTCCTCATCATGAGCAAACTCTATGGAAAACAAAAGAATCTCAGCTTAATTCGAAAGTTCAGGATTCTCCCATTACTTATCACAAAGCAGGCATTTATGCCGAATTTGGTAAAATCATTTGCATTTGTTGTGGGGTGCTTTCGCAAGAAGATAATACCAGCTTTCTCAAAATAAACACTTTTGCATCAAAGGATGAAAAACATCTTCTTGAAGGGTTTATTTGTTTCCTAAATAATTATGGAAAAGGCCTTACTCTTTGCGCTCACAATGGAAAAGAATTCGATTTTCCATACTTGTGCCGAAGAATACTTGTTCATGGTCTTAAAATTCCTTCTGCACTTCAAATTGCAGGAAAGAAGCCTTGGGAAATCAAGCATCTCGACACGCTTGAGCTCTGGAAATTTGGAGATTATAAGCATTACACTTCGCTCGATTTGTTAGCTTGTGTTTTTAGGCTTCCTTCACCTAAAAAAGAGATGAACGGTGGCATGGTTCATGAATATTTTTATAAAAAGAGAGATTTGAAAAGCATCCGCAATTATTGCGAAAATGACCTTCTTACCCTAGTTTGTGTTTACCTTCATTTGTCAAGTCAAACACATTGGATTCCAAAACATGTCGAAGTTGAACGTACACAATAAAATCCTATGCTTCTTTTATAGTAACTTGCCACCGATTATAACATGAGATTTTCGGCATTATTTTTCATCTTTTTTCTGGTTTTAACAAGTTCCTGTTCTGATAATCTTAGTAAGTATGGAGATTTGTTTGCTCAGTTTATGCTTACAGAAGAAGGGCTTTTCAGAGGATTGGAACTTGGTTATTCTTACGATAAAGTCAGTCAAATTGAAGAAATTGCTCCCGAGAAAAGCGACTCCGATTTTATGCTTTTTTCTGGTGTCATTGGCAAAAGCGGAGTCTATTCAATTAGATACGGATTTGAAGAAGCCAAACTTTTCGAAATTCTTGTTGATGCAGAGTTCTCTGACATTGAAGAGGGTTTGAAGCTTCTTAAAGGATTTAGAGATTATTTCAATGATCGATATGGCTTGTATATTAAAGATGGTGGATATTTGGTCTGGAAAGGAAATTCTAAAGACAACCCCGACTCGGTGATTGAAATGACTGACGAAAGTGAATTTTCTGATTTTGGACAGCTCTTTCTGAGCTTCTATCCTCAGCCAACTTCTACAACTCCGAAAGTTTCAACTAGTGAATCAGCTTCTTGACGTAAAGAAACTCTCTGTTACATTTTCTTCTTCCGAAGGAAGTTTTGCTGCAGTAAAAGACCTGAGCTTCAACCTCCATGAAGGTGAAACCCTAGGCATTGTGGGTGAATCAGGTTCTGGCAAATCTACAACAGCATTGGCTATTATGGGCTTACTTGATAAAGCAAACGCCAATTGCACAGGCTCATTCTCTTGGAAAACTGAAAAGCTTCAACCATCTGAACTGAGTGTAGAAAAACTAAAAACACTTAGAGGAAAGGAAATTGCAATGATCTTTCAAAACCCGGCTTCAAGCTTAAACCCAGTGATGAGATGCGGAAAACAAGTGATGGAACCTCTCATGTTACATTTAGCACTTTCTGCATCCGAAGCTAAGCTAAAATGTCTGCAACTTTTTGAAGAAGCTGGATTAAAAGACCCTGAAAGAATTGCTCAATCTTTTCCTTTTGAATTGTCAGGAGGACAAATTCAACGAGTTATGATTGCGATGGCAATGTCATGCAATCCGCGCTTGTTAATTGCTGATGAGCCAACAACAGCATTGGACGTAACGGTTCAAGCTACAATCCTTGAGTTACTTAATAACTTGAAAAAGAAACATAACATGAGCATGATTTTTATAAGTCATGATATGGCTGTGGTTTCTCAAGTTGCCGACAAAGTGCTGGTAATGAAAGAAGGATCTTTGGTTGAGGAAGGCAATGCAGAACAAATTTTCTCTGCCCCAGAACATGTCTATACAAAAGCGCTACTCAACTGCAGACCGCCTCTTAATAAGCGTTTTGAAGAGCTTCCTACTGTCGAAGCTTATGAATTGAATCCCGATTTTAATTCTATAGAAATTTCATTTGTTGACAGAAAAGAAAGGCTTAACTCAATTTATAGCAAATCACCCATTCTTGAAGTGAAGGATCTCAGTGTTTCTTATCAAAAAAGAACGGGACTTCTTTCGTTGAAAAAAGAAAGTCAGAATGTTTTAAATGAAATCTCCTTTAATCTTTTTGAGGGAGAAACTTTAGGTCTGGTTGGAGAGTCTGGAAGCGGCAAAACTACTTTAGGGAAGGCTTTACTTAGACTAATTAATCCTGATGCAGGTGAAGTGTCTTTTCGAGGAAAAAACTGGCTTAGTCTTTCTGATAAGATTCTGAAAGAGCATAGAAAAGAAATGCAAATGGTGTTTCAAGACCCTTATTCTTCCTTCGATCCGAGAAAAACCATATCAGAATCATTACTCGAACCAATGAGGTTGCACAAGATTCTCAAAACAGATAGGGAAAGACTTCACTTTATTGGTAAAATGCTTAGCAAAGTGAATATTCAAAGCGATAGCTTAAGAAAATATCCCTCCGGGTTCTCCGGAGGACAAATTCAAAGGATAGGAATTGCACGTGCTCTTCTTCTTTCTCCTTCTTGTGTTATTTTCGATGAAAGTGTTTCTTCTTTGGATGTTTCTGTTCAAGCACTGGTATTAAACCTCATCAACGAAATAAAAAGGGAGTTAAAACTTAGTTGTATCTTCATTTCTCACGACCTCTCAGTTGTTCGATATATGAGCGACAGAATCATGGTTTTACATGAAGGGAAGATCGTAGAAGTAGGAGATGCCGACGACTTATTTAATAAACCAAATCACCCTTACACCAAATCACTTTTGGATTCTATTCCAAAAGCACGCTTTAACTCCAACAAATCATGATTATTAAATCCGCAGAATTTGTCATAAGCAATTCGAAAATTGAAGGATGCCCCAAGCCATTAATACCTGAATATGCTTTTATTGGAAGATCTAATGTTGGTAAAAGCTCCCTTATAAATCGCTTAACCCAGCGGATGAAGCTGGCAAAAACATCCTCCCGACCTGGAAAAACACAACTGGTTAACCATTTTATCATAAATAAAGAATGGTATCTCGTTGACCTTCCCGGTTACGGTTATGCAAAAGCTAGCAAAGAACAGAGAAAAGAATTTCATCAGCTTATCAGCGACTATATCGCTGGGAGATATAACTTAATGAATCTTTTTGTATTGGTTGACATTCGACTAGAGCCTCAAAAAGCTGATAAAGAATTTCTTACCTGGCTTGGAGAAAATGCAGTTCCTTTTGTTATCGTGTTTACAAAATGCGACAAACTCACAACCAATCAAATTCAATCTAATCTGGCTGCTTATAAAAGGTACTTAGCTGAAGAATGGGAAACCCTTCCTGAATTATTTCTTTCCTCAGCTGAAACTGGTTTCGGAAGTGAAGAAATCCTTGGTTTTATTGAGAAAACCAACGGCCTTTTTCAAAAGCCCTGACTTAGTAATAAATTTGAAGACTGCCCTGCTTTGAATAATCATTGCTGGCAGATTTTGCCTTTAGAATGTAAAAGTAAGTTCCCGGAGGCACCAAATTACCCGAGTAATCTCGACCATCCCAAGACTCTTTCGAGAAATCAGAACTAAACACTTCATTGCCCCAGC
The DNA here is from genome assembly GCA_018401705.1 of Bacteroidia bacterium. Taxonomy (GTDB): domain Bacteria; phylum Bacteroidota; class Bacteroidia; order M30B66; family M30B66; genus M30B66. Next base: position 104,088 of record JAGYKL010000006.1, on the reverse strand, counting down.
GGGTGTAAACTGATAGGTTAAACTCAAGCAATCCGCTATTAGGCAGCTTTAACACATCATTTATTCCATCACCATTCGGACTAAATACATTGCTGAAAATGAAGCCTTCAATAACTTCAATATTCTGCATAGTTGTGTCAACGCAACCTTCGCCACTTGTAACGGTAAGCAAGACTTCATAGATGCCGGGTGCATCAAAACGGATATCTAAGTGGGAAGTATTATAAATTTCTCCATTTGAAATTTCCCATTGCAAAGAAGCTGCTCCAATACTTTGTGATTCAAGTGTGAAAAACTCCAGCTCATAAGGTAACTCTGGCCCTGTAATCAGAAAACTCGCTTCTGGCAAAGCATGCAAAACAACACTTGCCTCTGAAGGTAAGGATGAGCAACCAAAAGAATCACTTGAAACTACACTGATAAGCCCGCTTTGATTTAAAAGCCAGTTAACTTCTATTGTTGAATCTTGTTCTGAGGCAATTAGTCCACCGCCAACACTCCAAATTAAATCATTCCCTTGTGAAGCAAGGGCTTCATAAACAAGGCCGTCGTCTCCTTGACATGCTTCTTCTGGACCAACAATTTGAGGAGTGCTTGGTCTTAATCTTCCTAATATTAAAGCTGCATCATTTTTTGTGGGAACAACTTCATAAACCACAAAGCCATTGTCTAAATTAGGTTCTTCATCCAACAATGGTTGCCATTGTTGGAAATCAATTGGCTCTCGCTCACAAAGAACCGGAAACGATTCGTAAATCAAATTAGGAAACCTTAATTCAATAGAACTTTCGGAGCCGCCAACATTGTATAGTTGTACGTAAGCTTCATCACTGAGACTGCATATTGAAGGCTCTACCTGAAACCTGTATAAGCCATCTTCGTTTGCATCAACACCTGCATATCGTACGCCGCTGTTTCCATCCACCGAAGGTGTAACTCTAACTAATAAGCTTTGTACTGCATCACCAACAGGAAAATCATATGTTCCATTCGCTTGCATATTTCTGCTTAATGCGCCTGAAGAATCTGATTGAACCCATCCACTGGAGTATGACACTGAGGAAACATCATTGTCATTGATATTCAGCACATTCCTTTTAGTCTGTAAGATAGAGCTATCGAGAATTAAACGCTGCACGCCAATGTCTGTTTCAAGCGATTTCACAGCTTGGCCAATACAATAAAGCTCTCCTAACGAAGGACTTACATTTGCATAAACAGTTTGATTTCCACCGTTTAGGTGAACTTGAGAGTTTTGCGAAAAGTTGGACGAATTACCCAAAAGAGACAAATCGCCTTTTACCTGAATATCGCCTGATACATCAAGGTTTCCCTGAGAAATAAAGTCACCATTAGTAACTAAACTTCCCTCAATTGATAGAATTCCATTTGTGTTTAATAACACTGTTCCATCAACAAAAACCTCAGCGTTTTCGCCAATAACAATATCGCTGCTTTCCATAAAAATTAATGGTTGAGCAAACGAAATTGACGAAATGAAAATAAGTGTAAAGGTTTTTAGGAATCTCATTCTTCTTCCTTCGGGGAAATTAATTTTAGCTTCTCTGCATAATAAGTCCCAAACTCTCTCATGGTTTGAGCCATTGCTGTTTCTCCTGTTGAACGGTGAAGAGTATCAGCCATGAGTAAAATGCTTTGATGAATAAATTTCTTCATGTCATCAACTACCATTTCTTTGGTCCACAAATCTATCCTAAGTGTATTGTCTTCTTCAGGATCCCAGAGGGATAGCATGATTGCTTTGGCTTCTTTGCCTTGAACTTCATTATCAGGTGCGTCCCAAACTATTTTTGAAGGAACGTTGTTTTCGTCAAGCTTGATTCTTAATACAATTTCTGATTCTCTTTCTTTTGTCATGAGCGAACTGGTTTGTAGCCCGAGCTGTTAAAAATCTTATGAGCATCATTCATTTTCAGAAGCTCAGGCAGACTTATCTCGGTGTTTTTATCCATAAATGATTTAACAATCTGCAAACCTAACCAAACTCCGATTCTCGGAGGTGCTTCCTGAGGAAAACCTTTTGTAAAAGGACCATCATTTATGTATGCAACTTCAATATTGAAATCTCTCGAATAGAAGAGTTTTTTGTCAATAAAGTGCGACCAAATTTCTCCTTCATGCTCACTGCACCAATCATATTCGGCTTTTGAATAGCCAATAACCGAGTGAATGTCGAAATGTGGAACCAACTGAGAGATAAAATAAATCATTTTTCCCTCATAAATCATTCTGGAAACAAGGTCGTTTTCTTTTGAGTCAGCAGGAAAATTAGCTAAAACAAAGCCTTTAAGAGCATCGCTAACAATAAATGACCGGCTCATTCTTCTAACCTTATACTCAGGCATCTTTAAAAGCTCGTAAAATCGGCAGGAATCACCTAGATACATTTCCAAGCCAATAGCCAACACAGAATCTGAAACAGCAATATTGTAATTAAAGCCAGAAATTATAGCAACTACATCCGGTATAATACTGTCAGGAAAGACTTGATTGTACCGAGTAAAAGCAATTGAGAGGTCTTTACTTTCATCTTCGAGGGATGGATATTGCTTTTGGACTTCCTTATATACTGCTTGAATATCGGGGTCGTTTATAAAACCCAATAGATTATCACTAAAAAGCGGGAAGTACTCAACTCGGATTATCTTGAAGTAAATAAATCGAAAGCTTCCTGCTTATCTTTGTATAAACGAATGGCATCCCTCTCAAAAGTTTCTTTAGTGATGGAGAATAAATCTCTGATCGAAGTTAGTTTTATAGAAAGATTAATTTCTTTAAGCGAATCATTTACTGATTCTTGCTCGATTCTTAAAGGTTCTTGGACTGGATTGCTCTCAGGAGCCCCGCATGAACTTATCACTGTTAATAAAATAGCCCAAAAGGCCTTATGAAATCCTCGCATATCTTCGATTCGATATATCTTTGCTCAACGGTCAAAAGTACAAATTCGTACCGCTCATAATTAAAACAGAAACTGTATGTCAACAATAAGTTCTACTAAAAAGGTATTTGCTATCACAACAATCCTTTGTTTGTTTTGCTTTTTCACCAATGCTCAAACACAACAAAAGTTCAGATTTGGCTTAAAGGCGGCACCTTTAGTAAGTTGGATGAAACCCGACTTTAAGAATATTCCAAGTGATTTCACCTCCGAAAACGGAGGGATTCGTGTAGGATTTATGTGGGGCCCAACTGCCGAGATTGTGCTAAGTGAAACTTTTTTAATCTCAACCGGGGTTGATATAAACTATACTTCAGGAAAACTTTCGGGCACATTGAAAGATCCTGTTTCTGGAAGTCTCGTTGAATGGGAGCAGCTTTATAAAACCCGATTTATCGAATTGCCTGTTTTACTCAAGTTCAGAACCAAGGAAATTGGATATCTGCGCTATTTCGGACTTTTTGGAATGGGGGCTGGATTCAGATATAAAGCAAGTACAGAGTTTTCGAGAAGTGCGAATTCCAGTACCGAAACTGAAAAGAACAACGAATCCGGAAAATACATCAACTCATTTAGAGGTTCCCTGCAAATTGGAGCTGGTGTAGAATATTCACTTTCTGGTAATACTGCATTAGTTGTTGGTTTAATCTTTAATAATGGATTAACAAACATGCTTAAAAATCAGTTCGAAGAGCCTGTTCAGGGATCAACTACTCAAGACCCTTTTAATACAATTACCGAAAACGGTATTACCAATTATATGCAACTCAACGTTGGAATCTTATTCTAACATAAAGCACTAGAATCAAGCAATGAAAATTGCCCTTGCTCAAATAAACACCCGCATTGGTGATTTTCAGGAAAATCTGAATAGCATTCTAAGCTCTGTAGAAAGAGCTAAAAGTGATGCCGCCGATTTAATTGTTTTTCCCGAACTCATCGTTTGTGGTTATCCGCCTTTAGATTTTCTTGAATTTGAAGATTTTATAGACCGTTGCAATGAGGCCATTCTTAAGGTTGCAGAAGCTTGTCATGGTATAGCTGCAATTGTTGGTGCTCCTGATAAGAATCCTAAATCTGAAGGTAAAAACCTCTTTAATGCCGCGTTTTTTCTAGCTGATGGCAAAATCAAGCAGGTGGTTCACAAGACTCTACTTCCCACGTACGACATCTTTGACGAATACCGCTATTTTGAACCTAATCACGGGGTTTTTGAGTGTGTCTCCTACAACGGAGTAAAAATAGCTTTAACCATTTGTGAGGACCTTTGGGATATCGAAGAAGATAAAATGTACACACATTGGCCGATGGAACAGCTTATCAAACAAAAGCCAGATGTGATGATTAACATTGCAGCTTCACCATTTAGCGAAGGCCATACCCAAAGCAGGAAGACTGTTTTACATAAGGCAGCTTCCGACTTTAATTTGCCCTTGTTTTACGTGAATCATGTGGGTGCACAAACAGAATTAATCTTCGATGGAGGCTCAATGGTGCTCAATGCAAAAGGAGATGTTGTGTGCGAGTTAGATTATTTCAAAGAAGATTATAGAGTTTTTGAGCTTGATTGGGTAAAAACAGCTAAGGCGGTTCCCTTTGATACATCATTATTGTTTGATGGCTCCAGCTCTTCTATGAAGCATATTCATTCGGCGCTTATTCTTGGAATCAGAGATTATTTTAGGAAACTCAACTTCAAGCAAGCTATTCTAGGTCTAAGTGGAGGGATAGACTCTGCTGTTGTTTTCGCCTTAGCGGCGGAAGCTCTTGGCAGAGAAAACGTTCTAGGGGTTCTAATGCCCTCGCCCTACTCGTCAGACCATTCTATCTCTGATGCCCTTGAGCTTGCCCGCAACTTGGGAGCGCCAACGAAAACAATCCCAATTAACGATGCTTTCTCCAGTCTCTTAGAAAGCTTAAACCCACATTTCGAAGGTAAAGAAGCGGGTGTTACAGAAGAAAATATCCAAGCACGAATTCGCGGACTGATGCTTATGGCTTTGAGCAACAAATGGGGCTACATCTTGCTAAATACTTCCAACAAAAGTGAAGCAGCCGTTGGATATGGTACTCTTTATGGCGATATGTGCGGAGGAATTTCAGTGATCGGAGATTTATATAAAACCAAGGTTTTCGAGCTAGCAAACTATTTGAATCGCGATAAAATAATTATTCCTCAGAATATTATTACCAAACCGCCAAGTGCTGAATTAAGACCTAATCAAAAAGACAGCGATTCATTGCCAGAATATGATATCCTAGATGAAATTCTTCAGCAATACATAGAGCTAAGAATTGCACCTTCAGATATAAAAGCCAAAGGTTTTGATCCAAAACTTGTTGACCGAGTTTTAAAACTAGTTAACACTAACGAGTACAAAAGATATCAAACACCTCCAGTTTTGAGGGTATCTTCTAAAGCCTTCGGCTTAGGAAGAAGAATGCCTATTGTGGCAAAATACCTTTCCTGATTAAAACGAAACGCTTAATTGAACCGCAGTTGTACGCGGAGCTTCCATGCTCATTGGCCTAAGTGTATATTCTTCATTGAAAAGATTATTCACTATAAACGCAGCTTTCACAACATCACTTAATTGATATGACAATCGAGCATCAAATATGGTGAAGCCTTTGTTGTTTTCTTCTCGGTATTTTTTCAAGCCAGGAGTTGGCTGTTGTAAAATTGCCAGATATAAGTCTAGGTCCTCAAAAATCCGATCTATGTTCTTCATGAAACTGCTGTATCTGGCGCTAAACCCTAAAGACCATTTTCCTCTTGTAAATTCAATATCCGCTTTAGCGATATGCTGAAAGCGATATTTCAACAAATAACCACTAGAGTCTGACGATGACCAAGCATATGTTAGCTGCTTGCCTTCAAGTTTAACCGGATAAGGTAAGTTCGGCTCTAGCGCAACCGGCAATGTATAAGTATATCCGGCAAGCAATGCTATTCCGGTTTTTCCAATCTTACCCTGACCGGCTAGTGATACATCTACCCCTTTTACTTCTGTGTTTCCAATATTCAATGAAGAGAAACCTAAACCAAATAGCTGATTAGGATCTGGTGGACCAAATACTCCAAAATTGAATTCTATATTATCCTGAAATGATTGAATAAAATATGCAGCATCTAAATAGCCTAAAAAGTTTCCAATCTTAAATCCTTGCTTAAAGCCAATTTCTGCGTTCCACGAAGTTTCTGACTTTAAACTATCGTTTGGATATATTCTAATTGGACCAACCGCCGTGCGAATAAACTTCTCGGCAATAGTAGGAAAGCGGTAACCCTGACCGAATGAAGCTCTTAGAAAACTCGCTTTAGCCAGTTTCAAATTAGCTCCGGCTCTAAACACAGGCTTTCCCTCCTCTACCTTTCTGGCTTGCATTGTATCGCCAACTTGCGGACTTTGAATATTAAAGTATTCATATCTTGCACCAGTGCTGATAGTTAGCACATTAAAAAAAGTTTTGTTTACCTGAAAGTACGAAGCAATATTTCTGTTTGAAGAACTTGCCTGCGCTTCAATGGTATCGGCAAGGTTTCCTTTATATAAATCAGAAATTCCATTTGTATAAGAATGCACCACGCCGGCAGTAAAGTTATATCCTGATGCAATTTGTTTTTGCACCTGATATTCGCTGTAGTAAACATCGCTTCTGTTACTTTGATTATTATCGTTGTCGTTATTTAAATGAAACCATCTGTTTTTCAAACTGTGGTTCCACCCTTTTTTTCCAGTATAATTGATAAATGGGTCAACATAACTTACGTCTTGAACGGTTAATGTATTTGAACCAGGATAAGCTCTATACATTCCCGAATCAGCATTCATCCAAATTAAAGAAGAAGCCGAACGAGATAACATGCCATTCATGTTTATGCCAAAACTCAATCCTTCTACCTTTTTGCTTCGGTATCTTATGCTAGCATTTAACCTAACTCTGTTTTCAAAATCACCTCTTTGCTCTGCGTAAGGATTAAATGTTGTGTCGTTCACATTAACAGGTGTAGCTCCAATAAAACCAGCATCATAAAACGCATTTCCTCCTACAACCAAATCAAGGTTTCCGAATTTTTGAGAATGGAAGAAATTCAAACCTGTATATCCCGGATTATTGCTGCCCCAGTAAATCGCATCCTTATTTTGAGGGTTATTATAAATTCCAGAAAAGACACTCACTTTCGTTTGAGGTTTATCACGTGGATAAGCTGTCCGTATATTAATTACTCCACTTAATGCGGCCGAGCCATAAAGAACCGAAGAGGCTCCTTTAATGACCTCAACTTGTTCAATATTCTCAACGGGAAGAAAGCCCCAGCTTGGCCTGCCAGCGTCTCCACTAAGAATTGGCAAACCATCCATAAGTATCATCACTCTGCTTCCTGCACCAAAACTGTAACCACTTCCGCTTCTTATCTGGGGTTCGCCATCTACAATACTTACCCCAGGAACTTGCTGTAAAGCATCGTTAATGGTGGTTGTGTTCTTATTTTCTATAATGTTTGGCCTCAATACATCCATACTTACAGTTAACTCTTCAATATTCTGCTCGTATTTCCCTGCAGTGGTCACAAATGTTTTCATGTTAACCACATCCTGCTTTAGAAGAATATTTTTAACCAGTTTATCTCCAGGTTTCAAGTCAAATGTTTCTTCAGTACTAAGAAATCCAACACTTTTATATCTAAGAGTAATCCTGCCGGCAGGCAATTCAATAGAATAGTTGCCATCCAAATCAGTGAGTGTGCCTTTTGACTCATTCCCAATAACAACAATGTAGGCTGCTGGAATACCTTGTTTTCCTGATGATTCGGAAACGTTTCCCGAAACAGTTGCCCTTTCAATTTGAGAAAAAGCAACAGATGTCGTAAAAGTAAAAAGGCTTATCAAAAAAGCCAGAGATCGGGTATTTCCAAACATATATGCCACGCAGAATACTGTATTAGTAATTTGCAATGTATAAAAATCTCTGATTGATGCACACAACGAATGAAACACTGTACCTAATAGCTATGAATTTCATTCCCGGAATTGGTCCAAGAACAGCCCGAAAGTTAATTTCACTTGTAGGTTCTGCATCACAATTCTTTGATGTTGCAGAAGATTTGAAGATATCAGGAGTGAGGAATTCTGACTTAAAAAAGATGAATATATCTTCCTTTCTCCGCAGAGCGGAGGATGAAATCACCTTCCACACTAGAAATGGAATTCGGGCAATAAGTTTTCTGGATGAGGACTTTCCATATAGGCTTAAATCTTGCGATGATGCTCCGTTGGTGATGTTTTCAAGAGGAGAGATGGATTTAAATGCATCAAGAACAGTTGCTGTGGTTGGTTCAAGAAATGCGACAGAATATGGGAATAGGCTTTGCAATGAACTTATTGAAGAAATGGGGCGTTTAAAATGTACGCTTATAAGCGGACTTGCATACGGCATTGATAGTTTTGCTCACAGAGCAGCCGAAAGAGAGCAAATCCAAAACATTGCTGTAGTTGCGCATGGCTTAGATAATTTATATCCTGCTGCGAATTACAAACTCGCTCGCTCTATGGAGAAATTTGGTGGTATTGTTTCAGATTTTCCAACCGGAACGAATCCTGATAGAGAAAATTTCCCTAAAAGAAACAGAATTATTGCCGGACTAGCTGATGCCGTTATTGTGGTTGAAGCAAAGAAAAAAGGAGGGGCTTTAATCACTGCAGAGCTTGCTTTGGGCTATAATCGAGATGTTTTTGCTATACCTGGAAGAATTGGAGACGAAATGTCTTCAGGTTGCAATGCTTTAATAAAAAACAATAAAGCCGCAATACTTTCCTCGGCACAAGACCTTGGATGGTATATGTCATGGAAAAAGAAAAACATTGGAGCTCAAACAACTTTATTCAAAACAACATCAGAAGATGAGAAAAGAGTTATTTCTCTATTACAAAGTGGTCGTATTCATCTTGATGAATTAAGCATTGAAGCTGGATTTCCAATTAGCAAAATAAATTCAATTCTTCTGGAACTTGAGTTCAAGGGTTTTATTAAAAGTCTTCCCGGAAAAAGATATCAGCTTACTGGCTAGTTTATAAACCTCTCTTTCCAGCCCGATTCAGGAACGATACATGTATCATATTTACCAAACCATTTGTAACGGTTGCGGGCAATCGTTCGGTAAACAATTTGTCTTATAAACTTTGGGACAAACCGAAGGTATGAAAGCAATCTCCAAGCTCCTCCCAAATGAAACAAGCAGCGTAATGCGGCATCACTTTCAAAGTAAACTTTGCCTCCTTCAATTAAAATAACACCATCTGGGAGTGCTCCAGAATATCCACTTGATTCTAACATCTCCTTTGCTAAATCTGACTGCAATGGAGCATAATAAATAATTGACTTCTTGTCTCTTTTTATGAGAAACTTAACTGAATTATGGCAAAAATGACAAACCCCATCAAATAATAGAATTGGACTGTTGTCTTTTGTCAAGCTAGTTGTTCTTGCTTCATCAATAGCTCTTCCCATTCTTTCATATATTTCGAAAGCTCTTCCTTTTTATTTTCGTAATCAGCCAAAAGCTTTTTAGCCTTTTCACCATCAGCGTAAACGTCGGGGTCTGCGAGATTCGACTCTAGTTTTTCAACTTCCTTTTCAAGTGAGGCTATTTTGTCTTCACAATTTCGCAATCTTGTTTCTATTTGCTTTTGCTCCTTGCTTTTAGAAGTGTTTATGCTTGGTTTTTGAGCATTTTCAACCTTCTTTTCTTGTTTTGGAGCTTTTTGTTCTAGAGTTTTTAGACTTTCTATTTTTCTACTTTGAAGGAATTCGAATATTCCTCCAGGAAACTCTTTTATTAAACCATCCTTAAACTCAACTACTTTGTTGCATAAGCCATCCAGAAACTCTCTGTCATGCGAAACTAAAACCATTGTTCCATTATACTGTTTTAGTGCTTCTTTAAGAATATCTTTCGATCTCATATCGAGGTGATTCGTAGGCTCATCCAGAATTAATAGGTTAATCGGCTCAAGAAGAAGACGGGCTAGAGCCAACCTGCCTTTTTCACCTCCAGATAGTACACTCACCTTCTTATCAACAGCATCTCCGCTGAATAAAAAAGAACCCAAAATACTTCTTAGTTGCAACGTAGTAATATTTCTAGCAACATTCTCTAATGTTTCAAGAACCGTGGCCTTAGGGTCCAAAAGCTCGGCCTGATTCTGAGCAAAATAGCCAATGTTTACATTATGACCTTTCTCTAAAACACCTTCATACTCAAGGTTTGAGGTAATTATTTTTGACAATGTGGTTTTTCCCTCTCCATTCCTTCCAACAAAAGCTATTTTGTCTCCACGCTCAACCATAAGATCAACATGTTTTAACACCTCTTTTTGTCCGAAGCTTTTCTTTACACTTTCAAGATTTAAAACAACTTTTCCTGAACGAGGAGCGTCAGGAAATCTAAAATGCATACTTGCATTATCTTCAGCTTCTACTTCTATCCGCTCGACTTTGTCGAGCTGTTTAATTCTTGATTGTACCTGAACTGCTTTTGAGGCTTTTGCTCTAAAACGCTCAATAAACTTTTCGGTATCTTCAATCATCTTTTTCTGATTGAGATAAGCTGCCATTTGCTGATCTCTTCTTTCTTTTCTTAAAACTACGTACTTACTATACGAAGCTTTGTAATCCTCAATTTTTCCAAGAGTGATTTCTATTGTTCTTTCGGTTACAACATCCAAAAATGCTCGATCGTGCGAAACCAGCACAACTGCTCCCGGATATGAAGAAAGAAAGCTTTCTAGCCATTGAATTGACTCTATATCAAGGTGATTAGTTGGCTCATCTAAAAGAACTGCATCAGGCATTTGCAATAAAATCTTTGCTAGCTCAACACGCATTTTCCATCCACCTGAAAATTCATCCATTTGCCGGTGCAAATCTTTTGAAGAAAAACCCAGTCCCAAAAGAATCTTCTCAGTCTCTCCTTCAATACTGCCACTTCCTAAAAGAGACAAACGTTGCCCAACATCATTCAATCGCTCAATGATAGCGTGATACTCATCCGATTCATAATCGGTTCGTATTTCAAGTTGCTTGCTCAAGTCATTTAATTCTCCTTCAAGGTCAAGCATTTCTTTAAAAGCCGTTTTGGCTTCTTCAAAAATGGTTTTTCCTGAAGCGTGCTTCATTTCTTGAGGAAGGTAACCTATTCGATATCCCGAAGGAATTGCCACAGTTCCTTTTGTTGGCTCCTGCATCTTGGCAATTATCTTTAGAAGGGTTGATTTGCCGGCCCCATTCTTTCCTGTTAAACCCACTTTATCGCGAGCTTGAATCATGAATGAAATATCCTCAAAGAGAGGTTTGCCACTAAAAAGCACTGATAAATTTCCTACTGTAATCATTTCTCTGCAAAGGTAATCATCATTTGTGACCTAAATCACCTGAAACTACTATTGAGAAAGCCTATTTTTGTATAAAATATCAGGTTCAGAATGTCGTTTTCAGATAGTAAGTTGTATTCCATTTTATATGGCAAATGCCCTCGTTGCCACCAAGGAGAATTATTCTACAATAAAAATCCTTACAAGTTAGAGAACTGGGATAAGATGCATTCTTCCTGCTCGCATTGCTCATTGCGCTATGAAAGAGAGCCTGGTTTTTTTCAGGGAGCAATGTATGTTAGTTATGCCCTTGGTGTTGCGCTGAGTGTTGGAGTTGTTTTGTTGAACCTTGCTATTGGTTTTAAACCTGTTTATTATTTTGTTTCAAACACGCTTGCAATTGTACTGCTTGCTCCCTTACTGTTTCGTTGGTCAAGAAGCGTTTACTTAAACATCTTCATTAAGTACGATAAAAGCAAATCAGAAAAGCACGCAGTTCAGACTCCTTAGCTATTTATAAGATCTGACTCATGAACATGAACTCCTGAAGCCCCTTCCAAGGCTTCATGCAGCATCAACTTAGCAACTTTATCCGCTTTAACAGCTCTGTACTTTTTAAATGGGCCAAAAAGAAAAGGCTTTATTAGAGCAAGAATAAACTCTCCTACTTTTTCTCCTAATCGAAACTCCTTTCTGTTTCCAAGAAGGAGAGAAGGTCTTAAAATGCTCAATGAACTAAAACTCATATCCATCAAAGCTTTTTCAAGCTCTGATTTGCATTGTAAATAAAAGCCAGAGGCATTGGGGCCTGCGCCCAAAGATGATTGTACAACAAACTTTGGGATTTCTGCTTTTATTGCCAGAGAAGCAAAGTGAATAGGAATCTCCACGTCTACTTTTTTAAATGCTTTTTTACTACCCGCTTTTTTTATGGTAGTTCCCAAACAACAAATCACGGCATCGGCTGAGTCTAGCTGATGAAGCTCTAAAAAACCTTCATTGCTAAGAATTACCTCCTTAAGTTTAGAAGAATTTATGCCCGTTGATCTTCTTAGATAACAAATAATCGAATCAACATTATCATTCTCAATAGCTTGTCTGAGTAACAAAGACCCTGTTAGACCTGTTGCGCCAAGAAGAATTAAGGTTTGTTTCATCTTGACTTTTGTATTCTTTTCATGTAATACTTATAGCCTCTATTCTTTTTTGCATCATACTTATTGATTTTATAAATCGCATGCACATTTACTCCCAAAGTAACTTTCTTTCGAGGTGTGATACTAACATTCTCTATACCCGTGTTCGTTAATTTATTTAACGTGTATCCTGCCCTAAACGTAGCTATTATTGAAAATGATTCCGTAAAACTATAATATAGGCCAGCCCCTGCGACAAAAGAAAAATTTATAGGTTTAAAGAAATCTTTCGATGTAAAAGGCACTAAAGGTTCTGCATTTCTTGATTCTTCTGCTTGAGTGCTTACTGTTTGAAGAAATGAAAGTTGAGGGCCCGCTTCCACAGTTAAGCCTTGATGGTGCGTAGGACAAAATGTGAAAAGTACAGGTAAATCAATGTATGACATCTTTAGTCTGTATTGATAAAAGACATTTGGGTCAATAGCTCCTTGACCTGGGAAAAATTTATATGATTGATTTGCTCTTGAATACACTCCTTCTAAACGTATACCATAAATTCTTCTAGAATAATATCCTCCGTGATCAAAAAAGACTGCAGCACTTAAACCTAGACCAAAACCTCCCGAAAGAACATAAGAAGAGTCTGAACCACTATATTTTATGGTGGGAGTTAGGTATTGACTAGCTGCATAATTGCCATTAATTCCAAATTGAAATGTTTGAGCAACTAATTGCTGAATGCCTAAGAATGCAAGAAAAAATAGGGTTTGGGTAAATTTATTCACGCCTTGCTAACCTACAAAATTTATGTATTCATTTTAAGGTTTAAGCGCTAAGACGTAAGATATTGGAAAAAGTTTAATAAAAAAGCGCAAGCCTATTGGGGCTTGCGCTTTTTAAAGATTAGCTAATTGGCTAATAAAAAATTACATCATTCCACCCATTCCACCCATCCCAGGGTTCATTCCTCCACCGGCAGGTGATTCTTCTTTAATTTCAGAAAGTACACACTCTGTCGTAAGTAACATTCCGGCAATTGAAGCTGCATTTTCAAGAGCAACTCGTGCAACTTTAGTTGGGTCAATAACACCAGCAGCTAAAAGGTTTTCATAAACTTCAGTTCTTGCATTATAACCAAAATCAGCTTTGCCTTCTTTCACTTTCTGAATAACAATTGATCCTTCTCCACCTGCATTGGCAACAATTTGACGAAGAGGCTCTTCAAGAGCTCTTTTAACGATATTCATTCCGAAGGTTTCGTCATCTGTTTCTCCTTTCATGTTATCTAAAGATTCGATAGCTCTGATATAAGCTATTCCTCCTCCGGGAACAATTCCTTCTTCAACAGCAGCGCGTGTTGCATGAAGAGCATCGTCAACACGATCTTTCTTCTCTTTCATTTCTACTTCAGTTGCAGCTCCCACATATAGAACAGCAACACCTCCTGCTAGTTTAGCAAGACGCTCTTGTAACTTCTCGCGATCGTAATCAGATGTAGTTGATTCAATTTGAGCCTTAATTTGATTTACTCTTGCTGCGATATCTTCTTTAGAACCAGCTCCATCAACAATGATTGTATTGTCTTTGTCGATTGTAACTTTTTCTGCACTTCCCAAGTAAGTTAGGTCTGCATTTTCAAGTTTATATCCGCGTTCTTCTGAAATTAATTGCCCGCCTGTTAAGATCGCTATGTCTTCAAGCATTGCTTTGCGACGATCTCCGAAACCTGGTGCTTTAACTGCAGCAATTCTTAAAGATCCTCTGATTTTATTTACCACAAGTGTAGCTAAAGCTTCGCTGTCCACATCTTCAGCAATGATTAACAAAGGCCTTCCGCTCTGAACACTCTTTTCAAGAATTGGAAGCAAGTCCTTCATTGTTGAAATCTTCTTATCGTAGATGAGAATGTATGGGTTCTCAAGAACCGCTTCCATTTTATCTGCATCAGTCACGAAATAGGGAGAAATGTAACCTCTGTCAAACTGCATACCTTCCACTACATCAACATGAGTTTCGGTTCCTTTTGCTTCTTCAACAGTTATAACTCCTTCTTTTTTAACACGGTTCATTGCTTCAGCAATAAGCTTCCCAATTGTGTGGTCATTATTTGCAGAAATTGTAGCAACCTGCTCAATTTTTTGATTATCATCACCAACTGACTTGCTTTGAGCTTGTAAGTTTGCAACAACAGCACTTACCGCCTTATCAACGCCTCTTTTCAAATCCATTGGATTTGCTCCAGCTGCAACATATTTAAGACCACCGGTTACAATAGCCTGAGCTAAAACTGTTGCTGTAGTCGTACCATCTCCTGCAATGTCAGCTGTCTTTGAAGCAACTTCCTTGAGCATTTGAGCTCCCATATTTTCAATTGCATCAGGCAATTCAATCTCTTTTGCAACCGAAACACCATCCTTTGTAATTGAAGGTGCGCCAAATTTTTTATCAATAATTACATTGCGGCCTTTTGGTCCTAAAGTAACTTTTACTGCATTTGCTAATGCATCAACGCCCCTTTTTAACTGGTCGCGAGCATCTAAATTGAAACTAATTTCTTTTGCCATGGTTTTTGTCTTTGCTTAATTTTTTAAAGAATTGCGAAAATATCAGACTCGCGCATGATCAGGTAATCACGGCCTTGAACAGATATTTCTGTTCCGGCATATTTGCCATATAATACTTCATCTCCTACTTTAACAGTTAATGGCTCGTCTTTCTTGCCATTTCCTACTGCTACAATACGCCCTTTTTGAGGTTTTTCTTTGGCAGTATCAGGAATAATAATTCCCCCTGCCGTTTTCTCTTCTGCTGCTGCTGCTTCTACAAGAACTCTGTCCTGAAGAGGACGAATGGATACTTCTGACATGATTTTAATATTAATTGAGATTAAACAATTTATTGTTTGCTGCAAGCAGTTAGCTAATGATATGCCATGAAAAAAACAAATTGCCTTTGGTCACATTTTGTCAGAAACAGCCTTATATAAAAGCAAAACGTGTCAGTTCTGATGACAGACTGACACGTTTTGCTTTGAAAACTATTTAATTATTCTTGCTCAGGCAAAACAGGAGCCTCAACAGGCACGGCTGAATTTTCAACAGCTGACTCAGCTTTTTCCTGACTGATGCTATTTCTTGCTGTTTCGCCTCCAGATTTGCTAACAATAGATGATGCTAAACAAAGTACCACCAAAACGGCGACTAGTGTCCAAGTAGATTTTTCAAGAAAATCTGTTGTTTTACGCACACCCATTACTTGGTTGCTTGAAGCAAAGGTTGATGACAAGCCACCTCCTTTAGAATTCTGCACTAACACAACTAGAATTAGAAGGATAGATGCTAATATTATAAGTACTGATAAAATACCACTCATGATAAATCAGGGTTTTCCAATTTTTTTATAAGGCCGGCAAAGTAACTGCTTTTATCCGGATTTAGCAAACTTAATTTTTCATAGATACGCTTTGCCTTTTCTGAATTGCCCTGAGCTTGATAAATTCTTGCTAATGTTTCAGAAACAATTTCTTCGGTATCTACAGTGCTCTTTTTGGCCATTGATTGGGCTGAAAAGAATTCCGACTTCTGAGGTTTGGAAATTCTTGGTTCTGTTTTAATAAATGACTCTATGATTTCTTCTTTCGTTTTTGAAAGTTCCTCTTCCTCTGATTTTTCAAACTTGCCATTCTCTTTTTGAACCTGCTGTAACCAAAACAAAAATGATTTCGAAGAATTGTTTTTCTCTTGAATAATTTGCTCTGGTTCGCTTTTTTTGAAATGTTCTTCTGGCTCTATTTCCACAACCACCTCACTATTAGCAGAATTGGTTTCTTGTTTAGCTAGATGCTCTTTGTTTTCTTCCTCCCGTTTTACGTGAGGATAATTAATAATCTCCTTTAGGAGACTTTCTTCTCCCGGAAGAGGTAAATCTATTTTGGGTTCAATAATTTCTACGGCAACTTCTTTAAGTTCAACCTGACTTACTTTATCGTCTTTAGTTTCTATTTCAGAATGATCAATGGGAAAGCCTCCTTCAATCAATTGAAATAACCTCTTTCTGCTAGGGGTGTGAAGTGCCACAGCTTTTAAAGCATCAGAATATCCTATTTGCTCTCCATTCTTTAGGGCAAGACAATACAGAACCCTTGGGGCTTGAAAAAAGGGATATCTTTCAATAATTTCCTTCAATTCATTTACATGAATTGAATTTGCCTTTTGCGGCGTCTGACATAAGTCAATAAATTCAGACTTATTCATATCTACCAATTAATTAGCGCTTTATTGAAAATATCTTGAATTAATTGTTGATTTATCTCTCTTATTAAATCTGCTTCAATAGAAACCAGATTCTGAGAAGAAGGAAAATCGGCAAATCTTGAGAAACTACTTTCAAAATCTTTGGTTTCATCTAATGTATTTGTGAAACTCACTTTCACAGTAATTGTGAGCCTATTTGATGATGCCGTTTGATTACCAATGCCAACCGGTGCAACTCTATAATCGGTAATTGCTCCTTGCAGATTAAGATCTCCGCCCCTTTGAACTAGAGCGAGTGGACTTTGAGACTGGAAAAAGTTTCTTAAATCTTCAGTAAAAGCCTGACTAAGCGTTGGCTGAACCAATGCTGCCTGATTCGGAAAAAAATTAATAGAGATTGATTTAGCCTCTCCATAATTTCCTCCAGAAAGCGAAACCCTGCAAGCGTTGAAGGGAAGGAATAACAATACGAAAGCAATAGAAATAAGCTTTGTCATTTATTATAGGTTTATCCCGTATTCCTTAATTTTTCTATACAAGGTTCTCTCAGAAATCCCTAATTCAAGTGCTGCTTGTTTTCTACGTCCTCGGTATTTCTCGAGTGCTTTAATAATAAGCTCTTTCTCTCTTTCCTCAAGTGATAAACTTTCTTCTTCAAGCTCCTCATGCTCTGTTACCGGCGGATAATAGGGTTCAGGCTGAGGATTATGAACTACCGGCTGAATTACTTTAGAAATATGTTGAGCGTTCTGCTGATTTACATCTTGATAAAGCTTTGAAATGAGTTGAGCATTATCTTCATTAAAATGAGCTTCATCTCCACCATTCTGGATTAAATCCAAAATTAACTTCTTCATTTCAACCATATCTTTCTTCATGTCAAAAAGAACCTTGTAAAGAATCTCTCTTTCTGAAATATCAGCTTTGTTCTCTCCATCCAACTTTGCTGGTAATAGGCTATTGTTTTGCCCAGGAAGATATCGTGATAACACTTCTGCAGAAATATTTCGCTCATTCTCAATAATCGAAATTTGTTCTGTAACGTTCTTCAATTGCCTTATATTTCCTGGCCATCTGTAATTTAGCATTAACTGATGAGATTGTTCATCTAGTCTAACAGGAGGCATATTATATTTTGCAGCAAAATCTGCTGCAAACTTTCTAAATAGAAGAAGAATATCTTGGCCCCTTTCCCTGAGTGGTGGGATTTTAATTGGAACCGTATTTAATCTGTAATATAAGTCTTCTCTGAACTTTCCTTTTTCAATAGCGTCCGGAATATTTACATTCGTTGCAGCAACAATCCGAACATCTGTTTTAAGCACTTTTGAAGACCCGACCTTAATGAATTCGCCTGTTTCTAAAACGCGAAGCAAGCGAACTTGGGTTTGAAGGGGGAGTTCTGCTACTTCATCCAAGAAAATTGTTCCGCCTCCGGCAACTTCAAAATATCCTTTTCTTGCTTCATTAGCTCCTGTAAATGAGCCCTTTTCATGACCGAAAAGCTCTGAATCTATTGTACCTTCTGGGATAGCTCCGCAGTTTACTGCGATAAATGGGCCATGCTTGCGTGAAGAAAAACTGTGAATTACCTTAGAAAACACTTCCTTACCAGTTCCGCTTTCTCCTGTAATTAACACAGATAAATCTGTGGATGCCACCCTCCATGCTGTGTCTATGGCCCTATCTAACATCGGAGCGCTTCCAATGATACTAAACCTGTTTTTTACATCTTGTAACTCCATGATCAGACAGAAACTATTTTGAATAATCAACTGCCGTTCCCAACAATGTTGCTGATGAACAATCGTGAACAAGAACGTCTACAAGCTCACCCGCTTTGTAGTTTTCTTTAGGGAAAACAATCACCTTATTTTGAGTATTTCTTCCAGATAGATGTTCCTGAGATCTTTTTGATGGACCTTCAACTAGAACCTGGTGTACTTTCCCAATATCTTTTTTATTGCTTTCTAGAGAAAGTCGGTTTTGTAACTCAATAATTTCCTTTAATCGGCTTCCCTTTACTTCTTCGGGCACATCATCCTTAAATTTTCTCTCCGCTAAAGTTTTAGGCCTTTCTGAGTACTTAAACATATAGGCGAAATCATATCCAACCCACTCCATAAGGCTAAGAGTTTCCTGATGTTGTTCAGTAGTTTCTGAACAAAATCCTGAAATTATATCAGTAGAAATTCCACATTCTGGTATTATTTCTCGTATAGTATTGATTCTACTCATGTACCACTCTCTGGTGTAGCCGCGATTCATTTTGTCAAGCAATTCAGAGTTTCCAGATTGTACCGGCAGGTGGATATACTTGCAAATGTTATCATATTTAGCCATTGTATATAGAACCTCGTTTGTCATATCTTTTGGATGAGATGTAGAAAAACGGATTCTAATTCCAGGAACAGAAACAGCCACTTTTTCAAGAAGCTGAGCAAAATTAACAGCCTTATCAAGCTCATCTTTAGAGTATATCTCTTTCTTTAAGCCTCCTCCAGCATATAAATATGAATCAACATTTTGACCTAATAAAGTAACTTCTCTAAAGCCGTTTTTGTAAAGGTCCTTAACTTCGCTCACAATTGTTTCAGGGTCTCTACTCCTTTCTCTTCCTCTAGTAAATGGAACAACACAGAATGAACACATATTATCACATCCTCTTGTAATTGAAACAAAGGCAGTAATTCCATTTCCTCCTAAGCGAACTGGAGAAATATCAGCATAGGTTTCTTCTTTTGAGAGAATAACATTCATTGCCTTTTGCCCGTCCTCGGCAGTATTAATTAGCGAAGGCAGGTCTCTGTATGCATCTGGTCCAACGACAAGGTCTACTAATTTTTCCTCTTCGAGCAATTTAGATTTTAACCTTTCGGCCATACAGCCTAAAACTCCAACTATCAAATCCGGCTTTTGTTTTTTAACCTTATTAAAGTCTGTTAATCTTTGTCTAACTTTTTGCTCAGCATTATCTCTTATCGCACAAGTGTTCACAAAGATTAAATCTGCTTCATCAATATTCTTGGTTGTTGAATAGCCTTCTTTTGTGAGAATGGATGCTACGATTTCGCTATCAGCAAAATTCATTTGACAACCATAGCTCTCAAGAAACATTTTCTTACCATTACTTAATGGAGCTGAAACTTCTTGAACAAAAGCCTCGCCTTGACGGTTCTCGTCTATTATCTTATTTAGTGTATCTGACATATTTAAAATAGAAGTCCGCAAAATTAGTGAAAGCTCCCGATGTGACAAAATGACACTTCGTGTCATATCGCTTGATTCTATTTTTAATTTGGAAGAGCTCAAATTGTTTCTGTTTCTTTGCCGGAGAACACCGTTCAAATAAAATTTAAATTATGGCCAAAAACCTTGTCATTGTTGAGTCACCCGCAAAAGCCAAAACGATTGGTGGTTTTCTTGGATCTGACTTTTTAGTAAAATCCTGCTTTGGCCACATTCGGGATTTAAGTAAGAGTGATATTTCGGTTGATGTAGAGAATAATTTTCAACCTAAATATGAGGTCTCTCCCGACAAAAAAGATATTATTAAAGAGCTAACCAAATTATCGAAAGAAGCTGAAACAGTATGGCTGGCATCGGACGAGGACCGTGAGGGAGAAGCTATTTCTTGGCACCTATTGGAAGCGCTAAACCTTAATCAGGACAATACCAAAAGAATTGTTTTTCATGAAATTACCAAGCCTGCAATTCTGAAAGCGATTGATTCTCCAAGGAAAATTGACTACAATTTGGTCAACGCTCAGCAGGCAAGAAGAGTGTTGGATAGAATTGTAGGTTATGAACTTTCTCCCGTATTATGGAAGAAAGTTAAACCTTCATTATCGGCAGGAAGGGTTCAATCTGTGGCAGTAAGGCTACTGGTTGAAAGAGAACGTGACATTACAGCATTCTCAACTTCTTCTTCCTTTAGAGTTGTTGCTTTACTTTCGTTTCAGCATGAAGGGAAAAGTTATACTCTCAAAGCTACTCTTCCAAGAAAAATACAAACTTATGAGGAGGCAGAAACATTTGTAAATGCATGCAACAATGCTAATTTTACGATTATAGATGTTGAGAAAAAACCTTCTCGTAGAACTCCCTCTGCTCCTTTTACAACGTCTACTCTACAACAGGAAGCTTCAAGAAAATTAGGTTTCTCTGTTAGTCAAACTATGGTTGTTGCTCAAAAGCTTTACGAAGCTGGGCGAATAACTTATATGAGAACAGACTCTGTTAACTTATCTGATACAGCTATTCAATCAGCTAAAAATCAAATAAATTCTGCATATGGGGAGCGTTATCATAAGGCTAGACAATTTACGACAAAGTCTAAAGGGGCGCAAGAAGCTCACGAAGCTATTCGCCCAACCTATATGGAACAAACACCAGAAAAAGGTGATACACAAGAAAATCGGCTTTATGAATTAATCTGGAAAAGAACCCTTGCTTCACAAATGGCTGATGCAGAAATAGAAAAGACTGTAGTCAAAATTGCAATCTCTGGCTTAGAAGAACAACTCGAAGCTCTTGGAGAAGTGGTAATTTTTGATGGTTTCTTGAAAGTTTACTCTGAGTCATTTGACGATGCTCCAGAAGAAGAAGAAGTGAGTAATTTGCTTCCTCCAGTGGCAAAAGGAATGCGGTTAGAGTTAAATGAATTAACCGCGACTCAAAAATTTAGTAGCCCCCCTCCAAGATATACAGAAGCTGCATTGGTTAAAAAGTTAGAAGAACTCGGAATAGGAAGACCTTCAACTTACGCGCCAACAATTTCAACAATTCAAAAAAGAAATTACGTTGTAAAAGAAGAAAGAGAAGGAACACCTAGAAATTATAAGGTTATTACTTTAAAGGATTCAAGTGTCTCAGATACAGAAAAGACAGAGATTACAGGTCATGAAAAGAATAAGCTCTTTCCAACAGATATAGGTACTGTTGTTAACGATTTCTTAGTGGAAAACTTTGAGCAAATAATGGATTATAACTTTACCGCAAAAGTGGAGAAAGAGTTTGATGAAATTGCAGAAGGACTCCAGGAATGGACATTAATGCTTAAAAGTTTCTATCAGCCTTTTATTAAAACGGTTTCGAAAACACTAGAAGAATCTGAACGTGCAACAGGTGCAAGACATTTAGGTGTTGATCCTAAGACCGGAAAAAATATTTATGTAAGAATTGGCAGATATGGAGCTTTGGCCCAAATTGGAGAAAATGAGGATGAAGAAAAAAAGTTTTCAAACCTTAGACAAGGTCAAAGATTAGAAACTATTTCTTTAGAAGAAGCCATTGACCTTTTCAAGCTTCCAAGAAAGCTTGAAATGTTTGAAGATAAAGACATAAATATAGGAACAGGTAGATTTGGCCCATATATTAGACATGACTCGAAATTTTATTCGATTCCAAAAGATGAGGACCCTCTTGAGATAACCACAGAGCGAGCTATAGAAATAATTCTCGCTAAAAGAAAAGCGGACGCTGAAAAAGTGATTAAAATCTTTAATGAAACAGACCCATTAATTCAAGTCTTAAATGGCAGATGGGGACCCTATATTTCTAAAGGAAAGGAAAACTTCAAAATCCCTAAAGGAACAGATCCAAATTCGCTTAACCTTACAGACGTTGAAGCTATCATCGCCGATGATGCTAACAAGCCCAAGAAAATGGTTGGTAAAGCTAAAGCGGCAACAGCAGCTTCTAAAAAAACAAAAAGTAAAAAGAAATAATTTTATTCATTAAACCGTGAACCTTGTCGCACTTCTAGATTTACAAAATGTAAATGAATTAAAAGAGCAATTTTGGCCGCAAGGCTCAATTGGAGAGGTTATTGAGGCGTATACTTTGGATCAAATGATTCAGGAAGATTCACCTCACTTAGTTCTTATTTCCAGACTTAAAGACGAAAATGATTTTTTTATTTATGGAATAAGAGAGAATCTTTATAATTTATTTTCTCCTTCAAAAAGCCTTAGAATAGCTGATGCTGGATCTTTCAAAGGAAGTGATGATGAGTTTGCAAATGCAATATTAAAAATTAGAGATTATGGCTCCACTCCGGTAATTATTTCAGCTCATCAATACAATTCGTTTCAGATTTATACTTCGTATTGTCTTGAGGAGCAAACTATTAACCTATGCTCTGTTGATGCTTTTCCTGATTTACAGAGTATGAGTGAGGAAAACAACGAAAATAATTACTGGTTAACAAAAGTAATCTCACATTCGCCTAATTATTTATTTAATTATTCGATTATTGGTTATCAATCGTATTTGTCTGACCCTTCTATGCTTAAGACTTTGGAAAAAATGAATTTCGATATCCATAGACTTGGTCAAGTGCGACAAAATATTTCACATGTAGAGCCTGTTCTTAGGAATTCTGATGTTTTAAGCTTCGATTGCAGTGCAATAAGGTGTTCTGAGTTCCCTTCCTCCATTTATGAGGAGCCAAACGGCTTTTACGCTGAAGAAGCATGCAGACTAATGCGCTACGCAGGACTAAGCAACAAGCTTTCGTCACTTGGGATTTTTGGCTGGAGTCTGACAAAAAGAAATGATACAGTTAGTTCTGAAAAATTAGTGGCTCAATTAATATGGCATTTTGCTGATGGCTTAATAAATAGAATCCCTGATGGAGATATTGGCAATTCTAATGATTACACTATATATAATTTGAGTTCTGAAAAAATTCATGAGGAAATTGTTTTTTATAAAAATAAGTGGAATGGAAGATGGTGGATGAGGGTGCCTTCTCGCAATCTAGAAAGCCAGAAATTCAAGCGGCATCAAGTAGTTCCGTGCAATCCCGAAGATTATAACCAGGCAATGCAAGGAGAATTACCAGAAACATGGTGGCAAACTTATCAGAAGCTAGCTTAATTATTTTTTCCTGATAATCAGAGGCTTAGCCTGTGTCAACATAATTTTATTAACCGTTTATTCACAATCTATGTTGCACGAGACATTTTAATTTACGTATTTTAGCCTCTTGTAAGTCAACTAGCCAAATAAACTACATAAATGAAATTACGGTTAATTATTATCAGCATATTCGCTCTGGTTCTAAGTTCTAACGCACAACAGGACCCTCAATTTAGTCAGAATATGTATAACCGACTGGCAGTCAATCCTGGCTATGCCGGAACGTCAAATGCCATTTGCGGCACTGCAATAGGTCGCAGCCAATGGTTGGGCTTCGATGGTTCTCCAAGAACTTTTGTCCTTTCTGCAGATATGCCTTTAGCTGTTGCTAAAGGAGGCGTAGGTTTGACCATTATGCAGGATGCCATTGGTGTTGAAGATAATATTTTCGTAAAGCTTGCCTATTCTTATCACTTGAAATTAAAGACGGGAACATTGGGGTTAGGTGTTGATTTGGGAATGATGAATAAATCACTTGGTGGTGGTTTGCAGCCATTACAGGATGGTGACCCTGCAATTCCTACCTCTAAAGTTGCAGCAACAGTTTTCGATGCAGGACTTGGTGCATATTACACTACTAAAGATTATTACGTAGGAATTTCATCTAGTCATTTGCCCCAATCTACGTTCAACTTATCAACTTATAAGTATCAGGCTAGAAGACATTACTATTTCATGGCAGGCTATAATTATCAGTTGAATCCTGATATTGAATTAAGACCTTCCATTTTTATTAAAAATGCAGCAACCACACAATTTGATATTAACTGCAACGTTCATTATAAGAACAAAATCTGGGGAGGTTTATCTTACAGATTCCAAGACGCTGTTATTGTAATGCTAGGAGCAGACGTTTATAAAGGTGTAAAATTAGGATTGGCTTATGATGTTAATACATCTGCTCTTAATCCATATAATAACGGTACGCTTGAGTTTATGCTTAACTACTGCTTCAAGATTGATCCGGTTAAACCACGCCAGATTTATCGCAACGTAAGATATCTGTAAAATTTGGCTGTAACTGTTACTGCTATTGAAGCGTTTACTGATAAACCAAACCATAATAAGGTTAATTGAAAAACTTTACGTTACCATTTCACGAATCTATAAAGTTATGACCAACGCCCTTAAAAGAGGTGCTATCATGCATTCATCAGCTTTTATGCTGATTGTAGCTACACTGTTTAGCAGTTGTGGAAATGATGGCAACGGATATCTCACCGGAGTGCAAGGACGCCAAAACTGGTTCCAAGAAGATCCATATGGAATGGTTTACATTCCAATGGGTAGTTTTAACATGGGTCCTAGTGACCAAGATGTTACATATGGTGTAACAGCTCAGAGTAAAACGGTTTCATTACCTGCTTACTACATGGATCAAACAGAAATTACAAATAACGAATATCGCCAATTCGTTAATTGGGTAAGGGACTCAATCGCACGCAGAATGCTTGGAGAAGAGTTTGAAGACTTCATAATTGAAACCAATGAATACGATGAAGACTACCCTACTCCAATTCTTGACTGGGATGAGCGCTTGCGTTATGATGATGAAGAATTTCGCGAAGCTTTAGAGCCAATGTATTTGCCAGAAAATGAAAGATTCTATGGCAGAAAGGAATTTGATACACGTAAGTTTTTATACGAATATTGGTGGATTGATTATCAAGCTGCCGCTCGAAGAGGTAACAGAGCTCAAGGACTGAAAGACCGTTCTGTATTTATCAAGAGAGAAACAATTCCTATTTATCCTGATACATTAGCTTGGATTCACGATTTCACATACTCTTATAATGAGCCTCTAACCAATATGTATTTTTGGCATCCTGGTTATGATGATTATCCTGTGGTAGGTATTAACTGGAAACAAGCAAGAGCATTTTGTGTTTGGAGAACAAACTTAAGAAACGGCTATCTGTTCACAGAAGGAAGTTCTTATGAGCAAAATTACCGCCTTCCTACTGAATCAGAATGGGAATATGCAGCAAGAGGAGCTCTTGATTTAAGTCCATATCCTTGGGGAGGTCCTTACATTCGTAATAGTGTTGGTTGCTTTCTTGCTAACTTTAAACCCCTTCGTGGAAATTATATTGACGATGGAGGGTTAACAACTCTTAGAGCAGATTCATATAATCCAAACCAATACGGTTTATATTGCATGTCTGGAAATGTTGCAGAATGGACGTCGAATGCTTTCGATGAATCAGCCTACAACTTCTCTCATGATAATAGTCCAGATTATACATATGAAGCAAAAGCAGATGATCCAATTGCACTTAAGAGAAAAGTTATTCGAGGAGGTTCATGGAAAGATGTTTCATATTATCTACAAACAGGAACAAGAACATATGAATATCAGGATACGGCAAAATGCTATATCGGCTTCCGCTGTGTAATTAGTTACATCGGTCGCGATAAAAATGACGTTGCTGAATAATTCAATCAATAATTGAGCGTTAATAAACAACCATAATCAATCAAATCACACACTTAACAACAAAAAACAATGGCTAATTTTCTTGCATCAAAAAAAGGGAAACGAGTAATGGGTATGATCTACGGGATCGGTGCCGCAATCGTGATTGTAGGAGCCCTTTTTAAAATCCTTCACTGGCCTGGAGCTAATGAAATGCTTATGGTGGGTCTACTTACTGAAGCTGGAATTTTCTTTATTTCAGCCTTTGAAAAGCCGCATGAAGATCCAGATTGGACTTTAGTTTATCCAGAATTAGCAGGAATGCATGACGATTCGCCTAAAAAAGATAAAAAAGCAATCGGCAAAGATCCTGTTGCTCAACAACTAGATAAAATGTTAGAAGAGGCAAAAGTGGGTCCAGAGCTTATAGAAAGCTTAGGTAATAGCTTAAAGGCTTTAGGCGAAAACACTTCAAAATTAGCAGATATAACTGATGCTTCCGTTGCTACTAACGATTATGTTTCGAATATTAAAAAAGCTTCTAAAAGCGT
This sequence comes from Bacteroidia bacterium, assembly GCA_018401705.1. Classification (GTDB taxonomy): domain Bacteria; phylum Bacteroidota; class Bacteroidia; order M30B66; family M30B66; genus M30B66. The sequence continues at coordinate 77,471 of JAGYKL010000006.1, read as the reverse complement.
TGATGACTTGTCAGAAACATATCTTAAGGCTTCAGAATCATTAACTGGTCTGTCTATGACAAATGAAGATGGAGCTACTTATGGCGAGCAACTTCAAAAAGTATCTAAGAACCTTTCTGAATTAAATTCTGTATACGAGTTGCAGTTAAGAGGAGCGGAAGCTCATTCCCAAGCTACAGGTCGCTTATATGAGGGTATTGAGTCATTAATGTCTAATCTTCATGCATCTGTTTCTGATACTCAGAAGTACAAAGAAGAAATGTCCCAACTAACAAACAATTTGAGTTCACTGAATAACGTTTATGGTAATATGCTTACCGCAATGAATGTTAATAGGTAATCAACTAATTCAGTTTAACTTAAATTAAATAATCTAAGACATATGTCAGGAGGAAAAGAAACGCCAAGGCAGAAAATGATCGGTATGATGTATCTCGTACTTACCGCACTTCTTGCCCTAAACGTATCAAAAGAAATTCTTGAGGCTTTCGTAGTGATGAACACTGGATTGCTTAAGACAGATAAGAATTTTGAGGCGAATAACGGACTGCTTTACAACTCTCTTAAAGGCCAGTTGGAATTAGACCCTGTTCGCGCAAAGGTGCCTTATGAAAACTCTCAGAAAGTAAAAAAATGGTCTGACGAGCTTCATCAATATGTAGCTGAAATTAAATCAGAACTTATTCAGGCTGAAGAGCAGGTTTCTAAAGAAATTGCTGATACTCTTGACCTTTCCAGAGTTAACTCAAAAGACAAGTACGACAATTGCACCAGAATCATGTGCGGAGAAACAGGAACAGGTGGGAAAGCTTCGGAACTAAAAGAAAAAATTAATGGGTTCAAAAAGAATTTATTGAGTGTTTTAAGTCCAGAGGTTTCCAAATCAACTACACTTGGTCTTGACACTGAAGATCCTCCAAGAAAAGGAGTAGAAAAAGAAACCTGGGAAACAAATAAGTTTTATCACCTTCCTCTTGCTGCTCAAATTTCAGTACTTTCTCAAATGCAAACTGAAATAAGAAATGCTGAGGGAACAGTATTAAATGAATTATTCAAGTCAATTGGAGCAAAGACCATTAAGGTGGATAAACTTGCAGCTCAGATGATTCCTTCATCAAGCGTTGTTACCATTGGTGATGAATTCTCTGCTAAAATATTTGTAGCTGCGTTTAATTCTTCTATGACTCCAGATGTTACCGTTAATGGAAGACAAATTACTGAAACTGACGAAACCGGTTCTGTGATATTCAAATCAAAGCCAACTTCAGAAGGTGCTCAGAAAATCAAAGCTTCAGTTAAATTTATTAATGCGGAAGGTGTTGAAGAAGTTTCTGATGTAGAATATGAATATATGGCAATTAAGCCTGCTGCTGTTGTTTCTCCAACATCAATGAATGTGTTTTACATCGGAGTTGACAATCCTGTTTCAGTTTCTGTTCCGGGTTCAGACCCTACTAAAATTGAAGCTAGTATTGCAGGTGCCCCTGGAAAAATGACAAAAGTTAAAGCTGGTGAATATGTAATTAACGTTACAGGAGGGACAAAATGTACTATCCCTGTAGTGGTTAAGTCTGACGGGAAGTCTTCATCTATGGGTGCACCAGAATTTAGAATTAAAAGAATTCCTGATCCAACGCCAATGTTGCTTGGTAAGAAAAGCGGCGAGTCTCTTTCGTTAGGCGAGCTTAAATCAGCAGGTTATTTATCAGCTGTTCTCGAAAACTTTGACTTCAAAGCCAACTTCACAATTCAATCTTTTGAGTTCGGTGCAAACATTGGAGGTTTCTATAAGACAGCTCAGGTTCAAGGCAATCGCTTTGACGCTGGTGTTGAAAGTTTGTTAAAGCAAGTAAAACCAGGCGGTAAGATTTTCTTCTCTGATATCAGAGCGAAAGGTCCTGATGGAACTATTCGAACCCTTACCGCTCAATTTAGCGTTAAGTAAGAAATAAAAAATTTAAGCTATGAAACGCATAGGAATAATTTTAGCATCTTTTGTTGCATTCATCTCCTTAGAGGTTAATGCCCAGTCTGTACTTGGAGACGAGAGCGCATATGATGGCGTATACAAAAGAGAGCATATTCAGAATCGTAAACCGATTCCTTATACTCCTATTCGTGAAGCAGACGTAATGTGGAAAAGAAGGATATGGAGAATTATTGATCTTCGTGAGAAAATAAATCTTCCTCTTTATTATCCAATCGGCAACGATGTTAATGGTTTAAGAAGCCTTACAAATGTTCTTTACAAAGCTGTTACAGAAGAAGTTTCTTTAAGAGTCTATAGTGCCAATGTTGATGACTTTTCAATTGAAGTTACTCCAGGCGACATTAAGAAGCTAACAGAAAAGAGCTATGAAAAGATGGTTCCTAGTATGATGGATCCTTCTGTTGATACCGTTTTAACAATTACAGAGAGTTTTTCTCCAAATCGGGTTAAAAAATTGCTTTTAAAAGAAGAATGGTTTTTCGACAGACAAAGATCCGTTTTAGACGTTCGAATTCTTGGAATTTCATTGCTTTATGAGCAAGAGGACAAAGAAAAGGGCGATCAGCCTTTATTCTGGATTTACTTTCCTGAGGCAAGAAATACGCTTGCTAAATATGATGTCTTCAATAGAAAAAACCCTACAGAAAGAAGGTCGTTTGACGACATCTTCTGGAAAAGGCAGTTTAGTAGTTACATCATAAAAGAAGAAAACGTTTACGACCGATCTATTAATGAATATAAAAAAGGCTTAGATGCTCTTCTCGAATCTAATAGGATTAAAGAAGAAATCGTTTTATTTGAGCACGATTTATGGGAATTTTAATTTGAATTCAATTTTTGTTTAACCTTCCACGCTTACAAAAAAGGCTGCCTCTTGGGCAGCCTTTTTCATTTATCCTAAATAAGCATTAAACAAACTCTTCTCCTTTTTCAACTTTCACATTCGTAACAAGTTGCCTAATCTCTTGCTCATCCTCCATTTTGCAGATTAGAAGAATACCATCTGATTCAACAACAATAAAATCATTTAATCCTTGAATCACCACCAATTTTTCTTTGGGAACATTCACCAAGCAACCCGAAGATTGCTGAATCATAACTTGTTTTCCAATAATTGTATTATTGTATTCATCTTTAGTGGAATTCTCATATAAAGAACCCCAAGTTCCAAGATCGGACCATCCAAAATCAGCTGGTAGGACAAATACATTTGATGCTTTTTCCATCACACCATAATCCATCGAAATATTAGTGCATTGAGCATACGCTTGTTCAATGAAATCAGGTTCATTAACTGTATAATAAATACTTTTACCCTCAGAAAAAATTGTATTTACTTCAGGAAGGTGCTCTTCAAAAGACTTAATGAACGTAATTGCCTTCCCTATGAAAATACCTGAATTCCATAAAAAATCACCGCTCGCTAAAAATGATTTTGCAAGATCAAGATTTGGTTTTTCTGTAAACGTTTTTACTTTCTTAATAATTCCATTCTCTCTGCTTTCTTCATCCACCATAAACTGAATATAGCCATAGCCTGTATCTGGTCTTCCTGGTTGAATTCCTAAAGTGAGTAAAGCATCTTCCTCCGAAATAAAACGGAAGCCCAATTCAACCTTCTCTAGAAAAACATCCTTTTGTAATATCAAATGATCTGAAGGTGCGATTATTAACCTTGCGTTTTTATTGTTTTTATAGATTTTATGAGCAGCATAGGCTATGCACGGAGCTGTATTTCTTCTAGAAGGTTCAAGTAGAACATTATCCGGGTTTATATCTGGTAGCTGACCCATCACTAAGGGTCCATAGGCCTTGTTTGTGACTATAAAGATATTTTCTTCGGGCACAAGGCCCTTAAATCGATTATGCGTCTCCTGAAGCAAGCTTTTGCCTGTACCTAAAACATCTAAAAATTGTTTCGGTTTATTTTGTTTGCTCATTGGCCAAAATCTACTTCCGATTCCTCCGGCCATAATGATGCAATAATTATCTTTATTCAATTCCATTTAAGATTATTGTTAAGCTAAATAAGCTTTGATAATGATTTCTTTATAGTCTCCAAAATTACAGGTATCTCCTCCGAAACAACTGTTCCAACTGATATGCGGTACCAAGGTGAATTTCTAGAAGCTCCAAAAGCATAAAAAGGAACAATTGCTATACCTGCATCGTCAAGTAAAAAGCGAGTAGTCTCTTGTGCTGTGTTTATTGAATTCCCAGATTTATCGCTCATGCCAACTAAATCAAACTTAACCGTCATGTAAATTGCACCCGCTGGATCAATAGAATCAACAGGAAATCCTTCGGTTTTTAATTTCTGAAAACCATCATGCAAAAGATTAAGTCTTTTATGAAGCCTATCTTTCAATTTTGATAAATCTATATTTACTTGTTCTTGATTTTCAAGGTAATTTGCTGTTGCAACTTGCTCTGCTTTTGGTGACCAAGCGCCTACATGTCCCAAGATACTTCGCATCTTTGAGATAATATCTTCAGGCCCGAAAGCCCATCCTACCCTTACTCCTGTAGCAGCAAAAGCTTTAGAAATACCATCAATGTAAATAACATATGGTCTCAATTCTGGTAATAAAGTAACAGGGTCGAAGTGCTTGGTATCTCCATATGTAAGCATCCAATAAATCTGATCATATAGAATATATAACGGTTTCTGATCGGGAGATCTTCTAAGGTTCTCCTCTAAAACTAAAACACATATTTCATGAAGATTCTTTTCACTAAAAACAGTTCCTGTTGGATTTAGTGGCGAACAGAGAGCAAGCATTGAAGCATCTGAAATGTACGGCTTTAACTCTTCTGCTGTTGGCATAAAATTATTCTCGGCTTTTGTCTCCACCATTATTGCTTCAGCATGGGACAAATGACTGTAGTGATTGTTATTCCATGATGGTACCGGAAATAATACTTTATCCTTAGGATCTATCAAAGCCTGATATGCTGCATAAATTAAAGGACGTGCACCACCGGCTACTAAATACTCTTCGGAAGAATAGCTTAATCCTTGAATATTTTTAATGTATTCTGCAACAGCATTTCTAAGTGACACTATTCCGTTTGCTGCAGGATAGTTTGTTTCATTATGGCTGTATGCATTTATTATCTCTTCTTTAAGAAGATCTGGTATTGGAAATATGGCAGGATTAAAATCTCCAATGGTGAAATTATAGATCTTCTGTCCTGACTTGATTTTTTCATTAATATCACCTGCAAGCTTGATGATCTCCGAGCCTTGAAGCTCTGAAGCCATTAAAGAAACTCTGTTATGCGACAATTTTACTTGCTCCTTATTCATTTCGTTAGAATTAGGGTGCAAGTTACAAATTCTTTTAGGCTAGGTGCTGAACAGGTTCAACTTCAGCAAGCGGATTAATAAGATACATTTTGCCAGATGAAATTTCTAGGCATTGAAAGTATTTTCTTCGTTGACTTCCTTTTCTAAAAACCCTGCCTGAAGACAATTTAAATACCGAACTTGAGGGTATTTCTTCAAGCAATATTTTTGGCTCTTGGTCATACTTCATTAGAATTCTCATCAAATTCATATCAGAACAACTAGATGCAGCCGGATTCTCAAGATATTCTATTAAAGCTGGAGCTATATCATCAGGAAAAATATTCAAAGAAAGAAAAGGAAGTAGCATTTCTCTATAAACAGATTTCCACTCTGCACCATGCGGTTTAACCTTGTCTTTAAAAAGATTCCAAGTTTTAAGATGAGCCATTTCATGAACAAGAGTTATTAAAAAAGCATGTTGATTGAGGTTATAATTTATAGTTATACGATGTCCTTTTTCTAAATGCTGATTTGGTCTAAAATCTCCAAGTTTTGTTGTTCTTTCTTCTGTGATTTTAAGATGCACTCCGTAATCTATGATCCAATTAACAATTGTATCCACAGCTTGAGGTGCTATATATTTCTCTAACACTCTTTTGTATTTATCTCTCATATTCTGCCTTAAATATGACCAATATTGATTATTAGAAATGATATTACTATGAATGTTTTTAAACAAATAAACGTTTATGAAAAATATTACTTAAAATTTGTAACATTGAGAAATCCTTTTTTGAATGCGATATTATATTAACTCTGGTTTATTTGCTTGCTTAATAGTATGCTTCCTACTTCCTTTTCTTGAAATAAAATGCAATGATACCGAGTTGGGCTCCATGTCAGGCTATTCATTAATGACAGCTGGCGAAATGGATTTAAAAGATGCTTCAATGATGGATTACCTCAAAGACAACAAGGAATTCAACATTCTTAACAGTGAGAGAAAAAAACACCCAGATATTTTTACTATTTCCGCAGCTTTAATGCTATTAGTAGGAGTTGTTCTTTCTCTGGTAATGAAGAAATATCGTGAGCAAACAGCAGTGATTATCTCTGCAATTGTTATAGCTATCCTTCTAATTTTCAGGGGAATGATGCTTTATCAGTGGGAAAAACAAATAGGCGCTCAACCTGAAATGTTTAGTTTTATTAAACTGAGTATCAATTTCGCAATTGGTTATTGGTTAGTAGTGATTGGTAATGCTTTCGTGATGACTTTAAATGGGTACTATCTTTTTCAAAAGAAAAAAATGCAGGAAAACATTAGCGATTTTCACGACCATCAATCTCCAGACACTTTAGAAGAGCTTTAATTTTTCCTTAAAGAACCAAATGATTTGAAATGCTCTTTATAATAGCTTTCATTTAAGGATGAAATGATTACGCCTTTTTTTGTGCTTGAATGAATAAAATACTTCTCGTTAAGATACATTCCAACATGAGAAACTGAACCATTTTTGATATCAAAAAAGACCAAATCTCCTGCTCTTAGTTCATTAATCTTTAGCGGTTTTGCTACTTTATACAAGTCTGAAGCGCTTCTTGGACTATCTATTCCAAAAACTTCTTTGTAAGTTGTAAAAACTAGGCCTGAACAGTCTGTTCCACTCTTGCTTTTTCCGCCATATAAATATGGGGTCCCTATCCAAGAAGAAACAAACTCTAAAAACTCCTTTTCTTCATCCCCTGTTAGAGGGATTTCTACATCTTTTGAAATGTTCTCAGTGAGGTTTTTCTGAGTTTTTATTTTTGCAGTCCTGCAAGAAGATAAAGTTAATCCCAATAAAAATAAAAGGAAGATACATCTGTTCATTAAAATATATAAGGGTTCTTTTCTATTAGGCTTTCAAAATCTGCAGGAAAAAATTCAGGTAAAACTTTTGTTCCAAAATACTTTTTCTCTATTCCATTTTCGTAGGTGATGCTAAATTCAAGAATGCCATCAGAACTATATTTATTCCACACTCCATCTCTAATTCCAGCCTTAAAATTTCCCTTCCATTTGAGTTTACCATCCTGGTACCAGGATTTATGGGCACCTTCAGCCAGACTTTCCCTGAATTCTCCTTCAAAACTTTTCTGACCATCTTCAAAATAATGAATCCACATACCGTTCATTTCTCCAGCAATAAATTCACCAGAAATTTTTTGGTCTCCTTGCTTGAAAAACCATTTTCCTTCTCTTTGTCCGCGATAGTATTCACCTGCAGATAGTGTATCACCGTTAGGAAAAAGTTCATAGGAAAAACCTTCCTCTTTTCCTTGTTTAAAAGACTCATCTCGCAACAGTTTACCATCTTCGTAATACCAATTCCACCTGCCGGTGGGAAGCCCATTCAAATAAGCTCCGGTTTGCTCTGTTTGACCTCCACTAAAATAGAATTTCCAAAATCCCGATTTTAAATCATCTAGATATGATCCTAAAGATTTAATATTACCATTTAAGAAGTACTCTTTCCACTCTCCTTGTTTCCTACCTTGATTATCAACTAATCCTTCAGAAACCAGAAAACCATTCAGGTAAAGTTTTGCACTTTCAGCATTTCCCAAAGAATCATAAAAAGTATGAATACCAACAGGTTTACCTTCTATAAAAGATCCTTGAGATTTTATTTTTCCGTTTATGAAAAATGATTTTTGAAGCTTTACTTTATTTAGTTCTTTTTCATCAGCCTGCAGAATATCATTTATGTACTTTTCAAGTTTGACTAAATTTCCATTGGCATCATATTCTTTCAAAAAGCCATTTTTCATATCGTCCATATACTGAACACTTTTTCGAACCCTGTAAAGTGAGTCTGTTTCTACCCAGAGTCCTGACTTTTGCTTTTGCTTATCGTACCTATTTACTCTAGTTTTTCTAACTAATAAGCCATTTCGATATTCCGAAATATTTACAATTCGACCGTCGTCTGAAAACTCTGCTGCCAAATTTTCTTCCTTGTCTTGAACAAAGAAAATACGAGCGAGCAAATTGCCCTTCTCAGTGAATAATTCAGTCCAACCATTTTTAATGTCATTGATAAAGAATTCCCTAGAATTAATTATTCCACTATCAGAATAAATTTCACGTGAACCGTTTTTCAATCCTAAGTTATAATCGACACGCATTGACAGAAATCCACTTTCATTAAAAAAAAGCCAAGTACTATCGGTTTTACCTAAAATTAAATTCCCTTTAGATTTTATTTTACCACTTTCATAGTAGTTCTTCCAGAATCCATGAGGAATGTTATTTAAAAGAAATCCTTCTCCAGAAACAGTTTGACTAGGAAAGAAATAAATAGCCTTTTCAAGTGAATCTAAACTATTTACTATCTGAGCCTTGTTTATTAATGGGTTCAGAAAAAGCACCGAAATTAAAAAGTGCTTAACTGTCATCAGTAACCAAATATTTCCTTTAGCGTTAATTCTGTGAATTTACCGTACTTCTTCAATTGGTTTTCCTTCACCCTTTCTTTTGAAGCAAGAACATACATATCAAATGACTTATTTTCTATATTTTCTTTGTGAAAATCAGCAACATTCTTGATATCATATGATTTTATTTTTTCATAAATATCGCTGCGAATATCATAGTCTAAACCAAGTCTTGAAGAAGATAAATAACTAAACAATAAAGAAGTATTTATAATTCTCTCAGACTCAATTTTAGAGATCAAAGCTGATTTGGCAGCACTAAATAAAACCTCTGATTCAGGCATAACATTTAATAACTCATCCATTGCAATAATTGCCGAATCAAGTTTATCTGCTTGTGTACCAATGTAAGCTCCAGTGTAATATGGTTTATCCTTTTCAGAAGGGTTAGAAAAAAACGCATAACTGGAATAAGCTAAAGCTTTAGATTCTCTAATAGTTTGAAAAACTATAGATGACATTCCACCCCCAAAGTATTCATTAAACATTGCTATTTTAGGAGAAAACTCAGGATTGTAGATTCCTGTATTTCTAACCCAGCCTATCTCTGCTTGAACCATTTCATGGTTAGTAAAAAATACATTTCTTTCTGTACTTTTTCTATAAGCGAATTCTTTGCTTTTTGGAAGCGATTTCATGTTATCAGGCAGTATGTGATATTTCTTCACAGTTTTTAATACAATTTCAGGATTTTCAGGCCCGAAATACATCACTTTATGCTCATATGAAGTTAAATCATGAATTAATGATGTTAATTGTTGAGCCTTCATTTTCTTCAATTTAGAATTAGAAATGACCCAGTTTGTTGGATTACTCTTTCCATATCTTACGTAAGCCGATAAAGCATTTCGTATTGCATACTTATTAGTTTTTGCATCAATTCTATCTTGTACTTCATCCTCAATTAGAGAATTGAGCACCGATTGGTCAGGTTTCACATTTTTCAAAAGATACTCTAAAGTTGAAATGGCTCTTTCAAACTTCTCCTGAGGACCAGAAAGAGAGACATAAGTTTGATCATTTCCTGCGAAAACGTTAAAATCACAACCAATAGCATAAAATTGCTTTGAAATTTCTTCTGAACTAAATCTATCAGTTCCTAAATATTCGAGAAGATTAACTGCAAAAGGCAATTTCTGATTTGCTAATCGCCCAAATTCAAATACATAGTAAAGTTGAAATAATGAGTTCTTTTTGTTTTTAACTGAAAGTAAATCTACCTTTTCATTTATCGGTCGTCTATCTATATCTTGCTGATAATTAGCAAAAACGGGATTAACAGGATCAATTTCATTATCTAAAATATCTTTAGCAAATCTTGAGACAGAATTTCGATTTACTTCAACAGGTGTGATTATTGGCTTATCAATTTTTACAACATCCTTATCCTCTCCTACTCTTTTGTAAACGATTGTAAAATCATTGTTTATCCATTTATTAGCAAAGTCAATTATATCTTGCTTAGTTACTTTTTTCATTAATTCAGTCTGCTCAACCACCTCATTCCAAGGAGTTTCTTGAATAAAAGCATTTACCATTTTAAATGCTCTTCCAGAATTACTCTCCATTTGCTTTAATTCATCAACCTCTGCATTTGTAATAATTGCTCTGAGCTCAGTTTCATTGAATTTTCCCGCTTTTAATGAATCTATTTGAGCTAGAATTAAAGTTTTAACTTCTTCTAGTGTTTGCCCTGTTTTAGGACGACCATCCATAAACAATATGCTATAATCATGCAGCATATAGATACCAGCAGATGCATCTAAAACGAGTTGCTTCTTAATTAAATTCAAATCAAAAAGACCTGATTTTGAGTTTTGAAGCAACATTTCAAAAACGCGCATAGTAGCCGTTTCTTTTTTCGACGGGGCAGGTAATTTAAATCCTAAGGTTACATATTCACTTTCAGGACCAAATACTTCTTTAACCGTAGGTTCTGATTTAGGTTGTTCTGGTAAGAAAGTAAATTCAGGAACATCTTTTGAAATCCACTTACCAAAATTCTCGTCTATTAAATCAATAGTTTTCTCATAATTAAATTCTCCAGCAATAGAAACAACCATATTGTTGGGAACATACCAGTTATTATAAAATTCTCTAATCTTAATTAATGAGGGATTCTTAAGATGTTCAATTGTACCAATTGTTGTTTGAGTTCCATAGGTATGTTTTCTAAATAGCCCTGCAAACAATTCTTCAAAAACTTTATTATCATCAGAATCAAGAGAAATATTTTTTTCTTCGTAAACAGCTTCAAGCTCAGTGTGGAATAATCTCAAAACTGGATTTCTAAATCTTTCAGATTCTATTTGAACCCAATCAGCTATTCTATTTGAAGGAATATCGTTTATATAAACTGTTTCATCAAATGAAGTATAGGCGTTTGTTCCTTTAGCCCCAATATGCTGAACCATTTTATCATATTCATTAGCAATAGCAAATTGAGCAGCTAATCCAGATATAGAATCAATGTAATGGTATATTTTTTTACGCTTGCCCTCATCTTTTGTTTTCCCGTATTTCACATAAAGTGAATCAATTTCATCGAGATATAACTTTTCTTTCCTAAAATCTTTAGTTCCATATTGATCAGTCCCCTTAAAAAGCATATGTTCAAGATAATGAGCTAATCCTGTTGCAGTTTTTGGATCATTTTTACTTCCAGCACGGGTGCCTATGCAAGTATAAACCCTTGGCTGATCTCTATTTAATGAAAACATAACTGTTAGCCCGTTGTCAAGAGTGTAAATTCTTGTTTTCATTGGGTCACCCTTAACTTCCTGATAGGTTCTTCCATTAGAAGAGTCAGTTACCAATTCAAAGTTTTGAGCAAAACCTTGATTCAAAAGCAAAATGAAAATGCTTATTATTTTATATTTATACATGATTTGATTCATAATTTTCAGAGGCCAAGTTGGGCAGAAATATCAAGCATTCTGCGAATAGATTTTTCAGCTTTTAAACGAACACCCTCATTCATCTGAATTTCAGGAGATTCATTTTTCAGACAAGAGTATAACTTTTCTAAAGTGTTTAATTTCATATGTGGGCAATCATTGCAAGCACAGTTATTATTTGGCGGTGCAGGAATAAAAGTCTTACTAGGTGAAGCTAAGGCCATTTGATGCAAGATTCCGGTCTCTGTGGCAACGATGAACTGCATAGCATCACTTTTTTTCGTGTAATTAAGTAATGCTGTTGTAGAACCAATAAATTCTGCTAATTCCAGAACTGGTTGTTCACATTCGGGATGAGCTATTATGATAGCTTCAGGATATCTAACTTTTAGTCTTGTTATTTTTTCCCTAGAAAAAATTTCATGAACCATACAGGCCCCATCCCAGAGTAACATATCTCTTCCTGTTTTTTCCATAACCCAGCGACCTAAATTTTTATCTGGTGCAAAAATTATTTTTTCATCTACAGGCAAACTGTTTACAATCTGAACTGCATTAGAAGATGTGCAAACAATATCAGTAAGCGCTTTAATTTCCGCAGTGCAATTGATATAAGAAATTACGGTATGGTCTGGATGTTTATTAGTGAAAGCTTTAAATTTATCAGGTGGACAGCTATCAGCCAAAGAACAACCTGCCCTTAGATCTGGCAATAAAACTTTTTTGTCAGGACATAGAATTTTTGCAGTTTCTGCCATGAAATGAACTCCAGCAAAAACAATCACATCTGCATTTGTTGAAGCTGCCTGCTGAGATAATCCGAGACTGTCTCCAATGTAATCAGCGATATCTTGGATATCTGAATCCTGATAGTAGTGAGCCAAAATTATAGCATTCTTTTCCTTCTTCAGTTTTTCAATTTCATCAAACAAATCTAAAGCTGGATCAATAGAGCTTTCTACGACGCCTCCGTCTAAAAGCGTTTTATCATTATACATATTATTATATTCTTTTTAAATATTTAAAGATGTAATAGTATAGTCTGTTAGCATTGTCAGGGAATTTTATTGCTGGAATACTTTGATTTTATACTAATTCCATTTTGTGAACACAAAATTAACATCAATCTTTTAATTCAATTGCTTAATAAACAGATAAAACTAAGATTACTAACAAGATGTTCATATCTGCCAATGCTCATAGTTTGATATCATCAATAATCACGATGATTGTTAACTCAATGTTATGATAAAGAAGATTAGTCATGATACTTTTCACTTGCATTCAGTCATATTTATTCTAATGGACTAATTTTCGTTGATTCATCATGTATATTATGCTTTATTTTGCATAGGCTATTAACATCTATGAACACTTTACTTGTTAACATTAATTTAATTTAGCATCTGATTTTCAGTTCAATTCATTTTAGTTCATTTTTGCATTGTTCATTTCTCTTTTGTATTCGTGCACACGAGAACAAGTCAAATCATTCAGCCGTAAACTATGAAAAAAATTATCCCAATTGGAGCAGATCATGCTGGATTTGAGTTAAAAGAACTCATTAAAAGTTTTTTCCAGTCAGAACATATTGAATTTGAAGATGTGGGTACTCATTCTTTAGATAGTATGGATTACCCAGATATAGCTCATCCTGTAGCAGAGAAAGTAGAGTCTGGTGAGGCTGAGTTGGGTATTTTGATTTGTGGGAGTGCCAATGGAGTGGCTATGAGCGCTAATAAACATGCTAAAATTAGAGCGGCAATTTGCTGGAATTCTGAATTAGCAGAATTAGCAAGACAGCATAATGATGCTAATATTCTTTGTTTACCTGCAAGATTTATCAGCACTGCAGAAGCTTATAGTATTGTAGCGGCCTTTCTAAGTGCAAAATTTGAAGGAGGTAGACATCAACGTAGAGTAGATAAGGTGAGTTGTTAGATTTCTTCTTTTTTAACAGTCCTATTGTATCAAAATCGTTGTATTTTCGTTAACTATAGAAGTATTTGCGTGTGAAAGAATCAGGATATTCCGAGCTCATTCTGAAATTAGATGAGTTCATTAGAAAATATTATACAAACCAGCTTATTAAAGGGATGATATATTCCTTTGCGGCCTTAATGGCCTTTTTCCTGTTCACTGCCGGTATTGAATACATAGGCAAAATGGGAAGTATAGGTCGGGGAATCCTTTTTTATGGGTATATCGTTATCGCACTTGTTATTTTAATTCGATTCATATTTATACCAGTTTTTCACCTTGTTCGAATAGGAAAAATAATCTCTTATGATCAAGCTGCAGAAATTATTGGAAGACACTTTACAGAAGTTAAGGACAAGCTAATTAACACGCTCCAACTCCAAAAAGCCTTCAGTAGTAATCAAGATATTCAAACTGATCTAATTGAGGCAAGTATAAATCAAAGAATAACTGAACTTCGTCCGGTCCCGTTTTCAGCAGCTATTGATTTAAGAGAGAATTTGCGTTTCCTTAAATGGGCAATTATACCTTTACTGGTCTTTCTTGGTTTATGGATATTTTTTCCGGCAATATTAAAAGATAGTTCAAATAGAATAGTTAATTACCAAGTAGCATTTGAGCCTCAGGCCCCATTTAAGTTTACCATTTTAAATCAGGATTTAAGCACACCTACTCAGAAAGATTTTGAATTAGAAATTGAGGTAAATGGTAGTGAATTACCGAACGATTCTTACATTTCTTTTGGCGATGCAAGATTTAAACTGCTAAAAAAAGACAAGCAGCATTTTAGTTACAGTTTTAAGAATGTTCAGAGAGATATTGATTTTAAGCTTTATGCTGATGGTTTTTATTCAAACCCATATACGCTAAAAGCTCTGCCTAATCCAGTTTTAACAAATTTCAGAATAATTCTTGATTATCCTGCCTACACTGGTAGGAAGGATGAAATCATTTCTAATACAGGCGATTTAAACATTCCTTCTGGAACATATGCTACCTGGGAGTTCAATACTCTTAATACCACGTCGCTTAATTTGAGTTTTTCTGATACACTGTTTAATGTTCCTGAAGAATCTGCAGGAACATATAAAATTGACAGAAAGTTTTTTTCAGATAACACCTATAAGGTTACTACCTCTAATGAATTTATTAAAGAGAACGAACAGGTAGAATATGGTATAAAAGTGATTCAAGATGCCTACCCTCAAATTGGTGTAAAAGAGCAGGCAGATTCAATGCTTATTTCCAGATTGTATTTTAAGGGGCAAACTGAAGATGATTATGGTTTTTCTGCTCTAAAATTTGTTTTTCAAGAGCGAGAGGGCGATGAGATAAAGAATAAAAATTCATTGGATATTCCTTTTAACAAGAATGAACTTAGAACAATGTTTTTCTGGGCTTATGATTTTTCAAGTCTTGAGCTTTCCCCTGGAAAGGAATTAGAATATTGGTTTGAAGTATGGGATAATGACGGAGTAAAGGGGCCAAAAAGTACAAGAACACAAAAGCAGTTTTTTAAAGTGCCTACTCTTGAGGAAATTGTTAAGCAAAGGGAAGAAGATAACAAAGCTATCAAAGCCAATTTAGAGGAGACCTTAGATGATGCAAAAAAACTTCAAGAAGAACTTAAAGAATTGAATGAGAAACTTCTTGAGAAAAAGGAAATTGGTTGGCAAGAGAAGAAGAAAATACAAGATTTACTTAAAAAGCAAGAGAATCTGAGTTCTCAGATTGAAGACATTAAGCAAGAAAACAAAAAGAATAACAGTAAGAATGAAGAGTTTAGGAAAAGCGACGAAAAGATTCTTGAAAAGCAGAAGCAGTTAGAGAAATTGCTTGATGAATTGCTCAGTGATGAAATGAAAAAGAAGCTTGAAGAACTTGAGAAGATGCTCGAGAACATGGATAAGAATGCCATGAAAGACAAGCTTGATGAAATGCAAATGGAAACCAAAGATCTTGAAAAGGAGCTTGATCGGAGTCTTGAGTTGTTTAAGCAATTAGAGTTTGAAGAGAAATTGAATGAAACTATTGATAAATTAGATCAACTTCAAAAAAAGCAAGATGATTTGAGTAAAGAATCTGAAGATAAAAAATCGGATAGTGATGAATTAAAGAAAAAGCAGGATGAATTAAATAAGGATTTTGAAAGCCTAAAAAAAGATTTGGATGATCTTCAAAAGAAGAATGATGAGCTAGAAAGTCCACAGCAAATGGAAGATACTGACCAAATGGAGCAGGATATTCAAAATGACATGGATAATAGTTCCGATCAATTACAGGATAACAAAAAAGGAAAGGCATCTAAATCACAGAAAAGTGCATCTGATAAAATGAAACAGATGAGCGGACAAATGAAGTCTATGCAAGCTCAGAATTCTGAGGAATCGTTAGAAGAAGATATTAAGAAGTTGAGAGAGATACTAGAAAATCTGTTGCAAATGTCTTTTGATCAAGAGAGATTGAAGAAGAATCTTGTTAAGACAGAGCCTAATAATCCAATGTATGTTCAAATAAATGCTGAACAAAAACGATTAAGTGATGATGCAAAGATGATAGAAGATTCATTATTTGCACTCAGTAAGAGGATAGCTGAGATATCTTCATTTGTAAATAAAGAAATTAGCTCTATACATATGAATATGGATAAAGCTATATCTCACATGGCAGAGCGGCGCACTCCAAACGCGGCTGAAAGACAGCAATTCGTAATGACTTCAATTAATAATTTAGCTTTGATGTTGGGAGAATTATCTCAACAAATGCAACAACAATTGGCTCAGCAAATGCAACAGAAACCCGGAGATGGTTCCTGCTCTAAACCAGGAAGTAGTAAAAAACCGGGTAATGGAAAACCCTCAATGGCTACAATGAAGCAACTTCAGCAACAATTAAATGAGCAAATGAAACAAATGAAGGAAGGTATGGGTAAACCAGGTTCTTCAGGAAAGCAAAGTAGCGAGCAATTGGCTAAAATGGCTGCGCAACAGGAAATGTTAAGAAATGCCTTACAGGGAATGATGAATGATATGATTAAACAAGGCGAATCAGGAAGCAGCGGTAACTTGCGTAACGCTATTAATAAAATGGAGCAAACCGAAACCGACATAGTTAACAAAAATATTACATCAGAAACACTACGTAGGCAAGAAGAGATTATGACTAGGCTTTTAGAGGCTGAAAAGGCCGAAAGGGAAAGGGAACAGGATGAAAAAAGAGAGTCTAATGAAAATAATTTTAACCAAAAACGTAACATTTCTGTCTTCAACGAGTATAATCGCTTAATGAAGGAAGAAGCCGAACTATTAAAGACTTTGCCACCTGCATTGAAACCGTATTATCGGAATATGGTAAAAGAATATTTTAACACAATCAACTAAAAACATCAGCGAATGACAATAACTGATACTCGATCTGTAACATTTGCATCTGTGAAAGAAAATGTAAACCTCGTTGAGAAATTTGTAGACGAGATCTGTCAATACTATAGTATTGGAGATGAAAACTATGGAAACATTTTAGTAGCTGTTACGGAAGCCGTAAGCAATGCTATTTATCATGGAAATAGGTTAAACCCTGATAAGTCTGTGAGGTTTTTCTATGAAAACAAAGAGAATAATCTTTGTTTTACAGTTCAGGATGAAGGTAATGGATATAATCCAGATACTCTCCCAGACCCTACCGACCCCCAGAATATTGAAGTCCCTCACGGACGAGGGGTGTTTCTGATGAGACAGCTAACAGATGATATTAAGTTCCATGATGATGGTCGTCGAGTTGAGTTATATTTCAGATTAGTAAATCAATAATTATTTTGCTTGATAGTATTTTCAAATGCGGATTCTAATTTCCGTTGGAAAGATAAATTGTTAAAGAAGCGATGGCTAAAAGAGCTAATCGCTTCTTTTGCGTCAAATTGTGGTGATTTAAATATTGTAGCTTGCTCCGATGACTATTTATTGGAAATGAATAAAACTTATCTCAACCACGATTATTTTACAGACATAATCACTTTTGATTATTCGGAGAATAACATTGTTTCTGGTGATTTATTTATTTCAATAGATAGAGTTTCGGAAAACTCTATCAAATTCGAACAAGATTTTTTAATAGAATTGGATAGAGTTATTGCTCATGGAGTATTGCACCTTCTAGGTTTTAAAGATAAGAGCTCTAGCGATATCAGAAAGATGAGAAAAGCCGAGGAAGACGCACTTATAAGACTTAAGATGTTGAATATCAAGGAATAAGATTTTATTTTTCTTTATTATTTTTGCAAAAAACTAATTGTTCCACGTGGAACAAGTTCATATGCAGTATAAATACGATGTTATAGTAGTAGGAGCAGGACATGCAGGTTGTGAGGCCGCTGCTGCTGCGGCTAATCTAGGAAGTAAGGTTATGCTTGTTACAATGAATTTGGCAACAATAGGTCAAATGTCTTGTAATCCTGCAATGGGTGGAATAGCTAAAGGTCAGATTGTGCGTGAAATTGATGCATTAGGTGGTTACAGTGGTATTGTATCAGACAAATCTGCCGTACAATTTAAAATGCTTAACAGAAGTAAGGGGCCTGCTATGTGGAGCCCCCGATCTCAGAATGACAGAATGCGCTTTGCTGAAACATGGCGAATTATGTTGGAGCAAACAATGAATATTGATTTTTTTCAAGATATGGTGAGCTCGCTCATTATCGAAAACAATGAAGTAATTGGTGTTAAAACTGCCCTTGGATTAGAGTTTTTCTCTAAAGCAGTAATTCTAACGAATGGAACATTTCTTAACGGATTAATACACATTGGCGATAAAAACTTTGGTGGTGGTCGTGCAGCTGAGCGCGCTGCAACAGGAATTACTGAGCAATTAGTATCTCTTGGATTTGAAAGTGGTAGAATGAAAACCGGAACACCTCCAAGAGTAGATGGCAGATCTTTAGATTATTCAAAAATGGAGATTCAGCCTGGAGATGAAAATCCTTTTAAATTTTCTTTTCTTGAAACTCCTCGTTTAGAAAAACAGCTTCCTTGCTGGATGACTTATACAAGTGAACAAGTTCATGATACGTTAAGACAGGGATTTGATAGATCTCCTATGTTTAATGGAAGAATACAAGGATTAGGTCCAAGATATTGTCCCTCTATAGAGGATAAAATAGAACGTTTTTCGGACAAGAATAGGCATCAACTTTTTATTGAGCCAGAAGGTTGGAATACCGTAGAAATTTATGTCAATGGCTTTTCAACATCATTGCCAGAAGACGTTCAGTTTAGAGCGTTGCGTCAAATTCAAGGATTTGAAAACGTAAAAGTTTTTAGACCAGGTTATGCAATTGAATATGATTATTTTCCTCCGCAACAAATTAAGTTGACATTAGAAACTAAAGGGATTGATAATTTATATTTCGCTGGCCAGATTAATGGCACCACAGGATATGAAGAAGCCGCCGGACAAGGATTAATGGCAGGAATAAATGCTCACCTTAAGATTAACGAGAAAGACCCTTTTATCCTGAGTAGATCAGAAGCATATATTGGTGTTTTGATAGACGATTTAGTTACCAAAGGAACTGAAGAGCCCTACCGTATGTTCACATCCAGAGCAGAGTATAGACTTTTGTTGCGTCAGGACAATGCCGATGTAAGACTCACACCAAAATCATATGATCTTGGCCTTGCAAGTTTAGATAGATTAAATAGAGTTCTTAAAAAGAAAGAAGAAGTAGATGCTTTTAGTGCTTTTTTGAAAAAGTTAAGTGTAGAACAAGATGAAATAAACCCGTTTTTAGAATCGCGAGACTCTACTCCTATTCCTCATAAAGGAAAAATCTTAAATATAATATCACGTCCACAAATCAACCTTTCTGATATAATCCAACATGTTTATCCTGTTGGTGATTTTGTTGCTGAACAGAATTACGCCGATGAAATTATCGAGTCTGTTGAAATACAATTGAAATATGAAGGATATATACAGAAGGAAAAAGAAACCGCGGAAAAATTAATGAGACTAGAAAACATCATTTTAAAGGATGATTTTGATTATTCTGTGATTAACTCACTTTCATCTGAAGCTAAGGAGAAATTAAAGAAAATAAAACCTACAACTATAGGTCAGGCATCTAGGATAAGTGGCGTTTCTCCTTCAGATATTTCTGTATTAATGGTTTACCTTGGGCGTTAATGTTTCACGTGAAACTAGTATGATATATATTAACACTTGTCCGGTTTGCAACAATCAATCGTTCACATCAAAATTTGCAGCCGTTGATTACACAGTTACAGGAGAATCCTTCAATATTGTGAGTTGTGATTCTTGTAAATTTTTGTTTACTAACCCTAGACCTGCAGATGAAGTACTTGGTAGATATTACAAATCGGAAGATTATATATCTCACACAGATACTTCAGAAGGATTGATTAATAAGCTGTATAAATTTGTTCGCAAAATTACCCTTAACTCAAAACTTAAGCTTATTAAAAGTTTCAATGGTGGAAAGGTTTTGGATATTGGTTCTGGAACAGGAGCATTTGTAAATCATCTAAAGTTAGCAGGATTGAATGTTATGGGTGTGGAGCCAGATCCGGATGCAAGAGAGCAGGCTAAAAAGATTTATAATATTGAATTATCTCCAGAGCAACATTTGCTAGACATGCCCGATAAATCTTATAGTATCATAACCATGTGGCACGTTTTAGAGCATGTTTCGCATCTTAATGATCGTGTTGCTGAATTATTCAGACTGACAAAAGATGATGGAACAATTATAATTGCTGTTCCCAATCATCAGTCGCTAGATGCTCAGTTTTATAAGCAGTTTTGGGCTGCCTATGACGTTCCAAGGCACTTGTATCATTTTGATAAACAATCAATTAAGCTTCTTTTTGAAAAGCATAATTTATATTTAACTCAAGTTTTACCTATGCATTTCGACGCATTTTATGTGTCAATGCTTTCGGAGAAGTATAAAGGCTCAGCATTCGGTACATTAAGAGCTTTTTTCACTGGACTTAAAACATTTTTATTTGGCGGGAATGAAAATTCATCAAGTTTAATCTATATTTTTAAGAAGAAAACGCATTAGAGCCGTTTTGGCGACAGATAATTGCTCTAAATATAAGTTTGCCCCAGTCTCCTGTAAAAAACCCGGCAAAGAGGCGATATCGAGGTATAATTCCAATACTTTAGGTTAATTCTTTATTGAATGAAATCTCCTCCATTTATTTCAAGAATGCTGATTAATCTTTACCCGCCTTTTTTGGTAAATCGGGTTGTTGTAAAATATGTAAGCAAGGATTACCAAACAGTAAAAGTTAAAATTGTAAAATCAATATTTAACAGGAATATTCAAGGGTCAATTTTTGGAGGAACAATATTTAGCGCCGCTGACCCATTTATAGCGTTAATGTATTGGCAAATTTTTAATCATCAAGGAATGTTTTGTGAAGCCTGGCTAAAATCGGCTAGGATTGATTATTTAAAGCCGGCCAAAACATCTTTGTTTTTGCATTTTGAAATTGCTCAAAACGATGTAGATGCTGCTAAAATTAATCTTGTAGAAAATAAAAGGCATGAATGCACTCATATTGTGGAAATGAAAGACTCTTTCGGAGTGATATGTGCAACTATGGAAACAATCGTCGCGCTAAAGCTGAAAAATAAAAAAAGGCAGTGATAATTATCACTGCCTTTTCCACTAAAAAATAATCAACAATTAATTCCAGCAAGCCATATCAATGATGTAATCATCATCTACCCTATCGGCCCCACTTATGAATTGCTTCTTCATCACAATAGCTTTTAGTTTATCTATTTTTTGACCGGGTTGTAAGTTAAAGTACAATTCAGGTATCATTACTAATTCAAAGATTCCGCTCCCAATATTTTTCATCTGAAGGTCTGGATTGTTTCCTACCTGAAAAAATGTGCTGGGAGTTATAACTGTACTGTCTGTTAAAGTTAATTCTAAGAATACGTAACACTGATCTGCTAGTAAGTTTTGCATACTTACTTTCTCTTCGCGGTAGTTATCATAAACGATTCTGAAAATATCATCTTGAAGTGGAGCAGATGGGAAACCATAAACAACTGTTCTTGCCACGTTAGGTGGATTAACTTCGAAAGTCAAATCTTCAGATTTAATATCCGGATCTCCATAGCCACCGCCGTCTTTAGGCTTAACAAGAAAGTAGATATCTTCCTCATAAACTGTAGCAGCATCTACCTCGTAAAATTCAGTAGGAATCATTGTATAGCTGTAAACAAGGTCAGATTCCTGAGTCATTTTTAACAGTTCATTACTGTTTTTCCAGGCTTGAGAACCTTCTCCATTGGCTTTTGGATGACCTGCAGGAAACTCAAATGGCTTCCAGGTCCAGATGTAAATATCTAATCCATTATTCGCAGCTTCAACCAAAAGTTGAGTATGTTCAAGTGTTTGATCAAGCAATGCCAGATTCACAATGATTTTTACTTCAGTATTCGGATCTGTGTATTCTGTAGGTTCAGAGGTTACCGGTTGACTTTTGGCAATCGAAAAAGAAATCAGAACCAAGCCTAAAACGGAGACAATATTTTTAAACGCTTTCATGATTAATTAAGTCTTTTAAAGTTGTATTCATATCTGATGTAGGCAGTTCCACAACTATCAGTGCGTGTTACATCAAAGCCGAAATAACGGTCGATTTCGCGAGGCATATTTTTTATTGGGGAAACAATTGTGTCATTAGCTTCTGTTATAAAAGTTAGCTGCGTTGGGAAGGGAATAGTATCAAATCTCCAGGTTCCACCGGTTGCAAAAGTTCTGGGTAATGCACCTGCCTGAACGATTGCATACACGTTGTTTTCCTTATCAAATCGTATTTGCATTTTACGAGAAGGGTCTGAGCTGAAATAAGAAGAGATATCTCTTGATTCAGGAATAGGCTGAGTTAAATCTACCTGCTTAACGGTTTCAATCTCCCAGGTACCATAAATACCTTCACCGGCAGCGTAGGCAGGGCCTATTTCTTCTAGTTCCGGCTTACAGCTGCTAATTGCTATAACAGCAACAAACAGAATCAATCCTAATATATTTTTCATTGTATTTATTGTCTTTTAAGTTTTATTAATTACAACCTCCGGTTGGATTAAGTTCAAAGCCAACTACGGTATTTTCCTGACCAGGAAACTGAAGTACCATGCCTGCGCAATCCCAAGGAGCATTTCTTGAGAATGAGGGTTGACCAAGAACTCCAAATCTTTTGATTTGAGCAGTTCTATCTCCTTCAAAGCAAAGCTCTTTTCTTCTTTCAGCCCTGATAGCTTCAATTAAGTCTGGACCAGTCACGATTATCGAGCTCAATCCAGCTCTATTTCTTATGTCGTTTAAATCATTTTGAGCAGTTGTTATATCTGAACCCAATGAAGCTAAAGCTTCAGCACGAGTAAGTTTCATTTCTGTTAGATGCAACAAAGGAATCCACATAAAAGTTCTGTCAAACTTTGCGACGCCGAAAGTAGAGTTTCCGCCAACGACAATTTCTCTTACCCACTCTTTTCCTCTCAAGTCATTAGTGTCAGCTGTGAGCAATGCATAAAGACTAGCGTTAGTTCTCATGGTCGGATTCTGATTATTATCTGAACGATAATTATAGAAAACACCTCCGCGATCATCAGAAATTCCATTTTGATTGTAACTCACTGTTGCGAATATTTGCTCAGAATTTGGTCCTGATGTAAACCTGTTTAAACTATCTAACAAAGAGAATTTATTGCTGTTAATTACTTCGCCAGCAAATTGAGCAGCATTTTGATAATCGTTTAAATCAAGGTAAATTTTAGCCTTTAGCGCCTTAGCAGCCCACTTTGTAGCATAAATACCATTGTCATCAGGAAGATTAGCTTCAGCAAAATCCAAATCCTCCAAAATTAAATCAATACATTCTGCAACAGTAGAACGAACTCCAACTTCGTCAGAGGCAGACATTCTCATAACAATTCCTAAATGGCTGTTATCTTGTGTGTAACCGACTGGTTGAGCAAAAAGTCTTAAAATTCCGTGGTGTGTAAAGGCTCTAAGAAATCTTGATTCAGCTTCCAGCTGATTCTTTTCAGCCTCGGTGATATCGGCAATCTCATCTTTTTTAAGAATTAGCTGATTTGCACGATAAATTGTGATATAGGCGTTTTTGTAAACCCCTCCAATAGTTCCATTAAATACATCTGTTCTTCTTAAAAACACTTGTAGATAATCGTTTTGGCTAACGGGGCTATCATTATTATCTCCGAGTAATTCGTAGAGATTCTGGATTTGTCCACCGTAGGTGTTTGCGATAACATCATAACTGGAAATAAGAAGTCTTTGCAAATCTTCTTTATTCTTAACTGCATCATCAGCCAAAAACTGAGAGCCAGTTGGTTCTGGTTGTTTATCCAGAAAATCTTCCGAGCAAGATGCCAACAGGAAGCTGGCAAAAAGTAAGCTTATATATAGTTTGAATTTCATGATATACAATTTTTAGAATCCAATATTTAAACTGAAAGTGTAAGACTTTTGCTGAGGAGCAGTTAAATAAGTAATGTTCGGACTCATATTTCTGTCGGTAGCATTCTCAAAATCTCTAGAAATCTCAGGATCTAAACCAACGAATTTAGTAAGAGTAAGAATATTGTTTGCGGCGATAGAAATTCTCGCAGTTCCAAGTTTAACTTTCTTCAAAAACGAGTCGGGTAGATTGTACCCAAGTGAAAGGTTTCTCAAACGAGCATAAGTTCCATCATGCAGCCACAAGTCAGTGTTTATCCATGGCGTTCCGGATCCGTGATTCTCTGGTGTTGTAGTTAAAATTGGATATTTA
The DNA here is from genome assembly GCA_018401705.1 of Bacteroidia bacterium. GTDB lineage: Bacteria > Bacteroidota > Bacteroidia > M30B66 > M30B66 > M30B66. The sequence goes on along the minus strand of JAGYKL010000006.1, from coordinate 52,997 downwards.
GCATCATCACCTGGCTGTTGCCATCTGTCGAAATGGTCTGTTCTGTGATTCCATCCATCCTGATCAAAAGTACCAAGTTGGCGCTTAGAGGAGGAGTCATAAATATCACCTCCTAAAACAAACACCCAGAACATAGAAACATCGAATCTTCCGAAACGGAAATCGTTTCTAATTCCCCCGATTGCATCGGGTAAAATTGCACCTGTTGATACACGATTATCAACACTCCACTCAAATGTTTCATTCCCTTGTTTGTCAAGGTAAACAGGACGGCCTGTTTGTGCGTCAACATGACTGAATCTTACCAGATAATTGTTTCCGACAGGTTGGCCGATAATTAAACGAGTGTCGTTTGTACCGCCGCTAATTGCTTCTTCTGTGTAGTTACCTAAGCTGGTTACTTCATTCATATTACGTGCAATGTTGAAATCGATAGACCAATTGAATTTGCTTCCACGATCAATCACATTTGCTTTTATGCTAAACTCAAAACCTTGATTTAAGATACCTCCAACATTTGCCCAAGCAGAGCCAAATCCTGAATTAAATTGAGTAGCAACATTTAAAAGCACGTCGTTGGTTTGCTTACGGTAATAAGCCATTTCTCCAGTTATCTTATCATTAAACAAACCATATTCGATAGCTGCATCAAAAGTTGTTGAAGTTTCCCATTTTAAGTTTGGATTAGCCGGCCTATCAGCATTTGGGAAGATTATGGTTTCACCGTTATAGGCGTTATTAATTTGGCCAAAAAACGCGTATTGAGCGTATGGGTCGATATTCGAGTTACCGTTCTTTCCTAGACTTGATTTAACTTTTAAGAAAGAAACAACCTTTTTGTCTTTAAGAAATGCTTCTTCAGAGATTATCCATGCTGCAGAGGCTGATGGAAAGAATCCATATTTATTGTTTTTCCCAAATCGACTAGAGCCATCGCGACGACCAACTAATTCAACATAGTATTTATTTTTAAAGTTGTAGTTAACTCTTCCGAAATGAGAAAGGAAATTCCATTCAGTAAATCTTTGATTTCCATCATTGATAACATCAGCGCTGTTTTGATCCAGGAAGCCAGTAGCAATCTGATTTAAGCTCTGATTCGGGAAGAATGTTGTTTTAGAGTCCTGATACTCAACTCCAGCCATAAAAGCGAAATTGTGATTTTCTTTGAATGTCTTCAGGTAATTGGCAACAGCATTCAAGTTGTAATTGAACACATCCAGACTTTGTCTGTAAGCGTTGCTGAAATTCGGATTGTTTTGATCGTATCCTTTTTTCTGATATTCATTATTTCTCCAAAACATGTAATCGATAGAGCCGGTACCGGTGATAATCAAATCTTTAATTGGCTTTAACTCTAATGATAGGTTGTTGATAGACCTGTTCTCATTCGATTGAATGGTTCTAAGCTCTCTTGCAGCAACCGGGTTTCTGTTGATATCGTTACTTGGGAAGAAGTAATCGCCTTTTTTATTGATAATATTTCCATCATCATCCAGAACATCAGCCTGATGAAAAATTGGATAGATAGGAAGCGCCTGAGACATTGCAGCTCCGAGACCACCGGCATAACCCTGTGGAAGTCTGTTGTTTACACCTTGAGAAAGTGAACTCGAAAGTGAAACTTTCGCCCAGTTTGTAGGCATATAGTCGCCGTTAAATCTTCCTGAAGTTCTTTCGTAAGAGTTACCAATCATGTATGACTGATCGTTCTGACGTGAAAACCCTCCATACACATTATGCTTCTTACCTGCATGAGAGATTCCCAGGTCATAATTCTGCTGATACCCTACGCCAATAACTTCATCAACCCAGTCAGTATCTGTATTTTGAGCATCTGCCCAGGAAATATTGCCCGGTAAAACAGGAACTCCTAAGCGGCCATCATTCACCCAGGCTTCTTCATACATCTGAAGATATTCTTTAGAGTTCATCATGTTTGGACGAGCAGTGGGAGTTGAAATACCCTGACGGGTTGAAAAATCAACATGTAGACCTTTGTTTTTCTTACCTCTTTTTGTTGTAATCAAAATTACTCCATTAGAACCTCTTGAACCATAAATACCAGTTGCTGCTGCATCTTTTAGAACTTCAACAGATTCAATATCATTAGGATTAATTGCAGCTAATGGGTTATTGTTCATTCCCTGGCTGTTGCCATTTAAGAAATAATCCTGGGTAATCGGAATACCATCAATAACATATAATGGATCGCCTCCGGCGGAAACAGATGCTACACCTCTAATACGAACAGTTGAAGCACTTCCCGCAGCTCCCGAACCAGTAATTACCTGAAGTCCGGACGCTTTACCTTGAAGTCCGTTTTCGAAACTAGGGGTTGGTACTTCCATTAGCTCTTTACCATCAAGTTTCACGATTGATCCAGAAACATCTCTTCTCCTTTGAACACCATAACCAACAACGATTAACTCGTTCATTAAATTGGCATTTTCGGCCATGTTCATGTTTTGAGTAAGAGTTTGACCCGCGACCAGATTAACCGTTTTTAATTGTTTTTCGTATCCAACGAAAGAAAATTCAAGGGTTAATTTACCGGGATTTAGGTTACTTAATGTGTACTGTCCATCAAGATTGGTGGTAGTTCCAATGGTTGTTCCTTGTAAACGAACTGCTGCGCCAATCATTGGCTCTTTGTTCTCATCGAGCACAACACCTTTTATGGTTTGTGCATTTCCTTCGAAATGAAGAAAGCAGAGTAACAGAAAAGATAATTTTAAAAGTTTATTCATGGAGTTTATCGTTTCGGATTATTGCTTGATTATTTTACCTGTGTGGACTTGGCCTTTTAAAGTGAGGCTGTAAATGTAGATTCCTGGAGTTAAATTAGAAGTGTCAAATGAATACTTGTTTCCACTTCCATTATTGAGAGAGTTAACAGGTAAAACAACCCTACCTGTTATGTCTGAAATAGTTATAATATCATTCTTATCGGCAGAAACCGGGAGTTTAAATGTTACATTATTCGATACCGGATTTGGATACACAAGAATCGCTGAGTTTGATTCACTGTTTAAGTCGTTCTCGTTGTTTGTAGATATTAACACATAGTTATTAGCTGGGGGAACAATTCTTCTATCGGTATAAACATGATATTCACCCGGAGCGTAATTGAAGGCATTTCCAGGATTACTTACATCAAGAGAATCGTCATTTAGGTAGTCGTACCAAATACCTCCAAAAGGAAATCCAGGATTCATTTCTTGGCCAACAACATCAAAATTACCAACAATTACACAATTGAAGTCATTATTTGTAAAACGAACCACTTTTTCATAACCTCCAACATCCATAAAGTGTCCTAAATCTCTTAAGGAAGGCTGAGTCTTTTTCAAATAGATTAGTTTACGGTATACATCAAACAGATCTTTTCTATCTTGATTGTTATAGTATTCCCATCTAACAGGTTTGTTACTTGTTCTGCAATCTTCACTTATTGTTCCGTTACCACAATCATTAATGGATACATCATAGCCAAGTTCTCCGAATTGCCACATCATTTTAGGACCGGGAAGAGGAATTAAGAAAGCAGCCGCAGCTCCCATTCTATCTAAAGCAGTTGGAAGAGACTTGGTGTCATATCCGCCGGAGGCGTTACCAAAATTTAGGTTTTTATACATAAGTCTTTCTTCATCATGACTTTCCATGAAAGTTTGAAGGCCGTAGTTATTCCAGCCCCTAAATTGTGGCGTTGTATTATACAGGTTTTGATTACTCGGCCAGCCCATAGCAGCTTCACTGTATGGAGTTCCGCCATATCCCCAAAGCATAATTCCGTTGTTTGCATAAACAACTTCCTCGTCCCACGCACCAAAGTGTTCAAAAATAATCAGATTTGTAGGGTCGGTTTCACGGATTGATGCGGCATATTCAAGAAGTATATTCACGCGGCCTTGGTCATAGTTGCTCCACCCGCCAACATCTTGTCCCGAATTGGTTTGAGTAAAGCCTTTACTTAAGTCGAAACGGTACCCATCAATTTTGTATTCATCAATCCAATGCTTCAAATGCTTTTTAACAAAGTACTTTGTTGCATTGCTTTCATGATTCATATCATATCCAACATTAAAAGGGTGACGAGCCGTTTCGTTAAGCCAAGGGTTATTTGCCGCAGGCCTTCCAAGGGCATCATTGAAATACATTTGAGATAAAGGAGAAGAGCCCCAGACATGATTAAATACAACATCCGAAATAACTGCAATGCCTCTTGCGTGACAGCTGTCAACTAAGCGTTTAAGTTCATTGCGCGTTCCATAATATTTATCTACAGCACTTGGGAAAGACGGTGCATATCCCCAACTTTCGTTTCCATCAAATTCTGCCACAGGCATAAGTTGAATAGCGTTTACTCCAAGAGTTGCAATGTAAGGGAGTTTATCAATAACAGAAGCGAATGTTCTTTCTAAAGTAAAGTCTCTAACAAGTAATTCATAAATCACTAAGTCTTCTTTAGGTGGCTTTGTGTATGAATAAGACTGGTCCCAATTATATACAGGGGGTCTGGTTTGTAATACCCCTACAATTCCTTCTGTTTGATTTGAAGGGTAATCAATGAGGTTTGGATATGTACTTTCGCTAATCCAAGGATCATTCCAAGGGTCAAGCACCTTTTCGCAATAAGGGTCGGCAACTCTAATCCCTTCCCAGTCGATGAAGTATTGAAATCGATACTCGGTATTTGGGTCTAATCCCGGAATTTCAATCCAATAATATTGACCATCAGGTGTTTTGTTCATTTTGTATTCTGGAAGGAATGACCAATTGTTGAAGTCTCCTAATACATAAACAAAGCTTTTGAATGGAGCTCTAAGTTGGAGATAAGCGGTAGTTTCATTTGGATAAATGATACCTTCTTCACCATATGAAGGGACAGAAGCAATATTAGGAGCAGCGTGTCTGTTCAACAAGATTGTATCTCTAACAACACTGCTTCCACTGCTAGCTTCAAAAATAAGAGTATGCAAACCAGAAGACAGGTCGTTTGTGTTTACTAGATAATCTAATGAATTAGCAGCATTAGCGCTTCCTACAACTACATCATCCAATTTAAATTGCAAAGCAGCATCGGCAGAAGCTTGACCAGTAAAGGTGATATCCTGACCGGCATCTAAAAGCAGGCTGTTTTGCGGATGAGAAGTAATTGATGCAGAAAATTCGCTGGTAGCTAAGTCAACAAAAATGTCTCCATTGGTTGCCGTTTTTCCTTCCAAGCTTCCATCTGCATTTCGGAAAACCATACACAGCTTTGAAATTTCAGCATCTGCGGGAATAGTCGCGCCTGCATCATTATTTGTTTGATACCAGTCTCTGATTGAGTTGTTACCAATACTTAAAGTATACTGGTTGGTATTGCCAATTCTAGTCATAGCAACTCTGCTATCAACAGTTCCCCAGGCGCCAACCACATATTGCCAATTTGTGCCATTTACGGTTATACCTGTATGGGCATACACTACAGTTCCAGCTGGTAGGTTAGCCAACTGTCCATTTCCTTGGTCAGCATTAAATGTTACTGTTACAGCATCGTTGGAGGTAGGAAATGGAGGGTCTAATGTAACTATGGCTTGTGAGAAACCCAAAGTCCATCCTAAGGAAAAAAGTAAGATTAAAAGAGAGAGTGATTTTTTCATAATTATTAGCAACTTCACATGATTCGAACTTCGAAGGTAATAAGTTAAGTGTAATTTTAACACTATTCAAAAGATTGTCTTATGGCTTGATTTGTTTATGTCGCTGATATTCAGATTGATAAAATTAACAAATCATTGCAACTTTTGTTAATAACATTACGTCGTCCAAACACCTAAGATTCGTTATTAACTAAATTAAGTTAATTACTTATTTCAAATTTAAAACGCTAACTACCAGCTCCTTAGGAGCTCTTAGCGTATGAATGACACCTTAATGAACGATTCAGGTGCTTGTATTTATTAACTTCGTGAGCTGAAACAAATCCAATATCATGAAAAAACAATTACTAACTGCTGCTTTGATGATTTCAGGTTCATTAGGACTGATAGCGCAAAGTTCAGTATCAATTTATGTGAACATGACAGGTCAATCTGTAGACCCTAATGGTGTTCATATTGCGGGAAGCTTCCAAAGCGAAATCGGAGTCGCAGAAGACTGGCAACCAGATCAAACACAAATGACTGACGAAGGAGGAGGAATTTACTCTTTCACTAACACTTTACCTGATGGAACCTATGAATTTAAATTCATCAATGGTAATGATTGGCCAATGGCTGAAAATGTTCCAGTTGAAAGTCAAGTAGGAAGTGGAAACTCTAACAGATTCTTTGTTGTTGACGGTGCTGACGTTTTTATTCCGCCAATTTATTTTAGTCAAAATGGAGGAAGTGATGGAATTGTTGAATTATCAATGATTCGTTTCTCTGTAGATATGACGGGTTCAACAGTTGCTTCAGAAGGTATTTCTTCAGCAGGAAGCTGGCAAACTGCTGCAGGTGGAATTTCTGATTGGGTAGCTGGTCAAAACAAACTATATGATGTTGACCCTAACGACAACCTAGACGTTTACACTGGAATCTTTTATATTCCTTCTGTTTTAGGTCCGTTTGAATATAAGTTTGTTAATGGAACTGCTTTTGAAGATGTTCCTAGTGCATGCGCATCTAATAACAATAGGGCTCTTGCAATTTCAGGACCTGCTGTTTTGGAAAAGTATTGCTTTGGCACTTGTAATGACGCTTGCGTAGAGTTAAACACATACTCACTTACACTAAATGTGGATATGAATTACAACTGTAATTTTCAGGTTGGTGTTGATGATTCTGTTGATGTTGCTGGTACTTTTAATGGTTTTGCAGGCGGTCCAGACTTTTTAATGTCAGATGATGACAATGATGGTATTTACACTATTACACTTGAAAACATTACTGAAGGAGAGGTTAAATACAAAGCAAGAATTATTCGTAATGCTAACTTTGGAAGCGGCTGGGAAGGCGGCGGAGATAAAATTATCCAGTTAGGAAGCGACACTGTTATGGGCGCAAGATGTTTCGGTGCAGATGTTTTAGGAGAGTGTTCAGAAATTCCTGCACCATCTACTATTACTTTCAGGGTAGATTTAACTGCCGAAACTCCAGCAGCGAATATTTATCTGATCGGAGACTTTACCAATCCTCCATTCCAAGGTGGTGCAATTGAGCTTACTCCAGTAGCTCCAGGTGTTTATGAAACAACAGTTGCAGATATTTGTCCAGGTACAATTAATTATAAGTTTGTGAATGGAGATGTTAATACTCCTGCAAACGAAGAGCAATTCCCAGATGAAATGGACCGCGATTGTGTTGTTCCAAACGGAATTGGAGGTTTCAATAGAACATACACTCGTACTTCTGGAGAGGCTGTGACTTTGGCTTATATTTATAATACTTGTACAGAAATCGTTGGAATAAATGAGATTGTTTCTCCTATTTCTGCAATGTATCCTAATCCTGCAGACCTTTCAACGAAGATTCAATTTGCATCTCAGAATGAATCTTACTCTGTTGTAATTAGTGATATTATGGGCAAAAGAATCGAGCAAGTAAATAATGTTCGTGGAAGCTATATTGTACAGCGTGGAAATTTGAGTGCAGGTATTTATGTTGTTCAGGTAACTGACGCAAAAGGAAACTCTGCTGCTCAGAAGTTGATTTTCAACTAAGCAATAGATTTTATTTTATTAAAAGGCGGCAATTGGCCGCCTTTTTATGATTAATATTTTAATACATCCTTTGCAAAATACACACCTGCTAATAGGATGTGAATACTTTTATCAACGTATTATTTACTTTACAAAGAGCTAAGTGAATTGAGAATGAAAAGGATTGACTTTATTAGATCAGTAACGCTCTTAACATTAATAGGAAGGTCAATGAACTTAAAAGCATTAAATAGATTATCAGAACTCCCCAACACAACAAGAATGCCTGTTTTGTTTATTGGACATGGCAGTCCAATGAATGCTTTAGAAGAGAATAGCTTTGTTAGTGGGATAAGGCAAGTTGGTAAAGAATTGCAAAAGCCTAAAGCAATTCTATGTATTTCTGCTCATTGGGAAACAAAAGGAACTTATGTAACAGCAATGGAATCGCCTAAAACGATTCATGACTTTAGTGGATTCCCAAAAGAACTGTATGATGTACAATATCCAGCAGCGGGAAGTCCTGATTTGGCGGAAGAGACTAAGAGAATCGTTAGGAAGACAGAAATTGGCTTAGATTATAGTTGGGGGCTTGATCATGGTTCCTGGAGTGTAATCAAGCACTTATATCCTGATGCCGATATTCCAACTATTCAGTTGAGTATTGATTATACCAAACCGGCACAATACCATTTTGAATTAGCAAAGGAGTTGTCATCCCTTCGGGAGAAGGGGATTTTTATTGTAGGAAGTGGAAACATGGTTCATAACTTGGGGTTAGTAGCCTGGGATAAATTATCAGGAGAACCTTTTGCTTATGATTGGGCAATTGAAGCCAATGAAAAAATGAAGTCAGATATATTAAACAACGATATTCAGGGTTTAATAGACTTTAGAAAACGAGGTAAAGCATTTGATCTTGCGATTCCAACACCCGAACATTTTTTGCCATTAATTTATTCAATGGCTCTTAAGAATAGTAAGGATGAGACAACATTGTTTAACGACCAGCCAATTGGAGGATCATTATCAATGACATCAGTAAAGCTTAGTTAAGTATTAAGGACATTTAATTATGGGTGCATCATTTCAAATTGAAGAAGATACACAGCTGCTCCAGCAAGATATCCAAGTAAGGCAATGAAGCCCATTTTTCTGAGGTACCAGATAAAATCGATTTTCTCTAAGCCCATCGCAGCAACACCCGCAGCAGATCCAATAATTAATACACTACCGCCGGTTCCAGCGCAGTATGCGATGAATTCCCAGATTTTGTGGTCTGCAGGGTAGACGGCCATATCATACATACCCATGGATGCAGCTACCAGGGGAACGTTGTCTACAATGGCCGAAAGCAGTCCAATACCAATAATTATAGCGTCTTTATTTCCAATTGTATCGTCCATCCATTCTGCAACGTGTTCCAGTACATGTAACGACTCTAAACCTGCTACGGCTAAAAGAATCCCAAGAAAGAACAATAAGCTCGGCATATCGATTCGCATGAGCGCATTGGCCGCATTGTACTTTTCTTTAACATCATCTTTTTTATTTCTATGAAGCAAGTCTGAAACAATCCATAAAATCCCTAGCACTAACATCATTCCCACATAGGGGGGAAGATGAGTAATTTGCTTAAATACAGGAACGCTCATCAGTCCACCAACTCCCATGAAGAAAATCAATTTGTTTTCTGGCTCAACCTCTTTCTTCTTCATTTTGGGTAAGTCTCCTTCAAGATTTTTACCTTGAAATAACGTTACATAGATTAACGGAACCAAAGCGCAAACTATACTCGGAAGGATAAGTGTTTTGACGATATTGACAGTAGTAATTTGTCCTCCAATCCAAAGCATAGTGGTGGTAACATCTCCAATGGGCGACCACGCTCCTCCTGCATTAGCAGCGATTACAGTCATACCTGCAAAAAACAAACGCTGATCTCTTCGTTCAATGAGTTTTCTAACCAGAGAAACCATCACAATCGTGGTTGTTAGATTATCCAAAATTGCAGAGAAGAAGAATGTTAGAATTGCTAGAATCCACATCAACCTCAATTTGCTGCGGGTTGTTATTCTGTTGGTTATTAGGTTAAATCCATCATGAGCATCTATGATTTCAACAATGGTCATAGCGCCCACAAGGAAGAAAAGAATTTCAGAAATTGAGCTTAGGTGATGAGCCATTTCTGAAACTGTATCGCTTTGAGGCCAACCGATGGTGTAGATTGTCCAAATAAGGATTCCCATTAAGATTGCGGAACCTGATTTGTTGATTTTTAGGGGGTGTTCTAAAGCAATTGAAGAATACCCGATAATGAATATGGCAATTATAAGTTCAAGCATAGGAATCTTTGTCGATTATAAGTAGAAAGGCGAAGCCTCTTTTTCAGTTTGCGAATATAACTGAAACCTTATAAATGCTTGGATCAAGCTTAGCTATTTGTTGAGATCCGCTTACGAAATAGCCGCTGTCGGGAACGAAGCGCCAAAATAATTCTGAATTAAGAACTAAAGAATGTTCTAGTTTTTTTATTTCTATCCAATCAAGCCTTTCTTCAGTTTTTTTGAATTTACAGTTCTTAACCGGGAGCTTTTTATCATTAGTTGTGTACTCAATGATTACGCTTTTCCCTTCAAAAGTAGAATCTACCAGATATTTACCTATGTAAGATGACTTATTCAGATTGATACTGCTGAAAATAGAAAGTTCTTCTTTCCAGGAAGCGGGTTTAGAATATAGTGTTTCTTCTTCTCCATTTGTTTGCAAAACCTTAGTTATTTGTGGTTTTGAAGCATCTAGTCTTTCTGCCTGCTCTTTGAAAAAAGCAGGAATGTCAAAATACTTAAGCGTTTTGATGTCTTTGGGAGCTTCTGCGCAAGCACAAAAAAACAGAATCAAACTAGTAAGTATTGAAGAAACGGCTTTTTTAACCATTAAAAATCGAACTTGATGCCTTGGGCAAGAGGAAGTTCAGAACCGTAATTGATGGTGTTTGTTTGACGACGCATGTATGCTTTCCAAGCATCAGAACCAGATTCTCTTCCACCTCCGGTTTCTTTTTCACCACCGAAAGCACCACCAATCTCTGCACCAGACGTACCAATATTTACATTAGCAATACCGCAATCAGAACCAGCAGTTGAAAGGAATAATTCCATTTCGCGCATGTTAGTGGTAAAGATTGAAGAAGAAAGTCCTTGAGGCACACCGTTCTGTAAATCAATTGCTTCTTCTATGGTTTTATACTTTATCAAATAAAGGATTGGAGCAAATGTTTCTTCCTGAACTATTTCGAAATGATTTTCAGCTTCAATGATACAAGGCTTAACATAGCAGCCGCTTTCATAAGCCTCTCCTTCAAGAACACCGCCCTCAACAAGAACTTTACCACCTTCGGAAATAGCTTTCTTTATTGCATTTGAATAGTCTTCAACTGCTTTTTTATCGATAAGAGGACCAACATGGTTTGACTGATCTAAAGGGTTGCCAATTGACAATTGCGAATAAGCACTTTTAAGAACATCACAAACCTTATCATAAATACTTACATGAATAATAAGTCTTCTTGTTGAAGTACAGCGCTGACCTGCGGTTCCTACAGCTCCGAAAACAGAACCAACGAGAACCATTTTTAAGTCAGCATCTGGGGTTACGATGATGGCATTGTTACCACCTAACTCAAGAATTGTTTTCCCAAAACGCTCAGCAACGGTTTTTGAAACATGACGACCAACACGCGTTGAACCTGTGAATGAAACTAGAGAAATACGCTTGTCATTATTCAATAAGTCGCCACTTGCATTTCCAATAACAAGCCCTGAAACACCTTCTGGAACGTTGTTTCTTTTTAGAACATCTGTAATGATATTTTGACAAGCAATTGCACACAAAGGAACTTTTGATGATGGTTTCCAAATGCAAACATCTCCACAGACCCAAGCTAACATTGAGTTCCAAGACCAAACTGCAACAGGGAAGTTGAATGCTGAAATAATCCCAACTATTCCAAGCGGGTGATATTGTTCGTACATTCTGTGATTAGGTCTTTCACTATGCATTGTTAAACCATAAAGCTGACGAGATAAGCCGACTGCAAAGTCGCAGATGTCAATCATTTCTTGAACTTCACCGAGCCCTTCCTGAAGACTTTTACCCATTTCGTATGAAACAAGTTTACCTAAAGCGTCCTTCTTTTCGCGAAGAGCATCGCCCATTTGACGAACAATTTCCCCTCTTTTAGGAGCAGGCATTTTTCTCCAAGTTTTGAAAGCTTCTTGCGATTGCTTAACAACCATTTCATAATCGAACTCTCCTGCACATTTAACTTTAGCAATTAAATTACCGTCGACTGGAGAATAAGATTCTATCCATTTACCTGAGCCTTCGAACCATTGAACTCCGGTTGAAACACCTGTGTTTTCAGGCTGAATGCCGAGTTCTTTTAATACAGGAGAGATATCAGTTTGGGATAAAGTTGCAGTGCTCATAAGAATTTCAATTTTGGAGCTGCAAAGGTAGGGAAAAAGTAGTTGAATTAGTGAGGATTTGTGGCATTGGTGTGAGCGCAGTCAATAGCTTTATTTACTTCTAAATAATGTTAAAAATCCACATTTTCTGCAGCCTAAAAAGAAATTTATTTATAATTATTCAAGAATAGCATAATCAATATATTTGAATATCAAAACTTTATGTTTAAAATGCTATTTCAAGCTAAGTCAAGATTTTGTAGAACTAAATAATATAAATAAACCAAACACCATTCGCTATGAAGTACATTTTGTCTATAATATTAGTAATAGCATTCTCTTTTCAGGGGTGCAAAAAGGATGAAAAACAATCACCAAAAACCGAAATTTGCAATAATGGTGTTGATGACGATGGTGATGGATTTGTTGATTGTAGTGATTTTGATTGTATAAACACAACTCTGAAGGAATGTAATTGTTCAGATGGCATTGATAATGACAATGATGGTTTTATCGATGAAGCTGATTTCGATTGTTAATGGAATATTTTAGGTTAATGAAGAGCATCTATTAAGATAACTGTGGAACAGGTATATTATTTCAAAGTAGTCCATGAATCATCAAAACCTAAGTAAAGTTTACCTTTTAGCTCAAGGATAGGTCGCTTAATGAGGCTTGTTTTTTCAATCATTAATTTTATGGCTGATGCGGGTGTAGTGATGGCTGCTTTTTCTTCATCACTTAGCTTTTTCCATGTAAGGCCTTGCTTGTTAATGAATTTCTCCCAAGGCGAGATATTGAACCATTCCTGAATCTTTTCTTCAGAAATTCCGACCTTTTTATAATCATGGAAATCATAATTCAAGCCTTTTCCATCAAGGAAATCGAAGGCTTTTTTCATGGTGTTGCAGTTTTTGATACCGTATATTTTCATTGGGGATAGGAGATAGTTTATAGGAGGAAGGAAGAATGACCTTGCCTAAATTTACTTGACAGTTTTTTATCTAATGTCTATTAAAAATAGGTTGATTAATTTCTCTTTTCGTTGGTTGTTCTGGATTTGAAGGTTTTAGTTCAAGGATATAGTTTCCTTGACAAAGATTGTTATTTATTAAAAGCTTTTTAAAGGTGTTTGGTGATAGTTCAAAGTATATCCTTTACAGATTTATAAAACACGGGCCAGGGATAGCAGCAAATTACCCCACACCCGGTCATGGGGAGGAGTAATGCGTATAGCCCGGTGAACCAGAGCTTGCGATGGGGCAGGCCCCAAAATCTTAATGCAGATAGATTTTTCTGACTAATTCAGATCCAGATTTTTCTTGAACTTTTACCAGATAAACTCCTTTAGATAAGCTACTTATATCAACTAAGGATGTGCTCGAAATGCTCAGTTTTTCGTTTAACAGTTCTTGCCCAAGCAGGTTATACAGGTAAACTGTAGCTTGAATAGCTTTGCCCGAAAGGCTCTGGATTAGCAATGAGTTGGCCTCTTGGGAAATGGAAATGTTTGAGCTGATAGTTTCAAGAATTCCTGTTTTTACTACATCAACTAAGGTGTTTAATGTATCGCAACCACAGTCATTACAAGCAATTAGACTTACTGGCCACATATTGTCGAATAGGAAGTCGTAGCTGGGATTTTCCTCTAGAGAGGTGTCGCTGCCATTAAACTCCCAGAAGAAAGAAGTGGCATTTTGGGAGGTGTTTTCAAAATCAACGTTATATCCATTTTGCTGCAAATACTCAAATTGAGCAGTTGGAAGTTCCTGAAAGAAAAGGTTTACCGACTCGGAAGACACTTCGCAACCATTTGAATTTATGCCTGTTACAGAATAAGAATTTGGCTCATCAACGGTTATTGAAGTTGCATTGCTTTTATTACTCCACACATAATTAGTAAATCCGGCTTGAGCAGTTAGTGTAATATCCTCACCACCGCAGATAAATATATCACCAGAAGGATTTACCTGAATAGGGGTTAAGGGGTCTAGGCTAATTGGAATAGATTGTGAGTTTGCCGCACAACCGTTGCTGTCATTTGCGGTAACAACATAATTACCAGCTGTTTGAACATTTAGAGTTAAGCCAGTATTATTTGTATTCCATAAATATTGTGTAAAACCAGTACCTGCAGTTAGCAAAACGTTTTCACCGGGGCATAAAGTGAGTGGACCCGCTGGAGTAACAGGTATGAATGGTGGGTTGGGATAGAAGTTAAACTGTACAGTATTGGATGTAACCACACAGCCTTCGGGACTTGTAGCTGATGCTGTATAAGAGCCTGCATCAATTGCTGTATAGGAATTTCCTTCTACATTTCCGGGAGTCCACACATAGTTGGTGAAGCCCTGACTGGCAGTTAGTGTGATTGAAAGATTGGGACATCTGAAAATGGGTCCGGCCGGACTAACATTTAAAGCTGGAAGAGATACAGCCTGAACATCAATGGGCTGAGATGTTGTTGTGCATCCGTTTTCATCTATTGCAGTAACGGAATACAGTCCAGGCAAGTCAACTTCAATAACTTGACCAGTGCCTGTAAAGGTGGCCGAAGTCCAAACATAATCTGTAAAAATGGTTGCAGTTGCAAGCGTTACACTTTCGCCAGGACAAAGCGCAACTGTGCCTTCGGGAAAAGTAACCATTGGAATTGGGTCAACTACAGAAATAGATACAGGTAATGATTGAGAAGCGCAACCATTATTATCTATTGCTGAAACAGAGTATTCACCTTCGGTTGAAGCATTTATTGTTTGACCTGAAATATTGCCTGTTGGACTAAGCCAGTTGTAATTACTGAAGCCACTGCCGGCACTTAGTTCTATAGACTCTCCAGTGCAAACCACAAGACTTCCTTGGGGAGAAATGCTCAATGATTGAGCTTGATTTTCAGTAACCGAAATTGCTTCTGAAATAGCCTGACAGCCAGAAGCAGAAATAGCTGTAGCTGTATAATCTCCAGCAACCAAAACTTCAAAGAAGGCTGTTCCTGGGCTGCCATTCCAATTATAATTTGTAAAACCAGCCGCCGCGTTTAAGATGACAGATTCGCCCTCACAAAAAGACAAAGGTCCTGAAGGGGTAACAGGAAGAGAAACAGTAGATTGGATACTAAGATTGATGATTTCTGAAGTAGAAGTGCATGAATTATTGTCGGTGGCGGTGACGCTATATTCGCCTTCGGCGGAAGCGGTTATGGCTGCTCCATTTGAATTTCCAGTTGGAGTTGTCCAAACATAGTTAGTGAAACCAGAAGTAGCGGTTAAGTTGGTTGTTTCACCCTCACAAATGGTGATGTTTCCTGAAGGGGAAATGCTTAATTGCTGAGGTGTATTTACGTTAAGAATGACATTATTAGAGCTCGTAGCACAACCATTAGCGTCATTTCCACTTACAGAATAAGATCCTGCAGCTGAAGCGTTTATTGAATTTCCAGAAAGCGTACCTGTAGGAGTAGACCAAATCAAGCCTGTAAAGCCGGGTGATGCAGTAAGATTAATTTGAGACCCTTCGCAAATTGCAAGGCTGCCTGAAGGGTTAGTGCTTAAAGTAATAGGGTTAAAAACACTGAGATTTACTGCTCCTGAGGAGGACAAACATCCATTTGCATCAAAAGCTGAAACCGTATAAGAGCCAGTATTAATTGCGTCAACTGAAGAGCCTGTTTGTATTCCTGATGGAGTAGACCAGCTGTATCCTGTAAAACCCGGGGCTGCGGTTATTGTAACCGGATTTTGAGAGCAAGTGTTAATTGCGCCTGCCGGGTTTGTGGTTAACTGTTGAGGGGTATTTACCGAGATATTTACTTCAGAAGAAGTTGAAATGCAACCGTTTGAACCTGTTGCTGTTACAGAATATACACCTGCGGTGGATGCATTTACCGAGGCTCCAGATTGATTTCCGTCTGGAGTTGTCCAAGTGTAATTTGTGAAACCGGATGTTACATTTAGAGTTACTGAACTGCCTTGACAGATTGTTGTAGATCCTAAAGGTAATATATTGATAGGCTGAGGAGTGCTTATTGTGAGGTTTATCACTGAAGAACCTGAAGTACAGCCACTTGAACTTGTTGCAGTAACAGAGTATGCACCAGCAGCTGTTGCATTTATTGCGGCGCCAGATTGGTTGCCGCCAGGGGTTGACCAAACATAATTTGTAAAGCCAGAAGCTGCTGTTAAGGTTAGAGATTCGCCCGGGCAAATATTAGTTGAGCCATTGAGAGAAATTGTTAAGTTTTGAGGAATTACTACATCAACGGTAACTTCTTCTGAGGCCGAGCAACCTGAATCTAGGTCGGTAACGAGCACAGTATAAGTTGTAGTATTATTTGGGCTTGCAAGAGGGTTAGCAACGGTTGTGCTACTTAATCCAGAAGCAGGACTCCAGGCGTAAGAGTAATTACCAGAGCCGCCAAAGGCGGTTGGTGCACCACCAATACTTACAGGTGAAGAACCCAAGCAGAATTGAGTGTCTTCTCCTGGGTCAACTTCAGGTCCATCACAATTAGAGTCTTCACCAAGTAACTGGATATTATCAATGTTAAATGGAGGGTCGCAAGTTGAACATGAAGTGGCATTTGAAATAAACCTAAATGCAAATTTAAAGCTTGTAATTCCTTCATATTGAGAAGACAAAGACAAGTTAGCTGAAGTACATGTTTCTTGCCCTGAATATTGTTGAGGCAACCAATTCCAGGTGGTTCCATTGTCAGTGCTTAAACCAACCTGCCCGTAATCTTGATTTGCAACACCATCACAACGCCAAATGAAGCTCAGAAAAAGCTGTGATTGGCCGACGGTTGAAATAGATGGGCTTGCAATTAGCTTATCGGTAAAAACGTCTGATACATAAGCATTTCCATTACCGATAGACTTTATATAAACTTTGTTTCCAGACGAACACGCTCCCGCGTTATTTCCAATAATCCAAGAGTTGCTAAAACCAAGAAATGATGTGTTTTGTCCACCTCCAGGAGTATTGGTACTTGCTGACCAACCAGCTCCTGCATTATTATTATTAGCTCCTCCAGAAGGAGCATCAAAATTATCGCTCCAAAAAACAGTTTGAGAGTTTAACGGTATTGAAAAGAGCAAAATCGTAATTAGTAGTGTTAAGTGTTTTAGCATGATAGATTAGGTTCGCAATCAAATGTAAACAAAGAAATTAAAGGATAAACGCCCCATAATTTCTATTAAGTAAGTTAATGAAATAAAAAAAGCCAGCTTATTAGGCTGGCTTTAGACATACTTAAAAGCTTTTATTTGAAGGCATTTTCGCCTGTAATATCCATTCCAGTAATTAACAAATGAATATCATGAGTTCCTTCATAGGTGATAACCGATTCTAGGTTCATCATGTGGCGCATGATTGGATATTCTCCAGTTATTCCCATTCCACCATGAACCTGACGAGCTTCTCTAGCTATTTCAAGCGCCATATTTACATTATTGCGTTTTGCCATAGAAATCTGAGCCGGCGTTGCGCGGTCTTCGTTTCTTAGAACACCTAAACGCCATGCAAGTTGGGCTTTGGTTATTTCTGTAATCATCTCAGCTAGTTTTTTTGCTGAAGCTGAAATCCTGCTAATGGCTTTCCAAATTGGATTCTTCTCTTTAGAGTATCTTAATGCAGAATCGTAGCAATCCATAGCAGCGCCTATCACACCCCAGGCAATTCCATAACGAGCAGAGTTAAGGCAGCCTAGTGACCTTTAAGACCTTCAACATTAGGAAGAAGATTTTCTTTTAGGAACTTTTACATTGTCAAAAACAAGTTCTCCAGTAGCAGAAGCGCGAAGCGACCATTTGTCGTGAGTTTCAGGAGTTGTGAAACCCTCCATTCCGCGTTCAACGATGATACCTTTTATTTTGCCCTCTTCATTTTTAGCCCAAACTACTGCGATATCAGCAAACGGGGCATTTGAAATCCACATTTTAGCTCCATTCAAGAGGTAATGATCGCCTTTATCTTTGATATTGGTAATCATGCTACTTGGGTCAGAACCAGAATCAGGTTCAGTAAGACCAAAACAGCCCATCATTTCGCCGGTTGCTAGTTTTGGCAGGTATTTCATTCTTTGTTCCTCACTACCATATTTGTAGATTGGGTACATAACCAAAGAACTTTGAACAGATGCTGTAGAGCGAATTCCGCTATCTCCACGTTCAATTTCCTGCATAATTAATCCATAGGTGATTTGATCAAGACCTTGACCTCCGTATTTTGTTGGAATATACGGACCAAAAGCTCCAATATCAGCAAGACCTTTCAAAAGGTGCTTTGGAAATTCGGCCCTTTGTGCATAGCCCTCAATGATTGGACTAACTTCTTGTTTTACCCAAGCACGAACGCTGTCGCGGATAAGTTTTTGTTCGTCGGTGAGCAGGTCATCTAATAAATAATAATCATGCCCCTGAAAACGGTCCTTACTCATGTATTGATTAATTTAATTTTGAGTTTGCAAAAGTAGAAGAATCGGCTTGTGAATGAACACTATGGAGCTCGCTTTGTTGGGTTTTATATATAATTAATGTTTAGAACAAAGGCTTTGACTAATTTAGAGCCTCCTTTCGAAGTTTAATTTTGAAGGTCAAACCAATTAAAAAAGATATTATGACAGCTAAAAAATCAAGCTCTTCTTCAAAGAGTCCAAAATCTTCTGCAAGAAAAACTAGTGCTATCGGATTAGACGAAATACAAAGCAGTGAGTTGGCTGAAAAGCTAAATGATTTGCTTGCAAACTATCAGATATTTTACATGAATACCCGCGGTTTTCATTGGAATATTAAGGGAGAAAAATTTTTTGAATTGCATCTTAAATTCGAAGAACTTTATAACGATTTGATTCTTAAAATTGATGAAGTCGCAGAGCGAATTCTAACTTTAGGTTACACTCCAATGCATGGCTTTGACGATTATTTGAAGACAGCTGTTGTTAAGCCAGCAAAGAATGTATCTGACGGAAAGAAGGCGGTTGCTGCAATTCTAGACACTTTTAAAGTGTTAATTACCAAGCAAAGAATTTTGCTTGATTTATCTGATGTAGCGAACGACGAAGGAACTAATGCATTAATGAGCGATTATATTCGCGAACAAGAGAAGCTTGTTTGGATGTACAGCTCTTTTATGGGAAGCTAAACTCCAATATCTTCATTCCACAATCCGGGTTTTTCGCTAATAAACTTTTCCAAAATTGCCTTGCAGGCTGGATGATTAACCACATTTACTTCCACACCCCGTGAGCGAAGGAGTTCTTCATCGCCCAAAAAAGTTTTGTTTTCTCCAACCACAACTCGAGGAATTCCATATAAAAGAATAGCACCAGAACACATAGGGCATGGCGAAAGCGTAGTGTAAATGACAGATTCTCGGTAAACTGAAGCATTTTGTCTACCAGCATTTTCAAGTGCATCCATCTCTCCATGTAGAATTGCAGAGCCATTTTGCACTCTGCGATTATGACCTCGACCTATAATTTGACCCTTATGCACCAAAACAGAGCCAATGGGAATTCCTGATTCATTATACCCTGCTTCTGCCTCAGCGTAAGCTTGCTGCATGAAATAATCGTCGTTTAAATTTTCCATGAAGGCAAGTTATTAGGAAATTAAACTTCTGCCTAATTAATTATTATGTTTGACAAGAGTATTTTTGACGAAAAAGGAAATAAATATGTACGGGAAATTTCAAGATTTTTTAAAAGAAGAGCTCCAGTCGATAGACCAAGCCGGCTTGTATAAAAGGGAGAGGGTCATCATCAACCCGCAAGGTGCAGACATTCAGGTAAGTGGAGGTCAGGAAGTTATAAATTTCTGTGCGAATAACTATTTGGGTTTGTCATCTCATCCAACGGTGATTGAGTCGGCCCACAAAACTCTCGAATCTCATGGTTTCGGGATGAGTAGTGTGAGGTTTATCTGCGGTACGCAGGATATTCATAAAGAGCTAGAAGAAAAGATTTCTAAGTTCTTAGGAACTGAAGACACCATTTTATATGCTGCGGCATTTGATGCAAATGGAGGTGTTTTTGAGCCCCTTTTCGGGGCGGAAGATGCTATCATTTCAGATTCTTTGAATCATGCATCAATCATTGACGGCGTTAGACTTTGCAAGGCTGTTAGATATCGTTATGCTAATAATGATATGGCCGATTTGGAGGAGCGCTTAAAAGAAGCTCAAGCTCAGCGTTTCAGGATAATCGTTACTGATGGGGTTTTTTCAATGGATGGATATATTGCTCAGCTTGATAAGATTGTTGAATTAGCTGAGAAATATGATGCACTTGTGATGGTAGATGATTGTCACAGTACTGGATTTCTTGGAAAAACAGGACGAGGCACAGCCGAGCATTGCGGTGTGCAAGGGAAAATTGATATCATAACAGGAACTTTAGGAAAAGCATTAGGTGGTGCCATGGGCGGATTTACTTCAGGAAAGAAGGAAATCATAGATTTATTAAGACAAAGATCAAGGCCTTATCTTTTCTCCAACTCATTAGCCCCTGCTATTGTGGGTGCCGGCATAGCCGTGATGGACTTGTTGAGTTCAACAACTGAATTGAGAGATAAATTGATGGATAACACTGTTTATTTCAGAGCCAAAATGAAGGAAGCTGGTTTTGATATCAAAGAAGGTATTCATCC
Organism: Bacteroidia bacterium; assembly: GCA_018401705.1. Classification (GTDB taxonomy): domain Bacteria; phylum Bacteroidota; class Bacteroidia; order M30B66; family M30B66; genus M30B66. Next base: position 32,214 of record JAGYKL010000006.1, on the reverse strand, counting down.
CATTTGCCCAATCATGTTATATGATGCGCGATTAAGTCAGACTTTTGCTGAAAAACTTCTTGCAGAAGGTATTTACGTAATTGGTTTCTTTTATCCTGTAGTTCCAAAAGAGCAAGCTAGAATTAGAGTCCAGATTTCGGCGGCACATGAAAAGCATCACCTCGACCAAGCTATTGCAGCATTTATTAAAGTGGGTAAAGAACTTGGCGTTTTATCAGAATCAACAATTATTTAATTAGCTAAATGAAAAAATATTTTCTTTTTGCGGCACTTGGCTTGCCGATTCTTGCTTCAGCTCAAGTACCCGAAACGGTATCTACCTACAAAAAGTCATATGTGGCATTCGTTAACGAGTCTATCTTATCTCTAGGCGACGTTGGTGGGTGGTCTCTAACATCTGTAAACGGAAATCCTGTAGACGTAGGATCTGCCGAATCTGTGAAGCCCATTCCGCGATTTTCAGCTTTCTTTCATCTTGGAGAGCAAATTCATGTAAACTTTAGCAATTCTTTAGGTTTCTACACAGGGTTTGGTGTTCGTAATATGGGTATGATAAACCGCCTTAACGACACGATAAAAGTGAAGCAAAGAGTTTATTCTTTTGGCGTACCTCTAGCAATTAAAATTGGCGATATGGGTAAGAAGAAGTATGCGTCTTTGGGTGCAGAACTTGAGTTCTTTTTCAATTACAAGCAAAAAACCTTCTTGGGAGAGGGTAGAGGCGACAAGGTTGAGAAGTTTAACGAATGGGCTTCTGACAGAACAGAGCTATTAAATCCTTCGGTTTTTGCAGAGTTTTGCTTCGGCAAAGGCACATATCTTAAAATAAGATATTATTTGGCCGATTTCCTAGTTCCAGGGAAACAGACATTTAAAGTTCAAGGGAATGAATTTGGCTGGGAGCCACAAAGAAGTCAGCTTTTCGCTCTTTCCTATGGGCGGGTGATTTCTAAGAAAAGGAAATAAAAAAAGCGGCTTAGAGCCGCTTTTTTTATGATTGCAGTTTTAATGTTGAACAATTAATTTTTTGGTAATAACTCCTTTATCAGAAACTAGATTGACGAGGTAAATGCCATTTGCCCACTCGTTGGTATTAAACCCCAATTGCTGATTCTCTGCATTCTGAATAAACTCTTGTGAGATTAGTTTTCCTTGAGCATTTATAACTGAAACAGTAACATCAATAGGCTTTTGCATATGAAGGTTTACATTGAAATTATTAGAGGTTGGATTAGGCAATAGCTCAAAATAATTTGCTTTGTCGAAGTTTTTCACCCCTGTTGGGTCAAATTCCCAGCAAGAGCCTCCTACTTCTGAAATAGTTTGTTCAATTTGAGCACTCACAATATCAACGATGTTGCTTATGCAAACTTCATCTGTTGTTAATTCATAATAATGAACCCTGCACAGGGGAGTTGGCTCATAATATTTTCTAATCATTGAATCGGGGTAACTGATTCCGATTACCTTATTACCCCCAATTAAAAACTCAGGATTTCCAGGGTATTCTGACTGATTAACCAGGCTTTCTACATTCCAGATTTTCACTCCATCTAGTTCAAACTCATAAGCGTTTACCCTTGTGTTTGGATTTAGAATTCCAATATCGATGAACTTCTCAGAGAAGTCAATATTTAAAATAGAAAGTGTAACGGTATCATTGGGATTTAGCAACCCATTAGGGAAATTACAATGATCATGAGGAACGTTTCCAACGTGTGGGTGATTCACTCCAAAGTTTACACAACTTGAAACGAGAGATGCATCAAAAACTGTTATTCTTCCGTCTTGGTTGATATCATTACAAGGGCTTGGACTAATATCTTCGCCCAAGATTCGAGTTACGTATTCGTGGGAATCAGACATTTCTTGTGTGCCTGATAAATTTAGGTCGCCCATAATTCTTGTTCCTCCGCAGTTTCCTGAACAATCTAATTGATTTGGACCATAAACCTCACCCGCACAATCAATATAAGCCGGACAATCATCAATTATTTCAATTGTTTTTTCGCCCTGGTCATTTAAGCCAAGGTGCACGCATACCTGAGCCCAGTTGTTAGTATGAGAAAGTTCAACTCTACCAAGAGCATCTGGAGAATTATCCCAATTCACCCTAACAACCATCGTATAAGAACCAGTATCGATATCGGTGATATCCATCCACTGGCAATCAAGCCCAGAGCCATAAATATCCCCGCATTGGCGGGAAATACCCATGTTTGAACAACCGTAAGTGGCATCTCCTCCATCTCCGCATTCTAAATCGAGTACACAGAATCCATTCTTAAATCCAACAGGAATAGCTTCTCCCTGCGCATCATACATGATGTATTCGGCATATCCTTCGTAATGCCAGTGGCCGTGGCAATTACCCCACGAGAATTGACTTGGCTGACTGTTAGGAGATCCAATATAATAATCGGCAGTTCCAATATTCTTTATATGTGTCGTAAATCTAATAATATCACGTTGGCCATATCCTGTTAAGCAGCCTTCTACCACCTGGCAATCGGTTGCATTTATTGAAGCAAGATAAATCGATGTTTTGATGGTGTTTTCCAACACGATTAAGTCAGGCCTTCCTTCGGGACAATTTGGGTCTCCCGCGAAATAACAAACATGAGGAACTGTTGCAACGGGATTGTAATTGCAAGCAACCGGATCCATGCAACCTTGCACCGGTCCATTATAAAACAAGTTCCAGTTAATTTCTCCTTCGCAACTTTGACTAACATCTCCTATCCGAATCCAATAGGTAACACCTTGTTCCATAAGAGCATTAATTCTTGCTTGATCGCCGCAACCACCGGCATTATCGTCATAGTAAATGGTTCCTTCGTTTGAAGAAGAAACTAAAAGACCTTGACAGTGATCATAAACCCATAGTTTAGTATCACAAGTATTTGTTCCGCAGGTTGAAATAAAATACATCCCAGAGGAATCAGGAGTAAAAGTGTACCAGTAATCTCTACCTGGAGCTATATGACTGCCAGCTTCGATGGGAAGAGCAGAATTGCAGTCCTGGCCCGGAGGACAATTGAATAATGTAGATTGTTCATTGGTGTAATTTCCGCCAGAGGCGACAACCGTACCATCTAAAGTTACTGTGTAGGAACCAGTTCCGTATTGGCAGCAAATACCATCACCAGCAGAGTCCATGATTCTAAATGTTAGGCAAACATCAGGATCAACACAAAGGGTTGTTCCTGTTGAAGTACCAGAGGCAATAATTGTAGCGTCGGAGGTTAAAGTCCACGAAATTTCCTGAGGATATTGATCAGGAATAATGCTGATTACTACTTCTTTTTGTTCAGCTGGACACTGAGCAAATATGTTTGCAAATAATCCTGAGAAAGCAGTGATGAATAGGAATGCAATAATTTTTTTGTAGAAGTTCTTCATTTAGTCTTGCAGGTTTCTGTAACTATCAAAATTACAAATAAATACATGCTACAGTTAAAACTTAAATCGACCCCTATCCCGCCCTTCTCGCTAGGCTCGGCACCCTTTCCCCTCAAGGGAAAGGGAAGAAAAAGTTAACTCCCCCTCTCCTAGAGAGGGGCAGGCTGAGGTCGTTGTTGTTAAACCCCTATCCCGCCTCGCTATCGCTTGGCACCCTTTCCCCTCAAGGGAAAGGGAAGAAAAAGTTAACTCCCCCTCTCCTAGAGGAGAGGGGGCAGGGGGCTGAGGTCGTTGTTGTTAAACCCCTATCCCGCCTCGCTGGGCTCGGCACCTTTCCCCTCAAGGGAAAGGGAAGAAAAAGTTAACTCCCCCTCTCCTAGAGGAGAGGGGGCAGGGGTGAGGTCGTAGCTGTTAACCTATCCCGTCGTTGGGCTGGCACCCTTTCCCCAAGGGAAAGGGAGAAAAAGTTAACCCCACTTCCCAGAGGAGGGGCAAGGAGGTCGTGTTGTTAAACCCCTATCCCGCCTCGCTATCGCTTGGCACCCTCAAGGGAAAGGGAAGAAAAGTTATCCCCTCTCCTGGGGAGAGGGGGCAGGGGAATGAGGTCGTTGTTGATAAACCCTATCCCGCCCGCTGGTGCTCGGCACCCCTTCCCTCAAGGGAAGGAGAAAAAGTTAACTCCCCCTCTCCTCAAGGAGGGGGACAGAGAGTGAGGTCGTTGTTGTTAAACCCCTATCCCGCCTCGCTGGGCTCGGCACCCTTCCCCTCAAGGGAAAGGGAAGAAAAAGTTAACTCCCACTCTCCTAGAGGAGAGGGGGCAGGGGGTGAGGTCGTTAAAATCCAGCCTGAAAGGGCTTATTATTTAATATTTCTTCAATCTTTTCTGAAACCGAAGCATCTATCTTTTCTGCAACTTCAAGTGCTTTCAAATTATCAATCAAGTGATGTTTTTTTGAACCACCAAGAATAACTGTGCTAACATGAGGGTTTTTCAGGCACCATGCTATAGCTAAAGAAGGCAATTTGCATCCTAAGTCAGCTGCAACCTTGCTTAATTCTCTTGAAATGCGGATATTTTCATCATTGATAACTTTTTCTTTCAGCCATTCTAAGCCCTTCATTCCCAGTCTTGTGTCTTCAGGAAAGCCATCGTTGTATTTTCCTGTTAAAACACCTGAAGCCAATGGCGACCAAATGGTTGACCCGTAGCCCATTTCAGAGAATATACGCTCATATTCAACCTCAAAACGCTGGCGATGCAGCATGTTATATTGAGGCTGTTCCATTGTAGGTGGAATAAGATGTTCTCTGCGAGCAACGTTAAAAGCTTCCATAATTTGCTGAGAGCTCCATTCAGAAGTTCCCCAGTACAAAACCTTTCCTTGTCTGATGAGGTCGTTCATTGCCCAAACAGTTTCTTCAATTGGCGTTTCAGGGTCGGGGCGGTGGCAAAAATATAAGTCTAGATAATCTACTTGAAGTCGCTTTAAGGCAGCATGACAAGCTTCAAAAACGTGCTTTCTGGATAATCCAGTTTGTGTTGGTAAATCGCCACCCCAGAATACCTTTGAGGAAACAATGTAGGAATCTCTGCTCCAATTTTGCTTCGCAAGGATGTTTCCCATCACGATTTCGCTTTTTCCACGCGCGTAAATTTCAGCGTTATCGAAAAAGTTGATTCCGTTTTCATAAGCAGCTACCATCAATTCTTCGGCAACATCATCAGAAATCTGCTTTCCGAAGGTGAGCCACGATCCAAGCGAAAGCGCCGAAACCTTTAAGCCAGATTTACCTAGTCTTCTATATTCCATAATATCTTTGTGATTGCAATTAATCTTAAAAATTCAAAGTTAGCATAATGCATCAGCAAGTGAATTGTTCTAACAGGTATAAATATTAAAACACTTGTTATTTAGAATTCTTGTCATTAGTAAAACTGCTTACCTTTGCCCAACATTTTACAGGTTTGCCTGTTCTTTTCACTGAAATGGAAAACAACTCTGTCATCGCTACCGAAGCAACCATCTTGTTTGCCGGTGACTCAGGCGATGGAATACAACTTACTGGAGATCAATTTACTACAACTACCGCATTGTTCGGAAACGACGTTAGTACGTTTCCAAATTTTCCGGCCGAAATTCGTGCTCCGCAAGGAACTCTTGCCGGCGTGTCGGGCTTTCAAATAAAGTTTGGTTCACAAGAAATCTACACTGCCGGCGATCACTGTGATTTACTCGTAGTGATGAATGCCGCAGCATTAAAGGCTAATCTTAACCAGCTTAAGCCAGGAGGGATGATCATTGCTAATACCGAAGGCTTTGATCCCAAAAATCTAAGATTGGCTAAGTATCCTGAAGGGGTGAATCCACTCGAGGATGGTTCTTTGAGCGATTATAAAGTGTATAAGCTTGAGGTCACCAAAATGACTAAAGCTACGCTTGAAGGAAGTGGACTTGGAACCAAGGAAATAGATCGCACGAAAAACATGTTTGTGCTTGGTTATATTTTCTGGATTTACAACCGAACTCCTGAACATACTATTAAGTTTATTGAGCAGAAGTTCGCTAAGCGACCTGAAATTGTTGATGCAAATGTTAAAACGCTTAAAGCGGGATATCATTTCGGTGAAACCAGCGAAACGTTTATGCAGCGCGTTCAGGTAAAACCAGCAACGATTGAACCGGGGATTTACAGAAATATGACCGGTAATCCAGCTACGGCAATTGGATTGATTGCAGCAGCAAAAAAGGCCGGACTTCCTTTGTTTTTGGGCTCATACCCAATTACACCCGCATCTGATATTCTTCATGAATTATCAAAACATAAAAACTTTGGTGTACGCACCTTTCAGGCAGAAGATGAAATTGCTGCAATTACTTCTGCCATTGGAGCTGCTTTTGGAGGTTCTTTGGCTGTTACCACTTCTTCTGGACCTGGAATCGCACTTAAAACAGAAGCAATTGGGCTTGCAATAATGCTTGAATTACCCTTGGTAATTATTAATGTTCAAAGAGGAGGTCCATCAACAGGTTTGCCTACTAAAACTGAGCAAGCTGATTTGATGCAGGCTATTTACGGAAGAAACGGAGAAGCTCCAATGCCGGTTATAGCAGCTCAAACACCTGCCGATTGCTTTTTTGCAGTTTATGAAGCTTGCAGAATTGCCGTTGAACACAGCACTCCGGTATTTTTCTTAAGCGATGGTTACTTAGCTAATGGAGCTGAGCCTTGGAAGTTCCCAACATCTTCTGAGTTAAAGCCAATCAATCCAAACTTTGCCACGCCACTGCCCGAAGGTGAAACCTTCTTGCCTTATAAAAGAGATGAGAAATTAGCCAGAAAATGGGCTGTGCCCGGAGTTAAAGGCTTAGAGCACCGTATCGGTGGATTAGAAAAAGAGAACGAAACCGGCAATATTTCATACGACCCCGACAATCATGAATTTATGGTTAAGCTCAGGGCCGAAAAAGTTGCCAGAGTCGCTGATTCGATTCCTTCGCAGACACTGGACAATGGTCCTGAAAAAGGGAAAGTTTTGGTTCTTGGCTGGGGTTCAACCTACGGTTCGATAAAAACGGCTGTTAAAAAAGCCCTCGATGAAGGATATAGCGTTGCACATTGTCATGTGAGATATATCATGCCTTTCCCAAAGAATTTGGAAAGCATTTTAAGAAATTACGATACGGTAATTGTTCCCGAAATGAATAATGGTCAACTCGTGAAGATTATTCGCGATAAGTTCCTCATTGATGCGAAGGGGATTTCTAAGATTAAAGGAATTCCGTTTACGGCAGATGAGATTTTTCAACATATTGTTTCGCATTCATAAGTTATGAGCACAAGTCAATTAGAAAAAGTTCCTTTTACTTCTAAAGACCTGGTTACAGATCAGGACGTTAGATGGTGCCCGGGCTGTGGCGATTATTCTATTCTGAAGCAAGTACAAACGGTTGTTCCTGAATTGGGCTTGAATCGTGAAGAAATAGTTTTTATTTCAGGTATAGGTTGTTCTTCCAGATTTCCATACTACATGGAAACTTATGGAATGCATTCAATTCACGGTAGAGCTACAGCAATAGCTTCTGGACTAAAGGCAACCCGCCCAGAACTTAGCGTTTGGATTGTTACAGGCGACGGAGATTCTCTTTCTATTGGAGGAAATCACTTTATTCACCTTCTGAGAAGGAATTTCGATGTGAATATCCTTCTTTTCAATAATGAGATTTACGGTCTTACCAAGGGTCAATATTCCCCAACTTCGGAAGCAGGAAAAGTAACTAAATCAACCCCGATGGGTTCGATTGACCATCCATTTAATCCTTTAGCACTTGTGCTTGGGGCTGATGGAACATTTGTAGCTAGAACGATGGATCGCGACCCGATTCACATGCGAGAAGTTCTTAAAAGAGCCAACTTGCATAAGGGCTCTTCTTTGGTCGAAATCTATCAAAACTGCAATGTTTTTAACGACGGAGCTTTTGAGGTTTACACCGATAAAAAGACCAAGGCTGATGAGACCTTATTTGTTGAGCATGGAAAGCCATTAGTTTTTGGTGCTGATAAAGCTAAAGGGATAATTCTAGATGGCTTTACTCCAAAAGTTGTTGATCTAAACGAGCTTTCTGTCAATGATTTATGGGTTCACGACGAAAGCGATAGGGTAAAAGCAGGGATACTTACAAGGTTCTTTGATGAAGTTAACACAGAACCACATTTACCTAGAGTTTTTGGAGTGTTCTACGTTGAAGATAGAGCCAGATATGAAGATGTTTTCAATCAGCAGATTGCAGATAGCATCCGCCTGAAAGGCGAAGGAAACCTGGATAAATTATTGAGCGGAAATAATACTTGGGAAGTTAAATAGTCATTTCGGGGATTTCTCCCTCTATGATAAGTTTTCCTGCAGTAGCGCTTTTTATTTGATCTACACTAACCCCGGGAGCTCTCTCAAGTAATTGGAAGCCTCCTTCGGGAAGAACGCTTAAAACGGCCAATTCGGTCACAATTTTCTTAACGCATTTGATTCCTGTTAAAGGCAGAGAGCAAGTTGGAAGCAATTTAGATTCTCCTGCCTTATTAACATGTTGCATGGCAACAATGATATTCTTTGCAGAAGCAACTAGATCCATGGCGCCGCCCATGCCTTTAACCATCTTACCGGGAATTTTCCAGTTCGCAATATCTCCGTTTTCTGAAACTTCCATTGCACCGAGTATTGTTAAATCAACCTTTCCGGCTCGAATCATTCCAAAAGACATGGCCGAATCGAAAAACGCTGAGCCGGGAAGTGTGGTAATAGTTTGCTTTCCAGCATTGATAAGGTCTGCATCTTCTTCTCCTTCGAAAGGAAAGGGACCAATACCTAATAAACCATTCTCACTTTGAAGTACAACATTCAAACCTTCGGGAATATAATTCGCTACCAAAGTTGGAATGCCAATGCCGAGATTAACATAATATCCGTCTTTAACCTCTTTGGCAATACGCTTAGCTATACCGTTTTTATCTAGCATGAAAATTCTCTTTTATGTTGATAATCAGTTTCTTTGGCGAACAGTTCTTTGTTCAATCCTCTTTTCATAATTACTACCCTGAAAGATTCTGTGGACGTAAATTCCGGGTAAATGAATATGATCAGGATCTAGTTCTCCGGCCGGCACCATTTCTTCAACCTCGGCAATGGTAATTTTTCCTGCCATGGCAATAAGTGGATTGAAGTTTCTTGATGTTTTTCTAAAGATTAGGTTGCCGTATTCATCGCCTTTCCAGGCTTTTACAATAGAATAATCGATATCGAAGGCATATTCAAGGAGGTATTCTTTTTCACCGAAAATGCGTGATTCTTTTCCTTTTGCGATTTCTGTTCCCACGCCAGCAGGTGTGAAAATAGCGGGCATGCCATAACCAGCAGCCATTAATCGCGTTGCAAGTGTTCCTTGAGGAATTAAATCTACCTCTAACTCCCCACTTAACAGCTGTCTTTCAAACTCTGCATTTTCACCAACATAAGAAGAAATCATCTTCTTTACTTGTTTGGATTGAAGCATTAGACCGATTCCGAAGTCATCAACGCCTGCATTGTTTGAAATGCAAGTCAAGCCTTTTACACCGCTTCTGATGAGCGCAGAAATGCTGTTTTCTGGTATTCCGCAAAGGCCAAAACCGCCTAAGCCCAAAACCATATTGTCACTTATTCCGGCGATAGCCGCATCTGGAGAGTCAACAGTTTTATTCATCCTTAAAGATTATCAAAGTTCTCGTTATTACCAGGTTTGGTAAGTTCTTCATCGCTGCTTTTTTTGTTGCAGTCTATTTCTACACTTAATGCAGGGGGCCTTTCGAAATCAGCTTTAGAAACATTGAGCTTTTTATCGGAATAAACCTTTTGCATATACAAGCCCCAAATTGGAAGTGCCATATTAGCTCCTTGCCCAAGAGCGGTTGACCTAAAATGTGCTGCTCGGTCCTCACAACCAACCCAAACACCTGTTACAAGTTCAGGCGTTATTCCCATGAACCAGCCATCGGAATTGTTTTGAGTTGTTCCCGTTTTGCCTGCAATTGGATTCGTGAGTTTATACCTTCCGCGAAGTCTGGTTGCTGTACCACCTTCAACCACCCCTTTCATCAGTTCAAGCACTAAATAAGCAGTCTGCTCACTCATCGCTTCCTCACTTTTAGGGATAAATTGCTCAATAACATTACCATTTTTATCTTCGATACGCGTAATCCACATTGGTTGAACAAATACCCCTTTATTAGCAAAAGTGCTCATAGCTCCAACCATTTCATATACCGATAAGTCAGCTGTGCCAAGGCAAATAGAAGGAACAGCGTCGATATGACTTTGAATTCCCATTCTCTTGACCATTTGGAGTACAGGTTGAACGCCAAACTGCTTAACCAGATAAGCTGATACTCTGTTAACTGAGTATGCCAAGGCTTTTTTCAAAGGCATTAGTTCACCATCGTTTTCTTTACTGGAATTATCGGGGCACCATGGTCCAGAAGGCGTTTCAATACAGATAGGGATATTGGGAACTTCTTTACAAGGTGACCAGCCTTCCTGCATAGCAATAGCATAAACAAATGGTTTGAATGTAGAACCAACTTGTCTTTTACCACTATAAACGTGGTCATATTGAAAATACTTTTGATTTATTCCACCTACCCAAGCTCTGATATATCCAGATTGTGGTTCAACAGACATCATACCCGTTTGTAGGATGTATTTATTGTATCGAATAGAATCTCGGGGGCTCATTGTAACGGTAGAATCTCCGTTCCATGTGAAAATTTTCATTTCCACTTTCGTATCGAACAACTTCTCAATTTCATCTGAAGAAGCGCCTGCGTTTTTCAACTTACGATATCGTTCGCTTCGCTTCACTGCCTGATTTATGATTAAGTCGGCTTTTGCTTCGGTTATACCATAAAAAGGAGCATTATTCTTCCCTTTCCAATGTGCAAAGAACTGTTTCTGAAGTTCCTTTAAGTGTTCTTCAACCGCCTGTTCAGCGTGGTTTTGCATTCTGGAATTGATGGTAGTATAAATTTTTAAGCCATCCTTATAAAGATTGTAAGTGCTACCATCAGGCTTTTTATGGTTCTTGCACCAGGCATTCATTTGATCTCTGAGGAATTCTCTGAAATAAGTTGCACTTCCTGAATTATGACTCTCGGCTTTAAAACGGGATAGGTCTATAGGCAGAACCTTAAGCGAATCGAATTCATTTTGACTCAGCTTGTTGTATTTGAGCATTTGACTCAAAACCACATTTCTTCTATTTAAGCTTCTTTCGTAATTTCTGTTTGGGTTATAATAGCTGGGTCCTTTTAAGACGCCAACCAAAACGGCAGCTTCTTCAACCTTAAGAGAATCGGTTGTTGAATCAAAGAATATTTTTGAAGCACTCTTTATTCCAAAGGCCTGATTACCGAAATCGACGGTGTTAAGGTATAAAGCTAGGATTTCTTCTTTGGTGTAGTTTCTTTCAAGTTTTGTGGCGATAATCCACTCTTTAACCTTCCTAAAAACAACCTCAATTTTTGATAAATCTTCCCTAGGGAACATATTCTTAGCAAGCTGTTGAGTTAGCGTTGAACCTCCTCCCGAATCGCTATCGCCACCCAAAACAGTTCTTACTAAAACCCGAAACAATGCTCTTAAGTCAATGCCGGAATGATCATGAAATCGAGCATCTTCTGTTGAAATAAGAGCGTTTACCAATTTTGGCGACAGCTCATCATATCTGACATTGATGCGATTTTCGATGTAGAATTTGCCAATAACTTCTTGGTCGGAAGAGATGATTTCAGAAGCCAAGTTTGATCTTGGATTAGCTAAGTCTTCAATTGTTGGAAGTGCTCCAAAAACACCCAATGATGTTAGTAATACCAATAAGAATAGGCTTAAAACAGGAGTAAGAACCAAAATCCAAACCCATTTTATCAAAGAATTGCTATTGCTTTCCTTGTTTTTTTTTGTCGGTTTAACTGGTTTCTTAGTAGCCATTATTCTTTAGAGGATGATGTAAAAGTAGCAAAACAGCCTAAGGGCTGACTACTTTTTCTTATAAAATGCTTTAAGTAAAGTGCCTGTTTCTGCAGCGGTAAAAGCAAGATAGTATAATGCGTAAACAATTATAAAATGCACCGCATACTGCGGGAAACTAAAAGCAACTGCAACAAGAATTATCAAGTGCATAAACATTTTTAAACTGAGTAAAGCAATAAACACATTAACGAATTGCTGAGGTCTTCCTTGTGTTGAGCGCATCAGAAAATAATGAATGATTGCACTTGTGACCAGAAAGAATATTGGAGGAATAGCCATAAATGATGAAGGCAGATTAATATATCCAGCGTCATTTGCTGCCCAGGAAATTCCCAAACAAGCCAAACACACTGCTAACATTATGATAATATATCGGCTCATTGAGATTTATGATTTTGGGATTGCTGTAAAAATCCAGTAAAGCGCTACAACGATACCCAGAATAGCCCCGGTCATTGTTAAATATGGTTGCTGCAATTGGAAAAAGTCATCGGCTTTATTCCCAAGCCAAGTTAGAATCAGAATAGCAGCAGCCATTTGGAATCCTAATGAGGCATATCTGCCTAAATCGTTAAGCTGTTTTTTCTTTGGCTTCTGATTTTTCGCTGGCTGATCCATGCTTGGAGAATTCTTTAACTATTCCTCCCATGCTGCATGCTCCTGAAAAGTTTGCTCCGGGTTCAATGGCTAACTTATTAGTGCTTATATCTCCTGAAAGTTTAGCACTTGCCTTTAGACTTAACAGTTCTGAAACAGTAACTTTTGCTTTAACTGTTCCAGAAATGTCGGCATTTTGACAGTTTATTTCTCCATCAACAATGCCGCTAGCACCAATTACCACCTTGCCTTTAGCAACAAGATTTCCTTTTAAAGTGCCGTCAATGCGAATATTGCCATCGCAAACAACATCACCCGTAAGGGTTGTGCCTGACATAATTTGGTTGGTTCCTGAAATACCAGTTTCTGTTGATTTTGACTCTTTTGAATTGAACATCAGCGGGTTTTTTTCGGATAAAAATCAAAGATATATGTTTTTGAAGAGCGCCTCAGAATGAAATTAGACTTATTCATACACACGTCTAAAAAAGTCTACATATTCATCTACGTTTCCTTCCTTCATCAATAAATTATAATTAGAAGCTGTTATGGCAAACATTTCAATCAATTGCTGGTCAATTGCAGTTAGCACATAATCATCATCAATGAGTGTTTTTAGGTAGTCGAGACTTTCCTTTTTATTCTCAAAACTTTCAATCATCAAGACCTGATAATTAGTTCCGAGTAGCCTAGAGTTTGTTTTTAGTTCCTTTAAAGAATAAAACTCATTGTTAAAGTCGCTCAAATTGGTTTTGAGACTATTGAGATTTAGCGTTACACTTTCAACTATAATCACAAAATAGTGCAAAGTATCGGCCTTGTAAATAAAGCTTGGCTTCTCAAGCGTTTTAATAGTGTCTTTGTCTACAATTCCTTGAACTTTATTGAGGCTTTGTAGCAATTGCTCAGCTTTTACCCTCACAGTGTCCATCGGGAAGTTTGCAACAACAGCCTGTAAACTCATTCTAAACGCATCAACATCTTTCAAACGCCCTGTGGCCATAGCCTTTAACAATCCAAACTTTGGAGCTAGCTCATTACCTTCGTATTGAGTCTCAGCCTTTCTGCATCGGTTTAACACTTCTTCATATTGGCCGGCTTGATACATTCTATAAGTTTCTGAATAATACTTCTCAGCTGCAGCTTGTGAGAGGTTTTCTTTTTTGAAGAACTCAGGGTCTGTTATTATTGCAGCGTAATCAGAATCAGGATAATTATCTAAAATGAGTTTCCTATACTTTTCTGCTTTAATAGCATCTGGCATAGTCAAGTAAATTCTATAAAGCTGATAGAAAATAGTTGCCTCGTTTTTAGACCTGGGATACTTTTTCAGGAACTCTTCATATGTTTCTGAGGCAGCTCTTAAATCCTTAAGTCTTTCTTTGTAAATCAAGCCAATATCATAAAACGCTTCCATAACAGAATCTGCAAAAGCTTGCTTTTGCTCATCGTTTTGGGGCAAATTGGCTAATAACCTTTCTCTGGCTTGAGCAATGCTATCTTCTCTAGTCATTACTTTAACTTCACCTTTTTCATCAACAGGCAATGAGTCTTGCTCAACTTTATCCTGGACTTGTATAACCGGTTCCTTGTTTTTCCGTCTCCAGTTATCCTCCTGTTTTCTTTCGCCCCAGACTTTTCTAAACTCGGTAAAACCAAAACCTTTAGCACTAGGATTATAGAAATACCAAAGTCCATTACCTCCCCCTGCGGGTCCTCCTCCAAATGAATTTCCGCCACTTGCACCTCCACTAGAAGCTTGTATCATAGCTAATGCTTGCTTCTCTTTCTCTCTGTTACGAGCGTCTTCTTCTTTTTTAATGATCTCGAGAACAGCTTTATCCAACTCAGCTTCGCTTAATTTCGACATGCGCAAGAGGCTATCGTATTTCTCAATAATTGTATACTTCTTAACTAATTCAGCTAAGCTGTTTCGCTTTATCTCAATTTGCTTATAGTTTGGATAATCTTTATTCAAATTTGTAATAGCACTATCATAATAAGCAGCAGAAGGTCTGTACTCTCTGTCATCAAAATATATTTCAGCAATTGCCAAATAAGACATCCCTTTTTGGTTGTTGTTATTCGTGCTAACCCTCACCGAAGTGTTGTATTCATCAATAGCCTTCTCCTTAAAGTTTTCCTTGTATTCGAGCTCTCCTAAAACGTAATGTATCTGGTCGTTAAAGTCGAAGTTCTTAGGATCTGCAAGCATTTTAGCCAAAAGCTTTCTGATTTCTTGGCTGTTTTTTGATTCTGAATCAAAGCAACGTGCTATGTTGATTTGAGAATAAAAAGACATTTCATAGCTTGGATTACTTTTCAACACCTTTGCATAGGTATCTGAAGCTTTCTTTAATTCTCCTAACTTTTGCAGTAATTGACCCTTTATAAACAGCAATCTTGTTCTGTTCCTTTTCTTTTTAATGTGCTTTAAAGCTTCATCAACAGATTCTAAGGCTTCGGTATAGTGATTTTGCTTTAAATGATAATCAGTAAATGCTTCAAAAACAGCTCCTTTGATTTTTTCGGGCATTGTCTTATCATTCAAAGAACGATCAATAGCGAGTCTGGCATCGCTAAACATACCTAATTCACCATAAGCCCTGCAAAGCCAGATATTTGCAAGATGCTGAATAGGATCCTTCTTATTGTTCTTCACCGGATCTCTCGCCACATAGGCAAACATCAAGCGACGCATAATAGTCGCGCTTGTAAAACATCGATTTACCTATAAGCAAATAACTATCGTCTATTACTTGCAATACTCCTTTTCCTCGAATCATCATTGAGTGCTTGGCAATTACAACCGATGCTTTTTTGATTGCTTTATCAGAAAGAGGTAAAATGGTTTTCGAGTCTTCTAAACTGCCTGTTGGATAAACAGGAATTATTTTATAGTAATTATCGCGATGAGCAGTTTTCAACATCGCTTCGGCCTCTTTTATAGTTTCATTGCCATTAAAATAGCCGTTAAAACGAGATGTTACATTGTGAAATGTGCGATTAAGCCATTTGTTTTTCTTTGTAGAACATGAATGCAATAGCAGTGCTAAGCCTAGAACAGGCAGCAAATAAAGGATTCTACGGTTTGTAACGTTATTTGTCAATTATGAACAGGTTTGCGAGAATAACTGTTTAGGCGCAAAATTATTTTATTTCTTGGATTTTGTTTCTTCAATCATCAAAGGTTACTCACAACAAAATGTTACCTGTTTCTCATTTTGTCATTAAACAAGCAATGAAATTTAAGAACTTAGCCCGCTTATGACAGAGTTGCCTGAAAAGCGAAGACAAAAACTTGTACGCAAGCTACGCCATAAATACAGGCTTGTTGTAATGAATGACGAAACATTTGAAGAACGTTATTCATTCAAACTTTCGCGCCTCAACCTTTTTACTTTTGCCGGCTTAACTGTAATCGGATTAATAATTATTACCACTTTCGTAATTGCTTTCACACCAATGCGAGAGTACATTCCCGGCTATGCCGGCGATTTAAAAACGCGCAGAAACTTGGTTGCGCTTGCCAGTGTGATTGATTCTTTGGAAGAAAATGCCCGTCAAAAGGATTTGCTTATCGACAATATCAAAAATGTAATTGATGGCAGAGTTGGTGAAAAAGGTGATACTCTTTCAAGAGGTAAAAAGCCAGATTTAAATGCTGTAAGCCTCACGCCTTCGGCGGAAGAAGCCCGCTTTAGAAATGAAGTGGAAGAACAAGATCAATATAATCTTAGTGAAACTGCGCGAAGCGATAATTTTTCTGAAATTTCAAGTTATCACTTCTTTACTCCGATGAAAGGGAAGGTTACTACCACATTTAATCCTGCTGAAAGACATTTTGGTATTGATGTGGTTGCTCCTAAAAATGAAGCTGTAAAATCAACACTCGACGGAACAGTGATTTTTGCAGGCTGGACCAGTGAAACCGGACATGTTATTCAGATTCAGCATAGCAACAATCTGCTATCTGTTTATAAGCATAATTCAGTATTACTTAAAAAGGAGGGTGAAAAGGTAAATGCAGGTGACCCTATTGCTATTACAGGAAACTCAGGAGAATTAAGCACTTCGCCCCATTTACATTTTGAACTTTGGTTCGAGGGCAAACCTATTGATCCTCAGGCACACATGGTTTTTTAATGAAAAAGTTTCTCTTTCTTTTGTTAGTATTCCCTTTTGCGCTGTTAGCGCAGAATAGTTTTCCAAGCTCTTGGATGGGCATTTGGCAAGGAGAACTAACTTTTTATCCCGAACGACACCAAGATACGATTAAGGTAAGCTTGGAAATAGCTAAAACAGATATTCCAGGCACTTATTCCTGGAAAACCAGCTATTCTTCACCCAAGCTTAATACTGTTAAAGATTATCTCTTGCGCGAAAGAGATAGTTCTAAAGGTATTTATGAAATTGATGAACAAGACGGAATCATCATTCCTTGCAGATACTTCGACAATGAACTCTGGAGCATACTGGAAGTGGAAGGAACTATTATAATTGGTTTATACTCCATGAAAGACGAAGAGCTAAGGGTCACTTTCCCATCCGGGAAAACTGACTTGGCAGAATTCTCCCGTCAATTTGATGGAGAAGACTCTCCTGAAGTTAAATCATACCCTATTTCTGCCTCGCAAAAGATTGTCCTGACAAGAGTTACTGAGAAATGAAGAAGGAAGTCCTAAAGCACCTCAAGAAGAAAACAAGAGAAGAGCTAGGGCCTGTTCCTCCCACAAAAGTGCAGGAAAGTAAAAAGACCTACAAAAGAAAACCAAAGCACAACTCATCGGATTCGTCTTCTCAAGAATCAACAGATTAATTGTCTTTTGGAATAGCCCTGCTGTTCCCTGCTGTCGCAAGAAGCCCTTCAGGTTTCTTGTGACGATAAGTAATTCAATTCTCTGACTTGAACAGGACAAATAGCATTAACATCTGGTTCAATATGGGCTTAACAAATAAGCCTTCACTTTTCTTCTTTTAGTATATTAGTCCTTTATCTATTAGTTGAGTAGCAAATGAGAATCTGCTTTTCTCCTGAGATTATAAAGACGATAAGTATTGAAAACATTAGTAAAATCACTTATAGCCATACTGTTTTTGGCTAGTTGTTCAGAAAGTGACGAGACTGGGAACACCCCTCCGCCTATATTTCCTTCACCTACTATCATTGCTTTAAATACCGAAGAGGGGTATGCCATAAATCCAGTAACAGGGGATAGTATAGAGCCAATAATTAACTCATTGGGAGATACAGTAAAAACCGGTGTGCCAATTCCCTCCAAAGGAAATAGAATACTAGTTGACAATGTAGCTCAACCCCAAACTTACATAGTGCCGCCAATTGAGCAACTCACAAAAAAAGATGCTCAACCCAACGTTCATTTCGTTCCTGATGAACTAATGGTAGTACCAATAAACAGGGATTCTCTAACCATCATATTATTAGAAGAAATATCTCCAAATGACACCGGCCATTACATTGTCAATGGTACAGGCGACAAGGTTCCTACCGGTGTGCCTATCACTGTCCAAGGCAAAACCGTTTCCACCTACCAGCCTCAACCCATTCAAGCATTACCTCCAATGTTTAAAGATGCCGCAAAAAGCAATCTGCAATACCTAGATCTTGATCAAGGTATGAACAGCTCAAACGTAGAGTCAATTTTAGAAGATAAAAATGGAAACCTTTGGTTTGGCACAGATGGCGGAGTGAGCAAATATGACGGGGAATTGTTTACCCATTTTACTGTAAAAGAAGGATTAAGTAACAACAGGGTTAAGTCAATTTTAGAAGATAAAGATGGAAACATTTGGTTTGGCACAAATGGGGGAGGGGTTAGCCGCTATAATGGAGAATCGTTTACCCATTTAACGGAGAAAGAAGGCTTAAGCAATAATATCGTAAGGTCAATAATAGAGGATAGAATTGGAAACCTCTGGTTTGGCACTGATGGTGGAGGGGTTAGCCGCTATAACGGAGAATCCTTCACTCATTTAACTGAAAAAGAAGGCTTAAGTAACAATAGCGTCTATTCTATTAAAGAGGATAAAATAGGCAACCTCTGGTTCGGTACTAATGCTGGAGTATGCAAATATGATGGGGAGTCGTTTACTCACTTTACCGAAAAAGAAGGCTTAAGTAGCAATAGGGTCTTATCCATCTTAGAGGATAAAGCCGGCAACCTCTGGTTTGGTACTGATGGTGGAGGGGTCAGCCGCTATAACGGAGAATCCTTCACCCATTTTACTGTAAGAGAAGGCTTAAGTAACAATAGTGTTTTTTCTATTATCGAGGATAAAATAGGTAACCTCTGGTTCAGCACTTGGGGCGGAGGAGTGAGCAAGTACAACGGAAAATTCTTTACCCATTTTACTGAGAAAGAAGGCTTAAGCAATAATCATGTCACCTCGATATTGAAAGATATAGCCGGAAACCTTTGGTTCGGCACTCATGGCGGAGGAGTATGCAAGTACAACGGCAACTCCTTCACCCATTATACCGAAAAAGAAGGTTTAGGTAGCAACTGGGTCTTGTGCATTTTAGAGGATAAAGCCGGAAACTTATGGTTTAGCAATGGTGGCGAAGGGGTCAGCCGCTATGACGGGCAATCGTTTACCCACTTTACCGAAAAAGAAGGCTTAAGTAGTAACTGGGTCTTTTCAAGTATTGAAGATAAAAGTGGAAATCTCTGGTTCGGCACTTATGGTGGAGGGGTCAGCCGCTATAACGGAGAATCCTTCACCCATTTTACTGTAAAAGAAGGCTTAAGTAGTAACTGGGTCTTGTCGATTCTAGAGGATAAAGCCGGCAACCTCTGGTTTGGCACTGATGGCGGAGGGGTCAGTCGATATAATGGAGAATCCTTCACCCATTTTACTGAAAAAGAAGGCTTAAGTAACAACAGGGTTAGGTCTATTTTAGAAGATAAAAATGGGAACCTCTGGTTCGGCACTAATGGCGGGGGGGTCAGCTGCTATAATGGGGAGTCATTTATCCATTTTACTGAAAAAGAAGGCTTAAGTAGAAATAGGGTTTTGTCCATTTTAGAAGATGAGAACGGAAATCTCTGGTTCGGCACTGATGGCGGAGGGGTCTGCCTCTACAACGGAGATTCTTTTACCCATTTTACCGAAAAAGAAGGCTTAAGTAACAATATCGTCTATTCTATTACAGAGGATAAAAACAGAAACCTCTGGTTAAGCACACATAATGGACTAAATCAATTTGTTAGATTAGAGCCTGTCTTACGCGCTTCAAAGGAGAGGGTTGCTTTACAAACTCTCAGTCTAACTGAACAGGAGGCAGGTAAAATTAATAAATCAGAATTTTCAGGTCAGATTATTCGTTTTGAAAAAAATGATGGCTTAAAAGCCCGTGACTTTTTTGTTAACAGTGTATGTTTAGACAGCAAGAACCGCATATACTGGGGCAGTGGAAAAAGCCTAACCATGCTGGATTTGAACCAACACTTTATAAACCAACATTCACCAGTAATTTTCTTAAAACAGCTGCTGATCAATGAAGCTTTTATTGATTACCGGAACATATCAGATAATCTTGGCAAAGAGATTGAATTTAGCGGTGTACAACGTTTTGAGAATTACCCTCTTAATTTGGAGCTGTCGTCCCGACAGAATTCACTCACCTTCCATTATGCGGCTATCGATTGGAGCGCACCACATAAAATTCAATATTCCTATTTGATAGAGAGAATTGATAAGGCCTGGAGCGAACCAACTAAAGAAACAAAAGCTGATTATCGCAATCTTCCTTACGGCGAACACACATTTAAAGTCTGCGCTATCGGTGAAAGTGGTGAATGGAGTGAGCCTTTTGAATATAGTTTTACTATTTTGCCACCATGGTACCATACCTGGTGGGCCAGAGGAGGCTATGCTTGTGCCGGAATATTTCTATTAATTGGAACGGTTCGCTTAAGGACAGCTACTCTGAAGAAACGCCAGAAAGAGCTTGAAGAGGAAGTTGACAATGCAACAACTGTCATTAAAGAACAAAAGGAAGAAGTAGAAAAATCCTTAAAGGAAACCCAACGACAAAAAGAAGTGATTGAAGTTGCTCACAAGGAAATAAAAGACAGCATTGAATACGCCAAACGCATCCAAACCGCTATTTTACCTCCTCCAAAAATTGTCAAAGAGTATTTATCTGATTCATTCATACTTTATCTACCCAAAGATGTTGTAGCAGGAGACTTTTACTGGATGGAACAGAAGGATGGAAAAACTCTTTTTGCTGCTGCCGATTGCACAGGTCATGGTGTGCCTGGAGCAATGGTATCGGTAATCTGTAATAATGGCTTAAACCGAAGTGTGAGAGAATACGGCATCACTGAGCCTGGAAAGATTTTAGATAAAACCAGAGAGATTGTTATTCGGGAATTTGAAAAGTCTGAAGAGGAAGTAAAAGACGGAATGGACATTGCCTTATGCTCAGTTGAAGATAATATCCTGGAATTTGCAGGAGCTAATAATCCACTTTGGCTCATCCGAAATAATGAGCTCATTGAAATTAAGGCCGATAAACAACCCATAGGAGTTTTTGATGAGCCTAAACCATACACCACGCATAGAATAGAGCTTCAAAAAGGTGATGTGTTCTATGTATTCTCAGATGGTTTTGCCGATCAATTTGGAGGGCCACAGGACAAGAAATTCATGAAAGGCAATATGAAAAAATTATTCTTGTCGGTTCAGAATGAAACCATGGAAAAGCAAAAAGAGCTCATCGAAGAGGCATTCATGAATTGGAAAGGCAAGCTTGAGCAGATAGATGACGTTTGTGTAATTGGTGTTAGGGTATAAGTATTAACTATGCCCATTCTTCAAAAACTAAAGCTTGTAGATGCTTTATGATATGACTCTTAAATGCACAAGCATTTTGGGATATAAGGTCTCACTGAGCCTGCCATAAGTGCCTGCTGAGCTTGTCGAAAGTCCTTCTTCGACAAGCTCAGAAGGACTTAATAAACATCAAGCCACTGAAAATTAAGATTTCTAGAGGTTGCTACTTTACGGGTGCTGAGTTTGTCGAAATACCTGCTGAGCTTGTCGAATGTCCTGCTGAGCTTGTCGAAGCAGGTTATCAACAACGGTCACTTAACAACATTTCTAAGCTTATCGAAAGTACTTCTTCATCTTTTGTCAACTTTGAATCGATTGATATTGAAACTCAGTTTCAAGCACCCGGTACAAAATCAGAAAATGATGAACACACAATTACCTGGACAATCTTCTTCAGCAAGTTCCATTATAAGCAGAGTTGTTTTTTCCGGCTTTTTTTTAGTTCTATTTTCCGGACTCTCTTTAAATGCTCAAGAGATTTGTGACAATGGCATTGACGACGATGGAGATAATTTGGTTGATGTATTCGACCCTGATTGCCCTTGCGACGACCAAACCCTGCTTTGTCAACCTTCCTGCGAATTCGTATCTCCCGGAGGGGCTCTTAATTTTGCTTCGCAATGGTCTAGCTCCGATACTGTTCCTGCCTATCAAAGTCCTCTAGTGGGCGATATAGACAACGACGGTGTGCCGGAAGTTCTCTTTATGTCAACCAACTCTTTCACAACATCAGAACCCCGAAGAGCAAAAGACATACTTGTAATTAACGGACAAACAGGAGTTACCGAACTTACAATTACAACTCCTTTTATGGCTTGGGTTGGGCCAACACCCTTTGCAATGGCGGATATTGATGGAGATGGCTTTGGCGAAATCATAGTGGCCGCCATGGATAACCCCGATAACCTCTTATCAGATCGCCGCCGCTTGTTTTGCTACGAACACACCGGAGCTCTTAAATGGGTGAGTGATTCAACTTTTGGAAATGCTTCAACCGCAAGGTTTGGCTCATCTTTAGGTATTGCCGACTTTAACAGCGATGGTCAGGCAGAAGTATATCTTTATAATAATGTCTTTAATGCTCAAACAGGAGCTTTGCTTGTTGCAGGAAGCCCAACTGGCGGAAGAGGAATCATGTCAAACGAGAATTTTGGAGATATTTCAAATGTAGTTGCCGCAGATTTAACCACTAGCCCCGGTCTGGAATTAGCTGCCGGAAATACCGTCTATAATATAAGTATCACTAATCCTGCTGGAATTGCCGGTAATACAATCACTCCGATTACACTTCCCGGTAAAAACGACGGCTTTACTTCTTTGGCAGATATTAATTTAGATGGTAATCTGGATGTAGTTGTTGCCAGAAGCGGAAACACCGGCGAAATTTATGTTTGGAGCCCCAATAATGGTTCTCCAGCTCTAGTAGCTTCGATAAACCTACCTAATACAGGTGGTAACTGGATTGGCGTGCCCTTTATTGGCGATATGGACAAAGATTGTCAACCCGAAATTGGTGTCACACGATCACGACGAGTCTATGCTTTAGACTATGATGGAAGTGCAGCCCTGTCAATAAAGTGGACCTTAGTTACCTCTGATGCCTCAGGTTTTACCGGTATTACCATGTTCGACTTTAATCAAGATGGAACTCAGGAGCTGGTTTATCGCGACGAATCTAACCTCAGAATCATCGATGGCAGCGGAAACTCTCCGGTAACAATCGGAACAAACGTGTGTGGTTCAGGAACCGGAGCCGAAATGGCCGTAGTTGCTGATGTTGATGGCGACGGACAAGCCGAAATCTGCGTTAGCTGCGCAGTTGAGGGTATAAATCTCGCCCGATTGCAAATCTTTGAATCTGCCGGTCAGCCCTGGGCTCCTTGTCGAAACATCTGGAATCAATACGGTTATTATAATGTAAACATCAACAATAACCTAAGCGTTCCTATTCAACAGCAACAACATCAGGTTTTGTTAAGCACTGTTACTTGCCCTTTCTACACTTGCAGCGAGAACAGACCTTTCAATACATACTTAAGTCAGTCAACTTTCTTAACTCAAGAAGGCTGCCCAATTTACCCGGCTTCTGACGTGGCTCTTTCATTAAATGCTTCTGCCTGCAACGGCTCGGCATCTTATGATTTATCCTTGCTAGTAACAAACGTTGGTGGCGCTCCTTCCGATTCTGGCTACCCAATTCGCTTTTATGCCGGTAACCCATTTACCGGAGCCGCTGTTCAAATCCCGGTTATAAGCGGACCAAACTCCACAGGCAATGCTATTGATGCAGGAGATTCTGAAACTTTAAGCTATACACTCGATATCTCAGCTCCAGAAAAGCCATTTTCACTTTTCGTGCTTCTCAATGATGATGGAACAACTGCTCCGCCATTTAACTTTCCTTTAGGTTCCTTACCTGAATGTAACTACGGTGATAATGTTATTAGTATTGCAAATATCGACTGCTGTCCGTTTGGCGATTTAGCAATAGATGAGGTAACTCCAACTTCCGCCGAGTTTTGCGAAGGCGAAAATGCTCTCTTCACTGTTTCAGCAAGTAGTTCGGTTGGATTAACTACCGCTCAATACACCTGGACCTTCCCCGATAACTCTCAAATCAACAATGACTCGGTGCTTGTAAGCGATGCCGGAACTTATACAATTACGGTAAAAGATGATGCGCAGTGCTCTGTAAGTGAATCTGTTAACGTAACCGCGATTCCTCTGCCAACCGATGCAGCCGCCGGGCCAGACCAACAGGTTTGCGATGATTTTACCTCTCTTGAAGGTAATTTGCCCGTTGTAGGCACTGGCGTTTGGGCTCTGCTTAGCGGAACGGCAACAATTACAAATCCTGCTTCGGCAACTACTGCTGTAAGTGATATTGGATTGGGCATTTCCGAATTTGTTTGGACTATCACAAACGGCACAGATTGTATTTCTAGCGACACTGTAAGCATCGAAAGAATTCCTCCTCCAGACGCGGCTTTGGCTGGCGATAACCAACAAGTGTGCGACAGTGAAGCAAACTTAAGTGCAAACACTCCTGTTGTAGGCAGCGGAACCTGGATTCTGGTTTCGGGTTCAGGTGTTTTTGATGATGAAAATGCAGCTTCAACAACAGTAACTGGCCTCTCTGAAGGTGCGAATGTTTTTAGATGGTCAATTTCAAATGGCATTTGTACACCTTCGGTGGATGATGTTACTATTGAACGTTTTATACAACCTTCATCAGCTCTGGCTGGCGATAATCAACAGCTTTGCGCTAATTCAACTTCGCTTGAAGCAAGCTTACCTTCAACAGGCTCTGGAAACTGGACTTTCCTTTTGGGCTCAGGAACTTTAAGTAATTCCACAGATCCTCAATCTGATGTGAGCGATTTACAAATAGGAATTACCGAGTTGGTTTGGACAGTCACAAACGGAACTTGCCCTTCAGTTTCTGATACTTTGCAAATTCAAGTGGATGAAAATCCTTCTCAAGCATCTGTTGGAGAAGACATTCAAATATGTAATGACGAAGTAAGCCTTTCGGCTGATGTTCCCGCAATTGGTTCTGGTCTTTGGACTGTATCACCCGTAGGGGCAAATATTTCAAACCCGGCTGATGCAAACTCAACAGTGAGTAATTTACCCTTCGGTAATTCAGCTTTCACCTGGACGGTAAGCAATGGAGCTTGTCCACCAACAACAGCTATTCTAAATGTTCAAAGAGACGAACCCCCAACAGCTGCCAGTGCTGGTGTCGATTCAAGTTTATGCGGTACGGCACTTAGCTTAAATGCTGAAATTCCTCTTGTTGGCTCTGGCTCTTGGAGCGTAATTTCGGGAAGTGCCACTTTTGATGATGAAAACTCAGCTTCAACACCTGCAAGCAACCTCGCTTTTGGAGAAAATGTTCTTTCATGGACAGTTGTAAATGGTGTTTGCCCGCCTTCGGCGGATGAAGTTTCCATAACATCATTCGAGAATCCTAGTCCTGTTGATGCAGGTGCCGACCAAAGTATTTGTGAAGACAATACATTATTAGCTGCCGCACAACCTACGGTTGGAACTGGTCAATGGAGCATCGTAAGTGGAACTGCAACAATCGGTAATCCAAGCGATGAAGCTTCTTCATTAACCGGAATTGCAATTGGCACTGTAGTTTTACGATGGACCGTCACAAACGGAAGCTGCGAAGAATTTGATGAAGTTTCCATCACGCGAAGCGAAAATCCAACACCAGCTTCGGCGGGTGTCGACCAAATACTCTGTGGAACAACCACCATACTTGATGCAGAAACCCCAACTATCGGCACAGGAACCTGGCAAGTGATTTCAGGAACTGCCATTTTTAGTAATGCTTCTGACCCTGCCGACCAGGTTTCAGGACTTTCGGTTGGTGAGAATTTATTGCTTTGGATTATTTCAAACGGAGCTTGCGATGTTGAAACAGACACAGTTTCAATTACAGTAAACGAAGATCCAATTGCGCCTGATGCAGGTAACGACCAATCAATTTGTGAAGATAATTCTGTTCTAGATGCACTAGCTGCTTCAGCTGGAACAGGCGCCTGGAGCATCATCAGTGGTTCAGCAACAATTGATGACCCTTCAAATCCTCAATCTACAATCTCAGATATCGCTGTTGGCACAACCGTGCTTCGCTGGACCATCACAAACGGAGCTTGCGAAGTGTTTGATCAGGTTTCCATCACACGAAGTGAAAATCCTTCAGCCGCTTTAGCTGGCGAAGACCAGGAAATTTGTGAAGGAACAGCTATTCAACTTAACGCAAATACTCCAACTATCGGAACTGGACTTTGGTCTGTTTCTGCCGGAACGGCTTCATTTGCAGATTCAACCGACAGTCAAACTGGTGTTTCGGGATTATCTACCGGACTAGTTACGTTTGTTTGGACTATCAGCAACGGCGCTTGTCCACCTTCTGTTGACAGCTTTCAAGTGAGTGTCGCAGAAAATAATGCTGTGGCAAACGCCGGAGCCGACATAGAAATTTGTGCCGACACAGTTACTGTAACAGCAGCCGACCCTATTTCAGGAATCGGAACCTGGCAAATTCTTAGCGGGAGCGGAGAGCTTTCTAGCCCCAACAGTCTTTCAACTTTAGTGTTTAATTTAAATCCGGGAAGCACCACCTTACAATGGACTGTTACAAATGGAGCTTGTCCTGATTTAACAGACGAATTAGTAATTACGGTTAATGACCTGCCTTCGCAGCCTGATGCCGGTGCTGATCAGCAACTTTGTTCTGACGAAACCACCCTCGCGGCAGAAACACCGTCGAGTGGAACCGGAATTTGGTCTGTCGTTACCGGCAGTGCTGTTTTTGATGATGCTCAAAACCCTCAAACTCCAGTTAGCACATTGGCCGAAGGCGTGAATGTTTTGCAATGGACCGTGAGCAGCGGAGTTTGTCCGCCTACATCTGACCAGGTAATTATAATTAGAGATTCTGCAGCTGTGCTAGCAAACGCAGGTCCTGATTTAAGCATTTGTAACTCTGAAATAACCGAACTTCAAGCCGCAGAGCCTAATCCTGGAACAGGTGTTTGGACCATTATTTCTGGTGATGCAACATTGAGCGATGATACAAATCCTTTCGCAGAAATTACCCCTAATGGTTTTGGCATAATTACTTTGGCTTGGACTGTAAGCACAGGAAATTGCCCTGAAACTTCAGATACTGTTTTGGTTATTAATTCAGAGCCACCGTCGCCGGCAAATGCAGGTGCAGATTCAGCATTGTGTTCAACTAATTATATTTTAAATGCTGAACTACCTGCGGTAGGAAACGGAACTTGGTCAACCAACGGAACAGGCATTTTCTCAGACCCAGCATCTGCAAATGCTGAGGTTTCAATGATGAGTCCGGGAGAAAACATCTTAATCTGGACAGTTACAAATGGCTCTTGCCCGGCTCAAACAGATTCTATTGCACTTACTGTGGCTAAAAAGCCAATCACACCTAATGCAGGTCCCGATTTAAGTGTCTGCGATGAAACGGCCACGCTTTCGGCTGCGGAGTCTTCATCAGGCACTGGAACCTGGACATTAATTTCAGGAACCGCCACAATTAACGATATTAATTCAGCTAATTCAACAGTTTCAGGCTTGGTTCCGGGAATTGCGGTACTGCGTTGGACCATTTCAAGTGGCGATTGCGAAGTTTTTGATGAAATGCAAATTCTGCGTTCTGAACCACCTTCCATTTCCAATGCCGGAAACGACATTACTGTATGCTCTGAATCAGTAGTTCTTAATGCAGAAGTTCCACTTGTGGGAACAGGAGCTTGGTCAATTTTAAGCGGTAATGGAACAATCGAAAATTCAGATCAAGCTTCAACAAATGTGAATAGTTTACAGAGTGGAGAGAATGTGTTTCAGTGGACAGTAAGCTCCGGTGCATGCAAACCATCTTCCTCATCAATTACCATAACCCGCGATACTACTGTTTTACCTGCTAACGCAGGAGATGATTTCTCAACTTGTTCAGACACAGCAAGCCTTGCCGCTTCTCCTTCATTTAACGGCTCTTGGAGCATCGTTGAAGGAACTGTTGTAATTGCAGATTCATCCAATCCAAACTCCGAAATTTCGGGGCTTGAAGTTGGGTCTGTTACACTTTTGTGGACTGTTCCAGCAAATGGCGAATGCCCCGAAACATCCGACGAGGTAATAATTACACGACTTGAGCCTCCTTCCGCCGCGATAGCAGGCGAAGACATGATGATTTGTGATGATGAAATTACTTTAACAGCTAATATTCCGGCGGTTGGAACCGGAATGTGGGAAGTAATTGGCGGAAATGCCGTTCTTCAAGACCCTTCAAGTGCAACAACTACTGCCACAGGACTTGAACCGGGTAATAACGTGTTCGAGTGGAGAATTACAAATGGTGTTTGTCCACCCGAATCTGATGAAATTACTATTGCACGAGGAGATACAGCATACGCAGGTGAAGACCAGACCATTTGTGATAGCTCTGCTACATTATCAGCAGTGCTTCCTGCAGGTTTAACCGGAGTTTGGTCATTGGTGAGCGGTTCAGGAATTATCGCCGATTCTACTTCTGCAGAAACAACTGTAGACTCTTTAGGAAATGGCGAGAATGTTTTTCAATGGACAGTTCTTGGAGGTTTTTGTCCCGATTCAACCGATTTGGTTGTAGTTACTCGCTCTTGCAACACGCCTCCTGATATTACGAATGACAATTTTACTGTTGACGAAGATTCTGTATTAAGTGGAACATTCATAACTGATGATGTTGACCCTGACGGAACTAGCCTAACAGCCGATACTGTCTTGGTTCAGCCTCCTTCAAACGGAACGGTTATCGTAAACCCTGATGGTACTTTTATCTACACGCCTGACGAAAATTACTTTGGATTAGACACCTTCATTGTAGCAGTTTGCGATAGTGGCCTGCCTTTGCCAATTCTTTGTGGGAATGATACTATCATCATAGATGTGCTTCCGATTAATGACCCTCCGATAATTGTAAACGATACGATAAATGGTTCAGTGGGTGCAGAAATTTCAGGTAATCTAAATGACAATAATTCTGATATCGACGGCGATGAGCTAGTGGCAACAACAGAGCCGATTTCAGGTCCAAATAGCGGAACCATTGTTATTCAGCCTGACGGCTCGTATGTTTACACACCTGATGAAGGATTTATTGGCTCCGACACAGTGGTTGTGCTAATTTGTGAAAGTCCTGATATTCCGCCGGAAGAGTGTTATCCTGATACTATTTTTATAACAATAGGAGAGGAAGAGATCACTGCTAACGCAGGACAGGACCAAATTATTTGTGGCAATTCAACTACGCTTTCAGCCGAAGATGCAGCTCCTAATGAAGGAACCTGGTCGGTAGTTTCTGGCTCAGGAAACTTCGCAAATGAAAATAATCCGAGTACTTTTGTAAGTGCGCTTACAGAAGGTGATAATGTGTTTGTTTGGACAGTCACAAATGGCAATTCAACAGCAACAGATACCGTGATAATCACTTCAAATCCTGCTGCAGCTCCGGCATTTGCCGGCGAAGATCAATTGGTTTGTGCCTCCGAAGTTACTTTATCTGGTAGCGAGCCTGAAAATGGCGATGTGCTTTGGGAGATTGTTACCGGAGCCGGAACTATTTCAAATCCAAACGAAGTTTCGATACTTATTAGTGATTTAGCTCAAGGATTAAATCAAATAATTTATACTATTACACTGGGAGAGTGTACTTCAACCGACACGGTTAATGTGAATAGCTTACCTATTGCTATTGTTTCGCTTTCAGCGGATACTTCAGTTTGTCCGGATTATGCAAGTGTATCAATCACCGGAACCATTTCTCAAGGCGAAGGTATTTGGTCTGTTTCTCAGGGAGCTGCTGTTTTTGAAAATGAAAATCAACCATCAACAAGTGTTTCAGGATTACAAACCGGGGTAAATGTTTTGGTGTTTACTACGGGAACGAGTCCTTGCATTGTTTCTGATAGTATTCAAATTACTGTACTAAGCGAATCTGATTCTGAGTGCGGGACGATTTTTATTCCTGAAGGATTTTCACCTAATGGTGATGCATCAAACGATTTATTCGTGATTTACGGAATTGATGGTAAACGCGTTGATATTAAGGTGTTTAACCGATGGGGAAATTTAGTTTATGAAAGCGAATCTTATCAAAATAACTGGGATGGAATATGCACAACCGGAGGAGTTCTTTACGGAGAACAACTACCTGAAGGAACATATTACTATCTTGTGCAAATTGAAGGAGAAAATGAAACACGAAAAGGCTATCTCACTCTTTGGCGCTAATGAATGAACTCCTAAAAACATGAAAAAGATATTTCTCATTCTGATTGTACTTGTTTCGGGGCTCGTTTCAAAAGCCCAGCAAGATCCCATGTACAGTATGTACATGTTCAATCACATGGCTATAAATCCTGCTTATGCAGGCTCATTAGATCACCTTCAGGCTGTGGGCTTATTTCGTCGGCAGTGGCTCGATTTTCCCGGCTCACCACGAACGGCTAATCTAACAGTGCATGCACCAATGAAGAACGACCAGGTTGGCCTTGGCTTTTCTTTCATTAACGACCAGGTTGGTGATATGCAAACCAATGCTTTCATGGCTGCTTATGCTTATCATCTGAGGTTTAAACGAAGTCGCTTATCGCTCGGATTACAAGCCGGAGGCCGAAATTTCAACCTCAATTTGAATGAAATCCAACTCAGTCCAAATCAAGGTTTTGATGCTGCTTTTCAAGGAAATATTAGTCAGTGGAGTTTTAACTTCGGCGCAGGTGCTTTTTGGTATTCTGATAATTGGTACATCAGTTTAGGTATTCCCAATTTGAGGAATAACATCCTAAGTGCTCAGCAAATCAATACAACCTATGTTGCACGATATGCTACACATATTAATCTAAGCGCGGGTATCGTGAAGGAGCTTTCTCCTATATTCAAACTCAAGCCCTCGTTCATGATAAAGCAAGTGGGTGGAGCTCCGATGCAAATTGATTTAAACGCCAATCTTTATTGGCTTGATATCATTGGACTGGGACTTTCATACCGTAGCGGAGATGCTTTTGTGACTCTGCTTGAAATTCAACTTAACCGAAACCTTAGGATAGGTTACGCATACGACCAAACAGTATCTAAACTCGCTGGTACGGTGGGCGGAACGCACGAAATTATGCTTCGTACCGACTTCGGATTTAATAAGAATAAAACCTTGACACCTCGCTATTTCTAAGTCAGAAATTATGCTTCAAATAAACAACAGGAACAGCTTCATTTTGTGCTTACTAGGATGCTTTATCAGTATCTCGCTTCATGCTCAAACTCCTGCAGAAAGAAAAGCAAACAGGCTTTTCGAAAATTATGCTTATTCAGAAGCTATTGATTTGTATGAGTACGTCTTAGAGAAAAGCCCCAATAACCAACAAGTCATTCGCAATTTGGCTCTGGCAAGTATCAAAACCGGAGATCAATTAAGATCCGAAAAATATCTTCAAAAAATTATTGAAGCCGGAAGCGCTAAAAACGACGACTTTTTGCATTATGCCCTTGCTCTTCAATCGAATGGAAATAAAGATGAGGCTGCAAAATGGTTCAAAAAATACGACGAACTCATGTCGGCCGATCAACGCGGAAAACGATTCTCGAAATCAATAGAATCATACAAATCATTTTTTGATGAATCTGATACTTACAGTTTTGAAGCAGCTCCTTTCAATACGGCTTCTTCTGACTTTAGTTTATTGCCTTACAACGAGGGTTTTATAATGGTTTCAGGCGGAAATCAGAAAGGCTATTCTCCTTCAAAATATCCTTGGGATAATAACCGATGGTTGGATTTATTCTTTGTAAGCCCGACGGGCGATCCAAAAGCGAAAAAGCTCTCACGAAAAATTAATACAAAGTATCACGAAGGTCCAGCTTCATATTCTCCTGAAAGAAAGCAATTAGCTTTTACCAGAAACAGCTTCAACAAAGGAAAGGTGAAGCGCAGCGGAGACCACATCAATAAACTTAGCATCTTTTTCGCTGAGCCAGGCAAACGTGATTTTAAGAATGTTGTTCCTTTCAAGTACAACAGCCCTGAATTTTCGAACGGACATCCGGCCTTTTCGGCCGATGGCAAAAAAATGTACTTCTCGAGCGACCGTCCCGGCGGTTACGGCGGTAGTGATATTTATGTGTCATTATACAAAGACAGCACTTGGTCTGAACCCAGAAACCTGGGACCAACTGTTAATACAACCGGAAATGAACTTTTCCCAATAGTTTAC
>JAGYKL010000059.1 GCA_018401705.1 Bacteroidia bacterium | reverse complement strand
TAAACACGTGTTAACTGTTTTCTTCTAATGCCGTATTGCATCACCAATTTCTTTTCTCCATTAACTACCGAAAACAGTCGACTTAAAGATAGGGCTTTCATTTTACATGAAAAATACCCTGATCGGGGTATTTTTCATGTAAAATTCGCTTTATTCCCTAGAATTATTTGGTTCCGGAAGGTTTCAATGGAAAGTAGCAGCCTGTAATGAAAAGAATAGGTCGGAATCACTCAAACGAAAGCTCAAGCAGATCATTAAGAAAACCAGACCGTACAGTGTCGAGAAGAGGTTGAGAAAGATTTCCTACCGCAGGCAGGCTGGCAGAAGTGTGGCGGGGTTGGGTAAACAATTACCGCCTCGCCAGTATGACAGCCAAGCTAAAAGCCATGGTTGAATAGCTGCGAAATGAGGAACCAATTTATGAACTCCATTGAAAAACAATAAAACAGTGAATAAACCGACTTCGCTACTGTATTTGGCACGACTGAGGACAAAGCAGGAGCTTTGGGCCGGTAGTAGCGGGCGGGGCCGGAGCGGAAACGTAAAAACCTAATCCGATTGGGTGTAGACCAAGACCATGCGTATGCTTAGGACCGAGCCTTAAGAAAATGTCCCTTAGGACTTTTTTAGCGAAGGGCCAGGCAGCGGGGAGCAACTAGAAAAGGAGGATGGGCTATAGCCCAGAGTCCGATTCTGATCCCTACTATCACATTGTCCCGCTTAAGAAGTAAAGGTTACGAGTCAATGCTTTCCAATTACCTCAAATCACAACCTACAATCCAGTGAACCGCCCGGTATGAGACCCATACGCGCCGGGTGGTATGAGAGCCTCAACCTGAGCAATTTAGCTCAGGTCGGGCTACTCGATTGGCAGCCATTATTTTTCTTTACTTTTCCAAATGTTCAAGAACGGAATATCCCAAGCAAGTCTTAAGAAAATCCTATGTCCGTTAGGATACGTTTCGTTTCCATTTTCAAGGGTAACCTGTCTTAATTCAGGGGTGAATTGATAACCTAAACCAAGTGTTACTGGTGAATTTTTAAAGCCATAAGTTAAAGAACCGCCTGGTGAAAATATTTGGCTAAACTCTACCTTATCAGGGAGAGTTGAAGTTGAGTCACTCACTCTGAAGTTTAACATTGCACCTAAATCAATAACTTGTGCAAAAACTCCTAAAGAAGCACTATTTTCTTGTCCTTTTTTCAATTTCCATGTATACTCAAAGCCCATAGGCAATGTGATTCCAGAAACAAATCCCCAATTTTCCTCTAAACTTTCAGCACTAATGAAATATCCAGGCTGTCCGGTTATTGAGAAAGTCCTCGCATATTCACGTTTGAGAATGAAGCTTGCAGGAGGTGCTGCATGCTTCTTTATTACTTTTTTCACTTCATCAGAATCTTCGCTGTTGATTACATCTGTCATAAATGTCCCATATTGGTCAATCTGTTGCATTGTTTCTAAGTAGGTGGAGTTAGTTCCCAAAAATTCATTTAGAATCAAGGTTACATAGTGGATAGAGTTACTATAATCCTTACTTCTTGCATTATCGTACACTTGAAGAGAATAATTTGAGATTGTGAAGAACTTTGAAATATCATCATTATTGTAGTTGGCATTCTGGAATACGTTTGTTATAATCTTCATGTATTCAACATAGTTTTCATTCAAGTTGTCTTCATTTAGGTTGTTTCTAAACTCCTGTATTTGATTTAACGATGAAAGAAGCTTGATATAAGTTTTCTTGATAGATTGGGTTTGAGAAGTTGAAATACTTGAAGTGCTTGGTGTAAAAAATACTTTTTTAAAGAATTCTCTGTCTTGTTGATATATAAGACCTGCAAAATAGTTCCACTCAGATAGCGTATTAATTTTATTAAATTCTTCATGACTCAACCAAACATTTGAAAATTGAGCAGATTTAGTTTTAGTTGTGTCCAATAGGTTTCTTTGAAAAAGGTTTACACCGTGAAAAATTAAACCTAATTTTTCATCAAGTTTATTAGCACTTGTTAAATAGCTTTCCTTGTAATAAGTAAAATCTAGATAATTAAAAAGGTCTACTGGATGATAGTTGCGGACAAGTTTAGAACTGATATCTGCGGACAATTTTAAACTACCATAATAAGGTTTACTTTTTATCAATGCTATATTTGTAGAGTTTAGGAATTTTAGTTTACGTTCTAAATCGTCAGTATTTTTATGATTTTCAACATGATTAATCAGGTTGTCAAGAAGGGCTTTTAAGTCTTGACTGAAAATCTCCTTATACTCATCTCCTAATTCAGGAAATTTAGAAGGATTAGTATTTTTAAGTTTTTCGTAGGTATTAGGGAATAAAACTTGCAACTCTCCTACTTCACCAATTGTGCTTTCGAAGGTTTGCATATAGGTTAGTAATTGGGCCTTTTTGAATTCTTCAGCGTAATACTTTGTTAATCCATCCAATATTTTTGTTTGGTCTTCTGCACTTAATGAGAAGTCACCTGAAAGCGCGCTGGGGATTAGACCTAAAATTGCTGCTGTTGATGCTCCTGCAGCAAAACCTTTTGCATGTATATAAGTATCAAAGTTAAATTCACTTTGAGCTATTGTTTTTATAAAACTATTATAATCGCTAATTGCCTTTTTAACTTGAGAAATATCCATTTTGAGTATCTCAATACTGTTATCAAATGGATTATCAAGAAAAAGGATTAAGTTTTCCAAGCTTGACTTTTGTAGTGTAGAAATATTAAATTGCTCGTAATCAGAATTAGCATCAAGTACTAGTTGTGCGTTTTCTTTCGACAATTGACTTAAGAATAATGCATCGTAATATGCATTTTGAGCCATAACATTTTGTAGAGTTAGGGCGATGATTAATGAAAGTAATATTCTTTTCATATCAGTTGATTTTGGTTCCTAATTTTATTGGTGTTCCTAATTGGCTAATCGAGTAAATATTTCCGTTTTCAATCTTATAGGTTGATGTTTCAAATTTCAGTAATTGGAATTCCGCACCCGGATATGGTGATGTGATTCTGCCGACTTTTTCATTTGTAGCTAAATCGAAAATTTCATTGGCTTCATTTACAGTTAAAATTTTTCCTAAAATGGTGTAAGCTGGTTGGGTAAAAACATTTTCAAAATTGAATGTAGAATCCTTTTCAAAAATATCCTTGTTGGATTTTTCAAAACCTTTATTTTGCTTTTGTACTTCTTGAAGAGCAAAGAGTATTTCATTTGCTTGAATTAAACTATCAATTTTGATATAAGTTGAGTCTTTAAAAACTCTTAGGCTTGCATCAATGTAGCCTGCCTTGATTTCGTTTATTCTAAGGGATTTTTCTGGGTGGCTTTGAGAGGTTGTCTCATTTCCGAAGTATTTCATGGCTGCAACACTTTCTTCTAAAGTTGCTCCTATAAGTCTCATTTGGAAACCTGAGTATCTATCAGCCTCTAGTTCATGAAAATGCGCTTCCCATCTAGATTTTAATGGATGACGGTAAAAGTGGTGTGCAATTTCATGGAAGCATATACTCTTAATCGACTCATAAGAATTT
The DNA here is from genome assembly GCA_018401705.1 of Bacteroidia bacterium. Lineage (GTDB taxonomy): Bacteria > Bacteroidota > Bacteroidia > M30B66 > M30B66 > M30B66. The sequence goes on along the minus strand of JAGYKL010000059.1, from coordinate 1,371 downwards.
GTAACAACATAAACAGAATCAAAAAACGCTTCATTGTATAAAAAAAATCTTCTTCTGCAATCTCTATTAATCACTGAATAAGCTCCATATGAGGAAGTTGTTCTGATTTCAATATCTGAATTTGGGATGCCTACTAAACTTAAAACTTCCAAAATAATTTCGTCATAGGAGGTAGTAGATTCTCCCATTTCATCTTTTTCTTTAAGCTCAGTATTGTTGTAGCTACTGTAATGTTCTATTTCCAATAATTCCTTTGGTGGTTCTTGTCCATTACAAGAAAAAACTAAAAAAGGTAAAATGATTATTAAAGTAAATTTCATATATCTCTAATTGAACGATTTATTATTAATGCGTTAGTTGATTTTCTTGTTTATCCAGTTAATTACATCTTGTGTGATTTTTATACCAACATTAATAGCTTCACCTGAATCGCTTATTATCCTTTTACCATGATGAATACTGCATAGATAATATGTGTCATTATCAAAAAACCATAATGGTGCACCACTATCACCTGTGCATGTGTATAAATTCCTGTAACCTAGAAATTGATTTGAGCTATCTTCAGAAAATTCCTTAAATGATGTCTTCTTGTCAACTAGTATGTTTGGTCTATCGCATGGAAAGCCTGTCAAATGATAAATTTTATTTTCCTTTTGGGCAACCCCATCAAAAGATGTTAGATCCAAACTAGAGTAATTGCTGGATTCAATTGCAATTGTGTTCTTGATTTTGATAATAGCTATATCTTCAGCTTTTTTGTGAAAAACCCCTTGGTGATAATGGTGGATTTTAAGATGTCTTTTTTTTATTTTAATCCATTTTTCATTTAGGAAAAGTTCAATTTTTGTAATAAATGGACTATACATTAAATTGTGGTTTGCTGTGATGATTAAATCATCATCTATAAATGAAGCAGTAGAAATATTACTCGAAATAAAATTTCTAGTCACCCTGAGGTGAATAATTCCGTTAAAGGGTGTTTCAAGTTCCTTACCATCAACAATATTCTCTCTTTTTTCCTCCATATCAACACCCTTTGGACCACAAGATTTACAAACTACACTTTGTGAGTATGAAAAAGAGTAAATGAAGATTAAAATTGTTGTTATAATGATTTTATTCATGTTAGTTATTTTTAATGGCTGCCAACACTTGTATTTACACAACCCCGCACCCTATTGCGTCTATATGCCCTTTCTCCCTAGGAATTCCAGTGGAATAGGGACGGTTATTTCCTGGTATTTTGCCGGAAATCGGAACATAGGGGCCGTTGGGAAATAACCGGGGGTTGTCGTTTGTTGTCGGTTATCCATTTTGTCCGTGAACCGAAGAACTTTAATCTGTGGTTTACTTCAGCTACACAGGTTT
>JAGYKL010000058.1 GCA_018401705.1 Bacteroidia bacterium | reverse complement strand
TCGGCAGGGCTTACCTGAAATTCTTCTGGCATCTTTTCTTTCAAGAATTCTTTGGCAATATGCATGAACTGCTGCGTGTGATGATAGCTGTCTTCCATAGCTTCCAAACCAAGAAAAGCATCTGCCCAGTATTGAGCTTCTGCTGAATTACCGTTGGTTTTGTCAACCGTTAATACGTGATAGCCCTCAGATGGGTCGAGACTTAAAATCAAACAAGCTTTATCAATCCTATCGAGGCGATAGCCTTTAGAGAAAAGCACTTCGCTATGCTTATCTTTCCATTCAACTTGAGCAAAGGAATCTTCAACTTCAGCTTTAATAATAACAATACCATCACAAAACTCACCATGAAGGTTAAGCTCACGAATTCGGGCTACGAATAAATCCCCTGGCAAAATTTTAGGGTGGGTTGAAACATCGTATAAGTGATTAGCTATTTCGCATGAAGTAGCCAAGAAATCTTCTCCGCCTTCGAAAAGCTTCGCAATATGTTTGTAAACATCACTTTCTTCTTTAGAAAACTTATAAAAAGCCTCCGGCTTGAAAGAGTGCATGAAATATTCAAGAAGTCTTTCCTGATCTTCATCAGAAACAGTTAACAGACTCTCTGAAAGGGTGATAGGTTCGTCGTTTGAAGGGTTTCCCACGAAGTGGACAGCCGTTTCGTGAAGGGAAGCGTTATGGTATTGAATCATACTGCGAATGTATAGAAAGGCAATTAAATTACCTTGAACTATTTATACAGAATCGAGGACTCAATGAAATAAATCGAGCAACAAAAATGTCAATCAAAAAGGTTTTAAGTAAGGTTTAAAACCATGATAATTTTCAAATCATTGAGGAATTAATTTTTCGACGGATAGTTTAAGATAATGCGGTAGTTTCTAAAGAAAAATTCCTTCTTTTTAGAACACAAAAAACTTAAAGTTGGATTGAGGAAACCATGAAGTTGCAGCTTCCTGTTGCAATTATTTTATTATCGTCTTTACGAGTAATGGTTGCCTGACCGGAAGTTAGATTTTTACCTGATTTAATGAGCTTCGCATCAACCAGCAGTACATCATCCGGGCGACAGCCCGATAAAAAATTTACATTTAAGTTTATGCTATTCTTAAAATGAGGCTCCCCAACGTAGAACATCATGGCCCCGATTGTTTCATCAATTAAAGCGGCAATAATACCTCCATGAATTTTACCGGTTGGATTAGCTTGTTCCTTTCGGCCAACAAACTCAAGAACCAAGCGGTCTCTTTCTACAACTCTTACAATTGGCTCTAGCCATTTTCCAAATGTTGTAAAGTCGGCGGGATAGCCTTTTCCTATATTTGATTTGAAGTATTCAAAAAGTTCTTCTGATCTGCTCATTTATTTGCTTAAATTTTCTTAATCATTACAAAGTCATTCATGAAATAACCATCGCCGATGTCAAAATCGGCAGATAGCTCAATCTTAAACCCTATTTTGAAGTAGAAGTTTATTGGTTTTATATTTTGGCGGTTAACCTGTAATCGGACAATCTCAATTTGGTGATATAATGCCAAAAGTGCATCAAAAGCTCTGGCGCCAATGCCTTTATTTTGAGTTGATTGAAGTATGTAGAATTTCTGTAAGAAAAGTTCTGTTTCTGATTTTTGCTCTATGGCTAAAAAGCCACAGGGTTCTTGCTCATTTATAATGATGTAAAAAACCTGAGTTTGATTGAGAATGTGATTTTCAAGAACCTCTTTTGAGTACATTTTATGGAGCATAAATCGTACTTGTTCCTCACCAATGATATCAGGATAATGTTTCCACCAAATATTTTCGGCAAGTTCAATGATTTTTGGAACATCTTCGATGGATGCTTCTCTTAATTCTAGTTTCATTTCTATCGTTCTAACCAGCGTTTAAACTCAGAAGCTTTGTCTTTACTGATATGAATTTCGGGTGGGTTTTCGCCTTTGAGTTTTAAATGAATTTTGCCCATATAATCTGTCTCGAAACGATCAATTGCCTGTTCATGAATAATGAATTGGCGATTGGCTCTAAAGAAAACCTCAGGGCTGATGAGTTCTTGAACTTCATCAAGCGACCGGTATTCTGTGACATATTGCTTGCCGTCGAGGGTGCTTAGGAAAATAATTTCTTGCTTGCTGAAGAATGCAATTTCATCATTTTGAACTGGCAACATTGACTTTCCGCTGTAGACCAAAAAGCGAGTTTTATACTTTGTTGAAGAGTCTCTTCCTTCGAGCATACTGGCCAAACCATTTTGAAAATGGCTATTAGCATATTTGATTTTAAGTTGCTCCAACTTAAGCAATGAATGCCTTAACTCATCTTCTTCGATTGGCTTGAGTAGATAGTCAATGCTATTTATTCTAAAAGCTTTTAAAGCATATTCATCAAAAGCAGTTGTAAATATAACCGGAGTTTGGTCATCTAATAATTCCAGAGCTTTGAACGAAACTCCATCACTTAACTGAATATCAGCAAGGATTAAATCAACATGTTCTTTTGTTTTTATCCATGCGGCGCATTCTCTCACACTTGCGAGTTTGGCTACAACATCACAATTTGGCAGAATTGATTTAACAAGTCGCTCCAGGTGATTTGCGAGAAGAGGTTCGTCTTCAAAAATGACAATTCTCATGCATCTAAAATAGAACAAACATCTTCCTGCATGAGAGCATACATTCAATAATTTTTAAAGCTTATTTAAATCAAAGGGATTTCTACTTTAAAAACTTCGTTTTCAGATGAGTAAACAACAGGTTCTTTTGAATAATATGCATAAAGTCGCTTTAATTGAATGAGGCCTTGCTTGGTGCTTAAAGAATGCTGTTCTCTTAATTTAATATTATTTGAGACAATAATTTTATCATCTTCATCCTTAATGTCAATTATTAGTGGGTGTTCAGCATGAATTTCATTGTGTTTTATGGCATTATCTGCCAAATTTTGCAATGTCATGTGAACTATTTTTTTCTCAAGAAAGCTTTCATCAATGTTTATTCGAAATATTATACGCTCATCATATCTCATTTTGAGCACTTCAGAATATAATTCAAGAATCTCAAGTTCTTTTTCTAAAGGAACCAGCACCTGTTCTTCGTTGCCAATGGCATATCGATAAACTTTAGACAAATGCCCAACATATTTTGATGCAGCTTGGGGATTATCATTTATCATTGCTTGCAAGGAGGCAAATGTGTTAAACAGGAAATGTGGATTAACCTGATTTCTCAAGGTTTGATACTGCATTTGAATTCGCTCTTGTTCTAGTTTCTCTGTTTTGACCAAACTTTCTTTCCATCGTTTGATGATGTAATGGCTAATAACGGCGAGGTTAATTGTGAGAGCCAGAAAAATATCCAATCCCACCATAGTGGCAATTACAATTGGCTGAGGGTCAAAAGGCAGTTCGTCTTTAGCAAAATACAATCCACCCAAACGAATAATTAGAATAAATCCGGCTCCAAGCAATATTTGAATGAAGATTCTGAGGCTTGTGTTTTTATTAAATGGAAAATACTTTTCAAGTTCACGATTGATGTTGGCAAAGAAAGTCCAGCCAACTACCAGAACGACAAACATGATTCCCGTAATTACTAGATCTTTTGTCCAGCTAAACCCAATTTCAACCAAATATCTTCTGATGAAAAGGGCAGTTAAGACTAAAACAGCACTAACAATTAAGCGCGGGAGCCAAGATTTAAGACTTTTCATAGGCTAATTAATTCACCATCACTCATTTCGATAATCCTGTCGGTTTGAGCGGCAAAATCCTGATCGTGCGTTACTGTAATTATAGTCTGTTGATTATCCGCCGCCAGGCGCTTCAAAATATCCAGAACCTGATTCGAATTGGTTTTATCTAAATTCCCGGTAGGCTCATCACCCATAATTACCGAAGGGTCGTTTATCAATGCTCTTGCAATAGCTACTCTTTGCTGTTGTCCGCCTGAAAGGCGGGATGCCGACTTGTGAGCAAATTCGTGCATTCCAACTAATCGCAATTTCTCAATGGCTCTTGATTCGATTTCCTTTTTTGAATATTTCCCTAGTTTCATGGCAGGAAGCATCACATTATCCAAAGCAGAAAACTCGGGCAATAGAAAGTGGAACTGAAATACAAATCCAAGATGTTCATTGCGAAAGCGACTTAATGCATCTTGTGAAAGACCGGTAACTAACTGCCCATTCATTTCTAAGCTTCCTTCGTAATCGGTATCCATTGTAGATAAAATGTAGAGCAAGGTAGATTTGCCACAGCCCGATTTTCCAACGAGTGAAACGAAGCTGCCCTTCTTTACATCAAAAGAGATATTCTTCAACACCTGAAAGGTGGTTGGATCATGAAAATACTTAATAATATTCTTTGCTGAAATAGCATTCATAGAAATAGTTTTATCCTCTAATTATTGCAACAGGGTCAACTTTTGAAGCTTTCTTGGAAGGAAAATATCCTGCGAAAAGTGTTGTTATTGAGCCAAATACGATGGCCAGTGTATAGTGAGTCCATTTGTAGGTAACCGGAAATGTATCGAGCTTAATCATATCCCTTGCAGGGAATGGAATCTGGTCTATCACATAACTTATCGAGCCTCCAAGAAGCATTCCCATCAAAGCACCACTTATACCAATAATTAAGCTTTGTAGTAAGAAAATAGAGATGATGTTTTTTCCTTCAAAACCCGTAGCTTTCATGATGGCAATGTCGCGTAACTTGTTGATTACCGTCATGTTCATGATATTATAAATACCAAAGCCAGCTACTACAAGCATTGTGATTGCCACCACATAAGTCATAATATTCCTGATTAACTCGCCTGCCAAAATTGAAGCATTGGCAGCCTGCCAATCCTCGGCTTTGTAACCATAAGTTTCTTCTAAAATCTTAGCAACATCAGCAGCCTGGCGATAATCATACAGCTTCATGTTGATGTCGGTTATATAATCGGCCGATTTGCCTAAGAGTTTTTGTGCAGTTTGGAGGTTTACATAGCATCTTGTATCGTCGATAGTGGAAATTCCAAAGGAGAAAATGCCAACCACATTTAGCAGAAATGTATTGCCTGCAGGAGTTGTTAAGCTTACTCTGTCGCCAACTGTGACATTCATTTTGAGAGCTAATTTTTCTCCCATCAGTATTCCCTCACGATTGGTTAAAAGCCTGTCAACCTTGCCCATTTCCATCTTTTCGTAAAGTTTATACATTACGTTTTCGGTGGCAACATCAATCCCAATAACACTTCCGGCAAATTGAAGAGGTCCATTGTTAAAGAAAACCTGAGTACTCAATTGTGGCGAAGCCTGAGCA
>JAGYKL010000057.1 GCA_018401705.1 Bacteroidia bacterium | reverse complement strand
GAAAACTTTTGAGAGAAGCCTCTGGTAGATCTATGATTAACAAAATGCTGAAGAAAAGCTTTCAAATCATATTGACTTCTATAAGTTTTCTTTTCCGCCAAGTTTCGGAAGATTGATCGCTAAAGCCAATTGTGTTCGTTCTGAAATTCAATCAGAATATTAATCAGAGATGAAAAAACGATAACTCCAAAATCTCATTTGCTTTAGCTAGTTTGCTAACCATTATTTTTTTTTGAGGGTTCACCAGCACCTAACAGCGGCTTTGCGCAAGTGGCGCTTTTTCTTCCAAATGAGGCTTTTGTGTATATTTGGTACTTCGCGGTTGCAAAGGAGCTTTTCGTTAAAATTCGCCACCTGCGCAAATGCCGCGAACCGTTATACCCAATGCCCGAATTCAAAATTTCATGATATTGATGTAATCATTAAGATTTTGTATTTTTGAAGAAATTTAGAGTCAATGCCTAAAATCTTTGAGTATCTTGGTATTCTAATATTTTTCTATTCAAATGAGCATGAACCAATCCATGTGCATGGAAAGCACAATGGATGCGAAAGTAAAGCTGAGTTTTATATTGTTGATGGAAAAATTATTGAAATCAAGATTAAGCTCGTAAAAGGCTCAAAACCATTAACAGGAACTAAGCTAAAAGATTTTGAAGTTCTTCTAGAAAACTACGCAGACAAGATCGTCCAAAAATGGGTTGACTACTTTGTATATCATAAAAATATTGAATTCGAAAAAATTAATAAACGTATCAAATGAGAATATCTGAAGAATATAGCGAAATTCAAACTGATTTGATAGAAGTTAAATCGGCAATCTACATTGGTGATTTTGCTATTAGAATCACGTTTAATGATGGAATAAACAAATTGGTAGATTTCAAAGCATTTCTTGAATCTTCATCTCATCCATCAATTAGAAAGTACTTAGATGAGTCTAAATTCGAGAAATTTGATATCGTTGACGGTAACTTAAATTGGAATGACTACGATTTAATTTTCCCCATTTACGACCTATATCAAGGGAGAATTTAGAAGTTAAAAACGGACCAAATTTAACTATAATCGGCACATAGAGGGTCACGCAACAGCCGCCATTAAAACGGCGGCTGTGCGCGCAAAACGTTAGTGGCAACTATTGTAAGTATCTGCACCTATTTACTAATTTTAGAAAGAATCAAATTTGCACGCACATATTGCAACTGTGACTTAAATATAGGATCTTGATAATAATCCAGTAGAGATTTCAATACCCAAAGTTTATGTTCTTCTTTATTGTAATTCAATGTATCTCTAAGAATTAAACATAAATAATCATCCTTAAATCAATTGACAATATTAAAATGTTTCAGAATCAATATCACTTTTAGATTCTTCGGAATTCATCGAAATACCTATTCTACCAATTGATTCTCACTAGCAAATTGAATTGTTGTATCTAAAACCCAAGATACTAGTAGTCTCAATTCCGATGAGTTGAACTTGTATGTTTTCGCAATTCATCATAACCTAGTCTTTGCTGATTCTTTTTCGGCAAATTATAAAAAGGTATATTGTAATCTTCTATAAATACTTCTATCAATTCGTTTAAATGGCAAGACACTTAAATCTTTAGTCAAATCAAGTTTTAACCAATAAACATTTCCTGCTGGCAGTGTAAGTTGGATGTGTTAGAAAATGAAGCTGAATAATATCAAACATTAGTTGTTTCAAATAATCAACATCTTCATCTCTTCCGTAAATTTCTCGTAAGCTTCTTAAAGGCAAAACGAAAGTTATATTTGCAACATAATTAATGGCGCTTAATTTGCAAGGTCATTAACTGACCATAGGTAATTTCGAGAAAAGGAATAAATTCTGATGCTGACGAGGTCCTTCGTAGAACTAAACAAACTGGAAAACTGGAGCTGTTTAATCGCTCTGAATCTTCCAACGATTTAGAATCTGCTTCTTGTGCTATCATAACTTCATAAGAAAGAGGACTTCGCAGGTATAATCTAGTACCTAAAAGCAGATGAGTTCAATTTTGCCAATGAATCTATTCTGCAAAGTCAAGCCTAATTATCAGAGTCACTTATAGTGACATCTAAATAATATAGACCGTCTGAATTCTGTCCAAAACAAATCGAACAATTAAAAAAAAGAGTGCTATAACAATAAAGCATAAACTATTCATCATCCAAATATACCACATTAGTATAAGTAACGATTGCCAAGTCGATCTCGTATTTTGAGTGTTCTGAAATCTAGTCTTTAATCAAATAATAGCAGCTACTCAACAGCACAGCCGAACAGTTGGGCAAAATTCAGTTTGGAGCTTCACGTTTCTTTCTTCTTACTTTAGTGCAAGTAACCGTCGGCTGTTCGCGAAACGTTAGTGGCAAGCAAAACCCTACCCAAAAATCATACCAAGAATTGATAGTTCAATTAAGGTACCACGTTAATTTTCAATTTCGTTTTGGCTTCGCGGGGCAGTTTCAAATAACCAAATAGCCAAATAAATTGTTCACTAATCCCTGAGACAACGGACAGAAAGCCAAATTGCTTATTGCCGTCGTTCCTGTAAGATTGCCATTGATATAGCTCAGGCTGCGGTACCAGGCACTGAAGGTACCATTCTCAGTAGAGCTCCACCAGTAGCCGTTGGTGCCAACATCGTAGAAATTACCATTGGTGAAACTAAATACCATTGCTGCAGGCCGCCCGAAGACCTGAAAGCTGCTTTCATTGGTAGCGCCAGTATTTGAGCTTCCCATCCTGTGGTTGTTTTCATCCTTTCCTCCCGGTGCACCTTGTCCTCCTAAAAGTCCGTTAGAACTGTCCATTCAGCGTCTGTAGGAACATGTCCTATTCGTTGACAAACATTACGTGGGTCTGCAACTCCATACCAATTATAAAGCTTTGCCATAGGTAATATCATTTGCAGCACTATTTGGTAGTTACACCAAGCAGTGTATCTAAACTTCCCTTAAGCTTCATTATCAGTTACATTGGGAATTTCTGAACCATCTGCAAAACGTGTAGTTTTTAAGTTCTCTGCCATCCACCATTGCTCACCGATTAAAACGGTTGCATAAACATTTCCGTCAATATCAGTAACTGAACCGAAGATTTCTGTGCAAGCTTCAAGACTTCCTGCTTCTGCTCCACTACTTTCTACTTGAACAGAAATCACGTCACTTACCTTTATTGTATCTGGATTGGATGTATCGAATGCTCGAAGAGAATATTCGCCCGTTGCACAAGTTTGAATACTGAATTCACCCTCTCTGGCAAGAAAAATCTGGCCGCCTACTTTCGCATAACCTGATTCTACAGGCTCTCCTTCGCAGTTTACTATTGCTCCGCTTATCTTATATCGATCATCTAAACTTGAAGGCGTGTAATTTCCATTAATAACTTCTGTGCCACTTAAAATACTTTCTGAATAGGCCAATACCCAATCGTTGGTTGTATTGCAGGTAAGATTAATATTTAATGTGAGCGTTTGGTTCTTGGGTACCCGGCCGGTAAAAACACCCTCGGCATTGGTGTAGGTGACACCTGTTCCCATTGTTGGTGTAACCACATTGATTTGTGCATCAGAAATGGGTGTTCCATCAACAGTATTTACAGAACCATTTAAATCGTTAAAGTTTTGTGGTACATCGCAGTTCCACCAAGAAAAGTGACTTGCCTGACCAACATAGGTATTTTCTTGCCTCTGCGCTTCTCCTTCGTGCATCCAAATGCCTTGTGTTTCATCAAAACTCCACCAGTCGATAGTTTCGGGAGCATCCGCCTGTAAGGAAGATGGGATATCAAATGTGAGTGTTACTGAGATTCCTTCTGCCAATTCAAGCTCATTCATATTCTCATCACGCAGTTCTACTGCGGCCATCCCAAATGAGCGTAGCAATTGTAATGAATCATTCATTCCGCCAAGCAATTCACCGGGCATTTGGTCGAACATTTCAGGTGAACTTGGATCAAGTGCCGCTGCATATACATTCACCGTTCCGGTGTATGCTTGTCCGTTTAAGGTTACCGCATCAGCAGGAAAATTTAATTGTAAAAGTCCTGAGGTAATTTCCCCGCCATCGCTGCTTTCAAAACTACCGGATAATTCCATGGGTAAAAGCTGAATATTCACCCGATTGCTTCCACTTTCTAGCGGTAAAAAGCTACGTGAAGCTTCATGATAACCCTCTTTTGTAATGGTAATGTAGCCGAGCTTATCGTAAACGATGATATCGTTTAAAAAGAAAACGCCATTATTATCTGTAAATACTTCCTCTGTGCCAAATCCAGCTTTGACCCTTGCACCGAAAACCGGTCCACCTTCACTATTTCTAACTGTACCAACTACACTGGTTAAAACCAATTCACCTAATTGGGTAGGTTCTAAGTTTAACTCCTCTGCAGGAATGTGGGTAATACTATCAATCTGAGAGAGAGCAATAGAAACATCATTACCAGATTGCTGATAAATCCTCAATTGTTTTTCGCCCTGTTGATCTATAACACGAGCGCTGTCAATCACTGTAATGGGAATGTTTACTTCACTTCCTCCTAAGAGATGAATTCGCTTGACTGTTTGCCCCTGAATATTTTGAAGTGAAATTGCTGTAAGCAGGCATATAATTGAGAAAATATGTTTCATAGTATGGTTTGTTGGAAGTGTTGGAAGATGCTGAAATAGTTTCTTTAATTTTTAATAAAGCTTTTGCTCAAATTGAATGTTGTGCCTTCAAGTCCCAAAATATATTGACCGGATGGGTAAGCTGAAATGTCAATCAACGCATTGCCCTTGGAAGCTCCTTGAAGAACCCTGCTTTCCATTATTTTTCCATCTAAACTCATCACAGAAAGTCTAGCATCTTGCTTATCTAAAATATCAAAGCTTACCGTTACATCGTTCCATGCCGGGTTTGGGTAAATCTTCATATCGAGGCTCTTAGCAAGGATATTTTCATTTTCTGTAACGACTTCATCGATGTAGGTATAGTAATTGATAAAATCAAAATCCCAAGATAAAACCATCCCATCACTTTGGTGAAGCCTCATTTGATCTTCGGTAAAATCTAATTTCTGAACATCATCTAACAGAAAAGACATCGTTGTGTTGTCTGTAAAATGGATATGAATTGCTTCCTGCTGCGAGAAAACCTGAAATGGCGATAGCAATAAGAGAAGAAAAGGTAAAATACAGAATTTCATGCGTAGAGTTTTGATGGATGGAATTTACAGATTATTCATTTTGATAAAACAAATCTAACACTTTAGTAATTAAATTATCGAAAAAAAAGCTATAATCTAGTAAATTAAACTTTGATAACAATACTTTTAGTTCAAG
>JAGYKL010000056.1 GCA_018401705.1 Bacteroidia bacterium | reverse complement strand
GTTTTGGCTGAGGCATCTATTGGAAATACGAATTCAAAAATTATTAAAGTGAACTTGAAATAACATTTGCTAACTTTGATGTGTTCCAATGCCATGTTAAAGCCATTTTATTTTTATTTCCATCTTTTATAACAGTTTTAAAGGCCTATCGATGTAAACGATGTTCCAGCATTTTGCTAAAAGAAATTGGGTTACGTTTACTCTGTATTTAATTTTTTAACGTATCTTCGATACGTTAAAAAATTAAATACAGAACAAAACTTTGTTTAGCAGGTCAGTTAGCCGCAAAAAAAAAATACAAAAAAGTTAATTTAATGAAAAATAATCCAATACCTGAAAATGAAAGAGAGCGTTTAAACGCATTAAAAGAATACGAAATACTTGACACAATAGCAGAAGAAGACTTTGATCGATTGGTGAAACTTGCTTCTATTATTTGTGAAGTTCCTATTTCATTGGTTAGTTTAATTGACGAAGATCGTCAATGGTTCAAAGCTAAAGTAGGGCTTGATGCTCCACAAACGCCAAGAGATATTTCTTTTTGTCAGCATGCCATAATGGGAAGCGATACGTTTGAAGTACAAGATGCAACTAAAGACGACCGCTTTAAAGACAACCCTTTAGTATTAGGAGCACCAGATATTCGCTTTTATGCAGGATACCCACTACAAGATCCAAACGGATATAATTTAGGAACTTTATGCGTGATTGACCGAAGCCCCAAAAAACTTAATGAAAAACAATCCGAAGCTTTAAAATTGCTAGCGCAAGAAGTTGTTAATCAGATTGTCGCACGAAAAAAATACGAGGAAAGAGAAAAGTTAGAAAAATTATTTAACCAATCCATTGACATGATCTGTATTGCTGGTACAGATGGGTATTTCAAAAAAATTAATACTGCATTTACAAAAGTATTGGGTTGGTCGGAAAAGGAATTACTAAGTACACCATTTGTTGAATATATTCACCCCGATGATATTGAATCTACATTTAAGGAAGTTGAGAAGCTTGCTGCAGGGGCAACTTCGATTGATTTCCAAAACCGCTATAGAAACAAAAATGGGGAGTACTTAATTCTCAGTTGGGTAGCTAACCCAGACACACAGACAGGTGAATTATTCTGTATCACAAGAGATATTACAAATCAAGTTATCCTCCAAAACAACATTAAAGCAGAACGAAAAGCCATTAATGAGAGTGTAATAAAAGTAGAATTTTCTCCAGAGAAAAGGATTTTAAACGCAAATGATAAGTTTTTAGAATTAGTAGGTTATTCTTCAGATGAAATTAAAAACATTGAACACTCCAATTTACTTTTCGAAGACGACCAGGTTGTTGCAGCATATGAAAAATTCTGGAATGAATTATTGAATGGTAATTCCCAAAATGGACAGTTCCGAAGAAAAACAAAATCAGGAAAAGAAATTAATATCCAAGGCGCCTATATTCCTGTTAAAGATATCAATGGCAAGGTTGAGAAGATAATAAAAATTGCCTACGATATCACCCAATCTATTCTTGACGCCAAAGAATCGAAAGATTTAAGATTTGCTATTGAGCAATCTAGTATTGTGGCAATTACCGACCAAAAAGGGATCATCAACTATGCGAACGATAAATTTTGCGAAATATCAAAATATTCAAGAGAAGAATTACTGGGTCAAGATCATAGAATCTTGAATTCAGGATACCATCCTAAAGAGTTTATGGCCGACTTATGGAAAACCATTGCTAATGGAAAAGTTTGGAAAGGTGAGGTTAAAAACAAGGCTAAAGATGGAACGTTTTACTGGGTAGATACAACCATAGTCCCGTTTTTAAACAGCCAAGGAAAACCCTATCAATATACGGCAATTCGCTCGGACATTACATCTCGCAAGAATTATGAGCAAGAATTAACAATGCTGTCATTAGTGGCTGAAAAAACGGATAATGCTGTAGTTATAACAGACAAAAACAGAAATATTGAATGGGTTAATAAAGGGTATGAACGTATAACTGGGTATATGGCTAATGAGTGCATGGGTCATAACCCCGGTCATTTTTTACAAGGCCCTGACACCAATCCACAAACCGTTTTAGATATTCGAAATGCATTAAATAAAGGGGAGTCTTTTTTAGGTGAAATTTTGAATTATGGCAAAAATGGTGATAAATATTGGCTAAAATTAAACATAACCCCAATTGTAAATGAGTCTGGTGAAGTGGAAAGATTTATTGCAATTGAAATGGATATCACTAAGGAAAAAGAGCTTATACTTAAAATTGAAAAACAAAACAAAGAGCTTGACCAGTTTGCCTATGTAGTTTCTCACGATTTAAAAGCTCCACTAAGAGCCATTACTACGCTTACCGAGTTTATTGAGGAAGATATAAGTGATAAACTCGATGGGGATGCTTTAAATAACTTTTCTCTGCTAAAACAGAGAGCTTTAAGAATGCAAAACATCATAAATGATATACTTGATTATTCAAAAATTGGAAAAGAAAAAGTAAAATTAGAAGAGGTAAATCCTAAGGTGCTATTGAATGAAATATATGCAGGAATGCCCGTTGATAATCAATTTAAGTTCATCCTTGCTGATTCATTTCCTACACTCAATATCCAACGCATATTTTTAGAACAAATATCTGCTAATATCATAAGCAATGCCATCAAATACAATGATAAAGAAGAAGGGCGTTTGGAAGTATCTTATAAAATAAATGACAGGAATTTTGTTTTAAGCTTTAAGGATAATGGTCCTGGGATAGACCCGACTTACCACAAAAAGATATTTGAAATATTTCAAACACTGAGTGATCAAAAACACATTGATAGCACCGGCATAGGTCTTTCCACGGTTAAGAAAATAGCCATAGAACTTGGTGGCGATGTTACTATTGAATCAAGTGTTGGGGAAGGCTCTACATTTATTCTTACACTTCCTAAAAAATACTTAAAGCAATGAACGATAAGGAAAGAATAGAGCAATTAGAAAAAGAATACAGCGATTTTGCTTACATCGTTTCGCACGATCTAAAAGCCCCTTTGCGTGGTATTACAAACATTGTTCAATGGATCGAAGATGATTTTGGTGATGATGTAAATGACGACATCAAAGATAACTTTAAGTTGCTCAAAGGAAGGGTCTCAAAAATGGATCAGATGATAGATGCATTGACGAGATTATCAAGAGTAAATCGAAGAGACTTGGATGTTGTGAGTGTTAATCTAGTGCCATTTCTTAATGAATTGAAAGAGAATGTTTGCTCACAATACCCTCACTTAAACTTGCATATTGAATCTGAAGAACTTCAATTTAACACCTACGAAAATAAGTTATACCATGTGCTGGAAGAATGCTTGATAAATGCCTGTGTACACAATCCGGACGCTAGTAATTTAGAGGTAAGATTGAGAACTCATATCGACAATAACAATTTAATCATAAACATAAAAGACAATGGAAAAGGGTTTTCAGACTCCCTCAAAAGCGAAGTATTTAAATTGTTTTATACGGAAGAACCTAAAGATAGATCTAGAACAGTTGGTGCTGGATTAACAATTATCAAAAAAATGTGTAGTTTTGTAGGTGGAGAAATAAATATACCAAGCAGCGAAGCAGGAGTAGAAGTTTTAATTAAATGGCCCATAAAAAACAAATAAATTATGCTAATAAAATCAAATAACGTACCCATAACTATTCTTCTGGTTGAAGATGATGAAGTAGATGTAATGAATGTAAAAAGAGCATTCAAGAAAAATGAAATAGAGAATCCTCTTCATCATGCAATCAATGGATTAGAAGCTTTAGAAATGTTGCGAGGCAATAATCTCATCCCAAGTCCGAAAATCATCCTCCTAGACATAAACATGCCTAAAATGAATGGATTGGAGTTTCTAAAAGAATTAAGAAGCGATGAAAATCTAAAGAAAATTACAGTTTTTGTAATGACCACTTCAAATGATGATTCTGACAAAATAGATGCCTATAACTTCAATGTCGCAGGTTACATTTTAAAGCCGTTATCGTTTGATAGCTTTGTAGATTCAATTAAAAAATTAAGCGATTACTGGGGGATAATTGAATTCAACTAATGCGTAAAAAAATTAAAATATTAATTGTAGATGATGATCAGGTTGATCAAATGGCGCTTAAAAGAGCACTTAAGCACTCTGAGTTGGCATCAGAATCTTTCTTAGTTGACAATGCTTCTGAAGCTCTTAAATTAATGGAAGAAGAGTTTTTTGATTGTTGTTTTATTGACTATATAATGCCTGACATGAATGGCATTGAGTTAGTAAAAAGAATTCGTGAAAATGACTTTAGAGGTACAATAATAGTCATTACTTCACAATCAGATCCAGAACTATCCAAACAAGCATTAAAAGCAGGAGCCAATAATTACATTACAAAATCGCTCATCAATCCTGAAGCAATATCTCTTATTTTGCGAAACGCTATGGAGATGCAAAAGATTGAACTTGAATTAAAAGACGCTCGTCAAGAAGCGCTTAATCATGCTGAACTGAAACAAAAATTTTTGGCGAATATGAGCCATGAAATTCGAACTCCCATGAACGCTATTTTGGGGTTCTCGAGACTGCTCACTGAGTTTGAATTAGACAAAAAAGCTACAGAATACGTACAAACTATCTATACCTCTGCAGAAAATTTATTGATAATTATTAATGATATTCTTGATGTTACAAAGATCGAATCGGGAAAATTAACACTTGAAAATATTGATTTTGATCTAAAAAAAACAGTCTACAATGTAAAGAGCATGTTAGATAATATTGCAAAAAACAAAAATCTTTACATTAACATTGAGTTGCCGAAAAATTCTTGGCATCAATATATTGTGGGAGATCCTTATCGACTCAATCAAATAGTGTTAAATTTGGTATCTAATGCGATTAAATTTACTAATGAAGGTGAGGTTACCATAAAAATAAGTCAAGAGCAGCTTTCAGATTCTCACGTGAAAACTAAAATAGAAGTTATTGATACAGGAATTGGCATTAAAAAAGAAGCACAAAAGTCAGTTTTTGAAAGTTTTAATCAAGAAGATGCAGACACTACGCGAAAATTTGGAGGGACTGGTTTAGGTTTAACCATCTCAAAACAGTTAGTAGAGATGATGAACGGCCAAATAGGGTTAGTTAGTGAAATAGGTAAAGGTTCTAATTTTTACTTTACAATAACTAATGAGATATCTGGCGAAAATGCAATTAATATACTTTATCTGGACAAAAAAGACAATGGAGAAATTATAGACCTTAGTTCCAGTAAAATACTTTTGGTTGATGACAATGAAGTCAATAGAAAACTAGCTGAAATATACTTAGAAAGATTAAACTGTCAGCTCGACTTTGCTGAAAATGGACAAGTTGCTATTGATAAAGCTATTGCTAATAAGTATGATCTTATTTTTATGGATATACAAATGCCAATAAAAGATGGTATTTCAGCAACTAAAGAAATTCTAGAATATAATGATAAAATCGTTATTGTAGGAATGTCGGCACATGTTATAAACGA
>JAGYKL010000055.1 GCA_018401705.1 Bacteroidia bacterium | reverse complement strand
ATAGCTGAATCAACAGGATATCCATTTGTAACAGCACCTAATAAGTTTGAAGCTTTAGCAGCTCATGATGCTATGGTTGAACTTTCAGGAGCATTGAAAAGAGCAGCCGTTTCATTAATGAAGATAGGTAATGATATCAGGATGCTTTCTTCTGGTCCGCGCTCAGGAATTGGCGAAATAATTATTCCTGACAATGAGCCAGGTTCTTCCATTATGCCGGGAAAAGTTAACCCAACTCAACCTGAAGCATTGACCATGGTTGCAGCTCAGGTTATGGGAAATGATGTAGCTGTATCAATTGGAGGAGCAACAGGTCACTTCGAATTGAATGTTTTCAAGCCACTTATTGCAGCTAACGTGCTTCAAAGTGCCAGACTAATTGGTGATGCTTGTGTTTCGTTTAATGATAAATGTGCAATAGGTATTGAACCAAACTTGCCGACAATCAAGCAGCACCTTGAGAATTCATTGATGTTAGTAACTGCACTTAATACTCATATTGGTTATGAGAATGCAGCTAAGATTGCTAAAACTGCTCACAAAGAAGGCAAAACACTTCGTCAGGTTTCGATTGAATTAGGCTTGCTCACTGATGAGCAATTCACCGAATGGGTTGATCCGGCGAAGATGGTTTAATCCTGCTTCGACAAGCTCAGCAGGACTTCATTGTCCCCCTGAGCTTGCCGAAGGGGGACTAGTTCGGCAGGCTCAGCAGGACTTGTCATTATAAGCTCTTCAGAAAACCAACGTCCCCCTAAGCTTGCCGAAGGGGGGGGGCTTAACAGATTTTAAAAATCAACCATAAAAGACGTTCTGGAACTAATGAAAGTTCTCGGAATTCCTGATGGAGGTCTGGTATCATAGAGAATGCTAGTGGCAAACCTCAGGCGGAATCGTTTCAAAACATCTATGTCAACTCGGGCTTCGGTTTGGATTCTTCGGTCAGAAAAATCTGCTAATCGCGGTTGATACAGAAACATCCAGTCAAACTTTATGAATTTGTGTCTCGATAAGACCCAGCTTAGATAAAACGATAATCTGTCGGTTGAATACTGCTCTCGCGGGTTTTGAAGTGATTCATGCTCAAACATGAGAGAACCTCCAAGGTACACTTGCATGCTATCGCCCTTAAAAGCTTTGTATCTCGGTCCAGCCCCAAAAGTGTAGCGAGGGTAGAGTCGCATTTGGCGACTAAAGAAAAGCTGTCCAAAACCTTCCATCGCCCAACGGGGATTAATAATGTAGTTGTATCGGGCATGCTGAAAACCTGAGCTTTCAACATTGGTATTGTTTGTTTGATTAAAAGAGGCGTCGGTAATAAACAGGTAACGATGTCTGTCTTTCAGATATACTAAACTAAGTCTTGTGCCTACCGAAACAGCGGTATTTTGGTTTCTGACATAAGAATACCAAACTTCTCCGTAACCCTGCCAGCCAGGTTTTTTGCCATCGACGCGACGACTTTCAATATTGACAACCTGAGCAATGGAAGGCGCTAGAGTGGCGAATAAAAGGAAGACTAATAAATAAAATCTTGTCGGGTGCTTTCTGCTCATTTCCTGTGCAAAGAAAAGAGCACAAGACCAACAGAATAAATGTTCTTGGCAAAACTTGCCAAGAATATCATGTTATTAACTCAGTAATTAATCAACTAAAACCTTAGCGCCAAGCATTTGAAGCGCAGTCTGGTAAATTGCCTCTTCATCATAGCCGCATTCAGCCCATAATTCAGGTTGAGTGCCATGCTCTACAATTTTGTCAGGAATACCAAGGCGTTTCACTTGAGAAGAATATCCGTTGTCGGCCATGAATTCAAGCACTGCAGAACCGAATCCTCCTTGAACGCAACCATCCTCAACAGTAATTACTTTACTGTAATTTCTAAAAACATGGTGAAGCATTTCTTCATCAATAGGCTTAACAAATCTCATATCAAATAAACCTGCTGAAACACCTTCTTTTTTAAGATTATTAACCGCAGTTTGAGCAAGATTACCCATGTGACCAATACTCAAGATTGCCAAATCTTCACCTTCGCAGATTACACGGCCTTTTCCAATCTCAATCTTAGCAAGCGGAGTTTTCCATTCTGGCATAACTCCGTTTCCTCGTGGATAACGAATACTAAATGGCGCAGGAGTCTCAGCAGCAGTAAACATGAGGTTTCTAAGTTCTTCCTCATTCATTGGAGCTGAAACAATCATATTCGGAATGCATCGCATGTATGCAATATCATAAGCACCATGGTGTGTTGGTCCATCAGCACCTGCTAATCCGCCTCTGTCGAGGCAAAATACAACATGCAAATTTTGTATAGCTACGTCATGTATCACTTGATCATAAGCACGTTGCATGAATGTACTGTAGATATTACAGAAAGGAATCATGCCTTGCGTTGCCATTCCAGCTGAGAAAGTAACTGCGTGCTGTTCGCAAATTCCCACATCAAAGGCTCTGTCGGGAATTTCCTTCATCATGATGTTGAGTGAACATCCCGACGGCATAGCCGGCGTAACACCCACAATTTTTTCATTCTGCTTTGCCATTTCAACAATGGTATGACCAAATACATCCTGATATTTTGGAGGTTTTGGACCTGATGAAGCTGACTTTATAATTTCACCTGTGTCTTTATTGAAAAGTCCGGGTGCATGCCATTTTGTTTGATCTTCTTCGGCAAGTTTATAACCTTTACCTTTTACTGTGAGTACATGAAGAAGCTTAGGACCCGGAATATCTTTCAGGTCATTCATTACCTGAACAAGGCGATTCACATCATGCCCATCAACCGGTCCGAAATATCTGAACTTTAATGATTCAAACATATTGCTTTGCTGCAATACCGCACTTTTGATGGCATTCTCCATTTTTTGGACAATAGCCTGAGCATTTGGTCCGAATTTGGAGATTTTGCCTAGCAGATTCCAGACTTCGTCTTTTACCTTATTGTATGTATGCGAGGTAGTTATATCCGTAAGATATTCCTTCAAAGCACCAACATTAGGGTCAATAGACATACAATTATCATTGAGGATAACTAGCATGTTGTTTTTTTCGGTTCCTGCATTATTCAATGCTTCGAAAGCCATTCCGCCCGTTAGGGCGCCATCACCAATAACAGCAATGTGTTGACGGTCGTTTTCATTCTTCAAACGTGAAGCAACCGCCATTCCCAGCGCAGCTGAAATAGAAGTAGAACTGTGACCAACACCGAAAGTATCGTACTCGCTTTCTTTTCGTTTAGGGAAACCGCTAATTCCGCCATAAATACGGTTAGTATGAAACTGTTCGCGGCGACCAGTAAGCATTTTATGACCGTAAGCTTGATGCCCAACATCCCAAACAAGCTGATCGTTAGGAGTATTGAATACATAATGCAAAGCCACCGAAAGTTCAACAGTACCAAGGCTGGCACCAAAGTGACCTCCTTTAACAGAGACAATATCAATAATATATTGCCTTAATTCATTGCAAATCTGAATGAGATCGTCTTCTTTAAAGCGGCGCAGATCCTCGGGAGAGTCAATCTGTGCAAGGAGTTCGCCAGGAATAATGTTCATAAGCGGTTGATGCGGTAGGAATGCGTAAAGGTAAGATAATTCAATTAAACAGTAATTTATATGAATTGTTTGTGACTACTGATTTTCATTGCACCCAAACGTAAAATCATGATTTGTTAATATACCATATAGAGAATTCTCAAAGTTTGCCGTTGCTAATTCTAACTTTGCAGTATGGAAAATAATCATGCTCATTTCATGAGAGAAGCTATCAAGCTTGCTATTGAAGGAATGGAGAAGGGTTTGGGCGGGCCTTTTGGTGCTGTTGTTGTCAAAGATGGTGTAATTATCGGACGCGGGAGCAATAATGTTTTGGCCAATAATGATCCAACTGCTCATGCTGAAGTAACTGCTATTCGAGAAGCTTGTAAAGCGCTTAAACAATTTCAATTGTCGGATTGTATCTTATACACTTCGTGTGAACCCTGCCCAATGTGTTTAGGTGCAATTTACTGGGCAAGACCTAAGGAGGTTTTTTTTGCTGGTAATAGATTAGATGCCGCTGGTGCCGGATTTGATGATGATTTCATTTACCGTGAAATTGATGTTGCGCTTGAGAATAGACAATTAAAAATGACCAATATTTTAAGAGAAGAATCCTTGAAAGCATTTGAAATATGGAAACAGAATGAAGACAAGACGCTTTATTAAATGAAACGTAAAGAATACATCTTACTTCTCACACTTGCGCTGATTCAATTCACTCATGTGATGGATTTCATGATTATCATGCCACTAGGCAATCAGCTCATGAAGTTGTTTGAGATTAGTCCACAGCAGTTTGGGTTTATTGTATCTGCATATACCATTACTGCCGGAATTGTAGGATTTACTGGAGCTTTCTTTGTAGATAATTTCGACCGGAAGAAGATTTTGCTCGCATGTTACTTGGGCTTTTTGTTGGGAACACTAGCGTGTGGATTTTCACCTAATTATGAATTCATGCTTTTAGCAAGGATTCTAACTGGCGCTTTCGGCGGATTATTAAGCACAATACTTTTATCGATTGTGGGTGATGCAATTCCTTTTGAACGTAGAGGAACTGCCATGGGTGTTGTAACAGCGGGCTTTTCATTAGCCTCTGTATTTGGTGTTCCATTCGGAAACTATCTAGCAACGCAGTATAACTGGCATGCTCCATTCTTTTTCATTGCTGGAGCCGGAGTGTTTATTGCGATGCTCATTCTAAAGTTTGTTCCGTTTATGAGCGAGCATATTCAGGACAAAAGTCGTAGGCCTGATATGATGGGAGTGATAAGGCGTTTGGCAAAAAACATGAATCAACGAAGGGCACTTTTGCTTATGGGATTGATGATGATGGCTCAGTTCAGCATAATACCGTTCATAGCGGCGTACATGGAAAAAAATGTTGGTTTTACTCAGCTTGAAGTAACTTATATTTATTTGTTCGGAGGTTTATGCACAGTATTTTCTTCACCATTGGTGGGAAGACTTGCCGATAAAATCGGGAAACAAAAAGTATACGGCATCTTTGCGGCAATCTCGGTAGTTCCGCTTTATCTAATAACCAATATGGCTCCACAGCCAATTTGGATGGTGCTCATTGTTACCAGCTTATTCTTTATTGTGATTAGCGGAAGAATGGTGCCGGCCATGGCCTTGATAACGTCAACAGCAATTCCTCAAAATCGTGGAAGTTTCATGAGTTTTAACTCTTCTGTTCAGCAGCTCACTGCCGGAGTGGCTGCATTTATCGCAGGTGGAATTGTTACTGAAAATGCATCAGGTCAGCTGGAGAACTACGAAATTGTTGGATACATCGCCATTGTGGCATGCATCATAAGTATTTGGGCAGCATTTAGGATTGTGTCTGCTGAAGAATACAATGCTTCGTTAGAAGTTAAAGCGCCTTCGGCGGATGTAAAAGCAGGTTAATGTGCTGGTTGTTAGCAGCATTACTCTCATCAATATTAATCTAGATTGAAAGTTTAATTGCCTGTTTTTAGCTTTTCTTAGCCAGTATAGCGCTCTGTTGTTCTTGGGAAATATTTCCTTCTACTCCTAATGAAACGATATCTAAAGTCATCGTAAAATAAACTTGCAAGCAGGATGAATGCTCCCATAATCAAGGTGTTTAATTTCAAGTCGAGCTTAGAAT
>JAGYKL010000054.1 GCA_018401705.1 Bacteroidia bacterium | reverse complement strand
ATCTCGCAAAAATTCACCTCTGATCCAATAAAGAGAATTGAGGAAGAGATTGAAAGTACATCTGATTTAAGAGATGGCAATCGTTTAGAAGCTGCAACATATGGTTCGGCTTTGTACGCTAAAACTAAAACAGATTTAGCCTTTTTAAAAAAGGTGCTTGGACAAGCTGAGTTAAAATATCAAATGATTGCCAATAAGTTAGCGAATGAAATTCTTCAATGTAGTATCGACTTTTTTAATGAAGTAAGAGATGTAAGAGATGCAACAGAACAAGATGGGAAAGACGCTTTAAGAATTTGCAACTATGCGAAGCAGATTGTTTGTGGCGGACAAACAAAAACTCGTATTGAAGAGGCTCATGAGTTTATTGATGAGTGGGTTGGTGAAGCTCCTGAAAGGTTAAAAGTGGAGAAAATATCTTCTGATATTGAACATGTAGTCACACAAATAAATAGAGCTGTAAAGAAATTACAAGATGCTACTGTATCTTCTAAAATATCATTCCGATCAGATGCCAGTCAATTAATGACTTCCACAAAGCCAAAGCTTGTGAATATCAAAGCTACTTTAGGACAAAATGACGACACCTACAAAAAAATGAGTAGTGAAGTAGTTCAGGTGGTTTTGGCCTTGATGGTGCAATATGTCAATTCTACGGTTTCCATTCTAGGAGTAGAATACGAAAGCATCAATGTAATGAAGTCTCTAGCCACTTTCGACATGGACTCTGACACTAGAAGTAGATATTCAGAAAATAAGAGTACCCTAGAGGACATGTACAACAGGTCGAAATCAACAACCTCGTCATCTTCTGGATCTTCAGGAGGATGTTACATAGCTACTATGGTTTATGGAGATTACAATCATCCACAAGTGATGGTGTTGAGAGATTTTAGGGACGATGTATTATCACATTCCTATTTAGGGCGAAAATTTATAAAATTTTACTATAGATACTCTCCGGGTTGGGTTGAAAGACTTAAAAACTATAAAACGGTAAATGTGGCGATTAAAAAAATATTGAATCAGGCAATTAAGATATTAAAGTAATGAAGAAACAAATAATAACAATCGTATTCGGAGTGGCATTTAGCATATCAGGTTATTCACAAAATGACACGATATTCTTTTCAAAAGAAGATTTCAATGCACAGATAGAACAAATCAAGCTGGAGATAAATGATAATACCTCTAAGAAATATGATGCAATAAATTCAAAAACAAATTCAGTAAGGACTGTCCTTTTGGATTCCTTGGAAAAACAGAATTTGAGGATTCAACAATTAGAAGCTCTACTTGAAGTAAATAAGCAAGAAGTTTCAAATAACAAAAGTGAACTTAACTCCACTAAGGAGAATTTGAACTCTGTAAAGACGAATGCAGAAACAAAAATTTCTACTCTTGACGAATCACTAAACAGTAAAACACTTATTAGTTATCTACTTATTGTGCTGTCTGCCGCTCTTGCAGTAATATTATTCTTTTTCCTGAGACGAAGAATAACGAGTGATAATACGAAGCTTGATAATCAAATTTCATCCACACGTTCAGCTTTACAAGAGGAACACATGAAACTAGATCAGAAACTTATTGAGATGTATGAATCTCAACTACAAATTCAAAAAGAAGAGCGGAAAATAGCTCCAGTGAAAGAAGAAGAAGTTGATCACACTTTGGCGACAAAAGTGGCAGATGAAATTGTTAGAATGCAAAAAAACATTAGCAACATGCCTGACGATACTAAAGGATTAAAACAATTATCAAAAGCATTACAAAGAATTCAAGACACATTTAAGATAAATGGTTACGAAATGATAGAAATGCTAGGCAAACCATATAATGAAGGAATTAAGGCTGCTGCTACTCTAGTTCCAGATGAAAATTTAGAACAAGGTCAACAAATAATCACAAGAATAATTAAACCTCAAGTAAACTTTAAAGGTGAGATGATTCAATCAGCTCAAATAGAAGTGAGTGTTGGAGAATAATATAGTAAAACATTAAGATATGGCAAGAACAAAAATTGACTACGGAATTGATTTAGGTACTACTAACTCTGCAATTGTAAGAATGGAAAGCGGAGAACCTAAAATTAAAAAAACGGACACTTTAAAGGACACTATGCCTTCATGTGTTTACTTTAATAAAAGAAAATCTATAGCGGTAGGTGATTCAGCTTATAACAGTTATAAAAGAGATAAGTTGATGACAATGCGAGGAGGAAACGTTGATTCTAACTCATTTATTGAGTTTAAGAGAACTATGGGTACTGATAAAAAATATTTCAGTTCCAATATGGAGAAAGACTATACTTCCGAGGAGCTGTCAGCTGAAATATTAAAAACATTGAAGTCTTTTGTTACAGATGAAAATGTTGTGAGTGCTGTAATTACAGTTCCTGCTAAATTTAATACTACTCAAATTGATGCTACTCAAAAGGCAGCTGAATTAGCCGGGTTTTCTCATGTAGAATTATTGCAAGAACCAATTGCAGCATCTATGGCTTACGGTCTTGATGCTGGTAAAACTGATGGTTTTTGGTTGGTATTTGATTTTGGCGGAGGAACATTTGACGCAGCTTTAATTAAAGTTGAAGATGGAATCATGAAGGTAGTGGATACTGAAGGGGACAACCATCTTGGAGGTAAGGATGTTGATTTTGCTGTTGTGGATAGAGTCATCATTCCATATCTACAAAAGGAATATTCAATCGATAGCATCATGAATGATGAAGTAAAGAAAAATATACTTCGTGATTCAATGAAATTTTTCGCAGAACAAGCCAAAATACAATTGTCATTTAATGAATCGTATGATATTCTTACAGATATAGGTGAAATACCAGGTACTGATGATGAAGGAGAAGAATTTGAGCTGGATTTTTCAATTACTAGAGAGGAATTCAAAAATGCAGTTGAACCCGTCTTTCAACAAGCAGTTGATATTTGTAAAGAATTATTAAAAAGAAACCATCTAGACGGCAGTAAATTAAGCACTTTGTTATTGATAGGTGGGCCTACTTATTCTCCTGTTTTGAGAAGTATGTTGAGTGATCAAATATCTCAAAACATTAATACCTCTATTGATCCGATGACTGCTGTCGCTGCTGGGGCTGCTCTGTATGCCTCAACAAGAGATATTCCAAATGAACATCAGAAAAGGGATACAGCTAAAGTTCAGTTAGAATTAAAATATGAGGCAACTTCTGTTGAATCCGAAGAATGGGTGACGGTTAAAGTACAAAGAGAAAAAACAACTGGAGATATACCTACTTCTCTTTATGTTGAATTAACTAGAGCTGATAAGGGATGGTCAAGTGGAAAAGTTGAAATTGCAGGCGATGCGGAGTTAATTGAGGTTACTCTTGAAGCTAATAAGGCAAATGGGTTTAATGTGAATGTTTATGACGAAAAAGGATCTCTATACCCTTGCGAGCCATCTGAAATCACAATTATCCAAGGTTCAAGGGTTGGAAGTGCAACTTTACCAATGAATATTGGAATTGACATTAAGAATAGAGCTAATGGCCTTGTGAGATTTAAAACGGTTCCAGGATTAGAAAAAAACAACTCACTACCGGCAATCGGAAAATATACTGCAAAAACGCAAAATCAAATAAGACCTGGTCAAAAAGAGGATTTCATCATTATTCCGTTATACGAAGGTGAAACTGGTGCAGATGGAACTAAGTCAATAAACAATGAACATATTAAGGATATAATTATTAGTGGAGAAGATCTACCTAAGCTTTTACCAGCGGGGTCTGAGGTTGAACTAACCATTAATATTGACAGCTCTAGAAGAATAAAATTCGAGGCATTCTTTCCTTATTTAGAAGATTCTTATGAGCATGAATTAGAACGAAGAGTTGTTTCTGTCATCTCTTCTGAAAAATTAGACAATGAGATTGCTAAAGCCAAAAACCAAATTCATATTCTGAGTGATGAAGCTTCTTCGGTGGATAATGGGAGAATGCAAGAAATGGAGTCTGATTTAACAGAACTTCAAACTTTATTGGACAACGGAAGAAATGA
This sequence comes from Bacteroidia bacterium, assembly GCA_018401705.1. Taxonomy (GTDB): domain Bacteria; phylum Bacteroidota; class Bacteroidia; order M30B66; family M30B66; genus M30B66. Next base: position 1,747 of record JAGYKL010000054.1, on the reverse strand, counting down.
TGATGACAATCGAACCAAAGTGTTAAACAAATTAAGGAAAACGCTTAAAAAGATTGATGAGGAAGAACAAGGTGCAGAATGGCCAAATGTTGAAGAAGAAATGGATGATGCTCTTGATCGTCTTGATGAAAACAATCAACGATATGGGAATGACAAAACCGAAGAATTAGCAGCACAATTTAAAAAGCATGCTGAGGATGTGAGAACCAAAAAAGATGTCAAGGATGCTAAAGGATTAATTGAGCAGATTAGGTCACTTAATTTTGCCTTGATTGATGAAGGAGCAGGCGTAGCTTTGGAAATAAGTGTAATAAAAGGCTTTGACGAAGAATTTGAAACGCACGATTGGTCAGATAGATCACAAGCTAAATCATTGTTAAATCAAGCGAAACAAATTATTTCAACCAACCCAACCAAAGCTCACCTTAGACCAATTGTAATTGATCTGTATAAATTGCTTCCATCTGTTGAAACTCCTATAGGATCAGGAGAAGGTTCTGGTAACGAATTAGAAGGAGAATAAAATCATGGGAAGATTATTAATTGTCGTAGTTCTATTAATATTTAGTGGAATAATCTATTTGGTTAAGGCTGCTGCAGGAAAAGTTACTGGTAAGGAAGTGAAATTTCAGGACGAAAGTCAGAAAGTAATGAAATCTGCAGCAAAGGGTGTTCAATGGATGACCGACCAATGGGATAAAGCTAAAAGTGGAGAAAGTACTATTTCGCTAAGCGAAGGAAGAGAATTTAAAAGCCTTACTCCAACCGAAATAATAGCAAAAATCAAGAGTAATCCTGCTGAATATGATTTAATGAAAGCGGAGAGTACATATATTGAAATTGCAGCGTACAAATTAGAACAACGACAATTTGATGATGCTAAAAAATTGATTATGCAACTTTCTCCTGGTGAGGCTAGAGATTTTATGCTCAGCGAACTTGAAGAGAAAAGAAATTTATAAATGATACCTGAATGGATTGTAAAATGGATTGGAGGAGGATTTTTGGTAGCAATTGCTTACGTAGTTGTTTCCAATACCCTTTGGTTGATTTTTGGAGCTAAACTTCTACAGTCATTACCCGGGGTTAATATTAATGGGGCACGAGGTACTGCTAAAATTATTATGATGATCGTAATGTCGGCTATTGGAGTTTTATTGTGGTTGCTATTGTTTGTTCCTAGATTATTAAGAATAATAAAATGGAAAACGTTTTTAGATGAACTATCCGGATCTATTCAAATTGGAGGTAAGGTGTTTTATAAAATTTTCCCAAATATGTAGTCCAACGTATGATTTTAGAAAAGAAAGAAATAATAAACGATACTTATGAAGTTAAATTCTTCATTGGACAAGGTGCGTTTGGTGAAGTTTACAGAGTAAAACACAAGTATTTAGGGTTGCAGGTTTTAAAAGTATTCAAAGATGAATATGTTGGGAATTCTGACCTTGACACCATTACCAAAGAGGCAAAAATCTTATCCAAATTAACGCATGAAAATATTGTAAGAGTTTTTGAAACAAACACTTTCAAAAAAGGAAATAGAACTCACTATTTTATAACAATGGGGTTTGTTTCAGGAGAATCATTATCTGACCTTCTAAAACGTGAAATTTCAATCCCCTTTAAGTTAGCTGTCAAAATACAGATTGACTATCTAAAAGGGCTACAAGCAGCCCAAATGAACAATGTGATTCACAGGGATATTAACCCAGATAATATATTATTATCTTATGACAGTGTCCCT
>JAGYKL010000053.1 GCA_018401705.1 Bacteroidia bacterium | reverse complement strand
TCACGTAAAAGGATATGGTTATGATAAATACACGAAAGAAGCTGAATTAGCATTTAAAAGCCTGTTTGGGAATGATATTGAAGTGTTTTTCGTTTACTCAGGAACCGGAAGCAACGTTTTAGCTTTAGAATCTTGCATTCGACCCTACGAAGCAGTTATTTGTAGCGATGTAGCACATATTCATACTGATGAAGCTGGTGCTCCCGAAAGACATTTAATGGCTAAATTAATCACACTTCCGTCGGTGAATGGTAAAATTAATGCTTCTCAAATACCTGATGTCCTTATTGGAAGAGGCGTTGAACATCATGTTCAACCAAAAGTGATTTCAATAACTCAAAGCACAGAATATGGCACTTTATATTCTATGCAAGAAGTACAAGATATCTGTGATTTAGCCAAAAAAGAAAATCTTTTTGTTCATCTTGATGGGGCGAGAATGTCTAATGCTACTGCTGCATTAGGACTAGAAAGCTTAAAAGCGCTTGCAAAATCAGGTATTGATGTGATGAGCTTTGGAGGCACAAAGAATGGAATGATGATGGGCGAAGCAATTATTTTCTTTAATAAATCTCTTGCCGAAAACTTCTTGTTTCGAAGAAAACAAGGCATGCAACTAGCTTCTAAAATGAGATTTATTTCAGCTCAGTTCACAGAGTTCTTTAAAAATGATTTATGGCTCAATTTAGCAAGACATTCTAATTCAATGGCAGCTAAATTAGCTGCCGGATTGAGACTTTACGAAGAAGTAACTATTACACAACCTGTCGATGTAAATGCCGTATTCTGCATTTTTCCAGATGGAGTCTCAGAGAAATTACAAGAATTATTTCCATTTTATGTTTGGAATGAATTTACCAACGAAGTGCGTCTAATGACCTCGTGGGACACTGAAGAAAAAGACATTGAATTATTCCTTCAAAAATTGGGTGAGTTACTTAAAAATTAATTAACTGGTTATTAAATCTTTGGACTATATAACAATAAATGATATTTTCTTAAATTGAGGCTCTAAATCCAAATTTATGAAGCTACTTAAAACTATTGGCATTAGCATCTTAGGACTTATCATCCTTCTTGTAATTGTTGGTTTCTTTTTACCATCAAAATCGATTGTGGAAAGATCAATGGTAATCAATGCGTCACCTGCAGTTGTATTTGAACAAGTAAACACTTTAAAGAACTGGGAAAAGTGGTCTCCGTGGAAAGAAATGGATCCTGAAATGGTTAACACTTATGGAGAAAAGCCGTCGGGCATTGGAGCATACTATTCCTGGGTTGGCCCAGCTTCTGGAGAAGGCAAATTAACTATCACAGAAAGCCAACCCAATTCAATGATAAAATCAGATTTAGATTTTGGAGAAATGGGTATTGCTAAATGTGACTACTATTTTGAAGACGCTGAAGGTGGTACAAAGATGACTTGGAAATATGAATCTGAACTTGGGGGAAGCCCAATTAACCGATGGATAGGATTTCTATTGCATGGAATGTTAGCAGACCAATTTGATTCAGGAATGAACAAGATAAATAGTTATGCTTCAACATTGGTAGCAAACCCAACACAAGATGCAAGAGTTGAGAATGTTGAGGTTATTGATATGCCGGTAATAAATTATATTGCTATTCATGATACAGCTTCTCTAGCTACAATTGGCCAAAAGTTGGGACAACACTATGCAACATTAGAGGAAGAATCAGGCAGGCAAAACCTGGAAATGGCAGGATCTCCATTTGCCATTTATTACTCCGAATCAGAAACAAATTTTGATATGGATGTTGCTATGCAGATAAATAAAATGGCTAACTCTCATGGAAACATAATTGCATCCACTATCCCAGCTGGTAAAGCTGTTGTAGCTAGTTTCTATGGCCCTTATGAAAAAAGTGGAATGGGACATGCCGCCGCTAACAAATTCATTATGGAACATCCTGAATTAGTAGTGACTGGAGCTCCAAGAGAAGTTTATGTTACTGATCCTGAGTCTGAACCCGATGCTAGTAAATGGCTCACACAAATCATTTACCCTGTAAAATAAATTACAGTTGAATCGAAGAAAATTTATTCAAAATAGCATTGGGTTAATAGGTTTTTCTGTTCTACCCAATGCTTTAATAAAAACACCTACAAGTGAGAAAGAAAGCCTCAAACTGATAAGGCAGCTAAAAGAGTATGGAGAAGATGAACTAAATCTTCAACTAAAAAGGAAGTTTTATAAAAGGTGGCTAAAAAAAGAACAACAACTCACCTACCTCTATATTTCTCGCCCCGATAGTATTCTACTGCCTCCAAAATCATCTAGTTTCACTTTTTTTGGCACTGATACTCTAGGTGCAAAGGAAAAAGCAAAAGAGCTCAGTGATGAAGGATTTGATACATTAATTTATCGTACATCAGGCACAAGCGCTACTCTTCTAACACATCATCTTCTCAATTACCCACCTGAGGCTATCATGTTTATTGTTCTTCATGAAATGTCGCATGTGCATCGAGAAGAACTTAAACTCAAAATTCCATATCCTGCAGAAGAATCATTTGGTGAATTCTTGGGAAATTACGCGTCGTTTGAATTTGCCAATAGATATCGCCCAGAATTCTTACCTGCTATTGTTAAACAAAGGGAAATTCAAGAAAAGATTTACATCCTTCTCCAAGAAACTGAAACTCAACTCCAAGGACTTGAACTGGAATTAAAATCTAAAAGGTATTTAGAAGTTCAAAAAGTTATGTATGAACTTCTAAAAAATGCAAATGCCTTTCAAAAAGATCGCTATAACTATGGTATAAACCATGCTTACATCCTAAGAAATCGATTCTATTATAAGTGGTATCCGGATTTTAAAAAGATCTATTTATCAGGTAAATCACTCCCAAATATGGTAGATTTATATTCAAATTTACCTGAAAGTGAAGCTGAAACAGCTTCGAAGCTTAAACTATTAGTAAAAAAATAAAAATAGAATTAAAGCACTAATAATGAACATTCCCTTGACCTAGTGAACACTCTTTTTCCGTATAAAATCAAAAACAAAAGGCTATCGTCTTAATTTACTGAGAAATATCATAAAATTCCCTGCCTAAAATCATAGGATTGGCGAAATAAGGAATGTACATTTGAAGAAAATTGTTCAAATATGAAAACCATTCTTGTTCCAACCGATTTTTCTGCCAACTCAAGCAAAGCGTTAAAATTTGCAATTCATACGGCAATACATAACAACTCAACAGTACATATTATTCATCAAACGAGTGTTCTCGAGTTAGCACCAGATTCGGCGTTTACTGGATTATACATGCCTTCCCAGGCTGATCAGGTGCAATATTTAAAGGCAGAATTAGATAAATTCGTCAAAAAATCGCTTAGATCTTTTAAAGGAAAAATTGATGAAAAGCTTATAAAGTCTGAAATCGTGCCGGGTGTTGGAACAAGTGATATTCTAGTTTCGGCCGTTAAAAGGTTAAAAGCTGATTTAATTATTATGGGTACAACTGGAGCTTCTGGTTTGAAAAGACTATTTATTGGAAGTGTAGCTGCACAAGTCATTGAAAAATCTCCAGTTCCAGTTATTGTAATTCCTGACAACTTTAGGCAAAAAGCAATTAAGAAAATCGGTTATTCCTCTGATTTGGCTCATATGGAAGATGAGTTAAAAGCATTGATGCCCGTTGCAAAAGCTTTAGAAGCGGAAATCGAAATTTTTCATATTCAACCAACTTTTCCTACCACTAAAGCATTTATTGAATTCAACGAAGAGAAGGATATCGATAATTTGAAAAAGAAGCTTAAACTTGATTCTTTGCAGTACAGATTAATCAAAACAAAACAAGACAATGATTTCTTTGGAGGCATATCTAAGTATCGAAGGGTAGCTAAACCAGATATGATTTGCACAGTAACCCATAAAAGAAGTTGGGTTGAAAAAATTCTAGACCCGAGTAAAAGTAAAGCTATTGCTTATCACAATGAAGTTCCCGTTGTTTGCGTTAAAGTTGGGAAATAGGTTTTATCCTGAAATCCTATGAAACATGTAATTGCGTTTATTCTGATTTTATCAGGTTTTGGAGCCTGCAATCATCTGAATCAATTTGGGGATAATATAAGTTCTGCAAACAGTTCTAAGAGTCATAATGCAGGCCAAAATTGCATGAATTGTCATAAGAAAGGTGGTGAAGGCGACGGATGGTTTTCAATAGCTGGAACAGCTTACAGGCCTGATCTCGCAACTGCACAAAATGCTGTAATAAATCTTTATACAGCACCTAACGGTGGAGGCGAACTTAAGAAGACTGTTTCAGGTGATTTGCTAGGTAATTTTTACACTACCGATATTCAAGCCTTTGGCACAGGTTTATACCCTTCAGTTACATATAATGGTAACACTTCCTATATGAGTGGCTCTATTCTTCATGGAGCTTGTAATTCATGTCATGGAATTAGTACTGATAAAATTATTGTGAGTCAATAAAATATCACCTGTTTAATTCGGATTGTTGTTTACTTAAAATTATCAATGCTTCGTCATAAATCTTAAGTAATCTTTTGGTATTTAAGGTATACCAACTAACACTTCTATTGAATTCTTCTCTCGTGTAACCCTTTTGCTTTAATGTAGATTCGTAAAATAATTCTGGTCTGAATTTCACCGAAGACGGGTCAGTCAGGCTTGTGTTGTAAGATGCATCAATTAATGTGAATTCAACAATTAATTGAGTCATGCTGGAATCCGGAATGATACCTTCAGGAACAGCTTGTTCTGAAGAACAAGAATACATTGCTAATGCAACTACAATAAGATAAATCCCAAAGCCCTTACTCATCTTTCAAAAGTTAACCTCATTCCTTTAGCAGATTCATCAAAAACACCATTATCATAAGCCAAATGACCATTTACAAATGTCTTTTCGATTGTTGAACCGAACGTTTCACCTTCAAACGGCGACCATCCGCACTTATAATAAAGCAGATCTGAGGTAACTTTCTGAGGTAAATCTGGATTCACAATAACAATATCAGCATAATATCCTTTTCTCAAATAGCCACGTTTACTTATTTGAAACATATCAGCAACAGCATGACAATATTTATTTACTATTAGTTCGTAGCTAAAAACTCCTTGAGCAGCCATTTCAAATAATGCCGGTAAGGCATGTTGTACCAAAGGTCCGCCGGATGGACATGAAAAGTATGGATTTTGTTTTTCAACTAATGTATGTGGCGCATGATCCGTTGCCAAAACATCAATCTTTCCATTTATTAAAGCCTCACGTATAGCGTGTCTATCTTTCTCAGATTTAACCGCAGGATTCCACTTTATGAAGCTGCCCTTCTTTACATAATCCTGATCAGAAAACCACAAATGATGAATGCAAGCCTCTGCAGTTATCCTTTTTTCAATGCTTGGAATATCATTTCTAAATAACTGAAGTTCTTTCTCAGTTGAAATATGTAAAATATGGAGTCTTGTATTGTATTTGGTTGCTAATTCAACAGCTTTTGAGGAAGAAGCGTAACAAGCTTCAGCATTTCTAATAATAGGATGTTGAGTCAGAGGAACATTTTCGCCAAATGTATCCCTAGCCTTTTTAGCGTTAAGAGCTATAAGATTATCATCTTCACAATGAACTGCAATCAACATTTTGACTTCCCTAAAAATATCATTTAGAGCATAAGGATCATCTACAAGCATATCTCCTGTACTTGAACCCATAAATATTTTAATTCCGCATACTGTTGTGGGGTCTGTTTGAAGAAGCTGGTCTAAGTTGGTAGCAGTTGTTCCCATATGTCAGTTTCGGTCCTGCC
>JAGYKL010000052.1 GCA_018401705.1 Bacteroidia bacterium | reverse complement strand
AACATTCTCTACCCCGCTCTAAAAAAGATGTTCGAAGGATATGCCGAACAAACCGGGCAATTCGACAGGCTTGAAGGTGACTACAAATCACTTACCTCGGTAGAATACATCGACCAGAATCCTATTGGAAAATCGAGTCGTAGTAACCCTGTTACTTATGTAAAAGCTTATGATGAAATTAGGGCATTGTTTGCATCCCGCCCTTTAGCGAAAAGCAGGGCATATAAACCATCTGTTTTTTCTTTTAATGTGGCCGGGGGCCGATGCGAAGAATGCGAAGGAGAAGGATTTGTGACCATTTCAATGCAGTTCATGGCCGATATCAAACTTCAATGCGACGTTTGTAACGGAAGACGATTCAAAGATGAGATTCTCGAAATTGAATACCAGGGAAAGGCTATTGATCAAATACTCGAACTCACTGTTGATGAGGCTATTGAGTTTTTCAATCATGAAAAAGCCGGAAGTGCAGAACATAAAGTAGTTGCCAAATTGCAGCCTTTAGCTGACGTAGGTTTAGGTTATGTGCATTTAGGTCAGGCCTCTTCAACCCTATCGGGTGGAGAAGCTCAGCGTATTAAACTTGCGTCCTTTTTAACTAAAGGAAATTCTGCCGGAAATACACTTTTCATCTTTGATGAACCAACTACGGGTCTTCATTTTCACGACATCCGTAAATTGCTTGATGCTTTTGACGCGCTTATCAAAAACGGGCATTCACTCATCGTGATTGAACATAATATGGATGTTATTAAATGTGCAGATTATGTGATTGACCTTGGTCCTGAAGGTGGTGAAAAAGGAGGTCAAATTATGTTTGCCGGAACTCCTGAAGAACTTAGTAAATCTAAAAAGTCATACACAGCAGAATTTCTCAAGGAAAAGATGTAGGTGTAATTTTATAAATTATTTAGCTCAAAGCATATATTAATGAAGCCATCTATTCCTAAAGGAACAAGAGATTTTACGCCACTAGAAACCGCAAGAAGAAAATACATCTTCGACACCATCCGAAGTGCCTTCGAACTATACGGATTCGAAGCTATTGAAACTCCGGCAATGGAAAACCTAAGCACTCTCACAGGTAAATATGGTGATGAAGGCGACCGGCTGATTTTCAAAATCCTAAATTCGGGTGATTTCCTAAAAGATATTCGCGAAAAAGACCTTTCGGTCGATTTTCCTAACGATTGGGTTCCCTTCATTAGTGAAAAAGCACTTCGATACGATTTAACTGTTCCTTTTGCTCGCTTTGTGGCTATGAATAGAAACAGTATTCCTTTTCCTTTTAAAAGGTATCAAATACAGCCTGTTTGGCGGGCCGATCGTCCTCAACGTGGGCGATATCGTGAGTTCTGGCAGTGCGATGCCGATGTCGTGGGAAGTCCTTCATTGCTAAATGAAGCCGAATTGATTCAAATCTATGATGAAGTTTTTTCAAACTTTAAATTACCGGTAAAAATCCTCATCAACAACCGTAAAATCCTGGCCGGAATTGCAGAAGTAATTGGAAAACCAGATCAGTTAATTGATATCACCGTGGCAATCGATAAGCTTGATAAAATTGGTGTAGAAAAAGTCATGGAAGAGCTTCAAAACAAAGGTTTTGATACTGAAACCATCTCGAAACTTCAGCCTGTATTCGATTTAAAAGGAAACAATGAGCATAAATTAGCTTTTCTGAGTTCTTACCTTCATTCATCAGAAACCGGAAAGCTTGGTATTGAGGAACTTAGGCAAGTGCTTGACTTTTTTGAAGGTGATAACAAATTAAACTTAAGAGATTCATCTATTGAAGTAGATATCACGCTTGCGCGTGGATTAAACTACTATACTGGAACAATTCTGGAAGTTAAGGCAGCTGAGATTGATTTTGGCAGCATCGGTGGTGGTGGTCGTTATGATGATTTAACAGGAATTTTCGGACTACCAGACGTTCCGGGTGTTGGGATTTCTTTTGGTGCAGATAGAATTTATGATGTTCTGCTTATGCAGGGATTATTTCCGCAATCAGCTATCACAAGCACCGAAGTTCTCATTGCCAACTTCAGCACCGCTGATCAACGTTATGCTTTAGGCCTTCTTCAAACTTTAAGACAAAGCGGAATCAGAACTGAGATTTACCCTGAATTTGCCAAACTCAAAAAACAATTCGACTATGCAGAGAAGAAAAATATCCCCTATCTACTCATATACGGCGAGGGAGAGAGGCAAAATCGTATCGCAGAAATAAAGGAACTCTCATCAGGAAAACAAATCTCTATCGACATCTCTGAAATCGCAGATTTCAAAAAGCAGTTCAAATAGGCATAATTTATCTGTCGATTTTTTTGCCAATTTGCAGTCCCCAAATTCAAACAATATGCAAGGTCACGCTATTGAACCTTCTGATTTTTCAATTGATGATGTTCAAAGTATTTTAAACTCAGGAAGTAAAATATACCTATCTGAGAACTCGAAACAACTCATAAATAAAGGGAGAAGCTTTCTTGAAAAAAAGCTATTGGAATCCACCTCTCCCATATATGGCATAAATACAGGCTTTGGTTCTCTTTGCGATGTAGAAATTAACAAAAATGACCTTGAGAAACTTCAAGAAAACCTGGTTGTTTCGCATGCTTGCGGCACTGGTGATTTTGTACCTGAGCACATTTCTAAACTGATGCTTCTGCTCAAAATCAAATCACTTTCGCTTGGATATTCAGGTGTTAGACTTGAATTAGTAGAACGTCTTGTTGTACTTTTTAATGAAGGAATAATACCGGTAATTTTTCAGCAAGGTTCGTTAGGGGCATCAGGCGATTTGGCACCTTTAGCTCACATGAGTCTTCCTCTAATTGGCAAAGGCCATGTGTGGATGAATGGAATAAAAAGGACTTCTGAAGAAGCACTTGAAATTTTAGGAATTGAACCTCTCACCTTAAAGTCAAAAGAAGGCTTGGCTTTGTTAAATGGCACTCAGTTCATGAATGCTTATGGCATAAGTTTGTGCATACAGGGTCAAAAACTAATTCAATGGGCAACAACTATTGCGGCTATTTCCCTCGAAGCATTTGACGGTAGAATTGAGCCTTTCTTTCCTCAATTACATACTATCAGAAATCATGATGGGCAACAAAAGATTGCTGCTAATATGCTTGAATTGCTCGAAGGAAGTGAAATTGCAAAACAAACAAAAAAGCATGTTCAAGACCCTTATTCCTTTCGTTGTATTCCTCAGGTTCTAGGAGCTTCGCTTGATGTACTTTCTTATGTTTCTTCAATCTTTGTCAAAGAAATGAATGCAGTTACCGACAATCCTACTGTGTTCCCTGATGATGAGATGATTATTTCGGGAGGAAATTTCCATGGGCAACCATTGGCCATGGCTTTAGACTATTTATGCCTTGCCTTGCATGAAATAGGGAGCATTTCTGAAAGAAGAACTTATCAGCTTATCAGCGGAAGAAGAAACCTTCCACCTTTTCTGGTGGCTAACCCGGGTTTGAATTCTGGATTAATGATTCCTCAATACACCGCAGCTTCAATCGTTAGTCAGAACAAGCAATATTGCACTCCGGCCTCATCAGACACAATAGATTCATCAAATGGTCAGGAAGACCATGTTAGTATGGGAGCCAATGCAGCTACAAAAGCCTGGAAAGTTTTAGAAAACCTTGAAACAATTCTAGCCATCGAATTACTAAATGCCTCTCAGGCTATAGCGTTTCGTGAGCCGGCTAAGTCTTCAGCCGCTATTACCCGTTTATTAGAAAGCTACCGAAAATCAGTGCCGTTTATCGACAATGACCGGTTCTTGAGTCCCGAGATAGAAAAGAGTAAATCATTTATCAGCTCCTATAACTTAAGTTCAGAACTTTAAAAGAGAGTAAGTTATCATTGCTGAATAGCTGATTTTCAGGAAAATATTTCCTTCAAATCTGAGATTCGATACCTCTTTATTAAATTAATTACCTCTATCTTTACAACATAGATTGTGAAATAGTTTTACAGTAAATAAAGCATATTTAAATATCTCTTTAGAGTATATTCTCTTTGCCCTCATTTCCAAAACAAGTTCATAGCGGATTCATTTTATTAATCATAAGATGATGTTAATTAATTAAAATGTACTCCAGATTTCATGGAAAGAGTTAAGTTTAGAAGCCAAGACACCAAACAACAAGCGTTTGCAAAGGCAGTAAGAGAGCGTGTTCGTCTTTATTTCATTGATAATAGTATTTCAAAAAAAGGAAATCTAACTCTTTACATTAAAACTATTTTGATGTTGGGAGCCTATATCATTCCCTTTATTCTCATACTAACAGCTTCAATTCCTCCAATTGTTGCTCTTGGCTTAGTTTTGATCATGGGAATAGGGGAAGCCGGCATTGGAATGTCAGTAATGCATGATGGAGCACACGGCGCCTATTCCTCAAAAAAATGGGCAAATGACCTAGCGGCTTCAACAATGTTCTTACTTGGAAGCAATACTGTTAACTGGAAAATTCAGCATAACATTAAGCATCATACCTTCTCTAATGTTTTTGAGCATGACGATGATATTTCAACCAAAGCTATCATTCGTCTTTGTGAACATGCTCCAATCAAAAAGTATCATAAGTATCAGCATTTATATGCTTTTCCTCTTTATGGATTTATGACTTTTATACGATTATTTGGTGAGGTTTTTATGCTTATAAAGTTCAACAAATCAGGAATTATTAAAGAACATAATTACAACCCAAACAAAGAGCTTGTTAAACTAGCTATTACGAAAATTACTTATTTACTTGTAATTCTGGGCCTTCCAATATTACTCACTGATTTTTCAATATGGCAAATTCTTATTGGCTTTGCTGCTATGCATGTGGTTGCAGGAATGATCATGGGAACTGTCTTTCAAATGGCTCATGTTGTTGAAGGCACTCAGCAGCCTTTGCCTGATAATAATGAAATAATTGAGACCGAATGGATGGTGCATCAACTAAATACTACTTCAGATTTTGGTAGAAAAAAATCATTGTTAAGTTGGTATATTGGCGGTCTAGATTTCCAAATAGAGCATCACCTTTTCCAAAATATTTCCCATGTTCACTATCCAGCAATCTCTAAAATTGTAGAATCTACGGCTAAAGAATATGGAATTAATTATAACCTGAAAGGCAATTTCTCTGATGCCTTGGTCTCACATTACAGAAGACTTAAAGAATTGGGCAATACAGCCCCAATAAAGACTATGGTGAATTAACATTGCACTTTATAGGACACTGATTGAATTCAAACTTTGCTGTCAGAACTTCATTCAACTAGTTCCGACTCATTAATTCATACACTCTATCTTCAGCAGCCTTATCTTCAGGTGCAATCTTTAACCATTCTTGCATAATATAAACAGCAGAGTCTGCTTTGCCCATGGTTTCATATGTAATTGACAAATTGGTATAAGCGAGGCTTTCGCCTGGATACTTTTGAATAATTGAGTTAAGCTCATCCACTGCTTCGCGATAATTTCCCTCATCATAAAATTGCATGGCATTCCCCATTTGCTCTTTGAGTAACTCATTTTGATACCACATCCAGCCAATACCAGACGAAACCATCAATAAAGCAAATACAATAGAAAGTAAAGCTGGCTTCAATAAAGACTCAACTCCACGATTCTCACGGGTTTCTTCATCGTCTAAAAATCTCCTGTAATAAGGGTATTGCCAAGCAGCCAAGCCAAGAGCTATTCCTACATGTGCGATATTCAATGCTAAATCCCATCTTTCAGACAGGTAAAGCCATCCCGCTACAAGCGCCACAAAATAAACTATTCCAAATGCCAAA
>JAGYKL010000051.1 GCA_018401705.1 Bacteroidia bacterium | reverse complement strand
ATCTGCCGGGAATTTTCCCGCTTGTTGAGCTTGATACAACATGGCTGTAATCAGATAGCTTATTGCACCGCCCTGACTATGCCCGGTGATAAGCAAATCCCGACTCCCTTCATTGTACAGCTTCATTATTCGGGGTAACATGTCTTCAATCAGGTAAGTAGATGCCAATAGCCAGCCTACGTGCACTGAGGCTTTGGGGTTGTTAGCCAGTTGGTATTCAAATGTTTTTCCGTTTACCTCAAGCTTCCCTTTTGCAGGAACCATAGCCGCATAAATATTTGCCAACCAGCTGCTTGCTTCCCTAGTGGTTCCTCTAATACTTACCGCTGTTACTCCACGTCTGTCTTGCCATAAATCCCACATATTATCCAATCCCATGGGCACCGATTGGTAAAGCATTTCAAACGATTCGGGTTCAGGAAATTGTTTTGCATAATCAGGATTGGCTGCTGAGCGCGTAGATATTAAAGTAAGTTCCCTGTATTCGGCTTTGTCAAAGCCTGGTCGGAGCTCTTTAGCTGAGCTTAGGTTTACTACAAAAAGAGCAATAGCAATCGTAATTATTCTTAAAATCATTTGTTTGTGCTTTATAAACTTTATGAAGAATGCTTTTGGGCTTCTCACTTCGGAAATATACTGTGAATATCAATTCTAAATAAATCTCTATTACTTTAAATTTGTTTGACGGGAAATTAATCATTGACTATATTTGCGTCAACAAATGATGTAAAAACAGTCATGCTTATTGTTCACTCCTGGTTTAGTTTGCGCTATGGTACGCTCTCTCCCGGCGATATCCTCGATACACTTCTTCTGATGGGATACTCGTCGGCGGTGCTTGCCGATATCAATACCACCTCGGGTTGTCTCGAGTTTGTGCAGCTCGCTGCCGAGAAAGGAATTCATGCCGTTATTGGGGTGGATTTCCGCTTTGCGCAACAGCAGCGCTATGTCATGTTAGCTACATCAAATCAGGGTTTTGAGCAGATAAACCGACTGCTTTCGGCGCATCTTACCGATGGTGAAGAAATTCCTGCCGAAGCTCCTCTTTTGCAGGATGTTTATGTGATTTATCCCACGCATAACTTGCCCTCACGAGCTCTTCATGAAAACGAATTTGTTGGCATTACTCGTAACGATCTTCGTAAACGTATTCCTGTGCCTATCGCCTTTCGGCGGAAGGCGGTCCTCTTTCAAACCTTTACTTTTAAAGGCAAACAAGGCTTTAATATTCACCGCTTGCTTAGGTCGATTGACGAAAATACCTTACTGAGCAAACTCGACGTTGGCGCATGTGCTCCGCAGGATGAAGATTTTATTGAGCAGCGCGAGCTTATTGCGGCTTTTTCAAATTATCCCGACTTAATCTCCCGCGGACTTCAGTTACTTGAGGCATGTCATGTAGATTTTCAATTCGGTAAGAGTAAAAACAAGAAGACGTTTACCGGCAGCAAGGCGCAGGACAGGCGTTTGCTCGAGCAGCTTAGCCTCGACGGATTGGCATACCGTTACGGAAAGAAAAACAAAGAAGCCATGCGCCGTCTGCAGCATGAGCTTGAAGTGATTGATAAGCTGGGATTTACTTCTTATTTTTTAATTACCGAAGATTTGATAAGGTATGCGCGTCACCGCGGATTTTTTCACGTGGGGCGGGGTAGTGGCGCCAACAGCATTGCGGCTTATTGCCTCAGAATTACTGATGTTGATCCCATCGAACTCGATTTGTATTTCGAGCGGTTTATCAATCCTCACCGAACTTCTCCGCCCGATTTCGACCTCGATTTCTCCTGGCGCGACCGCGATGAAGTCCTCAATTATATGTTTCAGCGATACGGTCGCGAGCATACTGCTCTTATGGCTACTTACACTACCTTTCAGCGTAGAGCCGTGGTGCGTGAACTGGGTAAGGTGTTTGGTTTGCCCAAGGGCGAAATTGATGCGCTTAGCGGACTTCGCGAACTGCCGCCGGATGCCGATCATATTGCCAAACTGGTATTTCGTTATGGAGCATTGATTCATGATTTTCCTAATCATCTCGGCATTCATGCCGGAGGTGTTCTCATTTCTGAGGAGCCTATTTTTAGGTATACAGCAACCCAGCTTCCGCCCAAAGGCTTTCCAATTACTCAATTTGATATGTATGTAGCTGAGGAAGTTGGATTATACAAGTACGACATCCTTTCGCAGCGTGGTCTGGGGCATATTCGCGATGCTGTTGATTTGGTCCTGGAAAACAAACAGATAAGTGTCGACATCCATCGCGTAAGCGATTTTAAAAAAGACCCTGCCGTAAAGGAACTCATCCGAAGTGGCCGAAGCATGGGCTGTTTCTATGTCGAATCTCCCGCCATGCGAATGCTATTGAGCAAACTCAAATGTGAGGACTATATTACTTTGGTTGCAGCAAGTTCCATCATCCGTCCCGGAGTTGCCCGTTCGGGCATGATGCGCGAGTATATTCACCGTTTTCATCATCCCGATAGCTTTGAATACACTCACCCGAAGATGAAAGAGATTCTTCATGAAACCTATGGAGTAATGGTTTATCAAGAAGATGTGATTAAGGTTTCTCATCATTTCGCAGGGCTTGACCCTGCTGATGCAGATATTTTAAGGCGGGGAATGTCGGGGAAATTCCGTTCAGCAAAAGCTTTTCAGCTCGTTGCCGATAAATTCATGGACAACTGCAGGGAAAAAGGTTATCCCGATGAAATATCGCAGGAAGTCTGGCGGCAAATGGAAAGCTTTTCGGGCTACTCTTTCTCAAAAGCCCATTCTGCATCCTTCGCTGTTGAGAGTTTTCAAAGTCTGTTTCTAAAGGCGCATTATCCTCTCGAATTTATGACTGCCGTACTTAATAATTTCGGAGGTTTTTATAAAACTCAAGATTACGTGCACGAAGCCCGCATGCTTGGTGCAGATATTCAGGCTCCTTGTGTAAACAGGAGTATTCATTTAAACAGTATTCATAACAACTCAATCTATTTGGGTTTTATTTTACTGCATCAGCTTGAGCATCGAAGCTCAGAATTAATCGTGGAGAAGCGCGAGCTGGATGGCGATTTTTTGGGGCTTGCCGATTTCGTGAGTCGTGTCCCGATAGGTCTAGAGCAATTAATTATTCTAGTTCGCGCGGGGGCATTTCGTTTTACCCGAAAGTCGAAAAAGGAATTGCTTTGGGATGCCCATTTATTACTCAATAAGCAGCCGGCTAAAGCCGAAAGATTGCCGGCATTGTTCATGGCTGATGAGCCTGATTACAAGTTTCCCAAACTGGAAGATACTTTTCTTGAAGATGCCTATGACCAATTAGAGTTGCTTGGGTTTACACTTTGTTCACCGTTTGAGCTCATAGAACCAATAACAGAAGAAACCCTTGTTGCATCTCAGTTGCCAGGGTTCCTGGGGAAGCATGTTGCCATGTTGGGTTATGTGGTGGCGGTTAAGGATGCCCGAACTATCAAGAACGACCGGATGAATTTTGCCACTTTCGTTGACCGCGATGGCTATTTCTTCGACAGCACTCACTTCCCTCAGGTTGTTCAGCGTTTTCCTTTCCGCGGTCGCGGGATGTATTTAATACGTGGTAAAGTTGCTGTTGAATTCGGTTACTACAGCCTGGAAGCTACTTCAATGAAGAAAATTCCGTTTATACATCGAGGATATTGATAACTGGGGTTTAATTAAACTAAAATATTCTACACTTTTAATTTCTTATTAGCTCGAATGGTTTTTAGCTGTTTGTATTCAAGGTTCCTACAACAAAAACCATGAACATAAATTGGTTTATTGAAAGTAAGGATTTTGAATTCAACTCATTGAGTTTTACCATATGATCAAAAAGAGTTCCTTCAAAGTTAAAGAATTCTAGTAGTTCTTTTTCTTCTTTATCTGTTATAGAAAAGGCATCCGTTATATTATCTGCATTTTCATCAAAGACAAAAGGAACTCTCAGAGAGTGTATTGTTACAGGTCTATTATTCATATGTTTGTGATTTTTGAGACGGGAAAATATATAAATATCTACTTATTGTCAATTTATTTTTTGCTGATTTTGTATCGATTGATAAACCCATCAATAAGCTTCGATTTCACGAAATCTATCAATTTCTTCCCTAAGAATTAAAAAATGCGAAAGATTAAATAAGCAGCTTTTTACTCAAATAAGATTTGGAATCTAATACACATAATTTTTAGACATTACAAATCCTATCTACACTTATTAGACATTAGCGTTTGACCGTTTTTACCAATTTGCCATTAGCTCGCCTCAATCAATTTGATGAAGATAAAAAGAAGTTATCCTTATCAAAATTATATATACTTTACTCCCAGAAAATGAAAATACAAATTAGACTGCAGGGCTAATATTTAGGCGTAAACAAATCCACTCAAATTGATGTTTTTTATTATGTTATTCTATTTTTTTGCCCGTTTTATCAGTAGCATAGTTTTCTTGAATATTGATAGTCAAATAATCAGTACTTGTTTTAACATCTTTAAACTTAATGGCATTTTGGCTCATAGAGAATAGACTTGTAATTATCTGAATATTCCAAGAACTCATTCTCCCTTTACATCATTTTCTATTGTGTAACTTTTTAGATTACTTTCTAAGTTCCCCTCATCTCTGACTATTATTTTATAAGAAAGCTTCTTCTCATTTTGAAAAATATAATGTTAAAAACGCTTATTAATGGTTTGTATGTGACTTACTGCAGGCTTTTATTATATCTGCCAGGTGTTATATAATTTTCCTTCTTCTTTCAAACAGTAACACATTTATCTTCAGACAAACAATAAAAGTCCTTACCCCATCAGATTTACAACCATTTATAACAATAGTAAAACTGAATACAAATATCAATACTATTATTTTCATTTCCTATGTGATCTGCTTATCTTACCATGGAATAAAGTTACCTTTAATTATAACATTTATCGAAAATCATTAATCTGTTACCCAATTTACAAACCTGCTTTTGCCTTGTTAGCTGGCTGTCCTTCATTAACTCTATTAAGAGGATACCATAATAATGTATTCAAAAAATCCCTTTACTTGTTCTCAACCTCTATTTTTTACCAATAAATTAACTTGAGCCTGAGATACTCGTTGGATTACTAATATACGCTAGTGGCTCATCTTCTGTGCAGGCACTCGAATTATCATTACATGCCCAAATATCAGGACTTTCCCATAAAACTTCATTTGCCTCGTATGGCTCAATTCCGCTATCATCGCTTCGGTCCATTGCAAACAAATCTGTTCCTGCAATGCCGCTAAAATGCACAGTCCATTCAACAATTTCTTCATGATTACCATTAGTTACATCATCTTCATCAATTTCATGCTGAGGGTGGCGAACCCATCTGGCGTTATCACCTTCTGTATTTGCAGTCATATCAAAGATTCTTGCCCTTACAGTATAATCACCAGAACTAGTAAAACCCTCCTCATTAAATGTTTCACAGTCTAAGTGCCAACGATAAAAACCTCCCGGAGCTCCACCTCCATCCCCATTACTGCCTCCCCCAACATTGCCATTCTCATCAGTTGCATTGTTGTAATCTGTTTCAAGATGCAATTCATCTCCTACGCTGTTTACTAATTCCCATTTAACACGAATAGTATTCGGGTTAGGTGTTGTTAAATCAAGGTCAAAGAATAAAGAAGAACTTGCCTCATAGGTTCCTTCTAAATCTGCCGGAGTTATACTATTTATTGGGCTTGTTAAGTCATGAATTCGCTCGATGATGGCTTCACGACATACGGCGCAGAAAGGCCTAACGTCTACAACCTCTTCCATTAAACAGACTTTATTATTTGTTGGCTTAAAATATGGAGCCGTGGTGGCACCATAAGTTGAAAAACACTGACAGGCTGGCACTTTGTGTGGAAAATTACCAATTGATGGCTCTTCAGGTTCAGTAAAATTTTGATACCAATGATGCCAAGTATGATTCTCATTGTCCCAAGCGTATGTGCTATTAGTCCGGTTTGGAGCTGTGTTAAATTCAACTTCATTAACTCCTAAAGGATCTGAAAAACAATCAAGGTTAGTATCAAACGCAAAATAGTATTCATCTTGAAGCCTGCCAAAAATATGTGTAAGCTCATGAACGCCCCCTCGCTCATCAAAGTGAGGATAACTACCTCCAATTCCTCTTGAATATGCTGCGGAAACAGCGGCTGTTCTTTTATTTATGTTTGCTGCGCCCCCATAAAAATCTGTATTGACTAATACGATAACAAAAACGGGTACATTGGGGAAGTAAACATTTATAAAATTGTCTATTTTATTATAATCAACTGAAATTGCCCTATGACTATTGCAAAAATCGAGATTAGAAGACCAAAATGTCGCAACTTGATTTTGAAAGCTAGGAAAAGCTGTCGTTATAGGTGTAATACAACTTGGATTAGACGTATTGCTACTCTCACAATTTGGCACTTCTGGCTGATCTCCTCCGCTTGTGATGTATGTGTTTAAATCAACAGCATAAGGATGACCGATTCCATTTCCATTATTTGAATTGTAAAGTACTCGATATGTATTAAAATATGAACTATACTGCTTGTAAGGGGTGTAACCAGACCAGTGTCCCGGTTCCTCATTACTTCTTATCTCATCTCCAAAAATATAATCCAAAAAATCTTCGGAATCACCCTGCACAAAAAAATCTGTATTATCAGATGAGCCATTATAAATTTCATAAAACTCATATTCATTTTCCTCTACTTCAGTTATGTTAGAATTAAAAAATCTATTCAACTGAGTTATT
>JAGYKL010000050.1 GCA_018401705.1 Bacteroidia bacterium | reverse complement strand
TATTGACTGCCTAATTATCTGCTCTAATGAATCATCATTAAATTTGATAATCATGCCTTGATTCTGGTCCGAGTACTATTTATACTATAGATGCAGCCCCATTAATGGTAGAATAGGCTTCTGCTCTCTGTCCAAAGAAATAGAAAATGAAAACACCAATGATAAAAATTACAAGTCTCTTAGTTTCCATAAACAAACGGGTTCTAAATGTTTGAGTTGTTAGATTATGTCGCAGTTCAACAAGATAGATGCCTTGAGATAAATTCACTGATTCTAAGTGTATGGTATTTTTGTATTATTTCTGAAAATTAGTCACTATTGAATAGGAAGCACCCGTCTTCAAACATTTACATGGTCGGGGCTTTAAACCGCTTGGGGTTAACGTTTTGCGCACAGCCGCGTTTTTCAATGGCGGTTGTGCGCTGTTGGCAGCTGCCCTTTAAGGCTCTATAACTCTAATCTTCCGTTTTCGCTAATTACAAGATTTTGCCCAAGTGCCTTTTTTTCAATTAACTTTTGAGAAGATATTTTTATGGCTCGTTTAATTTTTTCTCTTTCAGAATTCTTTCTCTCTTTACTGCTCATTTGAAATCATTTTAATGAGTTAAACTTCTTTGAGAATTGTGTATTGTAAAAATCATCTTCGATTTCTTTTTTCAGCAATCAATTCCGATTCTGTTGTTGAATTATCATAAATCAGAATGAATCAACTTTATTAAAATACAGCTTAAAAAGATTTTTTATCCCGGCTTTGTATCTTCTTTCAATTACGTCTGATTCAATATTGTGTCCACCTTCTGGAAACTCTTTTCCGAACTCTATCTTTGCTAAATCGACTGATTCTAACCAAAAGAAAATTAATGTAACGTAATATCCTCCAGACTTGGCAAATTCAATTGTGTTTGCTAGAACGATTTTGTAGAAAGTGTTGTTTCAAATGAAAAGTCTTGATTAGAGTTTATTAACTCATCTATTCTTTTAAGCATCAATCTTCCTGCTTCAATTGAAACATTTTCTGGTTGAAATCGCATGAAAGTCCTAGCTATTTCATCATGTTAACAAACTCTTTGAGTTTAAAAGGTCAGGAAGAAATGTTGAATGAGGCTGTTGTTTTACCATTCCATTACAACCGCTTATTATGTATAGCTTTTCCTGCATGCTCAAAGGTAGAGAACTTTACTCTCATAGCAAACGCAGGGTTGGAGATATAAGATTTACTCCTTTTTTCATTCAAACGCTGTTATAAGTAGTGCACATCTATAATTGACATTCTTTATTATTAATAACCTAATGGCTCTCTGCTTGTGTGCCTTATTCTTAGTATTCGAACTTCTTTTGCTTCATTTTGAATTTGATACGTAATTCGGTAGCTAAATACTATAAAAGCTCTGTAATCTTTACTTGGAGGATTCCTTAATTTGTCTTTCTCAGAGACTAATGGATTCTTTTTGATTGTTGTTATTCTATCAAAAATAGCTTTTTTGACAATTTTTGGAGCCTGATTGCTTTGTTCATTTAAATACTCTAGAATTTCTTTGAAATGTTCTAAGGCTTGAACGTCCCAAATAATTTTGAATGAAGAGTTTTTTACCATTTAGACGTTTCTTTAAGAACATCATTGTGGGAAATAGATTTGCCTTGTTCAACTCTTGCTACAGCTTCGTCTAGTTCTTTATTGTATTGCTTCGAGCTGATTCGTTTTGAATCTGTGTCAACGTTTAAAAAACTCTTAATCATCTCAAGTACCAATGCTTGTTGCTTGGGTGATAGCATTGGTAAATAGTCATCTACTTGTTTCTTAATTGCTGTAGTTGTCATACGAGTCTTTTAATTAAGTAGTAAATTTACATAATCTTTATTCAAAAGGCAAAGCTTCAAAATTACTTCAAGCAAAAAGTGCATTACTTATAACGTTTTGCAGATTTGCGATGGGCGGGTTTTTTACCACAAATGTTGATGCGGAGAACCAAACTTTGATTAACCACAAAACTGTCTGCGGAGCACGAAACCCCGCCTATTGCAAATGTGCTGTTATGCCCAGTAATTATTTCCATTCCCATTTTTCGTCTGTGTCGTATTGAATTTTCAAATAGGTCGCAAGTTCTTTTAGTCTTGCTTTCACATTGTCAAAGTTGGCAATTTTATCTTTTGGTAAAATGAATGATTGTCCGCCCTTTAGTCTAACGAAAATTGTCGTAGGTATTTCACATATTTCTTCTAGTTCTGTTGTCAAAACTTTGCTTTCACTACCGTTGTCCTTTGCTAAAATATAGTCATTGTTAAACTCTAAAGTTGCAGTTCTTCCAAGCCTGTCTTTATAATTTTCTTTAATGAAACCCTTGTAATGTTTGATATAGTGTCGTCTTTCCCAAAGTGGGTAAATTAGAAACCATAGAAGTCCGATAATGAAAAATATTATTGTCAATGAAACTTTGTCTTGAAAGAGAAATAAAAGTCCAAAGGCAACATAAATTAATGGCACTAATATTTTGCTTCTTTGTCTTTTCCTTTTAATACGGTCAGACTTTGACGCAACAAAAAGTTGATGTGTCAAGAAGTCGTTTTCGTCAATTTTATAGTCTATCGTCATTGTCTTGTATTATTGGGCATAACGGTTCGCGTATATGACTTGTGGCGAAACAGACATTTGATCAAAAAACACTTTGCGCGACATTTCACAGAGAAGATAAGCCGAGCATTTTATGAAGAAAATTTTCATCAAATTGAGCAACAAACAAAGAACAGTCAAACACTCATTCAAAATGCTTGGCGACCAAAAACACCCGCCAAGTTCATCATTGTTGAATTGCAGCACTTGTGACCTAACGTCTCGCGTGTCAGCCGCAGTTTGATTTTGGAAACTACAGCCTCACATCACACGAATATACCAAAAGAACCACTAAGTTCCACCTTGCCTTGAAGCCCAAATTGAGGCTGCACGCTGTTAGCCCTTAGGCGGGTTATTCTCTTAATTAATGTGTGTATTTATGCCCTCTCATCTCAGAATCTAAATGCATGTTCAAACTCTTTTTAATTAACAGTGAAGCCAACTTCCATTTCAAGCTCTATTCCACTACAATTACTTTTCTTACTTTGACATTCTAATTTACTTTTAATCCAATTTGATTCTGAGTTGATAGTTGGAGTAAATAATTCACCAGTAGTTAAATTATATGGAACACTTTCTAAGTTTCCATCATTATCAATGAATTTGTTATCAAAGCCTTCATACTTATAGTTTTTATATCTAAAACCAATACCACCAAACACTTTTATGTTAAATGCTATTTGTCTCTTGATGCGAAAAATGTGGTCTGCACCAAGTAGTAACTTCAAACCATAAACACTTGCTCTCTCTGTTCTTATCGCATTGAATATTTGTGTTTCAAAATTGTCAAAATAATCCTTTGATTATCTATCCAGTAATACCGAAAGAACACTTGTCTGAAAGTAATATCTACTTTCTTTTCCAAAATAATGAGCAGGGGCAATCGAGGCATAAACGGCACTGGAAAATTCATTGAAAATGTATTGATTCTCATAGGGATTGTGATTAGACCAGCACCAAATGGTTCAAGTAGCCTCTTTTCTCCATGTGGAATTTTGTAACCTAATGAGTAAGAAAAATGAATTCTTTTCGTTACAAAACCTCTTTCATAAGTTAAAATTATTTCTGGAGCGAACAATTGAGTAGGTAGGATGTAAATTCCATTCCCCTGTATTCTTTCCTGCTTCATATTCTGACCCCTTCAAAAAGAAGAAGTCAACACAAGCATTAAACTTACAATTGACTTAAAGACAGTCTTTCTTGAAATAAAAGTTAATTGTACCATTTTTATTTGGGAGTCAATAGTGTTGGTCTTTCAAACTAAAGCAACGCTTGGGGCTAACGTTTCGCGCACAGCCGCCGTTTTTTCAATGGCGGTTGTGCGCTGTTATGTGATGATGCTATTTAAGCTGATTATTTTTGATTGATGAACCGCTTTGAGATTTCATTCCTTATAATCAAAACATATATGCCCATCTTAACATAGTAATATCGATAGGATTTTTAGTTTCCAGTGTTCCGGTTTGTTTAATTTTTCCTGACTGTTAATTATTTTATAAGAAACGTTTTCAAATTCTCCTTCAATATTTATGTGTTTTTTAGTTGGGTTAGGGAAAATTTTGAAAGATTCAAAGTGTTTGCTATTTACGTTTAGTATATTCACTATTAAAGTATCTGAATAAGAGCCACAGAATAAATTATCTGTCACTAGCACTGCATATTCGCCTTGAGACGCAATTGAAGAAAGGAATTTATTGCCCCTTCAATGAGTAATCCATCTCGAAACCATTGGAAATGTTACATTTCTCAGCATCCACTCCGGAATGTAACTCATTATTTACCAATTCAATGTGTGGTACTGAGCTTGAATTTGTAAACCTGAGTTTACACTAAATTCATACGCATTTCCTGCTAATAGCCATCTGTCATCCCAATTTCTTTTACAACTTCAAAAGCTATTGGATATTCATTGCCATTGATTTCAATATAACATTGCTGAAGAGAGTACTATCAATTTGTCCATCATCATTTATTACAAAGTTTTCCTTGTAGGCTGAATTATATATTGCTGATATTCCAACCAGTACCTTTACTACTGGTAAAGTTATTTATGCCTACAAAAAAAGATTAGAATTTGGAACTGGTAAAATTACTTTACCATTCAGTAACCAAAAAAGATGAATCAATTTGACCGTTGTCTAAATACCTATTTATTGCAAATCCATTATTGAAATCTAAGTCATTTTTGTAACCTATATACAATTTGTTATTATTAATGATTGAAGGTGCTGTTTCAAAGAAGCCATAATTATCAAATGTTGTGCTGCTGTCATTAGCCATACCATTAACTCCATATGATTCATCTACTATCCCTTCATTATTTGTGGCGAAACTAATTAAGTAGCTATCATCATTCTGACCAACAAAAATGAGCTTATCTGACGCTGAACGAAATATATCCAAAATCTTAACTCCGTCAATATCTAGAGGTGCTTTTAAAATACCTGAACTAAAATATGTATCATCAAATGAGCCATCTTGATTAAATTCTGAGAACAAAATGCCGTTTCCACTTGAATCCTTATATGAACCAATACATAAAATCTTATTGTCGATGAGTAATTCAGCTGTCAGGAATCGTGCTCTATTACTGGGAAAAACTAATATCATCAAAATAACTGTCATTCTCATAAATTCAGAAAGTGCTATCATTAGTTCCATCAGGTGTAATTTTAAATAAAGCTGTTTCATTTCCAAATATAGATCCGCAAATAAGTAAACTCTCATCAGGCAAAAGAATGAACTTCTTAGTAAGAAAATTTGAAGCACTAAAATTGTTTATAGTTAAACGACCATTATCACCGTAACTTGAGTCTATTTCACCACACTCATTATATCGAGTAACATAATAATCGAGAGCTTGGGCTGGAGGAGGAGGAGGTCCGGAATAACGATGGCAAGGTAGCCACAGTTAAGTGTTTTTCCATTAGTTAAAGCAAATACATTTAAAAATCTCGGTGTTCCATAGACTTGAGAGCGCCCCAGACCATTTGTTGCGTATAGAGAATCAAGTATTAGGCTCTGACATTTGGATTCAAATGAATATAACGAAAGAATTCCAACGCAAAGTGGAACTGCAATTTTTCTTATCGAATTACTGATCACTCTTTTCATAATTTATTGTTTATAGGCATAGCATTTTCACATAACGGTCCCGCGCTAGCCGTCTGTTCGGGATTTTTACCCGGAAAGCTATCACGGAAATGCTAAGATAGTGAGTGTTTGTGTTTTTATTTACCTTTTTAGGGAAATAAAAATACAACCAACGAACGACTTCTTCCACCAAACTCCCTAAATTGTCAACCCAAGCCCGAATAGCGGCTAACGCGTGTTAACTCCTTGGCGGTTCTACTTTTAACAAATTTTGTTCCACCTCGTTTATCAGTTTTAAATCTTGAATTTCTAACCAATAAATACCATTTGTTAAGTTTCTGATTTCATGAGTTAACACAGATTTATGCTCGTTTGGTCTTTGCCAAACTGATCTGCCAAACATATCTGTTATTTTTAATCGAGTAAACTAGGAATATCTTGTTCAATGGTTAATGATGATTCAACAGGATTTGGATACGTCTTAAATCTAAGTGAAGGATAATTTAAACTTGTTGGAATTCCAGTACTTAAACTATCACAAATACTACCTCCTAATGCACCTAATTTAAAATTAGCATAATTAGACGGCATTACAAAAAGTCGCATTGTTTTCAATTGAATATTTATGTTCTATAAGATTACATGCCGCACCAAATTCATTCGGATTCATAATTTCGCTTAGTAAAACGATGTTAGAATTCTCAAAATATGATGATTGAATTAGTACAGTTTTTCCATTTGGAGTCAATTGCGGTGCTGTTGAATGAAAAACAAACATAATAATATTGCTGTGTTATTAAATCATATTGCAAAACACCTTGAATTTGTGAAGGTTGTGAAATGAAATTTGCTTTCTTCATGTAAACTCGAACCATCGGGACTAAGTGTCATAGCATTTATATCGCCTGCTCTGGAGTGAATCACTTAAATCATGTAATTGCATATTGCTCAAAGTTCTGAACATGATCAAAATCATAAGTAAATAGCAATCTATTTGGGGCGACTGCAAATGGACAAATTTATCCCCATCAAATGAAAACTGAGAGAATGTTCTTGCCTGCACAGACTTTCCACTCCTGGATTAATATTCTAGTACTTAAACCATTAGGTCAAGTAAGCCAATGTAAATGAATTTTGATATATACCGGGTTTATAATCCACCAACTCTTTACCATTGCCATGACGGCATGCTTGCATATTACCACTTTGTGTTGTTACATTTAATATGGTATTTTCTTGACTAATTAAACTTTGTGTAGGGATATCCAAATAGGCGTAGAAAAATAGGTGTCAGCATTTAGTGTATATGGGGAAATTGATAAGTTTCATATTCACCATAAAACAAATATGCTTTAGAACTATCGCCTGGTCATTTAAAACAAAGTAAATTCCATTGTAACTAGTAACCAGTAGTATCTGGTGTCCCACCCGGATGTGGCATCTCACGCCACAATTTATAAGATAGAACTGTACCGCTTGAATCAACTAAACGCCAACCATTGCTTGCAAAGCAAATTACCATTGGTATCTAAATGCAGCACGACTGTAATAGGTTGCTAAACTCA
>JAGYKL010000005.1 GCA_018401705.1 Bacteroidia bacterium | reverse complement strand
TATTTTTGATCAATTAATCCTTTAACTGTCATCAATAGAAAATCTAACGCTTTGTTGTAATCTAATAATTCATAATCAATTCCTAAAATTCTTAAGTTTCTATAGTACAATTGAAGATTTAAGTAATAATTCTTTTCGAGTTGAATTGCGGTTGCCTTTTCACCAATCTTTTGAATTAGAAACCACTTTTCTAAAAGTCTTGCTGATCTGCCGTTTCCGTCTTGAAATGGATGAATTTTAACAAATACCAGGTGAATATATGAGGCGTAATAAAGAACTTCTTCATGGCTTAATTCAGCACTTAATAGATATTCAATATCTGCAAACAGTCGTTGAAGTTCAGCATCTAGTTTGCCTGGTTCTGCGGCGACATAGTCAATTCTATCATCGCTGTTAATTACAAACATAGGATTCGTCCTCACTAAGCCTTGCTGAGAAGCGGGGAGAAGGTTTGCACTTAAAATTGAATGCGCCGCTTTTAGATTTTCAAAGGTTAGCTCCTTACCAAAAATGTATTCATAGGCCGTAAAAAGGTCGTCAGGCTTCTTTGTATAATCTGGTTTGTAGCTAATATTTAGGAATTTATGTTTGAAATAGCTATCAAAATCTATTTCTTCTCCTTCAATTTTAGAAGAATAGACACTCGAAACTGAGTTGTAGAATCTGAAATAATCAACAGGCGTTTCAATTTTATCCAATCCTTCAATTATAGTATCCAGTTTCTCTGAAACAGCTGTTTGGAACTGTTCCATTAAGTTATTGGATAGAATTTGAAGTTTCATGTTTTCAATATTGTTAAGCCAAAGATACTCTACAATGTTTCTCAAGCGACCAACCTTCAAAAGAAGTTTATTGAGCAGCAAACGGACATGTTACATAACTCCCTTATAGCAGTTGGGATTTAAGGTTTAAACGCTTTAAGAGGGTTGTTGTGGGAGGGAGAATGCGTTTTATGGATTTTGTCATTGCAGGGGTTTGTCTATGCTGGGCTAGTATTGTAAATATAGTAAAGTATTTATATTACAAGTCCTCGAAAGGACTTCTAATTTCATTTAAACTACGTTGGCTTACATGTGTGTAGATTTGAGTAGTCTTAGTGCTCTGATGACCAAGAAGTTCTTGAATGAATCGAATGTCTGTTCCTCGCTCTAGAAGATGTGTGGCGAATGAATGTCTTAACCAATGCAGGGTTACCGGTTTTCTAATACGAGCTTTATCACAAGCGGATTTTAATACCATTTGAAGGCTTCTTTCTGAATATTTCTCTCCGGGCTTTAGCCCTTCAAACAAGTATTTCTTGGGCTTGTAATAACGGAAGTATTCTCTTAATTGACCTATCAATGAATTAGGAATAGGTACAACTCTGTCTCTCCGGCCTTTGGCCATTCTTATTAATAAAAGGTTTCTATTGCTCTGTATATCACTTGGAACAAGATTCAGTAGTTCACCTCTTCTTAAGCCACACGCATAAATTGTCATTAGCATCATACGGTGTTTTAAGTTGATTGGTGCGAGAATTATTGCCTTTACTTCTTCTTTAGATAGTATATTGGGAAGTGAGTGTGCCCTTTTGGGTCTTTCTAATAATTCAAAATCTTGATCAGGCCGCTTGTAAACTTTGAACAACAACTTTAAAGCAGAAATTAATGTGTTCTGAAATGAACCAGATAGTTGGTTGCCAAGTATATACTCTCGGTTATATTGTATGAGGTCTTCTTTTTTAAAATCTTGAATGCTCTCATAATTGAAGTGCCTGAAAAATAAACCTAAAGCCTTCTTGTAATTGTTAATACTGGAAAAACTGTAACGCTTATGCTCCATCCAATCAGAGAGCTTTTTAATATCACGCAAGCATCCTTCGCCCATCACCTCAAAATACTCCCAATTGGGAAGTCCATTATATGAATCAGGAAGAGGATAAGTTTTACCCGGAAGTGCTAGATAAATAGGATGCTGATTATTGAAGGTTTTAAATACTTCATCAATTGATTTGCGGTTTTCATCTGTGTATTCAATAAACCAAGTATTGGTTGATGTTATATACTTACTGCTAAGAATATTGCGGAACGGTCGGTATAGTTCTGGGTTATTGGCCATGGTAAATCCAAAACCGAATTTTTCTTGATATTCTAATTTCTGAATTACTATTGCATCAGGCTTAGGTAATTGTCTCATGATATGAAAAGGTTTATTCGTACAATATCACAAGGATTAGGGTATAGGGAAGAAAAATGTTAAATACTTTTATGTTGATTGAATTAAAAGTTAATTAAATGGCTAATTGGTAATTCACAAACTTTTTAGTTGCTTTTCAGTTTATTTGAACATGCTTAAAATCGCTTGGTCTCAAATCTATCATCATCCATTGCCGGATAATCATCGTTTTCCAATGGAGAAGTATAGTTTGTTGCCAGAGCAGCTGATTTATGAGGGAACTATTAAAGAGAATCAGCTTTTTTCACCATCCGCGCTGCCTGAAAAGGCTGTGCTTAGAACACATCAGGAAGAATATTGGAATAAGCTCAAGAATTTACAACTCAGCAAACAGGAAGAACGAAAAACGGGCTTTCCACTGAGCTCATCCCTCGTTGAGAGGGAAATAACAATTATGAATGGCACTCTTGAAGCAGCTCGTTTTGCAGCTGAATATGGTGTTGCTATGAATATTGCCGGAGGAACTCATCACGCATTCACAAATAGGGGAGAAGGCTTTTGCTTGTTAAATGATCTCGCAATAGCCGCCAGAGAGTTGCAACACGAAGGTCTAGCAAGAAAATGTTTGATCGTTGACCTAGATGTGCATCAAGGAAACGGAACTGCCGAAATTTTTCAGAATGATGCTTCTGTTTTCACTTTTAGCATGCATGGACAATCAAACTATCCTTTGCACAAAGAATTAAGTGATTTAGATATTGCTTTGCCCGATAAATCGGGCGATGATTATTACCTTAATTTACTTGACCATCATCTGAGAAGTGTTTTCGATGACTTCCAACCTGATTTTATTTTATATCAATGTGGTGTAGATGTTTTAGAATCTGACAAACTAGGAAGATTGAACCTCAGTTTAGAAGGTTGTAAACAACGTGATAAACTTGTTCTTGAACTTGCTAAAAACAATAAGGTTCCATTGGTTGCAGCCATGGGAGGTGGTTATTCTGAAGATATTAAGCTAATTATAGAAGCTCATGCAAACACATTTAGAATGGCTACTGAGATATATTTTTAGAGATTTTAATGAATTAAATTATAACATTATATCAAATCTGACTTTATTAGTGCATCGTAAAAAACAATGTTTTTAAAATTGTAGAATTAGCATTATTTAAGTTGTTATGTTTTCTAGGGAAGGTCATGCTGATTAATACACTCTGTTGATTATCAGCAAACAAATTCAAATAACTGTTTGCGCTATAAAGGATTTCAAAACGTCAAAATAAATGGAGATTCAACCTGGAGAAACGTTAACATTTTTAACAATGGAGCAAATTTGAGGAAATCAATTTTCTGGAAATCCTTCGAATAGGTTTGTTCCTTTTTAATTAGAAATGATTAAGTTTAAATCGGCCTTAAACACTGTCATAATATAGAACCTTTCAAAGGCGAAATCAAAAGAATGCGAAAAGCGAATCTCTTTTGGAGCAGATCTATACTCTCAGAGTTAATGCCTAAGATATCTAAATTTAAGGTGTAGTTTCTAAGGTCTCAAACCTTTGCTCAGACTATCTTAAAATTTCTTTTGATAATCTTTACGGTAAATTTATTTTAGAGTTTGTCATACAAAAAGGTTCTGCGTATTTTTCGGACATGTTTCTAAGGGCTATTCTGTGCTTGCTTATTTGTATTGGCTTTAATAATTGTGCTTTTGCACAGGTTTCGCAGTTCTCAACATTTGGCTCAAATCAAAGTGATTTTGGGACTCATCTCATGGAAACACCCGACCAAGGCTTTGCAGAAACAATTAGCCTAGCGCTTAATTCGCCAACAAATAGCCAAATTGGAGTTGGTATGATGAAACTCGATTGTGCGGGGAAAATCCAGTGGCAGAAGAGATTTGGCTTTGGAACCGAGTCGCTTATCTCTAAGAAATTTATTCTTCGTGGTGATGAATACACCTTGCTTAGTTCAAGAGCTAATGGTTTAAATAGTCAGAAAACTCATATTCTCGAACTTGATGCTGCTGGAAACATCCAGAGTGAACACTCTTTTCTTTCTTCGCAAACTGAATTACCTAAAGACATTATTTCAAGGCCAAATGGTAATTACCTGGTTCTGGCCGCAGGAAATTATAATGTTGACTTCGAAACTATTCATCTGTTTCTTGTGAACGGTTTTTTCAGTGTGCTTCAATCGCTGCAATTCTCTTTGCCAAATCGTGAAATTGAGCCAGAAGCAATGCTTGTTTTGGCCGACGGAGGAGTGCTGATTTGCGGAGATGCTTCAACACAAAGCACCTTTAGAGAAGGTTTCGTTCTGAGATTGAACGCAGGAGGGGTTCCTGTTTGGGCAAAATCATTTGCATCAGACTTTGATGTGGAGTTTACAGATATGGTGCTAGATGATCAAGGAAGGATTAATGTTTCTGGTTATGTATACCAACTTAATAACGGTTTTGATGGTTTGGCCTTGCAGTTAAGTCAAGATGGGGAAGTATTGAGTCAGAAGGCCTTTCATAGCACCATCGACGATAAGTTCAGGGCGATTGAGTATGCAAACAATGAGTTCATTTTCGCCGGCGATGCCGGCGGATTTGATGGTCGATCAATGGCTTGGCTCAATTGTACGGAAGATTTGAGCTTGAAAAGTGCCAGAAAACTTGATTATGGAGATCCTTTTACCAATTATATTTATTCTGTATCTCCAATGCAGTCAGGTGCTTGGCTTATGACGGGTGAATTTGCTACACCCGGAGGCTCCAGAAATGGAGGAATGATTCGCACTGATTCACTCAGCATAGATAATTGCCTGGCTTCTGAGATTCAATTTAGTGTAAGTGATTTAAACCTAACGCTTGGAAATTTAAACTTGATTCGTACTGAACTTGACCGAGTTGTTGAAGAAACTGAACTTCTTGAATACAGTTCACCTGTTTTTGAGGAAAATGTGGTATGCTCAACGGTGCCGCCAACAGCAAAAGCCAGTTATTCGGCTACGCCGGAATGTCCGCAGGTTTGTGTGCAATTTACTGATAGTTCATACTGCAGTGTAACATTCAGGGCTTGGAGTTTTCCGGGCGGTGAGCCCGAAACTACGACTAATGAATCGCCATTGGTTTGTTACCCGGGAGATGGTTTTTATCAAGCAACTTTAATAGTTGGAAATGAAGGAGGCTTAGACACTCTCTTAATTGATGTAAACCTTAGTACTGGCTGTAATTTACCTGTGCCCAATGCCTTTTCTCCCAATGGAGATGGCTTTAATGACCTTTTTGTAATTCCCGGATTTCCTCCAGGTGCCCAATTGAGAATTTTTAATCGCTGGGGAAATGTAGTTTTTGAAGCCGAAGATTACGATAATTCATGGGATGCAAATAACGTTACAGCCGGAACTTATTTCTATGCCATCGAATCGCTCGAAGGGCAGATGTATTCGGGGTATATTGTAATAGTTAAATAGGAGAAAGGCGAAAGGAGAAAACAGGAAGGAGAAAGCAGGAAGGAGAAAGGAGATAGTTAAGGTTTAGTTTAAATTTTGAATTTTTCTAATGCGCTTGTCGGGAGTTTTCATTTTTTCCTTTAGTCTTTTTTTACCCGGAGGCATCACGTAACGAAAATTTAAGCCAATAATATTTCCTCTAGGAATTATCTGAGTGTTTGTTTGAGTTTCAATAATATTAACCTCTCCGAGGGATTTGAAATTGAATCGGAAATATGCCGATAGCTCAAAAGCATTGTAAAACGAACTGCCTTTTAATTTCTGTCTCGCTTTCATGTGAATTCCTATTTCGGGACGAACAAAAAAGTGAAACAATCCATTTCCGTTGATATTTACTGTGTATTGCTCGTGGCTTTCCTTTTGAATGCCTCTGTACCCTAGTTGACTTCCAGCAATAAGCTTTATAAATGATTGGGTTCTTGAAAAAGGATTCTTGTAATAACCTATTCCAGCCAATAGGTGAGGGGAGCTGAAGTCAAGCAAGTAATCATCAATTTTC
Source organism: Bacteroidia bacterium (assembly GCA_018401705.1). Taxonomy (GTDB): domain Bacteria; phylum Bacteroidota; class Bacteroidia; order M30B66; family M30B66; genus M30B66. Next base: position 155,907 of record JAGYKL010000005.1, on the reverse strand, counting down.
CCTCTGTTATTCATATGATAAGCACTCATTCCGATTCCGGCTACTGCATCCCAGTTTTCAGTTAGTCGTTTCGACAACATTACACTAAAGGCTCCTGCAGCATACAGTTTAGCATTCCAATCGTTTTTATCTCCAACGAAGTTGGGAAAAGTACTTCCCGGCGAAAACTCCGGAGATAAAGTTATCTCAGGAATTGGAATCTGCGCTTCTGCCTTTGGCAAAAAGCAAAACATGGAGAGCAGTAGCGCCTTTAAAACTTTAAATTTCACAGCATAAAAACTCAAGCGCCTTTGAATTATTGCCTAAACCTGAATCACACCTACATTGTACTTCTCTGTAATTGGCGATTGGTTTGCAGCTTCAATGCCCATGCTTATTGCTTTGCGGGTTTCAAGCGGGTCGATAATAGCATCTACAACCAGCCTCGCTGCACTGTAATAGATAGAAGTAGTTTTCTCGTAATGATCAAAAATCTTGTCGTAAAGAGCCTTTTCATCCTCCTCGGTGATTTCCTTCCCTTTTGCCTTAAGAGAGCTTACCTCAATCTGAAGTAGCACCTTGGCAGCTTGAGCTCCACCCATTACTGCAATTTGAGCCGTAGGCCAAGCTAGCATCAATCTGGGATCGTATGCCTTGCCGCACATGGCGTAGTTTGCTGCACCGTATGAATTACCCGTTACAATAGTAAATTTAGGAACAACTGAGTTTGCCATGGCATTTACCATTTTAGCTCCGTCTTTAATAATGCCTCCATGTTCGCTTCGCGAGCCAACCATAAAGCCTGTTGCGTCCTGAAGAAAAACTAAAGGGATTTTCTTCTGATTACAGTTCATAATGAAACGAGCTGCTTTATCGGCCGAATCGCTATAGATAACGCCGCCAAACTGCATTTCACCTTTCTTGTTTTTAACAATCTTTCGTTGATTCGCAACAATCCCTACAGCCCAACCATCAATCCTGGCTAAGCCGCAAAGAATGGTTTTACCATAGGTGGCTTTGTATTCTTCAAACTCAGAATTATCAACCAAACGCTCAATGATTTGCATTACATCGTATGGTTTATCTCTAGTTTCGGGCATAATGCTATAGAGATCTTCTGGGTTTTTAGCTGGCTCAGCTGCTTCAACGCGATCAAATCCCGCGTTAGCGGCAGCACCAACCTTATCCATTATATTTCTAATACGTGTTAGACAATCTTTATCGTCTAAGCACTTATAATCAGTTACACCTGAAATCTCGCAATGCGTTGTTGCTCCTCCAAGTGTTTCATTGTCAATGTTTTCGCCGATAGCAGCTTTAACGAGATAGCTACCCGCAAGGAAAATACTTCCGGTTTTGTCAACTATCATAGCTTCATCGCTCATGATTGGTAAGTAAGCTCCACCTGCAACGCAACTTCCCATGATGGCTGAAATCTGCAAAATGCCCATCGACGACATTCTTGCATTATTTCTGAAAATCCTTCCGAAATGCTCTTTATCGGGAAAAATCTCATCCTGCATAGGCAGAAAAACACCTGCACTATCAACAAGGTAAATAATTGGAAGGTGATTTTCCATGGAGATTTCCTGAGCACGAAGATTCTTTTTTGCTGTAATCGGAAACCAAGCTCCAGCCTTAACTGTAGCATCATTGGCAACCACAATTACCTGACGTCCTTTTATATACCCAATAACAACAATAACTCCGCCCGAAGGGCAACCGCCTTGTTCAGCATACATTTCATCACCCGCAAAGGCTCCTATTTCAAGTTGCGGACTACCTTCGTCGAGTAAAAACTCGATTCTTTCGCGTGCAGTAAGTTTGCCTTTAGCGTGTTCCTTTTCGATGCGTTTTTTACCTCCGCCAAGTTTAACTTCTTCATACTTTTTGCGCATTGCAGAAAGTAAGAGTTTCATTGTGTCTTCGTTACGATTGGCTTCAATATCAATACTCATGAAAAAGTGGATTAATCTTCAATGTAAGAACCCATTGCGGAGAATTTTTCAATTCTTTTTTCTATGCGCTTTTCGGGTTTGATTTTCTCAAGTTTGGCGATGTGTTTCATTATTTCGGTTTTCACCGTTTTAAACACCTCATTATAGTTTGTGTGTGCACCACCAACTGGCTCTGGAATAACTCCATCGATGAGTTTGTTCTTCATCATGTCGGTAGCTGTGAGCTTTAATGCTGTTGATGCTTTTTCTTTAAACTCCCAACTTCTCCATAAAATGGAAGAGCAGCTTTCTGGTGAGATAACTGAATACCACGTGTTTTCTAGCATTAACACCTTATCGCCAATACCAATTCCCAAAGCTCCGCCTGAAGCTCCTTCGCCAATAATAACGCATACTACAGGTACTCTAAGCTTGGTCATTTCGTAAAGATTGCGTGCAATGGCTTCACCTTGACCACGTTCTTCAGCTTCTAGACCCGGATAAGCTCCAGGAGTATCGATAAGTGAGATTACAGGAATGCCGAATTTCTCAGCTAATTTCATCAGCCTTAAGGCTTTACGATATCCTTCTGGATTAGGCATCCCAAATCTTCTCAATTGACGCATCTTGGTGTTTGCACCTTTTTGCTGGCCAATAAACATAACTGATTTGCCGTTAACGCAACCCAATCCGCCAATCATGGCTTTGTCATCTCCAACCGTGCGGTCGCCGTGCAATTCAACAAAGTTCCCATCAGTCATATACTGGATATAAGCCAAGGTATAAGGTCTGTCGGGATGTCGCGAAACTTGCACCCTTTGCCAGGGACTTAGATTGCTGTAAATCTCTTTTCGCGTTGTATCGATTTTCTTTTCCAGATCAACGATGGCTTTTTTCATATCTACCTGGCTATCTTCGGCAAGAGAACGTGCTTTTTCAAGTTGTTCAAATAGCTCAGCAACAGGTTGTTCGAATTCCAGAAAGGTCATAGGCCCTAAATTTCAAGGTGCGCAAGTTAAGCATTCATATCAATACCGTATTTTCGAAGTCTCACCTAAAAAACGTTAAAAAAGCTTAAGCTGCTGATTTATAGCTGATATCGATTTACATGATTGTATTTCCTACCTCAAAAATAAATATTGGATTGTTCATCACCGCTAAGCGTGATGATGGCTTTCATGACTTAGAAAGTTTGTTTTATCCGGTTGAGCTTTGTGATGCGCTTGAAGTGATTCCCCACAAGCAGGGTCGTGGAGAAGTGCTGATGCATTACTCGGGTTTGCCTATTCCTAATACTGGAAGTGATAATTTAGTTGTTAGAGCTTATCGTATTCTAAATGAGCGATATAGCATTCCTTCAGTTGATGTTTTTCTTCATAAGGCAATTCCGATGGGAGCAGGCTTAGGAGGCGGTTCATCTGATGCAGCTTTTATGCTTAGGGCCTTAAAAGATTTGTTTGATTTACCACTTTCGTGGGATGAATTATTGGCTTATGCAGCTGAATTGGGTTCTGATTGTCCGTTCTTTCTTCAGGATAAACCTTGTTTGGTGAGTGGTAGGGGCGAAGTTTTAAAGCCAGTTGATTTTTCTCTCAAGGGTAAGTTTCTTGTTTTGATAAACCCGGGTGTTCATGTTGCAACAGGCAAAGCATTCTCTTTAATTAATCCCAATACCGCTCCCGCGGGATGGAAGGAGTTTGTGTTAAATGGAGATGTTTCTGCATGGCAAGGGCATGTGTGGAATGATTTTCAAGCTCCGGTAATTGAGTCATTTACAGGGATAGCTGAGGTGATTGAAGCGTTGCAAAATGCCGGAGCTGAATATGTTTCAATGACAGGAAGTGGATCGAGCTGTTATGGGATTTTTGAGCACTGTCCTGGTATCGAGAAAATTAAAAGCAAGGACTGGTTTATAAAACTTATTTGGCTTTAATAACTAGCCCGAATAAAGAGATGCACTTAAACAGTCAAATTGATTTTAAATGAGTTAACTGAAATGGACAATTTTAGAATTTGAAGGGAGAACTTCGAAAATGATATATTTGCAATATGAAGCTTGAAAAAAGAAAAATTGAGAACATCAAGAATTACTTTAAGACGCGTCCAGTGCTTAAGGCATATCTTTTTGGTTCATATGCAAGAGGTCAGGCCGACAATAGCAGTGATATAGACATTTTAGTGGATTTAGATTACAATCAACGAATTGGTTTAGGTTTCATTCAAATGCAAATTGATTTAGAAGAAATCCTGAAAACCAGAGTTGACTTAGTGTCTTCAAATAGTTTGTCAAAATACATCAAGCCATTTGTTGATAGTGAAAAGGAGCTTATTTATGCGAGGTAAACTTGGTGACAAAGCTAGATTAAGTCACATCCTCGATGCGATCGTAGAAGTAGAAACATATTTAGTTAATGCGGACTTTGAAATTTTCATGGATAATTCGATGATGAGGTTTGCTTGTATAAAGCAAATGGAAATTATAGGAGAAGCAAGCAATCATGTTTCAGAGGAAATAAAAACTCAATTCTCAGAAATTGAATGGAATCAAATTATCGGAATGAGAAATATCTTTGTTCATGAATATTTCGGTATAGATTCAAAATTAGTCTGGGAAATTATTAAACATGACTTGCCTGATTTAAAGAACAAAGTGATAGCAATTTTAAGCTTGATGAATTAAGACCACATTAGGAAACAACACCAAGCTGACATTGAAAAAAGGGCGGGTGTGTGCGAAACGTAATCAGCCTGAATTAGTAGATAAAGTTTCCTGATAATCGCATGCTTAATCCATTATTGCCAAAAACTTCAACGTTTTCAAAACTGGTAGCATTGTCAGAATTATATAAATATCTGGCCTGGATGACAATCCTCGCCATTTCTTCAAAAACATTAATTCCATCAGAGTCTAAGAGTACAATAGTTCCATAGCTTGATGCAGGAAGTGAAACCGGTAAAACACCAACTGTGGGTGTGTTTAATTCATAAATTGCTTGTGAGTTGGCAGAACTAATAACATCAGATTTATACACTAAAGATTCGTCGTTGTAAAATTCTATAAAGGGGTCAGGTAAATTAGTAGCAGAATCCCAGTGTTCTCCATCAATTTTCAGTGCATTAAAGCCAAACAGGGTAAATGAGGTAATATTTATGGCTGTTGGGGTTTTAATTGATTCTGGTTGAACAGGTATTTCACATTCTTCCTTTTTACATGAGCTAAACAAAACTGCCGCTAATGAACATACAATTGCAATTCTTTTCATTTTAAATCTGTATAAGTTTTTTGTTTACATCAAAAATGAAAACTTAAGAATTGACGTCTTATGATATACAGGTGGACATTAGGTGGACATCGTTTTTAGTCTCCTGATATTCAAATTTTTAAATTATTTTAGTCTTAAGCAGCTATTTGAACAAATCAATCTTGCATCTTCAAAGTTGAAATAATTCTAATGAGCAGTTCAACTTCATTTTTATCTTTAGAAGCGGCTGTTGCACTTAGTTCGCCAACCTCAGACGATTCGGCATACAAATAATCTGTTTCTGTTTTATAGATAGTCCATGTAACAGATTCACCGTTTAAAACAGACCTGCAAAACACTTCCTTCTTTGTTTGACCATCCACTAAATGCGGATTCCCCTTTAAAAGCTCAATAAAACCGTGCATGTTTGAATTCTCATTCAAAGGAATGATAGAAAAGCCCAATTGACCTTCCTTGCCATTGGCTTCTTCTATTCTAAATGAATCGGGCAATTCAATTGAATATTCTGTGTTTCCCAACGGTAAAGTTTTTTGAAACTCACCAGGCTGAGCTGCAATTACTTGTTGATGGCTTTGAGTACAGCTATTAAGAATGATTGCGCCAATTAATAGTGTGGCAAAAAGTATTTGTTGTAAACCTTTCATGTTAATGTAATAATTCGAATTTGGTTTATCCATTGTAATAACTTGGGTTCAGCATTTATCCGAATAATTTAATAGAGTTAAACAAGTATGCCTTTGTTTTTAGCAAAAACGTGTTCAGGTAGGTTTTGTGAATACAATTTTATTCACTTATATTTTTTAAGAGGATTATAATCATTGCCTTGGGTAGAATGCTAAAGCATCAAACTTCTGTTTAAATGATTAGCATGCAAGAGTGGAGAATGAAATACTAAGAATCCAAATCACATCTATTGCTTCACAAATTTCTTAGAATAATACATTACGTCATCTCCAATAACTCCTCCTATAACATAAACACCCGGGATAAGTCGTTCGAGGTAAACATTCACTACTGAGTTACCATTTAGCTCAATATCTTTGTTAAATACTTGTTTACCAGTGATATCTATAATTACAAGCCGAGATAATTTATCATCATGAATTTTAATGCTGATATATTCTTGAGCGGGATTAGGGTATACGCTAAACATCTCCTGATTTGTTAATACCTCAGCTTCTTCATTTTCTTGGTAGATGAACGAAACCCAAGGCCTTGCTTGTTTAATTACAAGTTGATTGTTTGCATCAATTTTATACTCAATATCCATGGCAAAGCTTGAATTTTGCTCAGCTTTATAGAGAATAGCAAATTCATTATGGATTTTTACTAAATATTGAAGCATTAATTCCAAGTAATCTTCACCAAAAAGTAAGCTATCAATTGGAGCAAGGTTTGACCTTTGAACAACAATGTAATTAATGCTCTGACTGCTATTATCATCTAGGAGAATTTCTTCTGGAATAGAGCTTGCTTCTGGGTTTGTAATAAGTTCTTCACCCAATTGAGAGTTTAAATAAAAGGTATTTTCTGTATTATATATCGGGTCTGTTGTAACTCCAACACCATTTAGTTTTTCGTCCTCAAAGTTTGGATGACAAAGAACGCCCATAGCCGTAGAGAAGTGATTTACTCTGTAAAAATCTCTTTCTTCAAAAGCTCTTAAATTCCACAAGCTTGCGTAAACCTGTTTGATTGATTTTGAAATATGACCCTCATCAGGGTGTTGAGTTTTTGATGTATATAATCCAGCTCCATTAAATCCAGGTAAATCTTCATTGTTTGTACTTGAGCGACATCTAATTGGAGTTCCTGACGGGAAACTCAATTGCAATTGCGATAGATCACTAATCATCCAAGGCGGCATTGGAGCTTCTTTTATGCGATCTCGCAATTCATCCAGCATTTCGTCACGTATTTGCCTATTGTTTTGGAAATCTTCGTTTTGGATGATGGCTTCTATCTCTTCAAAAAAGTTGTTGAATTTCATGAATTCCATGTAATAGTAAAATGGAATTCCAAAGCCATCTGGAACAGTTCCTTCGGGAAATCCTAGCCGGCGTAATACAGCTAAATTGGTGCATTTTGCTCCAAACCCATCAAACATATCAAAGGTAATTTCATCGAGAGGCTCAATAGAACTATAGTTTAAATTAAGAGGCGGATTTTGTTCTTCTGTTGGACGAATGTTTTCGTACCATGCATTTACCTCTTCCACACTAGCTTCTTTGATAATATATCTGTTTTGCTCAACCTTAAAGTAGATGTATTTATTAAGCAGATTGGCTATAGAATCGATACTTAAAGGATCTCTGATAAATGCATTGGGAATGTTGTTCTGAATTGCTCTAAGGTTTACATGAGATAATGGGGTTTGAATAGCTGAAGTCATTATTCCTCCTACGCGAGGCAAGGAATTCGGAATTGCTTCATACAAAACAATGTCTTTTGGTCCGGGAACTTCGCCTAATGAAACTTCTCTAAAGAAGCCGTAACCTTCGGCAGGGTGAAGACCCCAATAATCAATAGCTGCGTAAACATCTGATTCAAACAAAACTGAAATTCTTGAACTATCGTACAAATTGATATCTGCTTCATACTGTGACTCATTGCTTTGAGTAATGAAAAACGAAAGATTGTTTTTAATGAATGGCATGTTAGAACCAAGCAATTCATAGGTTTTTTGCACACTTGAAAAACTTTCAGGTGCCCCTCCACTAAAATTAAATGCAAAATTTCCCAATGTTCCATTGGGCGATATACTTGTGGGATGAAAAATTATTTGTCCTCGCTTTACCTGATCTCCTACATTATCAATACCTATAGTATTCGAAAAATCTTCGTGAAGAGAATGAGTCTCAGTATTTATGAAGTAAAGCTTTGGGTTAGAAGTAAGGAAATCAACAATGATAAATTTAACGTAGAGTTTGCCATTTAAAAATTCTGACCATTGAACAACATCCTCAACAACCGATAAATCATTAAATGTTGAAAAGCTATCGATGCTAATAAGTCCGTTAGAAATTTCAATCTCACTGGCTGCATTCAAAGGGTTTTGAAGAGGCATTTGTTCAAACTCCTGAATGTCATTAATTCCGTCGCCATCGTAATCCCCTGGATCTAACTTAGAATAGCGGCGTATCTGATAGTGATTTTCCGGATATGCCTTTAATGACTCTGTAATTAATGTTGTACCAGGTGAGCCAATGGTTATTGAAGTGGCATGTGTGTATTCACCTGATGCATTATGTCTAACTTCAAGAATGTAGTATGATAAAGGATTCGAGTTAATGGTTAACTCAACTCTTCCCTCATCATTTATACTATACTCATTAATGGGGACTACTTCTTGTCCGTAGGTAATTACTGTAATTAGTAATAATAATAAGCAGAATATTGATTTTGCATACTGTTGATGCATAATTATTTTAAGAGTTGATTTTGGCAATGCCTTAATTAAAAACAAAACAAGATAGTAAAATTGTTCCCATTTAACGTTTCAAGAGAAATTAAAATATGATAGCTCATGTTAAAAATTCAATCAAATTTAAGTGCTAGTAAATGCAGCCCAAGGCTGCTTAGAGAAGTTATTTTAATATGTCTTTTGATTAAGCTTCAAGCAATGCTAACTGTATTTACTTTATTTCCATTGATACACAATAAACACAGCCTGCCCCTCATTCTCACAACGAAAAACTTCTTTAAATTGAGGGTGCTCCGCCATACTTTCTGTCGTAATTCCTCGCTCCAACACAGAGAACCAAGAATCCCAAATGATGATGTCTCCTTTTTTGATTTTATCAAATACATCCAGCTGCAGTTCGAGCTTTTGAGATGCATCAAATGGATCAATCTCCAATGCTATATTCAAATAAGGATGGGCAAAAATGAACCTATGTTCATCGCTTAATTCTTCATCCACAAAATTGGCAATTTTGTGCGCCATCTCCTGGTCTTGAGTAAGCGATAAATCTGTTTTCCAATGAATTGCTGCATGATTTCGGGTAAAAGGAAAAATAAGAATCACTAAAACTAGGGCAATTTGAAGGAGCTTTTTGACACTAGTATTGAAACTGAAAACTTCTTCAGTCAGAAAATTGAATCCAATCATGGCAATGATTGAAAGCAAAGGCATTACTCCAATCAAAACTCGTTTTAAACCCATTGAATTGAAAATGCCCAAATACCAAAACAAGGTATGAGCAGTAAAGAATGCGAAAAATCCTAGGAAAACCAGAATGAAGATTTCAGAAGAAATTCTCTTCATACCAATCTTGTATGCGAGAACTAAACTGCCAAGCCAAAATAGTATGTAAATGGGCAAACCTACAGTATAATACAACTGCTCAACAAAATGTGTGAGTTCGCCTTGTCCATAAATACTGCTCAATTGAGCATAAGGTATCTTCTTGAAAATCCAAAGTAAATCTTTGTAAACAGAAAATCCTACTACAGCGTAAAACACATGCCCAAATGCCAAATATGGTAGTACTTTCCATTGTTTTTTAACAATGAAATAAAAGGCAAAAACACCAATTATAATCAAACCTTCAGACCGGATAAATGGTAGTAATGAAATGATTATTGCTCCAGCAATTAATTTATGCTTAAGCACAGCATAAAGGCCAAGCGCTATAAATAGCGCGAAAAATGGCTCAGTTAATGCCGAAAAAGTGAGCACAAAATAAAGTGGGGTAAAAAGCAGAATTAGTACAACAATTAACTTGTTTTTGATTGACAAAAGCTCAGCGCAACGGTATGTAAATAAGACAGTTAAGGCAACAATAATCACATTGAACACTTTTATTCCTACGAATCCGAATTGAGCAAAAGGACTGGCTAACAGAACGAAAAGTGGTTTTGCCCAGTGATCAAAATATAGTTCGGGATGTTGAGGTGCATGTTTGGCAAATAAATAATGCATTGGGCTGTCTCCCGAATCTCCAGTTCCATCAAAATGAAAAATGGTGAATGCCGCAGCTACGATATAAAGAAACAGAATTAGAAAGATGCCATTCTTACGCAACATCTTCAATTACAAAATTGGAGCAATGCTGCCACTGCCAGTTCTTTCGTAAAAAATCACTTCTCCGTCGCCTTTATAAAATATTCCACCATCGCCATTAACTCTAAAGAAAAAAGTATCGGTGCCAAAGACTCTGCAAAAACCAGAACTCAGGGTTTGAACATAAACAGTTTCGGCAAAAAGTTCGTCGTAGTCGCCTGTTCCTATTGAAGACATATAAACCGACAAATGCTTTGTAATTCCTTTTACTACAACATCACTTGAGCCAGTGTGCTGAATGACAGAAACTTCTTCATTGTCAACCAATAGGTTTAAATCGCCCGAAGAATCTCTAAATTCAAACTTTAAATACGGCTGGCGAATTGTATCTTCAGAGCTAACATTGCTGCTGCCATGAATTAATACATGCTTGAGAGAACTAAAATGTATTTCAATCTTTACCGGTATCTTATATGATCTTACCCAATTACATTTGCTTGTGTTCTTAATGCTGAGCAATCCATTTTCTACATTCGTTTCGATATTCTCCTGCAAATTGTCGCCAGCTTCAACAACAACGTAATTTACGCTGTCTTCAACAAGAACTACCTCCAGTCTTCTTTCAATTCGTATGCTATCGAAGGCTTCTAATTGCCTTGTTTCTTTCGTCACGATGCCCGTGCCAACGAAACAATCGCCCATGTGATCTTTACTGCATGATTCAATTACAATCAGGCTTAAGCAAAAAACGAAAAGTTTAATTAGCTGCTTCATTTAATAAAATACCCAAATCCTAATTCTATGTAATCGGCACTTGCCATATGCGTTTTAAGCAGGCATTGTGCTTGCCATTTCCTATTAACATGATATCTAACTCCAAGTCTTTGATATAAGATTCCGTCAGCCTTGATGGGATTGAGATAATAGACTCCTTGTTGAATAGGAATTGAAATTTTTCCGACGTGAAGCTCATAGCAAAGCGCCAATCCAGAGCGAAGCGGCGTTCTAAGATCTTGCATTGCAATTCGGGCTCGCTCGGTTAACGAAGCATCATACATAATATCAAATGCTCCACCCCAAGAACTCTTTGGCGAAAATCTCTTTAGGGCATTTCCACTCAAAGAAACTGCAGCGTATTTTGGACCATTAACAGGTTTTATTTCTTTAGCAAAACCAGCAAGGGTGACTAAATATCGCCAGCTTTTGTCAACTATAGGAAACGAATTGTGATTCACTTTTACAGGCCGTCCAAGATTAATATTTAAGCCAACATTGGCACCTGCAATATTAATTCCGGCATTTGGGTCTTTAAACGCTCCGTTAGAATAATGAGTAAAAGAAATTGCTGTAAGTAATTCAGCCTGAGGTATTATGCGCCAGTGAGCTTGAAGTAAAAATTGAAAAGCTGCATTAATGTGGGTGCCAATAACTCCATTTTTTCTATTATTATCTAAATCGAAAATATTGGTATTGTATGCCAGTCCAAAACCCGACCTTAGATGCAGCTCTGCAATTCGTGATTTCCTTAAAGGGAAACTCATATATGGAATAAGCGACCAGGCAGAACCAAGCTTGCTATTATTAAAATCTAAGATTTGAAAAGCAGCTCCAGCATGAGGATAATTGAAAAATTTCTCCCATTCTTTCAAACCCGAAAAATTGTAACGATAGTAAAGCTCATAGGCAGGAATATGTCCGGTAACAAGCTGATCCATGTCTTGCTTGTGCTGAATAATAAAGCCATAGTGATACCTGAAGCCAAGCGAGGAGGGGTAAACAGATAATTGCGCAAACGAAAGCTCTGAAAAGAGCAACATAAAGACTGCAAGGCTAATAAGTTTGCTGTATTTTTGAGCCGTCTGTGATTGCATACTGATGCAAATGTAAACGAAAAGCAGACCTTTTGAGTATGTCAGAATTACAAGAAAAAACAGAAGCCTTCGGTAGATTGCTGAACATAATGGATGAACTTAGGGAAAAATGCCCTTGGGATATGAAGCAAACTATGGATTCTTTGCGCCATTTGAGTTTAGAAGAAACCTATGAGCTTTCAGATGCTATTCTTTCGGGAAACCTTAATGAAGTGAAGAAAGAGCTTGGCGATGTACTTTTACACATTGTGTTTTACGCTAGAATTGGTTCTGAAACAGGAAGTTTCGATATGAAGGATGTTATTGATTCGCTTTGCGAGAAGCTTATTCGCAGACACCCGCATATTTACGGAGATGTTACGGTTAGTGGTGAAGAAGAGGTTAAGGCAAATTGGGAAAAGATTAAGATGAAAGAGGGAAATCGCTCTGCATTGAGCGGCGTGCCAACGTCTTTACCAGCAATGATAAAAGCCACTCGAATCCAGGAAAAAGCTCGTGGTGTTGGCTTTGATTGGGAAGAAGAAGCTCAGGTATGGGAAAAAGTGCAGGAAGAAATGGAAGAGTTTAAACATGAAGCAGATAAAAATGATGATTCCAAAATGGAAGCTGAGTTTGGCGATCTCTTGTTCTCACTAATTAATTTTGCCCGTTTTAAAAATATCAATCCGGAGGATGCACTCGAAAAACAAATCGTAAATTCATCCAACGGTTCACATATCTCGAAGAAAAAGCTGCTGCCGCAGGAAAAAGTCTCGATGAAATGAGCCTTGCCGAAATGGATGTATTTTGGAATGAAGCGAAAAACATTCCTCAGAAATAATTGTTTGACCTAAAAATTTATTCAAAATGCCAGTATTAAACGTAAACGACGCTAGTTTCAAAGAAGAGCTTAGCTCAAATGATAAAGTAGTTGTTAAATACTATGCCGATTGGTGTGGTTCATGCAAATTAATTGCTCCCAAATTCCGCAGGTTTTCTGATGATGAAAGATTTACAGGAATAAAATTCCTGGAAGTAAACGCTGAAGAGCAAGAACAAGCCAGAAAAGCTGCTGGAGTTGATAATCTTCCTTTTTTCGCTGTTTTCTCTAACGGTGAATTAGTGAAAGGTGCTGCTACCTCAAAAGAAGAAAAGATAATTGAAATGATTTCTCTGCTAAAATGAAGATTCCAGTAATAAAAAAATTGACTGAAACGCATAGCGTTGAAGACCTTAAGAAAGCTGAAGAAGCTATTCTTAATGAAGAAACTCCTGCAATTGATGTAGAAGGTGAAGACGAAGGAGAGCAGTTAACTCACTGCATGGCAGCTATTTGGGTAAAAGAAGAAATGGCTCAATCGGGTGATGATTTTAGAACTTCTCTAAGAAAATACACCGAACGAGTTAGGAAGTCGATTTCCTAGATTAATTAGAAAGTCTTCGTGATAATCGCCTAACGGCGGAACGTCGGCTCAATGCCTCAAATACAACCTGATAGTTTTCTGGATCAGTGGCAAACTGCTGACCTTCATCGGCTATTCTTACCCGGTTTGTTTCACTTGGAAAAAGCAACATCATTTCAGCAATCTGAGATGATTTTAATGTGCCCAGTGAAAGTAAATCTCGGGCAGTAATGTATCTCTGTCTTTCCTGATCAATATTCCTGAGCATTTCTAATTGCTCATTGAATTTGAAATTGCTCATCCCCAAAACATCCGTTTCTGCTTGAGTATTTATTGGAATTCCGCCACTAGCCATCATGTTTTGAGCATTGCCTTTGTCTTGAGCAAGAGCTTCTGTTTTTACAAGCACCGGCTGATTGGCGTAGTTTATCACATAATGATTGCGCATGCCTGCTTCAATAAAAATATTACCATTAAAAACAGGCTGTTGAATTGTTGATTGACCAACAGTTTTGAGTTTGCTTACCTCAATAAGACAATTGCCCGGTTCAAATTCTGAAATATTCAAAACCTGACCAGGCTGGGAGTAATCTGTTAGGCGAACTTTAGAAATAAAAAAAGCAGAATCGCTTAAACTTAAGCTTAACTCTGCTAATTGTGCTACGGAAAGATTATAAAAGAATAATAAACTAATGCTAATGGTAAGTGCTCGCATAATGGAAAGAAATATAGTATGTTTGAAGACAAAGATAATGCCATGCAAAAACCAGATTTAGGATTAATGCTTCGCGAAGATGCATTTAAAGGAAAAGTGATTGTTGTAACCGGAGGTGGAACAGGCCTGGGACGCTCCATGACAGAAGTATTCATGAAATTAGGTGCTTCTGTAATGATTACCAGCCGCAAGGAAGATGTATTGCAAAAAACGTGTGAGGAACTAAATGCTCTTGGCAAAGGGAAGGCTAGTTATGCTGTTTGTGATGTACGAAACAATGACCAGGTAGAAGCTGCTATTGAAAAAGCATGGACAGAATTAGGTCCAATAGATTGCTGGCTGAATAATGCTGCCGGAAATTTTATTAGTCCAACAGAGCGTCTTTCTCATCGTGCATTCGATACTATTGTTGATATTGTGCTTAAAGGAACCTACAATTGCACCCTGGCAATGGGTAAAAAATGGATTGCTGAAAAACGTCAAGGTACATTTTTGAATATTGTTACTACATACGCTTGGACTGGCTCAGGATACGTTGTGCCTTCAGCTTGCGCAAAGGCGGGTGTCTTAGCTTTAACTCGCAGCTTAGCTGCGGAATGGGCCAAATATGGTATTAGAAGCAATGCCATTGCCCCGGGGCCTTTTCCTACTCAAGGTGCCTGGAGCCGATTGTTCCCCGATGAACTTGCTAAAAAGATTGACCCGCTTGAGCGAATCCCTATGAAACGTTTCGGAGAACACCCTGAATTAGCTAATCTGGCAGCTTACCTTTTGTCAGACTATTCTGCTTATGTTAACGGCGAAGTAGTTACCATCGATGGTGGGGAGTGGTTGCAAGGAGGTGGAGAATTTAATAATCTTAGTCATGTACCTGAACCAATGTGGGATCAGATAGAGCGAATGGTTAGAGGCAAGAAATCCTAACCTGAATAACTATAAAAAATTACTCTTTCTTACAAATTGATTTTTGGAAACAAAGACATTCTATTTTTGCATATAACCTAAACCTACATCATTATGAAAATAACCATACTAGCTTTAGTTACCAGTATTTCCTTAGTTCAAATTTCTTTTGCACAGAATCCTTCTTCAACAGGTTATACACCAACCGAAACAGATGCAAAACAAAAGCTACTTGATAAAGGAAAAGATTATGATGTAAACTTCGATATCGATAACCACGAGGCATTTTTCCTTGAAGGTGAAGATTCGCTTTTCAGATATCTATACAATCACCTTGAAATTTCTGAAGAAGCTTTCAATGCTAATTTGGTGGCAAATTCAATGATCGGCTTTCAGGTTAATTTTAATGGTCAGGTTCAAGAAGCTTATGCAATTAGCAAAGTTGGTTTTGGTATTGATGAGCAATTAATAAAGCTTCTCGATGATCTGGTGTTTGTTCCTGCTACGCAGGGAAGTATTCCCTACAGGTCTGAGATAGTTTTTGAAATTCCAATCAAGGCAGCTTATCTCTATAATATCCACAACAAAGTTGGAATGGAAAAAGGGGAATAAATCCCTGTAGATTCATTCCCCTTTCAAATTGAATTATTTGATCTATTGACCTAAAATGGTAACGCTACCTTTTTGAAGGTCTTCCTCTCCAACGTGTTTTAAGCTGGCAATATAAAAGTAAGTTCCGTCGGGTAACTTGTCTCCATTCATGTCATTGCCATTCCACTCAAAGTAAGGATTTACTGATTCATACACCTTTATTCCCCATCTGTTCCAGATGGTGATAGCAAATTCTTCGTAGGTAAATGTTTGCCCAGCAGTAAACACATCATTAAATCCGTCGCCATTTGGCGAAAACACATTCGGCAAAATCAAAGGCTGGAAGCAAGGCTTTATCTTTACATAGAACGAATCAACCGATGAGCAAACTTCGTTTTCGAAAAATAAATTCACGAAATACCAGCCTGAATCTTGAACAGTTATAAATGCATCAGTTTGACCAGTGTTCCAAACATAAACAGAAGCAACTGTGTCTGGCATCAACAGCACTTGTTCTCCTTCACAAATGCTAAACTCATAAACTTTACCTGTATCTGGGTAAGCTACTTCAACAGTAACAGAATCAATGCTTTCGCAAGCTAAACTTCCAAAGTTGGTTACTCTTATATAATAGGTTGTTGTTGTATCAGGCTGCACCTCATATTCTCTCTCTTGCGTAAGTAAATCAGGACCTTCGCTCCAGAAATAATTATAATTACTGCCTTCAACGGTTGTTAAAAGCACAGGCTCATCTACACATATTGTAGTATCTACATTTGTTAAGATTTCTGGTGGAGGTCTTACAGTAATATTTCTGCTCGAATTACGATTGCCACATTCATTTACTGTGGACATTGTAATTACAGTAGTTCCAGCTTCAGGAAAATACAAAAAGGAAGTATTACTCAAAGAGTCAACAATTAATCCTGGGGTAATTCCCCATTCGTAATAGGTATTTTCAGAAAGCGGAACATTATATTCTACTGTGTCTCCCAAACAGACTTGAGTTGGACCAATTACCGTTGCAGAAGGCAAGTCTCTAACTTCAATTAAAGCTAAGTCTGAACCGGGGCCAACACACCCGAAATTGGTTTCTGTTACACCAACAGTATAAGTGCCCGGCGCATTAAACAAAATGCCATTAAATGGACCTCCTTCAAAGAAGTTAGGGTCGTTGTTTAGCGACCAAACGTAACTAGAACTTGGGTTATACGGACTAAGTCTGAAAAACAATGCTTCTTCATTGCAAATGGTAGTATCGCCATCGAAATTTAAACTCAATCCAGTATTCGGGTTTACAATGTCTATTGCCAATGGCGTTGGATTTGGAGCACCGATGGTTAGTCTGACCAAGGTTCCCAGGTTATCCCAGGGTTGGTCGCTGTTTGTTGACACAATTCGCATGTAATATGTTCCTGGAATTAAGCCAACTGTTCCCAGTAGAGGTAAAATTGGTATGCTTAATTGAACTGTGGTATCAGCAATTGCAGCCACTGAACCAACTACTCCAGTGTTTATCACCGCAAAGCCCATGAAATCTAGCAATTGAATTTGAAATTCATTGGGTACGAAATATTCAGCCGGAGGCGGATCAACTCCAACATCCACTGTTAACAGTGTGTCACCTCCATTTTCATTATCAATACAAAATGAAACATCGGTTCTATCATTCGTTTCAATGTCGCAGTTTCTAATGCAAAATGGTCCATAAACATTACCAATGGTGGATGGACTGCTTGAAATTACACGAATAAAATAGTTGCACCCAGGTGGAATTGGCTGTTGTTGAGGTTGAACCAATCCCGGTACGTTTCCTCTTGGTATGGTGCCCGGTGGATAGGTTGCGTCGTCATTAGAAAAACCTAAAACATTTGGGTTAGGAGGGAAGAGCCCGTTTGAATCTGAAAGCTGAGCAACGTAGGTGTTGTTCTGGAATACGCCGGTAGAATAAAACGGAACATCAATCACACTGCCAATACAGATAGTATCTGATGGATTAGATAATACCGCTGGTTCCAGTGTAAAAATCTGGTTGGGGCAATTGATTACATCAATACAAATAGTTGTATCCGAAACCAGAACAGGCGTTATATCCACCCTCATCACGCGTAGCGTATAACAAGGATTTGGATTTAGCCCAGGCGGTGTTGGTAAAGTGAAAAGAATCTGATTGGTGTTTTCATTGTTTAACTGAAATATCCCTAAGGATGTGTAATTGTTAAAATCTCCGAATTCATTCGAAAATTGCACTTCATAAAATCCTGTTCCACATAAAGGCACGGGATTACTGAAAAATAAAAGCATTCCATCGCCCCGGCAAACGGGGTTAGGAGTAATACTGTCTATCTCAAGCCTTACATTGTAAACCTCAGGCGCATAAATTCCAACAACTCTAATTCCATCCACTCCAAATGAAACTGTAGGGCTTGCTGCTGTTGAGGTATTTGTCCACCTAAACCCAAATCTTAAATCATTAACATTGTCGAATGCTTCATTGTAGAATTCAACATATCTCCATTTAACCTGATTCGAGAAAGTTGCATTTGGAACAGCAGTCCATGCTCCGCCATCGGCTTGATAATAAAGTGTTGCTGAAGCATCAGTTCCTCCCACGGCAGTGTAATAAAATGCAATCCTCACACTGTCTAAGCCTAATGTACAATAGGCATCGGTGCTTGTAAATCTATCTGAAGCAGCAGCAGGATCGAAATTGGCATTCGAAACATTAGAACTAGCTGCAGCAGTTGAATCATGAATATGCAAGTACCTGCTAAACGGAGCAAAGTTTATTAAACCCCCTGTGGTGCTATCCTGACTTATCGTGTTCGGATAAATGGGTGCACCAGAATAACTATTATTAACTATCCACTGGTTGTTACCAGTGTTAGTTCCAACTTCGCCAGCAGTATTTAGAGTAAAAGAACTAGTTCCATTCTCAAAATCACCAGAATATACCAATACATTCTGCGCATTACTAACTGCCGTTGTAAGGAGGAAACAGGTTAAAATTAAATAAGAAAAGTAGGTTTGTTTCATACGCAATCAATCATTAACCTTATAATTAGACTCAGTAAATCAACGAATTGCTAATTTAGATAAAAATGAATTGGATTTATAAGAAAGAAAGTATATCCATTTAGGTTCATTTTCTTTTTAACTTTACAGTTGAAGATGATTCGTAGAGCCCTCATTCTTTTGTGTTTATGTCTGTTGCCTTTTGGGGTTTCGGCAACTCATCTTATGGGTGGAGAAATTACCTGGCAATGCCAGGGCAATGGCTCTTACATTTTTACTTTGAAACTTTATCGCGATTGCAACGGAGTTCCTTTAGGGCTTCCGGTTAGCCTAAGAGTGCATAATCATCCTTCGGTTTCGGGCATTCCTCTGCAATTAGTTAGTCAAACTGATATTTCTCCTCAATGTAATGGTTCAGGACCTACATTAACTTGTGCCGGTGGCGGAGATGGCGCCGTTGAAGAATTCGTGTTTCGGTCGAATGCCATTAATCTATCGGGAACTCCTCCAGCCGAAGGCTGGATTTTTACTTATGACGATTGTTGCCGAAATGCAGCTATCGATAACCTGATAATTAATGCAAATCAAACAGGGTTTACTCTAAGAGCCATCATGTATCCATACAACGGAAATGATGCTTCTCCTTGTTACGACAGCTCTCCGGTTTTTACTCAATTGCCTGCAACTATTATCTGTGCAGGTAATCCCTTTACTTACAACCATAATGCATTTGATGAAGATAAAGATTCATTGGTTTATGCATTCGCACAGCCTCTTGATTGGTTAGAAGGAGCTGCATTTAATGCTACAACTCCTGGTGCAATTCCTTGGCAGGCTGCTTATAATGTAAACTCTCCATTTCCCGGTCCGGGGCAAAATAATAGCGTTCCAGCTACAATCAACACACAATCGGGTGAAATTGCTTTTACTCCAAATTACACCGGCAACTTCGTTACCGTAGTGAAAGTTCAATCGTATCGTTGCGGGCAGTTAATTTCTGAGATTTTCAGAGAAATACAAGTTGTAATTTTAGCTTGTGGTCAAAACACTTCTCCTCAAATTACGGCACCCTTTAATGATCCCGGAACTGGTCAGCAAATAGCATTTACCACTACTGTTCAAGCCGGAGACCCCGTTAGCTTTACAATTACCACAACCGATAATGAATTTCTTCCTATTGGAATAGCCCAAACAATTAGCGTTAATGCCTCTGGAGGTCAGTTTGGCGCAAACTTTACTGACCCAAACAGTGGTTGCCCAGACCCTCCTTGCGCAACACTAAATCCGGCACCGCCAACTGTTTTGGCAAATAATGGCTCAATTACATTTAACTGGCAAACTTCCTGTGATCATGTTGCGCTGCTTAACGATTGCTATGTACCTGCAAACACGCATACATTTGTGCTTACATTTCAAGATGACTATTGCCCAGCGCCTTCGTATCGAATCGCTACCATCTCTGTAATCGTAACTGCACCACCTGTCTTGCAATCACCCGAATTCCATTGCATCGACGTTGAAGATAACGGTAATACAACATTAACCTGGACCCCAGTTAGTGACCCCGACGGGTATTTTAATAGTTATCATATATTTTCTTCTACTAGCCTAAATGGTCCTTACACTGCAGTTGATAGCATTTTTAATTTAAACCAGTCAACTTATACACATGTAGGGGCAGGTGCTAATAATCAATCAATTTTCTATTTCATTAGAACTCGTTCAGGTTGCGGAGGTCAAGTGTTTTCGCCTGCGGCGGATACTCTGCAAAGCATTTATCTGGATGTTACTGATTTGGGTGCAGGTATAATCGATTTACAATGGAATGCTCTTGGTACGCCATTACCGGCAGGAGCTCAATTGCCTTATCGCATAGACAGGGCTTATGACCCCGACCCTTTTATTGCTTTTGCAACCAGCAATCCAACACTTTACCAAGATAATATGACAGGCTGCTTGCAAGAAATCTTCTACGAAGTCTTTCTTGACGATGCCTCGGGTTGTGTTTCGTCTTCAAATATTAGCGGTGGCCCATTTAGCAACGACGAAGCACCGGAGCCACCGGTAATTGATTCAATATCAGTTCAGTTGAATGGAAATGATGTTTATTTAGGTTGGCAGCCTTCGCCTTCGGCGGATACAGAAGCTTATATAATTTATAAAATTGAAAACGGAGTGTCAACTGCAGTTGATACAGTTTATGGCATTAACACAACATCATATACAATAACAGATGCAAACCCTTCGGGTGGACAAGTAACATATTATGTTTCAGCATTGGATGAATGTCTAGAAGAAGGCCTTCCGGCCGATGAACATGCAACAATTTACCTTACTTATGATTTAAATTCATGTTCAGGTTCAGTAGATTTAGATTGGTCAGAATATTTTGCCTGGGATGGTTCAGTTGATTCATATGAAATCTTGCAGAAGGTTGATGATGAAAACTTTATTTCTATCGCTTCGGTGCCAGGCACACAAGTGAGTGCAAATATTCCAAATTTAGAGCAAGGAGCAATATATTGCTTTGTTATTCAGGCGGTTTCAAATTCTGTACCTGCAAGCAGCACTTCAAATACAATTTGTTTTTTGGCCGATGTTCAAGCACTACCAGAATTCACTTATTTGAGAAATGCAACCATAGTTAGCACTGGTGCAGCATATTCGGCTTGCATTATTGACACTTCTGCCGACATAGCCAGTTACAAAATTCTTCGTGCAAATTATCCGGGAGCTGTATTCGACACAATTTATCAGAGCTTTATTCCACCGGGTGTTGATGAATTAAGTTACATAGATTATGGGGTACTTTCTTTTCAGCAAAGCTATACTTACCAATATCTCCTGATAGATAAATGCAACAACGCAAGTGGAGTTTCAAATACCGGAAGAACAATATTCCTGAGAGCTGAAGCTTTAGATGGCTTCGTAAACCGCTTGCGCTGGAATTCTTATGCAGAGTGGGATGGAGGCGTGGGGAAGTATCGTGTGTTTAGGTCGCTTGATGGAGGTCAAAACTTTGAACATATTCTGGATTTGCCCTCTGATACTATGTTAATGGATGTTGTTGCCGATCAGGTAGACACTCTCATGGAGTTTTGTTATTATGTTGAAGCTGTTGAAGACATTATTAATAGCTATGGTGTAAGAGACACTAGTAGAAGCAATAAAGTTTGTGTAATTCAAAAACCCACGCTATGGATACCAAGCGCCTTTAGACCTACTAATTTGCAAGGAAATAACGTCTTTAAGGCGCAAGGTTTATATGAGAAACTGGCAATCAACCATAATTTCAGCATTTTCAATCGCTGGGGAGAGCTGCTTTTTATAACTGCCGACCCAACCGAACCTTGGGATGGTAAGTACTTAAATGAGTATGTTCAAACGGGAATTTACGTATACACACTAAAATTTGCTCTTCCCGATGGAAGTTCCATCAACCGACGGGGCTCAGTTATGGTACTTGATTAAAGAAAAAAGCCCCTTAAAAAGGGGCTTTTGTGTTGTCCGACTAGGGGTCGAACCTAGACTCTTCTGAACCAAAATCAGACGTGTTGCCAATTACACCATCGGACAATCGTGGCGGCAAAAATACTAAATCATTCAATATTTCAAACTTTGCATCCATCATTTATTAATAATTGCTTCATTTTTCTGAATAACAGCCTAATAAATTTTGCTTTGAGCTGTTTTTAAGCAACTTTAATAAGTATGATAAAAACTTTCGTCTTATATAATAGATGTATTGCTAAGTGTTTCCTATTTTCGTCGCGTTTATCTGCTAACAGATACTAAGATTAATTTTCAAGCTACCAATGAAACAATATAAAAAGCTTAATAATATTTTTGGCTGGTTGGCATTTGCCATTGCCATGTTCACTTATGGATCAACCATAGAGCCAACAGCAAGTTTCTGGGATTGTGGTGAGTTTATCGCTACAGCATATAAACTGCAAATTGGTCACCCTCCGGGAGCTCCTTTCTTTATGATATTAGGAAGAGTAGCTACACTTTTCGCATTTGGCGATACCGAGCAGGTGGCAATGATGATGAATATGCTTTCCGCTCTTATGAGCGCATTAAGTATTCTATTTCTTTTCTGGACAATCACTCACCTAGCAAAGAAAATCTTTGTGAAGGGAAATGAAGAAATCAGCACAGGAAACTTAATTGCTATTCTTGGTAGTGGTTTAGTTGGTTCACTTGCCTATACATTCTCAGATACTTTTTGGTTTTCGGCTGTTGAAGGTGAAGTTTATGCTACTTCTTCTTTCTTTACAGCTATAGTATTTTGGGCTATGCTCAAATGGGAGGAAGTGGCAGATCAACCTCATGCCGATAGATACATTATCCTTATTGCTTATTTGATGGGAATATCAATAGGTATTCACCTTTTGAACTTGCTAGCCATTCCGGCGATAGCCTACATTTACTATTTCAAGAAATTTAAGCCAACTAAAAAGGGAATTCTCGCAACTGGAGTTATTGGAATGCTAATATTGGGCTTGGTTCAATTTGCATTCATCCCTAAAGTTGTTGGTATTGCTGCAAAGTTTGAGGTTTTGTTTACCAATTCAATGGGTTTACCTTTTGGTTCCGGAGCCATCGTCTACATACTAATATTAATTACTGCACTTATTGCATCCCTCATTTACAGTGGAAAACAGAACAAACATTTTACCTTTGGAGCACTGGCAATTCTGTTATTGTTAACACTAGGGCTTCCAGGAATTGTTGCTGTTGGCATACTGGCATATTTCATCTACGGTACTCAACCTAATTATGTGTTGGCTAACACGCTTACTCTTTGCATCACTGTGATGTTAATTGGTTACGGTAGTTACGGAATGATTCTTATTCGCTCTGCTGCTGATACTCCAATGGATGAAAATAATCCCGAGAACGTATTTACCTTATTAAGCTATCTCAACAGAGAGCAATATGGCACAAGACCTCTGGTTTATGGCCAGTATTTCAATGCTAAGCTGCATCCTGATCCTGAACAGCGATATATTCCTGGCAATACGGTTTACTCGCCAAATAAAGAAACAGGGAAATATGAAGTAGTGGCTACGCCTAAAGACACTGAAACACCAAACTACGACCCTGATTTTTGTACCGTATTCCCTCGAATGTGGAGCAGCCAATCTCACCATATTAAAGGTTATAAAACCTGGGCAGGAATTAAGAATACTGAGAAAAAGCCATCTTTTGGGCAAAACTTAACTTTCTTCTTCAAGTATCAGCTTGGCTTTATGTACTTCAGGTATTTTGCCTGGAACTTTATCGGTCGGCAAAATGATGTGCAAGGCCATGGAAGCATAAGCGATGGAAACTGGAAAAGTGGAATTGAGTTCATCGACTCCCAAATGTTAGGAACACAAAGCAATCTGCCGCCATCTATGGCAGGCAATAAAGCCAATAATTCATTTTATTTCCTTCCATTCATTCTTGGTATAATTGGTATGGTTTATCATTATAATAAAACCAAACGCGATTTTGCCGTGGTGATGCTCTTCTTCTTCTTCACCGGTATTGCCATTATCTTATTCCTGAACCAGTATACCATGGAGCCCCGTGAAAGAGATTATGGTTTTGCAGGTTCTTTCTATGCATTTACGATTTGGATAGGGCTCGGCGTTGCTGCATTGTACGATGGATTAAAGAAATTTGCTCCAGCTCAAATTGTTGCAGCAGCAGTTACAGTTATTTGTGCGGTAGCCGTTCCCGGCTTGATGGCAAAAGGCGGATGGGATGATCATAATCGTTCAGATCGCTACACCGCTCGCGACTATGCAAGTAATTACCTGCAAACTTGCGCTCCAAACGCAATTCTCTTCACTAATGGTGATAATGATACATTCCCTCTCTGGTATGCCCAGGAAGTTGAAGGTATCAGAACCGACATTCGTGTGGTTAACCTTAGTTTATTAAATACCGATTGGTATATAGATCAAATTAAGCGTAAAGCATATGATTCTGATGCTGTTCCACTTTCTTTCACTCAAGATAAATATCGTCAGGGAAAGCGCGATCAAATAATTATTTACGACGAAAAAAACCTCACTGGGTATCAGAATATTCGTGAAATGGTTGATTTTGTTGCAAGCGATGACCCAAGAAATAAGCTTAAATACTCAAATCGCGAGTTTGAATATTTTCCTTCAGGAAAATTTAGCATTCCGGTTGATTCAGCCAAAGTGGTTAATAATGGAACTGTTCCTAAAGAGCTAGCTAATAGAATTTCTAAGTCGGTTGATTTTGAAATTTCAAGAAGCTATATTCTTAAATCAGAATTAATGATTCTTGATTTATTAGCTACGAATAATTGGGAAAGACCTGTCTATTTCGCAATCACTGTTGGTGATGATAGCTATTTAGGACTCGAGAATTATTTCCAACTAGAAGGTTTGGCCTACAGACTTATTCCTGTTTATAACCCTCCTGGAAGAGGCGATAATTACGGTCGTGTTGATGCTGATAAGATGTACGATAACATCATGAATAAATTCAAATGGGGTGGTGTTGATAAGAACGAGGTGTATATGGATGAAAACAATATCAGAATGACTATGAACCTTCGTAGTAATTTTGATCGTTTAGCAACCGCCCTAAATGCTGAAGGCAAGAAAGATTCTGCAATTAAAGTTCTGGACAAAGCATTTGAAGTATTGCCCCAGAGAAATGTTCCTTACAACTTTTTTACTGTACAACTTGCTGAAGATTATTATCAAGCTGGAGAAACCGAAAAACCGGATGCTATTCTTAAAGAGTATTCTGTAATCTTAGAACAAGAACTCGATTATTTCTTTAGTCAAAAGGCTGCTGTTTATAAGGAATTCGATAACGATGCTCAGAGAAATATGTCAATCATCAGATATATGATTGATATAAGTCGCAGGAACAAAAGAACCGAACTCATGAAGGAGCTCGATACTAAGTTCAGAAGACTAGAGCAATCGTATATGGCATCCACCGGAACGGTGATAGACAGAGCGAGATAATTATGAATGCCAGGCCTCCTTTTCTCCTCAGGTCAGTTTTCCCGGGTAGTATTTGGAGAATGCCTAAAGGTCATAATCAATTGTACCTCACTTTTGACGATGGTCCGCATAATGATATTACTGCTTTTGTCGTAGATCAATTAAGCATCTATAATGCTAAAGCTACATTCTTTTGTATTGGTAAAAATGTAGCTAAATCACCCGATTGGATTATCCGTTTAAGGAATCAAGGTCATTCAGTGGGTAATCATACATTCAACCATGAAAATGGTTGGAAAACACCGGTTGGTAAGTATTTAAGTAGTGTTGAAGAATGCGACAATCTTATTAGTTCAGCTCTTTTTAGACCACCTTACGGTAAGATAAGTCCATTTCAATATGTACAAATAAGAAGAAAATACAAAACGGTGTTTTGGGATGTGTTAGCTCAAGATTATGATACAAATCTGAGTGCCGAAACTTGTATTAATCGAGTTTTAAATTCGGTAAGAGACGGTTCTATTATCACTTTTCATGATTCCGAGAAAGCTTGGCCACGCCTTAAAATAGCATTGCCAGAAGTATTAAAACAGCTAACTTTACAAGGGTATATTTTTAAGGCAATTCCCGAGTCTATTGATGTGAATTAAAAAAATCTCCGTTAATTGCAGTTATGGAAAGAGCTACCGAAGATTTGTCATTTGATGCTATTAGACCTTTTCACGATGAGGAGGTAGCGCCTGCAATGCAAAGGCTTTTTAAGGAAGATTCATTTCATACAGCTTTAGCATACATTTTTCCTGAAATTTCAGAGGATGAAATGATAGCTAAACTTAATGCTATTAAGTCAACTAGTGAGTTTCAACGCGAAATTATTGCACCGGCAGTTTATTCAATTGTTGAAGCTACAACAAAAGGCTTAAGCATTAATGGCCTAGAAATGCTTGACAAGACTAAAGCTTATTTATTCATTTCAAATCATCGAGATATTGTTCTTGATTCAGCCTTTCTTAATGTGAAGTTATTCTCACATGATTTTCCTACAACCCGCATCGCCATTGGCAGCAACTTGTTACAGCGCCCGTGGATTGAAGATTTGGTACGTATGAATAAGAACTTCATTGTTCACAGAGACGTGCATTCTCGTCAGGCATATATATACTCAATGCGACTTTCGGGTTATATCAGACATTCCTTATTAAATGAAAATACATCTGTTTGGATTGCTCAAAAAGAGGGTAGGACCAAAGATGGGAATGATAAAACTCAGGCTGGCTTGATTAAAATGTTTGGCATGAATTCTGAAACATCAGATTTAGTTGAATCTTACAATAAATTAAATATTGCACCGGTAAGTCTTTCTTATGAAATAGAGCCTTGTGGTGGAATGAAGGCTAGAGAAAAGTTTATTACTGCATCAACAGGAAAGTATATAAAAGCAGAAGGAGAAGACCTGCTAAGTATGCAAAACGGCATTTCAAAACCAAAGGGTAAAGTACATTTTGAATTTAGCTCTCCAATTGAAAAATCTCAAATTGAAAAAGCATTTTCTTCTGGCATTAAGAATGAATCAGTAAAAGCTTTAGCTGAATTAATTGATGCTATAATTATTAAAAATTATAAGCTATTTCCATTCAACTATATCGCTTACGATTTATTAAATCAAACAGCTGATTTTTCTGCTCATTATTCAGACACTTTAAAGGATCAATTTGCTCGTATTTGCAAAAATGAGCTTATGGAATATGGCGAAGAAGCAAATTCCATTATGCCTTATTTGCTTAGCATATACGCTAATCCAGTTAAAAATAAAATATCGCGGAATTTAATTAATCTTTAAATTCTTTAACTCGGTGAGAGCCATCACAAAATGGTTTATTGTTTGAATGCCCGCATCTGCATAGTGCCACAATTCCATCTTTTTCTATCGTTTCTCCATTATATTCAATGCTACAACCGTCACTAATAATTAATGGACCGGAACTCATTACTTTAATTTGTTTTTTATTTTCTTGGATAATTTCAGAGGCAGTATCAGCACTGTCAATTAAATACGACAAAGCTCCTGATGGACATTTTTTAATTGTATTAATTAATTCCTCTTCAGAGGCATGTTCTGTTTCGATCCAAGGCTTGCGATTAGGATTAAAAACACGTGGTAAATTTTTAACACAATTAGCAGAGTGAATGCAGAGAGAAGGTTTCCACACAACAGTGGTTTCGCCTTTTTTATAATGTTTTTCAGCCATGATTAAATTCATATTTAATTAGAGTTTCATCCCAGGTTTTTTTTATTTGAGAATATTGATCAAAATTAATTATTTTAATTCCATCCTGCGCAGCAGATAATAAATCATTTAAAAATAATTTCTCAGGATATAATTTACATTCTATTTCTGAAATGGTGTAGTATTTTCCAACTTGTTTTATTTCTATGAATTTATCATTCGAGATTATTTCGAAAATGGTATTGCCATCAAAATACATTCTGTATTGCGGATAATCCATATTATGTTTGTTTCATTGAACAATGCAAATGTATAACTGTTCGATTTCCATATTTGATTAAATTTATGAATACCAGCAAATCGGTTATTGTTATTGGTGCAGGATTTTCAGGTCTATCTGTAGCTTCTTGCCTCGCACAAAAGGGTTATGACGTTACTATAGTAGAAAAACATGATGGAGCAGGGGGGAGAGCCCGGAAATTTTCTGAGAAAGGTTTTACCTTTGATATGGGGCCAAGCTGGTATTGGATGCCTGATGTATTTGAGCGTTACTTCAATCGCTTCGGTAAAACAACTAACGATTTTTACACACTACATCGTTTAGATCCTTCATATAATGTGTATTGGGATAAACATGATTTCACGCCGGTACCGGCGGATGTAGATAAATTATATGAGCTCTTTGAAAGTCATGATCCCGGAAGTGGAAAGCGCTTAAAATCCTTTTTAGAAGAAGCTGCTTATAAATATGACGTTGGCATCAATAAACTTGTTTACAAACCAGGTCGAAGTCTTAGTGAATTTGCTGATTTAGAACTGCTTAGGGGTGTTTTTAAATTAGATGTATTTAAGAGTTTATCTAAGCATGCTCGAAAGGTAACTCAAGACCCAAGACTCATTCAAATATTAGAATTTCCAGTTTTGTTTCTTGGCGCTAAACCTCAAGATACTCCGGCATTATACAGTTTGATGAATTATGCTGATTTGGTTTTAGGCACTTGGTTTCCTGAGGGAGGAATGATTGAAATTGTTAATGCCATGGTTCATATAGCTCATGACCAAGGTGTTAAATTCCGATATAACTTTCCAGTTGACGAACTTATAATCCAAAACTCTGCAATCACTGGAGTAAGGTCTGAAAATGAGATTCTTACAGCTGATGTAATAGTATCTTCTGCCGACTATCACCATACCGAAACAAAACTATTACCCAAGAAGTACAGAAGCTATTCTGAAAAATATTGGGATAGCAGAGTAATGGCTCCTTCAAGTTTACTTTACTATTTAGGTGTAGATAAAAAGCTGGAAAACCTGGCTCATCACAATTTGTTTTTTGACAAATCATTTGAGAAACATGCTCATGAGATTTATACTAAGCCATCCTGGCCTGAGGCTCCTCTTTTCTACGCTTCATTAACAACTAAAACTGACCTTTCAGGAGCTCCTGAAGGAAACGAAAATCTTTTCTTATTGGTGCCAGTTGCAGCTGGATTAGAAGATACCGACGAAATTCAGGAAAAATACTTTCACATAATAATGGATAGGCTTGAAAGTCTTACTGGCCAAGAAATTAGAAGCCATGTTGTGTATCGAAGAGACTATGCTTATCGCGATTTTGTTAGTGATTATGGAGCTTTTAAAGGAAATGCTTATGGACTGGCAAATACATTAATGCAAACAGCTATTCTGAAACCATCTTGTAAGAGTAAGAAAATTAATAACCTATTTTATACTGGTCAACTTACAGTTCCTGGCCCAGGAGTGCCGCCATCGTTGATATCTGGTCAAGTTGTAAGTGAAGAGTTGGCAAAGACATTTCCTCTCACAGTTTAGGAATATCAATATTTGATTAACTTGCCCTAAAACTTAGATTTACATGAAGGCAGTTAATTCTACTCTTTTACTACTATTCTTTTTTCTGTCAAGTGCAAATGCACAGGATTTTCAACGTTGCGCAACAACTGATGTAATTCAGATAAAATCACAGGCCAACAGCGATTATCTTCAACGAATTAAGCATACAAGCGATGCTATAGAGCAATATGCTAGAAATACTTCAGCCCGTTTCACGGGCGATGTTTACCGCATTCCGGTTGTTGTGCATGTTGTTTATAATAATGAAGCTCAAAACATTTCTGATCAAAAGATTTTCGACCAGATAGAAGTCCTAAATCAGGATTATAGAAGACAAAACTCTGATGCTTCACTAACACGAAGCGAGTTTTTAGATGTAGCAGCTGATGCTGGAATTGAATTTTATTTAGCCGAATTCGACCCACAGGGTAATCCTACCAATGGTATTGTTCGCACACAAACAAGTGAAACGTCGTTTATTCTTTCTCTTTTTGATGGCTCCTTCAAAATGAAGCACTCGAGTGATGGAGGTTCAGATGCATGGGATACTAACCAATACATGAATATTTGGGTTTGTAACCTTGCTATTTTCGGTTTCCCTGCCGTGTTGGGTTTTGCAACTCCTCCCGACGGAGCACCAAATTGGCCCTCTGGAAGTGCCGCCGAATCAGCAGACGAGGATGGGGTAGTTGTTCATTATGAAGTATTCGGACCAGACCCTGGAGCTTCAGGAACGCTTGCTACTGTTAATAAAGGAAGAACAGCTACTCATGAAGTAGGTCATTACCTTGGCTTACGTCATATCTGGGGCGATGGTGACTGTACAGAAGATGATGGTCTCCAAGACACTCCTACAGCTGCTCAGGCATCTCAACAAACATGCGACTTAAGCTCAAATTCATGCTCCGACTCTGGAATTGATTTGCCGGATATGATTGAGAATTATATGGATTATTCTGATGAGAATTGTATGAACATGTTCACATCTCAGCAGATTTCTGCGATGAGATTCGTTGTCGAGAATTTCCGTCAAGGCTTGCTGCTTAGCAATGCTCAAGTTCCTTTAGACAAACAAGTGCATGTTTACCCTAATCCCGTAGAATCGGTTCTTCATATAAGTATTCCTGGAAATGAATATGAACGCATCATAATTCGTGATATGTTCGGAAGAAAAGTAAATGAAGTAAGCGGAAAAACTGAATCTGTGGATGTTTCTACTTTGAATTCCGGTATTTACACGATGGAGTTTGTTTCTAGAGGAAATTCGTTTGTTAATAAATTTTTAAAAAATTAGGCTCGTTGTAATTTAACATTCTGGTAATCAGTGCAATGTGTTTTATTTGTGGCGTAGTTAACAATCTAATATGATTTAACTTAATCATGCTACATTAAAATCCTCTTAAATACCGAACTTTGGCGTGTTAGAACTTTTTTTTATCTCAGATATCTGATTATTTTTGCCCGTCGCATAAACACAATTCCATGAAAAGAAGTATTTACTTGATTTTATTTTCAATAGGCTTTTTAACTTCAGTTTCACTGAAGGCCGATAACGCTATTGAAAATAATATTCCTTCAAACGAAGCTTTGGCTTCGGATGATTTTAATTGTTCTGACGTAAATTCAATTGATGAGCTGGCTAAAGTAGAAGGAGGTAATTTAGTTACCCTTCCAATTACAGGTACTTTTTGTGCAGGCTCAACTGTGGTCGTAAACTTTGATGCTAATGGCAACGCTTTTGGTATTTCAAATACTTTCATAGCACAGTTATCAGACTTAAACGGAAGTTTTGCGGCTCCTATTAATATAGGTTCAACTTCTTTAGTTGGAGTTATTAATCAATCCTATGTTTATTCATTAATTCCAAATGGCTTGCCTTTTGGAACTGAGTATAGAATTCGTGTTATTAGCACTGATCCCGCAATTATTGGTTCAGACAATGGAACTGGACTTACCATAAAAACAGATGTAGCTCCTCCAATTCCTAGTGTTAATCTTAACGGGCCAACAGCATTTTGTTTTGGTTCCGCAACAACATTCATTTCTTCAAGCGCCGCAACTGGAAATCTTTGGTTCCCAGGCGGTGTAAATACCAATCCTTTTTTAGGAGTTGTTTCTGGTGGATGTTACTATACTCAAGTTACAGGTCAAAATGGTTGTGCTACTTCTTCAAACCCTGTTTGTATTGAAGTTAATACACCTATCTTTACTTTCCTTGGATATTTTGAAAATAATCAATTAGTAACAACTGTTGATACAACGGTTACTATTTGTGAAGGAGATTCTGCTCAACTAGGTGTTATCATCGAGGGTGGTGTTGCTCCTTTTGATATATTTTATACTCCTGACGGCTTTAACTTTGTAACCGTTAATGATGTTGGAACACCAAGTGCTCCAAATACAAATACATATACTTTCTATACTCAGGATCCAGGCTTCTATCAAATTATTGGTATTACCGA
The DNA here is from genome assembly GCA_018401705.1 of Bacteroidia bacterium. GTDB lineage: Bacteria > Bacteroidota > Bacteroidia > M30B66 > M30B66 > M30B66. Next base: position 123,719 of record JAGYKL010000005.1, on the reverse strand, counting down.
TAACTTCCCAACAAATTGCGGTTCAAATGGAAACTCGGGTCTGGTAACAATTCAAACGGCTCCAAGACCTGTTACAGATTTTTCTTATATTCCATTCTGTGGTCCAGTTTCAGGTGAACCTATTCCAGCGCCAGATTTCTTGGAAGGCGGAACTTATACTTTTGATGTTGATCCAGCCGATGGTGCAACCGTTGATGCAGAAACAGGAGTTATCTCTGGAGCTGTAAACGGTAGTACATATATAATAAGGTACACTGCTCAAGGTCAATTTTGTGAAGCAGCTTCAACAGCAGAAATTACTGTTAATACATCTGATATAACTGATTTCTCAATTGAATCGTTTTGTTCAAACAATGAATCTCTTGCACCTACAGGTGTAATTGAGGTTTTGCAGCTGGTGGAATTTATTCATTTACTACTGATCCTGCCGATGGAGCTATAATTAATCCCAATACAGGTATTATTTCTCAAGCTCAGGGCAATACAACATATTCTGTTACTTACACTTCACCTGATGGAGTTTGTCAAGCAAGTAGCTTTGCTGAAGTAACTACTCTTGAAAGTCCTCAAATTGATGGCACTGTTGTTAATACAATCTGCGCTGATGCCATTGGTTCAATCACAACAACTGTTTCTGGAGGTTCACCTGAATATACTTTCTTATGGTCTAACAATGAAACTACAGATTCAATTACCAATTTAGTAGCTAACTCATATACCGTTACAGTAACTGATGATAACGGATGTACTGACGATTCAACATTTACGGTTGTTAATGATGATGAGCCAGTATTAGAACTTGTTTCTTCTGATGCTACTTGTGGTTCAGATAATGGTTCAATTGATTTAACAGTTACTGAAGGAAGTGGTTCTTACGAATATCTTTGGAGCCCTAATAATGAAACATCAGAAGATTTATCTGACTTAGCCGATGGAAATTATTCGGTTCAAGTAACTGACTTAGTTACTACATGTGTTGTTTCATCTTCAGCTAATGTTGATAATGCAAATGCTCCAGAAGCCAATGTTGCTGTTGAGAATTCATTATGCGGACAGGCTATTGGTTCAATCACAATATCTATTATTGACGGAACGGGCACTGGAACAATTAGCTATGAATGGAATACTGGAGAAACAACTCCCTCAATCAGTGGATTAGAAGCAGGTAATTATTCTGTTACAATTACTGATGAAAATAATTGCGAACTGATTATTAATGAGGAGGTCATTGATGAGAACCAGTTTACAGCAAATGCTACTGTCATAAATCCAACTTGTGCTGATCCTTCAGCTGGTTCAATTGCAATCGCTATTCAGAATGGTACTGCACCTTTCACTTTTGCATGGTCGCCCAATACTGCATCAACTACTGCTACTGTAAATAATCTTCCTTCGGGCACTTATACTGTTGTTATAACAGATAACGAAACTTGTACACAAACTGTAGAATCAGTAATTGCTCCAATTAATACCATTGAACTTGCTTCCACTCAAGAAGATGCTACTTGTGGAAATGCTGATGGCTCAATAGACTTAAGTGTAAGTGGTGGTTCAGGTGTTTATACATACACTTGGAGTAATGGTGGTGACACTGAGGACATTTCTGGACTAACAGCCGGAGCTTATTCAGTTACTGTTGTTGATTCTGTAGATAATTCTTGCGTAGCTACCGAGCAGGTTACCATTGTTAATAGCAATGAGCCTTTAGTTGAAGTTGAAGTTACTAACTCTTCTTGTATTGCAAATGATGGAGCTGTTCAGCTTACACTGACTGGAGGGTCTGGAACTTTCAATTTTAGCTGGACTGGTCCAGATTTGTTTTCAGCATCAACAGAAGATATTTCGGGGCTTGCAATTGGAACTTACGATGTTGTAATAACTGACCCAATAACAACTTGCGAAGTTACTGAGTCAGCAACAGTTGGTTTTAATAATCCACCTAACATTTCGGCAACTAAAGTAAACACCACTTGTGGTCAAGCAAATGGTATTATTGATATTGAAATTCAAGGAGGATCTGCTCCGATTGACTTTGTTTGGAGTAATGCTGCAGGTTCCTTAGATCAAATTAATTTGGCTTCAGGATCATATACTTTAACAGTAACTGATATTAATGGATGTACAGACGATTCAACATTTGTTATCGCTCCTAGCTTAGCGCCTAGTTCTGATTTGGCAATTCTAAATCCTAGTTGTGGTAATGATACTGGTAGTGTAGTTACTACTTTAACAAATGCAACATTGCCAGTTACTTATAATTGGACTTTCAATGGAGCTCCTTTTGCTTCATTTGCTAATATCATAGATTTAGCTGCAGGTACATATATTCTAACTGCTAATGATGGTAATGGTTGCACTGTTAGAGATACAGCAGTGCTAATCTACCCAGATCAACCAATGCTTGAAACTCTTGTTACAGGAACAATTTGTGGATTAGCAACTGGTGAGATCGACTTAACTGTTTCTGGAGGTTCTGGAGATTACAGCTTTTTATGGGAAAATGAATCTGGCTTCAACGAAACAACTGAAGACATTGCTGATTTAGCCTTTGGTTGTTACACTGTTACTGTTACAGATGCTAATGGTTGTGAAGTTTCAACTCAAGCTTGTGTTGGAAATCTTAATGCACCTGAAATTGAGTTTACTGTAACAAATGCTTCTTGCAACGAAGATAATGGATTAGTTAGCGCAGCAATATCAGGCGGAGTTGAACCTTATACACTTTCTTGGAATGGGATTACTTCAACAGATACATTTATTACTGATTTGAGTGCTGATACTTATGTACTTCTTGTTATTGATGACAATGGTTGTGAAACAACCGATTCGGTAGCGATTTCAAATACAGGAATTCCAACAGTTAATGCAGAGCAAGAAAACTCTGATTGCGGTGATGCTAATAATGGTTCTATTTCATTAATTGTTTCTAATGGAGTTGGTCCTTATACATACGCATGGAGTCCAGGAGGAGAAGATACTGATGCGATTGAGAATCTTGCCCCAGGCGTTTACACTGTTCTAGTTACAGATAACGTAAATTGTGAAGTAAGTGCTGAGTTTACTATTGAAACAGTTGCAGGGCCTCAATTAACATTTACTACTGTTGATCCTGCCTGTGGCAATGGAGAAGGTTCAATAGATCTTATTGTTAGTGGTGGTTCCGGAGATTATACTTATTTATGGACTGGCGCAGATGTAATTGAAACCGCAGAAGATCAGTCTAATTTGCAAGCAGGAGATTATTCTGTTGTTGTTACTGATAATCAAAGCAATTGCCTTGATTCAACTTCAATTACACTTATCGAGAATAACAACTTCAGTATAGACTTTGACAATACAGTTATTAATCCAGCAACTTGTGGACTTGATAATGGTTCTGTAATTCTAGCTTTAATAGGAGGAACTGAGCCTTTTGAATTTGCATGGTGTAACGGAGTGAATACTCAAAATATCACTGATTTACCGGCGGGTGCTTGTCAAGTTGTTATTACAGATGGATCTGGTTGCGAGGTTACTTTTGACTTTGAAATTCCACTTAGCCCTTCCCCTTCATTTACTACTAATATCACAAATGCATCATGCAACGCATGTGATGGTATAATAGAAATTGTTTTAACAGATGCTGCTGTGCCTGTAACTGTTTCTTGGAATACAGGTCAAAGTTCATCAACTATCACTGACTTATGTCCGGGTGACTACAGTGCTACTGTATTAGATGGCAATGGTTGCGAATTGTCTATTGATGCAACTATACTGCCAGGTCAAGTTCCTGTAATTGTAATTGAGCCTACTACTATTGATAATACTTTGTGTGGAGAATCAAATGCTTCAATTGATGTTTCAATTGTAGGAGGAATTGAGCCTTATACTTTCAGCTGGAATGGTCCAGGTGTTATAAATGTTAATTCAGAAGATTTATCAAATCTTGCTGCTGGAACATATACTTTAATTGTAACCGATTTTACTGGTTGCGAAGGAACCGCAACTGTAACTATTACAAACTCTGATGAACCTACGTTAGAATTTGCAGTTGTTCAGGCTGGATGTGGTTCACCAACAGGATCAATTGACTTAACAGTTGTTGGTGGTACTGGAGTTCCTTCATTTGTTTGGAGCGGGCCAAATGCTCTCAATGAAATTACTGAAGACATTTCTGGTCTAGTAGCAGGTACATATGATGTAGAAGTAACATCTGGTAACTGCGTTGTTAATGGAAGCGCTACTGTTATCAATGCTGATGGCCCAACTGCTTCTATTAGCCTATCTTCTGATACTATTTGTTCTGGAACTAGTGTTCAATTAACAATTAATCTAACTGGAGGGGCGCCATACACGTTTACTTACAATGATGGAAATATAGATATTGTTGTATCTGCATTTGATGGAGATGTCTTCACTACCTCAATTAATCCTTCTGTTAACACAACATACACTTTAGTTTCTGTTGTATCTGATAGTGACCCTACTTGTCAGGGAAGTTTCCCTATTGAGAGCGCAACTATATTGGTTAACCCAAGTCCAATTCAACCTACAATTACTGCTAATGGACCATTATCTTTCTGTGCTCCAGGAAGTGTTACTTTAACATCTAGTTCTCCAACGGGAAATGTTTGGAGCTTTTTAGGACCTGATCAACTTAACCAGTCTATAACTGTTTCTGAAAGTGGTCTTTATTTCGTTTCAGTGACCAACATTTTTGGATGTACTGATACATCTGAAACGATAGAAGTTATTTCAATTGACGTTCCTAACGTATTTGTTGGAAATGATACAACTGTTTGTGCCGGAGAACAAATCTTCTTCAATGCAACTGGTGCTGACGAATTTTTATGGAGTCCTTCTATTTACCTTTCAGGAACTATAATTGCAAATCCAGTTTGTACGCCTCTTGAAACATCTACTTACATTGTAACAGGCACAAATGCTTGTGGTATTGGTGCCGATACGATTGTGGTAACAGTTAATCCAATTATTAATGTTGACTTAGGACCTGATTTCAACGGTTGTCCTGGTGAAGTTCTTGAGTTTTCTGTTGAAGAAGTTGTTGGAGCCACTTATCAATGGAATTCAACTTCTGGCTTCCTTGGAAGCGATGTTAATCCAACATTTAGTACTCAGGTTATTGGGGTAACAACTGTAAGTGTTCAGGTTACAAACGTAAACGGATGTGTCTCCACAGATACTGTAACAATTAATTTGAATGCAGTTCCTGAGCCACCAACAATTACTGCTTTAGGTGCTACAACCTTTTGTGAAGGAGAGAGTGTTATTCTTCAGTCTTCTACTGGTAACTTTGTTATTTGGAGCAATGGTTTAGAGAATTTCGATGAAATCTTAGTTACTGAATCAGGTAACTATACTGTTACTTCTACCGATGGTATTTGTCCCTCAACATCTGATATAATATCAGTTCAAGTAACACCATTACCTGAAACAATTATTTCTTCTGGATTAACTACGGTATGCGAAGGCGAATGTGTTACACTTACTTCAAATGCAGGTTCAACTCCTGAATGGATATTACCTGACAATTCTTTAAATACAGATGCATCAATCGAAGCTTGTGTTTCTGGTATTTACATCCTAACCAATACCGTTAACAGTTGTGTTGGAAGAGACTCCGTAGATGTAACTATTGTAGATTCTCCTGAACAACCAATTATCACTTTTGATGGTCCTCAATCTATTTGCGAAGATCAAACAACAACTTTAGTTAGTAATTATGCTACGGGAAATCAGTGGTTAATTAATGGTAATGAAATTCAAGACGAAACAAACAATACACTAGTAACTAATCAGCAAGCTCTATATTCTGTTATTGTTACTAATGGAGCTGGTTGTTCTTCGGAATCTGAAAGTGTACTAGTTACTGTTAAACCAATTTCACCTCTTGAAATAACTGCTAGCCCTGATACTATCGTTTGTGGTAACGTGCCTGTAGAAGTAGTACTTACAGCTAGTGATGGATTTGAAACTTACACTTGGTCTCCAAATGGGGATGGTCAAACAATTACAGCAGATGGAGCTGGTTTATGGTCTGTTACAGCAGTAAATCAGGATGGTTGCGATGCAACTGCTACCATTAATATTATCTTAGCGCCTACTATTGAAACTAATTTAACTAGTCCTGTGATTTATGATAACTATAACGTTTCTGTAATTGGAGGAACTGATGGTTCAATTGATTTGTCAATTGGCGGTAATGGTTTCCCTACAGGTATTTCATGGTCTGGGCCTCAAGGCTTCACATCAACAAATGAGGACTTGTTTAATTTGTCTGCTGGTTTCTACACAGTTACAATTAGTGATGAGTTTGGTTGTGAAATTCAGGATACAATAACTTTAATTGAACCAGGTAATATTGTATTGCCGAATGGCTTCACTCCAAATGGAGATGGATTCAATGATTTCTACGTCATTAAAGGAATTCAAGGCTACCCAGATAATCAAATTAATGTCTTCAACAGGTGGGGAAATCTAGTATACAGTGCCAACGGTTATGTAAATAATTGGGATGGAATTGGAAATAATGGTAACGTTTTACCAGATGGTACGTATTTCATCGTCGTTGATCTTAATGTAGAAGGACAAGGAGATATTAATGGTTACATTGACTTAAGAAGAAAATAATCGCTATAACACTAAAAACGAACTGCATCAAATCCAAATAAAATGAAGAGAATAGTTACACTTATGGGCCTGCTGGCCTTCTCCTTATCAAGCTTTGCTCAGCAGGAGTTACAGGTCAGCCAGTACATGTTCAATGGGCTGTTTCTGAATCCAGCTTATGCCGGAACACACCCTTATTGGGGAGCAACGTTGTTGCATAGAAGCCAATGGGTAAGTTTCCCCGGAGCTCCAAGAACAAATTTGTTAGCCGTTGACGGTCCTATAAAAGACAAGAATATGGGGCTTGGTTTTGTAATCGCCAATGATAATATTGGACTTACACAAATCAATGATATTTCTGCCGCCTACTCATACCGCATTAAAACCGGTAGTAAGGGCGGTCAACTATCATTTGGATTGAGAGCTGGTATTAGAAACCAAACTTTCAATGTAAATGATCTTCAGAATATTCCTGATGCTGGTGATCCACTTTATAATGCTAACCAAAGTGTTTGGACTCCACGTTTCGATTTTGGTGTTTATTACTACACCGAAAGAGGGTATCTAGGTTTATCTGTTCCTAGCGTTATAACTATCGACTCTAGGAAGAAAGATAATTCGGATGCTGGGTTAAGAAGACATTTTTACCTAAACGGTGGGTATGTTTGGAAGCTTAGCAACTCTATTGACTTTAAGCCTTCTTTCTTAGTTAAATATGAACCTTCAGCGCCTCTTAGCGCAGATATAAATGCTCACTTCTTATTCAATGAGCGTTTATGGCTTGGTGTTTCATACAGATATGATGCTGCTGTTGTAGGGATGGTTCAGTTTCAAATCACTCCTAATCTAAGAGCAGGTTATGCATACGACTATACTACTACTGCTATAAGGCAATTTCAAAACGGATCTCATGAGATCATGTTAGCATACGACTTTATTCAAAAACTTGTTAAGATTAAAAACCCACGTTATTTCTAATGCCGTATCAAGCAAACAACACTATGAAAAAAACATACCCAGTTCTTCTTTTAAGTCTTGGTCTGCTCTTCAGTGGATGCGGTGCCAAGTATTTCCTGAATCAAGGAAATAAAAAATATGACTCGTATGCTTATTCTGATGCAGTAACTCAGTATAATAAGTCTATCGATAAAGAACCTCTATATGAAGCTAAATCTAAATTGGCTAATTCTTACCGCCTAATGAATAATCTCAGCGCTGCTGAGGAAGTTTACAAGGATGTAGTTGCCATGGATGAAAGCACTCCGGAAGATCAGTTCTTTTATGGAAAAGTTCTTATGCAAAACCAGAAATATGGTGAAGCTAAAGCTGCTTTTTCAAAGTACGCAGCTTCTGTTCCTGATGATAAAATCGTTAAAGGTCTAATCGATGCTTGCGAAAATCCACAGAAGTTTGATAATCAACTTGACACTTGTGCTTATTCTATTAAGCCTATAGAGTTAAGCGGAACTACTACAGCTTTCGGCGCTTCTCCTTATAACTATGGTTATGTGTTTACTGCTCAAAGCATAGTTGAAGGCAAATCAGAAAGAGATCCTTATTCAGGAATGTCATACATGGATTTGTATTACACTAAGAAAGATAAAGCTGGTGCATGGCTTGCACCTGATTACCTAAAAGGTGGTGTTAACAGTGAGTTTCATGATGCTTTTGCAACGTTCTCTGCCGATGGTCAAACAATGTATTTCACTAGAACTAACCAAACTAAGGGAAAAGTGAAGAAGAACACTTCCGATGTGGTTAATTTGAAAATCTATAAAGCTGTATTCTTAGAAGGTGAGTGGACTAACATCGAAGAGTTCCCTTATAATAGTGATGACTATTCAAACGGTCATCCAGCATTAAGCCCTGATGGTAAATTACTTTACTTTTCTTCAGATAGAGAAGGTGGTTATGGTCAAACAGATATATATGTATGCGCTGCTAATGGAGATTCTTGGGGAGAACCTAAAAATTTAGGTCCAATGATTAATACAGCAGGTCGTGACATGATGCCTCAAATGGGTTTTGATGAAAAGCTTTATTTCTCTTCAGATGGTCATGCTGGTATGGGAGGTCTTGATATTTTCAAGTCTTCTAAAAATGGAGACTCTTGGACTCAGCCCATAAATATGAAATCTCCAATCAACTCATCTAGAGATGACTTTAGTTTTAACATTGATTCAGATGGAAAAATTGGAAATCTTACTTCTTCAAGATCAGGAGTTGATAAATTGTATGAAGTAATTTATAAGGATCCTGTTATCTCCGCAGAAATTTGCGTTCAAGACAAAGAAACTAAGGAAGCATTTGTTGGAGCAATGGTTTATGCCCAGAACAATGAAACTGGAGCTATTGATTCAACTACTACTGATGCTGCTGGTATTGCTTATTTCCGTCTTCCTGGTGGACATAACTTCACGGTTAATGCAAGATTCGATCAAACATTAACTAATTCCATTGAAATCTCTACAGTTGACAAGCCTTGTTCTGATGTAATTAAATCTTGCGAAGCAGGAAAAATTATTGCACTTGAAAGAACAACTGGACCTCGCGTTCTTGATATCTATTATGATTATAATAAATGGGATATCCGTCCTGATGCAGCTCTTGAATTAGATAAAATGGTTCAAATGCTTATCGACAATCCTAATTACAAAGTTGAGTTCGGTTCACATACAGACTGTCGCGGTGATGATGCTTACAATCAGAAGCTATCTGAAAATAGAGCTAAATCTGTTGTTAAGTATTGTACTTTAAGAGATATTGATGCTAAACGATTAACGTACAAAGGTTACGGCGAATCACAGCCTAAAGCTGCATGCGCTTGTGAATCTTGTTCTGAAGAAGAGCATCAGTTAAATCGTAGAACAGAATTTAAGGTGATTGAATAATCGTTTTAAACGTATACAAGTATTTAAAAAAGCCTCGCAATGCGAGGCTTTTTTTTTATTTGTACATGAAGCCAATTCACAAACTTTCATTTTGGAAAGTCAATCCTTTAGTGCGACCAGCATTATTCTTTCTTGCTGGTATTAAAGTAGCAGAGTATGTTTCTTATGTTAGTGCAGACCTAAGTATCATAGTAGTTTTCTCCCTTATTTTATGTTCTAATGCATTGACTAAATTTTGTCGGGCTCATCAATTCAAAGCTCAAAGACTTTCTGCCGCCTTCTTATTAATATCTATCTTCTTTTCAGGTATTTTCATGTCTCAGGTGAGTAATTCTTTTGATGATAAGTCATTCTTTTCATCAGAATTGCTAGATCAAGATTTATTGCTTAAAGTAAAAATTTCAAGCCATCCTCGATTCTCAAAAAATGGGATAGTCAAATTTGACGCTGATCTCATATCGGTATTCCATAACTCCACTTGGTTAGCAACGAGTGCCAAGTTAAAATGTAATAGCTTTCAAAAGGATGATTTGAAGTTTATTAAGGCTGGTGATTATTACATTCTTCAAACAAAAATCAGTAATCCACCAATTTCAGAACCAAATGCCGATTTTGATTATAGATCTTGGCTAGTCTCAAATGGATACAGTGGCATTATAAATTTCACGTCGAAAAGGCTGTTTCTTGCATCTGACTTACTTTATTCCAAACGCCTTTCTGGCGACCTTCAAAAAGATTTATTAGGTTATATATACGATTCTGAATTTTCAGAAAAGAATAAGCAGTTAGCAGGAGCACTTCTCCTAGGAGATAAGCTAAACTTAGATGAAGATTTAAAAGAATCATTCTCAAGCAGTGGTATTATCCACTTACTTGCAGTAAGTGGATTGCATGTAGGCTTAATATATCAGCTACTCTCCTTTATTCTAGATGTCTTACTTAATAGCCGTAATAACAAGCTTGTTGCTTTTTTTATCACAATAATCGTTTTATGGGGCTATGCATTTATAACAGGGCTCAGCCCTTCAGTTTGTCGCGCAGCAACTATGCTTTCTATCACTTCTCTAGCAATTTTGCTCAAAAGCCATAAACAGCCTTTCAATACTCTCTTCGGAACTGCAATAATACTAATCTGTTTAAATCCGTTGATGATTAATGACATAGGTTTTTGGCTTTCTTTTTTGGCAGTTTATGGTATTCTATCAATCAGTCCATATTCACAAATCATTAATCGAATTGAAATAAAACCTGTTAAATGGGTACTGCTCAGTTTACTCATTTCAACATCGGCTCAAATCGCAACGGCTCCTTTGAGCCTTTATATATTCGGTAAGTTTCCTGCCTTTTTTATGATCTCTAATTTGTTTGCAATTCCACTAGCTTCCATTATAACATTTACTGGTTTCCTAGCTCTGAGTTTACAATTTATTCCATATCTGGGTGAGATTTTCTTGACTGTATGTATGATATGCATCGAGTTTCTTATTAAGCTTTCAGACCTTATTTCAAATATTCCACACTCCACAATATTGTTTAATGATTTTTCACTCCAGAATGCACTGATTTTGCTGCTCATTGTGTTTTTCTTGCTAAATCTTCATCAAATGAATAGCCTTGTTCAGCTCAGATTTATCCTGATTTCTATTTTAGGATTCTCTTTATTAGTTGGCTTTTCTGAACGAACACGGTTTTCTACGTCTAGTATGATGTATGCAACATTAAAAAACAAACAAACTCGGTTTATGTATTATTGTGGAAGCGATAAAATTTGGGAAACACAAATCAAGACTAGAAATTGGGAGAATACTATCAATGATCAGAAGTTAATTATGGTAAATCAAAACAAAGGTTTTTTCATCCTTAAGGATGGGATGAAAGTTATTGCTCCTCCTACGTCCTGTAAATGGATGATTCATGTTCAATCATCTAACATAGAGTATATAGACCAATGGATTAATTTGCTGCGTCCTATGATTATAAGTGTAGATGCTAGTCTTTCTTTTTCAGAACAGATGAAACTTCAGCAATATTGCACTCTTAAAGGTCTGGCAATTTGGAATTGGGAGGTTTGCAATGCGTTGAAAATTAGCTGAATATATCATATGTCCAGCCCGGGTATTGGGATAACGTAAACTTGTATTTCCGACAACCCTGAATTTTTGTTATTGCTGTCCGAATAATTTTCAAGTAAATTTGAATGCTTAATTTAATAATTCGTTAAATTTTATGAGCATCTACAGGAATTATTTATTATTCTTGTGCGCCTGTAAAATATTGGAATAAAAATAACAAACATGAGAAGTTTTAAAAGTGTTTTACTTATCATGCTGATGGCTATCATCGGCTTTAGTGCATCTGCTCAATCTCAGCATAATCCAAACAAGTGCTCCACTATGGATGTGCTTGAAAAGGAAATGCAACTCCACCCTGAAATACGAGCTCAACAGGCTGAATTTCAGTCACAGCTTCAAACGTATTTAGCAAAAAATCCTCAGGAAAGAGCTAAAGCAGGGGAGAAGAGAATTATTCCAGTGGTCTTTCATGTTATTCATGAATGTGGTCCCGAAAATATTTCAAAAGCTCAGATAGAAGATCAAATTAGAATTCTGAATGAGGATTTTAGTTTGAATAATGCTAATTTCAGTCTAGTTCCAAACGCTTTTGGTGAACTAGCTGCTGATTGTGAAATTGAATTTCGCCTTGCAACCAAAGATGATTTAGGCAACTGTACTGATGGTATTGTAAGAGTATATTCTCCAAAAACGAATGATGCAAGCAATGATAACGGTGTTAAATCTGTTAGTCATTGGAATTCATACAAATACTTAAATGTTTGGGTTGTTAAATCAATTGCTTCATTCGTTACAACGCAAGGAACAGTGCTGGGATATGCACAATTTCCTTTAGGAGGATTGCTTTCAACTGATGGTATCGTGTTGAGACACGACTATACTGGAAGTATCGGAACTGCTGCAGGTAGAGTAGGACGTACAGCCACTCATGAAATTGGTCACTGGCTCGGACTTCGCCATATTTGGGGTGATGCTGACTGCGGTAGCGATGGAATTGATGATACTCCTATTGCCGAAGCTCCTAATTACGGAGTTTGCTGGGATGATTATCCTTATAATGTTGGTGGCTGTGCTGGAGGTGATACTATCAATGGCGAAATGTTCATGAACTATATGGACTATTCTGATGACAACTGTATGGGGATGTTTACGATGGGACAAAAAGAAGTGATGGATGCAACTTTATCTGCAATACGGGCATTTATTTGGTCTGATGTTAACCTAGCTGCAACTGGTACAAGAGATGAAGATCTGTTGAACCCTCAAGTTTGTCAGCCGTTTGCAAATTTCTGTGAGAATAGAAATTTAGTTTGCGCGGGAAGTACAATCACGTTTTCTGATGTATCCTACAACGCACAGAATTACGAAAGAGCTTGGGAATTTGAAGGTGGAGATCCTGCAACTTCTTCAGCAGCTAGTCCTATTGTTTCTTATGATGTTCCAGGCACATACAAAGTGAAACTAACTGTTTCCAATAGCCTTGGTTCAGATGTTATTGAAAAAACTGGCTGGGTAATTATTAGCGAGGATGCTGCTGAGAATGCTCAAGGGCCTTTCTGGGATGGTTTAGATATCCAGGCTGATTTTGAAAGCAAATATAGAATTGAAAATTCCGATAATACCGCTAACAAATGGGAGTTTAGTCCTTGGACAGGTTTTGGACCTTACAATAGTTGCATACGAATGAGGAATTTTAACAACACAACCAGTGAAGCCGATGTGTTTATAACTCCCTCTTACAATATCTCAAGTGTTTCAACACCAAGTATGATTTTTAGAATTTCTGCTGCAGAGCGCGGCGGAGAGCCAAATGATCAATTAAGAGTTTATACCTCTAATAATTGTGGTCAAACCTGGATTTTGAGAAAATCATGGACTGGAGATGATCTAATTACAGCGGGATACTATAGTAGTGAATTTGTTCCTACCGAAACTTCTCAATGGAGTGAACTTGCTGTTGGTTTATCTGGTGTTTCATCCCAAGATAATGTAAGATTCAAGTTTGAATTTATTGCTGGAGAAGTAGGAAGTAACAATCTTTATCTCGATGATATTAGAATTGGTGAAGCTCTTGCAATTGGTTCTCTAGCTAATTTAGTTGACTTAAATATTTTCCCTAACCCTGCTTCTTCAAGCTTAAGCTTAGAGTTTAATATGGAGAAACCTGGCTTTGCACAAATTCGTTTGCTAGATATGTTAGGCAAAAATGTGCTAACCCCACTTAATACTAAAGTTCAAAATGGAATTCAAAATTTCAATCTTGATATTTCTTCTATTTCTTCAGGTATTTACATGGTTGAGCTTGAAATTGAGGGTGTTAAATACCATAAAAAGCTGGTTAAGAACTAAAGCAAATTTTTATTATCAAAAAAGCCTCACCTTTAAGTGAGGCTTTTTTTGTTTACCGCTTTTATATATAACAATAATATGCAATCTTCGTTATCCGATATATACTTACAGAAAATGAAACATCTATTCATCATCATGCTCATCATCAGTCCTGCTTTTATTTTCGCTCAGGATATGATTTATACTTTGAAAGGTGATGCCATTGAGGCTAAGGTAATTGAGATTGGAAGAAAGGAGATCAAATACAAGAAATTCAGTAATCTCACTGGTCCTGATTATAGAATGTACATCGAAGATGTTAATCGAATAGCTTATGAAAGTGGAGCTGTTGATGTTTTTAATGAAATGAAAAAAAATTCGGGTTCCTCTTTCAAAGTGACGCCCTCTGACTTAGGTAATAACCATATCTACTTAAATGTAATTGATATTCTTTTTCAAAATGTAACTCTCGGATATGAACGAATCGTTGGAGAACAAGGTAAATTAGGTCTTCGTGTGCCTGTTAGTTTTAGCCTTTACGGTAATACTCTTAATGATATAGTATTTAACAGCTACAATGTCTTTTATTCAGGAATTGACTTGAATTTTTATCCTTTTGGACAGCGTCAGGCTAGCTTTTACATTGGTCCTGCTATAAGATCAGGATTAGCCAGATTTCGTTATGAAGTTTATGATGAATTTAATTATCAATCCGTAATCACTTCATCAGCTTATGCTTCTATACTGTTTCAAGGTGGTTTCACCTGGAATCCCGTTAAAGAACTAACTATAACATCTTCTTTAGGTTTAGGCTCAAGAAGATATTTCGACGCTTCTCCTAATAACAGAAACACGGTTACAACCGCTTCATTCTGGTTTGCTTTCGGTTACAGGTTCTGATAGCGAAATAACCTTTTCACTGAACTCAACCCCGAAGCTTTTTAATTCTTCTAGAACAGGCTCATAAATGCTTTTGTAAATTGGAATTACAATGCCTTTCTTTTTACTTGGATTATCAATTAGTGTTTTCACCGCAATTGCAAGCGGAAGACCAACTGTTTTTGACATTGCAGTTGATACACGTCCTTCACCTTCAAGGTGAAGTGAGCTAACAAACATCTTAGTTTCCCCTTCGAGTGTAAATTTTACCTGGTGCTGCATCACCACCAGATCATGGTCATCTTCCTTAAGTAACCATTTCTTTTCAAGCAGGTTTTGAAGAATTGCAGCTGGACTTCCTTGAGTATCAGTAGGAACTATTTCATTACTATTTAAGCCTGTCCATAGAACCTTGTCAATTGCATCTTGTTCATAATCAGGCATTCCGATAGTCTGTCTTATGCTATCGCTAATGTCAGTATGGTTGTTTCCTAATAAAAATGAACAAAGAAATTCTTTGTATGTCATCCCTTCACTTAAGGGATATTTATAGCTATTATCTGTTAGGCCTAGATGTATAAGAATATTCCAAGCTCGGCAATAGCCAGGATACCTCAATGTACCTCTAACCATTGTTTTAACATCTTCTAAATCATAAATAGATTGATAACTAAGCGAATCACGGTTGATATAAGCCTCATAAGCCGAATCATCAGGCATCAAAATTTCTTCAGGTCTCTGAAAATTATGATGATATGGAATAACCTTGATTTCTCCATCTAAAAGCGCTGTTGACACTCCATTTCCGGCTAAAATAACGTTTCTAGGGTTCCAGCTGAATTTGTATTTCCATGGGTTATCATTAAACTGCGGAGCAATTAGGCCACCGCAATATGACTTATATCCAATAATTTCTGCCCCATTAGCTCGTAAGTCATTAATAATCTTTACAGCCGACATATGATCAATTCCCGGATCTAGACCGCATTCGTTTAAAAATATAAGTCCTTTTTTTTCCGCTTCCGCTCCAAGTTCTTGCATTTCTTCACTTACGTAGGAGGCAGTTGCAAGATTGCATCCCTTAATCAAACAGTCTTTTGCAACATCAACATGCATGAAAGCAGGTAATAAAGAAACAACCCAATCAGCACCTTCAATAACCCGCAAGCGTTCATTCTGCTCGTTCAAAGAAGCATTCATCAATGCAAGTGAAGGATAATCTGCTTGATACTTTTCAAGATGAGAAGTTTGCATATCTGCGATAGTCAATCGCCAGCCTCTGTCTTTACATAAATTAATTGTATAATCTATAAAGTATCCAGCGGAGCGCCCAGCCCCCAGCACTGCAATTGAAATCATAAATACTAATTGAATTTGGGATTAGTCTTCTGACTGCAAATTAACAAAGCCTCCGTCAGTTACCCTAATTGTAGTTGCAAAAGATGTGCTATCAGGTAAGAATATCGGAGTTGTTTTTGCCCTGAATGCAAAACCTCCCGAAATAATAAACACTCCATCCCTTACTTTAAAACTGGTGATGTTTACACTACCAGAGTCAGCAATGTAATTTCTTTGTCCAGCATCTTTATATCTGATTTCCCTAATTGAAGTATCGCCTGGAGCTATTGTCCTAAGTCCTTCACCTTGTTCGGCAAAAATGATTCGGATTTCACTGTTGTCGGTTCTATAAAGTGTAACATAATTATACCATCCGTTTGCATCCGACACGTAATAATATCCTCGAGAAAAAGAAGTGTAAACATTGTTTAGAACAGCAGAACCAACTGCAATTGCAGTAGTATCTTCTTCGGGCGTTTCCTCTTTTTTGCATGAAAAAGAAACAAGCAAGAACAACAATATAATACCCCGGTAAAAAAATCTTGATGCAGTTGCCATAAATTGATATTTCTCTCTTGTTATTTTGGAACCATAAAGATATTTATTTTTCGTCAAACAATTCAATTGGATTAAATAGCTTTCGCAAATATTAGGTAGGTTTGTCTCCTATGTTTACTACCGATCAGGACTTTAAAATTTCAGAATTATTATCATCCAACTGTAAAGTTGTTATTGTTGTTCACCGAAATCCAGATGGAGATGCATTAGGATCCTCGCTTGGCCTTCAAAAATATCTGAGAAATGCGTTTCAGATTAATGCTGAAGTCATTGTTCCAGATCCATTTCCCGACTTTTTAGACTGGATGCCAGGTTCTGAAACGATTATAATTGGCAACAAGCAAAAAGAAGAGACAAATTTGGCTTTTCAACAAGCCGATTTAATCTTTTGTCTAGACTTTAATCATCCGGCCAGAACTGATCAACTTGAAGAATCTATCATAAATAGTAAAGCTTATAAAGTAATGATAGACCATCATCGTGAGCCAGACAATTTCTGCGATGCTATGCTAAGTGACATATCCGCAAGTTCAACTTGCGAATTGGTTCTGAGATGGATTTTACATAAAAAAGGAGAAAGCTATGTTGATAAGGATGCGGCTTCTTGTTTATACACTGGAATGATGACTGATACAGGATCTTTCCGTTTTCAGGCTGCAACTGCAACAACCTATCATTATGCAGGTGTCCTCATTGAAAAAGGAGTGCAGCATTGGCTTATTCATGAAGCTATTTCAAACCAAAACTCTTTCTATAAATTAAAGTTATGGGGATTAGCTTTGCATGAAAAACTGGTTTATATGCCTGAATTCAGAACAGCTTTCATCGCTCTCAGCGAGCAAGATTTAAAGCAGTATAACTATAAAGAAGGTGACTTAGAAGGACTTGTAAACTATGCCTTGAGTATAAAAGGTGTTCTTGTTGCTGCATTGTTTAGTGAACGTGGCGGTAAAATCAGGATTTCTTTTAGGTCAATTGGCGAATTCCCCGTTAATGAACTTTCTAGAGATAACTTCGAAGGGGGAGGGCACTTGAACGCTGCTGGAGGCGTTTCTTATTTAGGATTGCCTGAAACTATTGAGAAGTTTAAGTCAATTCTCCCCAGCTACAATCAACTTTCCCAACAATGAAAATATTTTTATACCTATTTCTTTTGATATCATTTAGTTCATGCGGCGGAGAAGAAACAAATAAAGAAGAAATTTCTGAAGAAGAAATTGCACGAATTCGTGAACGTATTTTAGATGCTAATAAAGCTCATGTTCAAACAGAGTCGAAAGAAATTGACAATTATATAAAAAGGAGAAATTTATCTGTTGAACGAACAGGAACAGGGCTTAGGTACTTGATTACCAAACAGAATGATGGTAAACAAGCCGTCTCCGGCATGACTGCAACTCTAAAGTATTCTATTTCTTTATTAGACGGAACAGTATGTTATTCATCCGATTCACTTGGACTAAAGTCCTTTATAATTGATCATGATCAAATTGAATCAGGAATACATGAAGGTGTTAAACTGCTAAAGGAAGGCGAGCATGCCATTTTTATTTTACCTTCGCACCTTGCTCATGGGCTTACTGGAGATCATAATAAAATACCTCCTGGTTCACCCGTAGTTTATAATATTGAATTAACTCACTTAAATTAAATGTTTCAGACGTTTTCTAAATTTTCATCAGCCATAGTAATTGGCTCTTTTTTGCTCCTTTCTGCTTGTTCTGATAACCCGAATGGTGATTTCGAATCCACCGATACAGGATTGTCGTATAAATTTCATATCGAAAACGAAGACGGTAAAGCCCCCAAGCAAGGAGAAATACTTTTTACCCACATGGCACTTAGCCTGAGAGGTGAAAATGGCGATTCACTTTTGTTTGATTCTCAAACTTTTCCTGATTATCCTGGCGGAATCAAATTTATTCAGCTTTCTGATCCAATGTTTAAAGGAGATATGATGGAAGGCCTTTCGATGATGCATATCGGTGATAGCGCTTCTTTCATTGTTTCGGCTGATTCGTTTTTTCTCGTTTCAAATAAAATGGAAAGCCTGCCTCCTGGAGTTAAAGCTGGACAAAAACTTCTATTTAATATAGGTTTGGTCGACATTCAGTCTGAAGAAGAAACCATGAAGAAGCTTTCAGATCTTCGCTCTGAAATGAGTATGAAGAAGAAACAAGATATGGATAGGTTAATGGCTGAAGAGCCTGAAGACATTGCTAATTATGTTAAAAGGAAAGAAATAACAACCAAGCCAACAGCTTCTGGATTGTATTATATTGAGACAGAGAAAGGTAGTGGTCCCAAAGTTAAGCCGGGCCAAAAAGTGACAGTTCATTATACTGGCTATTTACTAAATGGTAAAAAGTTTGATTCGAGTTTTGACCGCGATCAACCTTTTTCTTTTACTTTAGGTAAAGGAGAAGTTATTGGCGGATGGGATGAAGGAATAGGCATGATGAATGTTGGAAGTTCAGCAACTTTTATAATTCCATCTGTGCTTGGATATGGTTCTAATGGTTCTGGAACTATTCCGCCTTTTGCTCCATTAGTATTTGAAGTACAATTACTTAAAGTAGATTAATCATGATTCAATTTAACCTCACTGCACGACTTAGTCTAGTCTTACTTTTTTGCATTTCTTCTTCGCTATTCGCTCAGAAGGATGGAAAAAAAATGAAGAAAACTGCCAATGGTTTAGAGTATAATATAATCAGGCATGACGAATCCTCTCGAAAAATCATGAAGGATGATTTTGTTATTCTTAATCTTTCTTATGGTGTTATGCGTAACAATGCTGATTCTCTTATATTTGAATCAGCCACTGCCGCAGCTGATGGAAAAATGGTTTTACAAATAACCGAATCTGAATACCCAGGAGATATTCTCGAAGGTATTGGAATGCTGAGCTTAAATGATTCTGCAAGATTTAGTGTAATTGCTGATTCATTTTTCATTAAAACCGTTAGAGTGGATAAGATTCCTCCTTTTGTTAAAAGTGGAGAAAAAATCTTTTTTAATATTGGTGTGCATGAAGTACTTTCGATTGAAGAAATGCAACAAAAGCAAGCAGAAGTTCTAGCCAAGCAAGAAGAAGAAATGAAGAGCATCACAGAAAAACAAATCATGGAGATCAAAGAGTACTTCGTGAAGAATGGCTATAACGCAGAACCTAATGAAAAAGGAATGTTTATCGTTCAAACCCAACCGGGAACAGGCGAAAAGCCACAAAACGGAAAGTCAGTCAAAGTTCATTACACCGGACGCCTTTTAAATGGAACCGTTTTCGATTCTAGCGTTGAAAGAGGAGAACCATTTTCTTTTCAACTAGGTGTTGGTCAGGTTATTAAAGGTTGGGATCTTGGCATAGCTGAGCTTATGCCAGGAGAAAAAGCAATTTTAGGAATCCCATCTGCCTTGGCTTATGGTGCAAGAGGTGTTGGATCAATTCCTGCTAATTCGCCTCTAATCTTTGAAGTTGAATTAATAAGCTACGAATAATTTAATCTATGAGATCTACCACTATACTCACGCTACTTTTCTTTGCCGCCTCCTTATCTGCGCAGCAAGTTAAACTCAAGAAAGACGAGGAGATTACTACAGAATCTGGCTTGAAAATTAAACTTATAGAGCCAGGAAAAGGTAAGAATGTAGCGAAAGGCGATAAAGTTAAAGTCCATTATACAGGCACTTTAGTTGACGATAGAACATTTGATAGTTCTCGAGAAAGAGACCAACCTTTCGAATTTGTTGTTGGAATGAAGCAAGTGATTGCTGGTTGGGATGAGGCTTTACCTTACCTTAAAGTTGGCGATAGAGCTACTTTAACAATTCCCCCAGCATTAGGCTATGGCGATACTCCAATGCCCAAGATTCCAACAGGGTCTTACCTGATTTTTGATATTGAGGTGCTCGACGTTTTTAAAGATTTCGCACCAAAGCAATTTGTGGTAAAAGAAAAAAATAACGTTACTACTGAAACTAATCTGGTTTATAATATTTTCGAACCCGGCAAAGGTGCTAAAGCCGAACGAGGTAAAACAGTTGAAGTTCATTATACGGGTTTTCTTGAGAACGGCGATATATTTGATTCATCTGTTCTTAGAGGAAAACCAATTTCATTTCGCTTAGGAGCAGGAATGGTTATTCCCGGATGGGATGAAGGTATTTCATACATGAACGAAGGAAGCAAGGCTTTACTCATAATCCCTTATGAATTGGCTTATGGAGAAAATGGAAGACCTCCATTAATCCCTGCCAAATCAAAACTGATATTCAATGTTGAATTGATTTCAGTTAAATAAGAAGTGAATGATAAGTAATTCTAAAATCCTGCAATCGCAGGATTTTTTATGCGTCTAACTCTGCTTGCAAATCAGAGATTATCTTTCCGATAATCGCCTCTAGCTTTTCAATTAATGCAGGTAGCTCATTTAAATTGCTTGCCTCTTTGCCATAGCGTTCAATAAGTCTGATATCTTCTTTAAGATGATCAATGCCCATTGTATCTATCGAAGGCTTAATCTTGTGAGCAACAGCTCCTAAATCACTCCAATTTGAGTTGTTAAAATGCTCTCTTATTTCATTAATAGCAGGAGGCATAGTTTCAATAAAAAGGGACATCATTTTATTTACAAAATCCATGTTTCCATGCGCAATCTCCTGAATCATAGAGAGATTGTATAATTTTTCGTCTGGGATCTGATAGCTCATTTATCAATTATTCAGATAGTAAATGTAAACTTTTTAACTTAGTTCTTGAGCTTGACGGATGAGATTATTGCGATAGCCTGTAAAGACATCAGACTTCAAAACAACCCCTTTAAAGCTTCCTCCTTCAGTAACAGGAAGCACATCTTCATGTGTCTTTTCAAAGCATTCCATTACAGTAGGCATAGAATCTCTCATATCCACAATAGCCCTTGGTTTTTTCATTAAATCCTTTACGGAAAGATTTGGATATTGTTCCTTATGAAATAGAACTTCTCGAATATCATCCATATAAATCATTCCTAAAAGTCTGTTTTCAGGGCCCAAAACAGGAAAAATGTCTCTGTGTGAATGAGAAACAACATGAATAAGGGCCTCAAGATTCATATCCATTGTGAGTATTTCCTGATGTTTTCTAATATATGCTCTTAAACGCATAGAACGAAGTACACTATAGTCTCTATTTTGTTGAAACCATAATCCTTTTTTCGCCAATCGGGTGGTATAAACCGAGTACGGTTCAAAAATCCTTGCAATGAAATATGATAAAGCTGATACAATCATCAATGGAACAAACAAAGAATATCCACCAGTGATTTCTGCAATTAAGAAGATTGCCGTTAGAGGAGCATGTACCACACCACTTAAAACTCCAGCCATTCCACAAGCAACAAAATTTGCTATCGGTAACTGTATAAAGGAAGTGAGGTTTACTCCATAAGCCATTGTATATCCAAGTACTGAGCCTGAGAATAGGGAAGGAGCAAAGATTCCTCCATTACCGCCTGAGCCTAATGTTAGTGAAGTGGCTATAACCTTTAAAAAAGTGATCGCAGCTCCAGCTCCCAAAACAATCCAAACATTATCATCAATTGTTGAAAAAAGAAATGATGCTGTTAGGCTTGAGTGATCTCCATTAAAAAGAGCCTGAATTGTTGTGTAACCTTCCCCATAAAGAGATGGCATCATGAAAATCAAAAAACCCAGCATAGCTCCTCCAACAAGTGCTTTCGGAAAATGCTTTGTAAACATTTCAAACTTCCCTTCAATCCTCAAAGTCATTCGGGTCATGTATGCAGATATCATTCCGCATAGAATTCCAAGCAAAACATAAAAGGGTAAGCTACTCATTTGATAACCATCGGTTATCAAATAAAATAATTGACCACTATAAAGCACCCTTGAAACTACCGCAGCTGTTGCCGCTGAAATCAGTAAAGGAATAAATGCTGGAATCGTAAACCCTTCAAGTAAAACTTCAAAAGCAAAAATCACCCCCGCAATTGGACAGTTAAACACAGCTGCTATTCCTGCAGCAGCTCCACAACCTAGCAAAAGCGTTCGCTCTCTATAATTTAAATGAAGCATCTGACCAACGTTAGAACCAATTGCCGAACCAGCAACAACAATCGGCGCTTCTAGTCCTGCCGACCCTCCAAAACCAGCTGTGATTGCCGAAGTAACTAAATGCGACCAGGTTTTATGTCTCTCAACCTTAGACCCCTTTCTTGATATTACAAATAGAATAGGACTAATGCCTCTTCCTAAATGACCTCCAAGAAAACGCTTTACAAACCATACCGTTAGAAGTATACCAATTACAGGGAATACAAAATACAAAGTTCCTTTGTATGGAAGATTAAGATCATTTTGCAGATAGGCCTCAATATAATGCACTGAAGCCTTAAGAACCACGGCAGCTATTGCGCAGATAATTCCCACAAGAACACTTAGGAAAACTAAGAAATTCCTGTTTGAGATATACTTAATCCTCCATTTTAGAAATTGGAACAGGTACCTGTCGGCCAATTCTTTTGTCAGAGGAAAGCGCAATTGCCTTATCCTTTCCCGAATTTCTTTATAATCGGGCGAAGCTAAAAATTCACTTATGTTCTCTCTGAGCTTTCGCATCAGAAATTAGGACGAAACATGTATTTGTTATAAAAATCATTTATCGCTTCAACTGCTTCATCAGCATTATCAACCAAACTAAATAAGTCTAAATCTTCAGCAGAAATAAATGGATTTGCAGCCAATTGTTGTTGCTTAACCCAATCAACCAAGCCTCCCCAAAATACTTTTCCAACTAGAACTAGTGGGAACCTAGCAATTTTATTAGTCTGAATTAATGTAATTGCTTCAAAAAATTCATCTAAGGTTCCAAAGCCACCTGGCATAATAACAAAGCCTTGAGCATATTTCATAAACATTACCTTACGCACAAAAAAGTAATCGAAATTTATGATTTTGTCTCTGTCAATGTATCTGTTTCCTTCTTGCTCGTGAGGCAAAACGATATTCAATCCTACCGATTTTCCACCTCCTCGGTGCGCTCCTTTATTACCAGCTTCCATAATCCCAGGGCCACCCCCTGTTATAATTCCATAGCCTTCAAGAGTTAGCTTATAAGCAATTTCTTCAGCCATTTCATAATAAGGATCTTCCGGCTTTGAACGAGCCGAGCCAAATATTGAAACGCAGGGTCCAATCTTTCCAAGTTTTTCAAATCCTTCAACAAACTCAGCCATAATCTTAAAGATTTGCCAAGAATTCGTGGTCTTTATCTCAAAATTGTCTTTTTCTTTAAAGGCTTCGATGATTTTATCTTCGTGTCCTCCTTTTTGGTTATTGTCCATATACTTTTAATTCGTTTAATTCTTGTTTTAAAAATGCAGATGTGAAACTGCTTTTATGCTCAGCAATTTTCTCTGGAGTTCCCGTTGTTATTAAAGTTCCCCCTCGTTCGCCGCCTTCTGGCCCAATGTCAATAATGTAATCTGCAACTTTAATCATATCCATATTATGTTCAATCACTAGCACCGTATTGCCTCTGTCTACTAATTTTTGAAGTACATCAAGCAAAATACGAATATCCTCAAAATGCAAACCGGTTGTAGGCTCGTCTAAGATATAAAAGGTATTTCCAGTATCCTTCTTTGAAAGTTCAGTTGCTAGTTTAACGCGCTGAGCTTCTCCTCCGCTTAGAGTAGTTGAAGATTGTCCAAGTGAAACATATCCTAAACCAACCTCCTGAATTGTTTTTATCTTATGCAGAATGCTTGGAATGTTCTCAAAAAACTCAACTGCTTGATCTATAGTCATAGCAAGAATATCACTTATTGACTTCCCGCGATAGCGTACCTCAAGCGTTTCACGATTATATCTTTTACCCTGGCATGTTGGGCATTGAACGTAAACATCAGGCAAGAAATTCATCTCAATAACCTGCATGCCTCCACCTGAACAGGTTTCGCATCGTCCGCCTTTAACGTTAAAAGAAAATCTTCCAGGCTTATAACCCCTAATCGCTGCCTCTGGCAAAGAAGCGAACAAACTTCTAATATCTGAAAATACACCTGTGTAAGTTGCTGGATTCGAACGTGGTGTTCTGCCTATCGGACTTTGATCTATGTCAATTACCTTGTCTATATGCTTCAGCCCTTCAATCTTTTTATATGGAAGAGGTTTTTTTAATGACCTGTAAATATGGTGATTAAGTATTGGGTACAAGGTTTCATTAATCAATGTAGATTTCCCGCTTCCTGAAACTCCTGTAACACAAATAAAGGTTCCCAAAGGAAAACTCACATTTATATTCTTCAAATTGTTGCCACTTGCACCAAGTAATTTTAAACTATTGCCATTTCCTTCCCTTCTTTTTTCAGGTAACGCAATTTGCTTCTCGTTTCTAAGATATAAAGATGTAGTAGAATCTCCAGCGTAAAGGCTTTCTGGGCTGCCCTGTGCAACAATTTTACCACCGTGAACTCCTGCGCCAGGCCCCACATCAATCACCCAATCTGCTGCCATAATCATGTCCTTGTCGTGCTCAACAACAATTACCGAATTACCAGCGTCTCTCAAATCTTGCAAAGCCTTTATAAGTCTAACATTGTCTCTTTGATGCAAACCAATGCTTGGTTCATCAAGGATATATAAAACTCCAACTAGTTTTGACCCAATTTGAGTTGCCAGTCTAATTCGCTGAGATTCACCGCCAGATAAACTTCCTGCACTTCGATTAAGCGTGAGATAATCTAATCCAACATCCATCAGAAATCCGATTCTTGTCCGAATTTCTTTAATAACTTCTTGTCCAATAGCCAATTGGCGTTCATGCATCGATTCCTCCACATGCATAAACCATGTTTCAAGGTCAGAAATATCCAGCTTAGCCAAATCAGCGATGTTTTTATCGCCTATTTTAAACCAAAGAGCTTGCTTTTTTATTCTGTTGCCTTCGCATTCAGGACAAGTTACGTCGTTCATAAATTCCTCGGCCCAAGATTTAGTGCCTTCGGTATGACGCTCTTCATGCTGATCTGCGATAAAGTTTACAATTCCATTGAACTGCATTGCATAACCATTTGAATTATAGCTTGGGTTCTTAATTTTCAGAATCTCCTCTGTACCATAAAGAATTGCATCTATGGCAGATTCATCAATATCCTCAATCGCATCGCTGATTTTAAAACCGTATTTATCAGCTATTGCTTCAACCTGGGCGAAAATCCAATTGTTCTTATATTCACCCAACGGAGCAATACCTCCTTTTTTAATGGATATTCTAGGGTCTGGAATTATTTTATGAATATCAACTTGAGCAACTTTTCTAAACCATGACAGTGTGGACAAGCTCCATAAGGTGAGTTAAATGAGAATAGGTTAGGAGCTGAAACAAATCACTAAATACCTGTACTTGGGCACATGAGGTATTTACTAAAATGCCTGATTGTTTTCTTACTCAGCTTCTAATATCATTATGCTTCCCTTGCCATGTTTCATGGCCAGCAGGGTTAAACGAGTCTAAAACTCTTCAGTTTTTGCTTCTCGTTTACTTCCAATTCTATCAATTACTATCTCAATATCTATAGACCTTATATCGGTCTAGTTTCATACCGAAGGTAATGTCTCTGTTCACCATCCTTTGAACTTTCAGAAGCCCTTTTTCTGCTTATTTGCTCAAATAATTCGCGATAATGACCTTTTCTACCCTTAATTAGTGGAGCAAGCATGCTAATGCGCATTCCTTCGTAGTCATTCAGAATGAGTTCAAGAATCTGCTGCTCAGAATAGCGGACCATTTTTTCGCCAGTATTATACGAAAACGCATCTCCTGCTCGTGCAAAAAGTAAACGCATGAAATCGTAGATCTCTGTAATTGTGCCAACAGTTGACCTAGGGTTTTTACCTGTAGTCTTTTGCTCAATAGAAATTACTGGACTAAGCCCTGTAATCTTATCAACATCAGGTCTTTCCATATTGCCAAGGAATTGCCTTGCATATGCAGAGAAACTCTCTATATAACGTCGCTGACCTTCTGCATAAATAGTATCGAACGCAATCGACGACTTTCCGCTCCCGCTTAAACCTGTAATCACTACCAATTTATTCCTTGGTATGCTGAGGTCTATATTCCTTAAATTATGTTCCCTTGCTCCATAAATTTCAATAAATGAATCCTTAGAGCTATCCTTTTTTTGCATCGAAAAATAAAGAGGCAAAATTAGTTAATTTAATTGGTTAGAGTTTATAAACAGCTAGGACAAATAATCGTTTTGTATCTTTGATTTTCTTATGAGATTACTCAGCTTACTATGCTTGTTGTTCGCTACAGTTTTTGCTGTGAATGGCGAATTTTACAAAGGCGATTTGCTGAAGAAAAAATTCCCTCATGTTTCTACATACCCTGATCCTAAACCAAAGGGAGATGAATTAATTCTCACATTACCAATTAAGCGAGCAGGAAATCTCTTAATGCTAGAAGTTAAAGCCGACTCTTTATCTGGGAACTTCATTCTGGACACTGGAGCTCCTCATTTGGTGCTTAACAAAACCTATTTTAGAAATTATCCAACGTTTGGCTCTGTATATGCCTCAGGAATAACAGGTTCGGCGAGTCCTGGGGCCGAGATTAGGTTAGGGAAACTTGATTTTGGCGGACTCTTTTTTGACGATGTTGATGCAGATATGATTTCTCTCTCTCATTTAGAAGAGAAGAAAGGCCTAAAGATTCTTGGTTTGCTAGGACTAAATCTCTTTAAAAACCTGGAAATGCTGATTGACATTGAACAAAGCACACTAACCCTATATAGGTTAAACCGCAAAGGCGAAACTTTGATGCTTGACAAAACTCATTCTGCAAAACCAAAACAGATTATAAAAATCGAGGATCAGTCGGGAGTTCTCATAATTATGGGAAGTTTAAATAGCAAAAAATTGAGGATGTATATCGATACTGGTGCAGAAAGTTGTGTTATTAATTCAGGAGCTCCAAAGAAAGCTTTCGAAAATATCGAAATTACCGGAAGTAGAAGATTGATAGGTTCTGGAGGTAAGACCATAGAGGTGCTTAGTGGCAAACTTCGAGATTTATCGTTCGATGATTTTAAACTGAATTCTGTACCTGTTACCGTTGCTAATCTAAATGGTTTGAGCACATCATATGGCACTCGTATAGATGGCATGCTTGGTTATGATTTTTTGGCCTCCGGCCGGATGTCGATAAATCTTTATAATAAAGAATTGATAATATGGTGAAAACTTTTGCCACCTCAACCTTGCTCAAATTGGCTTTGATATTCCTGAGCTTTGTATGTTTTCAAACTGATGGTTTGGGGCAAACTGGGAAGGGTTATAGCCCAGAATATTTCTTTGAAGATGGTCAAATTGTAATCCGTTTTGATAAGGCGATGGTTGCCAGTATGCAAGATTCGGTGTTGTCTAAGTTTGGCATTGAAACACCGGAGCCAATAAAGGCTTTGCTTCAAGGAGATTATTCATCTTTCACAAATAACGGGTGGATAGTTAAAGACAGAGGTAAAAAAGGAATTGAACTTAGACGTAGCTTGGAGCCGGTAGCTGATTTCTCGAATCCTAATTCTCATATGCTCCTTTCTTCAATGTTCGTTTCTGAAAATCACCCAGGCATTCCTATAATGCATGGTAAAATTGGAGTTAATGATTTGAAAGGAGAATTCCCAAAGACATCAAATAATGGGTTAACGATTTTTAGATTAGAAGGCTATGAATCAGCCTCAGAAGTACTTCTGTCCGGCTCTTTCAATCAATGGAGCACACAAAAATTGAAGCTTGAAAGAAAAGGAAATGCTTGGGAAACTGAGTTAGACCTAAAGCCGGGAAAGTACCTGTACAAATACATTGTTGATGGCAAATGGATCTCTGATAAGAGTAATAATATTAGTGAGGATGACGGCTACAATGGGAATAATTCAGTTTATTATGTCACTAATCACGAATTCAGCTTTACAGGAGATTACGAGACAAAGAAGGTCTTTCTAAGCGGTTCATTTAACGATTGGAATCCTAAGAAAATAAGGATGAATAAAGTTAAAAATGGCATATTCATGCTTCCGGTGTATTTAGTAGAAGGAACCTACACATATAAGTTTGTTGCCGATGGTGATTGGATTACTGATACATCAAATAGCCAAAAAGTCCCTGATGGGAATGGAGGGTTTAATTCTGTTTTAGCTTTAGGAAAACCTCAACTTTTTACTGTGGATCAATATCCCGATGCCAGAAATGTATTTGTATCTGGTGAATTTAATGATTGGAACCCATCTGAACTTGCATTAAGTAAAGTAGGTAGAGAATGGCAATTGCCTTACGTTTTATCACCAGGTAATTATCAATACAAGTTTGTGGTTGATGAACAGTGGGTGTTAGACCCTAAGAATCCGATAACAATAGATGATGGAGCAGGAAATAAGAATTCATTTCTTGTGGTTAAACCTAATTACACCTTTAAGTTGAATGGTTTTTCAAATGCCAAAGAGGTCATTCTAACAGGTTCTTTTTGCGGATGGAATGAGCAAGCCTTCAAAATGGAGAAGCATGAAGATGCATGGACCTTTGAACTTCATTTGGATCCAGGAAAGTACACTTATAAGTTTATCGTTGACGGTAATTGGATAAAAGATCCAGCAAATGAGCTGTGGGAAGAAAACGAGTTTGGAAATGGAAATTCTTTGCTTTGGGTTGAAAAATGATTACAATGAATCTGTTTCAGTTGATGGTATAGCGGGCTCACCCATTTCAGCATTAGCCATTCTCATTAGTAAATCATAGTCTTTCACACTTTCGTGTGGAAGTGAAATCGTAAAGGATTCATTGGCTCCTACTTTTAATTCATCTGTCCTTATCCAAGGATTGAAGTATTTAAGAAGCTTATAATTCAGCCCTTGAGATTCGGCAAAAGAAGGAAGGTTTTTGATAGTAGTATCTATTTTAACTTTTGTTGTTTGGATTTTCGGATAGAGGTCTTTCTTCCTAAATACAAATCCGTATCTTCGCGGATTGCTCAGTATCTCTTTCATTGCCAATATTCTAAAGACATAACGGGCTGTTTCTTCGTTTAAAAGCAAATCATAATAACTGCTCACTTGCTGCCTAATGAGCTGTTTTTGAACCCCACTTACACCCATATTAAATGCCGCTGCAACTAAGGTCCAACTGCCTAATTGCTTATATGAATCGTTAAAATACTTGCATGCGGCTTCCGTTGATTTTTCAACGTGATACCTTTCATCGATATCATCATCTACTCTTAAACCATACGCTTTTGCAGTAGAAGGAATAAATTGCCAATAGCCTGCAGCTCCTTTGGGAGATATTCCATGTAAAAATCCACTCTCAACAACTGCCAGATATTTGAAATCTTCTGGGATATTATTTCTTTTGAGTATGGGTGCTATAACAGGAAACCAACGGTTAGACCTTTTGGCCAGAAGCAGGGTAGAGGATTGCCAATAAGTATTAACCAGGAATTCTCTATCAATTCTTTCTCTTACCTCAAAATCTTGCAAAGGAACTTTCTCTCCTGCAAAATTTAAATCGTCAGGTACGTTGACTGCAAAAATCTTATAGTTGTCATTGAAGTACTTCTGGTAGAGGTCATCATTCGTCTTAATCTTTGCAGAATAATTAAATAACCTGCTCATCCCTAATAAACCAAAGAGAAAAACGAAAGATATAAGGATCTTCCATGAAGCAGAAGGCAAGAGCTTTTTGGGGAGTTTCTTTATCACTTTTTCATTTTGGGTTTACTAATTTTTGTTGTGGAGTACAATCCTCCGCTTACTAACAAAAATAGTACCCCAAAGCTTAACGTATAGCTAAGCGACCAGGTTTCGATGTTATTAATTATCAACACCGACAAAGACATGAAAACCACAGAAATAAGAATCATAATCATTGCTACATGTCGGTCGCTTAATCCCATATATGACAGGTGATGCGTGGTATGGTCCCTACCTCCAACAAATGGCGATTGACCTTTAAGAACTCTATTTATTGAAACAGTAGTTGTATCACTTAATGGCACAATAAACATGCAAGCAACAATCAGTACTTGCTTCTCAGGAATCATTTGACCATAATAATCAGGAGCATTCCAAAAATAAGTAATGCCTATTCCTGCTAAGAATGTCCCAAGAAACTGACTGCCACTGTCGCCCATATACATGCGAGATGGATTCCAGTTATAATATAGAAAACCTCCTATAGAACTAATCACTCCCATTATTAGTACCAAATCTATGTCACTGAAGCGTTCAGTGAAAACTAAAATCATCGCAGCTCCGCTGCAAATTATCAATGACACGCTTGCAGTGATTCCATCCATATTATCAAGCATGTTCACTGAATTCATCATGCCAACAACCCAAAGAAATGTTAAAACAATATTTAACCATTCATAAGAGAATGTCTGAATAACATTGCCGGTAAAGATGAAAATGAGGGCACATAAAAACTGAACTGCAAACTTTAAGAATGGCTTTGTATTATATGCATCATCAGCCAAGCCCATCATAAAACCTAAGGAAGACGCTAACAATAAACCTAGGAATTTAATATTTAATAAAATCTGACTATTCCCAAAAAAGATGGCATAGAAAACAATCGACGCTAAAAAAATAATAAAGAACGAAACCCCTCCAAATGCAGGTTTAGTAGTTGAAGCCCACCTTACTTGCTGCATCTCATTCTTAGCACCAAGATTAGTTGAAAACTTTAATAATAACCCATTTATAGCAGCAGAAATGAAAATCATTCCTGCGAAAAAAACTAAATAGATAACTGGTAGAGAGAAGTTAGAAAGATCTATCATGCTTTATGATTTGAAAATAAATGGCGATTTAAAATCTCTAAGCAATTCATTTTGTGTGTCTTTTTCAGACAAAATCGGATTATCGATGTTCCACTCTATCCCAATTTCAGGATCATTCCACATTAAGCCTTGTTCTGCTTGCTTATTGTAGAAATTGCCACATTTATAGGAAAACAAAGTTTCATCTCTCAAAGTAAGAAAGCCATGAGCAAAACCAGTCGGTATATAAAGCATTGTTTTATTTTCTTCCGACAATTCTATAGAGAAATGCTTACCGTAGGTTGCTGAGCCTTTTCTTATATCAACAACCACGTCTAATACAGCTCCTTTAATAACCCTTACTAATTTAGATTGATCATTTGGAGGGATTTGAAAATGCATCCCTCTCAATACTCCTTTCTGAGAAAGACTCTGATTACTTTGAACAAAGTTATCTTTGATGCCTGCACTCTCAAATGCACTTTGATTATAAGACTCATAGAAATAACCTCTAGAATCTTCAAAAACTCTTGGTTGAATAACTTTTAAGCCAGCAATAAAAATATCTTCAAACGTCATCTTTACTTACTAATCAATTTTCTTAGGAATTCTTTAATACTAAATTTCTCGCGCCTAATATCCTCATCATAATATCCAAATCCATAACCATATCCATAACCGTAATCATAATCATAGAATGAGAACCCGTACTCAATACCCGCGTGATTTCTTAATATCTACTGAATTCAATATAATTGACAAGTTCTTGATATTGTTATCGCGTATTAACTTCTTAACATTCTGAACAAAATTTCTTTTAGAGAAGTTCTCGCGAAATACATATACTGGATAATCTGCCAACTTTATAACTCTAATTCCATCAGTTACAATTCCTACAGGAGGGTTATCAATCACAATAACATCATATCGTGTTTTCAGCTCTTCCAAAACCTCAAGCATTCTTCCGCTTATGATTAGCTCAGATGGGTTTGGTGGAACAGGTCCTGCGGTAATGAAATCCAAATTGTTGAGGCTGGATTTAAAAACACAGTCATCAATAGTATTCCTATTAATTAGTATTGTACTCATCCCTTTATCATTAGGAACACCGAAACCAACGTGGATTTTCGGCTTCCTCATGTCAAGGTCAATGATAATCACTTTCTTTTCAGAGAATGCAATGATTCCAGCTAGGTTCAAAGCAACAAATGTTTTTCCTTCACCAGATATTGTCGAAGTAATGGCCAGAACTTTGGGGCCATCCTTTGTAGAAAGGAACTCAAGATTAGATCTAATTGATCTTAATGATTCGGCAATAATTGACTTTGGCTTTTTATCAACCAGAAGCTGAGAAATTGGAATTACATCCTTGTAGTTTGGAACGATACCTAATACTGGAACTTCGAGATACTTCATAATTTCATTTAAAGAAGTAATCTCATTGTGAAATAAATATCTAATAACAATTAAGGCTAAGCTCACAATAAGCCAACCCAGAAAGGCGCTTAATGCAACTATTCTTCGGCTAGGAAAATAAGGTGAAGCCGGTGTTGAAGAAGCCTCGAGTACTGTGTTTTCTGAAGTAATACCTGCATTCGAAATAGTTAATTCCGATTTAATCGTTACTAATCTATTGTAGTAATTTTGGCTGATTTCATTAAGTTTAGAAAGTCGTATGAATTCTATCCTGTCAAAATTCAAAGTAGAGCTTCTAACTTCTTCTTCATAGTTTTTAATTCTCTCAAGAACTTCTTCCTTCTGATTATTTAAACTTTTCTTAAAAGCACTCAGCGCTTCAACCAGCATTTTACGCTGAATATCAATTTGATAATCAATCTGAGCAATTTCACTGCTGTTTTTTGTTTTTGAATAAAGAGTTTGCTCTCTCTTTGACATTAGTGTCCTTAATTCGGAAAGCATATTCGCCAAAATTCCTTCAGATTTGGTTCCTGATAACAATGCCACAAGCTTATAAACATCAATGTCTTTGTCAATACTTACAGCATCCTGTATAGTTTCTAAAGCAGCTTCTTCAAGTTCAATTTTATTAAATGATGCCTCTAAGTCATTAATTCTTGAACCAAAATCGGGGAGGGGCGTCTCATCGTCAAGTCTATTTTTAGTTTTGAAGTTTTGCAACTCTACTTCACTATCGTATAGCTTATCATATATTGATTTAAGCTGCCCATCAATGAATTTAATTGTGTTGTTTGCACTTTGAGCCTGTTTCTCAATATCATAAATTTTGAACTCCTCAGCTATTGTATTGCAAATATCCGATGCTTTAGATGGATTACGTTCATAAAAAACAACTTTAATTGTTCCAGCAGCTTCATTCTCAGCCGTGATTTCAATATTCGAAGAATATGTTCTTACTAAATTTTCTTTTTTATGAAGTAGTACATAATAGGGATTCTCATTTAATCCGAGCATATCGCTTCGAATCTTCTCATAGTTTTTTAAGGTGATTTTTAAAGAATCGATAATTGGCAGCCTTTCCCATCTATCTGTTTTTAATCGGTAAACGGTCTCTTTATTATTTAGATTGACAGAGATGGTAGCATTATTTTCATCTGTAAATGATACGTAAATTGGAATATTGTATATTTCATTTACTGGATTTTTATATTCAATTTCAAACGGAGATGTTCTGTACATCTCATAATTAACACATTTCAATTTGATAATAGCTAATGTCTAGAGGCAGATTGTTTAGAACTCTATTTAGAAAAGTAGGGGATCTTAATAACTCAATTTTACTTGGTAGGTCACTTTTTAAGGACTTTACATCTCCAAACAATACTCTCGAGCTTTTATCAGCAAGCCCAATTTGGATAATCGACTTAGCCTCATAAATAGGATATGTGTACCTCAAATAGAGGAAGGCCATTAAGAAAGAAATTATA
The DNA here is from genome assembly GCA_018401705.1 of Bacteroidia bacterium. Lineage (GTDB taxonomy): Bacteria > Bacteroidota > Bacteroidia > M30B66 > M30B66 > M30B66. The sequence continues at coordinate 89,317 of JAGYKL010000005.1, read as the reverse complement.
AAAAATAGAACTATCCAGGCAACATTCTTCCTTGTGACTTTAACAAAAAGCCTAAAGTCAAACTCGTCATTCAGATTAGAAATTTTTCTTTCGACCATTATTAGTTAATGAAGCTATTTGCAATTAGCAACAGGTTAAAGACAAAGAAAAGACCTGAAGTTCTTTGAGCAAAATTTAGGAGATAATCATTTCTTGGTTCTACATAGATGATGTCGTTTCCTTGAAGTATCAATTGAGCTGGATAAATCCCATCTATTTTAGCTAAATTTATCTTAAACACTTTTATTTCTCCATTATCATATTTTCTTATTAGCTTAACCTTTCTAGCCTTAGCATTATTTGAAATACCTCCTCCAAGTGCAATCGCCTCTAAAAGTGTTGTGTTATTGTTTTTTAGAGTTAAAACCCTCGCAGTACCGTTGTTGCCTGGGAATAATATTATCCTCTTGTTAGAAATACCTACTTTTACAAATGGATCTATGAAGAATTCTCTATACCGTTCTTCTAGCAGGAGTTCTGCTTCTCGAATTGTTAAACCTTTGACATAAACACTTCCCAGTACTGGCAATTTTAATGAACCATCAAACTCAACTATCGCATTAGTTCCTGCATTAAGCTGACCTGATCCCGCTTCTAACAACGCAGCTCCGTTATTTGTAACAACAACAATTTGAAGCTCATCATTATTACCTATTTTGTATTGTTGAGATTCAGGTAATTCACTTAGTTCATTGTAATCATAATTCAAGCCTGTTTTAAACATGATTGCTCTATTATTACATGAAGCAAACATAATCGCAAATGTCAGGACAAGTAAAAAGGGTAGGCCCCTAGAACTATTGATATTCATATGCTGCAAATTTATTAAAATATATGACCATCAACGTTTATTTCCTGCTTATCTGAAGCCAATAGTTCATAATATAAATCAGTCATATCTCTAACTAAACGAGTATAATGAAACTTGTTTCTTACATGGTCCCAACCAACTCGAGACATTTCTTGCCTTTTCTCATCAGATTCTGTTGCTTCTAACAGCCTGTCTGCGAATTGTTTAGCATCGGTTTTTGAATGAGATAGCAAAGCGGTTACTCCATCAATAACTACATTCTCTATACCTCCCACATTTGTTGTTACAATTGGTTTGTTAGCTGCTTGTGCTTCAATCAAGCTAACTGGAGTTCCTTCGTTTAAAGAGGTCAGCGCAATTATATCAAGTCCAGCACATGCCACATCTATTTCTTTTATCCATGAGGTAAATGTAAGTGGCTTTATCTCATTACTTAATGTTGCATCAACAAAGTCTAATTCCAAATCTTTAGCTATTCCTTCAACTCTCAAACGATCCTCTCCATCACCAATAATAAAGAATCTGAGCTTTTTCTTTGATTGCTGCATGACAATCTTCATTGCTTCAAGAAACAATCTATGATTCTTTACAGGAACAATTCTTCCAATGATTCCAATCGCAATCTCATCATCTTCAAGATGATACCTCGACCTGAAACGCATCCTCTTTTCATCCATGTTTTCATTAAACCTTGAAAGGTCAAACCCTAAGGGTATCACTTTTATTTTCTCAGGTTTGCAAATGCGATGTATAAGACATAGTTCTGTCTTCTGCTTTTCACTTATGGCAATGATTGTGGAGCTTCGTCTTGCTAAGTTTCGTTCAATATTCTTATACATCACAGTTTTCATCTTTCCAAAATAGGAATGAAATACATGTCCGTGAAATGTGTGAACTATAGCAGGAACATTCATGTTCGAAGCAGCTAATCTGCCTATGGTTCCAGCTTTTGATGCATGTGTGTGAACTATATCTGGCTTAAATTCTTTAATGATGTTCACCATTTTACGGTAAGCTTCATAATCATTTTTTAAGTCAATTTCCCTTTTCATCTCAGGGATAATGATTGGATCTAAACCAAGGCTCTTAACAATGAACTCAGAACTATCTTCCGAATCATCTTTTTCTCCTCCTACCAAAAGTGTTTCAAATTCAGGTGGCATATAACGCGACAAATAAGCAGCGTTGTAGGTTGGTCCTCCTAAATTAAATCTATTAATAATACGTAAAACTCTAGGCATCCTTAGCTTTCAGTGTTTACAAATGTATTTATTTCATGCATTTTCTCCACCACCATTGAAATACAATAAGCGCCCAAATCCTAGCTGCTGAATCTCCAGGTGAATTTGAATGCAATTGTATCTTTAATTCATTGATAGAAGATACGTTAAAAAGTCCTTGTTCAACTACATTTTTTTCTGAAAGCAAATCTTCGAAAATCAAAGAGTTGAGTTCATTTCTAAACCAATTTAATAGAGGAACTTCAAAACCCTGTTTTGGTCTATTATATAGCTCTTCAGGTAGTATCGATCGGAAAGCATCCTGCACAATTCTTTTTCTTCCTGATCCATTCACTTTATAATCCGCCGGAAGGCGAAATGCAAAATCTACCACCTCTACATCTAAAAATGGGGGCCTTACTTCAAGACTATTTGCCATCGACATAAGATCAACCTTCGTTAGCATATCATTAGGCAAAACCAAATGCATGTCGTTTAGCAACATTTCATTCAGGTCATTAGTAATACCTATATCTGCGGTATAATATTGCTTTCTTCTGTCAAACTCGGCTTTTGAAGTATTCTGAAGCCATAACTTTTCAGTATATGCTTCATCTCCGTAACCGCACCATTGCCAATATCTCTCCCGATTTGTTAAGCTGGCGCCTTCACTGAATTTTCTCAACTTCCTTATAACATCACCAGACTTTGAATTTCTTGAAGCAGGTAAAGCCTTCCATAAAGGAGATAGAAGCTTAACCATATTAGATTTAACTCCTCCTTCGCGAACTCTCCATTCTGCTTGATGTTTTCTATATCCGCCAAAAAGTTCGTCGGCTCCATCGCCCGAAAGGGCAACTGTTACATGCTTTCGTGTTTCTTTACATAAAATATAAACCGGTAATGCTGAAGAATCAGCAAATGGCTCAGCAATACTATCAAGAAAATCAAATAGATGTTTGAATAGGTCAGCATTTGTTAATGAAAAAACAGTATGATCCGTTTTGTATTTTTCAGCTACAAGTTTGGCATAACGTGTTTCATCAAACAAAGGTTCATCGGCATAACCGATAGAAAATGTATGCAGCTTTTCGGTATACTTCGAAGCTAATGCTACCACTACAGATGAATCAATTCCACCACTTAAAAATGCTCCTAATGGCACATCCGAAATCAACCTTCTCTTAACAGAAGCATCCATTAACCGAACTAATTCCTTACAAGCTTCTTCATAACTTAAATGCTTAGGGTTTTGACCACATTCTTTGCCTAATGTGTACCATTTTTTAATTGATATTCCCTCTTTATTGCATATTAAGTATGTGCCTGGCTCAAGTTTATTTACTCCTTTAAAAATTGATTCGGGCGATGGAATGTAATTTAGGTGGCTGTATATTTTTCCAGATACAATATCTAAATCAGAAGCTTGTATAAAAGGAAGAATAGCCTTCAATTCAGAGGCAAAAGCTAAACCATCTTCATTTTTACAATAGAGTAGGGGCTTCTCCCCAAAACGATCTCTAGCAATAAACACTTCATTCGTTTCTACATTATAAACTGCAAATGCAAAAAAGCCGTTTAGTTTGTCAAGACACTTTTCTCGATGAAGAATGAACAAGTGAAGAAGAACTTCTGTATCACTTTGTGAGTTGAATTTTACTCCTTGCTTAACGAGCTCATCTTTCAATTCAGGAAAATTGAAAATCTCACCATTAAAAATCAGCACGAAATTCTTATCAGGAGAAAAGAATGGCTGCGAAGCCGCTTCGCTAACATCAATAATCGATAAGCGAACATGTCCTAAAACCACATCCTCACTTTTGTAAATTCCATGACCATCAGGCCCCCTGTGTTTCAAGGAATCAAGTGAATCATCGATTTTATCGAGATTGGTTTTACCACTTTCGGTAAATGAATAATAGCCGGTAATGCCGCACATAGAAACGAAAAAACCCGCTATAAACGGGTCTTAATAATTAAAGGTGAATAACCTCTCCATATGCTGCTGCGGCTGCTTCCATCACAGCTTCTGACATTGTAGGGTGAGGGTGAACAGCCTTAATAATTTCATGCCCAGTCGTTTCAAGTTTTCTTGCTACAACAGCTTCGGCAATCATTTCTGTAACATTGGCTCCTATCATATGGCAACCCAGCCATTCGCCATACTTAGCATCGAAAATTACTTTAACAAAGCCATCTTTTGCGCCTGCGGCGGATGCTTTTCCTGATGCTGAAAAAGGGAATTTACCAACCTTAATTTCATATCCAGCTTCTTTAGCTGCTTTTTCAGTCATACCCACAGATGCAATTTCTGGATTGCTATAAGTGCATCCAGGAATGTTACCATAGTTCAATGGCTCTGGATTGTGACCTGTAATTTTTTCTACACATATAATCCCTTCTGCAGAAGCAACGTGAGCTAAAGCAGGACCAGGAACAATATCTCCAATTGCATAAATTCCGTCAACAGATGTTTTATAGAATTCATCAACAACCACCTTGCCTTTGTCGGTTTTGATCTTCAATTCCTCTAAGCCTATGCCTTCAATATTAGAAACAACACCAGCTGCCGATAAAACTACATCAGCTTCGAGTATCTCTTCTCCTTTCTTAGTTTTTACTTTTACTTTCAACATCTTTCCTGATGAATCAACTGATTCAACAGATGAATCTGTCATTATGCTAATGCCACTTTTCTTGAAAGTTCTTTCGAGTTGCTTACTAACCTCTTCATCTTCAACAGGTACGATATTAGGTAAGTATTCAACGATAGTTACTTTGGTGCCAATTGCATTGTAGAAATAAGCAAACTCAACTCCAATAGCACCAGAGCCAACCACAACCATAGTTTTAGGTTGTTCTTTCAAAGTCATAGCTTCTCTATAACCAATAATTCTTTTACCATCTTGTTTTAGATTGGGCAATTCACGACTTCTTGCTCCGGTAGCAAGAATAATGCTTTTAGCAGTATATGTTGTCACTTTCCCGTCGGCAGCAGTAACTTGAAGCTTTTTGTCTTTAGTTAGTTTTCCTGTACCGAAGATTGCATCAATCTTATTTTTCTTAAACAAGAATTGAATTCCTTTGCTCATACCATCAGCAACACCTCGACTTCTTTGAACCATTGCACTAAAATCCGCTTCAGCTCCCTGAACCTTAATGCCGTAATCGGCTGCATGATTTAAATATTCATATACCTGAGCGCTCTTTAACAAAGCTTTCGTTGGGATACATCCCCAATTAAGGCAAATGCCTCCTAATTCTTCTCTTTCAACAACCGCTACTTTCAAACCCAGCTGAGAGGCACGAATCGCGGCAACATATCCTCCGGGGCCGCTACCCAAAACAATTAGATCGTAATTCATAATGCATGCTAATCTTGAAGATCAGTTCGTTCTGATCTGCCGGCGAAAATAAGCCAAAATCGGCAATAGTTTTAATTTCTTAAGCTCATTAATTAACACTTCATTTTTCATCAAAGATTCAAGTAGAAGTCTTTTGTGAGTAACGTGTAAGAATCAGTGAATTGTCCTCTTGTTTCTTTTTCAATTATTAAGCTGTTGGTTTCGCAATCACCAGGGGCTTTTTTAAGAAAAACATGATTCTTTTCACTGCCAAGCTTTTTCATGACCTTTAACATAGCATTGCTTTTCAACATACCATTTAGTATTCTCCATTGCTTTGAGCCATTTTTCTGAATTCTCAAATGGAATTATCATCGATGCAGCTCCTTTTTCGTGAGTAAACTCAAATGCAGTTTTTAACCAGTCTTCTCTTGAATTAGCTTTCAAATTCAAGTGTCTCGCAGATGTTCTTGCTTCTGAGGCAGCTTCAACATGTCCTTCAAAATACGGGGGATTAAAAATAGCTAGGTCAAATACACCCGCATACTCTTTTCTCAAATCATGTACATTAGCACAAACCGAATCAAACAATTCAGGCCAGGGACAATGATTAAAGTTCTCGGCAGCCTGAGCTGCGGCATCTATATCACTTTCAATTGCAGTAATTCGAGCTTTGCATCGTTGAGCAAGCATCAAACCCAAAATGCCAGTGCCTGATCCTAAATCAACAATTTTTTTAATTCCTTTTGTTTCGGTCCAAGCACCAAGCAATACCGAATCGCTGCCAACTTTCATGGCACATCGCTCTTGATTAATTGTGAATTGCTTAAACTTAAACCAGGTATTTGCCATGAGCTGATTATTCAGACTCTTTTGTAGGACCGCTTTTCTGATTTACTTGCAACAGGCCCTCAGGCAAATCCATTAGGATTACTTTGCTGTCTCGGTCAACTTTTATAATCCAATCGTCTGAAATAGGAATCAAAATATCATCACCTAACAAACTTGAAACGAAGAGGTCGTTAGGCCCATTTTCGAAAATACTTTCAATAGTACCTGCCGACTCTCCAGAGTTATGGTCTTTTATTTCGAAACCAATAACCTCATGATAATAGAACTTGTTTCCTGTTAATGGAGGTAAAAGTTCAAGGGGTAATAAAACTGGACAACCAACAAGAGCTTCAGCATCTTCAACATTATCAACATCCTCAAATTTCAAATGAGCTAGTTTATCGTGTTGGATACTGAAATTTTCCAAAAAAAATGGAATCAGTTTTCCATGAATTTCAAGGAAAACTGATTCCACCTTTGTATATCTCTTAGGAGAGTCAGTATCTAATTCAATACTTACTCTGCCATCATGACCTACTTTTTTTATAATAGTCCCTAACTGAAAACACAAATCGTGCTTCATATTCAGGATATTATTCTCCTTTAGCTTCTTCTGCAGAATCTTCTTTTGATTCAGCAGTTGGCTCTTCTGCAGGTGCTTCAGCAACCGGAGCTTCTTCAGCAGGAACTTCAGCAGCAGGCGCCTCTTCAGCAGGAACTTCAGCAGGAACTTCAGCAGCAGGTGCCTCTTCAGCAACAACCTCTTGAGCTGCTTCAACTACATCTGCAGCAACCTCAGCTACTTCAGCTACAACTTCTTCAACTGTTTCAACGACATCTGATGCGATTTCAGCAACAACTTCTTCCGCAGAATCCGCTTCTACAGCTTCAGCAACTGGTGAGTTCTTAGCAGCGATAGCAGCAGCACGTGCAGCATTCTTAGCTGTTTCCTCTTCCATGCGACGCTTGTAATAATCAGATCTGCCTTCAGCTAGTTTATTGATTTTCGAATCAATACGAGAACTTTTGTCAGCTAACCATTTTTCGAATTTAGCATCAGCTTCTTCTTGTGTATGTGCGCCTTTTGCTACACCCTTGTCAAGATGAAGTTTCATCATTACTCCACGATAACTAAGTATCGCACGAGCTGTATCTGTGGGCTGAGCCCCGTTCTTCAACCACGTCAATGCTTTCGCATGATCTAATTCGATAGTGGCTGGATTCGTGTTTGGATTGTACGTGCCTAATTTCTCAATAAACTTCCCATCTCGAGGTGCACGACCATCGGCAATCACGATATGAAAGAAAGCGTATCCCTTCTTTCCATGTCGTTGTAATCTAATTTTTACAGGCATTTTTTTCTGTATGTAATTGGTTAAAATTGGGCGGCAAAGATATGAATTTTAGAACATGATATTACCTTTTTACCCTTTAATTCAACCCTTTATTAACAATTCGGACACTAGTGTTTTTTAGCAGCTCAAATCCTTTAACATGGGCTAAATATTGTCAGAATAATAAATCATTGCACTACCTTTGCGGACTTTATTTTTGAATATGAGTGAGCACCTTTCCGAATTGGAAATACAGAGAAGACAAAGCTTAGAAGAACTTTATAAACTGGGCATCAATCCGTATCCAGCTGAATTGTTTGAAGTAAATACTACAACAGAAGAGATTCTTAAATCATTTGATAAGGAGAAGAATAATTTTCAAAATGTATCTATAGCTGGTAGAATAATGACCCGTAGAATCATGGGTAATGCTTCTTTTGCTGTTATTCAAGATTCTGTTTCAAAAATTCAGATTTACATCAGAAGAGATGACATTTGTCCAGAAGAGGATAAAACTCTTTATAATATTGTATTCAAGAAACACCTTGATATTGGAGATATCATCGGTGTAACTGGTTATGTTTTTACCACTCAAACTGGTGAACTAACAATCCATGTTACTTCTCTTAAACTTCTCACTAAATCCTTAAAGCCACTTCCAATAGTAAAGGAAAAGGATGGTGAAATTTATGATGCATTTGCTGACCCAGAGCTTAGATTTCGTCAGCGTTATGTTGATTTGATTGTTAATCCGCATGTTAAAAAGGCCTTTATTCAACGCACTCAGCTTACAAATTCTCTTAGGAATTTCCTCAATAATAAAGGGTACCTTGAAGTAGAAACGCCTATACTTCAGCCATTATATGGCGGAGCTGCTGCTAAACCATTTAAAACACATCACAATACTTTGGATATGACTCTTTATCTAAGAATTGCTAATGAGCTATATTTAAAGCGATTGATAGTTGGTGGTTTTGACGGAGTATATGAGTTTGCGAAGGATTTTAGAAACGAAGGAATGAGTCGCTTCCATAACCCTGAATTTACTCAGGTTGAGCTATACGTTGCCTATAAAGATTACAGTTGGATGATGGACCTAGTTGAGGAAATGGTCGAAAAAGCTGCAATTGATATTCATGGCTCAACAGAAGTTAAGGTAGGTGAAAATATTATCAATTTCCAACGTCCATGGAAACGTTATACCATGTATGAAGCTATTGAGCATTTTACAGGTGTTGATGTTTCTGAAATGTCTGAAAATGAAATGGGTACCGCTGCTCGCGAGATGAAAATCCAGATTGATGATACCATGGGGAGAGGCAAAATCATTGATGAGATTTTTGGAGAAATGTGCGAACCTCATTTAATTCAACCAACTTTTATCACAGATTACCCCGTAGAAATGTCACCTTTGGCTAAAAAACACAGAAGCAAGCCTGGTTTAGTTGAACGTTTCGAAGGAATTTGTAATGGAAAGGAAATTTGCAATGCATTTTCTGAACTTAATGATCCTATTGATCAAAGAAAGAGATTCGAAGAGCAACTTGAGTTAGGCAAACGAGGCGACGAGGAAGCAATGATGCTTGATGAAGATTTCTTAAGATCTATTGAATATGGTATGCCGCCAACGGCGGGATTAGGAATTGGTATTGACCGATTAGCAATGATCATGACCAATAGCAATTCTATTCAAGATGTTTTGTTTTTTCCTCAAATGCGTCCCGAAAAGAAAGAAGAAGCTGGGGAAGAATAATCTGTAATAGATTGATTTATTCGCATGCTTATCTCTGGATCTTTTTAATAAAAGGATAAGATATAGTTACCAGATTATACTTGATTATCTGTTCTAAGCTTTTCTCATACCCTAAAGTTTTATGGGTGTGCTAAGTTCATTAGGTTAAAATCAATTGCTCCTGTTTGACTGTGGCAGCTTCTGCATTGTGAACCTTTTTCTGATGCTGAAGCACGAACACCTCCTTTTTCATTAAAGTAGCCCCAAACCCAGCCATCTGCATCGGCTTCTGGAGCATCAGGCTTTTTATAAAGCATAGCTAATGTAGACAGATTGCCGTTGCTCTTATAAAGTTCCTTAACTATTAACGACCCATTTGGAAAAACAGCTCCTTCCATAATTTTGTATTCAGAAGTTAGAACCGATGCAGCAGTCATATTATATCTAGTTCTTTGCTTGGGCTCAGAATGTCCTGTGAGCCCGCTACTATTTAACTGAGCTGAAGAGTTTTTATACCAAATAAATCCTGATTCACTTCTTCCCATTTCATACATCTGTGAATCAATCCCATCAGGCGGATCGTTTTTACAGGAAGGAAGTTGAATTGCAACAATTAGAAACAAAGCTGCGCTAGTTATTAACTTGAAGGATTTAAAGATGGTCATAGAAAATATTTTTTATACTTACCCGAAGATGGTTGATGGCATTTTCTATTCCTTACAAGCTAAATTTAAATTTTCATATTTCTCCTTTTCATCAAGTAAGGAAGCAAAACCTGATCATAAGGAAGATTGATGTCCGCTTCAACAAAATCAATATGATATTGAGCACACTTAATTTTAAGTTCATGATATATTTCATTTACTTTATCTAAATAAGTGTTTTTAATTTCATTTGGTTGAAGTCTTATTTCTTCTCCACTTTCAAGGTCAACAAATCGATATGGACGATTATCGAAATTAAAATCAAGTTCCTTGGCGTGATCACTCACATGGAAAAGAATTACTTCATGCTTATTATGCTTTAAATGTTGCAATGCAGAAAACAATTGTTCATCATCCGACGATTCGTCGAACATGTCACTAAACAACATAACAAGGCTTCTTTTATGAACAGCCTCAGCAATAGTATGTAGGACTTCTGAAGTTTTTGTTTTTCTTTGAGTTTTGTCCCAAGGTGTATCTAAGAGCTTCTCTAATTCGGCATAAATCATAGCCATGTGCACACCAGACGATCTAGCTGGAGTATGCACTTGTAATTCGGTATCGAAAACACTCAGACCGGTAGCATCTCTTTGCTTATTGAGCATATTGATTAATGCTGCTGCAGCCTTCACAGAGAAGCTTAATTTACTGTCTAGCCCTTTTTCTTGAGCATCAACAGGAAAATACATTGAAGAGCTACGGTCAATTACAATCTGACATCTTAGATTTGTTTCTTCCTCAAATCTTTTTACGTACAGTTTATCTGTCTTGCCATAAAGTCGCCAGTCAATATACCTTGTAGATTCACCTGGGTTATAGGATCTGTACTCAGCAAATTCAACCGAGAAGCCATGAAATGGACTTTTATGTAAACCTGTAATAAAGCCTTCTACAACTTGCCTTGCCATAAGTTCAAGATGAGAAAACCTTTGTATTTCCTGACGATTTATAGGCATGATTCTGCTAATAAACAAAAAAACACAGTTCATCGAACTGTGTTTTTTTAGTAAAACTATTTAGCTTAAGCCATTTGGGCTTCAAGCTTCTGAGCTAGAATGTTTTTAGGAACAGCTCCAACTTGTTTGTCAACGATTTCTCCATTCTTAAAAACTAAGAGTGTAGGTATGTTTCTGATTCCATATTTCATTGAAATATTGGGATTGCTGTCAACATCAACCTTTCCAACAACAGCTTTTCCTTCATAGTCTTTTGAAAGTTCTTCAACAATAGGTCCTACTACGCGACATGGTCCACACCATTCCGCCCAAAAGTCAATAAGAACCGGTTTGTCTGATTTAAGAACAAGTTCCTCGAAATTCGCATCTGTTATTTCTAAAGCCATATTAAATTATTTCTGGTGAGCAAAAAGTTTTTCAAAGATAAGACCGCTTTTTATAAATATGACACTATGGCTACACTGCTTTACCAACATATTCGTAAATTAATTAACAAGAAGCTTCAAGATTCCTGTTTTTGAGGCATTCGGAAAATAATACCTTAGCTAAAATTTTATTTCACCTTTTAATGAACTTGTCAGTCGTGATTGCATATCCCTGCCAAATCGTCTTTAATATGCCTAACCGGTATCTCAAAATAATAAGTACTCTAGTATTTACTTTGCCATTTTTTGCTCAAGCGCAACAATCCAGTCCTCAAGTAACGCGAATTCAGCCTGTTGAATTTATAGATCATCGTGTGTCGGCATCTCAATTGGAAAAAGATGCTACTCTTGAGGAGACTACTAAGTCAAAAGTTGAACAAGGTTCTGAACTTGCAAGAGATGAAAATTTGATGAATAATTCTTTTGTTACTTCCTCAGGTTTATATTGGCTAAATATCTATAATTCAAAGAGAAATAGCTTCATTTTAGATGATGGATTTATAAATAACAATGAGCGAAGTGAATTAACTAATCTTGCTAATCAAGGTATCGCAAATGCAGAGAATACATTTGAAGCAAACTACATAAAACTAAGAGAGTCTAGAAATTCAGATCAAGCTTATCGTTTTCTCAGAAGGGCTAATGAATTATCACCTAACAATACATATTTATATGTTGAGAATGCTTGGCAAGCAGAACGTTATGGTAATTCTACTCTTGTAAAATCGAATATCAACGCTGCTTACAATTCAAATCAAATTTCCGCTTTCTTGACGAAAATCTCATCTTTCATATTACAAGAAGCTCAGCCTAATGCAATCATTATTACAAACGGTGAAAATGATACTTATCCGTTTTGGTACCTATCTAATAATAAGAATATCACTGTAATATCTCTTGCAATGCTTGAAGATGTTGCATATATAAACAAGAAACTCAAGAATGCCAATAGCTCAGTTAGCTTCAGGAAAATTCCTGGCGAGAAAGAGTTCATTAGAGCCCTGCTAAATAGTTCTAAGGCTGTTTATTTGAGTTGGGGTATACGACCTGACATATTAGAAGCCTTCAAAACCAAGCTTTACTCAGTAGGGCCTATGCTTCAGCTTTCAAATACAAGCATTGAAAATATTGATATGCTTAAGAAGTTTTATTTAAATAATGAAATCTACAATTACTTGCTTGGCGATTCTTGGAGTAGTGACAAATACGCTCGCTTTGCTACTAATCTTTTTCCGGGATTAAAAACGCTAATAAATTCATACACCGTTTCAGACAGCGAATTAAGGCGCCTTAAAGATCTTGAAACAGCTATTGGGAATAAAACTTCAAAATCTTTAAATAATGACAGGTAATTTAAAAGTTCTGTCAGACGAAGTTTTGATGGAGCGAATTATCCAAAGAGATAAAATGGCTTTCTCTGAGTTATACGACCGATACAGCGGTCGGATGATGGCTTATTTTATGAGAATGCTTTGGAATGATAGAGAAAAATCAGAAGACTTCCTTCAGGATCTCTTTATGAAAATTGCAAGACAGCCAGAATTATTCGATACCTCCAGAGTGTTTAAACCATGGATATATGCTGTGGCAAATAATTTATGTAAAATGGAATACAGGAAAACAAGCAAAAGAGCTTCTTCGGTTTCTTTAGATAAAGCGCCAGAAATTGCCGATAATTCACAAAAAATTCCTGAACAGGTGGATAGGAGAGCATTCTCCAGAAAACTTAAAGAGGTGCTTGAGACAATCAAGGAACCTCACAAAAGCACATTTATGCTTAGATATTTTGATGAACTATCATTGAAAGAAATAGCCCAAATTCACGAATGCAGTGAAGGGACTGTAAAATCAAGAATATTTTACACTTTGAGAAATATTGCATCTAAAATGCCTCAATTTCAACATTTGAACTCATGACAAGATTTGATAAATTTTCTGAAGATTTTGAAAAACTCCTTCTTAAAAGCGATTTTGGGGATTTAAGCAAAGAAGAACTTGCATTACTTGAAGCAGAAGGAATAACTGAAGAAGAATTTCATAGCATTAAAAAAACGCTGGAAGCTCTCGAAAGCATTCAAGAAGAACCAATAGCGCCTTCCTCTAACATCAAGAGCAAACTCATGGATGCATTTGATGAAAAACCAAAGAGAAAAGGATTGATTATATCTTTTCCCTTTTGGATAACTTCGGGGATTTCAATAGCCGCTCTTCTAGCAATTGCATTCTTTCTCCTAAAACCTGGGGCTGATTACAATCAAAATTCAACACCAGTAGCACAACAAATTCCTGAAAAGCAACAAAAGGAAATTGCCCAAACTGAAGAATCCTTCGAGAATGCATCTAATCAAGAAATTACTCTTTCAGACGCACAGGAAAATAATGTTCTTAATGATATTCCGGCTCCTGCAGCTGAAGATATTTTGGAAAAAGCTGATTTAGTAGTCGCTGCTGAAGATGTCCCTGAAAAAGCTTTGCAAATCAGGGAAGAAGTCGATTTCGCTTTAAAAGAGCCTATTGCTGCCAAAGAAATCAGTAGTAGCAGAATGGCTCAGGCAAAGGATCTTAGTGTAATTCAAATTGATTCGCAAAATATCGGTGCAATTAGCACCCTTTCTAATACCTCTGCATTTTCTCCCAATACCACACTATCAAGCGTAACAGTGCAAGATTCACGCAAAAGAACTGAAAAGGTAGTGGTTACTAAAAAGAAATCATATAGCCTTGCAGAGAATCCTTCAGATTTAAAAAATCTAGTAACTATTTATTAAAAAAGTCGCAGTAATTTTACTGCGACTTTTGGATTGTCTCCTTATTAATTTACTTATTTATTTTAGGAGCTAGTAATTTATAAACTACAGGAGTTACAAGCCTTGTAAGTAATGTTGAACTGATTAATCCTCCAATTAGCACCCATGCTAAAGGTGAATATAAGGGAGAGTTTTCAAGAACAAGAGGAATCATACCTCCAATGGCTGTCATTGTTGTGAGGATGATTGGTAAAAACCTTGTTTCGCCAGCTTCTTGTATTGCATTATCTAAATCCATTCCGCCTTCGCGAAGCAAATTTGTATAGTCAACCAGAAGAATGGAATTCTTTACCTCAATACCTGCGAGAGCTATCATTCCTACTACAGCAACAAACGACAAAGTGTTTCCTGTAAGAAACAAAATCCCAATGGCGCCTATAACACCTAAAGGAATAACAGACAATACGATAAATGTGCTTTTAAAGGTGCCGAATTCCAAAAGTAAAATACCAAGAAATCCAAAGACAGTAATAAGTAATATTGTTCCTAAGCCTCCGAAACTTTCTTTACTACTTTCAACTTCTCCGGCAGCTTCATAAGAAAACCCGTCAGGTAAACTTAATTGTTCTAGTTTTTGCAATAAGTCATTAGTTACATTCATCGTGTTATATCCATTTTGGATATAAGAAGTTATTGTAACATATCGATTTTTGTCGTAGTGGCTTATTGTTGGGACAGAGGTTTCAAATGACAAGTCGGCTATCTGATTTATTGGAATAAGTTTGCCCATTGCCGAACTAACGTATATTTTTTCAAATGCTTCTAATGTTTGATGATCCTTTGAACGCATATCAATTCTGATATGAATGTCATCTCCGCTTTCATCACGGTAGGAAGCAATATTTAAGCCTGCAACTCCAAGCCTAATTGTTTTATCAATTTCTGCGGTATTTATTCCATAGAATGCTGCCTTATCACGATTGATTTTTACCCTTATATCCGTTTTATATGTTTCGAGTGGATCGTTCACATAAATAGTTCCATTAGTTTCCTTCATCAAAGAGGCCACGTTTTTCGATATCGATCTTAAGGAATCTAAGTTTTCTCCAAAAACTCTTATTGCGATAGGAGCTTCAATAGGAGGGCCTTGTTCGAATTGCTTAACTTCTATTTTAGCACCAGCAACTTCCTTAAATTCATTTCTTAAATTTTCAACCCTCTCCTCAATTTCAGGCAATTCCATTTCTTTAAGCCTTACAAAGAATTGGGCAAAGTTTGCCGATTCATTCTTAACGGCAATGTTATAGTAAACACGAGGATTCCCTTTTCCAATATTTGCAAAGACTGCTTCAACACCATCAACATTATTAAGCACCTTTTCAACTTGAACAGCAATACTATCCGTTGAATTAACAGATGTGCCTAATGGTGTTTCTACATTAACCAAAAACATGGGTTTTTCTGATTTTGGAAACAAGCTGAAACCTACAACCGGCATCAACATGATGCTTCCAACAAACAAAACTATTGCTCCAACAATTGTTATAACAGGATGAGCTAATGTATAAAGAAGCAATTTTCTGTAAGAGCCATTAATCAATCTCTGTAGACCTCTCAGAAAAATGTTTCCTTCAGGATTTTTGTGAGGTTTTAGAATTTTACTTGAAATAAATGGCACAATAGTTAATGAAACTAGAAGCGATGCAAGCACTGTTGTAATAACTGCCATCGGTAAGCTTCTGATGAAATCGCCCGAGCCTTCGGGCAAAAAGATAATTGGCAGAAAGGCAACAATTAATGTAGCAGTGCAACCTACAACGGCTAATGCAATTTGTCCGGTAGCCTGAATAGCAGCTTCTTTACCTGAGAGTCCTTTTCTTAAAAATCGCTCAATGTTCTCAACAACAACTATGCTGTCGTCAACCAATAATCCTAATGCAATTACAAGGCCTACAATACTCAATTGATTGATTGTGTAGCCCAACATATTTAAAAGCATTAATCCAATAGCAATCGATAAGGGAATGCTTATCATAACCACCAAGGAAGCTCTTCCGCCCAAAGGAAGTAAAGTGATAAGAACTAGTAATATTGCTATTGTAAAATCTCGGCTAAAGCCATTTAATCTTTTTGAAACATCCTGAGCTTGAACGAATCCTGGTTTCAACTCAATGTTTGATTCAAGGTCATTTGAAAATTTTGCTATCACAGGTGCTACAAGTGCATAATTCTCAACAATATTAGTTCTCTCCTTTTCAGTTAAAGAAATGAATATTGATCTATTTCCATTAAAACGGGTTTTGTAATTATGTTCAGAATCTTTAATCGATACTGTGGAAATATCTTTAATTTTAACTGATTGATTGCCATTTGAATTTACAATAGTATTTCTAATTTCGTCTATGGAAAGATAATCTCCACTTGTTTTAATGTTGAATTTTTTTCCTCCTGCATCAACACTGCCGCCGGGTATATTTGTAGCTTCGCTTTGGATTGCAGCCATTACTTTATTTAAAGGAATTTTTAATTGAGCCATTTTAGCTAAGTCAATGCTAATGCTAACATATTGCTCAGGCAAACCATGAATCTTAACTTTTTTAACGGTTTTTATTTTTTCTAATTGTTTTTTCAAATCCTCTGCCTTCAATTCCAATAATTCATAAGGCGCATCACTTGAAACAAGGGCTAGCTGATATGTACTTACGTCTGAAGAAGAAACCTTTTGGATGTCTAAGCTCAACAAATCAGAAGGCAAATCAGCTCTTATTCCATTTATTTCTCTTACTACTTCATTATATTTAGATTCAATGTCTGTCCCCCAAGTAAATTCAACTTGTGTAACTAAAAGTCCATCGTCTATTGTTGATCTGATTCTCTTTATATCGTTGAGTTCATTTAATTTTTCTTCGATTGGGTCAGCAACAAGCTTTTCCATATCATTTGGGCTTGTACCCGGGTAAACAGAGATAATGAAGAAGTTAGGTGCATTAAATGGAGGGTCTTCCCCGCGAGGCATAGTAAATAAGGCTGTAATGCCCAAGCCAAGAAGCATCAGAAAGAAGATAATCGTGAATTGGTAATTCTTTACTGAAAACGAAATTAATTTCATAATTAATTTTTATTTAATAATTACCGGACAATTGTTATATAAATATGAAGCTCCTTTAATAACCACTTCTGCACCTTCTTCCAAGCCGGAGATAATCGTTTTATTGCTGAGCATTTTCTCGATTTTAATTTGCTTCCTTGTAACATTTGTTCTATTCTTATCAACGATAAAAACATATCCTAACTCATCCTGGGCCTCCACAATAGCTGACATTGGAACTGCTATTTTATTTTCTTTAGCGACAGGGAATATTTTCACACTTCCGACGAAACCGGCTGCTAAAGGAGTTTGACTTTTTTGTAGTTTAATTCGTATTGGAAAAAGACCTGTAAATGGATCTGCCGAAATTCCTATTTCTTCAACAAATGCTGAGAAATATTTTGTTTCATAGGCATCAAGAAAAATGCTTGCAGAATCTCCAGTCTTAATTTGAGTCCAGTCTTTATCATTAACACCAATATTCATTACCCAATCAGTCTCTTCTGAACCTGTTACTATGTAAACAGGCAAACCTGCAGAGGCGACCTCACCCTTATTCATAAGCTTTTTTGTAACGGTTCCATTTACAGGCGAAGTAATTGTGGAGTAATTCACTGAATATTGAGCTCTTTTTTTGTTTTCTTCTGCAACTTCAAAAGCTGTCGTAGCATTTTGTAATTGTTCAAGTGTGATGGCACTGTCTTTCCTGAGAGCCGCAACCCTATCTAAGTCTCTTTTAGCTTTTATCAAAGCCTCTTCGGCCTGGTTGGCTTGAGCAGAAATGTCGGTCATATTAAGCGAAGCAAGGACTTGACCTTTATACACTTTCTGATTTTCCTCAACATACATATTGGCTATAATTCCTGAATTAAGAAATGAAAGTCTGGCTTCTGAATTAGAAGTTATAACTCCTGAAGTAGAAATTGGAATTTGCACAGGTGATGATGCAACTATATATGTCGAAACTGCAATTGGGTCACTTAAGTTTTCCTTTGTTTCAGGTTCTTGGGAACATGAAATAAGCAATACAGAAATTGCTAATGATGTTAATAGGTAGAGGGATTTCATTTTATTCTTTAATTTGAGGTTAGAAATTATAAGAAGCAGCAGCTCTTTCATATTTTGAGTAACTTATTAATGCTTGTGTTCTAGATATTTCAAGCTGTAGTTCTGAGTTCATTAATTTTCTGAAAGACTCATTGAGTTCTATTGGTAGCGAAGTGCCCAGCTCATAGCTTATGCTAGTTAGGCGATATTCTTCTTTTGCAAGTTCTAAAGCTTTTTTAGCTGATTTTATTTGTAGTATTTTATTATTGAATTCTCTAATTGTTAACTCTAATTGCATTTCTAATTGACGAGATATTTCGTCATACTGCAATTCCAGTTGCTGTATTTCTATTTTTGTCTGATTTGTCTTTTGTTTGTTTTGCATACCTGAGAAAAGATTCCAGTTTATTCGGAATCCTCCAAAATAGTACTGCTGGGTATCATCGAATTGATATCCAAATCCTTGATAGCCAGCGTCGAAGAAGGTGCCAAGAGTAGGGTGATTTTTGGCTTGATTTATTTTTAATTGTCCCTTTTTTTGTTCTATTCCAGAGTTTATTTGAATTAATTCTTCTCTGCCTTTTGATGTTTTTGCTTCAATTATTAATTCAGGTATATCAGATTTTAAATTAGTTTGTATTTGTGTGTCTAATGGTCTATTGATTAAGAAGTTAATATAGGAAAGGGCGTTTTTTGAATTGGTCCTGGCATTTTCTAAGTCTGTTTCTACTTTTAGTAATTCGGCTTGAGCTTTAAGTCTTGCAACAGGAAGCGCTTTGTCTTTCTTTATAAGAGCTTCTGTAATAGCTAGATTTGAATTTAAGGTTTGAATTGCGTTTTCATAAATTATTTCTGCTTGTTTGCTCTGATGATAATTAAAGTATGCTACTTTGATTTCTTTAATTAATTCTCTCTTATATACTATTATCTCCGCAGAAATTCCTTCAATATTTAATTTTCTGATTTTGTTTAAATAAATTATTTCTGAGTTAAATAGCGGTAGGGTTGTTCTAATGCGTGTATCATGGAAGTCATTGGGGAGAAATTGTTCATTAACATTTTGTATTTGTGGAAAAGCTTGAGATGCTGTTAAAGCATTTAAAGTAGAATAGATCGGGTTTAACAAATCTCCAACAGGAAGTGCAATTGTTCTTCCTCCATCTGCATATGTATAGTCAGCTTGAAAAGCAATATTAGGTAAAAATAACCCTCTTGCTTCTTTCAAAGCCAACTGAGCTTTATTCAAATCTAAATTCTTTCGCTTCAGTCCAGAGTTATTCGTTATTCCTATTTCTATAAGTGTATCTAATGTTGATTGAGAAAAGAGACTACCTAAGTTTATAAGCAACAAGAGCCATATATAAGAACATTTTTTCATATGAATATTTATTATTATACGTTGTAAATTGAATGAACAGTGTTTAGCGAAAAGACAAAAAAATTATTTTTTGATTTGGATTAATTCAATCATACTATCAACAGATTCTGAAATTAAAACTTCATGCATTTCTTCTGGTATCATAAGTAAACGGCCTCTTATGTGAAGAGCAATCAAGCCATGCAGATGGCTCCAAACAGTTAAAGCGCCAAGATGGGCGTTTTTGAAATTGACCAGTTTTGCTTCGATACTTTCTTCGACAATCTCAAGTAAGAAGTTGAATGCCTGGAAACCACAATCCCAATCTTCAGCGTGCTCTACATGGTCCATTGGCTTTGTCATAATAAACATTAAGTCATACAAAGCGGGGTGAGCATATGCAAATTTCATATATACTTCAGATAAAGCGCGCATTCGAGAAATGGGTTCTGCTATTTTTTCTACAGACTTGAAATTGTGAAGCAATACTTCAAATGCCTTATCCATGATTGCATGAAATAACTCCTGCTTATCTTTAAAGTACAGATAAATAGTTGCTGGACTATATTCAATCTTGTCTGCTATTGTGCGTATTGATGTTTGTTCGTAACCACGTTCTACAAAGAGGTCAGAGGCAGCCTGTAAAATGAGGTCTCTCATTTCGGCCTTTTCTCTTTCTTTTCTTTCGGTGATTCCCATTACTATTTTAATTAACAGCGCAAATGTACTAAACACTGTTTAGTTGTTCCAAATTTTGCCTGTTTTAATTTCATTGTAGATTTTTAACTGTATTGAATATGAGCAATTTAAAATTTGTATTTGATTTTTTTGAACCTATCAGCAACTGTCACATAAGACGTGGTCTAAACTATAAATATGAAACCATTCTTTTCTTTTCTCATCATCAGTTCTTTCTCATTTCAATTGAATTCGCAATCGGCAGGTAATGCAACATTAAGTTCTGCTGGAAATATGATTGAATCACACGGAAACCTTCAAAACTTCTCGGCGGGGAATATTAATTTTGTGCCTTATAATCCTCCCTCTGGCGTAAACCTAAACACTCCCTCATCTTCAGGAGGGTATACTCCAGTTAAGGCTGATGTGATGATGAATGTTAGAGCAAGTTCTTATGTAGCTATTCTCAGCATTACTCAAACAGGAGAAACTATAATACAAACCGATTCTTTAATGGATATAAGATTAAATAATGTATTTGATCAATTGCGCTTAGTTGGGATTCCTATTGAGAATACACATGTTGATTTTATTTCGATGTTACCAAATTATGAGTTCGAACTAACTGAAAAACGTTACTCAAAAACCTTAAATGAAGTACCAACAGGCTTTGAAATGAAAAAGAATATTCATGTTCGATTTAAAGAGCATGATAGACTCAATGACTTAATTGCAGCTGCTGCAAAAGCAGAGATTTATGATTTAGTTAAAATAGATTATAACGTAGCTGACATGGATGCTGTTTACGCACAACTGTTAGCTAAAGCGGAAGAGATAATTCTAAAGAAAACTGAATCATACAGCCGTATGGGCTTCAATCTTGAAGCTCAAAATTATTCTACTACCAAAGGTTCTGTGTATCCTGTTGAGAGATATGTGAAATATCTGGCTGCAAATACCGGTACTCCTAAACGATTCTTCAGCAAGCCATCGTCTAAAGATAAACCAATCGAATACAACTATGCAGACAAACAAACTACCGTTTATTACGAGAAAGTGCCATATGGCCAATTTGATTTGGTGCTCAATGCAGATATGGTTGAACCTACTGTTCAATTTTACCTATCCTTAAATATTAACTATAAAATTGTTTTGGAAGAAGTTGCCAAAAGAGAGAAAGAAGATCGTGAATTAGATGTGCAGTTAAGAAGAGCACAAATTCAGGCACAGATAAAAGCTATTGAAGGAAATAAAGGAGGCAATACTTCAACAACTAACGTAACTGTTAGGACAAAATAATCAATAAATTAATAAACCTGCTTGAAATAAAAAGCGCATTCCATAATTGAATTTTGAACGATAATCTGACTGCCATTGCCATTGATTTCCAATATTGCGATAGGCTCGGTGTAGTTCATATTCATCATAGTACTCCGAATTTAGATAGCCGAAACCTACACCAATGCTTATATCTAATGCTAAAACGCCAAAATATATTTGCTGGTAACCAATTCCAATTTCCCCTCTGTAAAGAGGAATATTATTGACAGTATAAATAGTCTCTTTAGAATAGATTAACAAGTCATCCTCGGTAATACTTGAATTTAATGTTTTTCCGCTCATTGTTGCATTACCTAATCCTAGATTTAAATAGTGGTAGCCTCCAGATGGAGCAGCCTGCTCTGGGGTTAGGTAATGTCTCAATCCAACTTTGAACTCAGATGTTTCTGCAGTTGACTGAGAAATACTTGCAGCAGAAGGTTCAACACTTTGTGACGAGTAATTTAGAGTAGCACTCCAATTTCTCTTGAATGCATATTCTGCACTAAAATCATAACTGCCTGTGATTAAATAAATTGTTTCGGCTTTTAAGAGAAAGTGTTTCCCCATAAACCCTGTGTTTTGGCTCTTGACAGCAGAAGCAGCTATAAGAAGTAAGAAGAATAATATCTTTTTCAAGGTAAATCAATTATTGGTCATAAAATAATAACTCTCATAAAGCATGGGCGAAATAACTCCCATGCGTGCTTTCCTTTCTGTGATTCTAAATTCGCGAAAAACGATTTCTGATTTCTCTACATCAACCAGAATATTATAGATTAAAGATCTGTCTCCATTCTGGATATGAGAAAGCAATCCGATTGGAAGAAATATCCAAGATATAAAATTAAAGTTTGGTTGACGCCAGTGAAGAATTCCTTGAATATTGAAATAGGGAGTGTTATACTTCTTTGCCAAATATGAAAACTCAGAGGAAATAATTGGAGATTTTTCCCATCTGATTTTTTCAATGTTTTGTTTATTAAATAGCTTCTGAAAAAAATTCTTCTTTTTTTCATCGTCCTCTCCAATAGCTTTTTGCAACACCATAGCATTTACTATGGCATCCTTTAGCCTCAGAGTTTCATTGAAATAGTCGGTGTCATTTGGACTTAAATTCAAATCAGAAAGAATTTCTATCTCTAAGCCATTTATTGATCCAGTTTTTTTAATTGATTTATGAAGACGTCTTTTTTTACCAATTGAGACTTCCTTTCGTTTAACTTTTTGTGAAAAGTTAATTTGATAAGCACTAATCTGAGGGTCAATTGTGACAATTTTATTTGACCTTAACTTTTCTAATGCAAAATCTTTGTCTTTCTCTATGCTAACATAACCAGCTTTGCATGAAACTAAAAAAAACGACATTAATAAAATAGCTATTAGCAGTCTCATACTTTTGATTGATTTAATTGGGATTTAACAAATTCAGCATGCTTTCCCAGAGGGTGGAGCTCTAAATAGTTTTTATAAAGTTCAATGGCCTTACTGGTGTTTGATCCGCTTACGTGGCGGCCGTAGAAAACTAATATGTCTTCATTGTTTGGATATAATTGCAAGGCCTTTTCAAATAGCACATCAGATACTTCCCGTAAATCTTTTTCTTTACTTGATGTTAAAAGGAAGGATAAATATTGATAAGGTACAACTCCTAAATTTTTGGGCTTCGTTAAAGTCTTTTCTCGTTCGTGTTTATTTCCCATGTAATTAATCCAAAAAAGACTCTCACATGCGATTGAATAAGAATATTCAACTTCTAAATTCTTTTGAATACTTTGTAAAGCTTCATAAAGTGAGACTGAAAATAAGCCATTATCAACAGCTGAATGCATGCTCTCTAAAATGGCCAATTGCTTAATACGTTCAAACATTTCAGGATTTGTACCTTTTGAAGATTCTGACAATTCAGGTTTTTTGTCTATTTGTTTTTGTATTTTCTCAATTCTCTCTATTGCGTCAGGATGGGTTTTAAGAGCTTCAAGCTTTTTAAACCTGCTAGTTGTTTTTGATTTCTTTTTAACCTCTTTCTCTTTGTTTAATTCAACATAATTAACGGGTTTTAATTCATCTAATCTGTTGAAAATACTATCAAATTTAGGAGACGGTTTATAGAAAAAATCTTTGAGAATAATCGAATCTGTGTATGGACTATAATCAGCCATTTCAAGCATTTTTAATGCGCCAATCGCGTCTTTTGCTGGGTACCCCGATTCTGTGAATAACTGAAATCCTCCTTTATCAGCCTCCAACTCTGATTCTCTTGAATAACGCATTAGCTTCATGGCAAGATCATCAGGATTACCTGAATATCTTGTCATTTCTTTCTTCATTTCTTTGTTACCAAGATATTTATCAAAAGAATGATTCTTTTTGAAATGGGTAATTTCATGACCTAAAATAAATGCAAGTTCAGCTTCATTTTGAAGCCTAGAAATCAATCCTACATTAATAATTAGAATACCATCGCCCATACTAAAGGCATTTACTTCTCTATTTTTACTTAAGTAAACTTTGGTGTATTCGGCAATTTCTGATTCGTTTTCCATCAAACGATCTAGAATACTTTTAATATACTCAGAAATTTCATCATTAAAATAGATATTTCCACTTCTGAGTAAACTTGTAGAGCCTGTTACAATTTCTAGTTGAAAGTCCTTAATACTCGATTTTTTAGTTTTAGTATCACTAATTGATTTGAGAGTTTTGGCTCTTTCTTTAGGACTTGCAATAACATCATCGGGTAAAGGTCCCTTGGTTTTAATTGGAAAGTTTTGTCCATTCACAAAATATGCAAATCCCAAAAGGAACAATAGTGATAAGATTCTACCATTCATAATCGTTGAAATTTGTTGATTCAAAAGCTTTAGCACTTATACCCTCATCAATCGCAGATTCTTTAAAAATGATAAGACTATTATCATTAGTAAAAACATCCTCTTGAATTACAGCAAACTCATTTCTTTCACTTGAATATGAAAAACTATCCCATTCATAACTTGAGTAAAGATTTACTCTATTGAGTATGTTAGTATTGATAGTAAATTTATATAACTCATCTACTGAACTTGCTGCATAAATCTTTTTTAAATCTTTAGTGTATTTAATACTTAAAAAACTGTAGAAGTTACTATTCTCTAGAAAAACCTGAGTTCCTGCTTCTACCACTTTGAAAACGTAACCACTACTTATTGGCCATTGAGTATATGCTACAGCAAATGATTGAGGACCGGCTATATCAATAGAATAAATATTCGCGCTGCTATTTAAACCCAGATTTATTGTTTCATTTCCATAAATAGTTAAAAGCGTATTCGATGATGTTGCATAGCCAAATAATGTAGAGCTGTTATAATTCCAAACTAAATTGCTAATCGATTGCCTTTCAAATCGTTGCAGGTTATTGCTTGGCAGGTCGTAAACGTAAATTGAGTCTTTAGCGTAATTAATAAACGCAAGATTAACACCATCAGGGCTTTTTTCAATGGAAAAAACACTTCCAGTGTTTTGAAGAACAGTATCAATTTCTCCGTTGTACCTGTTGAGCTTTATTAAATGCTCACCTCGGTTGGCATATATAAAGTTTTGAGGTTCATTAACTTCAGGATTAAAGAATTCTTTTGTTTCTAAAACCAATTCATCTTTTTCTTTAGAGCAAGAATTGAATAAGATAAGGCTTAAAAGCAGAATTTTAAATGAATAAATATGTCTCATAAGAAGAATGTGCGCTCAAATATATCATGATAAAGTTTAATTTTTGCATCTGTTTGAAAATTTTGCAAAAGTGATTGTAGCGTAAAGCCCGGAGCCCGTTAGCAGGTTTAGGTTAAAAGGGTTTTTGAAATATATTGTTGGGTTTAGAAGCTTTTCTTTACAGGCTGACTTTCGGGGGAGGACTTGAAGCGAAAAGCGCGGTGCGCTTCAGGCGCATTTGCCCAAATCATCATATAACATGTCATTTTTGGCAGATTCATTTATCATACTTTTGCGCAATGAACGATACCGCAAAGTATTTCTCTAATCTTATTGATTTACTTCTGCTCGAAAAGCAGGAGGAGCTTAGACAGTTTCAAGAATTAATGCAATCGACATCAGTTTCTCAGCGTGTTGAGATGGGAATTTGCTG
Source organism: Bacteroidia bacterium (assembly GCA_018401705.1). Classification (GTDB taxonomy): domain Bacteria; phylum Bacteroidota; class Bacteroidia; order M30B66; family M30B66; genus M30B66. The sequence continues at coordinate 63,561 of JAGYKL010000005.1, read as the reverse complement.
GCATCCATTGAGAATTGTTGAGACGGGATTTGGTTTTGGCGATTACCCCTTTGCAGTTTTAGAGCGCACTAGAGCTAAAGAGTTGCCTCACCAATTTTCTGCAGGAAAGCCAGTAGTGCTGTTTTCTTCTGACCCTGATTCGCCTGATGCTGTTAAAGCTGTTATTCAATATGTTAATGGAGATCAGCTAAAGCTGGTTTTTTTCATGAATGATGAGCCTGAATTACTTGATTGGGCTAAGTTGGGAGTGATTTTAATGCCCGACGAAAACGCGTTTAAAGAGCAAGAAGCTGCTTTGAATTTGATTAGTAATGCAAAAAATTGTCGCCTTGCCGAATTGCGCGATGTTTTACTTTTAAATTCCCCAGCCCTAGAAGAAGAAATCGAAAGACCTGAATTACCAAACTACTTTAATGAATCTCAAAAAGCAGCAGTATCAAGAATTTTAGGTGCTCAGGATGTCTTATTGGTTCACGGACCTCCAGGAACCGGAAAAACAACAACTTTGGTTGAAGCAGCTTCAAAACTAATTGAACAGGGGGAACAGATTTTACTTTGTGCTCCAAGTAATGCTGCTGCCGATTGGCTGGCAATTAAAGCCAAAGAAAAAGGCATGCAAGTTTTGCGAATTGGAAATATTGCCAGAATTGATGAAAATCTCGAGAGCATTACTGTTGAAGGAACATTAAAGACACATCCTCAGTATTCTGATATTAAGGGGTTTAGAAAACAGTCGGCGGAACTTCGTCGCATGGCTGGAAAATATAAACGACAGTTTGGAAAGGCAGAGCGAGAGCAAAGAAAACTAATCCTTCAGGAAGCGAAATCAATTGGAAATGAAGCAAGAATGCTCGAAGATTACCTTATAGAAAGTATTATAAATGATGCTCAAATAATTTGCTGCACTTTGATGGGCGCCAATCATCGTTTATTGAAGGACATTGAGTTTGAAACTGTAATAATTGACGAGGCAGCTCAATCGCCGGAACCGGCTTGTTGGGTACCAATATTAAAGGCTAAACGTTTAGTCCTTGCAGGTGATCCTTTTCAATTACCACCAACAGTAAAGTCTGAAGAAGCTGCCAATAAAGGCCTGACTGTTACTTTAATGGAGAAATTACTTAATAAAGTCCCAACACAATTGCTTAATCATCAATACCGCATGAATAAGCAAATAATGGAATTTTCTAATCGCTGGTTTTACGAAGGAAAGTTAATTGCTCATGATGATGTGGCCGACTGGAAGTTAAATAATGAGCAAGTCGTCTCGTTTATTGATACCGCGGGCTCAGGTTGGGAGGAAAGCTTAAGTTCAGAATCGAAAAGCGTAAGTAATCTAGGTGAAGCCGAGTTTCTTCATAATCTGGTGCTAAGCTTTATTGAAGGCCAGAAATCAAGAAATTTAAGCGTTGGAATAATTTCTCCCTACAAACAGCAAACAGAATTAATTCGAAATTTATTTACTGACTTTAATGCTGTTGATGGTGTAGCTATCGATATTCAAACTGTTGATTCTTTTCAGGGGCAGGAGAGAGATGCTGTTTTTGTTTCTCTGGTTAGAAGTAATTCTGATAATCAAATCGGCTTTTTAAAGGATTATAGACGGATGAATGTTGCAATGACCCGAGCTAAGAAAAAACTGGTTGTAATTGGAGATTCTGCAACTTTGGCAAACGACAGATTTTATGCTGCTTTCATAGAATACACTGAAGAAATTTCGGCGTATCATTCGGTATGGGAATTTGACCAATTCAATAAAAACTCCTAAGTTGCATCTATGGACGAACCTCCCTCAGTATTTCCTCTTTTCGGTAAGAATATCGATTTGAACCAAGCCACGCCAATTGATTTGTCTGCTTCAAATACGAGTTTAGCAGATATAGATCTCGATGATCAGCATGATTTTGAGGCTTTTATGAATAGCGAAATTCAGAAAGGGGCGGGCGTCTGCGGCATTGGAGGATATCTAGAAAACCGGGTTATTTATCGTCGCAGCGCACATTTCGAGAGTGCTGAAGCTTCACGTTGCATTCACTTGGGAATTGATGTTTGGCTTCCTGCCGAAACGCCTGTTTTTGCCCCTGTTGACGGAGTAGTTCATAGTTTCGGTATTAATGACAACTATGCCGATTATGGAGGTACTTTAATTTTGCAGCATATGGGGCCTGATGGAGTGTATTGGACTCTATATGGACATATTTCTCATGATTCTATTGAAGGCCTAATTGAAGGAGATATTATAAACAAAGGAGATATGATAGCTCGCCTCGGCAGTTGGGATGAGAATGGCAACTGGCCACCTCATTTACATTTTCAGGTCATCACTGATCTGCTTGATAACCAAGGTGATTTTCCGGGAGTTTGTCGCACAGACGAAACTCAATTTTTCAAGGAAATTTGTCCCGACCCTATGAAGTTTTTAAATCTTTAGGGCGTTTCAATTCGACAAGCTCATTGCAAACTTTAGTTTTGGGACGAATTTTTTAAACAATAAAAGAGTTTGAATTCGACAAGCTCATTGCAAACTTTAGTTTTGGGACGAATTTTTTAAACACTAAGAGAGTTTGAATTCGACAAGCTCATTGCCACCGCGCTTTTCGTTACAAGTCCTCCCCCCGACAAAGCGGGCTCCGAGCTTTTCACTACAATCGCTAACGCAAATAATAAGGTTGTATCTTGAGCATTGAAAGAAAATCAAATTTATAAGGCTTAATAATTTATGAATAACAGATTTAATCCCTGGCATCATGTAGACCCAGCATATTCTGCACAAGGCATCGTTAATGCTTTAATTGAAATCCCCAAAGGAAGTCGAGCGAAGTATGAGCTAGATAAAGATTCTGGGCTGTTAAGATTGGATAGAGTGCTGTTTTCGTCGGTTTATTATCCGGCCAATTATGGTTTCATTCCTCAAAGTTATTGCGGCGATAAAGACCCTTTAGACATTTTGGTTTTTTCACAAATTGATGTCGTGCCAATGTGTATTGTTCCCGCCAAGGTAATTGGCGTAATGCGCATGCTCGACAATGATGAGGAAGATGATAAGCTAATTGCAGTAGCAGCTGGAGACCCAAGTGTTAATCACATTAATGATATTTCTGAAATGCCTGCTCACTTTATCTCAGAGCTCAGGAACTTTTTTGAGGATTATAAAAAGCTTGAAAAAAAGTCGGTTGTGGTTGAAGATTTTCTAAATAGGAGAGAGGCTTTGCAAATTCTTGAAAGAAGCTTTGAGCTTTATGATTCAGATATAAGAAAGCAATAAAGCAACCAAATGTCGGACTTTAATTTATATGATTTCGAAAGGCATATTTTACAACATTAATTTTTTCCTTTGAAGCCCGAATCCTGAAAATAAAACATTTCGTTTCGAGAAGAAGAAAACACCGAAAGCGCCTGCAAGAATTAATCTTTTTCGCTTTTCGGTGTTTTATATGGGCCTTTGGCCGATTTTGTTTACTTAGTGACTCCGGAGGGATTCGAACCCCCAACCAACAGAACCGGAATCTGCCATTCTATCCAGTTGAACTACGGAGCCGGATTTTTGCAAAAGTAGTTAATTTAAACTCCGACTATAAAGAAATTTCAGAAGCTACTTCATCAAGCGGTTTTCTATTTCTTTCCTGATTTTCACGTTCTTTAAACACATCATTTAAATCACTTCCATCACCTTGCTTTCCAACAGCTATAACACAAACTACATCACGTGTTTCTGGTAATTGAATTGAGTTGCTTAATTGTTCAGTATCAAATCCTCCCATTATATGAGCAAAGTAGCCCAAATGGGTTGCCTGTAAAACGAGTTGAGCATTAGCTAGACCTACATCATGCCAAGCATGCTTGTACTCCTTCCCATTGTCATATGTTTTTGCTGCTGTGCTAACAACGAGCAATGCGGCATTCTTAGCCCAAACTTTATTTCCTCCCGCTAGGGAGTCAACAATTAAATTAAATTCCTTTGCTACCTCTTAATGTATATGCAGAAATATTTCCATGTTGAGCATTATTGCCTGAAGCAGCTCTGGCAGCTTCAAATATAGAATCAATTACTTCCTTTTCAGGGATTTCTCATCATTAAAACGATCTATAGCTCTTCTTTCCTTGATTACTCCTAACAATTCCATTGGGCTTTTCAGTTTTAAACAGAATGTAAAATCCATTCAATTGTTTAATTAAGATTTTTCTCTTAGCAATTTCTCTAACTCTATTAGCTCATCTCTTAACCTTGCAGCTTCCATGAAATCGAGTTCTTTTGCAGCTTTTTCCATGGATTTTCTGGTTTGCGCAATACTTTTCTGAAGTTGCTCTTTGCTCATATACTTCATCACAGGATCTGCAGCAATATTCAATGTTTCACTTTCAACATAAGCTTTTCTCCCTTTCACGCTAAGCTCACCTGAGGCACTTTTCGCGAAAATACTATCATGAGATTTTACGATTTGAGTAGGAGTGATGTCATTTTCGATATTGTATTTTAACTGCTTCTCTCGTCTTCTATTTGTCTCCTCTATGGTTTTTGACATAGAGTCTGTCATCTTATCTGCATACATAATAACTCTCCCGTTCACATTCCTAGCTGCTCTTCCAACAGTTTGTACCAGGGATCTTTCAGATCTTAAAAATCCTTCTTTATCAGCATCAAGTATAGCTACCAACGATACTTCAGGTAAATCCAAACCTTCCCTTAAAAGGTTAACTCCAATAAGTACATCAAACTTTCCTAATCTTAAATCACCCAAAATCTCAACACGTTCCATCGTATCCACATCAGAGTGAATATATCTGCATCTAATATGTAGGCGAGTCATGTATTTACTTAATTCCTCAGCCATTCTTTTTGTGAGGGTTGTAACCAAAACACGCTCGTCTCTCTTAATTACTTCATCAACTGCATCCAGCAAGTCGTCAATTTGGTTATGACTTGGCCTTACTTCAATTATCGGATCAAGAAGGCCAGTGGGACGAATCAGCTGCTCAACTACAATTCCTTCGCTTTCATTTAATTCATAGTCAGCGGGTGTAGCACTTACATAAATCAATTGTTTTGTAAGTGTGGTGAATTCCTCAAACTTCAAAGGTCTATTATCCATTGCCGCCGGCAATCTAAACCCAAATTCAACCAGATTAACTTTTCTAGATCTGTCACCACCGTACATTGCTCTGATTTGTGGAATAGTAACGTGACTTTCGTCAATTACCATCAGGTAATCATCCGGAAAATAGTCCAATAAACAGAATGGCCGTGTTCCTGAAACTCGTCCGTCAAAGTATCTCGAATAGTTTTCTATACCACTGCAGTAACCAAGTTCTCTAATCATTTCAAGATCATAGGTTACCCGGTCTTCCAATCTTTTGGCTTCTAAAAATTTACCTTCAGATTTAAAGAACTCAATTTGTTTCATCATGTCATCCTGAATCTCAAAGATTGAGTCTTTCATGGTTTCTTTGTTAGCAACATAAATTGTTGCTGGATAAATAGTAATCTGATCTAGTTCTTCAATTTTACTTCCGCTAATTGGCTCAATAGTCTCAATCAATTCAATCTCATCTCCAAAAAAGTAAAACCTGTATGCAATCGAAGCACTTCCAATAAACACATCAACAGTATCACCTTTAACTCTGAAAGTTCCATTTTTAAATTCAGTTTCAGTTCTAGAGTAGAGAGCTGTTACCAATAGATGTAGAAATTTATTCCTGCTAATAATATCTCCACGTTTTACAGGAATTGTATTGGATTTAATGTTATCGGGGTTTCCCATCCCATAAATACAGCTTACAGAAGAAATAACAATAACGTCTCTTCGGCCCGACAATAATGAAGAGGCTGTGCTTAGTCTGAGTTTCTCTATTTCTTCATTAATAGATAGATCTTTCTCAATGTAAGTATTTGATACAGGCAAATAAGCTTCCGGCTGATAGTAATCGTAATAAGAAACAAAATACTCAACAGCATTTTGAGGAAAGAAAGTTTTGAACTCCTGATAAAGTTGTGCTGCCAGTGTTTTATTATGACTTAAGATCAAAGTAGGTCGCTGGGTTCTCTCAATCACATTCGCAACGGTAAATGTTTTACCAGAGCCTGTAACTCCAAGAAGAACTTGCGCAGATTCACCACTTTCAATACCCTTTGTGAGTTGCTCTATTGCCTGTGGCTGATCACCCGTCGGATAAAAGTCCGAGATTAATTTCAATTTCATAAATCTACCTTGTGTGAATAAAATTCACCAATTACAAGCTATTCTTAAGTTCGGTTAAGAAGCCTTTTACCTTTTGAAGTTTTCTAACAATCTCTGTGTTTTCTTCAGCTTCTTCAGGATTATTTTTAAGCTTTTGGCGTGCTCCTTCCAATGTAAAACCTCTTTCTTTAACAAGGTGAAAAATCAAATCAAAATTCTTTAAATCAGCTTTAGTAAATAGTCTATTGCCTTTTTGTTTTTCGAGGCTTAATAATATCAAACTCTTTTCCCAAAATCGTATTAATGAGGTGTTTTACTTGGTAACGATCTGCTACTTCACCTATTGAATAAAACAACTTTTCGTCCTCGATATCTGTACTATTTTGCATTTCACAAATATAGTAAAGTGAAATTCTTAGGAGGAACTTTAAATTACAAATACACTTTAAAAATTCATTCACCCAAAAGGATTAGATGTAGGAAACTGATGTTGCTAAAAGAATGATAATGTGGAGAATCTATTGTTAATAAACCTGTCTATATCTTTAAGTTCTCATTGTCTCTATGCCATAAAAGAGATGGGTACTTTTGAAATATAAATAAATAGCCCCATCTATTATGAGCCAAACAAGTACAATCAGCAAAACCAGGCATGAACAAATTCTTGATACCATTGATGAAGTAACAAAAATTTCCTCGAATTTAGGGATAGCTCAATTATCAATTGAGGATCAGGAAATCGATGGAAGGACTATTACTGTTAAAGGTAAACAAGTAGTTAATTTTGGCTCTTGTTCATATTTGGGTCTTGAGAAAAATCCTTCCATTATTCAGGGTGTTGTAGATGCTGTAACAAAATACGGATCTCAGTTTTCTTCTTCAAGAGCATATGCCTCTGTAACGCCTTACGCAGAAGCTGAGACTCTTCTTGAGAAAATGTTTGAAAGACCAATACTTTTAGCTCCTACTGTAACATTAGGGCATCTTTCAAACATTCCAGTTCTTGTTGGCGATAGAGATGCTGTAATTCTTGATTTACAAGTTCACTCCTGCGTACAAACAGCTGCTCAGTTAATTAAAGCTCGTGGCGTTCATGTAGAGATAATTCGCCATAATCGTATGGATATTCTTGAAGAAAGAATTAACGAATTAAAAGATAAGTATGAGAAAATATGGTACATGGCAGATGGGGTTTATTCCATGTATGGTGATTTTCTTCCTCTTAATGAATTATATCAGCTACTAGATAATTACGAACAGTTTAATTTATATGTAGATGACGCTCATGGTACTGGCTGGTGCGGAAAAAATGGTGTTGGTTATGTGTTAAGTCAAAAGCCATTTCATGAGAGACTCTTTCTAGTTGCGGGATTAGCAAAAAGTTTTGCTGCTTGCGGAGGTGTGCTCGTTTTTCCAGATGAGAGAACAAAACAGAGAGTTAGAAATTGTGGGGGTACATTTATTTTCTCAGGTCCAATTCAACCTCCAATGCTAGGTGCAATTATAGCGTCAGCAAAATTGCATTTGAGTGAAGAAATTAAATCGCATCAGGCCGAACTTCAAAAAAGGGTTGATTACTTTGTAGAAACCTGTAAGAGCTTTAAGCTCCCTTTGATTGGAGAATCAAATTCGCCGATTTTCTTTATTGGTGTAGGCAAGCCTGGAGTTGGATATAATATGGTTACTAGAATCATGAATAAGGGTTTTTATATCAACCTTAGTGTTTTTCCTAGTGTACCATATAAGAATACTGGATTAAGAATACCTCTTACAGTAAATCATACTTTTGAAGATATCTATAATTTGCTTAGCATTATTGCAGAGCAATTGCCATATGCACTGGAGGATAATCAATCAAGTATGAATGATATTAAGAAGGCATTTAAGATTTAAATACCAAGGTTTTGTTTTAATTTTTGATAGCCTGAACGGCTGACTGAAATACGACTCTGATCACGCAGTATAACCCAATGACTGTCTTTTTCAGCTTGTTCAATTTTGGTCAGCTCTTTTATGTTTAGGATAAAGGATCTATGAATTCTAATGAATTGATCGTTGGGTAAGTTACTCTCAAAATAACTTAATGTTTGTTTCTTAAGAAACATGTCTTCTTTGGTGAAAATCTTCACATAATCATCATAAGCTTCTAAATAGCGAATCTGATTAATAGGAATTATCCTAATTTCATTTCCCGACTTTACTGCGATTCTCTCCATTTCTGGAGTGTCTTTTGCAATTTCACTTAATAGTTGGTTTGTCGGTAATGCTGATTTTAATCCATGAAACTGCATTTTAAATTTACTGATAGCAACTGCGAACCTTTCTTTATCAAAGGGTTTTAATAAGTAGTCAATCGCAGAGGCTTCAAAGGCCTTTATTGCGTATTGATCAAAAGCGGTCGTGAAAATTATGTTTGGAATAGGATCAAGAAGTTCTAATAATTCAAAGCCATTTATCCTTGGCATTTGCACATCAAGAAAAACAAGATCGGGCTCGTTTTTACTAATCGATTTAGCAGCAGCAAAACCATCTGCACATTCATCAATTACTTCAAATTCTTCAAAAGCAGATAAAAATTGTTTAACCAATTTCCGGGCTAGTGATTCGTCATCAACAATTATTACTTTGATCATAATTATGAAGGAATTTTTAAGGTTACTGTAAATAATTGACCGACAGAGTTAATCTTCAGCAAATCATTTCTTAAATAAATAAGTTGTATTCTTCTGGAAACAGAGCTTAAGCCAAATCCTGTGCCTGCTTTAGTGCTTCCTTGCTCAGTTTCATAGGGATTTGAAATTTTAATTACAATGAAATTATCAGTTAATTTAGCGTCAATTGTTATTGTTATTTTCCCAATTGTATCATATAATCCGTGTTTAATTGCATTCTCAACTAGAGGTTGCAGAATTAATGCAGGAATCTCTTTTTCATAAGTGTTTTCATCAATAGAATAATTAACCGAAAGCCTATCTTCAAAACGAATCATTTCTATCTCTAAATAAAGATTCAAGTGTTTCAGCTCTTCTCGAAAGGTTCTTACAGTTGATTCTCCACCCGAAACAGTGCCTCTGAGAAAATCTGCTAAGGTTTGAACCATTTTAGACGCTTTGTCTGAGTCAAATTGTAAAAGAGACTGAATTGAATTAAGGCTATTAAAGAGGAAGTGTGGCTGCAGTTGTTGCCTTAACCCATTTAACTCTGCCTGTCTTATTAAGTGCTCCTCCTTAAGTCGTCTTTCCTTTTCTTCGTTTCTTTCTTCTACACTCACTTTAATCCATGAGAAAAAAGAAGTTGTTTGAAGAATAGTAAATAATAAAGCCACAATTAAATAGGAAGGGAGTTCATTTGCTGAATAAAGTAATGGAGTTTTACCCAATGCTTTATTTACAATTATTTCATAGATAAATAGTAAACCATAAGCAAGCAATAAATTACCGATAATTAAGTATAGAACTCTCGCTATTCCTGGTTTGTAAAGTCTCAACATGGCATTTAAGCCAGTGAGAAGTATCAACAATAAAATACTTAAAGTAATTGCATCCTGAATAATATCATTTGTAGGAGTATTGGTGTTAATAATTATGGTATAATGAAAAATAAACCAAACGAAAGCACCTAGAAATGAGGGAAACCAATTACTTATAAAACGCATTTAACTTTAATATTGGCTTTTAATTTAATTGAATTTCAGGAATGAATGAAGTTTTTTGTTCCCGATAGTTCTCTGATTTCATTGTTCTGGTAATAAAAGGCTGACCGTCTAAGTGATTTTCAACTGGAATCAGATATTGAATTAATTTAAATTTCCAAATTTGATAACCTTCTTCCAATGTTTCTTCAACACCTGTATTACTTTCCGCAATTTCTATTGCTTTAATTTGAGCTTCCTCCTTATTCATGGCTGATATAAGTAATACTTGCTCTTCTAAAAGCTGTTTTCCACTTTTGCTTAGATTGACTTCGTAAACAACAGAGGCTACAAATAAACGTTCTTGCATTTTTAGTAGCTTTTAATATCTATTCCACCGAAAATCAGGGTGCCACGAAGAATGAGTATTTTATTTGCATCTTCTTCAATAGCAGCAGGTTGATGCCTTTTATCTTCAACTCCGCCGGCTATTGCAACTAGTTCAGAACGAACTTGCCAATTTGAAGGGATAATCAATTTTGTACCTCCAAAAACCTGAGATACTTCAATAGTAACAGGTTGAGTTATGTCAGAATTGCCTAAATCAATTTCAATACCTCCCATGAAGCAAACTACTTTTCCGCCTTTGAAATCTTTGGTAAAGTATCTTTTCTTTATTCCAGCAAAAATGCTTGTTGCATTAATGAATTCCTCTTGATTTGCATCAAATTCTGTTGATGAAGTTTTATGACGATTGAAATTCTTCATCATCATTTTTCTCCGGGAATTTCTTCCCGGAGATATGATCATATAAACACCAGCTGCGATAATAATTATTGGCCAAATATAAGGTCCAATACTAATATTTGGAATGATGTCATCCAATAATAAAAAGCCACCTACTAGCATTAATAGTAACCCTCCTGGCCGTCTGAAAGTATGTCTTGCCCAAATGTAGAGGCCTAAGGTGATTAGAAAAGTTTCGAAGCTGAATACCCAATAAGGAAATTCAACACCTGACCTTTTTAATAGTAATGCCGAACCAGCAGCAATAATTACTAAACCTCCAAGAACTCTCCCGAGTCTTGAATCGTACTTAGGATTGTAAGCTCCTGTACTTTCTGTTTTTTCTACTTCGATTTCCATAGTTTGTTATTTTGATACCCCAAACATACATCGGGTGATTCTTTAGCTAAACCTGTTTTCGGCGAACCAACAATTTTAGAGGGTGAATTGCAGAAAAAAGGTCCCAATTTTAAATTCTCTCCATAGAGCGCAATCTTTGGCCCAAGGAGTTGAAAAGTAAAATCGTAATAAATATAGCTAAGCCCGGAAAAACTACCATCCACCATGCATCAAAATCCTGCCTCCCCTCACTTAAAATACTTCCCCAGGTAGAAACCTCTACAGGTACGCCAATTCCTAAAAAAGATAAGCTACTTTCTGCGAGAATGCTTCCAGAAATTAAGAATGCTATTTCTATGATCACAGGCCCCATAGCATTTGGCAAAGCATGTTTGAATAATATTCCAAATGAACGCATTCCCTGCATTTGTGCAGCTTCAATATATGGCAGTGTTCTAATCTTAAGTAATTCAGCCCTACAATATCTGCTAATCCCTGTCCAACTTGTTAACCCAATTATAGCGATAACCATTTCAACACTTTTCTCTCTAAATACAGCTGCTAAGGTTAACAAAATTAGAATTTTGGGCATTGTGCTGAATAACTCACTAAAACGTTGAATCAAAGAATCAAGAGGGATGTTTGTTTCTTGCTGTAACCAGTTTCCTGTTTTTATATATCCTGAAATAAAAATTAAAGAATAAATTGTTGCGAGTATTATGAGAATACTCAAGCTTAATTGTAATAATGAGCTTATTATTCCTTCTGAAAAGCTTTGTATAATAATTGAATTTCTAGATACAAAGGCCCAGAATAATCCAAGTATTAATCCAAGTGAACCCATTAAATATTGAATCCTTTTTAATTTAAATTTATTATCTCCAAAAAATCCAGATATTCCTCCCAAAATTAATCCTATTAAACAAGCAAGTAAAGCTGAAAATAAGCCTATTTTCAATGAAATACAGCTGCCATGAATTAGCATAGCCATTAAATCGCGCCCTAATCTTATCAGTTCCTAAAAAATGTCTAAATCTCACGGCGACACCTCCATGTTTCCGTCTTTGCTCTTTGTTTTTTGAACATCAAACGGTCCAACAAAGTCTCTATTATAAACATCAGGTTTATCTTTATGCCATGGTATTAGCGACCAAATAACAAATTCGCAATCTAGTTGCTTCCAATCAGTGTTTTCAAAATCAAGTGTTGAATAGGATTTATCTTCAGGATAAATTTTAAATGATTCAATTCTATCAGAATCATAAAGAGCTGAGAAAGCAGGAAACCAAGAGTTTCCTTTATATTTGATATAAAGAGGTTGGTCAGTAGCTAGAATATCAGCAAATAAGGCTATAAATACCCAGAAAAGAAGCGTTAAAACAACAAATTTATTTGCTCTTACTGATAAGAATTTGGATAGCTTTTGGCCCAAATAAATATTTTTCCTGATATCATTTAATCAGGTATTTAACCGAGGATCTGCAATAGCGTACAAAATATCAGATATTAGATAACCTAAAATTGTTAGAAAGCCGATTATTGTAAAAATGGCTACAATCATAGGATAGTCAAAGTTTACAACACTTTCGTACATTTCTAATCCCATTCCAGGAATATTAAATATGCTTTCAATAATTACTGATCCACCGAATAGAATTGGCAATGTTTGTCCAAATATGGTAATCAGTGGGAATAATATATTGGGAAAAATATGTTTAAAAAGTATCGTTGATTCTTTTAATCCTTTAGCTCTTGCGGTCTTAACATAATCCATTGAATAGGCATCAATAACACCCACTCTCACCTGTCTGCTAATAAATGCAAATTGAAGCATAAGTTAGACTTACTAATGGCAAAATAAGGTAAGGCAAATAGTGTTGAATTCTTCTGAAAATGACCAATCAGAGTTAAATAGCTCAGGATCTTTAACTCCTGAAGATGGAAACCAATCAAGAAAGTCAGGATTTGCGAATACCACTAATAGTAGGCTGGCAACAAAAAATCCAGGTAAAGCATATAATGCAAAAACGACTAAGGAAGAAATTTTATCAAATTTTCCATTTGCTTTGCTACCTGCAAATAGCCCTAGAGGTATACTAAATGAAAATGCTATAATAATTGAGAACAGCGATAATAGCAGAGTCCATTTCATTGCTTTACCAATTCTTTCAGAGATTTTTTGCCCATCTCGATAAGAGACACCAAAATCACCTTTAATAACACCTTTAGTTATTCCTTCTTTACCTAATAACCACCTATGATATTGATTTTTAAGTCCATGGAAGTATAATTTGGGAATGTATTTTTTCCAAGTTGCTGCATTTTGATAAGAGTTAGAATATTCATTTAGAGAAATCTCCCAAAGAGATTTAACATTTCTTATATCAGGAATAAGCGAAAGCAAGTTATTCAAAGAGTCAATTTTTATCTTTTGATTCTCTTTGCTTCCTGCCAGTAGAATCCCGCTGAAAAGTGATTGTGCTGCAGTAACTTGGTCTTTATAGTTAGAAAGTATAATTGATTTAGAGCTGTCTGTTAAAGCGAAATCAAAAGAATTACTAGCCTCAAGTGTATGACCATACCACTTCATCACAAGATGTGGGTTACCAGTTTCTCTTGCCATTCTTTTCAATGCAGGGCGATGAAGCGTTGAGCTTAGCTTGTGAAGAGTGTCAATATCTGCTTGAGTTTGGATGCTCAAATAAAATACAGGAAGGTTTAAACCAAGTTTTTCTCTAAGCTTTTTAGCTTCCAAATCTCTATTCATTCTGGTAATGTTACCTCCTCCAGCTTCTCCTTTTTCAGCTGATTGAAGCAATCTGTCAACGGGGTCTCCTGGGGTGCTTAAACTGAGCACGAAGGCTATTACAGACACCAGTAGAAGTGTTGGAATGAAAAGCAGAAGTCTATTTAGAATGAAGCGAAGCATGAATCACAATACTATTAGCTTGAAATGGCGGTTTGCTTTCACAAATTACTTCCCAAACTTACCTGAATTATCTCATTTGCCCAAAAGGAAGTATATGGCACTGAATTAACAGTTTAGCACTCAACTAGCTTCATTTGAAGGGTGAGCAATAAAGTAATACTCGCTATTCGTTGTAAAATGCTCTTTAAATTCGATAAGTGAGAGACAGGGAGAATTGCTAAGAAAACCAGATAGGGTGCTGATTTGCAAATTACATTCGTTCATTAACTCAAAAACCTGATTGGGGGAAGTTGAATAGTGATCAGCAGCACCTAGCCCAAATTCGAAAAGAACATTTGGTTTGTGTTTTGATAATAGAGATTTGGCTCCAAGTAAGACTTGATATTCAGCGCCTTCAACATCTATTTTAATAAGATTTGGCACATAGTCGTTTGAAACAAATAAATCTAATTTGGATTTTTGAACTTGAATGGTTTGAATTTCAGGGTTACTTATTGCGTATGTTCTTTTCTTGAAACCGCTGTAAGCAGGGGCATTTTTAACAATTTGAAAACTATCCTGACCTTCCTCATCGCTCAAGGCGATGGGACTTATAGCGACTCGTTTGCCAAATTTTTCATTCAATGATTTGTTTAAATCAGGAATTGGTTCAAATGCAATATGCTTTCCATTAGGACTTAGCTTAAGCATCCATTCAAGTAATTCGCCTTTGTGGCAGCCGACATCAATACAATTACTTGATTTATTGAGAACCTTTTTCATAACACGCCAGGTAAGTCTGTCGTATTTTAGGTTACGTGTAATATCAAGATGGAAAAACCAAAGAAATGCTCTTATAAAACGTTTCATAATTTTCAATGGATCACCATTAAAGGGAATTGCCAGATTGACCTGTTCTGAATATCTGATTCGGTTGAAATGTTAAGGTAATAAAAGCCAGTAGGAATATCTTTAACTGAGGCATGCAGGTTGCCGCTGAGTAAGCTAAATTCCAATGGTATTTTATGGCCCAGAAGATCCGTTAATGCAACATAGTTTACTTTGTGTGCTTCAGAAAAGTTTAAAAACACAGTTTCACTTGTTGGATTAGGGTAGGGTAGAACCTGAACCTTCTTTTCTTTATCTTCAATACCGATGAGTAAAGATTGGTCATGCTGACAGGATTCGTTACACTTAAATGATAGGATACTTGTTATTCCTGGGCCAGTGTCTCTTATTTGACCACATAGGTGCATCTTTCCGCTTGGGCTAATTGCTACTGCTGATGCCGAAAGAGGGGTCGTGACTCCTGCTGAAGGAAGAGCATTACATCCAAACACAAAGTCATTTGTAAAATTGAAAATAGCTGTTTTTTCAGTTCCTGAGGAACTGTAATTCCAAGAGAAGATATATGAATTGTTCAATTGATTATAAGCTATCGCGGTAGTTTCAGCATAATTCGGTTCAAAAAACTCATTCAAAATACCGCCATCTGTATCCAAAGAAAGTAACTGTGGGCTTATATTCATTTCATCTACCTGCCTATTACCTGCCACTCCTATTCTATTATCTGAAGTTAGAGCTAAGTCAGCTATCCATTCATCTATTTCTACACCATAGAATTGTCTCCATATTTGATTTCCATCATATGAATATTTAACAATAAGCATATCAATATCTCCATTATCTAAATTACCAGAACCTGCAATTAAAATTGTACTATCTCGGAGCTCTAGTATTGAACTTGCTTCAGAAAATCCTGCTTCATTATCAGGACGAGAAATCCATAATTGATTTCCATCAGCATCAAATTTTCTGATAACCATCGATTTACTTCCACCGGAAACATCCCATTCTGAAGAAACTACTGCAATGCCTCCATCAGATAGCATTGTTACATCGGCAGCTTCATCCCAACCTCCAATGCCAAATTTTTTCTCCCAAACTACATTCCCGTCCACATCTGCCTTTACCATAAAAATCTCATAATCATTATTCTCCCCTGAGTTTGTTGTTGCAATTGCTACAAATCCTCCTTCAGGAATTAATGAAATAGCTTTGCCCATTTGAGTTGTAGAGTCTCCATAAACTTTCGCCCATAACTGAATTCCAGAGGAATCAGTCTTTATTACTGTCATATCGCCATTTATTGCACCCCAGCCGCCAGTTGAGCCGCATATAAATACATTACTTTCAGAATCAACAGCCAAATCAGCTGCATCATTAAATAAACCGAAAGCTCCGTAAGTGTTTGTGAAGCCCAACTGTGAATATGCCATTGCTGAGAGACAAGACATTAGAAAAGTGAATACTAATTTCATGTGCTTCTAAATATGATGTACATAATGAATCTGAACACCTGCTCCTGAAAGACTTGAAGGTGAAATAAAGCCCTCGTTGAATATAGTGCCGATTCGCATGCTATGATGATGATTTGAAAAAACAACAGCACTTAAACCAGATTGAATTTGACCGAATCCTCCGTAGGCAAGAGTAAACTTTATACTTCTATTTTTACCGAATCCTTTGCTAATGTTAGCTTCTGTTAACGGTATAAATCCAGGCATATAGCGGTATTGGATTCCAGCACCAATAGTGATCCTGTTTTTAAAAATTCGCACAACGTCAAATTGCACCAGAGCTGGTAGTGCAATCATGGTAGACTGCCTTATATCACTACCAAGAACTTTATTTTCAAGAGAATCGCCCAGAACTATTTTAGAATCTGAAATATCAAGTATTGAACCCAATTGAATTCCTGTAAAACTAAATGCTGTATCAATCTTAGAAGTTCGAGTTGACGAATTCCAAACGACAAATCCTAGGTCCTGTAGACTTTCTTTTAAAATCCACTTATCATTCAGTTTTTGAATGAAATTCAAACTCAAAGAAGCACCTATAGAAGGATTGTCTTTTAGGCGGTTACCGCCGGAAGATTGCGTGTAATCTCCCTGCCATGCAATGTCAAGTAAATCTCCATTTGGAGAAGTGTACAAGCTTCCTTGTGCTAGGTCAATTGAGCTTAAAGCATTTCCTTTAACAATCCCTAAATGAACAGAGAAAAGGCTATTGTAATTAGTTTTTAAGAAACCAAACTCTAGTGATTCAAACGAGATTGAACTAAGTCTGGTATTATCCAAGGTAGCCGTTTCATCGCGAAACTGCTTGTTGCCTTTGAAAATAAGCTTAAATATATCTTCTCCAAAGGCAGCTCCAAACAGAGTTGAATTTTTATATCTAAATGAAAGCTGTTTCCCTTCAGCTCTCCAGGAGCTATCAGGCGCAAAACCAAGCTCTGCGCCGCGGTTAAATTCTCCTCCAAATCGGTTGTGCTTTTTGAGACGACTAAATGCTTCTGATTTGATCTCCTCAGTTATAAATTCAGGAAAAACAAAAGCATTCGAGAACTCACTAGGCACGCTGTTACTTTGTGAATAAGCATTAACCCAAAGTCTGATAACGCCTTTATTGTCATATACATGAGGCTGGTCGATTCTCATTAAAATCTCGCTAATACTTATCGAATCTAATGATGGATTCTCCTGAGCCTGCAAAATATTGGGTGTATTCGTAAAAATAACACTTATCAATACATTAATAAATATTCGTTTTGAATGTCTCATTTTACCTGAATCCTGTATTTACCATCACCAATTAATTGCAATCCCAAAAAGTAATCTGCATAAATCGGAAGAAGTTCATCTTCAGGCTGAGTGTCAATTCTCGCAGTAACTACAATAAATCTGGCATCGTTAACTGCAGCTTTAGTTACGTCAGAAATAGGAATGATTAAAGTTGAAATATTTTCCACTTCAACTCTTAAATTGCTATTTACTGCTGCCGCAGGGATTGTTTGATCTACAAAAAAGGTTTGTAAACTTGTTTTATTCGTGTCTAAAAACTCAAGTTGCACGCTCATATTCATTGGAAACTTATTTTTGGCAATAAGTCTCAACTCTCCACTATTAACTAGTTCTGAATCCTCGCTGTTTAATCCCTCAAAAGTTATAGTATCTCTAAAAGCTAAATTTGAAGCTGAAAATTTTAGAGGGAGTTCTATAGTTGAATTCAACTTAATATTGGAACTAGAGTAAACAAAATCGTTGCCCGAAGAAACATTCCCTAAAGGATTAAGTTGGGCTGATATATCGTAGTTAAACCTGTCGGGGAGCAATTCGGCAAGGGACTTAATATTTGAATTGTCGGTTGTGAATGAGTAGGTTCTTTGAGTTGGCGTATAAGGATAAATATCGCTGCTAATATTTTGAGCTCTAGAAATAGTTTCGTTGCTTCCTATTACTGAATGCTGAAGAGAAATAGAAGTTCCATTTTTTACAGCCTCAACATTATTAATAACAAGATTAAAATCTGCACCAATTGAGTTTTCAAGATTGATTGTCAAGCTGAGGTCTTCTAATGAAAGTAATCCACTGATCTTTTTCATTATTTCAACATCGCTTCCATCGTTGAATTGAAACGAGGATTGACCAAGAAAGCCTCTTGCAAAAGCAGGTTTCAAATCAAAGAATTTATTTTTATAAGTTATAAATGGAGTATTTGCAACTACAGAAGCGCCGTCTCCGTCAGGATTTAGCATAGCATTCAGAGAAAATCTCATTCTGTTATAACTAATTAGATTATCACCTCTCAGATCCAATGAATGATTACTTAAATCAATGAGTTTGACGAATTCGAAGGGCAGACCATCTGCACTAGCAGCCTGAACTTCCTGATTTGAAAACTTACAGAACTGCCTTGATAAGTAACTTTCCGGAATATCATAACCTATAATTATCTTATCACTTAATGAATTTATAATAGAAAACTCAGCATACCCACTTTCAAGAAGAGCTTCAGTGAGCTTTACATCTTTATAACTAAATCTGATAAGCTGGCTAATGTTAGCTACTTCAAATCCAGAAGGTAGGTTAAAGCTAACTGGCAATGAAATATTATCAGTAATTAATGTATCAGGGATTTTTAGTAAAGAATCATCAGGAATAAGATTGTAATCGAAATTCAATCGAATTATTAAAGGAGCACCGTTATCACTGATAATATTTGAATCAGGAATCAGATCTTCTACACCAAGATGTGCTTCTGCCAGAGGCACTAAGAGGTCTGTATCCCATTCTGTTATTCCATCCCTAGAGCAGGAGGAAAGACTCATCACCAATATTACAAAAGGCAAGAAGCAATAAACTAGTACTTTCTTCATTCGCTGTAAAAATAGCTAAAATGTTTACCAAAAGGAAAAGGCAAGCTTTAGGCTTGCCTTAATTCACAGGATAGTAATTTACTTATAATAAGTTGAACGTGTATGTATTCCCATTAATAGTTACAGAGGCGCTATAATCACACTCTCCATTTCCGAAATTCACCAAACGATCTGCCTTGTTTTCAGGCGAAATTGTAATAGTTCCAGATACAATTTGTCTGCAGCTATGCTTATAAAGAAGACTAGTATTTATTTGTGAGGTCCAGTTTAAACCATTGACTTTAGTTCCAGAAGAACTTCCCGATAAACTGTATTCATCATCCAGAAAAAGTAATGGGGTGTTGAATCCAGTAGTCCAAGTTCTTACTCTGTTTGCATTCCAAGTAATTGTTCCTCCATTATTATTCAAAATAATTGTCCCACTAACAACTACAGAAAAAGAGGGTTGACCAAGGGCATTCTCTCCCAAATTTGTTACAGTTCGGATACCACTGATTTGGTTTCCATTAACGGAATAATTTTCCAGAGTAATATTAACTACGGTTCCTGCTTGAAGATAAGGCCCACTTGAACTAATGATGATTTTTCCAGATCTTGTCTTTCCATCATTTCCTAAACATCCAGTTCCAAAATCAATAGTATATATATTGGGGTTTTGTGTACTTACGTTTGCCGAAGTGTCGATAGTGATAATAGCACAATTAGAAACCATACTTCCTAAATCCTGTGAAATCTTGAACCCCGACAGGTCTCCTGTTGTAGCAACTTGATCTGCTATAGAACTCAGTTCAGAAAAGTAATTTTCAGCAGTGCTTTCATTTTTTGCAGCGCTAGTGTCATTGTCTTCGTCTCTGTTTTTAAAACAAGAGCTTAATAAAAACGTAAATGCTAATCCTGTGAGAAGCAGGATATTTAAATTTCTTAGTGAATTTTTCATAGTCTATAAGATTAATGTTTGGCAGACTGAGTTAGACAAACATAGTTTAAAGGACTGAAATTTTAATCAAGAGGCGAGCATACCAAATACACTCGGTTTCTTATGGAGGTCAGGCAAATCTTTTTTCCAGAGCTTGCATGTTTTTGTGGAAATAAAACCTTCTGGTAAATTTATGTTAGATGCAATACTCAATAAGGTATTATCAAGCAAAGAGTCTAGCAAGTCTTTCAATAGTGCATTATTCCTGTAAGGTGTTTCGATAAAGAAATGAGCATATCCTTCTTTACTTGATTTTAATTCCAGCTCTTTTACGGTTGTCTTTCTTTTAACAGAATCAATTGGAAGATAACCATGGAAAACAAATTGCTGTCCATTTAAACCAGATGCTATGATAGCTTGCATTATTGCAGACGGACCAGGAACAGGAATAACTCTGATGTTGTGCTTATGGGCTGTTCTTATTAATGGTGCGCCAGGATCAGCTAAGGCAGGGGCTCCTGCTTCAGAAATGAGCGCAGCATCTTTACCTGAAGTAATGAGATTAATTATATGATTAATATCTAAGGGACTAGAGTCTTTATCTAATCTAACTAATTCTATTTCGTCAAAACTACCTTGGAAACCTGCTTTTCGCATAAATCTGCGGCAGGATTTTTCATTTTCGGTAAGAAACAGCTTAACCGAATTTAGCAAATCAATCTCCCACTTAGAAATTGAATCTGCGGTTGGCTCATCCCCCAAAAAGCAAGGTAGAAGGAATAAGCTTCCTGCATCCATCACTTTAATTTTTTTAAATAATTCTCGGCTGCTTTATCAATCAGATTGTAAACTTCATTAAATCCATCAATCCCACCAAAATAAGGATCAGGCACAGAACGGTTTTCTCCCGGATAAACTTCATCAAGAAGTAAGCTTACTTTTTTTCTATCTTCTTCATTCCTTACTAAAGCAACAACATTCATAAGGTTTGAAGCATCCATAACAAAAATATGGTCAAACAAATCAAAATCCTCAACGGTGAATTGTCTAGCAGCTAATCCACTGATGTCAATTCCGTGTTGATTTAGGGTTTTAATAGCTCGATAATCGGGAGACTGTCCAACATGATAATCAGAAGTTCCACACGAATCAATTATAGCCCTGAGGCCTGAGTTTTCGGCGTGTTTTCTGAAAATTCCTTCAGCCATTGGAGAACGGCAAATGTTCCCTAAACACACCATTAATATTCTGGTATTGGACAAGGCTTTTTTATTGGTTTCCTATCTTCTTTTCAATATCATCAATGTAAATTCTGAACTTCTTGTCAGTTTCCATTAGATTATTTACAGTTCTACAGGCATGCAAAACAGTAGCATGATCTTTACCTCCACATTGTAATCCAATGCTTGCTAAAGAGGATTTTGTCATGTTTTTAGCGAAGAACATAGCTATTTGACGTGCCTGAACAACTTCTCTTTTACGAGTTTTAGATTTTAATAGTTCCAGAGGTAAGCTGAAATAATCGGATACAACCTTCTGTATAAAATCTATCGAAATTTCACGAGTGGTATTTTTAACAAACTTATCAATCATTTGACGGGCTAAATCCATTGTAATAGCCTTGCGATTTAAAGTTGATTGTGCAACAAGTGAAATTAAAGCACCTTCTAACTCACGAACGTTTGTTGTGATATTATATGCTAAATATTCAATAACATCCTTAGGCATATCTATACCGTCGGCGTATATTTTCTTTTCGAGAATTGCAATTCTTGTTTCAAGGTTTGGTACCTGCAAATCAGCAGATAGACCCCACTTGAATCTCGATAGTAAACGTTGCTCTAATCCGATAAGCTCAATTGGTGATTTGTCGGAAGTAAGAACAAGTTGTTTACCTGTTTGATGTAAATGGTTAAATATTTGAAAAAACACATCTTGTGTTTTCTCTTTCCCAGCAAAAAACTGAACATCATCAATGATTAAAGTATCAATCATTTGATAGAAATGAATGAAGTCATTATGAGAGTTGTTTTTTACAGCATCAACAAATTGATGGCAGAATTTCTCTGATTGAACGTAAAGAACCGTTTTATTAGGGAAGTTCTTCTTAATCTCAATCCCAATTGCATTTGCAAGGTGAGTTTTTCCTAAACCAACTCCACCGTATATAAGTAGTGGGTTGAAAGCAGTACCTCCTGGCTTATTAGCAACTGCAAACCCAGCTGATCTAGCTAGTCTATTACAATCACCCTCAACCAAATTATCAAATGAATAATTGGGATTAAGTTGAGATTCAACATGCATTTTCTTTAAACCCGGCAATATGAAAGGGTTCTTTATCGAATTGCTGTTAAGGTCAATAGGCATAGAAACAGGTGGATTTCTTAAAGCCTTAGAGTTAACTGCAGGAATGTTGACAGTATAAGGATTAGCATTACGGAAATTATTTTCCATAATAATGGAGTATTCCAATCTGCCTTCTGAGCCAAGCTCTTTATTGATTGTCTTTTTTAATAAATCTATATAATGTTCTTCAAGCCATTCGTAAAAGAACTGACTTGGAACTTGAATTGTGAGCACATGTCCGTTTAATTTGACAGGGCGAATAGGCTCAAACCACGTTTTAAAGCTTTGTTGATTCACATTATCCTTGATTATCTCAAGGCAATTCTGCCAAACTTGATCAAAAGTCTTTTCCATTCTGTTTGTAATCTGTTAACGCTGTGTTGACTAAGGACAATTCCTTAATTTTTTTGTCTTCGACTTGTGGTGAGAAGAAGACGAAGCGCAAATATTTACCAAAAATTTATGAAAAAAAAATCAAATAGCTATTGACTTTTTGAAAACTTCAATTCGGGAAAACCCCTCAGTTTTCTTGTTGTTGCGGCTACTAAAGAGGTAATCTATTCTACCTAATCTTAAACCAGCCCATCCTACTTGATTAATGGTCACAGGTTTGCCTAATTTATTTGCAATTGTAACAGGTGCATCAAGAAAAGTATGCGTATGGCCACCGATAATTAAATCAATGTTCTCAGAGCCAGCAGCTAACATCCTATCTGATACCTTGAAGCTCGTATACTCGTACCCAATGTGTGAAAGGCAAATAACCATGTCACAATTGTACTCGTTCTTAAGCTTATAAGCCTGTTCTTCAGCGCATTCAATGGGATTGTTGTAATGAATACCTTCATGGTTTTTGGAAGGTACAAGTCCCTCTAAATCAATCCCAACACCCGTAATTCCTATTTTTAGGCCAGATTTTTTGATGATGATAAATTTTTTGATTTTGTCTTTTAAGTCAGTTTTGTCAAAATTATAGTTGCAATTGACAAAAGGAAAGTTTGCATGCGGTAGCATTTTTACCAAGCCTTCAATTCCATTATCAAAATCATGATTTCCAAGAGTACAAGCATCATATCCCATTTTACTCATTATTCTGAATTCAGGCTCCCCAGCATAATAATTAAAATACGGAGTTCCTTGAAATACATCTCCAGCATCTAATAGTAAAACATTATCAGCTGATTTTCTTATCTCATCAATCAATGAAGCTCTTCTAGCAGCACCCCCTTTACCTGGATATTTTGGGTCGTCGGCAGGGAAGGGGTCAATTCTACTATGCCAATCGTTGGTATGAAGGATTGTTAATCCAATATCATTGTTTTCTCTTCCTATGAAGGGAACATTTGCAGCTAAGGTTGAATAGCCTAAAATCCCAGCAGCAGCTTTAAGGAATTTACGGCGTGTTGTTGATGTATATTCTTCCATCTTTTGCTGGACTTAATATATGTGATTGAGAATTTAAGTTAATCAATTCATCAAGTAGAAGGTCTCTGAATTTGATATCAAGTCCTCTTCGATTAGTTGTTTTGGGCATTTGGTATTTGTCTCCGTCATTGAGCAGATAATCTGTAGATACTAAAACATAAGTACTATCATCTACCAGAGGTTTGTCACCTATATAAATGTTAACTGCCATTGACTGTTGGATACCGAATTTTATTCCCGCCATTGGAGTACCTCCTCTAGAAGCAATTTGGTTGAGTAGCTTTTTAAGCTCGGCTCCACTAACATCAACAACTTCAACCAAGTTCTCAAAAGGCATCAATTCATAAACCATTGAACGTGTAATTGCTCCTTTTGGCCATTCAACCCTGAGACCACCTGTGTTCAAGAAAGCCAAATCGATTTGCTCTTTGCTTTTTCGCTTGCTTGCTTCCAAAAGTATGTCAGAAACCAGATTCCCTAGAGAGCTTTCTGGGAGCCCTTTAATTGCTTCGTTATTTGAATAAATGAGTATTTCACTCATGGAAGATATCAAGGGCTCTCTATAAGGTTTAATCAAGGCTTCGATACTGGTATCCGCTCGAAGATTTTGTGTTATGTCAATGTTTTCAAGTTTTTTTGTTTGATGCCCAATTGGTTTATGTGAGCAAGAAACTAAAACTCCTATTAGGAATGAGTGAATAATTGAAATGATAACTTTTTTAATCATGGCTCGAATAATTACAAAGAACTTGAAAATTTGCAGTGCTTCAATAAAAATTATGTGACCGAATTATGAACTTCTTTAGTCATGAATGTAAAATAAGGGTTAGATACAGCGAAACTGATCAGATGAGTTATGTCTACTATGGCAATTATGCCGCCTATTTTGAAGTGGCAAGAGTAGAGTCAATGAGGGAATTAGGTGTTTCTTATAAGTCTTTAGAAGATAGTGGAATTCTAATGCCTGTAAGCAAGTACTCTATTGATTTTATTAGGCCATGTTTATATGATGAAGAAATAACAATTCAAACAGAGATTCATGAAATTCCTGCGGCACGCATTAGATTTCAATATTCTACGTTTAAAGAGAATGGCGAATTAGCTAACAGAGCAAGCACAGAACTTTATTTTTTCAATAAACTCACTTCGAGGCCTGTGAGAGCTCCAGAAAAATTAGTTAACTTGTTGAAGAGCAGGATATTTTAATTTTGGCATATGATTTGGCAAATTCACTCTATGCGGAATATCATTTTAATAGTTCTATTGCTAGTTAGTAACCAAACTGTTTTTGCACAAATGGTTGCTAAGAAAACTCTGCCACTTTCTCAAAAGCCTGAGCCTATTGGATATAAGTTATCTTTTATCATAACAGAATCAGGTGATACTTTGCCAATTGTAAATTTAACCTCAGTAACTATTTCTGAAGAGCGCTCATTTGCAAGTAAAAGAGAGGCTAGGAAATGGAGTCGCTTAAAAAGAGATGTTGCAAAGGTTTACCCATATTCAAAACTTGCAGGCAAGAAGCTTAAGTTTTATAATGATTTGATGGAAGGCAAATCAGAACGCGAGCAAAAAAGGCTTATGAGCAAAGCGGAGGATGAACTTAAAGAAGAATTTGAAGACGATATCCGAAATATGACCTTAAATCAAGGTCGTATACTCATTAAACTTATCGACCGTGAAACGGGAAATAGTTCATATGACTTAGTTAAAGACTTAAGAGGCACATTTCAGGCCTTCTTTTGGCAATCAATTGCCAGAATTTTTAAAACAAACTTGAAATCATCTTTTAATCCTGCCGCAAATTCAGAGGATAAAATGATAGAAGACATCATTGAAACGATTGAAAACGGGACTTTTGTTAATTAAGAAAGCTTGCAGCTACAACAGCTTCTTTAATTCCTTTTGAATAATCATAAAATCCCATTCCAGATTTCACACCAATATTTCCAGCCGTTACCATATTAACTAAAAGGGGAGAAGGAGCGTATTTAGGATTCCCAAATCCGTCTTGAAGAACACGTAAAATAGAAAGGCAAACATCAAGACCAATAAAGTCAGCTAATTGCAATGGTCCCATTGGATGAGCCATTCCCAGTTTCATTACAGTGTCTATTTCCTCAACACCAGCAACACCTTCATGCAATGATATAATTGCTTCATTTATCATTGGCATAAGGATTTTGTTCGCAACAAAGCCCGGATAATCATTAACAACAACAGGTGTTTTTGACAGCTTTTTACTAAGGTCATAAATTGTGGTAGTTGTTTCTTTAGAAGTGGAATACCCATTAATGATTTCAACAAGTTTCATTACGGGAACCGGATTCATAAAGTGCATTCCGATAACGTTCGCAGGCCTTTTTGTAACAGATGCGATTTTTGTGATTGAAATTGATGAGGTATTACTCGCCAGAATGCAAGAATTTTTGCAAACAGAATCTAACTTTCTAAATATTTCGAACTTTATATTCTGATTCTCTGAAGCTGCTTCAACAACTAAATCACAATCAGAAATTGACTCGTCAATTTGAACAGACTTAGAAATCCTGTTGAGGATTTCATTCTTCTCTGACTCCGAAATAATCTGTTTGTTTACTTGTCTATCGAGGTTCTTGCTTATTGTTTGAATTCCTCTTTCTAAGGCTTCAGCACTTACATCTACTAAAGTGACTTTATATCCGAATTGAGCGAAAGTATGAGCAATTCCATTACCCATTGTGCCGGAACCAATAACTGCAATATGATTCATGAAAGATGATTTTAAAAGCGCAAAGAAAGGGAGTTATTATCCTAGTTGCAAACTTGATGTTTATTTACCTCTTCCTTGGATAACTATCAGGAAGGTATAAATGAGAATTTTAAGGTCAAGGGCAAAAGTCATGTTCTCGATATATAATATATCATACTTTAATCTCTCAACCATTTCATCAATATTTTCAGCGTATCCAAATTTCACTTGCCCCCAACCGGTAATTCCCGGTCGTACTTTATGAAGAAGCCTATAATGAGGAGCTTTTTCTACAATTTTATCTATGTAGTATTGTCTTTCAGGACGAGGGCCTACAACCGACATAGTACCTAACAGAACATTGTAAAACTGAGGTATTTCGTCTAGCCTGGTTTTACGCATAAATTTTCCAAAAGGGGTTATGCGCGAATCGTTTTTGCTAGAAAGCTGAGGACCTTTATTTTCAGCATCACAAGACATTGACCTGAATTTGTATATCTTAAATGGCTTTCCATTGATTCCAATTCTATAATGACTGTATAAAGCAGGGCCTTTAGATGTTGTAACAACTATTATTGCAGTAATCAAATATACAGGGGATAGAAGTGTTAACACCAGAATAGAAATACTGATATCGAACAAGCGCTTGAGCGATTTTTGCCACTGAGGCATGAGCTGCCTTTTAAGCTCAATAACTGGAGCTCCAAAAATTGCCGACATTTTAACAGATCCAAGAAGAAAATCAGTAATGTCTGGAATAACCTTAATCACAACGTTCGTTACTTCAAGTTCGGTTAGGAACTTCCCTAAATACTTATGCTCGCTATTTTCAGGTGCAACAATTACTTCCTCAACATCTCTTGATTTAATAAGCTCAACCATGTCTTGGAACTGACCAATACATGGCAATGCTGATTTTAGCTCCTCTGAATCACTTCCATTTACGGGCACAAATCCTATAAAGCGGTTTCCGCTTTTTATGGCTTGGCTTTCGATAGTACTATAAATTTCGAAGGCTTTATTGCCGGAACCCACCAATATGGTATTAAAGCCAACGGCATTATTCTGAATGTTTCTTGCTTTAAATGTTCCAATAATTATCCGCTGGACAGCGGTAATAACAAATTGAAGACCGAATAAGGCAGCAAATGACCAGTAATAATATTCATAAGACAGAACAAAATCATCAAGTGAAACTGCAAAAAACAAAATGATGCAACCCAAAAGGCTTACCCAAAGAGTTGTACCAAGAACTCCTAAGCGTGATTTCCTGTATATATCGAAGTAAGCACCTGAAATATGGTATAGAACAAGCCAAAAGACTGGAATTATTGCTAATCCTAAAAAGAAAGTAAGGTTGAATTCGAGGTTTACTTCATGACCAAATTTTAATCGTTCCAGGAATAATTTCCTGAACATATAGTAAAGAGTCCATGCAATGACTGCAGAAAGATAATCTGCAAACATTTCAACCATGACTTGTTTTCTATCTCTTTTACCTGATTGCAAAATTTAGTGAATGATTTTAAGGTTGTCAATAAGCAATTCTAAATCACCAGTACCAGGGTACTTGAAGGAATAAAAGAAGAGCCTGTAATTACTTGCATTAACTTGAGTGCTAACTGCATCGGTTAGGTTAAGGTAGACTTTCTTCCAAGTATCAGTGGGGTTTAAGTTAATAATTAATGTTCTCTGGGTAGCAGATACAGGATAATATGAAGCTAAACCAATTGATAACTCATGGCTCGTTTTGTAGTTAAGCTCTGCATAAACAAAGGCACCCTGCTTAGGTAAGTTCAAAGCTTCTACAGTTTGAAATTCAACAAAACCACTATCCCTTCGTAAAGAAGATAAAAAAGAACCATTTCCTTCAAAAACCTTATCCACTGAATTTGTCAATGAAACGATAGTGTCACTTGCAATTGTTGCTTCAAGCTTGTTTCCTGATAAATCATCAAAATTCGCATTTAGCGCAAAATTTAAGGAATCAAAATAAGATACCTCAGGTAAGGCGAATGCAGTTTCACCTGCACTAAGCTCGACTGTTGAACTCCAAAGTTTATAAAATGGGTAAGGCGTTCTTAAGGCAGAAATGCCATTAACCTGAATACCTCCTCCAACCAATATTTCATGCGTGCCTTCATTAAGAACAGGGATATTGCATGGCAATTCATACGCGCCAATCAGATTCTTGTCAATATAAATCCAGGCATCTGTAATTCTTGCAGAATTACTTCCTTCTATCACAGGGTCAGAAGTAACTGTAATTGTATCAATTTTCAGGTATGAAGGTTCTGATTCCTTCGGGTTGATAATATCACAACCAACGAAAGCACAAATAACGAATACGCAGATTAAACAAGGTAAAAAATGCCTCATTCCTTAAGTAAACAGATGTGGTGTGAGATTGAGTTTTTCAATTATTCTATAGGCTACGTCTAAAGCTTGGAATCCATCCGACGCAGAAACTACAGGATTTCTGTTATGGACAATTGCATCAGCAAAACTTTCTAATTCTGATTTTATTGCATTTGTTGGTAAAATTTCTGGCCTATCCATTAAAATCTGCTTGAGGCCTTTTTCATTGCCTAAATCTATTGTAATTGCTAGAGGATCTGGCTCACCTTCGATTTGATTCATACGTATTACTTCTACTTCTTTCTCAAGAAAGTCTATACTTATGTATGCATCTCTCTGAAAGAGACGAGTTTTTCGCATATTTTTAAGAGAAAGCCTACTTGCAGTTAAATTAGCAACACATCCATTGTCGAACTCTATCCTTGCGTTAGCAATGTCAGGCGATTCTGAAACTACGGCTACACCGGAAGCACTTATTTTTCTTACACTTGAATTAACTGTGTGGAGAACAATGTCAATATCGTGTATCATTAAATCCAAGACAACCGATACATCTGTTCCTCTAGGATTGAATTGGGCCAACCTGTGAGTTTCGATGAACATTGGGTTATTACAATAAGGAATGGCAGCAACATAAGCAGGATTAAACCTTTCTACGTGCCCAATTTGAACTTTCTTGCCCGCTTCTTCAGCTAATCGCATAAGGTCACGAGCCTCCTCCACAGTTGCACTTATCGGCTTTTCAATGAAAACATGTTTACTCTCCCGGAGAGCTTTTGATGCATACTCGTGATGGAAAAGAGTAGGTGTAACAATGTCAATTACATCTGCATTTTGAAGTAGCTCTTCATAAGTTTCAAAAGCTTTAACTCCTGTTTCTTTTTCAACAGCAGCTGCCACTTCAGGCGAAGCATCATAAAACCCTGCAACATGATAATGATCAATCTCTTGCAGTAGTTTTAAATGAATTTTTCCTAGATGACCAACGCCAACAACTCCAATACTTAGCATTTTGTAAGAAATTTAAAGCAAACCTAATGGATTTTCGTGCTACTTAGGATGATAACAAGGACCCAAATACTCAAATTGAGCTAAAAAAGAATTAACAATTTTTTGTGAAAGAAAGCTACATCACTTGAATAACAAGGCCGCAAAGCCATCGTATTTTGGAAGCTCAGAGAGATGAGAGATATGATATTTGCTGATACATTCAGACATAAGGGATTACGAAACAGAATGCTAGAGAACCTTGCAGAAAAAGGAATCAATTCAAGAATTCTTGACGCAATGCGCGAAGTTCCAAGGCATCAATTTTTTCCTGATCAGGCTTTCCTTGAGAAAGCTTATGAAGACATTGCATTTAAAATTGGTGCAGGTCAAACTATTTCGCATCCATCAACTGTAGCAATTCAAACACAATTATTAGATCCCCAAAAAGGCGAAAAGGTTCTTGAAATAGGAACAGGAAGTGGATATCAAACTGCAGTTCTTTCAAAATTTGGAGTGAAACTTTTCAGTATTGAGAGGCAACATGAATTGTTCGTAAAGACAAAGAAGCTTTTGGAAGAACTAGATATAAAAGTAAGGCTCTTTTTTGGTGATGGTTATCAGGGTCAAACTGCATTTGCACCCTACAATAAGATTTTAGTAACTGCTGGCGCTCCATTTATTCCTCCAGCCTTAATAGATCAATTATTGCCCGGAGGGCGGATGGTTATACCTGTAGGGGAAGGAAGCAAACAAGTGATGCACGTTATTGATAAATTAGAAGATGGAAGTCTTGTAGAGAATTTACATGGTGAATTCTCATTTGTGCCTTTATTGCAAGACAGAAACTAAATTAATCTCTAAAAGCATCCGCTCGGCTGAGGTTCCGCTTTGCGTCTTTATCCTTCAAGCTCTCTCGCTTATCGTAAAGTTTTTTACCCTTTGCTAGGGCGATGTCAAGTTTTGCATATCCAGATTCACTGATGTACAAATGTAAAGGCACTATTGTTAAGCCTTTGTCTTTCATTTTGTTCTTCAGCTTATTCAATTCTGTTTTGTTTAAAAGGAGTTTCCTGTCTCTTTTAGGTTCATGGTTGAAATATGAGGAATGTGAATATTCTTCAATGTTCATATTGCGAATAACCAAAGATTCGCCTGCAAAGGCACAATAAGCTTCTGCAATTGATGCCTTATGGTTTCTTATTGACTTAATTTCAGTTCCCAAGAGCACCATTCCTGCAGTATATTCATCAAGAATTTCGTACTCGAATGTAGCTCGCTTGTTTTTAATTGAAACCTTTCCTTTATCAACCTTCGCCATATTCTATCTTTTAACGAGTACATTTCCAGCCACATAGGCTGAAATCATAACTTCATTCCCCTTATTAGTTTCAATATTGACGGAGCCATCAAATTCTAACTTTTTGATAACCTTCAACTTTGCTCCCGGAATAAGATTAATCTGATCTAAAAATTGCAGAAAATCCGGGTGATGATCAACGATTCCTTGCACGGTAACTTCTTCACCAGCAGTTAAATCAGAAATAGAAATCTCCGAAGCTGCTTGCATTTTGCCTTCTTTGTCAGGAATTGGGTCTCCATGAGGATCATAACGTGGAAAATTGAGAAATTTATCCAGCTGTTCGTAGAGCTTTTCTGAATTGGTATGCTCTAGTTGCTCCGCTATATCGTGAACTTCTTCCCATCCAATTTCAAGGTTTTTCACCAAGAAAACTTCCCATAGTCGATGCCTCCTCACAATACCCAAAGCTTTTTCACGACCTTTTTCTGTAAGTGAAACGCCTTGATATCGAGTGTGATCAAGTAAGTTTTTCTCACCAAGCTTTTTAATCATGTCGGTTACTGAAGATGCTTTTGTTTGCAAAGCCTCAGCAATAGCATTTGTGCTCACGTTTCCGCTGGTTTGTTCAGACAGCTTGAAAATGGTCTTCAAATAGTTTTCTTCAGTAAACGAGGTATTCATTTCGACAAAGATAGCCAATGTATATGCGGCCGTAGTTAAAAATTATTCCTGAATATTTTGCGGAAGTTCTGCATGAGAGTTCTCGAAAAATAGTAATTCAGGCTTCCCGTTTTCTACTCTTAAATAAGAAAACCAATGAAACCAATCGCCAAGATTAAAATATTGGGTCTTTTCATTGACATCTAATTTAAGGGGTAAATGACGATGTCCAAAAACAAAGTAGTCTGTTGTAGGTAAATCAATCACTTTTTCTCTGCAATAGGTGAGGAGCCATTCATTTTTCTCGCCTATAAATTTCTCAACTTGAGGATTTGCAGCTCTGCTTTTTCGAGACCAATAATTAGCCATTCCGATTCCGAAATTTGGATGCAGTCGAGCGAAAAGCCATTGACAAACTGGATTTGCAAAAACCTTCTTAATAAATTTATAGCCATAATCTCCCGGCCCCAGGCCGTCGCCATGACCAATAAAGAAGTTCTTGCCTTGCAGCTCTATTTGAATAGGATTTCTGTGAATAGGAATATTTATCTCTTTACTGAGGTAATCAAAAGCCCACATGTCGTGATTGCCAGTAAAAAAGTCAATTTTAATTCCAGCATCTGTTAGTTCGGCAAGCTTTCCCAAAAGTCTCACATAATGCTTTGGCACAGTATGTTTATACTCAAACCAGAAATCGAAAACATCACCAACAAGAAAAATCCTTTCAGCGTCGTGTTTGATTGAATCTAGCCATCTCACGATCTTCTTTTCTCTTTCAAGACTCCTTTCAAAGTCAGGAACTCCAAGATGAAAATCACTTGCAAAATAGATGGCTTTTCCCATATTTAAAGACTGAGATTTCTTATTTGACGAATAGGGTTAACCAACCTAAAGTTCAATACGAAGCGAATGCGCTCTCCAAAAACTACGTTGTTTAAATCTAAAGTCTCTTGAATAGCTTTAGAAACAACTAGAGGAACATAAATTTCAAAAACATCATTAATTAATACAAGTGAAGCTCCTGCTGTATAATTTAGTGGATCTGCGTCGGTTTCTCCATTAAAATAATGACCTAAGTCAGCAAAGAGTCTAATAGGAATTTTTCCAGGAAGGGTAGAGCTAAGGTTGAGTGTTGCTATATAATCAGAGGTCTGACCTCTAAAACTGAAAACCTTAAATCCTCCATCTGTAATCGTCATTTGTTGAGATAGAATTCCGGTATTCTCATTTCTGCCTAAGTAAATATCATCAAAGAGATAATCCTGAGAACCGTTTTGACCACTTAAACGAAAGCGCGCATCGGGACCAGCAAAACTAAAATCATCAGATTTCCACAAGAAAGAACCTGCAAATACTCTGATTTTGAGTCCTTTGTTCTTAGAAGAATAGGGGATACGGTAATTTGCCGTTACCGAAGCTTTCACAAAACGTTTATTTTGTTGAAAGTCTGCAACTACAGAGAATGGGTTTAACTTTCTTTTATTTTCATAGTTCAAAAGTAGCTGATTGTAATTGTTCTCAGAAATAGCTAGCACTTCATCAGGCGAAACGAGAAAATTCTCAGATCTGATATAAATGTGTCGGAATTGAATTGAAGTAGATTTCTTTAAAGGAGATTGTCGATTTGCGAAAACCATATTGCCTCCAATAACATAGCGGTTAAGCTGAGGAGAAAAGCGAGTGGTGTATTGCTCTGCGCTTGCATTTAGAGTTAAATCTTTAAAAAACGAATCTGCAGGTCTAATAAAATAATCTACTTGTGCTGCTCCTGCAAGTGTAGAGGAATTAAACGCATACATTGGATTTACAATGAATTCGAAATTCTTTCTCAAAACACCAATGTTGTGAAAAGCCAAGCCGGTCATGAAGCCATTGTAATAATTATATCCCAGTGTTGGAACAAAATACAATGCTGTTACATCAGGATGTTCAAGCCCAGTAATAATGCCTGGACGAAATTTACCAACTTTCTTGAAGAGGCCTTTCGTCTTAATTACATCGTTTTTCGGATTGTAATCCAGGATGTTTCCGGTTCGGTTTACCGAATACTTTTCAAATCCCCCGACAGGGAAACTTAATTTTTGAGTTCCTTCAAAACCATCATACCAAAAGGTCATGCTGGTATCGCTGCTATATCCTGTTATGCTAACAGGGGACGCAATTTGACCTTTGTTTTTAACTTTTACATAGTATTCATCCTTCTTCGAAGAGACCTTCTTAATTGCATAATCTACTCGTTTGGTGGTAGATATAAGTCCTTCAAACAGCCAGTCTAGATCTTGCCCAGTAAATGATTTAACGTGTTTTTTAAAGTCTTCTGGATAAGGATGCTTGAATTTCCACTCTTCATAATAAGCCTGCATCATGTCGTCGAACTTTTTCGAGCCCAGCCACGCTTCGAGATAAGTAAGCACATGCGCTGTCTTCTTGTAAACAACAACACCATAGTTTATTTGCGTAAACTGCGCCGAAGTTAGATTCGCCCAGCCTGATCTTGATTGCTTCTGGCAAAAATAAATAATCGAGTTTTGCAAGTCCTCGTCTCTGAATTTATCAAGCTGAAAATCTTAGCTACTGGGCTTTTAGTAATATCGCCAAACAATGAGGAAGAACCATACTTTTTCTTCATGTAACGTTCCTCATAAAATGAGTTCATTCCTTCATCCATCCAAAGGGGAAATCACACGTTCGTTACTTGCCAAGGAAATGCCATAGAACCAGTTATGTCCAACTTCATTGTGCTGTAACTATCAAGGCTTTTTCGCCACCACCTCCAGAAATAACCAGTTATTGTTGGATATTCCATTCCTGCTCCAGCACTCAAAGCTCCATCAACAGATTTACAAACATCGTAAAGGGTAATCTCAAGCCATTCAGAATAGCCTTCAACAGCATCATTAACATATTTAGCAGAATGCTTCCAGTTGTTAGCATTTATGTTTGAGAAATAAGAATAGGTGTTAATGGTTCTTCCGCTTCTTTTTAGCTTAACGCTGTCGCGTTGGATGTGGTAACTTTGTCTGCAAACCAAGCAAAATCATGTGCATTTTCAGGCTTGTAGCTTACTGTTTTAAATTTCTTGGAAGAAGGAGGAAGCTGTCGGATTTTGGGAAACCTTTTTCAACTAATTCCTTTGTCAACAATATTTTCTGCCCAACTCTTTTAGCACTCTTCCTCTGGGTTCGGCAACATATTGCCTGAAGCTGCCAAAACATAGTTTTTCGGGCAAAGTGATATTTACTTCAAATGAACCAAATTCACTGTAGAATTCTCCTTAAGATAAGGTATAGGATGCCAGCCCTTTGCTATCATAAACAGCCGGCTTGGGATACCATTGACAAATCTGATATTGTTGACTTACATGTCTAAGCGTGAAAATGCACTAGTGGGATTTTGACTTTGAAGCTGGTTGTAATTGAAATTCTATCTCCTGGTTTCAGCGGACTTGGAAGTTCTAACTTTGCAATATCTTCGTTATCAGTATCGTATATTAGATTAAGTGCTTTTCCACTTGAAGTGGAAATTTAAAGCTATCTATAGCAACCTCTTTTATCATCATCAGAGAAATGAAACTTTGTAATTCCATTCACTAATTCTTGCTTTGCAAGGCTGTTTTATCATTTTTATAGGCATTAGGCCATAAATGAAAATATAAAATTGAGTTTCATTAGAGTTATTCTTATAATCAATAAGCATTGAACCGTGCAGTTCATACTTTACATCGTTAAGTTTAACATCAATTTTGCTTAATCAACTTCTTGTTGAAAATAGTTTGATTGGCCAATTACCTCCTACGAAGCATAGGCTTAGAAACAAAAGAGTAGTTTTCATGGATTATAATAGAGATGAAACTGCTTGTTCAAGAACTTCTCCTCAAAGAAGTCCTTTTTGCTACTATTTTGCCTTTTTATGAAACAATAGAAAGAGATACAGTAAAAGGAATGCCTTTAAAACCATACTGCTTAACAACCACCGAATTCCAATAGGCAAGGTCGCTTACATGACTTTCCCAGCTCAGGTTGTCTTTTGCAATAGCTTCTTGCCAGGCAACTTTATTTTTATCGAGCGAGACACTATAAATAGTAAAACCTTTGTCTTTAAGTCTATTGTACATGGCTACAACATTAGGGTTTTCTTTTCGGCAAGGACCGCACCATGATGCCCAGAAATCAATCAGAACAACTTTACCTCTAAGTGAAGAAAGAGGAATCATTTGTCCTTCAGGACTTGGAAGGCTTATTTCAGGTGCTATTGCTCCGATGGCAGTAGCTCTCATTTGTTCAACTCTCGAGATAAAAGACTGAGCGAAACCAGAATATTCGTAGTTTTTCTTAAGATTAGCAGCAAGTTCAGAGTAGATTTCAAAATCCTGGTCAGGATCGAGCATTTCAGCAGCAATAACTCCAGCCAAAGATTTAGGATTCTCTCGAATGATATTTCTCACTTTTTCTAAAGACTCCTGCACAAAGTTGTTGAATCCATTCTCCATTTCCATTTGTTTTGCCTGGCGTTCTTCTGCAGGAATGGCATTTAGAATTTGAACAAGAGAATCACGATGAGTATTAATTGCTTCTCTAATTTCCTTAGTTTTTAAGATTAAAGTACCCTCTTCACTTCCTTCAATGGTGTATCCTTCTTGAAGCATGACGTTAGGGTTGTTATAAAAAACTTGTTCTTTAGGGGAAAGGACAACAAAAACAACATTGTTTGGAGTAACCCGAAGTCTATAAAAGTCTTTTTTAGGTATTTGGGCAGAAAAACTGAAATCGCCAGCTTCGCTTGTTTTAACTGAATCAATTGTATTTACAGTGGCTTCTTTGATTTCTTCAAGATATAACCAAGTATTGGTATGTTTATCCAATTTACCGCTAAGCGGAGATTTTTTATTTGAAGGACTTCCTGAACAAGCCAGAAAGCTAACTGCGGTAAAAGCAAGTATAATTGTTATTTGTCTCATTAATTTAGTTTTTTGAAAGTTCGTCTCTCAACATTTGATTTGCCTTTTTCGGATCGGCTTTTCCTTGTGAAATTTTCATTACTTCACCCATAAATAGTCCAATAAGACCGTGTTTTCCCGATTTATACTCATTAACTTTATCAGGAAACTTAGATAAAGCTTCTTGAGTCCATTTAAGTAACATATCAGAATTGTCTTCCTGAAGTATATTTAATGATGCTGCTAATTGCGGGGCAGCAATTTCAGGATTTTTAACCAGCTCTGGAAAAAGCTTTTGGCTAGCCATCGAGAAGCTTAGCTTATCTTGATCTATCATTTCGATAATTCCGGCTAAATGCGATGGCTTCAATGGAAATGAATCAAGTTCAATAGCTTGCTCATTTAAGTATGACTTCACTGGACCGTTAATCCAATTTGCTGCAGCTTTATAGTTTTTGGTAATTCCTGCAAGCTCATTAAAATACAAGGCAATAGGCTTCGAATCGGTCAGAATAGAAGCATCATATTCTGATAAGCCAAATTCTTTCGTAAATCTATTGTGAAGCTCATTTGGAAGAGCAGGCATAGTGCTTTTAACCCCAGCAATATATTCTTGGGTAACAATTACCGGACATAAATCAGGTTCAGGGAAATATCTATAGTCGTTGGCTTTTTCTTTACTTCTAAGCGAAAATGTTGTTCCATTAACAGCATCGAAACTTCTGGTTTCCTGATCAATAACTTCGCCCGATTCAATAAGGGCAATTTGCCTTTTGGCTTCGAATTCGATTGCTCTGTGAACATTACGAATTGAGTTCATGTTTTTCACTTCAACACGATCCCCGAACTTTGTATCTCCATGTTTCCTTACAGAAATGTTTGCATCGCAACGCATACTGCCTTCTTCCATATTACCATCGCAGATTTCAAGATAGCGAATAAGTTTGCGAACTTCAGTCAAATAAGCATACGCTTCTTCGGCTGACCTAATCTCAGGCTCTGAAACCATTTCAAGTAAAGCAACACCTGCGCGGTTCAAGTCAACCAAAGAATCATAAGGGTCTTGATCATGCATACTTTTACCCGCATCTTCTTCCATATGAATACGGGTGAGGTTGATATATTTTTCACCTCCTTCGTCGGTGGATATTTTTATGCCACCGCCGGTGCAAATTGGTGTTTTGTCTTGCGTTATTTGGTAACCTTTTGGTAAATCAGCATAGAAATAGTTCTTCCTAGCAAACTGATTTTCTTCGGTTATCTTGCAACCACAAGCCAAGCCAAGTTTTACAGCATATTCAATGACTTTGGAGTTAAAACGAGGTAAAACACCTGGATGTCCAAGTGTAATTGGGCTGATATGGCTGTTTGGTAATGCTCCAAACTCTGCTGAATCTGAAGAATAGGCTTTGCTTTTAGTTAATAGTTGCATGTGCACTTCAAGTCCAACAACAACTTCATAATGTTCTTTCCAAATCATTAGCTACGCTTATGGAATATTTTCGGTATTGCGCAAAGATAAGAGAAATGATGTGAGGCTTATATGGATTGTAATAGTTAATAAGCGATTCAAAGTGCCGCTAATGTGAACAGGCTGATTGTTAATTAATTTAGGAAGTTCGTAATCAAGTCGTTTTAACTATGAGTTAATTTTATGTAAGAAAATTGTAATTAATCACGCAACAATCAGAAGTATCAGCCGTTAAGTTGTAGTAACCATCACTAGGACTTAGGTCTGAAAAAACTTAGACAATGAAAGCTTTAATCAATTATCTAAAGAGTATTGGGAAACGCATAAGTTTCACATTAAAATATGTTAGGTTATTTTTCTGATGAATATGCGTTTAGATAAATTATACAGAAAGCCGGCACTCGCCGGCTTTTTTGTTTTTAGCATATGTTAAACGTATATAAACGTTTAAAACGGATATGTTTTAATTCTCTTTCTGAGATTAGCATTCTATTATTAAATATATCCTTATTATGAACTTACCTATTAACTTCAAGAAATCGCCTGTATGGAAAAAGGCTATGGACTTGGCCATAGCAATTAATCATTCAATTAGAAGTTTTCCTGCGCAGGAGAAGCATCATCAAGGCTTAGCTGATCAGCTTTTACAAGCTTCCATCAGAGTTACATCAAGAATTGCAGAAAGTCACCAACCTTTAACTGATTCTCCTGCTGATATGCTGCTTAGAGCAAGATTTCATCTTTCTGAAACTGAGTTTCTGCTCGATGTTGCTTATTACCTTGGCTACATGAAAGAAGATGAGCGGCTTCGATTACATGAAACTACAGTGCAAATTCGGGATATGCTTAATCAACTTCTTAAACGAAGTGGAAGGCAGGAATTTACGTATTAATCGAAAGCCTGATTCTCAGTACCTGAAAGCTCAATCATTCTGGCATAATCTTCAGGACTTAAATCGTTGTAATAGAAATTCACCGGATTGATGGGTTTGTCATTTTTATGAACTTCATAATGAAGATGCGGGCCAACAGATTTTCCAGTATTTCCAACATATCCAATTACATCGCCTCGTTTCACTTTTTGCCCTCTTCTTACTTTAATGCGACTCATATGACCATAAAGGGTTAGATAGCCATATCCATGTTGAATTCTTACGTGATTGCCATATCCAGATGCATCAGCATCGGCACGAACTACCGTTCCATCTCCCGTGGCATAAATTTCTGTTCCTACAGGCGCCGAAAAGTCCATTCCTGCATGAAACTTCGTGGTTTTATAAATAGGGTCTGTCCTATAACCAAAACCCGATGCCATTCTTTTTAAGTCTTTATTATTCACTGGTTGTATTGCAGGAATAGCAGACAGCATTGCAGTTTTCTTCTTAATCATCTCATAAAGCTCATCATAAGATTTACTCTGTACAACCAATTGTTTAGAAAGAACATCTGCTTTTTTCATGGTTTCAGATACCAACTCGCTATTCTCAAGGCTTCTGTATTTTTTATAACGATTTACTCCTCCAAACCCTGCCATTCTTACTTCATCAGGAATAGGCTCAGCCTCAAAAACAACTCTGTAGATATCATCATCTCTATCTTGTAAATCGCCAAGAACTGTCGACATGGTGCTTAACCTTTGGTTCAGGATATCATACTCAAATCTTAGCTGATCAACTTCACGTTCAAGGGCTTTTTCACGTGGAGAATCGATAGTATTATATGCAACTAAAACTCCTAATGCTGCGAATACAAGGCCGGTACCTAAGAATGAAAAAAGCTGAAGCATCCTATCCTTGAGCGACATTTTTACTCGCTCATATGAAAGGGATTTTGTATTAAATTGATATCTAATTTTTGCCATTATTGTTTTTATAGCACTCTAATAATCAGTTCTCTAAGTTGATTTCTATCCAAGTCTACGAATGCGAATTTAGTGAAATAATTAAAATATTAACGATGCCTAAACGCTGTGCTCATAACGATTGTTGCTTTTTCTAACTTTGCACCTCATTTTTTTAACAAGTATTATCATCATATGATGACCTCAACTCAAATTAGAAAACAGTTTCTAGACTTTTTTACTTCCAAGCAGCACGAAATTGTGCCATCTGCACCTATGGTTATAAAGAATGACCCTACGTTGATGTTCACAAATGCTGGAATGAACCAGTTTAAAGATATTTTTCTAGGTATTGCACCTGCTAAATTCAATCGCGTTGCCGATTCACAGAAATGCTTAAGAGTTTCAGGTAAACATAATGATCTTGAAGAAGTTGGGGTTGACACTTATCACCATACCATGTTTGAAATGCTTGGTAACTGGTCGTTTGGTGATTACTTTAAAGAAGAAGCTATTGCTTGGGCTTGGGAACTTTTAACCGAGGTTTTCAAAATACCTAAAGACAGATTATATGTTACTGTTTTTGAAGGAGACCAATCAGAAGGATTAGAGTTCGATAGAGATTCATTTGAAATTTGGAAAAAGTATATTTCTGAAGACCGCATCATAAACGGAAATAAGAAAGATAACTTCTGGGAAATGGGCGATACGGGTCCTTGCGGCCCTTGTACAGAGATTCATGTGGATATGCGCTCGGATGAAGAGAGGAAGGCAAAAGATGGAAAGGCCTTTGTAAATGCCGATCATCCTCAGGTAATTGAAATCTGGAACAATGTATTTATGGAGTTTAACCGCAAGGCAGATGGCTCTCTTGAAGCACTTCCAGCTAAGCACGTCGACACTGGAATGGGTTTCGAGCGCCTATGTATGGTGCTTCAGAACAAGCAGTCGACATACGATACAGATGTTTTTCAGCCACTTATAAAAGTTCTCGAATTAAAATCGGGAAAGAAATATGGCGAAAACACTCAAACCGATATTGCCAT
Source organism: Bacteroidia bacterium (assembly GCA_018401705.1). GTDB lineage: Bacteria > Bacteroidota > Bacteroidia > M30B66 > M30B66 > M30B66. The sequence goes on along the minus strand of JAGYKL010000005.1, from coordinate 22,484 downwards.
GAGGGTGATTGCTGACCATATTCGCACAATTGCTTTTGCAATTGCGGATGGACAATTACCTGAAAGTAATAAAGCCGGATATGTAATACGAAGAATACTCAGGCGTGCTGTGAGATACGGTTATACCTTCCTCAATTTCAATGAGCCTTTTATGTACTCATTAGTGGATTCATTGATTGAAGTGATGGGTGAAGCTTTTCCTGAAGTAGTTAGCCAAAAAGGATTGATTATTAATGTTATACAAGAGGAAGAAAACTCATTTCTTAGAACACTGTCAAACGGAATTAACCGCTTTAATGAATATCTGAAAAAGCATAAGGGACAGCATGAAATTGATGGTTCGTTTGCATTCGAATTATATGATACCTATGGATTTCCGATTGATTTAACTCAATTAATTGCTCGCGAACAAAATCTTGTGGTTGATATGCTAGGCTTTGAAGCAGAACTTCAAAAACAGAAAGAGAGATCGCGATCAAGCACTGCAATTGCAGCAGGCGATTGGACTTCTCTCCAAGAGGATGATAAACAAGAGTTTATCGGATATACGCACACAAGTGCGGATGTTAAAATCACCAAATATCGAGAAGTGAATGCCAAAGGCAAAAAGCAAATTCATTTGGTTTTTAATCTAACTCCTTTCTATGCTGAGAGTGGCGGGCAGGTTGGCGATACCGGAACAATATCAACTTCCACCGATAAGGTGCAAATATTAGATACCAAGAAAGAGCACGGGCAAATTATTCATTTCGCTGATAAGTTGCCAAACGACGTTAATGCTATTTTCAAGGCTAACGTTAATGTTGAAAGAAGAAATGCTATTATGGCAAACCATAGTGCAACACACTTGCTTCATGCTGCTTTACGTAATGTTTTAGGTGAGCACGTTGAACAAAAAGGTTCGCTTGTAGCTCCAGATTATCTGAGATTTGACTTTTCACACTTTTCTAAGATTGAGGCTGAAGACCTTAAAACCATCGAAAATATTGTTAACGAGAAAATTCTCGCTAATATTCAAAGTTCAATTAAGGAAATGCCTATTGCAGAAGCAAAGAAGCTTGGAGCTATGGCTTTGTTCGGAGAGAAATATGGTGATGTTGTGCGTGTAGTAAGTATCGACCCTGAATATTCGGTTGAATTATGCGGTGGCACTCACGTTCAGGCAACAGGGGCTATTGGATATTTTAAAATTATTAGTGAATCGGCTGTTGCTGCAGGTGTTCGGAGAATTGAAGCAATTAGTTCAAAGGCTGCTGGCAAATACGTTTCCGAAGAACTTGAGCTGATCCAGCAAGTGAAAGGAATGCTCAGAAGTGGAAAGGATGTCATTAAAGGAATTCAAAATCTTCAAGAAGAAAACTCAGCGCTTCAAAAGCAAGTTGAACTGTTTAGAAGAGAAAAGGCAGCATCAGTTAAGAAGGAGTTGATAAACTCTATTTCAAATGAAGTTGCTTTTAGGAAACTGATTTCTAAAGTAGATATTGATCATGCCGATACTTTAAAGACTATTGCTTTTGAATTGAAGCAGCAGTTTCCTGATTTGCTTCTGGTGTTAGCAAATGAAACTAACGGAAAACCTATGCTTACTGTTGGCTTAGGCGACAAATTAGTATCAACAGGGTGGAATGCTACATCAATTATAAAGAAGCTTTCTGGGTTTATTCAGGGTGGAGGTGGAGGTCAACCTTTCTTTGCCACCGCTGGTGGGAAGAATTTAGCAGGTATAGACGAAGCCTTGAAGGCAGCTCAAGAGATAAACAGTCCATTATGAAACTGATTTTACCAATTGCTTTTTGTTTGTTCATTGGGTTGTCGTCACAAGCCCAAACTTTTGCTATTGGTAGAAGTTCGGTTGATCTTCAAGACGATTCCAGGAATAGAACAATTCCTGTTGAGATTTATTATCCAGCAGTAACTGCAGGTAATAATGCTGAATGGGCAGAAGGAGTATTTCCACTAATCATCTTAGGTCATGGTTTTTCAATGACTTATTCTGCTTACGAGAACATTTCAAGCTTTTTTGTTCCTAAAGGATATGTATTTGCAATGCTGGATACAGAAAACGGACTCTTTAGCGTGAGTCATGGTGATTTTGCAGCAGATTATGTCTTTGTTAAAAACAACTTAAGCTTAAGCGGTATTGAAGGAGCTAGGGTTGCATATCTTGGACATTCAATGGGAGGTGGCGCAGCATTTTTAGCTGCTTCGCAGGATGAACAGCCCGATCTGTTAATCGGAATGGCACCCGCAGAAACAAATCCTTCGGCAATTACGGCTTCTTCTTTAATCAATATCCCAAGCTTTGTGTTTTCGGGTGAAGGTGATGCAGTTACTCCTCCTTCTGAAAATCATATTCCAATGTATGATGCTTGCAATGCATCATGCAAGGGTTTTATTAATATAATTGGCGGAGCTCATTGCTATTTTGCACAAACTAATTTCTTCTGCGATTTCGGCGAAACAACTTCTGGTTCTAACATCCAAATTACACGAGCTCAGCAACAAGATGTCTTGTTCGATTTTTTAGACCCACTTTTCGAAACTTTCTTATTAGAAAACAACTTAGCTTTTGAGATTTTTTCAGATTCTCTTGCTACATCTTCCCGCGTTAGCGGCAGTCATACTTGCGATGAAGTAGCATTACAAAATGCAGGTAGCAATGACAACATATTGAGTGTGTATCCTTCCCCCGCAGGGGAAATCATTACCATAGAAAGTTTTAAGCTTAACATTGGTAAATACGAGATAATTAACATGAGTGGCCAAACAGTTGCCTCAGGCGAAGTTTCTGATAAAAAAGCCCTTATTTCTGTGAAGAACTTAAGCCCAGGAGTTTACATACTTAAATCAAGTATGACACAAGTTAGGTTTCTACGTAGTAACGATTAGTTATTTACCGTAAGCCCATTTCAAAAACTCAGGCATGGCCCTTCCCCATGTTGGAACATCGTGCTTTCCTCCTTTTACTTCGTAATAAGCAACATCGTAGTAAGGCTTGTAGCCAAGCTTAATTAGTTCAGCAATCAAATCAAGGGTATCGTCAATCGCATCAATGATTCCATTCTTATTCCGGTCAGCTTTTTCATCTTCGGTTCCTGCCATAAACCAAAACTTCATACCCTTACGAATTCTGCTTTTGCGAATCAGGCCGTGAATGATTCTGTCATGTTCAGAATAACCCTGATCAAGACCTTTCTTTCTCCACCAGAATGAACCTGAAAAAGCTCCCATTCTTGGGAAATATTCAGGGTGATTCCATGCTATGTCCATGGCAGAAAGTCCGCCCATACTATAACCTGCAATAGCATTTTGAGGATGGTTTAAGTCTACTCTAAACCTATGAGAAAGAGTAGGTAAGAGATGTTCAATCACAAAGCGGCTGTATGCTTTGGCCTTACTTCCTCGTTTTTTATAATCGGGCTTTGAGGCCACTCCATATTCCTGAATCCTATCTCCACAGAAAACCCCTGCAACGATAAATGGAGAAATCTCTTCGTCTTTTTGAAGTTGATTCAAAATTTCAAGCAAATTCATTGTTTCACTATCCTGACCATCATTCAAAATCAAAACTGGCAAAGATTGCGATGAGCTTTTAAATGATGGTGGAGTAAAAACTTCTACATTCACCACTCGGTCGAGCATTGTAGAATGAATTCCTTCTATTCTATGTTTATCCCAACTAATTTCTTTTTGAGAATTTATTGTTGTCTGCTCTTTGCGGGTATTCTCCATAGGCAGCAAAATTGTAGAATATGCAAGCTTATTCACATGCTGTTTATAATATTATATCAACATTTTTGTTAATTTAATGAATTTGCTATCTTTGCGCCCGATTTGTTAAACATCTCACAACAATATGCCGATAATTTTTAAGCGAGTGATTGTTTATTGTGAGAATATTAATAAAATGTTAACTTGAAGGAGCGCTATCATCGTTGGTATTCAAATCAACTAAACTGCGAAATGCAAATGCTGGAATTTGGAGATAGGGGCTTTCCTGTTGTCTTGTTTCCGACTTCTATGGGGCGTTATCATGAAAATAAGGACTTTGGTTTAATAGAGTCTGTTTCATGGTACATCAACGAAGGTCTTATTAGAATTTATTGTCCCGATAGTGTTGATCATTTAAGCTGGTATAATCGTTCAGTTCACCCGGGTCAAAGGGTTCAAAATCATATTTGGTATGACGAAATGCTTGTAAAAGAGTTATTTCCTCATATACAACAAGCTTCTGGAGTTGATAGAATTGCTTTGGCAGGCTGTAGTTTTGGAGGATATCATGCCGCTAACGCGGGATTTAAACACCCTGAGTTTGTTAAATACATCTTTGCGATGGGAGCCAAGTTCGATATCAAATCTCAGCTTGACGGCTATTATGATGACAATGTATACTTTAATAATCCACCTGATTTTGTACCTTCATCAAGTAATCCTTGGTTGAATGATTTGCATGTGGTATTAGGAACCGGAACTAATGATATTTGTCTTGACGCCAATATTAAGTTTGCAGATATTTTAAGACAAAAAGGTCAAAAACACTGGTTAGACATTCGCGAAGGAGCTAATCATGACTGGCCAGCCTGGAAAGGCATGTTTTCGCATTACCTTTCTTTAATCAATTAAAATTAATAAACAGAATAACCCTAAACAACAATAAACCCAGACACAATGAAAAAAATCGGAATTTTACACGGAATGGAAAGCTCTTTTCCGGAAGCAGTTGTAGAGAGAATTAACTCTAAAGGTATCAAAGACATCAAAGCTGAAATTGCCAAGATTGATGTAGTTAGTCAGGCTGAACCAACAGAATATGCTGTTATTATCGACAGAATTTCTCAGGATGTACCATTTTACCGTGCATACTTAAAGAATGCAGCTATTTCAGGAACAGCAGTTATCAATAACCCATTTTGGTGGAGTGCCGACGAGAAGTTCTTCAATAACGCTCTAGCCGTGCAGATTGGAGTTCCAGTTCCTAAAACAGTGCTTTTGCCATCTGTTGAACGTCCTACTGACACAAGCGAAGATTCTTTTAAAAACCTACATTTTCCTTTAAGTTGGGATGCAATTTTTAATCACATCGGTTTTCCAGCATACATGAAGCCACACTCGGGTGGTGGTTGGAAAAGCGTTTATAAAATAAATAACCGCGAAGAGTTTTTCGAAGCTTATCACGAAACTGGTCAGTTAGTCATGATGCTTCAGGAAGAAATCGTATTTGAAGAGTATTACAGATGCTATTGCATCGGAGGCGATAACGTTCGAATCATGCAATATGAGCCACGTAATCCACATCATTTACGTTACGTTGTTGATTCTAAGCCTTCCTCAGCTAAGCTGCTTAAAACAATCGAAGACTATGTTATCAAACTTAACAAGGCTTTAGGTTATGATTTTAATACGGTTGAATTTGCTGTTAAAGATGGTATTCCTTACGCAATCGACTTCTGTAACCCAGCTCCTGATGCTGATGTAAACAGTGTTGGACAAGAGAATTTTGATTGGGTTGTTGAAGCTGCTGCTAATCTGGCTATCGAACGCGCAAAAGCACAAAAACCGGGACAGGATAATTTAACTTGGGGTTCTTTTGTTTCTAAGGGAGCTCTTAAATTAAGCCCTGCTTCTAAACCAGCTGCTAAGGCTACTCCAGCTAAACCAGCTACAAAGGAGGCTGCACCTAAAGCTGCAAAAACTGCAACGGCTAAGGCTGAGTCAGTAAAGAAGGAAGCTGCTAAGAAAGCTCCTGCTAAAAAAGCTGTAGCTGAAAAGGCTTAAATATTAGGCAATAAAAAACACCGGAGCTCATTAAGAGTTATCCGGTGTTTTTCTATTTTGCATGTTCTAATCTCATCTACTACGTGTCAAACCCATCATTTACTTTAGGCATCGAGGAGGAATACATGGTTGTTCATCCTGAAACCCGCGAATTAACTTCGCATGATCAAAAAATTGTTGAAATTGCCGGGAGGCTGCTCGATGATCAGGTGAAAGCAGAAATGCATCAAGCTGTGGTTGAAGTAGGCACCGGTATTTGCGCAAACATTGATGAAGCCCGCAACGACCTGGGCAAGTTGAGAAGGGCAGTAGGAGATATAGCAAAAGAACAAGGCTTGCGAATTGCTGCCGCCGGAACACATCCATTTTCTCATTGGAGCACTCAGCTTATAACGCCTAATCCTCGTTATGATGAAATCGTGAATGAGTTGCAAGAGGCTGCTAGATCAAACTTAATTTTCGGTCTCCACGTGCACGTGGGAATTGAAGATAAGAACATGGCAATGCATATTGCCAATTCTGTTAGGTACTTTTTACCTCACGTGTATGCACTGAGTACGAATTCTCCGTTTTGGGAAGGTAGAAATACTGGGTTCAAAAGTTTTAGATCTAAGGTGTTTGATAAGTTTCCCAGAACTGGAATTCCTGACATGTTTAATACATATGAGGATTTTATCAGTTATGTAAATCTTCTCGTTAAAACAGGATGTATTGACAATGCTAAGAAAATTTGGTGGGATTTAAGAGTTCACCCTTTCTTTCCAACAATAGAATTCAGAATTTGCGATTGTCCAACACGTATCGATGAAACTATCGCTATTGCTGCGATTTTTCAATCTCTTGTTGCAAAACTTTATAAATTAAGAACTGCCAACCTTAATTTTATGACATATACCAGGGCTCTCATTAATGAAAATAAATGGAGAGCCGGTCGATATGGTATTGATGGTAAAATGATAGATTTTGGTAAAGAAGAAGAAGTGAGAACTCGTTCACTCATTATTGAATTGCTAGAGTTTATTGATGATGTAGTTGATGATTTGGGCTGTAGAGAAGCAATTAATTATGTTCATAAAATACTTGACGAAGGCACTGGTGCCGACAGGCAATTGAAGATTTATGAAGAAACCGGCGATCTGGTGAAGGTGGTCGATTATTTGGTTGAAGAGTCTATGGCCGGACTTTAATTAATAGCCTAATACATATTTTACAGGATGCGGTTAAGAGAGCTAAATACAGAATTTAGGGTTGCAATACTTGATTTATATGATGGATTCCCGAATCAGGGAATGCGTTGTATTTGTAATATTATCAAGGAGTTTGCAGAAGAAACGGGTGTTGATCTGCATTACAAAATATATGATGTTAGAGGTAAGGGAGAGGTGCCAGACCTGAATTATGACGCTTATATCTCAACGGGAGGGCCAGGCAGCCCCGTTGACAGTGAGGGTGAAGAATGGGAATTAGCATTTTTTAGCTTGCTTGACGCTCTTAATAATCACAACATGAATGTTGTGGAAGGGAAAAAGTATTTGTTTTTAATTTGTCATTCGTTTCAGTTGTATTGCAGGTACTATAAGCTTGGCAAAGTAACCAGACGATTATCAACAAGCTTTGGAGTAATGCCAGTGCATATGACCTTTTCTGGAAGCTATGAGCCTTTTTTTGAAGGTTTAGAAGACCCATTTTGGGCAGTTGATAGCAGAGATTGGCAAGTTGTTCAACCTGATATGAAAGGAATCAGGTCACATGGCGGAGATGTACTTTGCATTGAGAAATATCGACCTCATGTGAAATTAGAACGATGTGTTATGGCTATGAGATTTGATGAGACCGTATTTGGTACTCAGTTTCATCCAGAAGCAGATGCCGAGGGTATGCTTATTCACTTGCAGCAAGAAGAAAGAAAAGAAAATGTAATCAAGGAGCATGGTGAAGAAAAATACCATAGTATGATTGAGCACCTTAATGATCCTGATAAAATTGTGCTAACGCAAAGTGTTATCATTCCTAATTTTCTTCATGCTGCATTGAAAGGAGAAAATTCATATACTTTCTTGATTTATGATTCCAGACATCCGAAAACGATATAATGAAGAATTCTCTGAAGAACTATATCAAGAATTTCTAGATGATATAAACTCAGAATTTAATTACAAGATTACATTTAGAGTAGCAGAATCTCCAGTGTTTTTCCCAAAATCATTTCGGTTAAAACTACAGCAAGCTGGAGAAGATATTATCAAAACTCTTCTGAGAAATGACTTTAAAGAACTAAGTGCTCCGGCGATTCCCTCAAAATGGAACGTTCCGGGAGAAGATGCTCACACAACATTTCTTGCCCTCGATTTTGCTGTATGCCTTGATGAAAATGGAGAACTTGATCCACAATTAATAGAACTTCAAGGATTTCCATCTCTTTTTGCCTTTCAGGATTATATTCAGTCTAAATACAAAGAGTATTTTTATTGCCCAGAAGGATATGAAGCCTTCTTTCATGGCGTAAAATCATCGCAGTATAGAAAAAGATTAAAGAATCTTTTATTAAATGGACATTCTCCAGAAAATGTAATCCTTCTGGAAGTTGAGCCTGAAAAACAGTCTACTTCAATAGACTTTGTTGTTACAGAGAAGATTTCTGGTGTAAAAGCTTTATGCATTAGCAAAGTAATACGCGAAGGGAGAAAGCTTTTTTACATGAAAAATGATGTAAAGACGCCAATTCATAGAATCTACAATCGTGTAATTGTTGATGAATTTAGTCAGAGATCAGACCTGAAATGCCAATTTAATCTTACAGAAGAAGTTGATGTAGAATGGGCTGGACATCCAAACTGGTTCTTTCGGGTGAGTAAGTTCATCATGCCTTACCTCGAAAGTAAGAATGTTCCTTGGTGCAGTTATCTTAGTGATGTTAAGGAAATTCCAACAGATTTAGAAAACTACGTTCTAAAGCCTTTGTTTTCTTTTTCTGGAACCGGGGTCAAATTCCATGTTACAAAAGAAGACATTGATGCTATTCCTCTCGAAGAGAGAAAGTCATTTATGCTTCAAAAGAAAGTAAAGTATGAACCCGTTCTTCAGGCGCCTGATGGGAAGATAAAAGTTGAAGTCCGCTTACTTTATTTCTGGGAACAAGAGAACGAAAAGCCTGAATTACTTGTTAATCTATGCCGCTTAAGTCGCGGTGAAATGATTGGTGTTAAGTATAATAAGGACAAAACTTGGGTCAGGGTAATGTTTGTTTTTTGAGCAATAGATAGATTTTTCATCTTATCTTTTCAAATCATCAGAGTATTTTTCTTTCTGATTCTAATGTAGTTTGCACCATCCAAAAATGGGTTTACGTATTATGCATCAGACAAAACTACTTTATCAAGGATTGTTCAGAACACTCCTTCTTATTGCTACCTATTTATTTTCAAGTCAACTTTCAGCTCAAACAGTTTTCTGGAGTGATAATTTTGATTCTCCTTCCGGAGGAGCCAATAACAACAATGCCGGAGCTGGATGGTCTTTAAATAGTGATGGTTCAGGAGGAAACCAATGGTATGTAAATTCAGCAACAGGTGTGTCTTGTGGTTCAGGACAGTCTTTGCACATTTCATGTGGAGGGTTTCTTTGTGGCTTTCTAGGTGGACCAAATGCAGTAATCTTCGATGCAAGTGCTGCATCCAACAGAACAGCAATATCGCCCAATATCAGCACTATTGGTTTGTCTACAATACACTCACATTTAATTGGGTTTGCAATGGACAAGCTTTAACGATGATTATGGAAGGTTAATGCTCAGTAATAATGGGGAACCACTTGGAATGAACTTCCTACCAATTATCAATCTACCTCATCATGTCAAACTGCTACTGTAACATTAGGTGCTGAGTATGAAGGAATTTCAAATTTTAAAATTGGTTATCGCTGGATAAATAGTGCAAACAATCAAGGATCTGACCCAGCATTTTCGTTGATAATATTCAACTTAGCGTCGCTTCCCAAACATGCACTCCTCCCCAGTTAGTGCTGGAACCAATGTGAGTATTTGTTCTGGAGGATCTGCTTCAATGGGAGGAATCCTACAGCAACAGGTGGTTCGAATCAGGAGCATTTGTCTATTCATGGTCACCTGCATCAGGATTAAGTAGCACTCACTGTTGCTAATCCTATTGCATCTCCAACCACTAACCACTTATACTGTTTCTGTTCATAGAGGTACTCCTTCTTGTGCTTCAACTTCTCAGGTTACTGATACAGTCAATAATCCACTACCATTAAATATTAGCCTAATGGGCCATTAACAATTTGTCCTGGTGAATCAGTGATTTTAAATGCAAGTAGCGGGTTCACGAATTATTCTTGGAATCTTCTAGGAGGAGCAGTCGCTGGTGCTAGCTTAGATGCTACTTTATTGGGAAGCTTACAGTTTCTGCTACTGGTTCAAATAATTGTGTTTCAACATCCTCTCCCTGTAATTATTCAGGCAGGCAACTCTGCCGTAATTGATGTTACTGCTAATGGTCCACTTTCGTTTTGTTCAGGTCAGGAAGTTATCCTTACAGCTGAAGATGGTTATTCAAATTATCAATGGCCCTAATGGCGCAAGTGGACAAACAGCTACTATTACTGAATCTGGAACATATTTTGTTTCAAGCATGAAGGTGGCAGTGTGGTGGTGTTTCTGAAGACATAGAAATATCAGTATCAAGTCCATCTCCATCGCAGTTACACTGCAGGTCCGTTTCCTTTGTCAGGGCGAAACAGTTACTTTAGAGGCTGAAGCTGGTTATACAGATTATGTGGTCTAATAATCAAAATGGTGAAAGCTAGTAGTATCAGCGGCTGGGGCTTACCAGTTACAGCTACTGACGAAAATGGGTGTAATTCTGTTTCATCTTTTGTGAATGTTTCTTACCTGCCTGTGTTTACAGTAGGCATCACTCCTTCAGGAGTACAGACATATGCGATGGTCAACCGCTAATTACTCTAACCGCTCAAAGCGGATTCTCTAATTATGAGTGGTCAAACTCAAGTCAAGGACCAACTTTAGTAGTTTCTTCTTCAGGACTGTACTCTGTAAGTGCTGAAAATAATCAAGGGTGTTCAGGATCTTCCAATGCTGTGATTGTGAATTTTATTGAAAATAGTGTTGTAAGCTTTACGTATGTCCAAACAGATGTTCCAATATACAACGTACAATTTACATCAACTGAAGTAGCAGACGAATATCTTTGGGATTTGGACAAGGAGCCACAAGTACAGAAGCTTCACCGTCATATACTTTCCCGTTTGATGGAGTATATCCGGTTACACTAACTATTACAAACTCTTGTGGCACAACGAGTGTAACTTTAAATGTTGAGGTTATTAAGACTTCAATCAATGACTTTTCATTTGACTATGGGCTTAATTTTAATGCAGTTAACGGAAGTCAGCTGCAGATCACAGGAGTATCAAAATCACAAAAAACAATATTAATAGAGGTGTTAAATACCTCTGGACAATTAATACAATCTAACGAATTAAAGGTGAATGGAGAATTTGTTAGCTTAATAGACCTGTCTGCCAATTCTTCAGGGGTATACATCATTCGCATGAGTGATGATAAAGGAAGTGTGGCACGAAAATGGGTTAGGTAATATTCGTTCCGCAATACAAAAGGCGCTGTCTTACTTAGGTAATTCAGCGCTTTTTATTTCAGTACATATTAAGACAAAATTAGTGCTTTGTTAAGTAGGCTATTCGAATAACATGTTGTTTGAAAGAGCAGTTCTTTGACTTAACATTTCTTATAATACTTATTTGTAAAATGTTAATAATCAAATTTCTGATAGTATATCTTCTATTGTCTACAAATAAATATTAGACTGATTAACTAACACTATAAAGTAATTTAAATTGATTATTACTGATCGTCCAGATGCTTAAAAGTTAAAGCAAAAGCAAAAATAACTCCAGCAAATACAGCAGCTATCATTATACTATAAGCAAGAGTTTTCTGATTCTGGGCAATAGATTGACTTTCATGATAAAGTTCTTCTCCAACCTTCTGTTGATCTTTCCCTAGTTTTTGAAGAGGTTCAACCGAAGCATGAAATAATCTATCTCCTTCATGAGTGAGCAGCTTTAGAGCGGAGTCTGTTTTCATTTCCCGACTCATTCTCAGCATATTTTGTTCGGCGTCTCTGTATATAGTTAGAGTTGAGTTAAAACGGCCTAAATCAGATTTTTCCTCAGGTACTAAATAGGTATTAGTTATTTTTCTGATTAAAGAGTCTATTGCTCTATGATTTTGTTGAAGCTGAACTTCGTAAGTATGTCTTTCTTGTGCATCTGTAGTTGTTATATGATTCTCAAGAGAAACACGGTTTTCATAAACTAAAAGGATAAGATTGCCAATATCTAAACTTGGAATGAGCCTATCTTCATACATTGATCTGAATGAAACAGAAATTCTATCAAATCCTGAAGTGCTAAATAGGCCTAAGACAATAAAAAAGACAAAAAGAAGAGCGAAGCTTCCAGCAATTTGGCCCTTTCTAGGCACATGAATAATTCTTTTCAAAATAATTTATTGTATTTCTTTCCCTGAAGAGTCAATTGTTATCCATCTGCCTTGATAACGAACGATTTTGAGTGAAGGATTAAGTTCTGCTTCCGGCTGAAAAACGTCAGCTACTTTAGTAAAAGGTTCACAATCAATTTCAGGATGAAGTTTACCGATTTTATTTATACAAAGAGGTTTGTTATTGAGATTGTCTTCTGTAAGATCTTCGGCACATGCGCAAGTGTTATCAAAATCGCCTATTATTTCCATAAGAAAAAGCGGGAAAGATTCTCTTACTGCATTTATTGTATCTCTCATATTTATTCCTATCTCCTCATCAAATGACGGCATTTCAGTGAACAAAGGTATTTCTTCGCGTCCAGTTTTTCCAATAAAACCCCACTGTTCATTTTTCATCACTGCGGCTCGTCCGGAAGAAAAATTTCTAACTGCGTCAAACTGAGGCGAGGCAATTTCTGCACCCATAGAATTTATAAACCCCCACTGTCCTGATTGTCTTACAGCAGCAAAACCATCACTGAATCTAACTACTTCATTGTATTTTTCTTGTTGTGATTCTCTTCCATATGGGTCAATTACAGACCAAAGAAAGGAGCCATCGTCCATACTTATTCTACCAAAAACAACTGAACCTTTATTGTAAACTAATTCATCAAATTTAGGCTCAATAGATTCTTCGCCCTGCTGATTTAAAAAGCCCCATAAATTGCCAATTCTAAAAGCTGCAGAATAACCATAATAAGGAAGAACTTCGTCGTATGTAGGTAATTTTAAGCTATCTTGACCTTTAACTAAAACCCATCTGTCTGGCAAGTAAACCTCAGCTTTGCCTTCAGTAAATGAGTTTCCAATTTCAGAAAATTTGCACTCTATAACTTCTTCCCCAGAAGTATTTGCAAAGCCCCATAAATTGCCTTTTCTGATTGCACATAAGCCTTCATGGAATAATCCTATTGCTGAATAATTTGGAGGCAAGACGATAGTTCCGTCAATTCTCACTAAACCTTGTAAACCATTTTGCTGAAATAGATAATGTGCTTGATCAAATCTATAGAGCTCGTCATACTTTGCATCTATCAAAATGTTGCCATCAATAGAAAGCATACCCGCTTGTCCTTTATCAACGAAGACAGCAGTATTTCCTTCAAAATTATCAATGAATTCAAATCGAGGACTTAAAATCTCCTTGCCATTTTTTCCTATTATTCCATAAACTATGGTGTCTCCTTTTAAGGAACTAACAATGGAGCGACCTTCTTTAACATCAAATACTTGATTGTAGTCTTTCTCAATAGGAATCAAATTTCCAGATTTATCAAGAAAACTATAAGAATCTCCTTTTTTTACAAGCGCAACACCTTCTGAAAATGAGAATGCATCATCAAATTTCAAATCTGTAATATATGTTCCATTAGGCTGTATGTAATCCCATTGAGCTCTCATAGACTTTTTAACAGCTGCGTAGCCTTCTGAGAATTCTTTGGCGTTATCAAACTGAAATTTTATGACTTCATTTCCTAATGGATCGAGATATCCGTATTTCCCATTTCTTGAGTTCCACGTTAATATCCTTTTTTGATTCATCGTTTCTGGAAAAAGATAATCAGGGAATTCATAAAATAAATAGCCTGATTTGCTTATCACCTGATAAGCAAAAGCTCCATCCTCATCTGAATTGCCAACATTTATTCTTTTCCTGGCAAGTGTCAGTGTATCAGTAAAATCCCAGATGTAATCATAGTTGGGCGGAATAATTTCTTTGCCTTCAGGATTTTTCATGCCTTCAAAAACATAAATCATCCCATCAACACCAACCCTTTCAATTCGAAACTTTGTTAATGACGAATCTTGCGAATTTGCTTTAAGAAAAAAGAAAATAAAAAATAAAGGAAGGAAACTTCTCGTATTCATCAGTGAAATGTTCACGTCAAAAGTACGAAGTTTCCTTCCTTTATAAATATTACAAACGTTATGTTTAATTTCTCCAGTAATTACCATACTAACTTTAAATTCAGTAAGTAACTAATAGAGCGAATTTCATACCATTTAAATCAATAAAAATCTTCTTCCATTTCAGGTCTGTTTATCTGCTCTTTTCCTGGTTCGGATTTTTTAGCAGCCCTTCTCTCTTTCATTTGAGCTTTGTGGTTTTCCCAGTTAGTCCATTGTTCAGCTGTGAGCACCGCTTGTAGTTTCTCATTTGCCTTTTGTGTAGCAGCTTTTACATCAGCAGCTTTATCTTTATTCATTGTACCATCTTCATTTCTAGCTGAGGCTTTTACTTGCTCTCTTTCTAAAAGTATTTGCTTAACCTCAGCAGTTTGTGCTTCAGTTAGATTGGTTTTAGAAGTCATCATTCTCAATACACGAACGGCACGATCTTCTGGAGACATCTGACGTTTTTGAGCACTTGCATTTTTCTGAGCAGGAGCTACAGATTTTTCAGTTTGCGCATTTGCGGTTAGACATGAAACTATCATGACAGCTGCCGCTAAAAAAGATTTTATCATAGTTTATTTTTTTCAGTAGTGAACAAATATCGTTCATTTGGTTTAACCTCAGCAGAAAATTTATTAAATAAGAGTTTTAGCCATGAGATAATGTTGTATGCTGTTAAAAAGAAGATAGGAGGGAGAAACAACAACATACCCATTAGCTTTGTAAAAGTTAACCGCAGGCTCGCGTGCATGCAAAATGATTTGATGAACAGGCTCATAAGTATCACATGCCTTTTTTTCGATATACTTCAACACTGCCTTTCCAACTCCTAAATTTCTGTGGTTTGTGCTAACAGCCATAAATCTTAATTGAACTTGCTTATCTCCACATTTATGTGCCCTGCAAGTTGCAATTACTTCATTTTGTTTATCAAGCACAATGGCATGAATAGAAAGCTTGTCATCAGAAGCCTTTTCAGATCCCTTGGGTTCTCCCCAAGGTTCTCTTAATACAGAATATCGAAGGGCATACATTTTATCCCATTCTTCTGCATTGGATGGTGGAATTATGCGCCAGTTAGCCATATTTAATTATTAGCTTCGGATAAGCCTGAAGCCCAATAAAGGTAAGCAATTGATTTTGCAAATTTAGACTCAAATTCAGCCAGCTTCATACCAGCTTCAACTAGTTTACTCTCTCTGGCATTGATAATGAATACGGAACTTTCGCCATTTCTAAATTTTTCTTGTTCTCCTAAAACTAAAGTTCTGTATGCGTTTAAAACTAAATCCTGCCTGCTTAAAAGTTCTTCAAGGTTTTTTACCTCATTAAACCTTGTAATAACTTCTGTTTCAACATTTCTTCTTCGGTTTATTAGTTCTAACTCAGCAAGACTTAGTTTAACTTTTGTACTTTGAAGTTTTCCTCTTTCTTTTCTCAACAGTAATGGCATTCCTAAGCTTAATCCGAATTTATAATTGCTTAAAAAGAGTCCATTATTTGTAGGAATGTCGCCAAGGCCCGACTGAAGGAAGTTATAATCTAAGTTAATAGTTGGCTTTAGCATTTCTTGACGAAATCTTCGTTCAATATCTAGCTGCGAAATTTTTGCATCAAGCTTTATCAAATCAGGATGTCTTGAAATGGCCTGATTCTTCAGTGTATCTAGTAAAGCACTATTTATTGTTCTGTTTTTTCGATTTAATTCTTGTGGCACATACAAGCTATCTAATAACATTGGCAAGCCGTCTGGATCCCAAATGTGATTTGAAAGCACTAGACCCGAATTTTTAAAGTTAAGACTTGCCTGAAGTAATTGAACATCCCTCAAAGCCAAATTTGAAAATGCCTCTACGGTGTCTAAGCCCGATTGACTTCCGTATGCAGTCATCTCTCTAACAGCATCAAAACGTACACTCGCTAAATCATAAGCTTCCTCAATAAAAATAAGCTGCCTATATGCCAGATACCAGTTCCAGTAATCAACTGCAACTTCGAGAAGTAATTTGTTAATCACCTTTAACTTTTCAGCAATGCTGATTTCTTCCATAAGCTGAGCTTGTCTCAGCGTACTTCTTCTCTCGTCGATTAATAATCCCGCGCCAAGCGGTAAAGAATAACCTGCAGAAACCAATCCCGAAATAGGTGTGTTGTCAGAAGCACTGATGAAATTACCTCTGTTTCTTTCGACCCCCCCTTTAAATTCGCCAATCCATGCAGGAACCTTTAACATGGAATTCATATTATTCCAATACCTCTTTTGGTCAAATTCTTTTTCGTCGAATTGAAGCATCAATTTAGGATCGAAAGCTCCCCTAGCTGCTCTTATCTCGAATCTTGCCTGTTCAGGTAACAATTCCGCCTGCTTTGCAACAGGGTGATTGGTCATTACCAACGAATATAGTTCACTTAAGGAGAATATGCTATCTTTTTGAGCGAATACATTCAAATGAATGACTAAAGCAACAAGTAAACTGAAAAGATTTTTCATTACTTATTTTCCTTTTTCAGATTGATATCCTGATGCAGACATAGGATTAATTGTGCCATCCTGAAGGTTAGGAGGGAAGCCATTTAGCTGTCGCCAGATTTCAAACCAGATAGGAACATTGTCTAGCATTGCCCAGCCAAATGCACCTGAGCCCATTCTAAGCTGAGTAGGCCAAGGTTCATCATCTTGGTCTGGAACAATTAAGACTCTGAAACTACCATTTGCACTTTCAACAAAGTCTACAACTTGAATTACTCCTCCAAAAGTACCAACACTAACATTTGGCCATCCTGCAAAAACAATTGCTGGCCAACCATCAAATTGAACTCTTACTTTTTGGCCCTGCTTTAATAAAGGAGTATCCATCGCCTTAACATACATTTCGACAGCCATTTTTGGGTTTGACGGCATGATGGTTATAATTGGCTCACCTTCTTTTATGTTTTCACCAATACCAACTCTTACTGCTCGAACTACAAATCCATCTTGAGGAGCTTTAATTGTGTAAAAAGTATTTCTAACGAGCATGCTAGAATACTCATTTTCGAGTTTAGCTAAATCTCCTTCAGCTTCAGCGACATATGCAATTGTAGCGCTTCTGTCGCTTTCTGCTTTTGCAGACTTTTCTTGATAGTCGGCTCGAATCGAATTCAGCTCAATTTGAGCATTAAGCAATGAATTTTTCGAGTCTAATAGTTTGTTTTCCTGAGAAATAAGCTTTGCTGTTGAACTTTGGTATTTCTCTTGACGCTTTTGGAAATCGGTAAGTGAAATTAAACCTTTATTGAACATTGTATTTCCCAGCGTGAGCTGAGTATCTGCAATAGAATAGTTAATTGTTTCCGCAACCAAATCAATTGAGTCAGACTTTACTTTAAGCCTTGCCTGAATCACTTTATTTTCAGCTTGTTGTAATTTGAGCTTTAGACCTTGTGCAAGTGCAGAAATTTGGGAAGTTAGGGCATCTGCTTTATCGATTGTTGAACGAATTACTCCTTCTTTAGCTCCAACTTGTTCTTGCAATCGAGGAAGTAAATCAGGATCTAGGAATTTCTCCTTGATCTCGGTTATAACAAGAATAGTATCTCCTTTCTTAACAAATTGACCTTCTTGAACATTCCATTTGTCTATTCTACCAGCAATTGGAGATTGAATAGTTTGTGGTCTTTCCTGCGGTGAAAGAGCTGTTAACTGCCCTTTACCACTTACGTTTTGCTGCCATGGAACAAAAAGGATGATAACTAGCAATAATAAAATGCCTATTAACCAATATGTTACAAGCTTTCCTGACTTTGGGGTGCTTACCAGTCTTATCGAATAAAGCTTGCTTTTATCAATTTGTTTTTCAACAGAGTTGGGAGAAATATGCAGCATCTTAAAGGTCGTTTGATGGGTTAATAATTTGCATTATTTCATGGCTTTGAATTTCGTCAAAGCTGCCTTGAGCTACAATGCTTCCCTCTGATAGAATGATAACTCTGTCGCAGCTTTTCATAACATTTATGTCTGTTGAGAAAGCAATGACAGATTCAGGAAAACATGAAGAGCAGACCGAAGCTACCAATCTAAGTTTTTCACTTCTTTCAATATTATCGAATAGGTCGTTAAACAGTAATAGCTTAGGTTTAGAAGCGAATGTTCTTGCCAATTGTAGTTTTCTAACCACAGATTTAGCCAAGCCTTTGCCACCAGGCAATATTCGTGTATAGATTCCTTGAGGTAGTTTGTTTATTGTGTTTAGCAATCCTGCTTTTGAAAGGGCTTCTGCAACATCCTCATGTCGAATTGACTTATTGCCAATGCGAATATTTTCATCAATAGTTCCTTGGAAAATTTCTTCTTGAACAGCGTTGCCACCTATTAGCTCGTGTAAATCTGAGTTTCTTATGTTCTTAAGTGGAATTCCATTAATTGTAGCCAAGCCTTTGTAATCAGTTAGGATACCGGAAATAATAGAAGATAATGTTGATTTGCCCGAACCGTTAACGCCTGATATACAAACTCGCTCTCCTGGCTTTATTTCAAGATTGATTTTATTTAGAATCGGCTTCTCCATACCTGGATAGCTAAAGGAAAGATCTTCTAACTTTAGAGTTATTCCATTTTCCACCGTTTTTTGCGATAGACAAATTCCATTTGAATCATCTAGGGGTAAATCTGTAACCTGGCCAACTTTTTCAACAGCTGTGAGCACATCGTAAATAGTATCCATGTTTAGTACTATTTTCTCAACGGCTCCTAAAATTAGGATGATTACGATTTCTGAAGCTACGAACTGACCTAAAGTAATTTCACGGTTCACAACCAATAAACAACCAATTATTAAAGTCCCCCCAGTAACTAGTAATTTGAAAAGAGTAATGGTTATAAACTGATTTAGAAGCACTTTGAAATGCGATTTTCTAGCATATAAATATTTGTCTACATGCTCATCTGTTCTGTCAATTGGTAGAGACGAATAGCCAGCTAGCTTGAAAGTGCGCATAGTTCTGCTTAATTCTTCAAGCCAAGCCACTAAAGCATATTTGTATTTCGACTCTTTAAGGCTTGTTTGCAAACCCTTTGGACCTGTTAATCTAAAAACAACAAGCATTACAAACAGGAGAAATAGTCCGAAGAACACAAATGAAGTATGATAAAATGCTAAAAGCATTAAGCCGAAAATTATTTGCAAACTGGCTGTAGTAAGGTCAAGCAGTACTTTTGAGAATCCTTTTTGCAAAGTAAGAACATCAAAAAAACGGTTCATTAGTTCGGGAGGGTAAGTAGAAAGCAATGCTTCGGTCTTGATTCGAGGTATTCTGAATGCAAATTCAAATGCAGCTTTTGCAAAAATTCTTCTCTGCAGAATCTCAACTAAGTAAATCTGCATGATTTGTAATCCGCCTGCTATTAGTATTCCCAGAATCACAAAAACAATAAGAACAACAACACCGTCGAAAAGCAAGCCTCCTGAAATACGTCCAATAATTGCTTGAATTCCAAGAGGAAGTGAAAGGTTTATTATTCCAATAATTAGGGCGTACACATATATGTATATGATATTCTTTCTTTCAGACGTTACAAATTTCCAGAAACGTGCAACGGGTGTATAATCGGGAGCTTCGTCGTCAACAATGTCTTTACCAAACATTGATTTTAATTCAACAGGAGCAAGGCAAAAAACTGTTTCTTCATCTTCTTGCATATTGCCTTGTGAAGCGTGTTGGTAAGCCGAATTTAGAGTTTGATAGCTATGTAAATTTTCTAGTAATTCAGGTATTTCAGATGAACTTATTTCAATTGATTCTTCATTTGTAATTCGCCAGGCTAGCAATCCTTCTCCAGAATCATATAAAATGACCATTTGCACAGAAGGCACTTTAGAGAAAACTAAAATAGGAAAGCTTAATTGTTTTGTAATCAGTTGAAATTCATCATGAAGAAATTCTTGAGTAACAAAAGTTAAATTTGCAGAAGATGCTGAATCAATGAGTGACTTTATAAAGCCCTCGATGCTGTCTTCTCTCAAATCGAGTTCGTGTACCGTTTTTCGCAACTGCAAACGGTTGGTATTTGTTTGAAGAATATCTGAAAGTTTTTCCAGTGCTGGAATAAAAGAAGTAGTGTTCATTAAGCTTTTTTGCGACTGTAAAAATACTCACCAAGAAATGAAACAAAAGCATACTTTGTTTAACGAACCTTATTTTTTTATTATACAAACGATTGTTGAAAATAAATAATAAGCCTTGCAGCTGCTTGGTTGTAGCTTATATTAAGCCTTTCAGGCGGATAGTTGCTTCTGTTTAACGTTAAACAAGGGGTTGTCTAACATCGTATTGAAGTTTCGAAAGATTGGCATAAATACCATCTTCTATGGCTATTAGCTCGTTGTGAGTGCCCGTTTCTGTTACAACGCCTCTATCTATTACCAAAATTCTATCGGCATTTCTAATTGTTGAAAGCCGATGTGCTACAATAAAGCTTGTTCTTCCAATCATGAGTTGTTCAAGAGCATCTTGCACCAGCCTTTCCGACTCAGAGTCGAGTGATGAAGTAGCTTCATCAAGAATAAGAATCGATGGGTCTTTCAATACAGCTCTTGCAATTGCAATTCTTTGGCGTTGTCCACCTGATAAAGTAATTCCCCTTTCACCAACTAGTGTATCATACGATTCTGGGAACCCAATTATAAAGTCATGCGCATTTGCTTTTTTTGCTGCTTGAATAATTTCATCCTCTGTTGCATCTGGATTGCCGTATAAGATATTTTCCCGAATGCTTCCTCCAAACAAAAGAACATCCTGAGGAACAATTGCCATGTGATTTCGCAATTCTGTTAAGGTGTAATCAGACGCAAGTCTATCGTCAATCAATATTTTTCCACTATCAGGTTCGTAAAACCGTAATAATAGCTGAGTTATTGTAGATTTTCCGGCTCCTGATGGTCCAACAATGGCGATGCGCTCCCCGGCTTTGGCTTCAAAACTAATATCATTCAATACAGTTAATTCCTTTCTCGAAGGATAAGAAAAATGAACGTGGTCAAATTTTACAGCTCCATGCAGGCGTTTGATTGATGATGATTGATTTTCAAGTTCAATATTTTCCGGAGCTTGGTCCATGATTTCAAAAATTCTTTCAGTTGAGCCAACTGCTTTTTGAATTTGAGCGTATAATTCAGCAATTCCGCCTATAGATGCTCCAATAAATGATGTGTAAATAACAAATGAAATCACCTCTCCAAATGTAATTTCGCCGCTTTGGAGCAGGTGTGTGGCATACCAAACAATTCCTACAATTGCACCAAATAAGGCAAGTATTATAAACGACGCAAAAAGACCTCGGGAAAATGCTGATTTAAGAGAAAGTACAGCTATTTCTTTTATCGATTTACGATAGCGCTTGAGCTCTAGAAATTCATTGGCAAAAGCTTTTACATTCACAATGCCTTGCATTGTTTCCTGAACTATAGTATTAGATTCGGCAACTGTATCCTGCACTTGGCGACTTATCTTACGAATGTATCTACCGAAGAAAATCCCTACAATTACAATAGCCGGAATGAGGGCTAACATAAACAAAGTCAATTGAGGGGAAATTACGGTTATAAATATAAGACCACCTACAATTAGAATTAGCTGTCTTAAAAACTCAGCAAGGGTAGTGGTAAATGTGTCTTGAATCTGGGTAATATCAGCCGAAATCCTACTGTTTATTTCTCCCACACGGTTTTGTGTGAAGAATGACATTGGTAAGCTAATGAGATGGCTGTACAAATCTTGACGCAACCTAACCAAGGTGTTTTCTGTAGTTTGGGCAAAGAGATAAATTCTAAAGAATGAAAACACTGCTTGAGCGGCAAGTATTCCGATGAGCAATAGTGCTCTTGAGTTTATGTTTTTTGCTGCCGATTCTGCATCTGCGCCGTTAACTAGGTCGCCTATAAGCATTGGAAATGCAAGAGCTGTAGCCGAGGTTAGTGCCAAAAAAATGAGCCCTGCAAAGTATTTTCCCCTGTCGGGGCGAAGGTAACCGAACAAGCGGGTAGCCTTTTGAAGGGATGTTTTTGTGAGTTTAGCTTTAGGTAATTCTTCGCTTGTTGTTTTGCGTGCCATGATATTGGTTACAAACCTACATGTTTTCAGCCGAGTGAAGTAGTAGGCTTTTTATTTTGACAAAGTTATGACTGAAATTCGGACAATAGAAGTGACGCAAAAACAGTCTAAAAATAAATCC
>JAGYKL010000049.1 GCA_018401705.1 Bacteroidia bacterium | reverse complement strand
AGCTCTGTAGGTTAATTATTGCTGCGAATAACAAAAACAATCTTATTGCTTTTGGAAATTTCGAGCAGGCTTGATGTGTAAGTGTGTTACTCATTCTTAATTTAAATTCTTCAAATGCGCGAGCATTGCTACAATTTCAGTTTCGTCAGCTTCAAATCGTGCAAATTCATCTGCACCCGACTCTTTACCCATACTGATATGTTCGTTTCGGTATTGCATGGGAGAAGGTTCAAGCCTGCCGGCTGATGCATGAAAATGCCGAATACCTGAATCAATAAGTGAAGTAATATTTTTAGAGTTCACTCCACTGCCTGCCATAATTTCGATATGTGAACCATAGGTTTGCTGTAATTGAGAAAGAGTTTCAATTCCTTCGATAGCGGTATTGTGTCCACCAGAACTGAGCACTCGTTTTACGCCTAATTCAATGAGATCTTCAATTGCATTTAGCATGTTATTGGTCATGTCTATTGCTCTATGACAGCAGAGCTCCAAATCGCCGGCAGTATCTTTAAGCATAGCCATTCTATGCATATCCATCTTTCCGTCGGGAAGTAAAATACCTGTCACAATGCCTTTAACTCCAGTTTCGCGAAGTATTTCAATATCATAAAGCATTTCTCTAAACTCGGCATCAGTGTAGCAGAAATCACCACCGCGCGGTCGAATAATCGGGAAAACATCAATATCACCAACCGCAAGAGCTTCCTGTATCAATCCCGCCGAAGGCGTGGTTCCTCCTTCAAGTCTACCGGCGCAAAGCTCCACTCTGTGAGCACCAGCCCGGGCAGCCCGCAAAACCGATTCCGCCGAATAGGCGCAAATTTCGAGAGAGAATTTTGTCATTGAGTGAATATTGAGGCAAGATACTGGGAATATCTTCCTAATCGATGTATTTTCGTGAAATGGAAAAGCCGGACAAACCTAAACTTGACAAGCGTATTTTCTGGGATGTAAAATTCGAGGAGCTGGATTATGAGAAATACGCCAATTTCATCATTGAACGTGTTTTTGAGCGGGGCGATGTGGAGGATATCCGTCAAACCCGAAGGTTTTATGGGGATGAAAAGCTTAAGGAGGCGCTGTTGAATGCAAAATATATTCCTGAGCATAAGTGGGGGTTGATTGAAGCCATAGTAGATAAAGAAATAAAACATTTTAGATGCTACAAAACAAAGCAGTCCTACCCGGGACTTTGGCCCTACTAAAACGGCTTGTTTCATTAAATGATTTATCAGATTTTGCTTTGGTTGGTGGAACGGCGCTTGCTTTGAAATATGGGCATCGATATTCAGAGGATCTCGATCTCTTCAACCATAGAGAATTTGATAGGAATAAAGTAAAAGAACTGCTTCAAAAGGAATTTGGTAATCAGTTTACTCACCAAGAAACCGGTTTTAAGAAATCTCTTTTTTGTTCAATTCATCATGTTAAAGTGGATGTTATTTACTATCCACATATGCTAATCAGGGAAATCGTTGTAGTTGATGGGATACCCATGTATTCTGATGAAGATATATCAGCTATGAAAATTCAGGCTATTCTTGGAAGAGGAAAGAAAAAGGATTTTTGGGATTTGGCTTTGCTACTTGAAGAATACGGTTTAGAAAATATAATGAATTGGCATTCGGAGAAATTTCCTAATCAAATGCTACTTATCTCAATTCCGCAAACAATTACTTATTTTGACGATGCTGAACTTAGTCAAAACCCCGATTGCCTCTTAGGGCTCTCCTGGGAAGATGTTAAAATGAAAATCAGAAAAGCCGTTAGGGAATATTTAAGTTGAATTTCAAATGATATTGCCTAGCCAAAATCCTTACTATATTTGATTCATGAAGTTGAAATTTTTATTGAGCATTTTTGCTCTTGTAGTCATTGCATCTTGCAAGAAAGAAGACGACCCTAAACAACCTGAAGTTACCCTGTTCGCTTTTACAATTCCTGATTCTTTGGTGTTTCAACACAGCGAAACCCAATTATTGCCAGTTACCGTGCAGAGTGAATCAGATAAAGTTTTTTATGCAACATTCGAGGAACTGCCGCCTTATGCATTTGGTCATTTTGCAGACGATACTCCCATTGAAGCCAATCAGACCGGAAACCTTGAATTAGACTTTTACCAAACCCAAGCTGAACCTGGAACTTACATAGGAAAGGTAAGAGTTTCGGTTCCCAATGAGAACAACGCCATTCAATACAAGGACATCAAGTTAGTCTATCGGCCAAACTGCATGTATGATTTCCGCGAACATGTCTATGGACAAATCACTTTTGTGAGCAACGGACAATTGCAAAATAAAACGATTTCATGTACTTATAATTTAGAGGGAGAGTTAGAAGTTTCAGGTTTAACAACCTATGATGTTGTGTTGAATGCAGATTGCGACAATCAGACTGTAACTATGGTTCCCTTGATTAATAATGGCTTTTACATGACCGGCTCAGGTCAGATTGAAGGCAACGAGATTGCTTTGCAGATATACAGCGATGGAACCTTGCATTCAAATTCAAGAATCAGACTTCAGTAAGGCAAAATTGAGTGATTGATTATGCAAAAAGAAATCATCAATACCATTCATATTAACACTTCCAAAGAAAAACTTTGGGATGCTCTTATAAACCCTGAGAAAACCAAAGTGTATATGTTTGGCTGCGAAACAGTATCTGAGTGGAAGCCGGGAAGTGAACTTCTTTGGCAAGCAGATATTGAAGGGAAGCCAATGGTTTTTGTGAAGGGGAAGATTATTTCTATTGAGCCACTTAAAAAACTCACCTATTCTGTTTTTGACCCAAATTCAACAATGGAAGATGTTCCTGAGAACTATCTTCATGTCACATATCTTCTTGAAGATGAAGGAGCAGGGCAGAAGTTGACGGTTATCCAAGGAGATTACACGCAGGTTGCTGAAGGTGAAAGACGTTACCAAGAAGCTTATAACAATGGACAAGGCTGGAATCCTATTTTACAGCAGATAAAGGAGCTGATCCAATCGTGACAGTCAAAGTCAGGCTGAGCGTGTCAAATAAAGTCAGACTTCGACAAGCTCAGCCTGGCTTTATTTATAGAATCTGTCTATCTTTTGACACCAATTTGACTGAATGAAATCGCTGCTTTTAACTATTCTGCTGCCTCTCGGCATTTTTGCTCAAAATACACCTGCATCCCTCGTTAATCCTTTTATAGGCACGGGTGGACACGGTCACACCTTTCCGGGAGCAACCACGCCGTTCGGAATGGTGCAATTGAGTCCCGACACCCGCATTGATGGTTCCTGGGATGGCTGCGGTGGCTACCACTACAGCGATTCGGTTATTTACGGGTTTTCGCATACTCACTTAAGTGGAACGGGCGTTTCAGATTATGGCGATATCATGCTCATGCCCATGCCTTTTGACAAAGCTTCTTCAAAGAGAGAAGATTATTCATCATCATTTTCACATACAAATGAAAAGGCAGGAGCGGGGTGGTACGAAGTCTTTCTTGATAAACACAATATTAAATCCGAATTAACTGCCACAACCAGAGTGGGATACCATAGATACACCTATCAAGATAACAGTGCAGCATTAATAATTGATTTAGAGCATCGGGATAAACTTATATCGGGTAAAATTGAAAAGTTAGGCGATTATCGCATCCGCGGCTACCGAGCGTCTGAAGCCTGGGCGAAAAACCAACAAGTGTATTTTGAAATGGTATTCAGTGAGCCACTTACTGAGTTTGAGATTATAAAGGCAGAGAATACCAACCACTCCCAAGCAATAATAAAATTTGCCAACATGGGTTCAAAGCAGCTTAATGTGCATGTTGCAATTTCTTTTACCGACCAATTAGGAGCAGCCGTAAACCTTCATCACGAAGGAAGTTTGCCTTTTGATGAGGTGAAAAATAAGGCAATTGATTTATGGAATACAGAACTTTCAAGAATTAACATACAAGGTGGAACCGAAGACCAACAGCATATTTTTTATACCGCTCTTTACCATACGATGCTTCAGCCCAACACCGCCAGTGATTTTGATGGCCGCTATCGCGGGATGGATCAAAAAATTCATCAAGCTGAAGGATTTACGTATTACACCGTTTTTTCGCTTTGGGACACCTTCCGTGCAGCGCATCCGCTTTACACCATTCTTTATCCTGAGCGAACGCGCGATTTCATCCGAACTTTTCTGAAAATGTATGAGCAAGGTGGTCGATTGCCTGTTTGGGAATTGTGCTCCAATGAAACCGACTGTATGATCGGCTACCACAGTGTTTCTGTTATTGCCGATGCCTGGCTTAAAGGCATTCGTGATTTCGACTCCAAGCTGGCACTAGAAGCCATGCAAAAGAGCGCAAACTGGAATCATTTGGGTTTGCCGGCCTTCAATAAAAATGGATACCTAATGATTGACGATGAGTCTGAAAGCGTTTCAAAAACGCTGGAGTACTCTTACGATAATTGGTGCATCGCGCGCTTTGCGGAAGATCTTGGCGAGAATGACATTGCTCAATTGTATTACCTGCGTTCGCAGGGATGGAAAAACATCTTTGACCAAACAGTAGGAACTAAAAATGGATTTATGCGTCCCAAAACCAATGGCGCCTGGCTAGACCCTTTTGATCCTTTTGAAGTAAATAACCACTACACCGAAGCCAATAGCTGGCAATACAGCTTTTTCGTGCCGCACGATTTGAAGGGGCTTCAAGATATGTATCACAATAACGACGGACTTATCAATAAGTTGGATTTGACATTTAACACCACATCACGAACAACCGGAAGAGAGCAATCTGATATCACCGGGCTAATTGGGCAGTATGCGCATGGCAATGAACCTTCACATCACATGGCTTGGATGTTCACCGAATTGGGGCAACCTGAGCTTGGGCAAAAGTATGTGGGCAGAATTCTCAAAGAATTGTACTTCAACGCCCCCGACGGACTATCAGGCAACGAAGACTGCGGACAGATGAGTGCTTGGTATGTACTTTCATCTATGGGCTTTTACCCCTTTTGCCCTGGCCGTCCTGAATACACTGTGGGCAATCCGATTTTCAATCAGGTTAAAATCACACATGAAGGTGGAAAAACCTTTACAATCAATACTAACGGTGAGGGAGATTGGGTAAGTTCAGTTAACGGAACCCAGCGTTTTCAAATCGATCATTCTGATATTGTTTCAGGAAAGACATTGATTCTTGAGCGTTCAAAGCAAGCACCGAAACCGATTGAACCGAATTTTAAAGCCTTGCCGGGCAAGAGTATTATACCTGTTCCAGTGCTAAAAGTATCTCAAAAGGTGTTTCGTGACAGTCTAAAAGTGAGCGTGTTACCTTCCTCCCTAAGCTCAAAACTGTATTATACCACCGATGGAGAAACACCCAACAGACAATCAAAAGAACTGAAGATGACCGAGGAAGTTACGTTGTATAAAACAAGTCGCTTTCGTGTCATTGAAGTGAATGGAGAACAAGAAAGCACGACTGTTTCGGCCTGGTTTTACAAGATACCTCACAATTATACCGTTGAGATTTTATCAAAATACAATCCTCAATACACCGCCGGTGGAGACCAAGGCATTATTGATGGCGTTCTTGCTGATGAAGATTGGCGCAAAGGTGGCTGGCAAGGCTATCAGGCGCAGGATTTTGAATGTGTAGTGGATCTCCAAAAATCCATATCTGTTTCGCAGGTAAGCGCTTCGTTTTTGCAAGACACCCGCAGCTGGATTGTACTGCCTACTAATGTCGAATTCTGGTATTCGGTCGATGGCATTTCCTGGACCTCAATGGGCAACGACACACCCAGTATAGAGCCTAACGATTACACTGTTCAGCGCTGGGATTCCCGCGTTCGTCTGGGACATACCGACAACAAGCCCGAGCCGATGTTTATTTTCACTTCAGTATTGGCGCGTTACGTAAAAGTAAAGGCGAAAAACTATGGCAAACTTCCCGACTGGCATATGGGAGCAGGTGGCGAAGCCTTTATTTTTATTGATGAGATTACGGTGGAATAAATCACAAGTTCTGCTTTTGGGATTTTGCCCTTGTTTTCTTACATGATTTGTCAATTTCTGCCCTTGTTATCTTACAAATCGTCTACTGTGCATTCGCCTAGATGGGCTTATTTTATTGGATATACTGAGAATTTCGATGGCTTGAAGATTTTTGGTATCAACAGTTCCCAAAATCGTGGAGGTGTATTGGTTGAAAAAGCGGTTTCACTGGACGTTGCTTGTAAGGATAAGATGGCCACAAAGCCCTCGCGAGGAACAGAATCGCCCCGCTTAACTTTAACCGGGCAGGGATAGCCTGCCTGATGCCCGCCAAAAATCTTTGTTAACTTGGCACATTCATCACAGTGACGTGCGGTTTTTTGATGATCTTATATTCAACAATGAAGTATTTCAAACCTCTCCTCATTGCGCTTGCAATTGTTTGTTTTGGTGTGCCTTCGATGGAAGCGCAAACCAAACATTGGTTCAAAAAATTAGGGCACGATTCGCTCCTGCAAATTGCTTACTTCGTAAGTGTTTCCGAACAAGACGAGGCTTTTAACGGTAGCTATTGGACCGAAGGTAGTCGTACCCGATTCGACTTTCCACACGGAACAAACCGATTTAAAACAGGCTTAGTGAAGGGTTGGCGCACCCATCGGGAATTGTTTTTTCCTGATGAAAATGGAAATCCGAAAATCGACAGTGTGTTGTGGACCGAGGGACAAATGGTGAATTTTCGGCGCGTTGGAACATGGCGAAAGTATCATTTCAATGGCAAAGTTGCCTTGGAAGTGAATTATTGCAATGGCCAAATCTGTGGAGTTGTAACACTGTTCCATGAAACCGGAGCTATTAAAACTACGGGTACTGTTGATGAAAAAGGTTGGCCACATGGCCTTTGGCGGGGCGAATTTCCTTCAGGGAAACCCAAGTTTGAAGTAACTTATAAGCACGGCACCAACATCGGCTGGTCGAAACATTATAACGAAGATGGCCTTTTGAGTGAAGTGCATTTTATCGACAATCGATGGTCGAGTTATTACGATGAAATGACCTTGTATTATCCAAAAACAGGTAGATTGAAAGCTCGTATAAAGCGTGCAAACCAATTCGATAAAATTGCCGAAGCTTGGGACGAAGATGGCAAGCAAACAGTCTTTAACAGCAGCGGATCAATCGCCGGGAACTTCCCGATGTTCGACCAAGGGTATGTAGAATTGACCCTCCGCGATGGGCGTGTAATGGGCGAAGAAACCCGTTATTTCAACAGCGACAAAACAGAGATCCGTTCGCGTACGG
>JAGYKL010000048.1 GCA_018401705.1 Bacteroidia bacterium | reverse complement strand
TTATATTGCTTTTGTAACTGATGTTAACCAGTGCTCACCGGAATGTCAAAACACTAATTTCGTAATAGAATTTGTTCCTTCCAGCCTTGAACACTCCGCAGAGGTCAATTATGGTTGTTCATCGCAAGCTGGAAACACGATTATTTTAACCCCAATTAATGCGGCCGGTTCTGTGCTTTATTCTATTGGAGGTGCCTTTCAAGCATCTGGTATATTTACAAATGTTGCCACAGGAATTTATAACACTACTGTAATTGATGCAAATGGTTGTTCTTCCAGTGTGATGGTCGAAGTTGAGTCTATTTCTCCATTGACACTCAATTTGCAAAGTAAACAAAATGCAACTTGTTCGTTGAATAATGGTGCTGTTGTTCTTGTTGCAACAGGAGGTCAATTACCTTATACCTACACGCTCACTAATATATTTACCAATCAACAATATACCAATAATACAGGGGTGTTTAATGGGCTTCCTGCTGGCGCATATTCTTCTGCAGTATTAGATGCTAGTGGATGCCTTAACAATAATTGTGGAATTATCCCAATTCTGAATATCCTTAAGAATTGTCAGCCTTTACAAATTTGCAAAACGTTAGAGGAAAATAATCTTAGTATTTTCCCAAATCCTGCGAGTAAATCTGCGACACTTTCATTTGATCATACACCCGATACAGCATTTAATTTGATCATTACGGATATGAATGGAAAAATAGTATTTGAAAAGTCAAATCTTTTATTTGACACTTTTGATTTAGATATAACAAATTTCTCTACAGGGACTTATGTTGTAAATATTTTTGACCAATTAAACAATCAGCGCCTAATGCGACGCCTGGTGGTTGTTTCAGAATAATTAAATAAACAAATAAATAAATAACAATGTATAAAATGAACACTATTACAAGAATGCTGCTACTGACAGTTGTTTTTATGACTGCTTCTATTTGTTATTCTCAGAAAATCGTTGAGTTTGACGCTTATGTGCAGTCCAATAATTCGGCAGAAGATGCTCGGGTTGTGGAATTGTTAACAAGAGTACAACCTACTGTTTACCTGGAAAGAGGTGCTGAGAAAGTAATGGGAAATACTGCTCCCACTGTGCTGATTGCTGATGTGCAATCGGTAAATTCTATCTCGAATGTTTTGAACAAGACGAAGAGTATTGAGTTAATTGAGGTACGAATTAAAGATCAATCGGATATTAATCTTTTGAATCTGAATTCCGACTTAATTAGTTCGAATGAAAGCTTGAAAGCTTTTTTGATTCGTTCTGAAGTCGCTATGAGTGATGCAGAATTTAAGTCGTTGTACAAGGTATTTAAGAATTCAAATAGTGTGCTATTGTACCAAGTTAGCATACCCAATTAATAACTAATAAACTCGAAAAAGTGAAAAATCAATTATTCAAATCAGCGTTATTTTTAATGCTAATTTCGGCAACATTCGGTGTTTTTGGGCAGCTTATTGTTCCTTTTACACAGCGCACATCTCCTAATAATCCAGGAGTAACTATCTATAATTTGAAGGGTGACTTCACGATGATAGGAAATACTAATCTCACCCTGCAGAACTACGGAGATAATATTAGTAATAACAATACTATGGTTTTCGTTGATGTTGACAACAATCCGGCCACGTTAAATTCTTCCAGCGCTGAACTCAGCTTAGATGGTTTAGATAGCAGCAGTGCTAATTGTTCCGAAGTAATTTATGCCGGACTTTATTGGAGCGGAAGAGCACATAATGGTTTAACGAGTCCTAACGAATTTAATGTTACGAGTAATGGCAATACAGGTTTATTAAATAAACAAATCGTTAAACTAATGGGGCCCAATGCGACGACTTATAGCACGATTACTGCGACAAGCACTGATATTTATTATCCCCAAAACAGTGAAGGGTTCATGTATTCGTCTTACGCTGAGGTAACGCAATACGTTCAGAATAATGGTGTAAACGGTTTATATACTGTTGCTGATATTGCCTTAAATGAAGGTAATGGTGGTTCTACTGGTTTTTATGGAGGATGGGGAATGGTTGTTATTTATGCAAATAACGAGTTGTCGCTAAAAGATATTACTGTTTTTGATGGTCATGCTTATGTAGCTGGTGGAGTAACTGCTGATTTTACTATTCCTCTTTCAGGCTTTAATTCAACACAAAACGGTCCGGTTGATGTGAAAATGGGAATGATGGCCGGTGAGGGAGATAGAAATATTGCAGGCGATTTTTTCCAAATTAGAAACGCAGCAAATACTGCCTGGGTCAATTTGAGTCATGGTGGTAATTCGTCGAATAACTTTTTTAATTCGTCTATTTTTACAGGTGGAAATGCAAGGAATCCTAACTTACTGAACAACACTGGTATAGATATAAGTATGTTCGATCTCCCAAATACGAACAATAGTATTATCGCCAATAATCAAACGTCCACAACGTTTAGATACGGAACAACGCAGGATACGTACGTTATTTTTTCAATTGTATTTGCTGTAGATGCTTATCAACCAGATATTATTGGTGTAAATTCTATTCAAACAATTAATGGTAATCCAGCTACGAGTAGCCCAAGTGTTTTGCCAGGTGAAGAATTAGGTTATAGTCTAGATATTTTAAACCTTGGAAACGAAGCAATAACCAATGGACAAATCATTATTCCGATTCCTTACAATACTACATTTGTAAATGCAACCGGGAATTATTTGTTCTCCCCCAATAGCAATACTACACCTTATTTTGATCCAACTCAAGGGGCTAATGGTTCTATTGTTTGGGATATCGGAGCATTGCCTGTCCCAACTTCATTGACAACTGTGCTTGCTCAATTAAACTACACACTTCGTGCTACTGAAGATTGTTTGATTTTGGCAAATGTGAGTTGTGATAATGTTATTGAGGTGGATGGAACAATTACAGGTATTGGTGAAATAACAGGGACTCCTCTTCTTAGAAGTTTTGTTTCAGGATTTGTTCAAAATGGCGACTGCAGCGGAACGCCAATTAATGATCCTTTTGCTATACCTGTTGATGCGGAACAATATGTTCAAGAAAACTGTTCAGACGTCGAAACTAACTATAGTTTCGTGTTTTGTGGGTTACAAAATGATACCATAATTCAAACGAATCAAATCAATGGTTCTTTCCCTGTTGGAACCCGTTTTTTTGATACAAACCCAGTAACAACATCATCTATAGAATATACCAGTACTGGTTTCCCAGTAATTCCTGGGAGCTCAACTTATTTCGCATATCCGCAGGGTATTGATGCACCGTGTGCATTAGAATTAACAATTACAGTAATTGATTCAGCACTAACTTCAGTGCCTCAGGTGGAAGATTATTTATATTGTGTGGATGACGTGGCATTGCCTTTAACGGCAACTCCTGTTGATGCGAATAATGAAGTATATTATTATACTCAGTTCCCTGGTGGATCCCCAGTAGGCCAAATCATTCCGTCCACTGAGGTAGCGGGAAATTATGTTTACTATGCTGTTGAAGCGATATCAAACAACTGTATTAGTAGCGCTGCTGCCCCTATAAATGTTTCTGTTTATGATCCGGGAACAGCAAGTCTTTCGGGGATTAATGGAACCAATGACTATTCAGCAACGGTGACAGCTGGTACAGAAATATGTTTTGATATTTTCATACAAAATACACAACCAGGGCAGCCACTGCAGATAACGTATACGAATCCGATTACGGGCTCAATCATTATCGATAGCAGCAATGTTGGTTATCTTAATTTTTGTTGGACACCAGATAACGATCAAGTCGGATCGAATAGCTTCGAAGTTTCCATTACAGACAATTGTGGTGTAACCTTAGATGTTGGTTATGAAATAATTGTTGAGAGCGAACCTTGTGATGTAACTGTAGTTATTGAAAATACAGGTGACTTGATTTGCTCGGAAGATGACGGAAGTGCCGTAATTATTGCAA
The DNA here is from genome assembly GCA_018401705.1 of Bacteroidia bacterium. Taxonomy (GTDB): domain Bacteria; phylum Bacteroidota; class Bacteroidia; order M30B66; family M30B66; genus M30B66. The sequence continues at coordinate 3,913 of JAGYKL010000048.1, read as the reverse complement.
CTGGAGGTTTAGCACCTTATACATACACAGTAGTAAATAATACAACTGGGCAGGTGTTTTCTAATAATAGCGGTTTATTTGATAATTTAACTCCTGGTAATTACACAGTTTTTGTTGTAGATGCCAATAATTGTCAACCGAGTTGTTCAAATCTTAATTTTGATATATCTGGGGAGTTTAACCCAATAAGTGCTGATATCGATGTGGTGTCTGATCCTTGTTCAACTGTTTCAGGTGGGACAATCATTGTGTCAGCTTCAGGCGGTACTCCTGGATATCTTTATTCTATTGGTGGAGCATTCCAACCTTCAAATACCTTTACTGGATTGCTTGCTGGAATTTATACCGTAACAATAATGGATGCTAACGGTTGTAGCATTAGTGCATCAGCATCTGTAACATTGAGTTCGCCGCTTGAACTTTCTGTATCCAACGTATTGCCTGATTTTTGTGGGCTGAATAATGGTGCGTTTAGCATTAATGTATCTGGCGGCACTGCACCATATACCGTGCTTGTAAACGGTCAGCCTTCGAATCTTGGACCTATTTCAGGACTTAGTGCAGGTGTCTATCAAATTGAAGTTACAGATGCAAACAATTGTTCTGCCTCTGTTTCAACAGAAGTTTCTTCTCCCGCTCCTCTTGAAACATCCGTTGGCGATTTAGTTCAGCCAAATTGTGCGGTGAATAGCGGTTCTTTCAGTGTGAATGTAATAGGGGGAACAAGTCCTTACTCATTCGTCTTGAATGGCAATCAAAATAATAACGGAGTATTCAATAATGTTTCTCCTGGAACTTATATTGTTACCACAACTGATGCGAATGGTTGCGTTTCCTCAGTGTCAGTAACTATTAGCGCTCCATTGAGTTTAGTAGCCTCTATTGAGACAGTTGTTGATGCTACGTGTGGGTTATCAAATGGTGAAATTTCCGTTAATGTAAGTCAAGGTACTGCCCCATACACTTACACCATCGGTGGAAACCAAAATGGATCGAATGTGTTTAGTGATTTAGCTTCAGGTACGTATGAAATTACTGTAACAGATGCAAATCTCTGTTCTGCTAGTTTCACAGTTGAAGTGAATGGAACACCTGCTTTTGAAATAATAGGGGAGTCAACAGATGTTTCTTGTAATGGTTCATGTGATGGTGCACTGCTTGTTTCTTCATCAGCTTCAGGAATTTCATACAGTTGGAGCAATGGCGCAGTTGGCAATGAATTAGCTGATCTTTGTGCAGGAATTTATTCGGTTATTGCTACTGATCTGAATGGTTGTGAACAAACCTTGAGTTTTGTAATTAACGAACCGAGCACTTTGGAGCTTGACTTAGTTTCAACCACGAATGCAACGTGTAATAATAGTGATGGTGCAGCTGTAGTAATTGCTAATGGCGGTACTTCACCATACACGTATTCTATTGCGGGTAGCTCTCAAACATCCGTAATCACGAATGGTTCTGGTGAGTTCAATCAATTGCCTGCTGGGTCGTATGCCTATTTTGTAACAGATGCGAACGGTTGTGAGATAGAGTGTGTTCAACTGTTCTTTATTTCGGATGATTGTTCAATCATTGGTGGCTCAGCTGCTGGCTTAGTAATTCCGTCAACAACTCAGTTGATAGTTACAAAAAGCAATAATACGTACAAAGTGAATTATGCAGTAGCTTCTAATACTAAGATGATGCTGCAATTAATGAATTCCGATGGAACAGCTGTCGAGCAATTTTCACTTAATGGTCAATCGGGTAAATTCGAAATCAATTCTGATTCAATGGATAAGAATTTTGTTTTCGGTGTTCTACTTGATGAACAAGGAAAGATACATGCAACGACAAGAATAAGATAATAATAAATCATTCATTCTCAAAGAGGGTGTCCTAGTGGGCACCCTCTTTATGTTTTATGCACTTGCACGATACATTTTCTAGGTAGTGTTAATATAGTCATAATGTATAAATCAATCGACGATATGCTATTGAATACAATGCACTTGGTATTGCTCATTCTCGCAGGTGAGAAACAGAACAAGAGGGTGATGTAATTAATGGCCATGTTTTATTTTCGCAGGATTAAACTTGTCTAATCATCAGCGTTCGCGATTCGAAGCACGATGCATCAACTATTTGTTGAGTGGATAATAACTATTGAATTTTATGTGCATTTATCTCATTGACTTATTCCCAATATGGATGATTTAGTTCGTATTCCCATAAAATAGGATTATGCTACCCCTCTACACCAATCGAGGTCTATCCGCCATAATCAAATGCACTTCTATAACGATAACTTTCCGTTCAACAAACATAGCCAAATTCCATTGGGTTATTGGGTATCTATCCAATTTCTAATCATCTGAATTAGGAATCTAACGGCAGTACGGAGAAATAGTAGAAAAAACCCAACTAACTGAAATACAATTAATTGGGTTCTTAACTAGTGACCCCGTAGGGACTATTACCTTACTAACTTAACCAATCCTATCACCTCATCAATTCATCTAAAAGACTATAATATCAATACTTTGTACAATACAATGAAATAAGGCTAAAGTATATTGAATGTATTTAAGTGGGGAATATGTGGGGAATATGTGGGGAATGTTATTATATTTGGTGGAACAAATTATTAATCATGGCGACTATAAAATTTTTAACCAAAGGAAAGAACAACCCGTTAACCATTTATGTAAGGTTAAGAGATGGACGTTCAACTGACATCACAACATCAACTGGATATACTATTAAATCAGAGTTCTGGAGCAACCTAAAAGGAGAGCCAAAACAAATAGCATCAAACAATGACAAAGTAAACCTATCTACAAAATTGCGCAAACTTGATTCTTTCATTCTTGACAAGTTGAATTTAGATAAGGATTCATCAAAGCAAATCAATAAGGACTGGTTAAATCATGTTATCAAATTATACAAGAATCCATCACTAGATAGTGAAGTCATTTCTTTGAATGATGCCATTGAACAATATCAAGAAAAATTGAAATACAGAATCAATCCCAAAACAGGCAGACCAACGTCACCGGCTACAATAAGAAATTTCAATACTACTTTAATGAGAGTTAAGAAATATCAAGAATTTAAAAAACATGATATACTTATTCACGAAATAGACTTATCATTTCACAATGACTATACAAAGTATGCAGAAAAGAATTTAGGACTAGCAGTCAATAGCTATGGTATAGATTTAAAACGAATCAAAACAATCTGTTTGGATGCCAGAGATAATGGATTACTAATAAACAAACAAGTTGAAAGTCGAAAGTTTAACGCACCATCAGAACCTACTCTATTTGTCACCTTATCAGAAACAGAGATTCAGACAATCAAATCAAATACTTTCAAGAATGACTATCTTAACAATGCGAAAGACTGGTTAATCATTGGATGTTGGACTGGATGCCGTGTTAATGACCTTATGAAGCTATCAAACACAAACATAATACAAACTACTAAAGGACAAAAGTTCATCAGATATACGCAAAGTAAGACAGGGAAACAAATAGATTTACCTATTCATTCAGATGTTAACGATATACTGGAGAGATTAGGGGGATTCCCTCGTCCTATATCAGATGTAAAGTTCAATGAATACATTAAAAAAGTATGCAAAGAATCAAACATCACACAACTAGTAAAAGGAACACGACAGAACCCACAATCCCATAAGAAAGAAACAGGAATGTTTGAGAAATGGCAGTTAATCAAATCCCATACATGCAGACGTTCATTTGCTACAAATCATTTTAATAAGCTATCAAACAAACTTATTATGAAAGTAACAGGACATGCAACTGAAAGAATGTTATTACAATACATAGGAGAGACAGAGAATGACCATTTAGACGACTTTATGAATGTTTGGAACAATGACAAGGCAGAACAAGAAAGTATCGTT
>JAGYKL010000047.1 GCA_018401705.1 Bacteroidia bacterium | reverse complement strand
AAATTGACTCTTGTTTAACTGACAATTCATTTTCAACATTTAATAGTTCGATACAATTAGCTTATGGGTGGACAGATGCCTCAGCACCATCTGTAACATATGCATCTTCGGATTTGTTTAAACTGTCAAACCGTCAGCTTTTGGCTTTAGGCAGGAGTTTTGTAAATTGCACAGCACAATAAGATAATCTCAACACAATGCGTATTCTGTTTATAATCCTCATGATTTACCTGGCATTCAGGCTTCTCGTAAATTTCGTTTTGCCTTTGGTACTTCGATCGGTGGTGCAGAAAGCTGCTCAAAATATGAATCAAGGGCCTTTTGCTCAGCAGCAATATCAAACAGATCGCAGAAGAGAAGGGGAGGTGAGTATTGAAAAACCTCAGAAACCAAAGAATAAAAGAGGTTCTTTAGATGAGACTGGCGAATACGTCGATTTTACTGAAATAAAATAATCCAAAGGCTTGCAATCGCAAGCCTTTTTTAGTTTTAAGAAAGTCTAATTTATTGCTGAGCCAGGAAAAATTAATCAATCCTGAATAGTATAAACGTCAGATTTATTTCTTGCAATGTTTCTGTAAAGAAAGCCACCGGGTTGAGGAATTACCTCTGCCATGTCAAACATTATTACATCTTTTGGAAGGGCTTCAAAGTAGAAGGTGCAAGTATAAGGCTTACCATGGGGGAGCTCTGTCCACCTCGGAGCTATACTAACATTCTCTGCATGCACTAATCGGCTTTGGTGATTGGTTGTGCGCGAAAGTAGATAAGTAGTTTTCCAGACCCTTATTGCAGCTATATCCTCGTTCGGAGTAAATGTTAAATGAACTACCACATAACCGCGTTCTTCAACCTTTCTGGCAAAATCAACCAAAACATCGGCATCGACAATTTCTTCGGTAATTATGTCGTATTCAGGAAATTCTTCCATCATGATGTTATTATTGCTTAATAAAGGCCTGAGAAAAATATTTTCCTGATTTAGAATGAAGTCTTAATAGATAACTCCCTGGTTGCAAATGAGAAATATTAAGGTCTTTTGATGTTTCTCCTTGGTTAACAGGTATGTTTCCGAAATGCTTTCCCTGAATATCGAAAATGTCTATAGATGCAATTGTAGGTTTTGCCCAATTGATTTCAATTCTGTTGATTGAAGGATTGGGGAAAATCTGGATTTCAGTCAAATAATTGTTAAAGTTATAGTCATCAATAGAAAGGCTGCTGTCGATTACTGCAAACGTATATTCACCAAGCATTAAGCTATCAATAGTGAAATTGCCAAACTTATCGGTTAGGCTTGAAAATGTTTGTTGTTCTGCATCAATCACCCGCCAATCGCGAGATGGATTTTCACGATACATCAGGTAAAGATTTTCTTCGTTGGTAATTAGCTCGTGATCGAGCCATCCGCTAGATGTACCTAGAGTTCTTCCGTTGTAAGTGAATTTAAGCGATGCCCTAAAACCATCTTTTAAAACTCCGTCAACTCTCCAGAATCTTCTGTTGCTTGGCTGATAAACACTAAAAGGCTCTTTCATTGGCGATGCTTCAACCCAATGATGTTCAACCCGAACAAGAACCGAGTCGCCTACTTCCTGAGTATTAACTTCAATAAGTGCATTACTCCAATTTTGATTGCCAGTGGTTTTGATAAAGCGTTCTTCGGCTGTCATAGCTTCGCTTATGGCTTCATCCCTGTTGAGCGTAGAGAAAACAGGTGAAAAAGGAACATCAACATCTACACTTCCGTTGGGACCACTAAGCACAACATTATCAGCAAAAAACTCAAAGTTTTCGCCTCTAAAGCTTAGCTCAAAAGGTACGTTGGTATAAGTATGCTCGTTGCCTGCAGATCGCTGACTGTAGTAAATTCTATACGTTTGAGCACTAAGGAATTCGACTGAATCAACGATGAATTCGCCCCAGCCTGGGGTATGAACCCAATCTGTGAAAAATGATTCTAAATCGAGATTGGTGGTTTCCTCAAGCGCAGCTTGGAAATCTTCTGAATCTGCATCTCGAAAAGTATACGTATTTAGATAGTTTCTTAAACCTACGTAAAACAGGCTATCACCCATGTATGATCTTAAAGTATGGATAATATCTGAAGGTCTTTCGTAGGTAGAATTGGAGTAGGTGTATTCGTGTGGCACGTTTGATAAAGGCCAGTAACCACCGTCTTTAACATGACATAATTGCAGCATCTGAAGATGATTGAGTCTCACTTCGGCATCATAGGTTGCTCTGTTTATTAACCACTCGTCGAAAAGTCGTTCAGTGTATGAAGCCCAACCTTCGTTTAGCCACATTTCTGAGGCTGTTCTGCAAGTTGCTAAATCTCCAAACCAGTGATGGGCAAGTTCGTGAGCCATGATGTGTTGATTTCCTGCAGCTCCGCTGGATAGCAAAGCTCGAGGATAAGCAATGTTGGTAGCATGCTCCATAGCTCCGGCTCCAAAAGGAACCATTACATAACCAACACGATCCCAACGGTAGGGACCAAAATGAGCTTCAAACTCATGAAATATTGGTTCAAGGCTTACGAAAGCATTTTTCACAGCCTGGGTATCTCCCGCAACAGCAGCTAGCTTCACATTTAACTCAGGATAAAGCAAACTTTCATAAGTGTAATTAAGCTCTTCAAAAGGAGCAACCGCAACCGAAGCCAGATAACTTGGTATTTCCTGATTTAATTCCCAGCGCCTTGTTCTAATGCCATTTTCGACTACGTCGGAAGTCATTACACCTCCGCAATAAGAAGTGAGATTTTCGGGTGAAATTACTTCCACCGAATAGGTGCAACGCTCTACAAAATTATCGAAGCAAGGAAACCAAACCCTCCCGAAATTATGAGGATCGGCAAGGAAGCCAACACCAATATTATAAGCATATCCTCCTGAAAAGGAGAAACCCCCAAAACCAGATGCATCGTCTTCGGGAATGCCTTGGTAATAGACTGTAACTGTATCAGATTCATTGATATTAAGGCTTTGAGCAAGCTCAATACTAACTTTTTCGCCTTCTTGGCTGAATGTCAACAATCCACTTGAATGAGTAACCGAATCAACTTCAAGTGCGAGCAAGTCTAAGGTGATTGATTGAATGCCACCGATTTTAGCTAAAAAGCTAATCGAACACTCTCCAATAACACCCGGAGTAGGTAAGTTGCTCATATCGAGTCTGATATCGGTATGCAAAATATCTATGGTATCGCTTCTGGGGTCAAGTGCAGCTGCATCCGCACGGCCTGATTTACAGGCATGTTGCTGAGCAATGACAGAACTGCTTAGGAAAGATAATATTAGGAACAGAAATATTTTATGCATGACCGAAAAGTAAATTCAATACAAAAATGCAAGTTTTTATGAGTTTTTCTTAGTTTGGTTTGAATTCGTAAGTAAGTTGTATGGTATTTGCGATGCCCGCGAGAAAAATATAAGGATGAGGTTTATTCTACTTTTAGCAATTCTATTTCAAGTTAACGGTAATCTTATCGGGAGCGCCGTCAAAGACAAGCATCATCATATTCAAGTAAACGATTCGATAATAAGTTTCTTTGGAAAGGAGCCTGATGGCTCGCCCAAAATTCATTATTATAAATTTTACAATGGTATTCAAATGATAGAATTTGATTATCTGACGCCTTATCATGAACGAATAAATTATCTTGAACAAGCTCAACTCGGGCTTTGACCTGGCAGATGGTGCTTGGTCCACATCCAAATGTTTACTTATTTAGAAATGAAGCTGGAACAATTGTAAAGAGCTTCGGAATGGTCGGTGATGAAGCTCAGCTTCTAAGTGTTGAAAAAGCAAAAGAAGTTGGCCAAAGCACATAATTCTTTGAACTGTAATTGGCTCGCCTGGGTTCTAGAATCGGCACAAGATATTTCCTTATTACTAGGAGGTTCATCAGATTTTTACAAAAATTCTGGCGCCTTAGGTCTTATTGATAGCTTAGGAAATGAAGTTTTACCTGAATCTTATGATGTTATATGGCAGCATGATCAATTATTTATTACCAGAAAGGGAAATTTGAATGAGCAGAGACAATGTAAAACCAAAAGTGATTTATAGCAGCAATGAGTACACGTCAATCAGCGGAAAAGTAACAGTAATTGTGCAGATATATACATCGGTAACAAATTTGGTTTGATGAATCTTAAGCGGGGAGAAATTATTGTTCCTTGCAAATATGATATGCTAATTGGTGGTTTTTATCAATATGGTTTAGCTGAAGTGCGCAGAGATGGACTTAATGGATTTTGTAAACAAAAAGGTGAAGAAATTATAAAATGCAAGTATCAAAGCAGGAATTCAGGGAAGTTTGCCTAATGTTCGACTTAATGATAAATGGGGATATATTGATACAACTGGAAAAACCATTATCCTCACAAATACGATATCGGTATCAATTTCATGAAGGTCTTGCTCAGCAGTCTTTGAAAGAGAATGGCAGATGGTTATTTTGATTTATTAACAAAGAAGACCAAATTATTATTCCTTTAATTATATTCAAATGCCAAAGATTTTCTATGGTGGGAGGGCTGAAGTGATGATTGATATTAAATGGGTGAAGATTAATAAGAAGGGGGAAAGGGAAAAGGGTAGGGAAAGTAGAAAGTTACTAAGTTCTAGCTGAGGCGTAGAGGAATTAGTAATCCCGAGTGAAAGTCCTGTGGCTGAAACTCGGGATAGAAAGGGGTTAGTATAAAGTATAAAGTATAACGTAAAATGTAAAGACTAAAAGCATAAAGTATATAATATGGCATGAAAAGTATTATGTAAAAAGTATAGAGTGCAAATGACCTTGCCTGAATTTACCTGACATACTTAAAACACTTACATTTCTGAACACATAAAAAGGATTAAACAAAAGACAATCTTCTGTGAGCAAATAAGTTTACAGTACTTTAACACGTCATCTTCTAACGAACATAAAATGAAAAGCAATACTTTTCTAATCAGTAGTTTACATTATTCTCGGGCAAAAAGGATTCATCAAGGGTTTACTTAAAGAATTTGAAAAATCGTTGTAATAGTTCCTGAAGGAAGTTATGTGTATGGTCGAAATGACCAAGACTTAATGTATAGTTATGAACCTAGAGCAAGAACAGTATCTTTAGACTCTTTTTACATATACAAACATGAGGTAAGCAATGGAGAATATCTTGAATTTGTAAATGAATTAAATAAGAAAGACACAACTTTATCAAAACAAATGCTCCCAGATACATTGGTTTGGCGCGAAAAATCTAGTTTTTTAGAACCATTTGTTGAATATTATTTTCGTCATCCGGCATATAGTAATTACCCTGTTGTTGGTGTTACCCATGAGCAAGCTGAATTTTATTGTAAGTGGTTGACAGAAAAATATCAGAAGGAAAGTAAACGAAAGTTTAAGAATGCTAAATTCAAATTACCTACAATACATCAATGGACTTATGCTGCTAAAGGAGGCATAGACAATTCGCCATTTCCATGGGAAGAATTTTCAATGCAAAATAAAAAAGGAGAATGGTTGGCTAATTTTAGGGTAATTCCTCAGAATTCCATTGGTTTTGATTTTTTTCCTGTGCAGAATATTTATGGCAAAATTGAAAATAAAAAAATACTTGTTGCAGGTGGCGGGGGACGAAGTTATGGCGGCTATTCATCTGATGGTGCAATGATTACAGCACCTGTAACATCCTACAAGCCTAACGGTTATGGAATTTATAACATGGCAGGCAATGTAGAAGAATATGTAAATGAAAAGGGAATAAGCAAAGGCGGCAGCTGGAAGGACACAGGTTACTATCTGCAAAATCATGTTGAAGAACAATACGACTCCACAAACTATGCATCTGCCGAACGTGGCTTTCGGTTTGTTATGGAAATAAGAAAATAATCTTCAACAAAATTATTTTCTCGACAGAAGTTTAATTATCCTTTAGAACAGGAAACACAAACCCCCTCAGCACTTAAGTGCATTTGCTTTATGGAGTAACCCGCAGGAAGATTATAATCGGGTAAACCCGGGATGTTTAAGCAAAAGATATTTCCACAAACCTGACAATGAAAATGCAAATGTTCGTCTTTGTGCTGATGGTCTGTGCATTCGTCCTTGCACAATGCGTATTTCGAAAGCCCGGCCATATCCAAAATCTTGTGAACCACGCCTTTCTCCTCAAGCGACTTTAAAGTTCGATATATGGTAACGCGATCGGCCTCTGATTCAAGTTGCTGCTCCAAATCTGGTTGAGATACTGCATGATTGGCGCTGGAAAGCAAATCAATAACTTTGATTCTAATGCTTGTTTTCCTTAAACCATGGTCTCGAAGTACTCTTATAGCGCTTTCCATAAAGCAAAGATATTAATTCAACCCAATTGCACCTGCAACTGAGTTGCATTTGTAATGAATATGTTATATTTGCAACGAAATAGATTCCATTCAGAGGAATACATATTCAATGAGGTTATTGCTTGTTTTTTTGTTTTTTTCTACCGGTTTATCCGGTTTTGCTCAACAATTCTTTCAATTAAAAGGAAAAGTTGTAGCAGAAAACGGTCGTGTAGTTGAAGGTGCCACAGTATTTCTGCATGAGGCTAATTCTGTGCAGCTTACTGACTCTGAAGGGAAGTTTGAATTTTCCTCATTGAAGCCAGGTAATTATCACTTGCATTTAAACAGAATTGGATTTGTTGCAAGTCAAGTAGATATTAAGCTTCAAGGTAATCTGGAAATGACCTTTTTTATGCAGGAAACTCATGTAGAATTGCGTCAGGCTGTGATTGAGGAGAGTATGTTTAAATCGGGACAGAATGAGAGCTCTCAGTCGGTAAGCATGGTTGATAAGGAATTCCTTCTTAAGAACGGTGATTTTTCTTTGATGAAAATGTTGGAGTCGGTTCCGGGTGTAAGCTCAATTAATACAGGAACTGGGATTTCAAAACCCGTAATCCGGGGGATGAGTTTTAATCGCGTTATTGTTGCCGAAAATGGAATAAAGCAAGAAGGACAGCAGTGGGGTGGCGACCATGGTTTGGAGATTGATCAATTTGCTATTGAAAGAGTTGAAATTGTTCGTGGGCCGGCGTCTTTGCTTTATGGTTCAGATGGCTTGGGAGGTGTGGTAAATATAAGACCGGCGCCGTTTCCAAAGAAAAATACAGTTTCAGCTTCTGTTTTGGCCTCCGGCCGAAGTGTAAATGATTTTTTGGGTAGTTCGGTCATGGCGGCCGTTAACAAAAATGATATCTTTTTCAGAGCAAGGATTTCCACTCAGGACTATGGCGATTATCGCGTGCCCGCGGATTCATTTACTTATAATTCCTATATCCTTCCCATTGTAAATGGGAGATTAAAAAACACAGCCGGAAGTGAGCGAAATGCGCAGCTTATGGCAGGAATTAACAGGCAATGGGGATTTACAACAGTTACAGCTTCTATGTATAATCTGCATGCCGGCTTATTCTCGGGAGCTCATGCAATACCTCGCAGCTATCAGTTAAAAGATGATGGTAACAGCAGGAATATTGATCTTCCGAAGCAGCGCGTTGAGCATTATAAAATCTTATCAAACTCGGCTATCCTACTTGGTAAAAACTGGCTTGAGGCTGATTTTGGTTATCAATACAACCATCGTAGAGAATTTTCAAATCCGCATGCGCATGGCAAGGGGCCTCAACCTACAGGAAATAAGGAGTTAGAATTCATGCTTTCGACCTTGAGTGCGAATGTTCGTTTTCATCTCGAAAACTCTTTAAAGTCACAATGGGTTATTGGAATCCAATCACAGTTTCAGAACAATGCGATTGGCGGATTTCAATTCTTGATACCGCAGTTTAACACGTATTCTACCGGAGCATTTGTATTTAATAAGTATAAAATCACTGAGAAGTTTCTCCTAAACGGAGGAATCAGATATGATTACGGAAACATTCAGACGACTCGTTATATGG
>JAGYKL010000046.1 GCA_018401705.1 Bacteroidia bacterium | reverse complement strand
ATGTAAACATTCTCCACAATGACATCCCTAGTGAGTTTGTGCTCATTGTACAGAATGCTATGGATTTCGTCAGGTAAATTGTTGCTTAAGTAGCTTCTTAGAAGGATTTTTCCATAATATGAGCCACTACCTTCGTCACCTAAAATGTAACCTAATCCCAAGCCAGAATTGGCTTGTTTAACAATATCGCCATCGAAATAGCAAGAGTTTGAACCAGTTCCAAGAATTCCGGTAATTGCCGGATTTTCGTCCCAAGTAGCGAATGCAGCTCCCACGAGGTCGTGGTCAACATAAATATCTGCATTTGGAAAAACAGACCTTAAAGCACGTTCAACGACAAGCTTAAGGTCTTTACTGGAACAACCTGCGCTATACAGAAAAAGTGCTGTTACTTGAGGAGCAAATGACACCATTTCGGTGTTTTGACGAATTGCGTTAGAAATAACAGCTTCGTTATGAAAGTAAGGATTGAAACCCATAGTGCTAAAGCTTCGAGCCTCTTCATTTTCCTGAAGAAGCATCCAATCGCACTTGGTTGATCCGCTGTCGGCTATTAGTAGCATATATATCTTATTTTATAGAATAAAGTCGGTTGATAAAAAGTTTGAACTTCTATCCTCCAGGATGGAGGTAAATAAAGCTCTGTTATCTTCGGTATCGCGAGTAGCAACCATGGTTCTGATTGAAAATACACGCAATGCATCATTAACGCTTAATGTACCTTCGGCCGAATCTTTTCGGCCATTAAAAGGATAAACATCTGGTCCACGCTGACATTTGGTATTGATATTCACTCTACAAACCTGATTTACCAAAGGGTCGATGAGATTGGCAATTTCTCCGGCATCTTTGCCGAAAATGCTTACCTGTTGACCGTACTGACTGGTAACCATATATGAAATAGGTTCTTCAACGTTGTCAAAAGCAAGGATTGGCACTACAGGCCCAAATTGTTCTTCTTCGAAAATACGCATGGTAGAATTTACTGGATAGAGCACAGTTGGAGCATAAAAGCTTTCATATGCATTGCCTCCACCCTCATTGCAAATACCAGCACCTTTTGAAAGAGCATCTTGAACAAGTTCATGAAGATAAGCAGGTTTGCCTGGTTCGGGTAATGGAGTAATGTTCACATCCTTTTCCCAAGGCAAACCCATTTTAAGTTGTTCAACCTTAGCGCAATAAATCTTTAGGAATTCTTTGACAATGCTACGGTGTACAAAAATCATTTTCAGAGCAGTGCAACGTTGACCGTTAAATGCAAGAGCTCCATTTACACATTCATTTGCTGCAGCTTCTATATCAGCATCTGCAAGGATGATTGCAGGATTTTTAGCATCCAAACCTAACACAGACCGCAAGCGATTAGATCTAGGATGCTGTTTCTTTAAAATATTTGCAACCCTGCTCGAGCCGATGAAAGCGAGAACATCAATTCTCCCCGACTTCATCAAAGTTCCGGCAGTAGTTTCACCATCTCCATAAATAACATTAATCACTCCTGGAGGGAAACATTCCTTAAAAGCATCAAGAAAGGCTCTCATGAGTAGAATTCCATAACGGGCTGGTCTGAAAATGACCGTATTACCCATGATTAAGGCTGGAATTAATGTTGCAAAAGTTTCGTTTAGGGGATAATTATAAGGTCCCATGCAAAGCACAACACCTAAAGGCCCGCGTCTAACCTGAGCATAAATATCCTGATGAAGCTCTAGGCGAGCCGATTCACGATCCATGGTTTTTAGAGCCTGAATCGTATCCATGATATATTCGGTAGTTCTGTCAAATTCGGCGGCTGAGTCGGCCTCGCTTTTACCAATCTCCCACATGAGCCAATTGATGGTTTCCTTTCGAAGCCCTTGCATAACATGGAGGAATTTCTCAACATGTCTTATGCGAGAACTTACCTTCATTGTAGGCCATTCGCCTCTACCTAAATCATAAGCTTTATGAGCAGCATTAAGAACTTCATCCATGGCTTCAGCATCCATTTCGGGATAAGAACCAAGGCGAACCCTTTTGAGAGAGCCGTTTTCGCTAAAGATAACGGGAGAAAAAATCTCGTTTTTGGGACCTTGCCATTCTTTCAGTTCTCCATACACGAGGTATTGTGATTGTTCAAGCAAAGGAGCTCTAATCCCTTCAGGTAAACCTGAAAGATTAGGAAAGAGTAGACGATTATTTTCTGCTTGAATCATGCTTTACCAAACCTGTCATACAGACAAAATCGCAGCAATCCTCATCATCTCTGGATCGAGATTATGAACATTCTGAGTTGCCTGATCGAATGGGGTAAATTTAATCTGATTATTTACAACACCGAGCATTCCACCTGTTTTACCATCAATTAAATATTCAACAGCAGAAACACCAAGTTGGCTGGCTAATACACGGTCGGCTACTGTTGGTGAACCACCGCGAAGGAGGTGTCCCAGAATGGTAACTTTAGTATCGTAATGTGAAAATCTTTCCTGAACTTCTTTGGCAATGTTGATGCTTCTTCCGGTCTCTCCACCTTCGGCAACCACAACAAGACTTGATGATTTTTTATGATCGGCGCCGCGTTCAAGAATCCTTATTAAATCATCAATACTCATTGGTTCTTCTGGAATCATTGTGGCTTCTGCACCGGCAGCAATAGAACTTCTGACTGCTATTTGGCCTGAATGCCGGCCCATAACTTCAATAAAGAATAAACGATTATGTGAAGAAGCTGTATCTCTAACTTTATCAATTGCTGATGCAGCGGTGTTTACAGCAGTATCATAACCGATGGTAAAATCGGTTCCATTGAGATCATTATCAATAGTTCCGGGTAATCCAACAACGGGAATATCATATTCCTGAGAGAAAATTTGTGCACCTCTAAATGTTCCATCACCGCCAATAGCAACAAAAGCATCAATGCCATGTTTCTTAAGGCTTTCATATGCTTTTTTTCGTCCTTCTGGCGTTCTAAATTCTGCACTTCGTGCGGATTTTAAAATGGTTCCACCACGTTGAATTATGTTAGAAACAGAGCGAGAATTTAGCTCCTTAATCTCTCCCGAAATCATTCCATCATAACCTCTATATATTCCAAACGGAGTTTTCTTGTAATAAATACATGCTCTAACAACGGCTCTCACCGCGGCATTCATCCCTGGGGCATCGCCTCCCGAGGTAAAAACACCGATACGTTGAACTTTGCTCATGTGACTTTAATTAATTCGACAAATATAAGTGTTAGTATGACACTTAGTTTTTCACTTGATTTATTTTATCCATATTTTGATGAACAATTAGGCAAGATGCATAAAAAGGCTGAATTTGAAAGCTAATCGTTATGGTGTAAGATTAACACAATTACGGGGAATTACTATATTTGCGCACCTAATAAACTATGTATACGTTACTTGATATGCCAACAACAGGCAACCTAAACTCTCAATTAAATCCTCATGTTTCTGTGGATTGCGTTATTTTCGGATTTGACGAAGGAGATT
Organism: Bacteroidia bacterium; assembly: GCA_018401705.1. Classification (GTDB taxonomy): domain Bacteria; phylum Bacteroidota; class Bacteroidia; order M30B66; family M30B66; genus M30B66. The sequence goes on along the minus strand of JAGYKL010000046.1, from coordinate 5,130 downwards.
TGAAAGTGCTTCTCATTGAACGAGATCTTGATACAATTGACCATAAAACTCTTAGATATTCGCTACCAGGAAATCTAGTTGATGATAATGAAGATTTAGACACTTCAGCAGGAAGAGTCCTAAAGGAGTTGACAAATTTGGATAACATATTTTTAGAGCAGTTTTATGCGTTTGGGGATCCTTTACGTGTTAAAAACTCTGCTGATGCTCAGTGGCTCAATGCTATCAGAGATGTACCTACAGCCCGAGTAATTACAATTGCTTATTATTCGTTGGTGAAAATTGGTGATTACCAACCAGCTCCCTCCTCTTTTGCTAGAAAAGCATTTTGGTGCCCAATTAGTGAAGTGCCTGCTTTGGCTTTTGACCATAATAAGATTTTAGATCAAGCTTTAATTAGCTTAAAAACCAAATTGAGAATTCAGCCGATTGGTTTTGAGTTACTTCCTGATAAGTTTTCTTTGGGTCAATTGCAAAAGGTGTATGAAACAATTTTAGGTACATCACTCGACAAAAGAAATTTCAGGAGAAAGATCCTCAATAAGGGATTCTTAAAACCTTTACAGGAAAAACAAAAAGGTGTACCTCATAAGCGTGCTCGTTTATTTGAATTTGACAAAGAAGCTTACGACAAGCTCAAATCGGAGCAATTCTACTTCGAGTTCTAGAAAAGGAGAAAGGGAAAAGGAGAAAGTGGAAAGTTAAAAGGATAAAGTAATAGTTGGGTTCTATAGAAACGATGAACATTTACTATATACTACTTTACCCGTTGTGCGGTTGAATTTGTACATAAATAAATAGAAATAAGGTTGCGCATTAAACTGATATACAGTATATTAGAAGAGTTCTCACACAATTCCAATATGCACAACCTCATTACGAATATAGCAAAGTTCCGTAACCTCTTAACTGATTGCTATGGTGTTGATAATCTGACAAATGGAAATTTCAGAAACTATTCTAACCAACCTAAAGCATCTGATATTGAGATAATTGCACTTACATTGGCTGCTGAATCTCAAGGGATTATTTCGGAAAATAATCTGTTTCAGATTCTGGAATCAGATTATAAAAGTTATCGCCAAACACTACCTGACCGCTCCAATTTCAATCGAAGAAAAAGAGCTTTACGACCATTTATTGATGAATTGAGCAGTAAGGTTTCAGACGAATTAAATATTGGCCAAGAAACATATATTATTGATTCTATGCCTTTACCAATTGCTCGATATGCGAGAAAGAACAAAATTAAAATCATGATGGAAGATTTGGATTTTAAACCTGCGATTGGGTATTCTGCCATCGACAAAACTAATTTTATAGGATATAAACTGAATCTAACTATAAGCTCAATTGGAGTTATAAATAATCATGCAATGACCCAGGCAAATGTTCATGATGTTAAAACATTAGAAATGATGACTAAAGGATTTATTAACGACGTCAAATTGCTTGGAGACAAGGGTTACATTGCTAAAGATGTGCAACTTAGTCTTTTTAAAGAATTTAATATTAGGGTGATCACACCACCTCGAAGCAATCAAATAGGGCCATCGATTTGGTCTCCGAAGGATCGGCGCCTTAGGAAGAGAATAGAAACTACATTCTCACAATTCTGCGATCAATTCAGAATAAAGATAAATTTTGCAAAGAGTTTTCATGGCTTCTACACACGAATCGTCACTAAAATAGCAGCATTTACATTTCTCCAATACTTGAATTATTTGAATGAGAAACCAATAAATAAGATTAAAAATGCGCTATCTTTCTAACCGCACAACGGGTTAAAATCAATTATGAATTTAAGAAATATATTCAGTTTTTCAAGCAAGTTTCAAAATCAAGACGAAATAATTTTGCGAGATTACTTAGCTCTTGAAAGGACAAAACTAGCCAATGAAAGAACTTTGTTGTCTTATATCAGATCTTCACTGTATCTATTGCTTGGTGGCATAGCAATTATTCAATTAGATGGTTTTGAGAGTATTAAATTTTTAGGTTACGTTTCTCTAGGACTTACAATTTCTTTGGTCATAATAGGCGTTTATAGATTTCAAAAATTAAACAAACAATTAAAGAACTATTATTTACAGATTGAGTCAATGATTGAGAAAAACAAAAAGTGAATTTTGATACATATTTTTTCAGTCTTGTTACATAATCGCTAATCTTTAATTCATTCCCGTTTGTAAGATTGACTATCGGACTTGATGTGCAACCATCTTCAAACAAAGATACAGCTCTTAGCTGTGGTCGATGTTTTTGCGAACGAAGTACCATCGAGTATTGGAGGAAAAAATTAAGTAATTATGTATCTAAATCAAAAAGCATGAGCAAGGAACAAGAAATCAAAAAACTCAAAGAGCGAATTGAAGAACTAGAGTTTGTAAAGGATTTTCAGCAAGACATGATTGCAGAATTTGAGAAGATTACTGGGGAGGAGCTTTCAAAAAAGTATTTACCCGAACACTTAGCACAAGAGATACAGCGAAAAAAGAAAAAACTTACAAAGTAAAATGGCTGTATGAAGTGTTCGGGATAAGCAAACAAGCATATTATCAACGTATTGAGGCTGACCGACAAAAAGAACAGGTACTGGAATTGGTCTTAAAAGAAGTAGCTGAAATACGGAAGAAAATGCCACAAACAGGTACTCGGAAACTATATCAACATCTGCTGCCGATATTAAAAAAGCATAATATTAAAATGGGCAGAGACGCTCTTTTTGACTTACTACGCTACAAAGGATTATTGGTAAGAAAAACGAAACGCTTTCACATTACAACCGATTCAAAGCACTTTTATTATACTTCTCCAAATAGAATTAAAGAGCTGGAAATCCATCATTCAGAGCAAGTTTTTGTCAGTGATATAACTTACATTAAAACCGACCAGGGCCATGCTTATCTTGCATTGGTTACAGACGCTTATTCTAAAAAAATAATGGGATGGAGCTTTGATGATAATATGAAAGTGTCAATGGTAAAAGAGGCTCTCTCTATGGCATTTAATAACTGCATATTTGATCATACTAGCATCATACATCATAGCGATCGAGGAAAACAATACTGCTGTCCAGATTACACTGTGTTTGCATCAAAAAAGGGATTTATAATGAGTACTACCCAGCAATCTGATCCTTATGAAAATGCAATTGCAGAACGTATCAATGGTATCTTGAAATATGAATTTGGCTTAAGAAAGACAATTGCAAGCGTTCAGATTGCACGAGCGATGATTAAACAAGCTATAGATATTTATAACAATGAAAGGCTTCACTGGAGCCTGGATCTGAAAACACCACAAAAAGTGCACAACCAATACAATCAGCAAACTTATAAATCTTATAAAAGAAATGCAGCATGATTAGTTATATTTGTAATGTTGATGTGAGGATGGAAACGAGCTCTGCAGAGGTGCAACTTGGAAAGTGCCAAAATCATCTTCGAACTGAAAATGAAATGGGGGCAATAATCTTGCCTCCTTTCTTTAAAAACATTTTCATTTTTAGGGAAAGAAAAAACTAAGAAAACCTGAAAAACATTTTCAAAAAAGGTCAACCTATTTTAGGACAAGACATGATTGCAAAAACCTAATTAATCCTTACAATTATAATTCGCGAACCGTTACCAGCAAGCGATGAGAATGCGCTAGTTAGTATAGCATCTGAAGAAAAATATCGAACATTTGTTCAAGGAAAACAGAGAGTTTTGAAGTATTTTTGACAATGGAAGCGCAAGATTTATAAATCGAAGTTTTAACATGCTCATGAAAAACATTGATAAAAAAAGTTTGGAAAATGCTTATCGCCTTTTTGATTCCGGTGATATAGAGAGTATTGAAGTAGGCTCAATAAAAGGATTGAAGTCAATCCACAAATACCTATTTGACAATTTGTATGAATTTGCTGGACAAATCAGAACTGTGAATATATCAAAAGGTGGTTTCAGGTTTGCCAATGCTCTGTATTTAAATGAGATCCTGGTAAAAATTGATGAAATGCCAGAAAACACTACTGAAGAAATAATTGCAAAATATGTTGAAATGAATATTGCTCACCCTTTTATGGAAGGAAATGGCAGAACAATGCGTATTTGGTTAGATATGCTATTGAAAAGGAGACTTAAAAAAGTAGTAAACTGGCAGTTTGTTGATAAGACGCTCTACTTGCAAGCTATGGAAAGAAGTCCGATTAATGATCTGGAAATAAGAACTTTGCTAACAAGCAATTTAACTGAAGATATAAATAACAGAGAAATAATCTTTAAAGGAATTGAGCAATCATATTATTATGAGGGTTACGAAAAAGAGGATGATGCTGAGTAATTAGTGAATTATTTAATTATTGTCAATTTACTCAAAAATATATCGCCAGCTGGTAACAGCGCACAGCCACAGAAAAATGACAAAGGTACATTTGATACAACATTGATAGTTGATAAGTTTACCGCAATAGAACCTCCAAAATTAGCTTGGAAAATAGACAAAGATGACTACAAAAAAAACGAAACCGCCAGCCCATAACAGCGGTTTGCCTAGTCAGAACCAATAGTGTTCCCGAAAAAACATTTGCAACCTATACCATGAATTGGTATATTTGTTCAAAATTATAGTCATGGCAAAGAACACATCAATCTTACTCGGAGATTACTTTGACAAGTTTATAAATAGCCAAGTCCATTCAGGACGCTATTCTTCTGCCTCTGAGGTAATAAGAGCAGCATTAAGAATGTTTGAAAAAGAAGAGAACAAGAAAAAGGAACTAATCCAAGAGTTAAAAATCGGCGAAAAATCAGGTTTTAATGAAGACTTTGATAAAAATGAATTCATGAAAAGTCTTCACCTGAAATACAAGCAGAATGAAATTTAGACTCAGCAGAAAGGCGGAAGAAGATCTAGAGGGAATTTGGCTTTACACATTAGAAACTTGGTCTAAAGAACAAGCAGATAGATATTTGAGTCTCATTTTTGATGAAATCGAGTTTTTATCAATTAACCCAAAAACGGGACAAGACTTTGGTCACATTAGAAAGAATTATCGATATTCAAAAGTAAAATCTCATTTGATCTTCTATAAACATAAAAAAAGTGATGATATTATTGAGGTTATCAGAATACTACATGAAAGAA
>JAGYKL010000045.1 GCA_018401705.1 Bacteroidia bacterium | reverse complement strand
CAAATACTGGCATTACCTATGAATTTGCCGTTAGGTCTTGTTATCCACAAAATGGAACTGCACCGCAATCATACCCAGCATATTTCGAAGCATATGTTTCAAATGGCACCCCAGATCATATTGAGGCAATTTTTTCTCAACCTCAGCAATATTTTGGTTCACAAGGAATTGTTCAATTTAACAACATTTCAACTCAACCTTTCACACTCATCTCAAATCAACTTTTCCCAACAATACTTAATCCAGGTGATTCCTTTGACAGATTCCTTGAAATCACACTGCACCCCGTTGATGTTCAAAGTGTTGATTTGATGGGCTTCACAGTATTTATCGATCAAGAGGCAGATGTTTCGCATGAAGACTTAGAAATTCAACTAAGTGACGGAAGTTTCCTCTCTCTAGGGCCACCACAATTTACCTATAACATTGGTAGTGGCATATTGAACTTACTAAATTTAAATGAAACTATAATATTAAAACAAGAATGTAAACTTAATTGTAACGTTGGTTTACCCTTGATAACAACCATAAATGTTTCTTTGCTCTGTGGAGACTGTGATCCTATTACACAATCATGGCAGTTTGATAGCCAGCCTGGCATTTCAAGGCCGTTTTCAATTTCTCAAAATGTGGCAGATAATACTACAATTAATAGCAATTGTAGTGCAGATTTCATTAATCTAGTGTCAATTGATTTTGATGAAAGTAATTTAGAATTTTTTATACCCACTATTCAAGTTCCTGTTAATTCTGATTTCTTTAATGTTGATTTCGTTAAAATGGGAAATTCAGTTATACCACCAGCATTCTTTAATATTAATAGTAATAATATTCTTACTATTGATTTAGTTCAAATAGCCAATAGTGGAAATAATTTACAACTTTCCCCTTTGGTTCTAAACAATTTATCATATCGTACGCCATCAGGGGCATTTACTTTGGAAATCGAATTAGGCATGTCTTATAGAATTTCTGAATTCCAAACTTGCCAATTTGACAATACAATTCGTTTGAATGAGCCAAATCAAAATGCTATTGTAGCATTACAAAATGTATGTAATAATATCAATCTTATTACAGAAAGTATAGAACATCAAATTGAAATTCGCAATAGTAGTTACACTTTAACTGGAGGTCCTGAGATATCAGACTTTTCTGAAGGATTCCATACTGCTATCCCTTTTGAATTTAATTTTTACACATCAGGCAATGTTAATCCACTTGCCCTTTATCAAACCAATAATCCGCAAGGAACTGATTTATATAGCCCCTGTCAAAATTCAACTTATGCTCTATATTTAAGTGCATTCGCTTCTGAACTAACTCCTCAAAACGGATTAAGTTATTTTAATACAGGTAATGTTCAAGCAATAATTAACGGAGGTACTCAGGTTTCGGGAACTTATAATGGAACAGAATTGGTATTTAATCTTCCAAGTAATACCACAGGAATTTACAACATACAATTTAACTTAACATTACTTAATCAGAATTGTCCATTTTTAACATCAGATGATAATTCTGGTTATATGAATTTTGCTGCTGAAATACGTGCAGTATGTAACACTTGTACAAATAATTATAGAACTCTATCATGTGTTGAATATGACCCATTGGAAGTTAATTTCCATTGTCTTGGGGATTGTGGCGGCGGTGATAATCCGGTTGATACTTATTTTCCTGTAACTATAGAAAGAATTTCATTAGGCTGGTCTGACCAATCAAACTACGAAAATTACCATAACTCAGAGGGAATTTCAAGTCCACCAATTGTTAGTAAAGCTGCTCTATTGAGCATCATACAATCTCAAAACCCAACATTGACAGAAAGTGAGCGATTGGAAGAATTAGAAAATGAGTTAGCAAAAGTATACCCTTACGATTTGGTTCAAATAGAATCAAAAGGAAAATTCACAAAGTATTCAGACATCAACTCTCTGTACTTTCAGGTAATTCATTCACCTCTATCAAATAGTTCAAATCCTGCAGGCACGTTTCTTCAATTAGAAAATGCCACCATTTCCTTTTATACTAACGACACGTATAATAATTCTGTATATCAAACACAAATGTTAACGGTGGATAATTTTATACAAGAAAATTTAAATGTACCCGATTTAGTCGGCACGCCTTTAACAACATTTGAGTTGCATCCCCAAGACCAGGTAGACATCAACTTCCTAACAAATATGCTACCTAGCCAAAGCTACTTTATAAAAATTAATGCTGTTTTCCGAATTGAACCTTTCCCTCTAACATTACAAAATAACGCATATAATGCCACCGGCAGTACAGATATAACTATACGGGGATTGTTTGTTGCGTCAAGCTCCAGTAACACGCCTGTGATATACAATAGCTGTGATACTTACGCTTCAGGATTGACACTTCTAAGACCCGGTATAGATATTCAAAAGGAGCCTGAAGTCATTCTTGATCATGGCGTCTACCTTTTATTCGATGAAATGAATGCATATACACCCACATATAATTTTCTAAGTATAGAAGAGAGCGAACCTAACTTGCACTCCTACTGTAATTCTAATTCGGCATTTGGAATTTATTTATTTGGTGGCCTTGGTCCAACAATCCCGGATTTTAAATATGAATACCGACCTCAGATAAGCTGGCCTTTCATTAGTTCTATTTCTACTGTTCAATCTTCCTCACGTCTCATAGCTGTTAATACATTGTATAACAATGCTAGCTCACCTGCATTAAATGTTGATAATTCAACACAAGTATTCTCTAACAATAACGCTGGTATTGCTTTACAACCTTCGTTTATGAAAGGTGTTGAATCGTTCCGATATCAAGGTCTTGCCTTTAGTTTAGAAAAAGATTCACATACTTCCTTGGTTTGCCCCAATGCTTCACCGAATCCAACACCAAATTTTTCCATAGATTTTGGTCAAATTGGAGTTAAAAGATTCTCTTATGTTCACCCCATTGCTTCAGGGCAAACTAACCAAATCCCAATTCCGAATAATGTTACTAATGCTCAAAGCCTTAGTTCACAATTAGGTACGTTAAGCATTCCTAACAACCCTTTTGTATTGAATTCACAAAACTTGTGTAATATCCTGTCTGGATCAATCACAGAATCTGAATTGAACGTAGCAGAAGATTTAATTTATGAATTTACAGTTGGTGCTCCAACAAACGACTTGGAAACGAAGAATATTTGGGTATCTTATGTCATCAAACGTGAGTATTATCCAAATCCTACTTCGCCTTTAACTACGGATTATTTTTATCCTTCATTCGATGCTACTACCTGGTCAACCACTCTTGATCTAGAGAATGGATATATTGTTCAAAATCAAAGTGATAACAATCAATTTGTTTATTATTTCCCGCAAGGTCTATCTCAAGATGTTCCAATTTCAATCCCATCCTTTGAATTACCATGTGAATATGAAACATTAGAGTTGGAAATTCTTTTTGGAATGTACTGTGACGATGAATCAATTAATACACATTTTTCTGCAAATCCACCTGAGACTTGCTTTAATTGTGCAAAAACCATACAATTACATCAACAAAGTGGAGTTAATTATTTAAACACTTCAAGCTTTACATTTGATGATTGTGCATTAAATTGGAACATTCAGCTTGAGAATCCAGTGGGTAATCTTTCAATTTCAAACACTGAAATTATTCTTGGACTTCCTGAGGGTTTGATTTTGAATGGAATAGTCGATGGAGATATTACATACGCTGCATTTAACGCACAACAGCCCATTAATCTAGGTCATAATTTATCAATAACAGGTGCTTCGCTATCAGGTGCAGCTTCCGGTGACGTTCAAACAGTCTTGCATTTCACATTTCCTAATCAACCTACCTTTGAGTATGGAAGTCAACTCAATTTAAATCTACATTTTCAATTTGCTCAAGAATTATGCACTCAAATTGAAGATAAAATGACTACAGGTTTAGAGCTTTATTTGTTAGGAAATCCTGCCTGTTCTGAAAACAACGAACAAATTATCACCCCTATAAACAGTGTTCAACAGCTTAACCCTATTCCATTTGCGGATATACCAAATTTAGAGACTCTATTAAGTACCAGTAATTCAGAAGGAGGTACATGTTGCAATTCATTGGCTGTTCAATATTCTGTTTTGGGTGCATGCCCGGGGTATTCAAACGGCTCGCTATCAATAACAGATATCACCCAAACAGACCTTGATGGAAATGATTACAGTGTAGCAGTTGATTGTTTGATAAATATTTTTGGGCCTGATGGAAGCCAGATACAAACAGGAATATTCGTTTCTGATATGCAACCCATCCAATTGGATGGGCTCGAAGCGGGCACTTATATTATAGAAGTTTTACATACATTAATTGTTAATAACCAACCTGTAACAAACTCATTTATTGAAGGCTTTGTAATTAATTCTTCTCCGGAAAACTGCGCTTGTGATTGTGACGATGCTAATTTGTATGTAATAGATATTCCAGCATCAATAACTAATTCTACAGATTTCACACAATATCTGATTGATAACGGATTTTATTTTCCAAATGATGATAACAATGAATACGTGGCTCCATATGTAGATAACAAATGTATTAAACTGGCCTCTAACTTTATTGTTAATAGTAATTTCATATTCTCAGACTGTGAAGTAAAGATCGCAGCAGGAAGAGAAATAAGAAATGTTAATTACCAAGGAAATAATAATGTATTGGAATTGCACAGGTCTTCATTTTCAGGATGTGATTTCATGTGGAAAGGATTTGTGAATGAAAGTTATATGAATGTTCAGGGGTATAGTGTAATTTCAGATGCTCAATTTGGTATTTTCATTAATCGAGAAACAGGAGTTTCAACATATATTAATCAGGCAAAATTCATTAATAATTTTGTTGGCATCAAGACTCAAGAGATTCAAGGTGAACATGCATTAACATTGACAAACGTTCAATTCAGTGGAGGAACATTAAAGACACCTTTTCCAAGTCAGTTTCCAACTCAACTTGCCACCAGTTTGGCTGGAATTGTTTTAACTAACGAATTCTATTTATCGCTTGATAAATCAATTGAGTTTAATAGCTTATGCAATGGTGTAATTGTCCATTCCTCAGCACTTAATGCATTACGTTCAACATTTATAAATATTCAACCTACCTCACAATATATTGGCAGTGAGTATTGGTTATCAGAACAGTCCGGCACACAAGCTTCAGGAATAAATGTCGGAAACGGAAATGGTAGCGGCATTTTCGGATTGCGTTCTAAAATTAAATATCGAGGACATGGTGATGCTAGTTGGGCACCAATTATGTTTAACTCTTGTTTGAATGGGATTTTTGTAAATAACTGTTATATTGATTTAGAAGACACAAGAATGCGCGAGGTTAGGCAAGGAATTTTGGCAATAAACTTTTCAACTGAAAAGGTTCTTACTATAAAACATAATCGTTTGGAGTTTTCTAATTTTGGTATTCGAGTAATCGATTCGAGTGTTGACGAAAACGGTTCCGGAAGAATTGATTTCAATACACTTAGAGCAGTTCCAAATGGCAAAACTATTGGCATTTCATTTTATGGCAGCAAGAGTTTCGATTTGTTAGAGAATGATATTTCAGATTGTCGAAGAGGTATTTCTTTAACAACCTCTGTTGCTGAAGTTAAGAGTAATCATGTATCTATACCAAACCTTGCAACAGGTATCTATGTTGCAGGCTCATCATTCTCAGCTTTTGAGTGTAACACTCTGAATGGAAACTCAATTAACAGTGGTTCAAACCAAATCGGATTTCAACTAAAAGCATCTCCTCAAAATGAATTCATCAACAACTGGTTCAATAACACCAATATAGGATTTCAAGTATCTGAACCTTCGACAGCACTTAGATTTGAGCTGAATAACTTTAATAATCACGCAGTTGGTTTTGATGTTACCCCAACAGGAATCCTTGGCGATTTTACTAGTGCCGGAAACCGTTGGCTGGCGCAATCCTATGCTATTGCTGGTGCCAGAAATCAAGCAATGAGCTCCCCATTCTCTCAAACCGCAACCCGCTTCATTGTTGAACCCAATCCCTCGCAGGAATTAAGGCCATCTCACTTTCCTTCTGTTCCGCAGCAATGCCAGGGTACTTTCTTCCCATGTCTATCAACGCTGCCAACTCCGGCCACTTTAGAATGTCCTGAATACACTACCGGTGGAGGTGGTGGCGGAATTGGTGGCATTACAACTGTTGACGACGATGATAATTTCTTTAAATTAGCCTCCAAGGTGGCTAACGATTCACTCACATTCCAAGAATTCAACGAGGAACTGCTTTACTCTGTTCGAAAACAAATCGAGCGAAAACTATCCTCGCAGGAACTTGTTTTACCTGATACTGGTTCTTTTGCAACGTTGAAATATGAGCTAGAAAATGGTACGGAAGAAAAATTTAATACCGTTGATGATGTTTTGAAACCACAAGCATTAGATTCAACATTGCATACGTCAATTGTAAACGATTTGAGTTCTATTCATGCGTTAACATACGCCTTGTTTCAAACTGACTCACTAACTCAAGAACCCAATGTAAATTTGGAGCAATTGCGCATAGAAAGGGAGCAACTTGCTGCGCAGCTTGAAATACTTCAAGCGCAAATGCGTTTAATCGAACAAGGGGCATTGGAAAATCAAGGTTTCAAACGCGATAGCGCTTTTTATTACAACAACGGTATAGTAACTCAGAAAGAATTTGAGCAATACGAAAAGCAAATCAATACCATTTATTTAGAAACCTTCGCCAAGGGAAATTACGTGTTTACATACGAACAAGCAGAAACCATTCATCAAATTGCTACCATGTGTCCAAGTTTAGGTGGAAGTGCCGTGTATAAAGCAAGAACGCTCAATGCTCTTCTTAATGACACACTAGAATACAATGACGAATTAACGTGCCTGCAACAAGGTGTTTTGTATCGACTTGCTCAAACAACAAGAAAACAAGAGGTTTCTGAAATTCAGGTATTCCCTAATCCAAGCACAAATCAACTAACCATTAAATATGATTATGCTGATGCATATCCTCTTCGTATTGAAATTATAGACGCATTGGGTAGAACCACGAGTAATACATTGCTGAATTCATCCCCTGCAGTTTTATCAGGTGAAATTTCAAACCTTGCATCAGGGGTTTATATTTACAGGATTAGCGACAATACCAATACCATTGTAAAGCAACACAAATTAATAAAGCAATGAGGTTTTTAATTGTTATTGCATTTTTATTGCTTCAAATTTCAGCCATTGCTCAAAAAGAAGCCTATAACTGGATTTGGGGAACATGTTTCCCCGAATTCGGTTGCGATGGCATTGATGACGGCCTCAACGGCACGGGAATTATGAAGTTTAATGATGATTCTTTAGAAAGCATAACTACCAAATATTTCCCTGCTCCATTTACCTTAGGTTCTGCGACAATTTCTGATTCATTAGGAAATTTCTTAATGGCTTTTAATGGGAAGACCTTATTTGATTCGAGTGGAAATATACTTTCTGAATTGTCTGAATTAGATTGGAATGATTTAATCATAGCATATAGAGGTTTTTTATTTTTAAAACCAAGAATCAATGATGGTTATTATTATTTAATGAATAGTTATAGTGGCAATTTTGCTAACTCGCCAAACCCATTCAATGTAGGCATAGATACATTATTTTCTGTAACAAAAATTAAAATTGATGAAATTGGCTACAATGTTGAAGAAACAATTAGATACGACATGCCTATTTCTAGTGTTCCTGGCGGTATTGATGCATGTCGTCATGCCAATGGCCGCGATTGGTGGTTCTTAAAAATAGGCCAAAGGAAAAATCAGTACATCCGCGGATTACTTTCTCCAGATACATTAATATTAGAGCCTTATTACACCAATCAAGATTCAGCCTACACAAATTTTGCTTGGGCCTCCTTTAGCTCAGATGGCAGCAAATACGTCCATTGGTTTGGAGGGCATATTCGCGAATTGCAAGTATTTGATTTTGACCGCTGCACAGGAGAATTGAGCAATTTGCAGACGTTTGATTTTAGTGAAATTGTTATTGATGAATGGTTTACAGATTTTACACCTTTTAGCTTAAGTCCTGATGGGTCAAAACTGTATATGACTAGAACTAATTCGTCAAATTATCTTGTTATTGATAATTTTCAATATGATTTACAGACTCAAACTGCTACAGTACTTACTGATAGTTTGGGTATATTTAGTTTGACACCTAATTTGAAGCATATGTTAGGCGGTTTTTGCTGTATGAATTATACTCCGACCCCAAATGTACCATATGCTAGTATTCTAAAACAACCAAATGAAGCAGGTGTTGAATCTGAATTCATCCCTTTTTACTATGAGTTACCTCTGTATGGATTTAATTATACTCCGCCCAATCAAGCTAACCACCTTCTCGGGCCAATTGACGGGACAATTTGCGATAGTTTGGGCTTAAACGATGAAACAAGCATTCAAAAGATTGAACAGTTTTCGGTAAACATTTATCCGAATCCCGGAATTAGCCAATTGAATTTTAGCACTGATATAGCTTTACCTGTAAAGGTGACTATTCGAGATAATATCGGTAAAACAGTTTATGAAAATACATTCAACACCAGTAAATTCTTAATCAGTACTGAGTTAAATGAACTGAAAACAGGGATTTATTTTGTTGAACTACAAAGCGAGGGAAGCGGTTATAGATTGGCGAAGAAATGGATGAAAGTTGATTAAATCGAAAGTAGAAGAAAAAAGAATTTGTCGGCCTCTAACAGCGCACAGCCGCCAATTGGGGTTCTATCTTAGTTTGGAGCTTTACGTTTCTTTCTTACTTTAGTGCAAGTTTGAGCTTCAGTCTTCCAAAATCCCA
>JAGYKL010000044.1 GCA_018401705.1 Bacteroidia bacterium | reverse complement strand
TCGTCTTTGCCTCTAATATTGGTGCTTTGATAGGAACCACTGCCATTTCGCGCTGTTTGATTGCTTTCGCAGGCCAATCCTGAGGGCAATATCTGCACAGCCGCCCGGCCTTGTCGGTCGTATATGGTTTCGGCCACCACAATCGACTTATCGTCGTTTTTTCGTGTTACCGTTTGTCTTTGCCTTAATGTAGCGTCATAATAAGCGAGCACATCTTTTCGTTTGCCATTTTCGGCAAAATAACTCACTCGCTGCCAGTTGAGCCAACCTTTTTCGTGGGCTAGATCGTCATTAATGTAGATTACATGGCCCGAACCGGTTAACGGCCTTCCTTCTTCGGGAATGCTCCAGGGTCCGTAAATTGGATTGCTAAAGTCGGCATTCATGTACTTTATGCCCCGAATTCGAAAAATTAGATATCCGCGTTCATAAACGAGCGGCATTTCGTAAGTATGTGGAATGTCGCTATTCCCTAGCGCGTTTTGAAAGCGTGCATTTCCATAATTTTGGCGGAAAGAATACGAGACATCTTCCCGCAGCCGTGATGGATTATCGCTGTAGTTGTCAACGTAGGTCCATTGCAGCTCATATTCGTCGGCCCAAGGGGTATTGCACCAGGTTATTTTAACATCGTTCGTAGATTCGATATACGCAGCCACGAGTCCGCTACAGTCGCCATTTGCGATATGGGGTTGTATATCGTTTGCGTAGGCACTTTTGTCATCGCTGATAATTTCTGCCCGAATTTCAAAAGGTATTCTTTCTAAGATATTACCGGTGCAAAAATCAATTCCACTATTGGCTAAAAATAAATCACCATCATCCTTCCAAATTTGTTCCCATGTATTTTCTTCTTTTTCACCATATGTTGCTTCCAGCTTATCAAGAAATATTTCGCAATACGAAATATCATCCACAATAATCCAATCTTTTTCTTTGTATGATTTACCTTTTTCGTTGTTATAATTTATGCTCAGCGTTTTTGTTTGAAAGGGATTCCATGCCCGTTGCCCAATATTCCACGATCGTATTTTCAGGGTCAATTTTACTTCATAACCAAGGCTGTGAAGGCTGTTTAAAGCTTCAAATGGAATGGAAGCACTCAAGGATAATTTGGGTGAAAAGATCAAAGTATTTTGAGGAAGTTCGGGTTTACGATTGATTTCGGCATTTGTAAGTTGAAATACTTCGTGGCTAACGATTGCAGCGGGTGCAGAAGAAACTTCATTGCGGCACATCTGGTCGTACCGAATTAAGCTAATTGAACCTTGTGCACAAAGGTTGCCCGAAAAAAGTATAAGGAGGAACTTTATAATTTTCATGGTTCTTTAGCGATTCGATTGCTTAATTAACTCTTAGTTTTCGGGCGGTTCCGGAATCAACTTCCTGCAGGGTTATAATTCCTTTCTCGGTTTCTTTCTTGGTGCGAATCAATTCGCCCTCCCCATCGTATTCATAGAATGTCGCAAAGTTGTTTTCGTCTAAAGAAGCGGCAAGCCTTAGGGTTTCTGGATCATACACAAACGTGTTCATGATCGATTGCAGCGGTTGTATGCGCAAATCATCAAAAAACGTCGTTGAGTTTCCGGTTGAAAGCTTTATTTCAAGCGTTCCGGCGGCCGATATTTCTAACACGCCCCATACCTGCTGCCATCCGTCAATAATATCCGATCGTTCGTTTAATTCGACCCCGTTGCAGGTAATTTTGGCGTTCCGATAATGCTCATTGGCCTGTTTTTCTTTTGCAAGCGTTTGAGTTGCGGGTATTAAACCACCACCGGGAATTGCCGTTGAGGGCTCATTCACTTTTATCCATGCACTCACCAAATATGAACCTGCTTCGGGAGAGAACTTGCCGGCCCTGTTTTTTCGTTCGAATTGATAGGGGCCTGTAGCATCGGGTCTCGAATTCACCACACTGTTAGACTGAATCGTAACCGTTCTGCCAAAGCCGGCTGTAGGGCGCAAACGCAGGCTGTACTTTCCGGTATGCGATTCGGTTGAAACAATGTCGGTTCGCAAGGGAGCAACATCGATCCAGTGCACCGGATTTGAGCAGTCGCTTGAGGCGCGGCGATTGGAATAGGCATAATCTTCAAACCCTTCAAAGCCAATCTGCGTGTATTTGGCGTTGTTTGCCGAAGCAATTTCGAACGAGTTGGCATAGCCATAAAATGTGGAGGATGAAACGCCAAGCTTATCAGTTTGCTCCAATATTTTTCCATGCGAATCGATTTTTGAGTTCTCCGCGGTCCATTTCCAATGCCGCGAATCCCCCGGATTGAAAATTCGGTTTCCAACCTGCCAGCAGGAGTGAAAAGCAGTAAACAAGCCCTGATAACGAATGCCTTTGTCGTTATAAGTGCGCGAAGAATCATAGGTCATTGTGCGCACGGCCCTGAAATTTCCTTTGTTGTTGTTTACAAAAGGATTGTAGGTAAATCCAATCTCATCGCCGCAATTATCGCGGTCTATGCCGGTAGGTTTTAGTTTGCAGTCCTTAAATCTGAACGCGCTTGAAGTGCCACTGAAGCTGAGCGGGAATCGGGCAAAATTACCTTGCTCATTGGGCAGGCAATCCTGCATCATGAGTGTTACCGAAAACTTGTAGCCTTTATCGGCACAATCGGCATGTAAATCTTCCTTGAACTTTAAACTTCCTTGTTGTATGCCAATAACCGAACAAAAGGCTTGAACCGGGCCTTGGGCGGTTAGGGTTATTTCGCTGCCGTTAATGAACAGGCGAATGGTGTTTTCGCCATCAATCTGGCCTTGCCAGTTCAATGCTTCGCCACCGAATATTCGTTTAAGATAACGCGCAGTTTCTTGATTTGAAGGAAATGAAACAGATCCGGAGGATAAAAATGCGCTAGGGATTTGATCAATGACATGTTTCAGGGTATTTTCCAAAACCGTTATTACGGGCATGTTCTTATCTGTAACTTTTTCTTCAGAACACTCGCATCGCATTTCCGGTGTGCTGTAGCGATTAATTTTATAACTCTGCCAGTCATCGGTATATTCGATGGCAGAGGCAGAGATTACACGGTCAAAGTAGAGCCCTCGAGAGCTAATTGGATTCTTTAATGTTTCTACGTTGCCACTCAACAAACCAAGCAAGTTTCGGCTTGCCGAGCGAAGTAGCGTCAATTGCTTTAGCGAACTGATGTTGATATAATCCCCATTTAAATCAATGAGTTGTATTCTGTTGGGTGCCTCACTCTTTTTCGCTAACCAACAATAATAAGCATTGGCATTCTGGTCTTCGGCCACGAATTGATCTCCGATTGAAAGCGCATTGAATGCCGCATTCACAGGAATCGCATAGTCGTTTCCGGCTTTAGTTAAATTCTTGAACACCAATCCTTCGGCGGTGTAATTGGGTTTCATGCCGGTATATTTCGCTTCCCAGCGCGCCGGAATGCTGGTGCCATACACATAATCGTTGAACTCGTTCGGGGTGGCTGTTACAATTACTTCTCCGGTTTCGCCGTCGAGCAGCAGGTTTTTTGTAACCAGTTTTTGACCCATATCGGTAACAACAATGCTATCAATCAGTCCATTCATATAAATCGCTTTGGTAATGGAAAGTTGATGAACTTGCGTTGTTTGAGCTCCGAATATTGGCCAGACTGATACTGCAAATACGGGCGTAACCCATGTTCCTGTGATTTCAACATTTGGTGCTACTCCGCCTGTACCCGACACAAAATCGAACATACGGCTATCGGGAATGATATCGTAGGTAACGCCGAAATAACGTTCCGAAACTTCGCCGGAGCTGCTGATGGCAGGGAAGCTGTTGTTCAGTTTTACTTCCGAGCCATTGCCATTGGTGCGGTAATAATATTGGGTGTATTGGATGGGTATTGCGTTGCCTTGGGCATATTTTTTCACGCCTTTGGCTTTGCCATGCATATTGTTGAGCACCACGGAGTAGCCCTGACTTATGGTTAGGTAATCGAAACTCGAATTGCTCAACAAACTCAAGGTAGTACTCCCCAAGTCGGAGCCGTCGACAACTCTTTCAGGAGCCTTTCCTGCCCGCATGAGGTCATTGGTTTTCATATAGACATTAGGCTTGGTATAGTCTACATACACAGGAAAGTCGCGCGCGGTGTAAAACTCGTATTCTGTATGTCCGCTTGCAGAGCGTGAATTATCGGGTGCGCTTGGATTGTCGGCGTTAATCGGGTTGGCGTAAACTTTCACCGTTGAATAGCCTACTTGCGCTGCCGGAAAATAAGATGCACCGAATGGCGTAGTAAGGGTTCGATTTTTTAAACTCCATAAGCTAATGTGCTTTAAATGGTTTGGATTATCATTCGGATACTGGTATGATTTTAATTTGAAGGGCATTTGCATGCTGTTTTCGTCCTGACCAAGGCCGGGTTCAAATGCCGCTACACCAGAACTGATTTCTTTTCCGTTTTCTGTTGTGGTGTAGGAATAAACGATAACGTATTTCTGATTTTTTGCACTGTTGTCGTTTTTATTCTTGTTAACCATTGCACCCCAACGGTCTGAAATGCTAATTTTTTTAACCCGTTTTCCGCCGCCGAGTTTCCGTCCGCCCGGCGTAAATAACCTAATGTACGATTCGGATGAATTTATTTTCTTACCACGTCCATCGTCATAAAACACTTCTGTTAAGGATGATTTGGTTAAGGTGCTGAAAATATTCCCTATCGCCACTCCGATGGCCTCAAGGTTCTCTAATACATCATCGCTAATGGGCCTTTCGTTGAATGCCACATTGGGTAAATTTTCCTTGATGTATTTTACCATGGCCTCTGTAACAGGATGGTAATTGTACGAACCGTCATCGCCGGCCATCATGTCAATCCACCCCATGCGTTCATCAGCACTTAAACCATAGTCTGTATCAAGTTTCCATTCGTAGCCATGCGCTTCAGAAGGCATCGGAATGAAGGAGTTGATTTGTTCGTGATATTCCCGCGAGCCCATTAACCTGCCGGTATTTACGCTACAGCTGAAATATAATGCGCCCAATTCTTTGGTCATTTCTGCCAATGCTGCTTTTTTCTCATCCTCACTTCTCCCATTCAAAATGGATGGCAGCTCAAAGTAGAGGAATCTTTTTCGCGAGGAGGGCTCAGCGCCACTATATAGATTGTCATTTACCGTGTTTGAATTTTTTGCATCCGAGAAGCCCTTTATTTTAACCATCGAGGAGGCTTTTTTATCCTGCACAAATGCATAGTCATTCGATTCATAATCTATTTCCAACTCAGCGCCCGAAGGCAGGTGAATTTTATACAGAGTCCAGGCCTTTACATTGCGGTCTTCCTTTGCTTTATCGAATGAAACATAGGGGTACTCATCGTTGAGCATTTCGTTGGGCAAAGCGGGTGTTGCATAGCCGCCCCAGCGGTTAAAGCCCATTGGGTGGTAGGGTTTGTTTTCTTGGTAAACAAAATCGTACGATTCGGCAGCGCTGCGTGCCGAATTACTATAGGTGAAATACACTTTTTTCAAGGTCAATTTACCCATGGTTTTTGTGGATGCATCTGCAGTGCTGAGAAAGTTTCTCCATCCATCATCCCCTACCGAGGCGTGGTAATTCTTATTGAAAGGCACGCCCGGGCACAAGGAGTAGTCGTATTGAAACACCACGCGCTTAACTGGTACAGCCTGCCTTGTATTGCTTATTAAATCCGATTTGACATAAACTTTAATACTATCGAGTTTTTGCTGATTCGGCTTTTGATTATTCAAATCAATTCCCCCATTTTCATCAAGCACGCTGTAACCGTCGTCTCTATCACTAAAATAAAATAGTGCGACATAATTCTTCGTTTCTATACTCTGGATATACCACAGTTCTTTTTCGCCATACGAATAACTTCCCCGATCGTCGCCATCGGAGCTGCCTTGGCGCATATTGGTGCCCTCATCGTAGTTTGCATGACTTTTATAAAAAGGAATGCGCCATTTAAAATCCGAAGCTACTTTTGAGTAAGGCGGGTATAGCTGCCCTGCGGCTTCGTTGGTGGGGCTATCTGGGTCAACATCTACGTAATCGTCAGATAAATAGCGGTGAGTAAAAAGCATGCGCATAGGCCGGCGTGGTGGTCGTTCTGAAACTTTCATCAACTCCATTGGTATTGTTGATTGAATTATCCACACTCGGGTCATACTTAACCAACTTGGTTCCGGGAACAAGGTCTAAATTATCCCTTGAAACATTGAAGGCAACATCTTTTGAGAGGGTATTATACACTGGGATTCCATAAACGTAACGGGTGCCATCGTCTTTTACGACGTTGAGTTCTGACAGGTGATGCGGCTTTTTGCGCTTCGGTTCTTCAATTGCATCCCCATCCGTACGGTCGGCGGCCGACATGATAGCATTCCATTCGTTGGGAGGCCTGCTTGCATTTAATTTGGGATAGGCTTCAATTTTCTTCAACAGTGCCCATTTGCCGGCATCTTTGGCGTTGAGGTAGCTCAGGGTTTTAATTCGCGGACTTTCCAGCGCGTGTTTCAGCGAACCTTCTTGCTTTCGCTTCAATGTATTGGCATCAATTTCTGTTTCACCGGCTACAAGCTTATCTTTAACTTTACCCAGGTCAACTTTTGCCACCATGGGTTTGAATTCTCCCATTCGTTTAAAATCATCCTCGTCGGAAGCAGAAAGTGGGGTTAATTCAGATACATCTTTAAAATATACAGGCGGTACCTCAACAGAGCCTTCGCCAGCGTTTGAAGGCGCAAAGGCGCTATTGGCGAGTTGATTATCGGAACGCCAAATGCCTGACTCACTGCTGGCAAGTGTTAAAGAGAGGTTTCCTCCCACACCCAATAAATTTCCAAATGCAACCTCAGCACCTAAACTAACATCTGGATTAACAGATTCTTCGATGGTGCCATCGCCTATCATAATGTAGTCGTGTCGGATGGGGCGAAATTCGCCCGAAATACCCATTCCGCTTACATTAAACCAATCGTATGTTTGATGCGAAACAGGTTGTTGAGGATACTTTTCATTGACCCATCCATCTTGTTCGCGCTGGCAATCGAGCATAAAATTTTCATCGGCTTTGGCCAGGTGTTCAAAGAAATAGCCATAAGCAGGTTGGTAATGGGTGGTTTTGTCAAAGCTTTCGGTTCTAACATAGCCGCTAAGTGTGCCGTGAGGTCTTACAAATGCAAACTCTGCCCCTATTTTTAAATCAAATGTACTCGCCGCCGAATTGGATGGGAATCGAGAAGGAGGCGGATAAAATGGGGCGTAGCTTTTGAATGAGCTTTTGGTGGATAACCCTGTTTTGACTGAACTAATTTTTCCTTTCACTTTTAAACCAAAGGAAAACTCTTTACTGCCCGTTAATGAAGCATATTTAAATCCTCCTTTAAACCCACCCTTGTAATCTTCTTTGCCTCCAATAGCATCTAATGAAGCATTTACTGAAAAGCCTTCCGAACTGCTTGCATTCAAGCCCACGCCTAACTTTCCTTCACAGTATTTATGAGTTAATTCTCCGCTTAAATCAAGACCCAGCGATGAAGCCCAGCCTGTATAGTTATTATAGTTCAGCCATAAATCCAAGGTTGAACTGCCGCTTAACTCTTTAATAGTTCCAATATCTTTTCCGAAAACTTCTATTTCTCCTCCATGTGCAATTCCAATATCTACTTCATTTTGTCTTGTTTCCTGTACCGCAAGTTTATCGGTACCATTAAAATCGTCGGGCAGCCCTCTTACAACGCGGTTTACACTCCCAATATTGAGCGACCAGCCGAGGCCTACACAGCTGGCTTCTTCCTCCATGCTAATATCGGGGTCATACGATATGTTTACGGGAAAACCGCCTACATCAATCAATGGAATATTATAGCTGAATGCACCAGTAAAGGGATTCACGAGGTCGTTTGCATCAATAGGTGTATATGATTGCACTTCGGGCTGGGTGGGACCACCAGGCGAGGTTAAATTTGGCTCATGTATTGCATTTTGAGCTTTACCGGCAGGGTGTCCTATCTCTCGCTTTTTATTTTCATGCTTAAAAATAAGAGCTGCTGCTACTGAAAAACTAAACAGAATACTGAGAGTAAGAAAGCTTCTATTTTTCATTTTTTAGCTGATTTTTTTATAGTTTCCTTCCTGATTTGCAGCATAAATGATTCATCCTTTGAAGGCTGAATAATCAGTGAAAAAAACTTTTCGTTATTAATTTTTTTATTTCCCGATATATCAAAACTGAAATAATTATTACCCGGTTTAATTTTTATAAATGAGCTGTGGATTGGCTTATTGGAAGCATCATAAAATATAACCGGCGTTTTATCGAGGGCATAATCAGAAACGAATGACACGTTAATTGTGTCTTTCGTTATTTGGGCATTTCGCGGTGTGTTTGGAAACAATTCGATGCAGTTGAATAAATTGGGAGGTGCCTGAATAATGGTAATATCGCTGCTCCCTTTGTCTTGTTGAACCCGAAACTGACTAGGTTCACTTTTTAGGAGCAAGGTTCCTATTCGAGCCTCAATAATCCACGAATAGGTGCGGCCGGGCGTTAATTTCCTGGCATTAACCGGGTATTGAAATGCGGTTGACGTAATATTATCCTGAGTAAAAAAATAGTTATTCGAAAAAAATGTACTCACTTTTGATTGAATGCTTAATACTTCCGAAATCTTAATAGTGTAGCGCATCGCCTTATCGACCGGCTGTGGGGGTAGCCATTGAAAAATGATTGAATTCTGAGCTACCGTATCACCCTCGAAAGGGTATATATTTACTGGAGGCTGGTATTTTTGAAGCTGAAACGAGGAGCAGGTTCTATTGATAAGTTGATTGGTTTTTATATCAAGTAAGTCAACACAAACCGAATAATTCCGGCTTGGTAATTGTCCGGTTAAAATAACTGCATCACGATAAAATGAAGAATAGTCAACGGTGCTTGAGTCGAATAATTCTTCGGATGTGCTGTTGATTAATTTAGTATCAAATGCACTTAATTTAAATCCTTTTGAGGTGCCCGATGCCACATTGCCTTCGCCCTGCGCACTAATATCTACTTTTAAGTAACAGGCGTAGTTTAGCGCAGAAGCATTAACAATGCTAAGTGACCATTGATCTGTTGTAGAAAGGGTAAAATCGTTGGTTAAAATATTCAATACCATGTTTACATTTTGGCCATGCATTTTCGAATGCACACCCAATAAACAAACCACGAATGCTCCGGTAAGTA
>JAGYKL010000043.1 GCA_018401705.1 Bacteroidia bacterium | reverse complement strand
GGTTTTCTTCTTGAGAAGTGATGCCATCGCCAAAATCCCAATTACGGTTATGAGTAACTATTGGCTTTCTATGATGATTTTAAAAATTTTACAATTGAAAGCTATCACAACTAAATAATGGCAATTTAAATATGCGTTTTTTTAATTTTATGGAGATAATCAATATAAACTTAATTCGATAGTCAAGAACTGAATTTCTGACAAAATACAGGTGTTTAGATACATTTTCAAATTCAAGCTAATTTGAGTCTGAAAATGCAAGTTAAAAACTTGTGGCAATTCTAAACTTTAGCAAGTTGAAATGAATGCTATTAAAAAACGAATTTCTAGCAAATTATCATTCGTGCTAGATAATAATAACTTTGCTCATTAATTGATTAGCGTTATTTTGAAGAAAGTCTTAATTATAGAGGACGAAGAAAAACTAAGGTCTCTAATAGCTAGAATTATCGGCTTGGAGGGTTTTGAAGTGCATCAAACATCGGACTGTGAAGCAGCAATGAAAAGCATAGAGCATTATGAATTTGATGTTATTCTTTGTGACGTAAAATTGCCCGATGGCAATGGCGTTGAACTATGTAAAAAAATCAAAGATAAGTACCCCATTTCTGAAATAATACTTTTGACTGCTTATGGAAACATTCAAGATGGAGTTCAGGCAATAAAAAATGGCGCTTTTGATTATATCACTAAAGGCGATGATAATAATAAAATAATACCCTTAATCTACAAGGCCATTGAGAAGGTAGAATTATCCAAACGCGTGTTTCATCTTGAGAAACAGCTGGCCAATAAACACTCCTTTGAAAAAATAATTGGCAAATCACCTGCTATTTTAAATGCAATTGGCCTTGCCCAAAAAGTTGCAGTT
Source organism: Bacteroidia bacterium (assembly GCA_018401705.1). Lineage (GTDB taxonomy): Bacteria > Bacteroidota > Bacteroidia > M30B66 > M30B66 > M30B66. The sequence goes on along the minus strand of JAGYKL010000043.1, from coordinate 10,543 downwards.
ACCGATACTACAGTTTTGCTAACGGGTGAAACCGGCACAGGTAAAGAAGTTTTTGCTCAAGCTATTCACCAGGCAAGCCCAAGAAGTAAACAAAACTTTGTTGCTATAAATTGTTCTGCTTTTAGCAAAGATCTTTTAGAAAGTGAAATGTTTGGTCATGTATCCGGAGCATTTACAGGAGCTAATAAAGACCAGAAAGGCCTATTTGAAGAGGCTAATAATGGAACTCTGTTTTTGGATGAAATTGGAGAAATGGCGGCAGATCTTCAGGCTAAACTGTTAAGAGTGCTTGAAACAAATGAGTTTATTCGAATAGGAACAACAAAGCCTACTAAGGTGAATGTTCGAATAATTGCCGCTACTCATAGAAATTTGCTTAAAGAAATTGAAAATGGTCATTTTAGAGAAGATTTATATTACCGCATCTCTGTTTTTCAAATTCACTTGCCTGCACTAAGAGAAAGGGAAGTTGACATTGAATCATTAACTAATCATTTCATACACTTATCTGCATTTAAAACCAATAAGAAAATTGAATCTGTTAATCATGATTACTATCAGTTATTGAAACAACATTCTTGGAATGGTAATATTCGTGAGTTGAAAAATGTGGTTGAGAGAAGTGTTATACTTTGTGAAAATCAGTTAACTGTTAATCATCTGCCTTTAGAATTAACTAAGCCTATTGGGCAGAACTCAAATGGGCAATCCCTTTCTGCTTTTGAACTAACAAGTGTTGAGAAGCTTCACATCCAAAAAGTGCTTAATTACACCAATGGAAATAAAACAAAAACAGCAGAGCTTTTGGGTATTGCCTTAACCACGCTTTACAGAAAACTTGCTGAATACAATCTGGGGTAACAAACCTATCAAAACGCTATGATTCACCCTTTCATTCTGAAAGGGTAGCTAGCAATAGATTGATTACTTAAAAGAGGCATCTCCTTGATATAAAACAACATACATCCTTTAATAACTTTAAGGAATAGCTTTTGGCATGAGAGAATTACTAAAATAATTCTTATGAAAAAGCAATTAAATATCGAAGTAAAAGATATTGAAGATTTAGAGCTTGAAACACTTAATGCAATCTTTAGTGGCCAACGTGAAAAGGTTAAAGAGCTATATAAAAAGGCCGATGAAATATTTCAAAAAGGGAGTGATTATACTCGCTCTATTGTAGCAAATAAATTTATTTCCCCCTTGTCTCAGTTATTAGAGATGAATTACAGCTGGGGTCACGAATACCTGATTTTATTTCCTAAGGAACTAAAGGCTGAACATAACAGACAAGTTTACTCATCAGGAATTTAAATATTTAAAGCCATGACGATTATCACTTATCTCATTGGACTAATAGTATATGCTTTTCTATTTATAGCAATAGATGCATTCGAAAAATTTTGAATTCATGAAATCCAAAATTATCTCTACCGTTAAAGAATGGCTGCCCTGGTGTTTAGAGAGTGATCCAAACCCAACTGAATATTCTCTTCTGAATAATCTCGGAAATTATTGTTTAGAAAAGATAAATGAAGGATCTGTGGATGAAGCAATAAGCGTGATTAAAATCATAAACCTATTGTATTCGGGAGGTTCGCTCCATATTAAAAATGCAATTGAGAATGAATTCCTAGAAACACTTGCCGCCTCTCAATCTCCAGCCAGCCTCAAAGCTCAAATGGAACTCTTGCCCGACAATTTGAAACAAGCTTACTTAAAAACAATTCTCGAAAACTAAACTCTATGAATGCTTTATTCATCATTGCACTTTGTGTATTTGCATATTTAATCTATGTACTAGTTAAACCCGAAAAATTTTAAATGATGTTTAATAGTACATCTGTTCAATCTATCTATTCAAGGTTTCTAGGCTCTGATATTAACCTCGAAATGAATTTTCAAATTCAACTAAATAACATTTAAATTTTCAAGAATGAACACAGAAATACTTGGCGTAATTCTAATGTATGCTACTGTAGTAGCATTGGCAATACCTTTGGGCCGATACATCGGAAAGGTATTTAATTATGAAAAAACCTGGCTCGATAAAATTTTCAATCCTCTCGACAAATTATTCTTCAAACTCAGTGGTATAAACCCTGGCAACGAAATGACCTGGAAACAACACCTGGTTACTTTGCTTACAATTAATGGATTCTGGTTTATAATTTCAGTTTTCGTGTTAACCAATATGAGTTGGTTGCCCCTGAACCCCGATAATAATCCATCTATGAGCTGGGACTTGGCTTTTAACACTTCTGTGAGCTTTGTTTCAAATACAAACTTGCAGCATTATTCGGGTGAAACCAGCCTTTCTTATCTGGGACAACTAATTCTTATGCTTTGGCAATTTATAAGTGCTGCAACTGGTATTGCAATTTGCGCTGTAGTATTTAATGCAATGAAAGAGAGAACCACTGAGAAATTAGGTAATTTTTTTAGCTACTTCGTGCGCTCCTGCACTCGGATTCTTTTTCCAATCGCATTTATAGGAGCTGTAATTCTTGTATTTAATGGGACTCCAATGACTTTTGATGGTAAGGATTCGATAATTACACTCGAAGGTGCCCAGCAAAACATCAGTAGAGGACCGGCTGCAGCTTTTATTTCTATAAAACAATTGGGCACAAACGGAGGTGGATATTACGGTCCTAACTCAACCAATCCTATGGAGAACCCTAATTATCTAACGAACATAGTTGAAACTGTTTTCATTTTCTTAATACCTATTTCGCTTGTTTTTGCGCTTGGATTTATATTAAAACGAAGAAAGTTAGCTATCATGATTTATGGGGTTATGACCGCAGGCTTTCTCTGTTTGGTCATTCCAACTATTTATTTTGAAATGAACGGAAATCCTGCAATTGCCGAAATGGGAATTTCCCAGAATATGGGTAGTATGGAAGGAAAAGAAGTTCGTTTCGGCTCTGCAGCATCTGCCTATTGGGCAATTAATACTACAAATACGAGCAATGGCTCTGTAAATGCCATGCATGATAGCTTAACACCGCTTTCAGGAATGTTTACAATGCTTGGCATGATGATCAACAGCTTTTATGGTGGTGTAGGTGTGGGATTTATAAACTTCTATGTATTTATTATTCTGGCGGTATTTATTGGAGGGCTAATGGTTGGAAGAACTCCTGAATTTCTCGGTAAAAAAGTGGAAGCTAAAGAAGTAAAAATTGCAATGATGATTGCACTGCTTCATCCTTTAATGATTTTAGGGGGAACTGCGCTTGCAAGTTTTCTTTATGCCGGCAATCCCGAAGCCTATGCAGGTTGGTTAAATAATCCGGGTTATCATGGTTTTGGCGAATTCCTTTATGAATTTTGCTCTGCCTCTGCAAACAACGGCAGCGGTTTCGAAGGTTTGGGAGATAATACACCTTTCTGGAATATCTCTACTGGGTTAATTATGCTATTTGGAAGGTATTTGCCGATCATTGGTCCTGTTGCAATTGCAGGGATGTTAGCCTCTAAAAAATATATTCCAGAGAGTGCAGGAACTCTAAAAACTGAAACATCAACCTTCGGGATTCTTGTATTTGCAGTGATTGCCATTGTTGCCGCATTAGCGTTCTTTCCTGCATTAACACTTGGGCCTTTAGCTGAATATTTCTCCTTTTGTGTCGCCAATTAAGATGACGTTGAAGAGTATTCAATTGCTGGTAGAAACCAAAACAGTTTACATGACCATAATCTTTCTTTAAAAACTCGAAAATGACAAATAATACATCATTGTTTCAAAGAAGTCTAGTGCAAGAAGCACTTAAAGAATCTTTTGTGAAACTTAACCCGAAAATCATGTTCCGAAATCCGGTTATGTTCACAGTCGAGATTGGAACATTCATCATGCTGGTAGTATCGGGATATTCCCTTTCCAATAGCTCACAAGGTGGGTTTGGATATAATTTTACGATATTCCTATTGCTTTTACTTACACTATTGTTTGCCAACTTTGCTGAAGCTATTGCAGAAGCTCGTGGTAAAGCTCAGTCTGATAGTTTACGTAAAACACGCGAAGAAACTCCTGCAAGGGTTATTAGCATAGAAAAGTCAAGTGATTTTAAGTTTTCCAATCTTAAGCCTTCAGATATTCAACAAATCACTTCATTACAACTTAAAAAAGGCGATCTGTTTATTTGTGAGGCAGGCGACATAATTCCTGCAGATGGTGAAATTATTGAAGGTTTGGCAACCATCGACGAGAGTGCTATTACCGGCGAATCAGCTCCTGTAATTCGTGAAGCTGGTGGCGATAAAAGCTCCGTAACTGGAGGAACAAAAGTCTTATCTGACAGAATAATTGTTAAGGTTTCTACCGAACAAGGCGAAAGCTTCTTAGATAAAATGATTGCTCTCGTTGAAGGTGCTAGTCGACAAAAAACTCCTAACGAAATTGCCCTAACTATACTTTTGGCAGGATTTACCCTGGTTTTCATAATCGTTACGATTACACTAAAGCCATTTGCCGATTATGCCAATACTCCCATCTCAATAGCTGCATTTATCTCGCTGTTTGTGTGTTTAATACCTACAACAATTGGTGGCCTCTTATCTGCAATTGGTATTGCAGGGATGGATAGAGCTTTGCGGGCAAACGTTATTACAAAAAGTGGTAAAGCTGTTGAAACTGCCGGCGATATTGATGTTCTACTTTTAGATAAAACTGGAACAATAACAATAGGCAATAGAAAAGCAACAAACTTTTATCCTGCTAATGGGGTAAATGAGAATAGCTTTCGTAAATCTATTGTTTTAAGCTCAATGGCAGATGAAACTCCCGAAGGGAAATCTATCATCGAATTATCTAAAATAGACCCATTAACCTTTCAGGTTGAAGGAGCCCGCTTTATTAAATTTACAGCAGAAACTAGAAGCTCCGGAATTGACCTTCCTGCCTTACAGGCAGAAAACGAAATTACTCGAATTCGGAAAGGAGCAGCTGATGCAATTAAAAGTTTATGCGAAAAAGCTGGGAATGCTTTTCCCGATGAAATCGCTAACCGGGTTACTCAAATTTCAAGCAATGGAGGAACCCCACTCGTTGTTTCTGAGAATGAAAAGGTTATTGGCGTTATTGAGCTTCAAGACATCATTAAACCCGGAATTCAGGAAAGGTTCGTTAGACTTAGAAAAATGGGCATTAAGACAGTTATGGTAACTGGAGATAACCCGCTAACGGCCCGATTTATTGCTGAAAAGGCAGGTGTTGATGATTTTATTGCTGAGGCAAAGCCCGAAGATAAAATGAACTACATCAAACAAGAACAATCTGAGGGCCGGCTTGTAGCCATGATGGGCGACGGTACAAACGATGCCCCGGCTCTTGCGCAGGCTGATGTTGGAGTTGCTATGAATAGTGGAACTCAGGCTGCCAAAGAAGCAGGAAATATGGTTGATCTTGATAATGACCCAACCAAATTAATTGAAGTTGTTGAAATTGGGAAACAACTCTTAATGACTCGGGGCACACTTACTACATTTAGCATTGCTAATGACGTTGCTAAGTATTTTGCAATAATTCCTGCACTGTTTATAGTAGCTATTCCTTCTTTGCAAGGTTTGAATATAATGAATCTGCATAGCCCTGAAAGTGCTATTTTATCGGCTGTGATTTTCAACGCCTTGGTTATCCCAATGCTGATACCATTGGCTTTAAAAGGAGTCGCATATAAACCAATTGGAGCTAGTGCTCTTTTAAGAAGAAACCTTTTTATTTATGGTTTAGGGGGTGTTATTGTGCCATTCATTGGCATAAAACTCATTGACATTTTTGTTTCTCTTTTTATTTAAGTTACATCAAAAAAAATGCAAAAGCATTTAATAAATGTGCTTCATCACTAGTATTATAAAACCTCACATATGAAATCTAACTTATTTCCCTCTATAAGATTAACCTTAGTTTGTTTGGCATTCTTTTGTGGAATTTACACTTGTGCTGTTTGGGCTGTAGCTCAACTTGCACCGGGGCAAGGAAATGGATTAACCATGAACTCTGAAGGAAAATCATATCACATAAACATAGGCCAGGCATTCAATTCAGACAAGTACTTTTGGTCTCGTCCTTCGGCTGTTGATTATGATGCCGCAGGCTCAGGAGGCAGCAATTATGGACCTACGAATCCAGACCATTTATCTGAAGTTGAAGCCCGCATCAACAATTTACTTAAATACAACCCCAATCTTTCAAAAGCTGAAATCCCATCAGACTTAGTAACCACTAGCGGTAGTGGTTTAGACCCACATATCTCTGTTCAGGCAGCTAATATTCAGGTAGATCGTATTGCTAAAATACGCGGACTTTCAGAAAAAAAACTGCAGCAACTCATAGTAAGCAATACCGAAAAGGCTTTACTGGGTTTATTTGGAACTGAAAGAATCAATGTTTTAAAACTTAATCTTGAATTAGATCAATTGGATAAAAATTAAAGGCCAACTGATTGCACACTTTTAACTTATTTCATAATGAAAAACTTCAACAAGTTTATACTGGCATTTTTAATCATCAATGTTTATGTTGTTTTAAACAATACCGTTTCTGCTCAAACTGATACAATTCAAAATCATTTAACAATTAGTGGCTACCTTGAAACTTATTATGTGTACGACTTTGGAAATCCAACTGATCATAATCGTCCGAGCTTTTTATATTCATTTGACAGGCACAATGAGGTTAATTTAAATTTCGGTTATATTCAGGCTGCCTATGACAATGCAAAAGTGAGAAGTAAACTCGCGCTCATGGCAGGTTCCTATGCAAATGCCAATCTTGCAGCCGAACCCGGCGTTTTAAAGAACATCTTCGAAGCTAATGCCGGCGTTAAGATTTCTAAAACCAAAAATCTTTGGGTTGATCTAGGTGTTTTTGGCTCTCATATTGGGTTTGAAAGTGCTATTGGTGCAAATTGCTGGAATATGACACGTAGCATTTTAGCAGAAAACTCACCTTACTTCCTTTCTGGTGCTAAAATTTCATATTCAAGCGATAACGAACAGTGGTTTCTGAGTGCATTGTATCTAAACGGCTGGCAACGCATTAACCGCGTTAGCGGCAATCAAGCTCCCGGACTTGGTCATCAATTAACTTTTACACCAAACGAAAAAATAACACTCAACAGTAGCTCATTTATCGGCAGCGAAAATCCTGATAGCTCAAGAAAAGTGCGCTATTTTCATAATTTCTTCGGTCAATTTCAAATGAATGAAAAACTTGGTTTAATTGCTGGCTTCGACATAGGTGCGGAGCAAAAATCAAAAGGTAGTGATGCTTATAATCTGTGGTACTCGCCAGTGTTGATTGCGAAATTTTCTGCCTCAAATAAAGTCTCATTCGCTGCAAGAGCTGAATATTATTCTGACGAAAATCAAGTAATTATTTCTACCGGAACACCAAATGGTTTTCAAACATTTGGTTATTCACTTAACATCGATATTCAAGTAATGCAAAACTTTCTATGGCGCCTTGAAGCAAGAACATTTAATAGTCAAAGAGATAAAATTTTTACAGATGTAAGCGGGAATAATGCTAATGAAAACTATTTTATTGGCACCTCCATGAATATATCATTTAACTAATTATGGAAGATTCCAGGAAATCGGCAGAAGAGTTCCTCAATTTGATTAAGAAATCAAGAAAAGGGAAATTAAAAATCTATATCGGAATGAGCGCCGGTGTTGGTAAAACTTATCGCATGTTACAGGAAGCCCATGCATTGCTGAAAAATGGTATCGATGTTAAAATTGGCTTTGTGGAAACACATAATCGTGAAGAAACTCATGCTTTAATAGCAGGTCTGCCAATTATTCCACAAAGGAAATTATTTTACAAAGGAAAGCAGCTTGAAGAGCTTGATATACAAGCAATTATCAACCTAAGGCCTGAAATAGTAATTATCGATGAACTGGCTCATACAAATATTGAAGGTAGCAGAAATGAAAAACGATGGCAAGATGTTATAGATATTATTGATGCAGGTATTAATGTAATTACTGCGGTTAACATTCAGCATATTGAAAGCCTTAACCAAGAAATTAAGAAGGTTACTGGAATTGAAGTGAAAGAGCGCATCCCAGACAAAGTTTTGGCCTTGGCTGATGAAGTTGTAAACATTGACCTTACCGCAGCTGAGTTAATTTCCCGCTTAAAAACGGGGAAAATTTACAAAGCTGATAAAATTGAAGCCGCATTGCAGAATTTTTTCCAAAGTGAAAACATCTTACAACTCAGAGAGCTTGCTCTGAAAGAAGTTGCTTCTCAGGTAGAGCGCAAAGTAGAAACCGAAATAACCAGAAATCATGCATTAAAACATGAAAGGTTTTTAGCATGCATCAGCAGCAATGAAAAAACAGCGAAAACTGTTATCAGAAAAACAGCCCGTCTTGCAAATTATTACCATAGCAAATGGTATGTGATTTATGTGCAAACTCCTAAGGAAAGTGCCAATAGAATTCAGCTTGATAAACAACGTCATTTAATTAACAACTTTAAACTTGCTACAGAATTAGGTGCCGAAATAATAAAAATACAAAGCAAGGAAATTGCTAAAGCAATCATTGAACAAGCCGAGCAAAGAAAAGTAACTACTATATGCCTTGGCAAACCGCATCTCAATTTACTGAAAATTATTTTGGCAACCAATGTATTTAATGAACTTCTAAAAAAGCTCTCTTCCAGCAATATTGATATTGTAATTCTTTCATAAATGAAAATTAAAACAAAATTAACGCTTGGCGTTGGCCTTCTATTTCTTCTGATAATACTTCTAAGTTCGCTCAGCACTTGGTATGTGTACAAGTTGAAATCTGATACAGAGAACGTCCTCGTTGATAATTACCGAACTTTAGAGTACTCACGTTACATGCTTCTCTCACTCGAAAGCATGTCTGCTGATGCCATGACTAAATTTGATGAATTTCTTTCAAAACAAGAAAAAAATATAACCGAAATTAATGAAAAAGAAGTTACTCAAAATTTAAGAAATCACTTTGATTTATTCAGAAATAATAAAACTGATGAAGATATAAAATCAAATATCAGAAAAGATTTATTCAAGTTGATGGATATGAATATGCTTTCTATCCGTCGTAAAAGTGAAATGGCTAAGGAGACTGTTAATAGTGCAATTTTTTGGATTGCTGTAACAGGTGCTTCGTGCTTCCTTATAGCATTTACATTGCTAATTAACCTTCCTTCTAATATTGCCGACCCTATTCAGGAATTATCAAAAAGCATCAAGCAAATTGCCGACAAGAATTATTCACAACGAGTTCATTTTGAAAGCAATAACGAATTTGGAGCTTTGGCAAAATCCTTTAACGTAATGGCGCAAAAATTAGAAGAATATAACAATAGCAATCTTGCCAAAATAATGATGGAAAAGAGAAGGGTCGAAACACTCATTGATAAAATGCATGACCCAGTTATCGGCCTTGATGAAAACATGAGGATCATATTTGCCAATGCAGAAGCTAACCAAATTCTAGGTTTATCAGATTCTGAACTCATTGGCTTTCAATCAAAAGATCTTGCATTAAAAAATGACCTGTTGAGAGCCTTAATAATTGATATTGACGCAGTTGAAACAGAAGTGACTAAAACTAAACCTATAAGGATATTTGCAAACGGTAAGGAAAGCTATTTCGAAAAAGATATACAACATATTTCGTTTTTACCAACCGGTGAAAACTCTCCAAAGATTATAGGTCATGTAATTCTCCTTAAAAATGTGACCGAATACAAGGCGTTGGATTCGGCTAAAACCAATTTTATTGCAACTGTTTCCCATGAATTTAAAACTCCTATTGCTTCAATAAAGATGAGTCTTCAACTTCTTGAAAACGAGCAGATTGGAAAATTAAATCCGGAACAACAGAAATTACTCGAAAGTATTAATGATGACACAAGCAGACTGCTTAAAATAACAGGTGAACTCCTTAACATGACACAAGTAGAAAGTGGAAATATTCAACTTTCAATTTTACCTGCCAATCTACTTGAAATATTACAATATGCCATAAATGCAACTAAGACACAGGCTGACTTCAAACAAATAAAATTTGAGATATCATGTCCCGAAACTCTACCCCAAGTCCTCGCCGACAGCGAGAAAACCGCCTGGATACTTACTAACCTGATATCAAATGCAATTCGATACTCTTATGAAAATTCAACTATTTATTTAACCGTGCTTGAAACTCCAAAACAAATTAAAATTTCAATAAAAGACACAGGACAGGGAATTTCACCAGAGTATAAAGATAAAATATTTAATCGCTATTTCAGAATTCCAGGAACGAAAAAAGAAGGTACTGGTTTGGGACTAGCTATAAGCAAGGAGTTTATCGAAGCTCAAGGTGGTCAAATTTCTGTCGAAAGTGAATTTGCAGCCGGAAGCACCTTTTCCTTATCTCTCAATAAATCAAGTTGAATGTCAACCAATTCAATGTTCTGATTCAAAGAATTAATTATTTCTCTGGATACTTTTGTTGGTGTGAAAAGCTATATTGATTTTGTATTTGAGTATTATTAATTAGA
>JAGYKL010000042.1 GCA_018401705.1 Bacteroidia bacterium | reverse complement strand
GGTATTCCACCTGGCCGCATTAATTGCCATACCTTATAGCTACCATTCTCCGGATAGTTATGTTGATACTAACATTAAGGGAACATTGAACATTGTTCAGGCCGCTAAGGAACTCAATGTCGAAAAAATACTGGTTACTTCCACCTCCGAGGTATACGGAACGGCATTGTATGTACCTATTGATGAAAAACACCCTAAACAAGGACAATCACCTTATTCAGCAACTAAAATCGGAGCGGATCATTTAGCAGATTCATTTTACCGTAGTTTTAATCTACCGGTAACTATCGTAAGACCTTTTAATACCTTCGGTCCCCGTCAATCCGCCAGAGCAGTAATTCCGACAATTATAACTCAGTTACTTACGGGTAAGGAAGAAATCAAATTAGGTGCATTACATCCTACACGTGATTTACTTTTTGTGAAGGACACGGTAAATGGTTTTGTTGAAATAGCCAAATCTGATTTACTCATTGGTCATGAAGTAAATATTGCAACGAATTCAGAAATTACGGTTGGTGATTTAGCTCAAAGTTTAATTAATATTATTAATCCTAAGGCAAAAATCGTAAGTGACGATTTGCGTTTGCGGCCTGAAAAGAGTGAAGTTGAAAGATTATTCGGTTCAAATGATAAAATTATTAAACATACGAATTGGACGCAAAAATATTCACTGGAAGAAGGCTTGAAGGAAACCATAAGTTGGTTTGAACATTCAAAAAATTTGAGATTATACAAAGCAGACATTTACAATGTATAAAGAGCTCGTAGATTTCATCAGATCTCAGTTTAATTCTACTGAGTTTATTCCTTTACATGCACCGGTTTTTGAAGGGAATGAACAGAAGTATGTCCTAGAAACAATCGAGTCTACTTTTGTTTCTTCTGTTGGGAAATTCGTAGATTCTTTTGAAGAAGAGATTAAAAAGTATACAGGTGCTAAGTATGCTGTTGCCTGCGTGAATGGTACAGCAGCCTTACACATGGCGCTTATATTGGCTGGTGTGAAAAGAGATGATTTGGTTATTACTCAATCACTCTCCTTTATCGCTACTTGTAATGCTATTTCTTATTTGAATGCCCATCCTGTTTTTGTGGATGTTGACAGAAATACTTTAGGTTTATCAGCAATTGCATTAGCCGATTTTTTGAATAATAATACTATTCAAAAAAACGGAGCTTGCTACCATAATCAAACGGGACATCGAATAAGGGCATGCGTACCTATGCACACCTTTGGTCACCCTGTTGAAATCGATACCATAGCGGATTTATGTAAAGAATATAAAGTGGTATTAGTTGAAGATGCAGCAGAATCAATTGGTTCAACCTACAAGGGCATTCATACTGGTAATTTCGGTAAGCTCGGTGCCTTTAGTTTTAATGGCAACAAAACGATTACATGTGGCGGAGGTGGTGTGATTATTACAAATGATGAAACCTTAGGAAAGTTGGGCAAACACCTAACTACTCAGGCAAAAGTTCCTCATCGTTGGGATTTTGTACATGATCATATTGGCTATAATTATCGTATGCCAAATATTAATGCAGCCCTGGCTTGCGCACAATTAGAACAAATTGAAAAATTCATCGAGAATAAGAGAGCACTTGCGGAACAGTACGAGCAATTTTTTACCACTAAAAATATTCATTTCGTCACAGAGCCTAGAGGTTCCAGATCAAATTTCTGGTTAAACGCTATTCTTTTGAGCAATTTGGACGAGCGAAATGAAGCGCTAACATTTCTTAATGATGCCGGTATAATGGCCCGACCTTCCTGGCAATTAATGCACCGTTTAAGTATGTTTGAGGCTTGTTTAAGAGATGAGCAGACTAATGCCACGTGGATTTTTGACAGACTAATAAATATACCCAGCAGTTACAGACCTAGCAATTAGTGGAAAAGGAGCGTATAATTCTTGTAGGAGGTGGCGGACATGCAAAAGCATGTTTAGATGTCATATTATCAACCAACAAATATATTATACTAGGCTATATAGATATCAAGCAAGCCGAATTTCTGAATCCGGATATACCCTATTTGGGAAACGATTCCGAGTTAACAAAATATGTTGACACAGCCAGCTTCCTGATTACAGTCGGTCAGATAAGTAGTCCGGCTATCCGAATAAAATTGTTTGAAAAGTTAAAACAGTTGAATGCCAGGTTTTCAACGGTCATTTCAACGCATGCCTATGTTTCTCCATTTGCCAGGCTGGAAGAAGGCACCATAGTTATGCACGGAGCGGTGGTACAGTATAATGCTTCCATTGGGGCAAATTGTATCATTAACGACAAAGCATTAATTGAGCATGATGCGAAAGTGGGCAGGCATTGCCATATTTCAACAGGTGCAATTTTGAATGGAGATGTAACAGTTATGAACAACGTTTTTATTGGAAGTGGTACTATTGTAAAAAATGGAATTACCATTTCTGAAAATGTAGTAGTAGGTGCCGGCAGTAATGTTTTAAATTCCATTAGCGCGAATAGTATCGTATTTGGTAATCCTGCTAAAATCAGAAAAAATGCTTAACCATACGATTATAATAGCCGAAGCAGGTGTAAACCATAACGGAGACTTAAACAAGGCATTTATGTTAGTAGATGCTGCTGTTGCAGCAGGGGTTGATTATGTCAAATTCCAAACTTTTAAGTCAGAAAATCTGGTTTCAGCCAATGCTAAAAAAGCGGAATATCAGATTGAAAACACTCAAAATAGTTCAGATTCACAACTTGAAATGCTGAAAAAGCTGGAGCTGTCGGAAAACGACCACCAAGAGCTTATAAAATATTGCAAGCACAAAGGCATCCAATTTTTCTACAGCTTTTGATCTTCAGTCGCTACAATACCATCGATTTGGAGAGCTCGAAATGGTTAAAATACCTTCAGGTGAAATAATTTAAATAACTTATCTGAAATTAGCTACAAATTATTTAAGAAGGTCATTCTTCTACTGGTATGGCAACTATGCAGGAAATACAAAATGCAGTCAATGTAGTTGTAAATCACGGGATATTACAAAAATAATATTAATACTCACTGTAATACAGAATATCCAACGCCAATGCAAGATGTAAATCTGGAAGGCAATGCTCAATATTCAGGAGGAATTGGGTACAGATATCGGATATTCAGATCATACATTGGGTATAGAGGTGCCTATTGCCGCGGTTGCACTTGGGAGCAAAAATGATTGAGAAACATTTTACGTTAGATAGAACCATGGAAGGGCCTGATCATGTTGCATCTCTGGAACCTGGCGAATTGCTACAACAAATTCGTAATATAGAACTGGCACTAAGTGGAAGCGGTGTTAAAGCACCTTCTAGCTCTAACCTAAAATATCAACATAAATGGAAAAGCATTCATTTGAATAGGAACCTTACCAAAAATGAAGTGCTAACGGAAATGATTTAATCATGCTTAGACCAGGGGATGGTATTTCTCTATGGATATGGATATTGTCCTGGGAAAAAGAATAACGCAGGATTTGAATTATAAAGGGCATGGGTTAAGTTTAGCCGATATCTCTTTATGACTATAGGTGTACTTACAAAAGTTCCAGAGCTGGATTTGGAATTTATTTACCACTGCTCAAAAATGCAGCTGAATAATCAATTGAATTTTGAATTGATTGTATTCGGAACACATTTGTCGGAGAAACATGGGTATACGAAAAAGAGATAGTCAATAATGGTTTTGATGTACATCACGAAATTGAAACCATATTAGACGGAGACTCTGCGTTTATAATTGCGACAAGTATTAAGTATGTCATTCAAAATTTGAAAGGTTTTTGGGATGATCATAAATTAGATTTTGATATTGTATTGTGCTTGGGTGATCAAGCTGAGATGTTTGCTGCAGTAACTGCCAGTATACCTTTTGGAATTAAGCTTGCCCATATTCACGCTGGGAGAAATAATACTGGGTGCTATAGACAATATATTCAGGCATTCAATAAGTCATAAAGTACTCTCATACATTTTACTTCTACAACACAATATGCCAGAAGAGTAGAAGAATTGGTAGACCACACGCATCCTAAAATTGTAAATGTAGGGGCATTGAGTTTAGATACTGTAGTAGATTTTGTGCCTTTAAGTGTGACTGAAGTATTTAAGGAAAGTGGCTGTGGGTTGATTTGGGGCCTTACCCACAGTACTTACCAAGCCATTTCATCCAGAACTATAGATACATTCAACAACAAACGTTATACTGAAATACTTTTGTGGAAAGTAATTGAAAAGTTATGCCGATGTAATGGATTGCAGTTTGATAACGATGCCGAATGCTGATACCAGTTCAAATATTATCCGGGAGACTTTACTAACAGATCGGAGCAATTATACCAATGTGCTATGTTGGAAAATCTGGTACTTCGGGGTTATTTTACCGCCATTGCCCAATGTTCATTTCTTTACTTGGGAATTCTTCCCAGTGGGATTATTGAAGCCGCCTCTTTTAATAAATATGTAATCAATTTAGGTAGTCGTCAGTAAGAAGGAAGGGTGCATGCAGAGAATGTGATTGATTGTGAATTTGATTTTGATCTGATTTAAAATGCTATCAACACCATAAAGAATAAACCTGGACTGGTAAAAATCCCTATTATAATGGAGGTGCATCCTCGAATAATGATTATAGAAACGCTTATCAAGATGCTGTAATGAAGGACTATATCGAACATATCATTTCGGACAAAGCTGATGCAAGCAGAGAAGCGCTCAAAAATCCTGAGTACATTCTCAAAATAATAGCAGTGACATTATTTGTTGTAAATAATGAGAATCAATGCGAGGCTCCGGGGTCAGCCAGATGGGGATATCAGGAGAGGATTACTGAAATGTCTTGAAATTTCTGCTAGTATTGTTGGTTTTATGAATACTGACTTTAAAGTAGTCAAGCAGGATGAAAATATTATTCAGAAAATAGCCGAAACTAAAAAATTAGAATATTATTTTTCCTGATTGTAGATGATAACAAATAAAGATTCTAAAATACTTGATTTAAAGGTAATTAATACAGTAATACTCGGCTACTGTGCCGTGATCATGGCTGGCGGACGTGGTGAACGTGACTAAGGCCATTTACAGACAATTCCGTCCCCAAGCCAATGCTGATTGTCGGTGAGAAGCCTATTATGGATCAAGTAATATCGACAGGCTTATAAAATTCTTTGGTATTAATGATATTATTATAAGTGTAAGGTACCTATCCGAGGCTATCATGGACCAGCTTCTAGGTGATGGAGTTCTAAAGGAATCAACATCACTTCATTCCATTAAAGACATCCATTAGGTACGATTGGCGCTTTAGGTTCTATAGAAGGTATAAATACTGACCATATTTTATTGATGAATTCCTGGCTATCCTCACTAACATAGATTTCGAGGATTTTAATCACTATTTGAATAATGGTTCTGCCATGTATTGCCAGTATTCCATATCAGATACAAGTGCCATATGCAGTATTGATATTAAAGACAACCAGATTTTGTCCTTCATTGAAAAGCCGAGGTATACTTATTATTCTAATGCGGGAATTTACTTCCTGAATAAAGAATTACAAAATTTCATACCCAAGGATACTTTCTATAATGCTACGGATTTAATGCAAAGCCTAATTTCAAGGGTAAAAGTGGTTCACTATCCAATGCTTAATTACTGGCTGGATAGTAGACAGCAAGACTAAGGAAAGCTCAAGAGGATGTTAAATATTTATTTATAAACTTGAGGATATTAATTACCATCTGTGCACGGGGGAGGTTCAAAGGGAATTCTTGGTAAAAACATTAAATTACTGAACGGTGTTCATTTAACTGCCTACACAATACAAGTTGCAAACCGTTTTGCAGAATTGTTCAATGCCGATATAGTGCTTTCAACCGATGATGATGAACAAAACAGGTTGCTGCTCTATAGCCCACTTACTACCGACTATGTAAGACCCGAATATTCGCTACGGATGCAGCTGGCAAGATTGATACTATAAAAGATGTTTTGATTTACCAGGAAAAATAAGAATGGTCTGCAATATGACTATGTTCTAGGTTTGGATGCATGTCGCCATTAAGAACGTTGGACGATTTGGTAAGTGCTTAATCTCATACGGTATGATGGAGCGCGCTTTTTAATTTATTTTCCGTTAACCCTGCAGCACGAAACCCATATTTTAATATGGTTGAACAAAAAGAAATGGGTATTACCAATTGGTTGCGAATTGGGTAATGTAATGACGCGTCAAAGTGCCCTGAAGGTTTATGATTTAAATGCTTCTTTATTTTTATAAAAGAGGGTTTTTTGCCGCTGATTATAAACTGTCTTTACGGATGCCTCGATTTACACCATGCCGCATATTTGTTTGACCTTGCATCATGTTATCGACTTTGATTTCGAATTTTTGTTGGGTAATCAAAAATTAATTTTCAAATATGGAAATCCTGATAATCGGGAAGTTAGCTCAATCGCCAATAAGCATGTGAATGCAATCAGACAAATAGCACCGAATGCTAAAATATTTGCGCTACGGTCAGGAAAAGGCGACCAACCCCAGTAGCATCACTAATATTTATAGTTTTGATGAGCTGACAAACCAGATTTTAATCATATCCAATCCCACGAATTTACACGCAGAATACATCAGGGAATTGGCTATCAGGAACATTCCTATGATAATAGAAAACCAGCCTTACATGCGCTGAATGACGCTGAATCCCTGTTGGAAACAATTAAACAGAATAAAAGTTTTACTACGTTGCTTGCAATCTTAGATTTCACCCTTGTTTTGTTCCTCAGAATTATTTGGCAACGAAGCATTCCAAAGTAAAATGAAGTATCGGTTCATTGGTGGTTCTTATTTGCCTGAGTGGTTCAAATGTGAACTTTAAAGAAGTGTATAGTGCCAATCTGAAATGGGTGGTGGCGTACATTTAGATTTGATACAATGAATTGGATTATACCACCGGGTTATTCGACAGCCTTTACAATACAGCCGATTTCCAAAGCAGCGTTTCCACATTACAAATTGATGCGCCTGATTATGCGCATTATTTACTCAACTACGCCCATTTTGGGTTCCCAGTAAGCTTAAATTATTATCGTCGGGAGCCAAGGAGAAGTGTAGATTGTATTCTAAAGACGTAACGCTGAATGCTGACTTGGATTAATAATAAGGTGGTTAACGGCAGGTGAGCTGATGTTTGAGGATGAATTTCTCAGTTTTAGATACTTATCGCGTTTACAGATGAAATATTTATTGATAAGTTGTCAGAACATGAGCCAAACGATAACACATTTTGAAGAATCGTTGATGTTTTAAAATAGCGTTGAGTCATGAGCCGATGAAGTAAAATAGAGTAATTATCGTTACGGGTGGGAAATGGTTTGCTCGGTAAAGACATTATAAAAAGTCAATCCGGGACGAAGGAGCCACTTGCCTTAATTTTGATATCAACCATGAGACTGATATCAATTTATTTAATGTGAAATGTGATATCACAGATTCAGCTTCTGTCGTTTCGGCATCGGAATTAGTTTTTACCTAGTGGCGCATCGATGGTTTAGTAAATAACGCTTTACCCACGCACTGCTGATTGGGGTGCTAAATTTGAAGATATTCCTATTTGACTCCTGAAGAACAATGTGGACTGGCAGTTTAACAGTTATTTTTTATAATCCAACAGGTAGCCCAGTACATGAAGGAGCGGAAATACGGTCTGATTGTCAATATTGATCGGTATATGGTGTTGTGGGGTCTGATTTTACAGTTTGCGATGGCAGGCCGAGTATGACAATGCCAGCTGCCTATGCTGCCATTAAATATGCATTGTCAATTTTACAAGGTATTTATGCTCCCATCTGGGACCCAATCAGATTAGGGGTGAATGTAGTATCTCCGGGAGGTATTTTTGACAATCAAAACTTACCAGGAGAATTACAATAAAAAGTTCCAATGCGGAGAATGGCTTACCTGACGACATTTCGCCATAGCTGTATTTCTCCTATCAGATGATGCAAAGTATATAACCGCAGAATATTGTATTTGTAAGTGGACTGCCATTTAAACGTGAAATATTAATAATAAACATAGTGCAATTATGAGTGGTAAAAAATTACCCGGTGTAAAATTGCTTGAATATGTCGACCAGACCTCGAATTTCATTTGATGAAAGAGGATGGTGTAACGCATGTCAATGGATGGAAGAGAAAAAGGTAATGGATTGGTCTCCCCGTCAGAAAGAACTAGAGCAGTTACTGGAAAAATACAAATCCAAAACCGGCAATTTTGATTGTATTGTACCGGTGAGCGGTGGCAAAGACGGCTCTTATGTCGCATATATGCTAAAACATAAGTATGGCATGAACCCACTGGCAGTCACAGTACGCCCTGCATTATCCTTAGCCATTGGTGATAAAAACCTGTTCAACTTTATTCATTCAGGATACGACCACATTCATATTACACCAAATCCAAAAGTCTTGGATAGGTTGAATAAATACGGGTTTATTGAAAAAGGATTCCCTTATTACGGGTGGTTAATTGCGATTATGACAGCAGTAATCAGAACAGCCTCGAATTTTAATATCCCTTTATTGTTTTACGGCGAAGATGGTGAAACAGAGTATGGTGGATCAACAGAAAGCAAATACAAAGCTTTGTATGATATCAATTATATGAAGCGTGTTTATTTGGAAGGTGGTCATGAAAAGGTATTCGAAAGAATTAAAGCTGATAATGACATTACGGAAGCGGAATTATCTTTCTTTAAATTCCCAACCGATGAAGAAGTCTCTAAAGTCGGATTGTCATTTACGCATTGGTCCTATTTTGAACCATGGGATTCTTACCGAAACTATGTTGTAGCGAAAGAACACTGTGGATTGATAGAAAAGGCTGAGGGTAATGCCGATACTTTTACTAATTTTTCCCAGAACGACCAGGCCTTATATGCTTTACATGCCTACTTGATGTATTTAAAATTCGGATTTGGTAGAGCTACGCAAGATGCTGGTATTGAAATCCGTAGAGGCTCTATGACAAGAGACCAGGCATTAAATCTTGTCAAAATGTATGACAATTCTTACCCTGCTGATTTGATTGATGTCTATTTAGACTATTATAAAATGACTAAAGCAGAATTTGATGCCGTTTTGGATAAATATGTAAACAAAGAACTATTTGACAAAATTGATGGTATTTGGCAACCAAAATTTACGCCCGGGGAAGACTTTGAATTATGAAAGTAGTTATTGTTGACTATGGAATGGGGAACATTCGATCTATTGTAAGTACATTGAATTATTTGAATGTTCATGATGTCACAGTCTCCGATAGCTTGCAGGCATTTGAAAGTGCTGATAGAATAATTTTACCAGGCGTAGGGAATTTTGGCAAAGCCATAAGTCAAATCAGAGCTAAAAAGCTGGATGATTATTTGCAAACAGTTGTAATTGACCAAAAAAAGCCTTTGCTGGGAATATGTCTCGGTATGCAGCTACTTGGTTTGTCAAGTTCCGAACATGGTTACAATACGGGTTTAGCCTATGTAAACGGCGTGGTTACCAAATTTGAGAATAATGCTGTGAAGGTGCCTCATGTTGGTTTCAATCAGATTAAGGTAAATACTAACAGTAAGCTATTTGAAGGTATTACGGATGGGGCAGACTTCTACTTCACACATAGCTATAGAATGCACTCTGAAGATGATATAAATCAAAGCTTGTGTAACTATCAGGATGACTTTGTTGCCGGATTTGAAGTTGACAATATTTGCGGTGTACAATTTCATCCGGAATTAAGCCAGTTTAACGGTTTAAGACTCTTAAAGAATTTTATCGATAATTTTTAATGTTAAGGAAGCGAATAATATTTGCGTTGATTTACTCTGATGGAAACTTCATGCAGAGTAGAAATTTCCGATTACAAAAAGTGGGTAATCTTCATTGGCTGGAGAAAAACTATAAATTTCAAAACATTGCTTTCGCATTGGATGAATTAATAGTGCTAAATGCAAGTAAAGGGGAAAAAAATATGCCGGAGTTTGCATCAACTGTAAGTAAGCTCGTCAATGATGTATTTATTCCTATTTCAGCTGGTGGCGGTATACGCAAGATGGAAGATGCAGATTTGCTGTTCAAAAGCGGTGCAGACAAAATTGTATTGAATTCTTTACTAGTTGAAAATCCTGATATGGTGAAAGAAATCATCAAAAACTATGGCAGTCAAAGTGTCGTAGCCTGTATTGATTGTAAATTACGGGATGATAACTATGAGATTTTCATCAAGGATGGTTCTCTGAAAATTGATTATGAATTAAAAGAATATGTTGCTTACCTGGAGCTATTGGGGGTCGGAGAGATCTATTTGAATTCGATTGACAAGGACGGAACCGGATTTGGCTACGACCAAAGCTTAATCGAAACCGTAAACAGAATCACCAGCTTACCATTGATAATTGCAGGTGGCGCAGGTAATGAAAGTCATTTGGCACATGGATTAAAAATTGAAAATGTCAGTGCTGTAGCAACGGCAAACTTGTTTAATTTTATTGGGAATGGTTTACCAAATGCTAGAAATCTTATTATTGCATCGAATGAAAATATAGCGAATTGGAATGTTAGCAATTATAATGGATAAGGAGAAATAATTTTTAGTTGAATATATCAACTCACTAAAATAATTTTAATTGTCGAAAAATTTGAGTTTCTAAGAAAGTTGAATGACAGAAGCACTTATTTACAGGCCAGTCAAGAATTATTTGTTCTCGACATGTTAGCAGATAAAAGTGATGGCATTTATGTTGAAATAGGTGGAAGTCATCCATTTGAGTCCAACAACACGTTTATGATTGAGGACGAGTTTAATTGGTCTGGTATTTCATTTGAAATCGACTAAAAGACGGCAAATGAATATAATAGTCTTAGAAAAAATTCAATGTTTGATTGGTTACGCAGCTTTAATTAATTGTCGAGAAATTTTTACTGAGCTTAAAGTTCCGGCTATTGTTGATTATTTGCCGATAGATATTGAGCCAGCTGGCAAAACATATATTGTTTTATTGGTACTACCAATGGATGAACATAGACTTGGTGTAATTACAAATAAGCACGATAGATATGTTTCAGGAGACAAATTCGTGAATTTTTCTCGAGAATACCTAGAAGCCCAGGGATATAATTTGATTGTTCCAATGTGAAGTTCAGGGGAATCGATTTTGAAGATTGGTGGGTCGACCCAAAAGTAATTCCTTCAAATATTTGAATGAATTTTCTAAATATAAAGGTGGAATACAAAGACATTTTTCGAAGGAATAGTCTTGCCCAAATTAAATTTTGTTGCATTTTTCTCCAAATGGTTATTAGAGATTCTTAATATTTTTACTTTTCACAAGTTTAAATCTAAAAGAAAACGTAAAAGTGTTTTATGTTTAGAGTCAGGTGTGAAAGGTTGGGAATTGATTGGGTAAAAAGAACTCATTTGGTGTGCTGAAGAGTTTTTTGGTAAGAAACGATTTATAAATGTATAAATTAAAAAATCAAAGAAATATATTGATAAAGTTAATCAAGCTATAAGAAAATATAAACATAATTATTACAATTATGATCCTCGTATGGGCAATCAGGAATGGCCCAAAATACTATACAATCTTTTAGAATTGCGTAGATTTATCAATCAAATGGTATTGTTTGTATTTGTATTTTGACCGGACTACCTATACGAAGCTGGATAACACAATGTGCAGTTGTATCTGCTAAACGAGGAATTGAGGTGAGCTTAATGTCACCAAAAGATACTTATGCTATATTCCCTAAACGGAGAATTGCTGGACCTTTTACTATCACTTTTTCCAAGAAAACTGCTATTATGTTTAACGTTTTAATAGCTGAAAGCAACCTGAAACTGAGTCTGAAATTATATTTATTGGGTCGATTTATGAACCTCGCACCACTATTCTACATTCAATAAATAAAGGATTAAAAAGTGAAGGTTTAGAATTAGAAATAAAGGGTAGGAATTTAGGAACTACGAGATCTGCGGACAAAGATTATTGTCACGTATAGTGCATGCCTCTATTGTTATTACTACTTTTATTCAGATTTCATTGAAGGAAACTGATTGGACGTACTTTCAACATTTAGTTTGCAGATATATTGAAGTTCTAGCTTCAGGTTTTTTTTAATACCTCCAATTGTCCCTTCTGTATGAACGGTATTTTAAACCTGAATAATACTTTGTGAGTTTTGAAATTATCGAAGAGGATGTCGATAAAATTGAATATTATTTAAAGCATGAGGAAGCACGTCAGAAAATACCAAGGAATGGTTATATAAAAGCGCGAAGTATTATAGATTCAATTCTTTACTGGGTGGGTATTGATTTGGCGCTGGGAAAATATTCATTAACTTATTTTTATCACAACATTTTTTTAGACGGCTTGGCTTGGAGGAATACGGTTAATAGTCACTTGAATTTTTAGAAACAACAAAAAATAAACATTTAATTTCTGCAATTATTTGAAAATACTGCTGGTTCAAATTCAGTATAACCTTAGCGATTAGAACTTTCGAAGCAACTATATTTTAAATAAATCAAACTTAAAACTAATAAAGTCATGTACACTGAAATCAAAAAA
>JAGYKL010000041.1 GCA_018401705.1 Bacteroidia bacterium | reverse complement strand
AGCGATTGCCTGCCTGCAGCAGGCAGGCAGCAGGGTACCATTTACCGCGAAAAGTGCGCCCCAAATCCTTTTGGTAATATGTAGATTATTGAATAATAAAACTTCTGCTTTTTGAAGCTTCACCAGCATTTAGGTTTATAATGTATGAGCCTGCAGGTAAATCTTGAAAATCAAAGCTGGATGTGCTTTTACCGGAAGGGATATTCAACACCTTTCTAAAAACTTGCTCGCCAGTGATATTATAAACTTCTACTCTAGCTTTAAAACTCTGTGATTCATTAAAGATATCCAGACTTATTCTTCCATCCGAAGGATTTGGAAAAACACTGAAACTAGCAGGCAGTTCATGGTTGTGATTTTCAATACTAAGCACTTCAGATAAATCTTGTTCAGCGTACGACGCACTAATTGGAACTGCTAATTCTGCTGCTGTGGCAATAGTTGCCTTAACCACATTTTTCATGAACTCGAAATTGAGCGTTCCAATAGAGTCTCCGGGAGTATGGTAGTTAAGGTTTCTAAAATTGGCCCCATCGGTTAACATCAATGCTTTAATATTATTATCCCAAAAGCTGGCGTGGTCGCTTCTTCTTAAGTCGGGAGCAATACTTCCATCACCAGGAACTGCCACAGCTACAAGATTCAACTCAGGAACATAGCTTGCAGAAGCAGAAGTAAATGACTCAAGCAATGAATTAGAAGGGGCATTCCCAACAACAGTTATAAAATTTCCTCTGAATTCATCGTCAGCAACTTGTTGCGCTGCCGCTGGAAACAGCATATCAAATCCAAATGGTAATGTTTGTGTATTTGGTTCATCAGAGTAGTATCCAATCATTTCAAAGTTTAAAACGCCTTCAATGTTTTCAAATGGTTTTATGCCATTTTGAATATATCGGTTACTACCAATTAAGCCCAACTCTTCAGCATCAAACCCAATGAAACGTATTGAATGTTCAAACGAATATTGCGAAAGGATACGCAAAGCTTCTAGCATTCCTGCAACTGCAGAGCCATTGTCATCAGCTGCCGGACTGCCCTGAACTCCATCAAAATGGCCATCAATTATATAGGTAGTTGCTTCTTCTTTAGCTCCTTGTTTACGACCTAAAACGTTGTACATAGTAGTACTGCTGAACACAAACTCATGGTTTTCAGTTTGCAAATCAGCATTTGTGAATGTTTCGTTTATGAATGATCTTACATCAGCTAGATGTTCCGGAGAACTTATTGCATTTCGCTCACCTACAATAGTTTCCATGAAACTCAATAATGAAGCTTCATCGACTTGGCTAACCAAGTCTGCAATTTCAATAACTTTGTTATCAGATGCATACAGTTGAATATGTGCATTAACAATTTCAGATGTTAAATTAGAATAATCCCAAACCAGGCTTAAGTCATTAGAATTTGTTAATCCCGCTCCAACATCTCCCGAAACTTGGGGAGCTTCAGCAATTTCGAAGTAAGTTCCTCCATCGCTGGAATATTTTAACCAAACTTCACAAGCTTCGTCATCCGCATCATTTAGCTCATAAGTTATAGTCAACTCTTGAGCAACTTCATCATTAGAAATTATGAGAATGTTAATTGAAGGTATACTATTTTGACCGAAAGCAATTATTGAAAACGAGATACACAAAAAGGAGAGAAGTAATCGCATAGTTTATTTTTATCTTTAAAAAGCGAATATACAACGTTCTGTTCAAAGCCTCTTTCAGCGCTTTCTGTGCAGAGCCGTTGTGTGCTTTTTGAAACAGTTTTGCCACTTCCGTGTGAAAAATATATTCATCGCCTTTTTTAAGCTCCCAAGTCTATCTTCGCAAAATGCAAAATCGTCAAGCATATTGGTTGTTGTTCTCTGCTAATGCTGTCTCAGGATTTGCGCAGGGAATCACCATGCTTGCTATTCCATGGTACTTTAGTAAGCAGCTAGAACAACCCTCATTATTTGGCTTAATCTACGGAACAACCACACTCTTGATGATTTTCTGGGGACTTTATGCCGGCTCCATCATAGATAGATTCTCAAGAAAATGGGTGTTTTTTGGGGTAAAATGTTTTTGGACTTCTATTGCTTGGAAGTAAGCTTATTCGGTTTCCTCTTCAATGGTGTTGCGCCTCGGTGCTATGCTGGTCTTTATGGGCAATTCATATTCATTTTCAATATTCATTATCCGGCACTGTATGCTTTGACAAGAAATTACTGAGCGTGTGATATGGAAGGTTTACTTTGGGCAGATTGTTGGTCAAATCCAAGGCATTGCTTGGAGCCTGCAGGAGTTTGCTTCTCGCCGGGCTGAATTCCGTGATATCTAATTGCCGACTAATTCTGAATATTCCTTTCCTCAATCAAAGCATGGAAGCTGGAAGAAATATTTTGGTTTTGATGGCTTACTTATGCTTTGGGTTTAATCTTAATTGCATCCATCAAAGATGTCCTGCTCGCAGAGCGTAAAAAGGAAAGTGGAAATTCATTTGAACGCATCAAAAAGGCACATTTTAAGAAAAAAACCCACTTCTGCTTTTTTTTGGCAATGCCTCGTTTGCTATTTTGTGGTTCTGCTAATTACAGTTCAGCAGTTATTGCCTGTTTTATGTGTAGTGATCAGCAATTTAAAAGCAGGAGCCGGGGTTGGTATGCTTTTGCAGAGTTCCTCTATTCATTTGGAGCTATGCTTGCCGGAGTTGATGGTATGGGTTTTAGGCCTGAAGAATAGGTGTGTATGGCGTGTTAACACTCATGATTATTACCGTTGTTATCTACCTAACCTGGTCTTTTACCAATATAAAATGGCTGTTCGCTACAGTATAGTAATCGGACTTACAAATGCCGCACCAGAGTTCTCAGAACAACCTGATATTTGAGCATGTGCCCAATCAAACTATCGGCAGAGTTAGTCTATTTTCAAACGATAAACATCATGCTAAGAGGACTTTAGCCTTTGTTTGCTTTGCCATTCTTCAATACTGAAGGATAAATCGTTTACGCTTATTTGATTTGTGGAATCTTTTGTTGTCTTAAATGCTTGGCAATTTTACTCAACTATAAAAAGTTTATCACTTTAAGAATCAACAGAATAATTACACCATTGATTTATCTACAAGCTTAAATCCTTTGCCATGAATATTATCGGATTTCTAAGTGTTTTCATCAGCGGTGAGGTATCACTTCTCAAACGAGCGATGTAAAATATCCATGGAACGAGCGTTGAAGTAATTGTCGTCTGACTAAATCGCCCGAAGGGCAAAATTTCTCTCCAAAGTATTGTTCATATGTAGGAAGCCAATAATTTTAGGTTATTTCGCGGGATGTTAACTTCTGAACATGATCTCCTAAAATAAGCTCTGCAACATCGGGTTAAATAGGGCAAATAATATTAAATTCTGATGCTTCCGCTCGTCATTTACTCGGTCCTTTTAAGAATCGCTCTGATGCGAAGCAATAACTCTTCCATACTAAATGGCTTGGTGATGTAATCGCCTCCAACCTTTTAAAGCCTGATGGTGGTTCCTTCTTCATTGATTTTAGCCGTGAGAAAAAAACTATAGGAGTGTCTTTATCATGCTTAAGGGAATCTCCTTTCTTGCCAGCGTAAAAACCATCCATTTGAGGCATCATCACATCGGAAGATGCAAGATTCCATTCTTTTCCTTTACAAAACTGCCTTAAGGCTTCTTCGCCATTTCAGTATAAATATGTATGAAAGCCTTTAGCATCAAGATATTCACGTATTATTGCCCTAAGTTAGGGTCGTCTTCGGCAAGTAAAATTTTCATAGAATTAATTTGTTTCTGTGCATCAACAATATGCAATTCGGCAATGGGTAACAACGGGATTTCTAAGAATTTATTACCGATCTGATGGTAATAATTAAAGTAAATTTACTGCCAATAATCTGCCTACTCGTTCATTTTAATGTGACCTAAATGCTTTTCTACAATAGTTTTACATATCGCTAATCCTAAGCCAAAACCCTTACATTATGAATGTTTCCGTAGGAACACGGATAAAGCTTATCAAAATTTTTTCTTTTGTTGATCCTATGAGATACCGATACCATTATCCTGAACTGACAAGCAAAAGCCTGATTTCTGGTCGAAATAGTAATTTTAGGAGAGTCAGGAGTGTATTTTAGGAGCATTATCAACTAAATTAAACACTGTATTAGTGCGAGATGTACAACATCGCCAATAATCTCAAATTTCTGAGCATTTAATTCCAGTTTCAGCTCTACTTATTGCGTTCGAAATGCACGTAAACTTCTTTAACAACTGTGTTTAATATATCGTGGCATATTTACCTTCTCGCTTCTAAGTGCAAAATCACTTGATCAAGCATCGCACTTCTTAATACATTCTCAACCAAATGGTTTAAGTCGCTTGTTTCCTCATTAATCATTCGAGGTAATTACTTGCCGTGGCGGGGCTCTTATTTAAATCAGGTCATTGAGCGCCTCACATGCTAAAGAAATCGTCGAGATTGGAGTCTTTAACTCATGCGTCATAATATTGATGAAGTCGTTCTTGATATCTGAGAGCTTCTTCTGTCTAATTATGGTATGAATGGTATAATAGAAAGCCCCAATCAACATGAGGATAAAAAAGGCAGAACTGGCAAACATCACCCAAAGATTATTGAACACATAACGCTCTTGTGATGGAAAATAGAGCATGAGATAATCGGGGTGATAAAGGATATCATGAGGAAACAACCTTACCCGAAAACGAGAGCGCATTAATTCCTGAGAATAGTCACTCGGGTGATCAACGAAAAGCCGATTGCTGATGAAATCGTATAAACCAAATTCATATTCGGCAGAAATGCCAACAGCAGCAAGCTCTATTTTAAGCAGCGAATCTATAAGTTGCGGGTTTACCCGGTCTTCTACTCCCGAATTTACATTGAGGTTGAAAAGCTCTTGGAAAACGTCATTTACCAGTCCGCTTTTTTTCATCAAGCGCTCTAAGCGCGGATCTGAGTTTTGCTCTAAAGAGCGAAGCTCGGAAGTAACATCGCTGTAAAATGGCTGTCCATTGGTTTGCTTAAGTGTTCTTCGTCTTTTTGTTTCAACGGTACCGTTTGAATCTGTTTTTATTTCGCTAACAGATTCGATATTGCCGTCTTGGGTGATTTGCCTGAATTCTGTTTGCAGTTCACCCGGACTAACTTCATTCCAATAAACCAGACCTGAGGTTGTTGTATCTTTTCTGTTAAGATTTTTTGAGATAATTGAGTCAATTCCCATGAAGAACATCTTTCCCTGGCGGGAGGCATCAAAGCTTTTGCGGACTTTTGAAGCTACTTCCTGACGTTCTACCATATCAACTACCTGATTTAAGGCGTTTGACACATTGGTTTCGAAGCGCTGACTTTCGAGCTCGATGGCATTGTTTATCCAATAAATTTGAATAGCAATCAATCCTGATAGGGATAATGCAAGCAAGGCACTAATCAAGCGGATGTTGCTTTTGTTAATCATAGAGCATTCAAATCGGAGGCAAGTTGTTCAAAATCAGAAATACTCAACTGTTCGGCTCGTTTATCGAGGAAAGGGTGATTGAATTCTTTTCCTTGTGTTATCGGCTTTAAAGCGTTTCGGAGTGTCTTTCTGCGTTGATTAAACGCAGTTTTTACAACATTTCTAAAGAAAGGATAAGGAACTTTAAGCTCCACGTTTTCCTTCCGCCGTAGGCGAATAACAGCTGATTTAACTTTTGGGGGAGGCGAAAAAACATGTTCGTGAACGGTGAACAGATATTCAGTTTCGAAATACGTTTGCAGCAAAACACTAATGATTCCGTAGGTTTTATTACCATGTTTGGCAGCAATTCTTTCGGCTACCTCCTTTTGAAACATGCCAACAATCTCAAGAACCGATTCTTTATGATCGAGGCAATGAAAGAGTATTTGAGATGAAATATTGTAAGGGAAGTTTCCTATCACAGCTCCGTTTTCGTCTAAATACTTCGACAAATCCAATTCAAGAAAATCTCCTTCAATGATTTTTCCTTCAAGAACAGGGTAATGCTGTTTCAGATAGGCAACTGAATCACGATCTAATTCTACAACCTGCAAATCAAGCTTTTGATCAATCAAATGTTTGGTTAAAACGCCCATTCCGGGACCAACTTCTATGACTTTTCTTCCTTCTGGTTTGCTTGAAATCGAATAAGCAATGTCTTTTGCTATTCCCTCATCTTTGAGAAAATGCTGACCAAGAAATTTCTTGGCTCTTACTTCATGTTGGGCTTGAGGCTTCAAACTACTTCTAATAAAGTTCGAAATGCTACAAATTGATCCTTATATCTTGCTGTATGATCGGCTTGAAGTTGAGGTGCGAAATTGCTTCGGTAGTTTTCGTAATCATCAATCGAATTAAGAAAATACTGAATAGAGTAAGTAAAACCTTCGCCCGGCTCGGTTGACATAACCCTGAGAAATTTATGCTCAACAAAAAGCCCTGTGGCTAAAACTTCAGGTATATGAACGGTTTTCATCCAATCTACCCAGTCATCATGAAACTCGGGATTAATATTTACAGTTACATTGTATAAAATCATGCTGCAAAGATACTCTGAAATTCTCGCTTCGCTAGGTTCTGTAAACTCCATAATCTGTGGCAGATAAAAACTTGTTGACATCTTTTTACATTCCTTAACATTGGGGGGATTATAAACCTTTAGTTTAGCAAAAACCGAGATTTTATGGCCGTTCGTAAGACCCGTCAGAAGAAGATTTATGTGTTGGATACTTCCGTAATTCTTTATAACCACAATAGTATTTATAGTTTCGAAGACAATGATGTAGCCATTCCGATTACTGTTCTTGAAGAATTAGATAATTTCAAGAAGGGCAATGATACCAAGAACTTTGAAGCCCGGGAATTTATTAGAAAAATGGATGCCCTTTCGGGCAATTTTATTCTCACCGAATGGATTAAGCTTGGCGATAAACTTGGCAACTTCAAAGTGTTGATGAATGGGAAGGGTAAAACCATTGATGCCATTAAGATTCTTGGTGAAGACAAGCCTGATCACCGTATAATTAATTCGGCAATAGGCCTTTCTGAGGAGTTTCCTGACAAAAAAGTGGTTCTTGTTACCAAGGATATTAACCTTCGCTTGAAGGCGAAATCATTAAATGTTCATGCTGAAGATTTCGAAACAGGGAAGATTAAAGACGTTGACCATTTATATACCGGAAGGTCTATCATCTATGGTGTGAACGTAGCTATTATAGACCAGATTTACAGCGAAGGTCATTGCAAAGCCGATGATTTTCTTGATGACGAACCCATTTATAATCACTACTACATTCTCAAAAACGGGAAACATTCAGTTTTAACCTGGTACAATCCAGAGTCAGGTTTGGTTGAAAGAGTTGAGAAAACTTCGGCCTACGGCATTCGTCCGAGAAATGCTGAGCAAATTTTCGCGCTACACGCGCTGACGAATCCAGCAATAAAGTTGGTAACACTTCAAGGCGTTGCCGGAACTGGTAAAACCCTGCTCGCCTTAAGCGGTGCTCTTGAGCAAAAAAGAGAATACCGCCAGGTATATCTGGCCAGGCCCATTGTACCTTTAAGCAATAAGGATATCGGATATTTGCCGGGCGATATAAAAAGCAAGCTCAATCCATACATGGAACCTCTTTGGGATAATCTCAAAATGATTCAGAATCAATGGGATGAAAGCGATAAGGAATATAAGAAAATCACCGAAATGGTGGATAGTGAGAAGCTGATGATTACACCGTTAGCTTATATCCGTGGGCGCTCATTAAGTAATATCTATTTCATTGTTGATGAGGCTCAAAACCTTACTCCGCATGAGATTAAAACCATTATTACCCGTGCCGGGGAAAACACTAAAATTGTCTTTACCGGAGATATTTTCCAGATTGATACTCCTTATCTCGATACACAATCGAACGGCTTGAGTTACCTCATCGATAAAATCAAGAACAATAAGCTTTATGCACACATCACTTTAGAAAAAGGCGAACGTTCTGAGCTGGCTAATCTGGCGAATGAATTATTGTAAGATAGGTTGAGGGGGGAAGGGATATGGGTGATGGAGATAGGAAAAAGGAAGCTGGAAAAAGGAAGAAGCACTAGGGAGATTTGAGAAGCTAGATTGAATTTGTTAGGCTTCATCGACCTCTCCCCCCAGCCCCCCTCTCCTTGAGGAGAGGGGGGAGAAACATTGATTAAATTTGAGTGATAAATAGTCCCTCTCCCGAGGAGAGGGATGAACTTGTCCGCCGAAGGAGGAGAGAGAGGTCATTCCACAAGCGAGAGGTTTAAATAGAGATCACAACATCTTCTTAATCAAAGAAATTTGCCCCAAATGATAATGCAGGTGCTCAATAATGCCGGCAATATTTCTATACCAGGTGCCGTATTTCTCATCCGTAAACGGTTCTTCGAGGATTGAATCAGGTAGTTTCTCAATTAATTCGGCAGCTTTCTCGGCATTTTCCCAGGTTCTTACTAATAAATCATCCCAATCTTTTTGGGAATTTAGTTGCGGTAAAATAAAACTATGCTCGTCTTTGGCGTTTAAAGGTTTGCCTTCAAGAACCTGAAGCAAAACACCAACATAATATGTTGAGTGACAAAGCAATAAAGCTATACTGTTTAAAGAATGCACTTCGCGCTCGGCATTGGTCAGGCTCACTCCGGAAAGCTGATCTCTGAAATTAGAGCTTGTCCAGTTTCCTCCGAAATGAATGTCTCTTAGGTGTTTAGCTAGTTGCTGAGTTGTTTTCATTGATTTTTGACTCGATGCAATTTAGTCTTTTAGACTTGTATCAAAAACCTTTGCAGAATAACAGGCAGAAACCTGTGGATTAAAATGCATCATTAATTCTGATGTGAACCCCCTCCACCTTCGTTATTCCAGGCATAATCGAAACATTACAAAAACAGATTCTTTTGGATTTAAAGTAAACGAATACCACCTCCTCCGGCTGCCACTTTTAGCCGACTGAAGTTGAAGCTTTCAAAACTATTGGCAACTTCACCGGCTCCGATAAATGCTGATGCATGAATGCGCTTGTAAATTGGTTGCTCCATTCGGCCTGTGCGGCCAGATAATAACTTGTCGCGAAGTCTTCCTTCAAAAAGCCTCGCATTAAAAAAGCGCTACCCAGTCGGGGGCAATTCCCGAAATGGTTGCTCCCCAAAGTCAAGTCAGCAAATGCCTGTATGAAGCAAGGACTTGACGGTCTTCTTGTGCTGGGTAATCGGCCGTCGGCCTGAATTTGATTAAACATATTTACTTCCGGCAAACTTGCCGTAAGCAGACCAAAATACATCCGGCATACCAGCCATTTTGCGGACTAAAAGGATTATCCCGAAAATCAGCCTGAAAATTTGGACCAAAGCCACCAATTACACTTCCTGCATTACCTACAGCAACATCCGGAATTATATCCAACCAATTAATTGGTAAATATTTGAATATCATGGCTATGCCGCCAAACCAGTTACCTGAAATCCTTCTTGGTAATTTAGATTGGACCATAGATTCTTTTGTATGCCAAATCCGTTTTACCCTCCTGTGAAGCTTCTGGACCAAGGCCCCAAAAGTGATCGGTAAAATCAGGTAACAGCAACTCTTCCTCCTAATAATACTAGCTTCCTTCCACCGGTGAAAATATTCCATATGGGCTCCAGAATAAACTGCCCCTTTTTGTAGTGTGAGCAATCTGTAAATAAGTATTCGAAAGGCAGGTATTTGTGTCTTTTCGGTTTTGAAAAATAATTCCAGCTAAACCATTTTATCCCCGTTTTCGGGAGAATTCTGAATGATTAGTTTCCTATAAAACGCAGGTTCTTGCCAAAAAACTTCTCAAAACGGCTTTTCTTCTTTCTTTCTGAGCCGTGAGCCCGGTACGAAAAGCAGACTTATAAGCAGGTACAGTTGCGTTCTCGGACAAGTTTGAATTTCAAAGAAATGAAAACTGTTAATTGTTTATGTTTGAAATTTCAAAATATCTTGCCCCTTTTAATTGCTCGTCTTCGTTCGGGAGCCATTACGTGACGGCTCATGTAAATTTTAGCTAACTTCTTTGCATCAGCACTTTTAATGATTGGCCAAAGCTTTTTACCTGCTTCAATTCCCGTTTTTTCGGTAAGAACAATTCTGTTGGGGTAAGTTTCGCCAGGCATAAAATTATAAAAAGCTTGTTCCATAGGGCTCAAAAGCCAGGGTGTATGCACAAGTTCATAAGGAACATCATTCAACTCAGGAACCCATTTTCGAATGAACTTTCCTTCAGCATCTTTTTCCCGACTCTGTTTAACAGGGTCATACACTCTTAGAATATGCACTCCCGTTGTTCCGGCTTGCATTTGTAACTGCGGATAATGAATGCCAGGTTCAAAATCTAAAAATTGCTGCGCCAACCAATGAGAACCAGCCTGCCAAGGTTGCCAAAGGTGATGTGTGAGGAAAGAGACCAACATCGCTCGCATTCGGAAATTAATCCAACCGGTCTGCACCAAACATCGAATGGATGCATCAACAAGCGGATAGCCCGTTTGTCCACTTTTCCAGGCATTCAGATAGGTTTCATTCACATCCTGCCGCAAGGCATTAAAAGCAGGATTTATATTTTCAAATTCAATGCGACATTCTGTCTCGAACTTCTGAATAAAGTGCGCCTGCCAATGCAACCTAGAGCGAAACTGACGCAATGCCCTCGATGAACCAAATTGTGCCGAATGAACATCAATTGCTTGAATAATCTGCCTTATCGAAATACATCCCCAAGCAATGTATGGACTCAATCGCGAGCAAGAATCAGTGCTTTCGAAAGGTCGAGAGATATGTTTAAAATAATTCTTAACTCTGCTTTGCAGGAAGTCGGCCAATACTGTTTGAGCAATTGTTTCACCCCCTTGTTGCATGCTAGGGTTTCGCCTAAACGGCGGATGGAAGGATTCTATCTGATGGTTTAAAGGAGTAAGGTGTGCTGGATCTGAATCATATTGGACAAGTTTCATTCTGGTTTCCCAGTCATAGTGCCAATTTCGTGCTCTATCAAAACGACGAAAAACTCCGTTGGATTGAAACTCCAGCCACTCAATACCTGCTTGCGAAAACCATTTTGCAAGTTCTATATCCCTCTTAAAGGTTTTCTGAATACCTGTTTCTTCGTAGGAAAGCACTCGCGAAATCTGAAACTTTTGATGCAGTTCCTCAAAAATTGAGAGGCAATCTCCTCGTAAAACGAGCAAATCATGTCCTGCGCTTCGGAGCTTAATTCTCAATTCTGTAAGGCAGTCGCTTATGAATGCAAAATGCCGTTCAGAATAATGCTCGTCTTTAATCAGGATATCCTCAAAAATGTATAAGAAAAGAGAGGGGAGCTCGAGTTTAGCAGCCTCATGAACAGCCTTATGATCAGAGATTCTTAAATCGCGTTTGAACCAAACAATTTGCGAATGCATCGAGTTTTAACAAACAAAGTTGCACTTGGTTTAAAGGGAGGGCTACTGTTAAGTTTTATATGATTTTTAACAACATACTGTCTAAATTAATGCTATTTTAGACAGTATGTTGTTAGTTTTTATGTGAATTTAGACAGCTGAGTAGTTTAGTTTCCGAATCAACTAACCAATTAACCAAGACAGGAAGTTTTCCTTATTAATAATTTCGGTTGTTGTAGGCTGGTATGCATCGATAAAAGACTGCTGGAATTTGTGCTTTCGCTTTGAATTGTATTTTATTTCCCAGGCACTAAAACTTCCGTCTTTTTCTTCGATGTAATCAATTTCCTGCTGATAGGTGGTTCTCCAAAACCATGATTTTGCATAGCTACCTTCGTATTGCAACTTCTTCCTTCGCTCAGAGACAATGAAATTTTCCCAAAGTTGTCCTTTATCTTGACGGTTTTCTAAGGGTAGGTAATTCCCTAAAACAGCGTTGCGGATGCCGTTATCGCAGAAATACACTTTTCTAAACGACTTGATCTCATTTCTCAAATTGCGCGACAGAGGATCTAATCGAAAAACAATGAATGTTTTCTCGAGCAAGTCGATGTACGATTCAATAGTGTCTTTTCCAACACCAAGTAAATTTGAGAGTTCATTAATTGAAACTTCTTGACCTAATTGAAGAGCTAATGCTCTGAGCAAATCTTCTAACAAACGAGGTTTTCGAATGCCCTTCCACGCCAACAAATCTTTGTAGAGATAGCTAGAGCAGATTTCTCGAAGTATATCTTGTTCTGCTCCAGGACTTGTAATCACTTCAGGGTACATTCCATAGATTAATCGCGAATCAAGCTGCTGTTGCGTTTGAAAGACACCGATTTCATTGCTTAATTCTTGAATAGAAAGCGGGAAAAGGATGAGCTCATTTTTCCTTCCAGTGAGCGATTCATAGGTTCCTTCTGTTAACTCGAGAGAAGAGGAGCCTGTGAGAATTAATCTCACTTCTGGCAAATTGTCGTGTATTAGTTTTGCAATTAAACCGACTGAAGGAATACGCTGAGCCTCATCAATACAAACGAGTTTAGCCTTTCCGAATATGAGCTTTAAGTTCTCCAAAGAGAAATTAGAAAACATAGCAACAACAGAAGGGTCATCGGCAGTGAAGTAAATTACATCTTCCTGCTTACTCAGTATTTTTCTAATTAAGGTTGTTTTCCCGGTTTGTCTTGCGCCTAAAACAACCAATACCTTTCCACGTGAAAGTGTCTGATTTATGGAGTTTTCAAGCATCCGCGATATCATATTCATGATCCTCTAAATATCTACTGTCCAAATTTAGGTATTTTTTAACAACACACTGTCCATTTTAATTCGAATTTAGACAGCATGTTGTTAATTTTTACATGATTTTAGACAGTAGCCAATGAGAATTGAGTAGGGTTGGGAATCCCGCCTCGATTCGATGATTAACTTTACAAATCCTTCCCACATCGTTGGCATTGTTTCAATCGGCAAGCGCAGCTAGCGCATAGCGAATACATACCGCTGCTGGTGCCTTCGCCACAGTTCTTGCAAGAGCCAATGTTGTCGATCACCGATTCGTGTTGGTGTTTCGAGCAGATGAATTGGCCTCCCCAGTTTTGTGTTGGACACTCATCTGTTGGCGCTTTAATCTTCCTGCCCTGCTCGTCGTAATAACGCTCCTTGCCTGTTGATTGATCATTTTTGTAAGTGCGTTCAGAAGCCAAAACTCCGTTCGGATGCCAGATTTTCCAAATCCCATCGCGCAAGCCCATTGCGTAAGACTCTTCGCGAATCAGTATACCGGCATCGTTCCAGTAGCGGCAAATTCCATGGGGCACACCCGATCCCGAAATCAATTCGTTTTCAATCTCCAGAAGTTCCAGCGTTTTGGAGATGTTTTCTGAAGCAAACGAACATTCCTGAACCAGCGTCCCTGCCGCATTCCAATGTCGATAGGTGTCAATCAAAAAACCGTTTTTGAAAACCGCTGCGCTGGACTGTTTCCCATTGCCATGATACCCCTTGAAAGATCCGTCGAACTCAAGTTCCAGCCGATCATCCTTCTTTACCCAATTAAAACTGAACTCCGATTCGAGCATGCCACCGCGGTAAAAGGTGTTGCGATGAAAGCGCATTGAATCTTTATCATTGCGCACCGTACGCGAACGGATCTCTGTCTTGTCATTGTTGTAATAACGGGTTTCTTCGCCCATTACACGTCCATCTCGGAGACTCAATTCTACATAGCCTTGGTCGAACATCGGGAAGTTCCCGGCAATTGATCCACTACTGTTAAATACGGTTTGCTTGCCGGTTTCATCCCAGGCTTCCACAACTGTGTCGAATTGGTTTTTGCGTGTAATGAGCGCCTTTATCTGCCCTGTTTTGGGATAGTACAATTTCATTTCATCGTAATAGCTTGACCATTGGTTATCGATAAAATGTACCTCACTCAGAAGACCTTCTTCTGTATAGTGCTTCGACCAGCCGATGTTGGTGCCGTGCACATAGGTTACTTCAAACTTGGGTTTCCCCGAAGCAAATTCGCCCCGCCAAAGTCCATGTGGCCAACCTTTTTCATCGACCTCACCCGTTGTTTTAATGGAACCGGATTCGTGATACAGCGTTACCACACCACAGAGCTGGCCGTTGCAGTAATTCACTTCCAGAGCAATCTT
This sequence comes from Bacteroidia bacterium, assembly GCA_018401705.1. GTDB lineage: Bacteria > Bacteroidota > Bacteroidia > M30B66 > M30B66 > M30B66. The sequence continues at coordinate 141 of JAGYKL010000041.1, read as the reverse complement.
TCCATTGAAATGATATTTTCTCCAAGTCCCAATTCGAAGAAAATCTACTATTTGTCCCTCGGCCCACAGTACACTATCTACTTTCGGTTTGCCGTTTTCGTCGGGGAAAAAGAGTTCTCGATGGGTGCGCCAACCCTTCAC
>JAGYKL010000040.1 GCA_018401705.1 Bacteroidia bacterium | reverse complement strand
TCGAAAAATCGAAGTGTTTTCTTGTTAGAAGCTTCTTGACCACTGTAAATCAGCGGTAATCCATTAAGCCCGAAAGTAAGTACAGAAAAAGCGTCAAGAGATTCACCGAAACGTTCTTGAGTAGATTTTTGCCAAGAGTTTTCGTCATGATTGTCAGTAAAGTACATAATAAATCCATTAGGAGGCCAATTATCCAAATCTTTCATGTAGGAGCGAATGTCGCTTACATTTTTTGTCCCCTTAGCAATATCCACCATGGTATGGTGTAATTTCCAACCATATGTTGCATCAAAAGCCTCTCTATACAAGTCAGGATCTTCTGTTTCTCCAAGCATAAATAAGCCCGTTTTCGCTAACTCAAGTTGTCTTCTTGCGTCTTGCCAGAAATCAGTTGGAACCATATGAGCCATATCACATCTAAATCCATCAATATTAGAAGCATCAATCCAGAATTTCATATTGCGAATCATAGACTGACGAAGGTCCTTATTATCATAATTCAAGTCAGCAACATCGCTCCAATCATCAACCGGTGATTTGATATTGCCCTTTTCGTCTTTGTTATAAAACTCCGGATGTTCACTTATCCAGTGGTGATCAAAAGCAGTGTGATTAGCCACCCAATCGAGAATAACTTTCATCCCTAAACGATGAGCTTCATCTACCATCACAATCCAGTCTTCCATGCTTCCCATTTCGGGATTAACAGCCATATAATCTTTGATGCTGTAATAGCTTCCTAAAGGACCTTTTCTGGCTTTAACACCAATGGGTTGAATAGGCATGAACCATAAAACTTCAACACCCATTCCACTTAAACGTTGTAAATGCTTTGAGAATGCATTTATGGTACCTTCGGGTGTATATTGACGAAGGTTCACTTCATAAATGTTAGTTGTATATGCCCAATCTGGCGGATAAGCACTCTTTTTAGCTGCTTTCGTTTTTGACATAGATTGAATCCTTACCTGTGAACTAAGTGAATTGCTGATTAAACAAATGCCAATCAGTAAAGGGATAATTTTCTTCATTGTTTTTCGTTTGTGGCTAGTTCAAATGAATATGGCTTAAGTTTTATTTTTAGAGAATTTTCCTTGCTATTGAGTTCAGCTCCAAACAAGGCTTTGAGCTCATCTGCTTTAACATAAGATGGTAAACTTATATCAATTTCTGCATCAGAGCCACCTCTGTTAAGTGCAATTACGGTGGTATAACCAAAATACTGGCGCATGTAAACCAAGGTGTTTTTATCGGCCTTCAGAATGCGAGTATCACCATAGCAAAGTGACATAGATGATTTTCTGAAATTACAGAGTTTGGTTACTGTGTTTTTAACATCCTGTTCTTCGGGCTTCAGATTTTCAAAACGCATCATGCGACGGTTGTCGGGGTCATTTGCTCCCGGCATACCTATTTCATCGCCGTAATAAATAATTGGAATTCCCGGTATAGTGGTGATAAATGCCTCAAGCATCTTTAAACGCTGGTATCCGCGAGGATCGGTAACTTCAATTTCACGACTCCAACCGGCTTCTTTCTCATCTTCACCCGGAATCATAGAACCTCCTGCATAATAAAGGAAGCGAGGCATATCATGATTTCCGGTGATGTTGCCCATTAATGAGTGACTTCCATAGTATAAAGCTGACTCATTCATTGAAGAAGCCACTTTCTCAAACGATTCAGCCTCTGATGCAAAAACAGGTCTTGCATCAAAATACAAGTTAAAATCAAACTGAGCATCCAGCATTCCGCTGCCAATGTAACTACCGATTAATTCGCGGCTTCCAAAAGTTTCACCAATCTGATAAACATTCCTGTTTTCAGGTTTAATAACCTCTTGCTTCACTTTCTTGGTTAAAGCTCTCCAGAATGTCTCAGAAACGTGCTTAGTTGCATCATGCCTAAAGCCATCAAGCTTAAACTTCTTTAACCAATACAAAGCTGAATCTGTAAATGCTTCAACTGCTTCTGGTTTGGTATAATCAATATCGGGCATGAAATCATCAAACCAAGTGGTTAAGCGTTGTTCATCCCAAATTCGGATGTTCACGCTGCCATCGGGCAAATACATTGAATTAAACCACTCAGGATGAGATTTGTATAATGGATTTTCTTTGTGAATATGGTTTGAAACAAAGTCCATCAAAACATTCATGTTTGATGAATGAGCTGCTTCAACAAGCTCTTGTAACACTGCATCTGTCCCAAAACGAGTATCTACTTTCGTTTCGAGAACTGGCCAATAGCCGTGATATCCTGAAAACCAACGTCTCGGTTGAGGATATTCCTGCCAGGCTCCTTGAGGATTTTGAACAATAGGAGAAAACCACAAGGTGTTTACGCCTAAATCTTTGAAGTAATTGTCTTTAACTTTTGCAGTAATTCCGGCTAAATCGCCACCCTGGTAATTTGCCTTGAAGTCTATTCTTGGGTCATCAACCGGTTTATCATTCAGGGTATCACCGTTATTAAAGCGGTCAACTAACATAAAATACAGCACAGAAGTATGAAAATCATCTCTGCTTAATTCATTAGTTGTCTTGACAACATTGCCATAATTAAGTGGTATTAGTAGGTCGTTACTTCTTCCTTCTGCGTTGTATGCGTAGAGGCGTAAATGAGATTTTTCCTTCTTAGAAACAGCTTCGGGCAATTGAACTGCGATACGGTCTCCTTCAATTTTAATCATATCCGCCGGCAGGCGATAATTTTCCCAAAGCACGAAATATTGAGTAACTCCATTTTCAGAACCAATATTAACCGCTTTGCTCTTTGTATCAATTGTATAAATTACTGGAAGTTTATCAGCGGCAGCAGCTTTTACAGCGAGAACAGAATTAAAACCTCCCATTCCGTTAGAAGTAGAATCTTGATTGTTTTTATCGAGCATCCAGGTTCCATTTTCTACAACTTGGTAGCTGTATTTGCCAGGATTAAGCAGCAAATTGGTTTTCCAAATACCCGCATCATTCTGCAAAGAAGTTTGATTGGGTTGCCAGTTATTGATATCGCCAGCCAGTTGTACGGTTTGCAAATCCTGCGAAGCAGATTTATAAGTAAACTCAACCTGACGTTTTACCGATTTCAAAAGTGGAATCGAATAAGAAAATCCCTTTGACCAAACCTCTAAAACACTAACAGGATCAAGCTCTTGAGTGGTTTTAATGAGAATTGACTCCTCCCCTTTTTTCCAACTAAGTTCTAGTCCTTTAACCAAGCCAATTGAATCAACCACATCGGGACTTGGAAAATAATCAGCGAGAACAATTCTGCCGGTATCGACAGGAAGCACGAAAGTGGATGAAAGTCCTATGATTTCGGGATTCTCTGGAACCCTAAACTCCTGCTTTTTAGTGCAAGAGAAAAGCAACGAGCTTACTGTAAGTGAAAGGAGTAGTTTTTTCATAATTAATTCCATTCAATTTTGATGGTTCCCCGGTCAAATTTAGCTTCAACAAAGCTCAAATCTTTAACCTGAACAGGGTCTTTCGGCGGAACATGGTATGGGTCAAAATCTGAAACAGGCTCAGTGAAACGATAGTTTTCTTTGCCAATTGCGGCAGTAGAACCGTTAACAAATGCACTAGCAGGACTTAAAGTGTGAATATAAACCTTCAACTTATTATAATGACTGGAATAATCGCCTTCGGCAGAGGCCCTCAGTGAGGTACCTGAAAGTTTGAAATTTCCTTTTTACGAATGAGCCTTTCTGAGTAAGAATATGTTTGACCATCATCTTCATATGTACAGTAGCATCATCACCCGGATAAATATGCACCTCAGAACATCTGTACTTTTTGGTTGAGAAGGCTTTCAACTGCCGATTGCATCAGCAGGATGCTCCACAACTTTTACAAATAATGGTAATGTTTCTTTGGGTTCTGCAATACCAGCTCTTTTCCACCCTGTTACGCATGTTGTAGGGTTTACCGCCCAGTTGCCTTGTGGAAAATATGCTTTTTGAAAATTGCAAGTATCTCAGCTGGAATAACTAAAATAGATGGACCAAAAGGTATTGATTATCGTAAGGCCCTTCATAAATTTTAGGGTCGTTAGTATAATCAATTGCCAATGATCGAGCTATAGGCATCCTTTAATTAGTTTCATAAGCTCGAATAGATATAAGGCATTGATCTGTATCTAGCTTAATATTCCTATGAATATATCTTCAACTTCTTCACCAAACGACCAAGGTTCTGAGTCGCGGCTGTTGACCATGAAGATGAGAACGGAAGAATGGGAAAGCTCCTGTATAATCATGAATGCAAATAAATTTAATTGACTTCACCAGCAAAACCTCCAACGTCATATCCGGCGTAGCCAATACCAGTCAATCCATGCTGTTGATAAGACGAACACCGGCCATCATATGATCATCTGTGCTTACATTATCACCCAGTCCCAACTGCAGCATATAGCGTTGAATTCCGCTATAACCGGCACGCGTGGACGAAAGGACGTTTACCATTAAGTTTCTTTGCCTCCTTCAACAGTGCTACGGGCCATTTTGCATACCGTAAACATTACGGGTTTTCTTATGAGTTCCCCCTTCACCTTCGTGCTCAAATTCAATCAAATCAGGTAGATGTTGTCCCCAGGCAGCAGGTTCATTCATATCATTCCAAAGCCTTCTACCCCATTTTCTGTTAGAGCTTTCATTTGCTCACCCCACCAGGTACGTACGTTTTCTTCAGTAAAATCAGGAAATGCACTCCATCAGGCCAAACCTGACCGTTGTATTCTGTGCCATCAGGGTATTTAACAAAATGGTCTTTTGGCTTTACCATCTTCTATACATGATAACCTTGCTCGCGTTTCACTCCAGGATCTAAGGATAATAATATGTTAAAGCCCATTTCCTTAAGTTCTTTCACTAATCCTGCTGGGTCGGAAAACGCTCAGGATGCCATGTAAAAACCTTGTAAGCATCCATGTGAATGTCTAAGTAAAGAACGTCGGCTGGAATATGTTTCTCGCGGAAGTCCTTGCAGCATTCAGGACTTCAGGGTAAGGATAATAGCTATAGCGGCATTGCTGAAATCAAGGCTCCAAAGTGGAGGCAATTCCATTCTGCCAGTTAACCAAGTGTAGCGATCGATGATTGAAGCAACAGAACTACTAAAAATGTAATAGTTCATTTCACCATCTTCAGCTTGAAAGTAGCTAAATCGCTCGTTGGAGCAACCAAAGCTGAATGTGGTTTTATGTGAATTATCGAAGAAAGTCCGCAAGGTCTTCCGTCGTTTATACCAATGTAAAAGGCGTGGTTAAATGGGAGTGGATCACCGTCGGTGGGATAAGCAAAATTGTCAGTATTCCAGTTAACGTAAGCTTTACCGCGACGATCCAGACCTCCGTTTTCGCCTAAACCAATAAACCTTTCGTTAGGTTGGCTTTTGTATTGTAACTTCGTACCAAGCCAGGAAGTTCGCAAATGCCGAGTCATCGGCTGTAAGTAATTCGTTTTTGGCATTGTATGCTGATATTCTTAAAAGGCAATTTTGCTTAATCACCAATTTCATATCTTGAGTTTTGATAACTAGTCATTACTAGCATCTTCTAATTCAAATGAAATGGGCAGAGGTTCTTGCGATGGCAGAAAAACCCGAAAAATCATGTCTTTTTGGCAATCCTAATTCGGGCAAAGGTCTTTATCGTAAACAACTTTTAACTAAGCATTCTCTGTATCTATATGGATTTTCTTGTCCGGCGACCTGATGTTTTAGGTAATTCCCAGCTGACTCGTTAAATGTTGATCCTTTTCTTCTAGTGTTCTTCATGCTTATTACAATTCCTTTGCTTATTTCTTTGAAGTGATTTTTCATGTGATAATTTGCAAACCGAAAATTGGGAGACACGGTGATGGTTCCTACAGTAATGCCCATTGAATCACCAGTGGCGCGAAGATTTTCTTCGAAATGATGGGCAATACTTCCGATGAAGTGGACCGGCACCCTTTTATAGTTTTGTAGCAGGCAACATGAGAGTTGAAGAAATCCTGCATACCTTGATCGGCTAAGGTTCTTAACCCAAGGAAGGTCTTTGTTATCTGAGAGGATTTTCATAAAAGAAGCCAAATAAACATTTGCATGAGGCTTCATATACACATTCTCCACGATGACATCTCTTGGGTAGCTTGTGTTCGTTGTACAAAATGCTGTAGATTTCGTCAGGTAGGTTGTTGCTTAAGTAGCTTCTTAGAAGGATTTTTCCATAATATGAGCCACTACCTTCGTCACCTAAAATGTAACCTAATCCCAAGCCAGAATTGGCTTGTTTAACAATATCGCCATCGAAATAGCAAGAGTTTGAACCAGTTCCAAGAATTCCGGTAATTGCCGGATTTTCGTCCCAAGTAGCGAATGCAGCTCCCACGAGGTCGTGGTCAACATAAATATCTGCATTTGGAAAAACAGACCTTAAAGCACGTTCAACGACAAGCTTAAGGTCTTTACTGGAACAACCTGCGCTATACAGAAAAAGTGCTGTTACTTGAGGAGCAAATGACACCATTTCGGTGTTTTGACGAATTGCGTTAGAAATAACAGCTTCGTTATGAAAGTAAGGATTGAAACCCATAGTGCTAAAGCTTCGAGCCTCTTCATTTTCCTGAAGAAGCATCCAATCGCACTTGGTTGATCCGCTGTCGGCTATTAGTAGCATATATATCTTATTTTATAGAATAAAGTCGGTTGATAAAAAGTTTGAACTTCTATCCTCCAGGATGGAGGTAAATAAAGCTCTGTTATCTTCGGTATCGCGAGTAGCAACCATGGTTCTGATTGAAAATACACGCAATGCATCATTAACGCTTAATGTACCCTCGGCCGAATCTTTTCGGCCATTAAAAGGATAAACATCTGGTCCACGCTGACATTTGGTATTGATATTCACTCTACAAACCTGATTTACCAAAGGGTCGATGAGATTGGCAATTTCTCCGGCATCTTTGCCGAAAATGCTTACCTGTTGACCGTACTGACTGGTAACCATATATGAAATAGGTTCTTCAACGTTGTCAAAAGCAAGGATTGGCACTACAGGCCCAAATTGTTCTTCTTCGAAAATACGCATGGTAGAATTTACTGGATAGAGCACAGTTGGAGCATAAAAGCTTTCATATGCATTGCCTCCACCCTCATTGCAAATACCAGCACCTTTTGAAGAGCATCTTGAACAAGTTCATGAGAAGATAAGCAGGTTTGCCTGGTTCGGGTAATGGAGTAATGTTCACATCCTTTTCCCAAGGCAAACCCATTTTAAGTTGTTCAACCTTAGCGCAATAAATCTTTAGGAATTCTTTGACAATGCTACGGTGTACAAAAATCATTTTCAGAGCAGTGCAACGTTGACCGTTAAATGCAAGAGCTCCATTTACACATTCATTTGCTGCAGCTTCTATATCAGCATCTGCAAGGATGATTGCAGGATTTTTAGCATCCAAACCTAACACAGACCGCAAGCGATTAGATCTAGGATGCTGTTTCTTTAAAATATTTGCAACCCTGCTCGAGCCGATGAAAGCGAGAACATCAATTCTCCCCGACTTCATCAAAGTTCCGGCAGTAGTTTCACCATCTCCATAAATAACATTAATCACTCCTGGAGGGAAACATTCCTTAAAAGCATCAAGAAAGGCTCTCATGAGTAGAATTCCATAACGGGCTGGTCTGAAAATGACCGTATTACCCATGATTAGGCTGGAATTAATGTTGCAAAAGTTTCGTTTAGGGGATAATTATAAGGTCCCATGCAAAGCACAACACCTAAAGGCCCGCGTCTAACCTGAGCATAAATATCCTGATGAAGCTCTAGGCGAGCCGATTCACGATCCATGGTTTTTAGAGCCTGAATCGTATCCATGATATATTCGGTAGTTCTGTCAATTCGGCGGCTGAGTCGGCCTCGCTTTTACCAATCTCCCACATGAGCCAATTGATGGTTTCCTTTCGAAGCCCTTGCATAACATGGAGGAATTTCTCAACATGTCTTATGCGAGAACTTACCTTCATTGTAGGCCATTCGCCTCTACCTAAATCATAAGCTTTATGAGCAGCATTAAGAACTTCATCCATGGCTTCAGCATCCATTTCGGGATAAGAACCAAGGCGAACCCTTTTGAGAGAGCCGTTTTCGCTAAAGATAACGGGAGAAAAAATCTCGTTTTTGGGACCTTGCCATTCTTTCAGTTCTCCATACACGAGGTATTGTGATTGTTCAAGCAAAGGAGCTCTAATCCCTTCAGGTAAACCTGAAAGATTAGGAAAGAGTAGACGATTATTTTCTGCTTGAATCATGCTTTACCAAACCTGTCATACAGACAAAATCGCAGCAATCCTCATCATCTCTGGATCGAGATTATGAACATTCTGAGTTGCCTGATCGAATGGGGTAAATTTAATCTGATTATTTACAACACCGGGCATTACCTGTTTTACCATCAATTAAATATTCAACAGCAGAAACACCAAGTTGGCTGGCTAATACACGGTCGGCTACTGTTGGTGAACCACCGCGAAGGAGGTGTCCCAGAATGGTAACTTTAGTATCGTAATGTGAAAATCTTTCCTGAACTTCTTTGGCAATGTTGATGCTTCTTCCGGTCTCTCCACCTTCGGCAACCACAACAAGACTTGATGATTTTTTATGATCGGCGCCGCGTTCAAGAATCCTTATTAAATCATCAATACTCATTGGTTCTTCTGGAATCATTGTGGCTTCTGCACCGGCAGCAATAGAACTTCTGACTGCTATTTGGCCTGAATGCCGGCCCATAACTTCAATAAAGAATAAACGATTATGTGAAGAAGCTGTATCTCTAACTTTATCAATTGCTGATGCAGCGGTGTTTACAGCAGTATCATAACCGATGGTAAAATCGGTTCCATTGAGATCATTATCAATAGTTCCGGGTAATCCAACAACGGGAATATCATATTCCTGAGAGAAAATTTGTGCACCTCTAAATGTTTGCATCACCGCCAATAGCAACAAAAGCATCAATGCCATGTTTCTTAAGGCTTTCATATGCTTTTTTTCGTCCTTCTGGCGTTCTAAATTCTGCACTTCGTGCGGATTTTAAAATGGTTCCACCACGTTGAATTATGTTAGAAACAGAGCGGGGAATTTAGCTCCTTAATCTCTCCCGAAATCATTCCATCATAACCTCTATATATTCCAAACGGAGTTTTCTTGTAATAAATACATGCTCTAACAACGGCTCTCACCGCGGCATTCATCCCTGGGGCATCGCCTCCCGAGGTAAAAACACCGATACGTTGAACTTTGCTCATGTGACTTTAATTAATTCGACAAATATAAGTGTTAGTATGACACTTAGTTTTTCACTTGATTTATTTTATCCATATTTTTGATGAACAATTAGGCAAGATGCATAAAAAGGCTGAATTTGAAAGCTAATCGTTATGGTGTAAGATTAACACAATTACGGGGAATTACTATATTTGCGCACCTAATAAACTATGTATACGTTACTTGATATGCCAACAACAGGCAACCTAAACTCTCAATTAAATCCTCATGTTTCTGTGGATTGCGTTATTTTCGGATTTGACGAAGGAGATTTGAAAGTGCTTCTCATTGAACGAGATCTTGATACAATTGACCATAAAACTCTTAGATATTCGCTACCAGGAAATCTAGTTGATGATAATGAAGATTTAGACACTTCAGCAGGAAGAGTCCTAAAGGAGTTGACAAATTTGGATAACATATTTTTAGAGCAGTTTTATGCGTTTGGGGATCCTTTACGTGTTAAAAACTCTGCTGATGCTCAGTGGCTCAATGCTATCAGAGATACCTACAGTAATTACAATTGCTTATTATTCGTTGGTGAAAATTGGTGATTACCAACCAGCTCCCTCCTCTTTTTGCTAGAAAAGCATTTTGGTGCCCAATTAGTGAAGTGCCTGCTTTGGCTTTTGACCATAATAAGATTTTAGATCAAGCTTTAATTAGCTTAAAAACCAAATTGAGAATTCAGCCGATTGGTTTTGAGTTACTTCCTGATAAGTTTTCTTTGGGTCAATTGCAAAAGGTGTATGAAACAATTTTAGGTACATCACTCGACAAAAGAAATTTCAGGAGAAAGATCCTCAATAAGGGATTCTTAAAACCTTTACAGGAAAAACAAAAAGGTGTACCTCATAAGCGTGCTCGTTTATTTGAATTTGACAAAGAAGCTTACGACAAGCTCAAATCGGAGCAATTCTACTTCGAGTTCTAGAAAAGGAGAAAGGGAAAAGGAGAAAGTGGAAAGTTAAAAGGATAAAGTAATAGTTGGGTTCAACGAAACGATGAACATTTACTATATACTACTTTATGTTTGCGGAGCGATAATGACTTTGCTCGCTATTAGTTTAGTATATCTTTTGACCAGACCACTTGAAATTTTCTTTGGTTTTCTAAGATTTATAAAATACTACTTGAAAGAATACTGGCATTATCTCTTATTGGTGCAAGTGTTTATTTGCTTATTAAAAATTCAAATGGTGAATTTTAGAAACTTAGGAAAGATGAGAAAGGGTATATTTTATAGTTTCTAATGGTTATTAGAATATTGCTTTATGAAAAAAGGATTTGAATTTCTTAAACAGCTAAGAGAATAATAATCTGATGGTTTACAAGACAAAAACTTGAGTACACGATTTAATTGTAAAAGAAAATAAGAATTCTTTAATCAGATATTTTTAGAACTCAAGAATGCAGTAGTTTTAAAAAGCCTTCATGCATTTAGAATTCACAGAGACGTTCGTTTTCAGAAAGACAAAACACCTTATAAAACAAATTTTGGGGCAGGCTATTCGCGCACTAAACCAATGCTTCGCGGAGGTTATTACATTCATTTAGAAAACAATAATAGTTTTGTTGGTGGAGGCTTCTGGTCTCCTAATAAAGAAGATTTGTATCGAATTCGCAAAGAATTTGAAATGGATTCAAGTGAAATTCAAAAGATTACTTCTGACAAAACCTTTAAAAAATATTTCTCTGATCTTAAGGGAGAAATTGGAGTTAAAACAGCTCCAAGAGGTTTCGATAACAATCATCCAGCTATTGATTTGATTAGGAAAAAACAATTTGTAGTTAAGAGGAACTTCACTGACGATGAGGTCATTGCAGGTAGTTTCAAAATTGAAGTTATTGCAACTTTTATAGCAATGCGTCCTTTTTTCGATTACATGAGCGCAGTGCTAACAACAGATTTGAATGGAGAGTCAATATATTAATATCAATTAAATAGAATTATTAATGTGAAATAATAGCCGCAGCAAACAAAATCAATTGGAGGTAGAAAGCCTTGGGGAAATAAAGCTCCTAATGCCACCGTTAAACAAAAGCTGGGAATATTAAAATTAAACTATTTGATGAGACAGGTATTAACAATCTTGATTTGCTCAACAATTTATTCATGTTCTAACTCCAACCTAAAAGAAACTAAATCAAGTGATACCTTAGTTACAAATGCTGAATCTGATACTTCTTTAAATTACAGTCTACAACCATCTCATATTGAATTACCTTATCTAGGTAATGAGACTTTTGATAAAGTAACGAAGGGAAAAACAATTAAAAATTTGAAGTACTTCGGATTGAGAGGCAAGATAAAATCTATCACCGAAACTGAAAATCGCTACAGATCAGATGATACCAACAGTGGTGTTATTTCTGAAAAAACATTTTTATTTAATGAAGAGGGCAGTTTAACGCTTTATGTAGACGGTGATACAAATGTTTTTGAAAAGAGTCTTGTAGAACATTATTACTACAATTCAATAAACAAACTTTCAAAAATAAGGAGTAAATCCAACTCATGGAACGATATTAACTTAACCATCTCAGAATATGACACTTCTGGTTATTTAATAAATGAAACACTAAGATTCATCTCAGGTTATACTGGAGAAGATGTTCTTTATCATTATAAAGTTATTTACAACTATACCGACGATTATGCCTCTTTAGATTTAAAATTCCAACCAATTACAAGAGTTTTTCATTCAGAGGATGAAATCACAAGTTATAGATTTCAATTTGACAGTTTAGGCAATTACATCAGGCCTGGTATAAAGATGTCTTATGATAAAATGAATAGACCTGTGTCATACTTTATTGATTATGGCTGCGGAAAGAATTCTGGTTTGTGCCTTAGTGTAATTATTAAATATGATAATAGAGGAAATATTGATGAATTAAAGATTGATGATAAAACAATAAGAAACGCACTTTGGTCTGATAACCAACATTATAAAGCAAAATTTAATAATCAAGACCTTTTGATTGAAAAAACTATTTTGACCGGCAATTATGGCAAATCAAACAATGATAATATGACACTAACCTATGACTATGAATTTGATAATATTGGAAATTGGATAGTTATGAAAACATATCATGATACTAAATTATTATCTAATACGGTTAGAGAAATTACTTACTATTTGTAAGATTAAGAGCTGTATAATTAAACCTCTTCAATTAAATTATTCTTTGCTGAATTTGATATAGCGCCATAAAAGAATTACGTATTATCGAATAGCCAAATTGAATTGTTCCTTAGAAGCCTTATGCTTTATGCAATGCCATGCGTAGAGAAAGAAACGCCAAAATTGCAGTAACAACAGATGCCAATTTTTCAAACGTACTTGGGGCGGTTATATTTCCCAAAGTGTTTAGAATAAAAAGCAAAAAGAATATCCAAAGACTGATTGAAGAGGCTTTAAGCAAACTGGGAATTTTCAGTTTTCCTGAATGAATTAAAACAATTAGTGAATTAAATATTACCATGAAGAGCGAGATTAGTTCAAAAACGTATAACTCATCTATGCTTTCCAATCTTCCTCCCCAGAGGAATTCAAGTGGCTTTAAACTAAATAAGGACATCCCGATTAGAATTGTCAAATGAAAACCAGCTATCAATCCAAATAATATTAAGCTTATCACGACAGCCCTTTCGTAAGTAATAAGTCTTTTCATTTTTTACTTTCAATTAATATTATACAAAGCTCCAGGGCTCAATAAGCAATTATCAATGTTAAGGCGAAGGTAAAATTTATAACTTTATTCTTTGAACCAACCACCACATCAGCCAAGTCTTGGCTTAAAATTTTTATTCCATGAAATTGCCTTCATGTTTACTCAACCTTGCTTTATTGTTATTCATTTTTGCTTTTCGTGTCATTTCAGAAGCTCAGGTTTTATGCGACACTCCACCTCCACCCATACAGGCATTGCAAAATATCGCTCATGAAGCAAGTTCTAGGCGTTCAGAACCTTATATAATTCCTGTGCTGTTTCATGTCTATTGGGGCGAAAATATTGCTCCGGTACCTGCTGGACATATTCGACAAACTTTGAGCGTAGTTAACGAAATGCTCAGAGGAGAAGATCCTGATTTAGTTGATGTTCCATCAATTTTTCAGGCAATTACAGGAAACTCTCAAATTCAGTTGCAATTTGCCACTCGCCTGCCCGATAACACTTGTACTAGCGGTATTATTTATCATTACTATGATTTCGAAAATTTTCCTGTTTTCGAAAACGATCCATATATTGAAACGTCGCGGTACTTAAATATTCAAGTATTCCCTGCAACTAATTCATTTGCATCATATCCAAGCTCTGTTATAAATAATACCGGTGATGGGATTACATTTTCTTATTGGGATATAATTAACAGACCCGAAACCTTGCCACATGAACTTGGTCATTGGCTTAATTTAATACATACCTTCGGCGAAACGAATCAAACAGGCGGCGAATGTGGCAATGATTTCGTGGATGATACACCACCCACCAGAGGATCATCTGTTTGCAATTTAGATTTAGCAGATTGCACATCTGGAGTCATTGAAAATGTAAATAATTACATGGATTATTCTCCATGCAGAAGCATGTTCACGAATGGTCAAATAGCTAGGATGCAAGCTGCACTTGAAGATTCGTCATTAAACAGATTTCTCATTTCTACTGCTGAAAACCATGAATACACTGGGGTTTTCGAACCTCAAGTTTGTGAAAGAAGCATTGAGCTCTGGCATTTAGAGTATCCTAGTTGTGACAGCGTTGAAGCCAGGTATAGTTATATTGTTAATGGACAAATTCCAGATTCGGTGAGCTGGCAGTTTAATTCGCCTGAAGCGTCTTTTTCAACGCAAGAAATGCCTCGGCAATATTATCTCAGTTCAGGAACTGTAGATGTGAATTTAACATTGTATTTCGGTTCAGAGATAGAAACCGTAAATTACTCGCATGAGATAACTCTAAATGCGACACAAACAAATTTACCACTTATCCAAAGTTTGCCTTTAAGTTTAGATGCAGATGCCGGATTGATTTTACCTAATGAGCATATGAATTTATTATCAGCTCCGCTTGATGAAGGTTGGCAGATTTGTGATTTTGCCGGCTACCAAAGTGATAAGTGCATCTATGTTCCAGCTAGGGTAATTAATGGTGAAGCATTTGCCGATATCGAAATGGGAATGTTTGATATGAGCGGCCTTAATCAGCCTACGATTTCTTTTCGCGTAGCTGCAGCTATGGTAACTACAGGCGCATTTCATACCTTACAAATTCTATTTAGAGATGAGTGCAGTTCTGCCTTTATGGGCGATTTGTGGTTAGTTAAACCTCTTTACGATATTAATAACGGAAATACTCAAAGTGGATTTATTCCAAATTCAGATGATCAGTGGTTCGAAGTCACTGCCACCTTTCCTGAATGGATTTATTCGAGACATGGTTTTATAACCATTCGGCTAAAAACCAATATGCCATCTAATTTCAGCGGAGAACCTTTTTATTTGGATGATTTTAGAATTGGAGATCCTGAAATTGTAACAACAATCGAGGTTATGAATGAGAAACAATTAGTTCTTTATCCTAATCCTGCGAAAAACAGTCTATCATGGAGTTTAACTG
>JAGYKL010000004.1 GCA_018401705.1 Bacteroidia bacterium | reverse complement strand
TAGACAAAGTTGTCTATGATGCTAAAGGCCTGAGTGAAGAGCTTTCGGGGAAAAGCGGAAGAAGAGTTTTATTAAGGCCTTCGTCCAATCTGGGAGGAGCTTTTAGCAATCTTCTGGGGACACCTCAAGTTGAACTTTTTGAACTGGAAGATGGCAGTGGGAAAAAGATTTATGAAAACCGTTTCTGGGGCGATTTAGGGTACATTCATATTTGTTTTGATGTAAACGACATGCCTGCTTTGGAGAAACGATGTGCAGAATTTGGTTCAGCATTTACTGTTAACAGCGGAAATTCTTTTGATATGGGCGAAGCTGCAGGTCAATTTGCCTATAACGAAGACCCAGATGGTACGCTTATAGAATTTGTTCAAACGCATAAGCTACCCATTTTGAAAAAATTTGGCTGGTACCTAGATTTGCGTAAGAGAGATCATTCCAAACCACTTCCTAATTGGATGTTGGCAAGTATGAAGTTTTCTAGAGTTAAATAATTACATATTTTCAATTCTCATTCGTAAAGCTCGGGCTCTTTGCTGAGATAAGGCTTCTGAGTATAGCATGGTTATTCTTCCACAGAGAGGGAGAAATAGCAATACTAATAGAGCAACAGGGAAGCTTGCTACTAATGCTATAATCCATACGATATACCAGATAACGTTGAGAAAAAATCCTAATCCCATCAGCACCGAGCTTACAAACTGAGGGTCTTTAACGTTTCTTCCCGTAAACCAAAAAGCAAGGCTCATCGGAAGAGCATGAAATAACAAACCCAATGTAGCTGGAATAAAACCCCAAATTAAGAACGCAGCTCTGTTTTTAGGCAATCTCGAAAACGATAAGCTTAATGGTAAATGAAGTTCTTTTCCGCGCTTGGCAAATCGCATAAGCTTTTCTCTTAATTCAGAATTGTCTTTTTCAATATAATTAGCCAGCACCTTTTGCTCATGATCTAATCTACCTTCATTGTCGTAGCGATAATTGAAAATAGGATACTGTTTTTCACCTCTTCCTATTGCCATGGCGATGTAGGCATATGGATCCTGTTCTTTCTCAGGTATATGAAGCATTTCTGCAATTATTCCCTGGTAAATTGCATGGGTTATTGCGATTAAGCCTTTGGCTAAATCAGATTCGATTTCAGATTTAAATTCCTTGATTTTTATAGGTTTACCAAAGCCAAGCATAATTTCAGTTCTAAAGGAAGTGTGCTCAGTGTAATTGATTCCCAAAGGCATTATCACAAAGTTATCAGGCCAGTGCATGGTTTCTGCTGCTTGAACTGCAATTCTGGCTGTGCCCTTTTTGAGTGGTCTCAAGCGATGTTCGGGCTTTGCATTACCTTCAGAAAAGATGAGCAAAGCTTTGCCTTCTTTCATTAGGTTAGCGCAGATATCGAAGGTTTTTTTGTTGTTTTCAATTGAGTCTAAACCATCTCTAATTCGATAAACTGGAATTAAATGCAAGTGCTTTAAGATAAATCGTTGCCAGGGTTTTTTAAAGACATCAGCTCGAGCGAGGTACCAAACTTCTCGTTTTAGTGTCAATACAAGCATGACAGCATCCAAGAATGCATTACCGTGATTGGCAGCAAATATCACAGGACCTTTAGACGGAACATTTTCAAAACCTCTCACAAAGAGGCGTTTCACATGAACCTTCATGTACATTCCTACCAAAAAGCGCAAAAACCAGTACAACATTCCCGCAAGATGGGAAAAAAGGTGTTTGGATGATGATTGAATGAGAATAGAAGTTTTGTAAAATTTTGTCTTCTTCAATTTATAATTGCCATAGGTGTCTAAGTAAAACAAGTCTGTTTTTTGTGAGATTACCAGCAAGATTTGATTTCAACAAGCTGCCTATTCGTTTTAAATATTTATATATGTATGGAAACATTTATAATTTGGAGCTTCAGCATCAAAAGTCCTAACTTTTCCCATTTCCCATTTCCCATTTCCCATTTCCCATTCACCTTCGCATTAGATACTTTATCTTTGCCGCATGCAAATTACACATCGTCCAAGAAGAAACCGTAGGAGCGAAGCCGTACGCCAAATGGTTCAGGAAACAAGAATTCATCCTTCTCAACTAATAAACCCTTTTTTTCTGGTTGATGGCCAGGGAATAAAGCAGGAAATTCCCTCTATGCCAGGTGTTTATCGCTTTAGCATTGATGAGGCTTTGAAAGAAGCTGCTGCCTGTGAAAGCCTGGGTTTACGCAATTTCATACTTTTCCCGGCTATCGCAGAAGCCCATAAAGATGCCTATGCTACATGGAGTTATCATCCCGATTGTTTTTATCTAAAGGCTATTGCAGCTTTCAAGGAAGCTTTACCTGATTGCACAGTAATTACAGATGTTGCTATGGATCCTTACAGCAGCGACGGCCACGACGGAATTTATCGAGATGGAATTATTCTTAACGATGAAACCCTTGCCGTGCTTGGCAAAATGGCTGTTGCTCAAGCAGAAGCCGGAGCTGATATCATGGGGCCAAGCGATATGATGGATGGTCGTGTTGGATATATTCGCGAAGCTTTAGATAAAGCCGGTTTTCCACATGTTGCTATTATGAGTTACACAGCAAAATATGCAAGTTGCTTTTACGGCCCGTTTAGAGATGCTTTGGATTCGGCGCCTAAGCACGGCAATAAGCTGACCTATCAAATGCATCCGGCTAACAGACGTGAAGCACTTACTGAGGCTGAGAGCGATATTTATGAAGGAGCTGATTATTTAATGGTGAAACCTGCGTTAGCATATTTGGATATCATTTCGGATTTAAAAGCGAATTCAAATCTTCCCATTGTAGCGTATAATGTGAGTGGTGAATATTCAATGATAAAAGCATCGGCAGAAAAAGGCTGGGTTAATGAAGAAGCTGCCATGCTTGAGGTTCTCACAGCCATACGTCGAGCAGGTGCTGATATTATCATTACTTATTTTGCTCGCAAGTATGCCGAGTTTTTCAAGAATACTATTCAGTAAATTGTAACATTAACTTCATTTTGCGTTTGCTGCAAGTAGCGTACTTTCGTGACTTAAACTTTTATTATGCGTTTAAAGCTTTATTTGGGCATAGTGCTTATTGCATTTCTTGGTTTTCAAGGCTGTAAGTCGGGTGCCGGCAAGAAATCGGAATCTTTAAAACCCCTTCGGGTGATGTTTTATAATGTCGAAAATCTCTTTGATACCAAGGATGATCCTGAGGTTAATGATGCTGACTTTTTGCCTTCGGCAGACAGAAACTGGAACGAAGAGCGTTTAAATACAAAACTTAATCAAATTGCCGAAGTCATTAATGCTGTTGGGGCTAAAGGCATTCTGCCGGATGTGGTTGGTTTTGCCGAAGTGGAAAACAGAAATGTTCTGGATTTTCTTTTAACACGCACTAGCCTCGGCAAATTGGGGTATTCGGTAATTCATTTTGATTCTCCCGATAAACGGGGAATTGATGTAGCATTAATCTATCGCAAAGACCGAATCAAGCCGGTGAAATTCACAAAGTATCCGGTCATTTTTCCCGGAGATATGGATAAGCCAACAAGGGATATTTTATATGTAAAAGCTGAATTGCCCAATAAATCGACTTTAAACATTCTAGTGAATCACTGGCCAAGTCGCAGTGGTGGACAAGCTGAAACAGAGCCCAAACGCATCATGGCAGCCAAAACTGCTAAGCGTTTATGCGATTCAATTTCATTTAATGATAAAGAGGCAAATATCCTCTTGATGGGTGATTTTAATGATTATCCTGATAATATTAGCATCGTAGAGGCTTTAGGTGCCAAAGGGGATACGACAAGCAATAATTCTAGTCTGTATAATATGATGGCTTGGCAAATGGCAGAAGGTATAGGTTCTCAGCAATACAAGGGAGATTGGGGGTTTTTAGATCAGTTTATAATTTCAAATTCACTTAAAAACGGAAGTAATGGAGTGTTGACTTATTTCAAAAACGCATCGGCATTTCGTCCCGACTTTCTAGTTGAGAAAAACGAAAAATATGGCAACTGGCAACCAAAGAGAACTTATGGTGGTCCGAAGTATTTGGGAGGTTACAGCGATCATTTGCCTGTAGTTTTAGATTTATGGATGAAGTAGGAGATAGGTGAAAGGGAAAAGGAGAAAGTAGAAAGGGAAAAGGAGAAAGTAAAAAGGGAAAAGGAGAAAGTAGAAAGGGAAAAGGAGAAAGTAGAAAGGGGAAAGGGAAAGGGAAAAGGAGAAAGTAGAAAGGGGAAAGGGAAAGGGAAAGGAGAAAGTAGAAAGTAGAAAGTAGAAAGGGCTTAGTGATAGGGCAGCTATAGATTGTGGATGAATTGATAATCGTCTTTCGTTAATCGGTCATCGTCTATCGAAATACATTCATCGCTGGCAGGCAGGATAACAGGAGTTTTAATTAACAATGAATAATTTATAATGAGCACTTTACTTATTCATAACATCAAATCACTTGTTCAGGTTAGAGAGCAGGCTCCCAAAATGCTAAAAGGTGAAGAAATGAGCATTTTGCCTTGTCTCGATAACGCTTGGCTATTTATTAAGGATGGCAATATAGAATCTTGGGGTCAGGAGATTTCTGATATGCCACAGGCAGATGAAAGAATAAACGCCGAAGGCGGGATGGTTTTTCCAGGCTGGTGCGATAGTCACACACATATCGTTTATGCTGGAAGTCGCGAATCAGAATTCGTTGATAAAATCAAGGGCCTCAGCTATGAAGAAATTGCTCGTCGTGGCGGAGGGATACTCAATTCAGCCAAAAAACTACAGCAAACATCTGAAGATGAATTATATGAGCAGGCATTAAAGCGCTGTCATGAAATCATATCCTACGGCACCACTGCCGTAGAAATAAAAAGTGGTTATGGTCTTACTCTCCATGATGAATTAAAAATGCTTCGAGTAGTGAAACGTTTAAAAGAAAATACACCTTTGGAAATCAAAGCAACTTTTCTTGGAGCACACGCTATTCCTCAAGAATATAAGGAGAATCGAAAAGGGTATGTTGATTTGATTGTCAAAGAAATGCTTCCCGCGGTAGCGAAAGAAAATTTAGCAGACTTTGCAGATGTTTTTTGCGATAGGGGTTTTTTCACTGTTGAAGAAACAGACATCATTTTAAGTGCAGCATCAAAACTTGGTTTAAGAGCTAAAATTCACGCCAACGAACTTGATTATTCTGGTGGAATTCAAGTGGGTGTAAAACATGATGCTTTAAGTGTAGACCACCTTGAATTTACCGGAGAGGATGAAATGAGAGCCTTGTTAGGAAGTAACACAATGCCAACGCTTCTTCCTTCAACTGCATTCTTTTTAAGACTACATTATCCCCCAGCCAGAGAAATAATCAATGCCGGACTTCCGGTTGCTCTTGCTACTGATTATAATCCGGGTTCTTCTCCTTCTGGTAGGATGTCGTTTGTATTGAGTTTAGCTTGTATTCACCTGCGAATGACGCCGGAGGAAGCAATCAACGCAGCAACCATCAATTCGGCTTATGCTATGAATCTGTCAGAATCACATGGAAGTATCACAAAGGGGAAAGCCGGAAGTGTTTTTATTACCAAGCCAATCCCTTCAATCGCTTTTTTACCGTACTCTTTTGGAGCTCAGTTGGTTAAAACTACTATAATCAATGGTAAAGTAGTTTTCTAAAGCTGAGGAAAAACATATTGAATTTCACCATTCCTAAAGGTCAGCAGCCTACCATCTTCTGTTTCTATTATCAATCTTCCGAGGCTATCTACTTTAGCTATTTTTCCCCGTATATTTTCTTTCCCTACACTGAAATTCATCCATACTCCTTTTTTGTAAAGCATTGAGTGATATAAATTATCTATGTAGCTTAAATCATTAGCACGAAGTTTCAGGTAATTTGCTTCCAGCTGTTCGCACAATGTATCTACCAGATGGTTTAAATCGGTTCTGATTTTACTTTGCTGAATGATTGAAGTAGCATTTGGGGAATTATTATCAAACGTTTCCTGATTTACATTTATTCCTATTCCTGCCAAGTAGCTGACAATTTGACTGCCACGTACAGAGTTTTCAGTGAGAATCCCTGCCAATTTGAAATCTCCTACAAAAATATCATTGGGCCATTTAATGACAGTTGTTGTTGATTTTAGGTAGGTTTGAACGGTTTGACAAACTGAAATTGCTACTGCTTTGTTGAGGTAGGATAGCTTTTCTGGCGATAAGAAAACAGGCCTAAGAATCACTGTTGCAGTGAGATTCATGCCTTTTTCAGCTTGCCATATTTTACCAAATTGCCCTTTGCCAGCGGTTTGTTCATCCGCAATAATAAGGGTACCTTCGGGCGCGTCTGACAAAGAAAGACTGGCAGCAAAATTGTTTGTTGAGTCCACACTTTTAAGACGAATTAATCTTCGTCCAATAAATAACGTATTCATCACTGGCAGAAATACTAAATTTGCCGCAACTTTTAACTAATCTGAATGAAGAAAAAGGCAAATTCGAAAGCCAGCGATACAGCAGAAGCGCTAATAGACCCGATTATAAAGGGAATTGAAGAGAAAAAAGGTCAGGGTATACAAGTATTTGATTTAAGAAACACTGGCCACGCGGTTTGTGATTTCTTCGTTATCTGCAACGCAGATTCTTCAACTCAGGTGGATGCAATTGCATACTCTGTTGAGGAGTTTGTGAAAAAATTAACAGGCGAATCACCCTGGAAAAGTGAAGGATTCGAGAATAAAGAATGGATTCTCATCGATTATGTGAATGTTGTAGTTCATGTTTTTCAAACAGCCGTTAGAGATTTTTACAAGCTTGAAAACCTTTGGGCTGATGCTGAGGTTAGAAAAATTGTAGAATCAGCAGATAAATAAACACTTGTCATAAGCAGGTTGTTAAGGTTAAGATATATATAAAGAAATGTCAGAAAATAAAGAAAACAAACCAGGAGAGAAGAAAAATGCAGGCAATCGACGCTTGTTTCCTCAAGGTTCAAAACCTAAGACTCCAGGTGGAGGAGGTTCAAATTTCTACTGGATATACGGAATCATCACGCTACTATTTGTGGCAAGTTATTTTTATAATATTGGCTCATCGGCCATAGATATTAAAACTGATAAGTTGTCGGAAATGCTCAAAGCCGGTGATGTAAAAGAAATAACCGTAGTTAATAAGGAGTATGCCGAAATTACTCTTACTAAAGAGGCATTGGCAAAACCCGAATATCTCAATTTAAAAGGAGGAGGATCAAATGTTTCTGATAAAGGTCCTCATTACATGTATACCATTGGTTCTGTTGAAGATTTGAATAAAATCATAGAGACTTCACAGGTAGACCTTGCTCAAGAAAAACAAATTTATCCTAACTACGAAAGCAGAAAGAACTGGAGTGGAGAAATTATTTCATGGGTGATTCTGCTTGGTGTAGTGTTTTTATTCTGGATGATTCTAATTCGTCGAATGGGCGGCGGTGGCGGTGGAGGTCAGATATTTAATATCGGCAAAAGCCGCGCTCAGCTGTTCGATAAAGACACACATGTTTCAGTTACATTCGATAATGTTGCTGGTCTTGACGAAGCTAAAGTTGAAATACGCGAAATCGTCGATTTCCTTAAAAACCCAAAGAAATATACAGTGCTTGGAGGTAAAATCCCAAGAGGAGCGCTGCTTGTTGGCCCTCCGGGAACTGGTAAAACATTGCTTGCAAAAGCTGTAGCTGGTGAAGCGCAAGTGCCATTTTTCTCTTTATCAGGTTCTGATTTCGTAGAGATGTTTGTTGGAGTAGGTGCAAGCCGAGTTCGTGACTTGTTTAAACAAGCAAAAGAAAAAGCACCAGCCATTATTTTCATCGATGAGATTGATGCAATAGGCCGCGCACGTGGCAAAAATCCTATGGCAGGAGCGAATGATGAGAGAGAAAATACCCTCAATCAGCTCTTGACTGAAATGGATGGTTTCGGTACTAATAATGGTGTAATTATCTTGGCTGCAACCAACCGTGCAGATATTCTTGACCGTGCATTGCTTCGTCCAGGTAGGTTTGACAGACAAATCTATGTTGAGTTGCCCGATTTAAATGGTAGAAGAGAGATTTTTAAAGTCCATTTACAGCCAATTAAAACTGATAAAACCTTAGATATTGAGTTTCTTGCAAGACAAACTCCCGGTTTTTCTGGCGCTGATATAGCTAACGTTTGTAATGAGGCAGCTTTGATTGCAGCAAGAAAAAATAAGGATGTTGTCGGAAAGCAAGATTTCTTAGATGCTGTTGATAGAATTATTGGTGGACTTGAAAAGAAGAATAAAATTATTTCTCTCCATGAGAAAAGAGTTATTGCATTCCATGAAGCAGGTCACGCTTCTGTAAGTTGGTTGCTCGAACATGCCTCACCCTTGGTAAAAGTTACAATTGTACCTCGTGGTCAATCGCTTGGTGCTGCCTGGTATTTGCCTGAGGAAAGATCTATTACTACAACAGAGCAACTTATTGATGAGATGTGCGCAGCACTTGGAGGTAGAGCTGCTGAGGAAATTACGTTTGGTAAAATTTCAACAGGAGCATTAAGCGATCTTGAAAAGATTACCAAGCAGGCATATGCAATGGTTACGATTTATGGACTAAATGACAAAATTGGAAATATTAGTTTCTATGATTCTTCAGGTCAAAGTGAATATTCATTTAACAAGCCATACAGTGAGAAAACAGCCGAAACGATTGATGCTGAAGTTAAGAAGCTAATTGATATGGCTTACGAAAGAACAAAGCAGATTCTTAATGATAATAAAGATAAATTGAATCTTTTGGCTGAAAAACTCTTAGAAAGAGAAGTAATTTTTAGAGAAGATTTAGAAGCTATTTTCGGCAAGAGACAATGGGATAATGAAGAGCAGTTTTCTGCTCCAGCAACTGAAATCTCAAGAAGCTACCAAGATAGCGCTGAAAATACCAAACTTGAGGAAGACTCTGCTAACCAGAAAGAAGAAATCCCTGCAATTCCTAAAGATGAAAAAGAGGAACTGCCAGAAAGTCCCGGACTAACTAGCTAAAAATTAAAATTTCAAAAGACCACCTTTCAAGTGGTCTTTTTTATTACTATACTGCACTATAAATCAAATACAAGATATTATGAGCATTGATTGGAAATTAATATACACCGACAGCGATATTCAAAGAATTAGCTATTACAAAGGTTTGCTGGAAGAAAATAATATTCCTGCGCAAGTGATAAATAAAATTGATTCTGTGTATCCATCAATTGGTTCTGCTGAATTATACGTTGATGCCCAAATGACTGAAAAAGCTTTGCAGCTCATTGAGCACAAGGAAGGAGAAAATTCAGAAAATTAAAAATGGCTTCTTCTGAGCTTAGAACGCGAGTAATCACAGGAATAATATTCGGCGTTGTCCTCATTGGAGGAACCCTCTTGTCAGAGTATATCTTAACTGCTATTGCATTATTCATAATGCTTTGGGGGATGCACGAGTTACATCATATTGCCGGCAAAGGAGATATTCACCCTTCCAGATTCTGGATGTTTATAGGAGGATTCTCCGTTTTTTCAGCAGTACTTGGATTAACACTTGCTCATGTAAGCTTGGGGATTGGGCAAAGTGAGCTTTCGCCTGGATTTATCGCTCTATTGATCTTAATTTTTGGAATTTTCATTTCTGAGCTATTTAGGGCAACGACAAAGCCACTGGAAAGCATTGCTCTTGTAATTTTTAGTTTTTTTTATCTCGCATTGCCATGCGGATTGCTGGTTTCTTCGGCAGTTACTGCTTCAGGAGATTATGATCCATGGCGTGTTTTGTTCTTCTTCTTTTTCATGTGGGCTTCTGATACCGGGGCTTATTTCAGTGGAAGGTTCTTTGGAAAGCATAAATTATTTGAAAGACTGTCGCCTAAGAAAACTATAGAAGGCTTTATAGGCGGATTGCTTTTCGCCATGCTTTTGGGCTTTTTTGCATTTTTATTTTTTGAAGGGCCTGTCCTTTGGAAATGGCTTCTTTGCGGAGCTTTGATGTCATTTACCGGTGCTTTAGGCGACTTGTTTGAATCTATGCTTAAGCGTCAATTTGGCGTTAAGGATTCAGGAAACATATTACCTGGACATGGCGGGATTCTGGACAGGTTCGACTCAACATTTATCTCAATACCAATCTACTGGCTTTTACTCAACTACTTTCTGTTTGTTTAGTATTTCCTCTTCGAGGGAAGCAAACACGATTCGTTAATTGAACCGAACGATTCATCTTCAAATTTTAACGCTTTGTCATATTTCGATTAATTAGCACAGCTCTATTTCTGAGTTTTGCTCAATAAATTTGATATACATATATATGAAATCGTTAATTAAATTTCTGTTCGTTGCTTTTGCAAGCACAAGCCTTCAAGCTCAGGAAATTACTCAAACAATCCGAGGAACTGTAACGGATGCTGCTACTCAGCAAGCTATCCCCGGCGCAGCCGTAATATCATTGGGTTCTAATCCGATAAAAGGCTGTATGACCGACTTAGATGGAAACTTCAGATTGGAGAACGTAAGTGTTGGCAGACCAATAGTTCAAATAAGTATGGTTGGTTATGCTCCATTGAAGTTAAGTAATTTAGTTCTTACTTCATCTAAAGAGCTTATTCTAAACATCTCTTTAGAAGCTACATTTATTCAAGGAAATACTGTTGAGATAGTCGCAAAGATAGATAAAGACAAGCCTTTGAATGAATTATCTTCAGTTAGCACCAGGACTTTCTCTGTAGATGAAGCTCAGCGTTATGCAGGAAGTTTTGGAGACCCAGCGAGACTTTCCACCAGCTTTGCTGGTGTTGTTGCCGGTAATGATCAAAGGAATGATATTGTTGTTCGCGGCAATTCCCCCTTGGGAGTGCTATGGCGTTTAGAAGGTATTGATATTCCCAGTCCAAGTCATTACTCGGGCTCGGGGACATCCGGCGGAGCCGTATCTATTTTAAATACGAATGTGCTTTCAAATAGTGATTTCAGTACGGGTGCTTTTGCAGCTGAATATGGGAATGCAACATCAGCAGCTTTTGATGTTAAGATGAGGAAAGGAAATAATGAAAGACACGAATTTACTGGCCAAGTTGGCTTTAATGGTTTTGAAGCTGGGGCTGAAGGACCTTTGTCTTCAAATAAAAAATCCTCTTATTTAATTAATTATAGATATTCAACCTTGGGAGCCCTGAATGCAGTAGGTCTTGAGTTTGTTGAAGGTGGAGTTCCCCAATATCAGGATCTTAGTTTTAAATTAGATTTTCAGCATAAGAATGGCAAAACGAGTTTGTTCGGAATAGCCGGCACGAGCGATATTCACTTTAAATCGGAATTAGACAGTACAGTTTGGAAGGATACACCTGCAAAGCGACAGGATTTGAAAAACGGTTCTGATTTAGTCGTTGCAGGAGTTTCTCATTTAAAATTCTTATCACCCAATTCAACATTGAAATTATCGGTTGCAGGAACAGGAAGTAGATTTAGAACTTCTATCGATTCAATTACTGGATCTTATTCTCAATTCCCAACATTCAGATCTGCCATAACAGAATCAAAACTTGTTGCAACAGCGGTTGTAAACTCAAAAGTGGGTAATAGGTCAACTATCAGAGCTGGTATTATTGCAAGTCGTTTGCTTTTTAATACAGATGTTAAGCTTTATAGTCCTTCATTGGCACAAGACATTCAATTAGCAGATTCAAAAGGAAATGGCGATTTATTGCAGGCATACAGCCAATGGCATTATAAAGCAGGCGAAAGATGGACAATTGATTTAGGACTTCACGTTCTGGCCTTTTCAATTAATTCCAAAAGCTCCTTGGAGCCGAGGGCTGCAATTAAGTACCAAGTGTCTGGAAACCAAAATCTAAGTCTTGGTTATGGAAGGCATTCGAGGGTGTTGCCAATAAATGTATATCTGCGAGAAACGCGCATATCTGATACAGAAAGCATACAAAGCAACAAAAGTCTCGATTTATTAAGAGCTAATCACTTTGTTGCATCTTACGATTGGTTAATTAAAGAAAATCTACGACTGAAATTTGAGACCTATTATCAAGAACTTTCGAGCGTAGGAATACAAGGAGGAAGACCTTCTTCGTTATCTGTGCTAAATTATGGAGCCGACTTTGGTGATGTTGTTGGTCCTGATAGTTTAGTTTCGAACGGAAGTGGCAGAAATCAAGGTATCGAGCTAACGCTTGAGAAGTTTTTCAGTAAGAATTATTATTTCTTAGTGACTGGGAGTTTATTTGATTCTAAATACAAAGGTTCTGATGGTATTGAAAGAAATACTGCATTCAATAATAAGTATGCTGTAAATATTCTTGCCGGGAAGGAAATTTCAATGGGAAAAGAAAAGCAAAATGCTTTGATTTTAAGCTTGAGGCAGGTTGCAACAGGAGGGATGTGGTCAACTCCAATTGACTTAGAAGCTTCAAGAGCTTCAGGTTTTGCTGTTTATGATAATAATAGGGCATTTTCGGAGCAACTTCCTGCTTATTGGCGGACTGATATTCGCATTGGATTCAGAAAAAACAAGAAAAGAATTACTGAAGAATTTGGTCTTGATTTTCAAAATTTGTTTAATAGAAAAAATATATTCAACAGGAGCTATAACAATTTAAGCGGAAACATAGAAAATAACTACCAAGTTGGAATCTTTCCAATGGGATTGTATAGAATTACCTTTTAGGAAATTAATTAGCTGTAAAAACTTAAAATATTCGACATGGAAGATATTCGATCAATACTTCTCTTTCTTCATATAGCTGGAGGTTCATTTAGCCTAATCACAGGCTTTTATAATATTATAAACAGGAAAGGCTCGAAAGTCCACAGAAAGAATGGACTGATATATGTTTTTGGGATGTTTTTAGCCACACTTTCAGGAATTATACTTGCATTCATTGGCGATAATCAGTTTTTATTTTTAATCGGAGTTTTTAGTTTTTATCTCGCATTTTCAGGATATAGAACTGTAATAAGCAAGGATTTACAAAACGTAGGGGTGTTAGATTTCCTAGTGGCTATTTTAACCGCTATTTTTTCAATATATATGGTTTATGCTGGATTTGAATTTTCTAATGGGAAAATAATGTCAATAAATCCTGTTTCCCTCATTTTCGGGTGCATTAGTCTTGTCTACTCTGCTGGAGATTTGTTGCTATTTTTTGGAAAACGTAAGGCGCAAAAACATCATTGGTTATTTAATCATATAATTAGAATGATGGCTTCATACATTTCGGCTGTTACAGCATTTCTTGTTGTGAATATAACATTTCTTCCAGCCCTAGTGATTTGGCTTGGACCTTCAGTTGTGGGTTCATTTATAATTTCTATGTTTATAAGGAAGTATAAGCAAAAAATGACTGTGAATGGCTGATATTAAATCGAATAATAAGCGAAGTGTATTTTTTAAGGGAGAATACAACTATCTGAAGGATATCGCCTTTATGGGAGTTCTTGGACTGTTAATAGCAGGATATTTCACGACCATTAATCTAGCGGAAGGTAAACCTCTTGAAAATGAGATTAATAATTTAGCTAAGAATCTGCTATTTAGTATAGGGGTGAGTGTATTGCTTTATGGCTTATTTAATTTCATGTTCAGGTTTTTAAATAAATATCATCCCTGGACAAAATCGATAAAAGGAAGACTAGTAGTACAAATTCCTCTGGTTATATTTATATCGGGCTTGGGAATGACTGTTTATATGATCTTTTGGGAGTATGTAATTATCAAATCATCATATAAATTCTCCGACTATTTAAGCAATATACTAGTTGCAATTTTCATTTCATTTTTAGTGAATACTATTTATGAAGCTGTGAATTTATTTCGTCAATTGAAGAATAAGGAATTAGAAGCAGAAATGCTTAAACGAAAAAACATAGAGTCACATTTCGAAACTTTAAAAAATCAAGTCGGTCCTCATTTCTTATTCAACAGTCTAAACACCCTTCTATCCTTAATGGATGAAGATATTGATTCAGCAAAAGTGTTTGTAGAAAAACTAGCAGCTTATTATCGATATGCATTGCAAGTAAATGATCAGGATTTAGTAGAGTTATCAAAGGAAGTTAAATTGTTAGAAAGCTATATCTATTTGCTTTCTTCACGTTTTGGAGATAATTTAGAAGTGGAAATTGAGGAAGCAATACTCAATTCGGAAGCAATGATTGTTCCTCTTTCTATTCAAATGCTTTTTGAGAATGCTGTAAAACACAATGTAATCTCCAGGCATAAGAAACTAAAGATTTATATTGGCATAAATGATAATTGCATTTTTGTTGAGAATAATTTGCAGGTGAAAGATTCTCTTATGTCGAGTAATGGCATTGGTTTAGAGAACATACAAAGTCGATATAAGCTGAGTGCTAATAAAGATATTAAGATTATTAAGACGGATTATTTGTTTAGGGTTGAATTACCATTAATTGCTTTATAGTATTTTATGAAAACATATATGATTGTAGAGGACGAAGCCGCTACGGCAAGAAGACTTAAGAGACTTATTTCGGATAGTATTTTTAATTTGGAATTTCTTGGCTTTCATGAAAGTATTGAATCTACGGTTGCCTTTCTAAGGAATAATAAAGCCCCTGATTTGATTTTCTTGGATATTGAATTAGCTGACGGAAATAGCTTTAAAATATTTGAATTAATCAACGTGTCTTCCCCAGTTATTTTTACCACTGCTTATGATGAATTTGCTTTAAAAGCATTTAAAGTTAACAGTATTGATTACCTTTTAAAACCTATCAATGTTGATGATTTAAATCAAGCACTTCGTAAATGGAATTCCATAAAAGTAGAAGAACCCGATTGGAGTTCTATTCTTACTAATTTGCAAGCAAATAGAAAATACAAGGAAAGGATTCTAATAACACAAGGTGATAAACTTATTCCTATTAATATATCACAAATTTTAATGTTTCGTGCAGAAGATAAATCAGTATTTATTAATACTATTTCAGCTAAAAGTATTTTAATAAAGGAAACTTTAGAAGAATTAAGTAAATCATTAAATCCCGATGTGTTTTTTAGAGTCAACCGTTCTTATTTGGTTAATCGCTCTGCTATTATTAATGCCTCACTTCATTTCAATGGAAAGCTTAAACTAACAATTAAAGACCACGAAAATGAAGAAGTAATGGTTTCTAGGGACAAAGCAAATGAATTTAAAGAATGGTATGGGACTTAATAATCATCAATAAAATTGATTTATTTGGAAACATTATTACTTGTTTATTCTTCATTTATTGGGCAATATATTCCTTTGAATTGCAATCTTATTACAGTGTCGTCTGAAAAAATAAAACCCATATTCTTGTTCATCTTACTTTTCTTCCCTTGTGCCAGAAGCAGATATTATAGCTGTAAACTACCCCTGGAATGATTTTATCTCTCGGATATTAACAGATAAAATGGGGGCCTTGAGTCCAAACATTTTTAATGTATAAAGTGTCTTTGCCAATATATTTTAAACGTTTAATAATATTTATCTGAGTGATGTTGGGATCAATATTGCCAAGATTATTTGTTAAAGAGTCAAATACAAAATCCCGAACTGTATCTTTAAATGTTATTTTTACATCATTTTCGATATTTTCAACCTTCTCACTTTGTGTAAATATGTATACATCATTTAAGCTTAAAGTGAAGTGTTAGGTTTCGGATTTTCATTGGAGATTTTATTACTTTGAATCCATAATCATTCCAATCAGGAACGGTTGAAAAAATACACAAAAAGAGCAATATATGTCTTAGGGGCCGCCTCCGGCCACCCGCCATCGCAAAATTCGGCAGAAAATTTCATATGTACCTAATTATAAACGTTTATATACGTTTAAAACGTTTATCTCGTTATAATGCTTTGTTAATCAAATAACAATGATTATCTGCTTAAATAAAGATTTCTTTCGCTGTAAAGATTAATAAACGTTTCGTCGGTCAAATCCTCAATAAAATGAATCGCTTCTCCTGTTGATTTCATTTCTGGCCCTAATTCCTTATTAACGCCTGGGAATTTATCAAATGAGAATACAGGAATTTTAATGGCATAACCATGCTTCTTTGGATTGAAGTTGAAATCCGTTACTTTGTTATGCCCTAACATAACTTTGGTAGCGTAGTTCACATAAGGCTCATCGTAAGCTTTGCAAATAAAAGGAACTGTTCTTGAAGCTCTTGGGTTTGCTTCAATTACATAAACAACTTCATTCTTTATTGCGAATTGAATATTTAGTAATCCAACTGTATCCATTGCTAGTGCAATAGTTTTTGTATGATCTTCAATTTGCTTTAATACATTTTCACTCAAGCTAAAAGGAGGCAATACTGCATTTGAATCTCCGCTGTGAATTCCGGCAGGTTCTATATGTTCCATAATACCTATTATGTATACATTTTCACCATCACAAATTGAATCAGATTCAGCTTCAACAGCAGCATCTAGGAAATGATCTAGTAGGACTTTATTTCCTGGAATATCCTTAAGAAGGTCAACCACATGTGTTTCAAGTTCTTCTTCATTAATAACAATTTTCATGTTATGTCCACCAAGCACATAGCTTGGTCGAACTAATAATGGAAAACCTAATTCACGAGCTAAATCAGCTGCCTGATCGGCATGTTCAATCACGCCAAACTTCGGATAAGGGATACCATGATCTTTAAGAAGAGTGGAGAAACTTCCTCTATCTTCGGCTAAATCCAAACTCTTGTATGATGTGCCTATAATCTTTATACCATAGCGATCAAGCTTCTCAGCTAACTTTAAAGCAGTTTGACCACCGAGCTGCACAATAACACCTTCAGGCTTTTCGTGAAGAATAATATCATAAATATGTTCCCAAAAAACAGGTTCGAAATAAAGTTTGTCTGCAATGTCAAAGTCGGTTGAAACAGTTTCAGGATTACAATTAATCATGATAGTTTCATAACCACATTCTTTTGCTGCAAGCACGCCGTGAACGCAGCTATAATCAAACTCAATTCCTTGCCCAATGCGGTTTGGACCTGAACCAAGTACTATGATTTTTTTCTTTTCGCTAACTTGACTTTCATTTTCTCCGTCAAAAGTGGAGTAATAATAAGGTGTTTGAGCTTCAAACTCTGCAGCGCAGGTATCAACAAGTTTATAAACTCGTTTAATTCCTAAATCGTGACGTTTATTAAATACTTGACTTTCAAGGCATCTCAATAAATGTGCTATTTGTCTGTCTGCATAGCCTTTTTGTTTGGCTTTCACCAAAAGTTCTTTTGGTATATTATCAATAGTGAATCTTTCAATTTCTCTATCAATTTCCATTAGTTCTTCTATCTGACTAAGGAACCAAGGATCGATTTGAGTCAGTTTTTGAACGGTCTTAAATGGAATTCCAAGCGTTAGCGCATCCTTTATATGGAACAATCTGTTCCAACTAGGATTTTTCAGACTTTCGATAACTGCATCGGGATTTCTTAAATCCTTGCCATCTGCTCCTAAGCCGTTGCGACTAATTTCCAAACTTTGACAAGCTTTTTGCAATGCTTCTTGAAAGCTTCTACCAATACCCATAACTTCACCTACCGATTTCATTTGGAGGCCAAGGTGAGCATCTGCATTTTTGAATTTGTTAAAATTCCAGCGAGGGATTTTAACAATAACGTAATCTAGAGTTGGTTCAAAGAAGGCAGAAGTGTTTCCAGTAATTTGGTTAGGTAATTCGTCAAGATTGTATCCAATAGCAAGCTTTGCTGCTATTTTAGCAATAGGATATCCTGTTGCTTTAGAAGCTAAAGCTGAAGAGCGACTTACTCTTGGATTAATTTCAATTGCAATAATGTCTTCGGTTTCAGGGTCAGTTGCAAACTGAACATTGCATCCACCTGCAAAGGTACCAATTGAGCGCATTAATTTAATTGCCATATCGCGCATCCGCTGATAAACGGTATCGCTCAAGGTCATTGCTGGTGCAACGGTAATGGAATCACCAGTATGAACTCCCATAGGGTCGAAATTCTCAATAGAACATATAATAATGATGTTCTGATTGTTATCTCTTAGAAGCTCTAATTCAAATTCTTTCCAGCCAAACAATGCTTTTTCGACAAGTACCTCATGTGTGGGAGAGGCGTGTAAACCTCGGTTTAGCAAATCGTCAAAATCTTCCTTACGATGTACAAATGCGCCACCCGTGCCACCTAGCGTGTATGAAGGGCGAATAACCAGAGGAAAACCAATTCTTTGTGCTATTTCTTTTCCCTCAAGGAATGAGTTAGCAATTTGAGAAGGAGGCACACCAACTTCTAAATCAACACATAACTGCCTGAAAGCTTCACGATTCTCTGTGGTTTCAATAGCATCAATCTGAACTCCAATGATTTGGACATTGTATTTTTTCCAGATCCCCATCTCATCCGCCTTTTTGGCGAGATTCAATGCTGTTTGCCCACCCATGGTTGGAAGCACGGCATCTATTTGTCTCTCTTTCAGTATTTTTTCGAGAGATTGAACAGTAAGAGGGAGCAAATAAACATGATCTGCAGAGACTTTATCAGTCATGATTGTTGCAGGATTACTGTTTATTAACGAAACTTCTATTCCTTCTTCTCTAAGAGATCTAGCTGCTTGTGAGCCTGAATAATCAAATTCACATGCTTGTCCGATGATTATTGGTCCGCTACCAATGATAAGTACTGAACGGATGGCTGGATTTTTAGGCATATTTTTCCGGGTTAACCGGGAAGCAAAAGTAGAACATTGAACCTCTTTATCTTGGCATTGTTGGTAATTTGTGAATTAATCATTTTTAACTTTCTCTAAATCCAACTATTCCTTTGTTATTTCAAGTCATGAAAGATTATTTGATTTGTGTAAAAAAGATTTCCTTTATACTGATTTTGCTGCTGACTGCTGCATGCAAAGGTAAAGTTCAACAATCTTATATTGACTTGAGTTTTCCTGGATTACCCGATAGCCTAAAGACTCAACATGATAATATTAAGTTTTTAAGATGGGAAGAATCTCCAATTCTATTTAGTGAAGAAAACGAGAATGAAACTCGCTCATGGATAAGCGTTTGTGCCACTCGTCAACTTATTAGAGTTTTTCCTAATAAAGGTCACAGAGCTGAATTCAATTTAAGTTCAGTATCAAAGATTACTGGAGTAAATCATTTCTTTTTAGATATGGATTTGGTAAGCCATTATGTTCATCCGTATACTTTAAATTTTTATAATCGCCTTTCGGCGGAAGATTATGTGATGCGTTTTACCAAGTCTGAAAATGATTCAAGTCTTGGAATCATGGAATTTATTAGAAAAAAAGCTGTGAAACCTGAAGATCGATTGGGGCATGAGCTTGCTTTCTTCAGGCAATGGAAGCTTTCTCAATTAGATTTGAAGAAACAGAATGATATTTGGCAAATTAGGATGGAATCGTGCAGTTTCTCTCCAATGTTTTTTTGCCCCTCACTTAATCCTGAATATTCAGAACATCCCTTTTCTTCTGAAATACCAATTTGGCATAGTAATGCGGCTCCGGGATGGGTTAATTTGGATGACTTAAATGTACTGGGTAAATTTGATGGCGGCAATGTGGTTCTTATTTGGGACTATCAAAGAAGAATTTGGTTTCAGGAGATGCATGGGAGTTTAAGTCAGATTATAAATCAAGCCATTAGACTCAGGGAAATATCTGGTTGTGAAATCACTTTAGCTATTTCAGATGCCGGACCTATGTCGGCCAGTATCAAAAGTGATGAAAGAAACATTCTCGAATTTTCCGAAATAAATAAGCTCGAAAAAGAATTATTTATTGGAGCAGGATATGGTTATTTCCCTTCGCAATTAGGCGTTTATCGATATGATGATGGAATAAATACTCCAATAGATTTTGTTAAATCTTATTGATTTATTGAAGAATTAATTTTCGAATTTTGAAGCCATTTTTTGAATCGCCAATTCTAACGAAATATACTCCTGGTTTTGGTAAATCGTTTAATTCTGTGAGACTTGACTGGGCTGATTGAGAATACATTAACTGCCCTTGAAGATTCAACAAATCTATTTTATTTCCGACTTCACATCTCACAAACACATTCGATTTAGCAGGGTTAGGATAAATTGAAATATCTGAATCAGAATTGCTATTAATAGATAAGATATCGGTACTCATACAATCTGAAATAACTGAACAACCATTTAAGGTTATTTCAACAGAGTAAATTCCGGCACCTGATGGCAAAAATGATTGATTTGTAGCTCCAGAAATTGCATCATTGGTTTCACAATCATACCATTGGTATTCTGCTCCTGATTGTTCACATACAAATGCTAAATCTCCGTCCATGAAAACACCATTGTTAGGTAAATCATTTACGGTTAAATCTATCGTTACTATACTATCACAGCCCGTTGCAGATAAATAGGAAACCTGATAAATTCCTGATTCGGATAAATTGCGGGTGGAGGCTTCATAGATATCCCCTTCACAAATGGCCACTTCATCACTTGAATAATAGCAAGGAGAATATTTGCCTATAAACATTGTATTACCAGAGAGTCCTGCGGTTTGAGTGTCGTTTGCTCCCGGATCAAAATCTGCAATAGTTCTAAATAATCCTGTAACAGCTAACTCACCTTGATTATTTACATCCATATCAAGAGCAAAAGAGAATGTGCTTCCAGCAGTGATGAATGCATATATAAAATTGCCTTGTTCATCATATTTTGCTATAAAAACTTCATAGTCGTTTTGTGGCGAAACAATAAATTCGTTAGCAGAAGGATCAAAATCACAAGACCTTCTCAAATAACCTGAAATATAAACATAACCTAACTGGTCTGTGGCAATAGTTCTTGGAGAATTGGCATTATTGACAGTCGGATCTGAGTCAAGATCAAAAGCAAAAATTAATTCACCTGCATTTGAATATTTGGTCAAAAAAGGTTCTGAATTGGTCTGCGAAAACAGTGTGAACTCTTCCGAGCTTGTTCCGAAATATAAAGAGTCTCTGAATTCCCCAGTAATGTAAACATTGTCAAATGCATCAATAGCTATTTCACGACAGAATTTTGTTCCGGGACCTGTCATTGTCCTAACAAAAATAAAATTACCGTTGGTATCATATTTACCTAAGAAAATGTATTTTCCATTCTCATCCACAATAAACTCACCTTCATCAGCATCAAAGTCAGTCACCCCATTCATATCTCCTGTAATCCAGATATTATCTTGTGAGTCGAGCTTTAGGTCAATTAATCGATTTTGATTTCCTCCACTTCCGCTAGGCATTGACTTAACAAACAGAAAGTCGCCAATAGAGGTGTATTTCGCTATAAACGAAGTGCCAAATTCATCGTTTGTTATGACTGACTGTCCAACGCCTGGATCAAAATCCAACTCGAATGTTGTTCCATTGTTTTGAATACTTCCTCCAATATAGATATTTCCATCATTATCAGTATCTATTCCTTTAATGAGGAAGAAAGCCTGACTCGATAATGGCATTGTCTTAACCCAAATGAAATTTCCTTCAGGGCTATATTTAGCAATGAAAATTGAACCAAACTCAGAATTGAAAAATTCACCGTTAGTAACTGGGTCAAAGTCTACTTCACCATAAAAGCTTCCGGCAATAACCACATTTCCAGAATTATCTAAGCAAATATCACCGTGAATGTTAAAGCTTGCCTCTTGGGCAAGACCCAATGAAACTGACCATAAATAATCTCCATTTGCAGAATATTTCGCTAAGACTGTTCCCGGGTAATCTACAATTGCTTCATTTTCTAAATCGGGATCAGCATCATACAAAACAACAGAGCTTGGCGCATTGGCAAGTGTATAAATGTTTCCGACTGCGTCGCTGATAATATTATGCCCTTCTGAATTGGAATTGTTGTTATTAAACGACTTTATCCAATCGAGCTGAAGTGCCTGAGCCGACAAATGATTACTTAAAAGTAAAAAGGTAAAGATTTTGATTAGCGATTTCATTAGGTAAAACTAATTATTCTTTAGGTATTTATTCAATTACTTGGATATCAATTTTATGGTTATGAAGCATTTCTTTTTTCTTTTCTTTGACAAATGAGAAAGTTTTGGCTTCGTTATTTAGTCCTGTTTGCAGCTGCAGTGTTGAGCAGGTTGCCTTTTTTAAAATTCGGTTATGGCAGCGAGGACGATAGCTGGGGGCTTGTATTAAATGCCAGACTAATGGCTGAAACGGGAGAGTACTCATTTTCTCGTTTGCCCGGACATCCAATCCAGGAATTTGTTTTTGCCTTGATGCCAGAAGCAGGCGCATTTGCATTTAATTTTTTGAGCGCTATTTTCTCAGCAATTGCTGTGGTAGCTTTTGCTGATTCTTTAAATAGATTAAGAATTCCTTATTGGATGCCTTGGGCTGTCATTTTTTCATTAATTCCTATATTTTTTATTAGTGGAACTTATGCAATTGATTATTCTTGGGCGTTGGCTTTTATTCTAATTGCTTGGAATTTACTTCTTAGGTCGAAATGGGTTTTGTGCGGCTTTTTTCTTGGTCTAGCCATCGGGTGTCGCATTACTTCAGGAGCAGTAATTGTTGGATTTTTGTGGATGTTATTTCAATCTAGAAATGAGCGTCCGTGGAAGGAGTTAATCACTCTTTCTATATCTTGTTTTATCACGGGACTGATATGTTACGTTCCTGCTTTTATTCAATATGGCATAAGTTTCTTTGATACTTACCGCTTGCCTTACCCTTCAATTCCGAAGGTAATAGTCAAAGGTACTCTCGGAGTTTGGGGATTTACTGGCTGTTTAGCTTTGATTTGGTTAATACTTCGTAAGAAAAATACTTCAGATAGCCTAATTTCACTAAACATTCGTGAGGGAAGTTTAATAATTATTGGTCTGTATTCAATCGCATTCATTGTTCTGCCTCAGAAATCGGCATTTTTATTACCTGCTGTTCCATTTTTATTGCTTTATTTTTCTGCTTTAAACCTAAGCCGAGGAGAATTGATTTTGGTGGGAGTATTATTTCTGATTTCTCCAATTACATTTGGTCTTAACATCAGTGATCCTGAAAGAGGCGCTTCATTTTCTAAATTAGCTTTACATGCTAATGTCTCAGGGCAGGATGTTTTCTTTGACCCTCTTAGTGGTCCACTGCAAATTGAAAACACTCGAAGAATTAATAGGCAAGAATATATAGACCAAGCTTACAATTCTTATTTGAAGGTGAGCGAAAAGTCGGTTTTATTATGTGGTTGGTGGATGAATCAATTCTCTGAAAAGGTATTTCAAAATGGAGAGAATTCGAATATTCAGCTCATTGAATTTGCAACGTCTTTTGAATTAGACAGCCTTGAATCATTAAATTATAAGTTCTTGCATTTAGATGAAATTGACGAGGTTAATGATGAGCGCTATTCAATGGAGAAAACTAAATTAGTCTCGTTAAAACTGAAATAAACGTATAAAGAGAATTATGAAATGAAAAAATCAAGGGATTTTATAAAATAAACTTCTAGTTACAATACATTTTATCTAACCCTAATGCGAATCTCTAAGCTACTCAATCTTAATTAGGTATACTGCATTCAAAAGAATAATATAAGCAATTATTGCAATTCAATTCTTTGAACCAAAAAGTTAATAAACAGAGAATGTGAGCTTCTTTTTCTGATAAGTTTCATTTAGCAGTTTAGTATATTTATCAAGTTCTTCAGCAGATTCTTTAATAAATTCAGTGTATTCTTTAACCAGATTATCATTAATGGTTTCTGTTTCAATTAGATTAGATAGCCCCAAAATTTTCGCAACTGGATTTCGTATAATATGTGAAATGTCAAAAAGAATTTGCTCCAGTGTAAGCTCGTATTCTTTATTATTAGTAACATCTAGATTAGTGCCAATTAAGCGAATCGGTGCGCCTAATTCATCTTTATATACTTGCACTAATGAGCGAACATGCCTCACTCCAGAATCTTTATCATTAATTCTAAATGTAATGTCAAAGGAATTTCCTAAACTTATTGATTTGGTGATCTTTTCATTCACAAAATCGCGATCTTCTGGAAAAATTAATTCCAACCAAGATTCTAAAGAATTGTTCTGAAAGTTAGAGTCAGTGCCATATATTTTGTGCATCGTTTCATCCCAAACTAATTTGCTAGAATGGAAATCATAATCCCAAATTCCTATACTCGAGCCCTTTATTGCAAGTAACAATCGGTCATTAATCTCCTTTAGCTTATTTTCTGCAATTATTCTGTCGGTGACATCTCTAAAGTTATCTACTATTCCATTTATTTCCGGATCATGAAGGAAGTTTGTTACCACTGGCTCTAAATAACGCCATGTTCCATCTTTATGCTTAATTCTTGCTGTATAACCTGGAATTGGCTTTCCAGGGTTCTGAATCACCTCAGCAAGTTTCTTTTCACTCTCTAAAACATCTTCTGGGTGAATCATATCTCTGATATCAATATTCAAAACTTCTGACACACTATATCCTAAAATATTTGTGATTGATGGCGATACATAAGTTGTTTT
Organism: Bacteroidia bacterium; assembly: GCA_018401705.1. Classification (GTDB taxonomy): domain Bacteria; phylum Bacteroidota; class Bacteroidia; order M30B66; family M30B66; genus M30B66. The sequence goes on along the minus strand of JAGYKL010000004.1, from coordinate 176,201 downwards.
GGCTTCAGGTGAAATAATTATCACGCAGTCAGATCCATATTCAATTAGCTTTTCAAACTTGCCATAATAATTTAGCGAAGCATTTTTAATCTTGCGCTGTAACCTTACGTATAAAAAGTAACTGACAATTACAGTGGTTGTAAGCAAAGCGATTAATATGAAAATTATATAGTTATGCATGAATACTATTCAGATATTATATACAAAAGTCGACAAATTTTAGAGAATATGACTAATTGCTTTTCAGAAAATGATTATCAGTTAGGAATTCTATTTTTATTTGTCTTTTTGTTTGTTTAGACTTGTTTTTTGTGCTTAATAAATAACATTGCGAGTTGGATGAAATTGGTTTTTGCAGGTCGTTGCTGAATCATCCTTGTAAATAGAAGAATGTCTTCTAAACGTTAAGATATCAGATAGCATGCATAAAATTACAACAATAATTACTCTGAAGTAGGCCCTTGCTATGTCTTAAAAGATTAACAAATACAAGACAAACTATTAGGTTAGAAACTGTTTTGTAAACATTTTTTCCCATTTTTTATTTATTGTTATATAAATTTCTGCTTTGATTTTCTTAAATTAAGTGTTTATTGATTAACCTTTAGCTTAAAAATGAAAAATGTTTTATTGGGATTTTTACTATTCTTTGTGCAATTAGGAACTAGTCAGGAAATACAAGTTTGGAGTGATGAATTTGATGGCACAAGCCTGAATCTCGACAATTGGAGCTATGAACTAGGAAACGGCTGCCCCAATTTATGTGGCTGGGGAAACAATGAACTACAGTCGTACACGAACTCAAATAACAATATTAAAGTTCAGGATGGAAATCTTGTCATCACGGCTATTAATAGCAATAATAATTGGACTAGCGCCAGAATCAGGTCACTTAACAAATTTGATTTCTGTTTAGGTAGGGTTGAAGTGAGAGCAAGAATCCCTGAGGGAAGAGGATTTTGGCCCGCAGCTTGGTTTTTACCCAGCGAATATTATTACGGAATTTGGCCAATTTCGGGGGAGATTGATTTATTGGAAACTAGGGGGCAGGAGCCTGAGAAAACTCTGGGTACAATACATTATGGGCCACTTTTTCCAAATAACCAATACAGCGGAGGCGAGTACAATGACCCTTCCGGTACTTTTGCTGAAGATTTTCATGTATTTGAAGTTAATTGGACAAACGAATCGATTGTTTGGAAAGTTGATGGAGTGCAGTTTTTAGAAAAATCAAGAGAAGATGTAGGTCCTTTCAGATGGCCATTTGACCGAAATTTTCATGCCTTGCTCAATTTCGCCGTTGGCGGAAATTTTCTTGGGAATCCTGATGCAACTACACCTACTCAGGCCGACTTTGTTGTGGATTATATCAGAGTTTATCAGGATCCCGAAAACATAATTATTTCAGGTCCTGAAGCAATTCTTAGAGGTAATGACCGACACGTTTTTTATACACAGGATATTCCCGGATATTCAATTAATTGGAGAATTCCGGAAGATGCACAAATAATAAATGGTCAGGGCAATGAGATTGAAGTAGTTTGGGGTTTTAGAAGTGCTTTTGTTGAAGCAGAATTGTTTAACGACAATGAATCAATAACACTTCAAAAATGGGTACAAGTTATGCCGGATAGCTGTGCTGAAGTATTTGACGATAGAGAAGACTTTCGTCGGATTTATTGGGTTGCAGGCGACGGTTTTTACGAAGCCTTTTCAAACAATCCTTCGCCGAATGAAATTAACTCATCAACAACAGTAACGCGATACACCCGAAATCCAGGCGCTCAATATGATGTTATTCAACTATCTAACGACATTATTAAAAACGCCACTGACTTTGAAAGTGGAATCAAGAGTTTGCAATTAAAAGTATATTCCACCGCGCCAATTGGCACGGAAGTGCAAATATCTTTAGAAAACAGAGGACTAATTTCTCAACCTTATCCTACGGGACGGAGGACTTTGCTCAACGCTTTTACTACGAAACAGAATGAATGGGAGACATTAACATTTGAGTATGTTTTCACTCCTGACGGAGGATTGCCGGCTGATGAAATTGATCAACTAACGGTATTATTTGCTCCAAATTCTTTTACTAATTACATGTTTTATTTGGATGATTGGGGTGTTGAAGAAAACCCTTGCCTAGTTTTAAATAATTCTAATAACTCAATTAATCAGGATTTCGAACTCAAATTATTTCCAAATCCATTTACCTCAAAAGTGAATGTTGATATAAATTATCCTTCTGAATTTTTGCTTTATGATTCTTTCGGAAGACTCGTTTATCAAGGAAATGAGTTAAATGACTTTGAGGATTTTAGTTTAGAATTGGCTCCCGCAGTTTACTTATTAAATATTCGAAATTCAGAAGTAAATATTTTCAGGAAATTAATTAAACAGTAAATGCTTTATTGCTGCACCAATTTTTGACTTTTCTCAAAATCAAATAAGGTTAGCCTTCTTATTCTGAAATAGGAAACCCAGTAATCTCTTAGCGTATTAACATAAGTTATTAAAGCCTGGTCTTTTTCATTTTGAGCAATCAGTAAATTGGTGATGTCAACAGTTCCTATGCGATATCTGTTACGTGCCACTTCATAGCGCTTTTGAGCAATGGTATCGGCCTTTGAAGAAATAATTAAACTGCTTTTCAGCTGGTTCATCTGCAGTGCAGCTGCGAATATTTCTTGTTCAAGATTATACCTATTGTTTAAATTTTGTTGCTGCTGTGCTTCCAAATTAGCTTCAGCAGCCTTTTGCAAAGCTCTGTTTTGACCCATACTCGCCAATGGAATATTAAAACTGATTCCAGCAAATTGCGATTCGAGTGGGTTTTGAGTAGCAGCATCAAATGTTCCTCCGGTTTGGTTTAGACCATAACTGATATTCATATCCGCCGCCAGGCGACGAGATCTTTTTGCTTCTATCAACGAACGCTCAGCGAAATTTTCATTCATATTCCACATAATTAAATCGCTTCTGTTTGCAAGAGCTTCATTCAGTGCAAGTTGAGGGTCAATATTCACTTCTGGGGTCTTGATAGGTGGCGAAATTTTAGAAGCCTGCACTTCTTCTCCGATGAGAATTCCTAATTGTCGCTCAGCTAGTATAACATTTAAACGCTGTTGCTCAACTTGATTTCTGGCGTTTGTATAACTTAATTCAACTTGAAGCAATTCATTTTCAGCAATTTTGCCAACTCCAAAACGACCTTTCGCTATTTTATATATTGTATCGTTTATGGCTTCATTAAATTCAGCATTTTTTAACTGAAGGTATGCTGTATAGAGGTTAAAATAACTCTGAGTAACATTTATTGACAAATCTTCAAGAGCTTCCACCTGATTTCGAGTAGCAAACTGCATTTGAAGTTTATCCTGTTTCCATTGCCATTTCGTGGTGTTGAAGCGGTAAAGTGGTTGCGAAAGGTTAACTGCTAGTAAGTTCGATTGGTAGAAAGTCGTACCAAGTCCACTGAAAATATCACCACGACTCATTCCTGAGCCTACACTTATTGTCCCGCCGGTGGCGGGAATGATTTGACTCAGGGATAAATTCCCACTTGAAAAAGCCTGTTGAACCGGAGCAAAAACAAAAGAACCATCAGGCTGAAATACCTGATTAATCCTACGGGTGTAACCCGGAGCAGAACCCGACAAATTTAATTGCGGCAAGCGTGCTGCTTTTGATGCTCTGAACTGCCAGTAGTTATTTTGGTAAGATGCTCTAATTTGTTTACCGATAGGGCTGTTTTCGGCACTTAATCTAATAGCTTCGCTAAGGCTTAGCTTTTCCTGTGCTATGCACAGGGATGGTATCAAAAGACACAGTATCAGTATTTTATTCATATCTAAGAGATTCAATCGGACTCTGTTCTGATGCTTTTCTTGCGGGGAAAATCCCGAAGATTAAGCCTACAGAAACAGAAACGAGAAATGAAAGTACCACAGAAGCCGTGGAAATAATGGTTTGAATATCAGCCAGTTTCTCAATGAAATAGGCGAGCGTAATTCCTAGAATTATCCCGGCGATACCGCCGGATAAAGAAATTAAAACAGCTTCGGCAACAAATTGAAAAAGAATGTCTTTTTGTCTGGCACCAATAGAAAGCCTAAGTCCAATTTCCTTGGTTCTTTCAAGGACAGAAGCAAGCATGATATTCATGATTCCAATTCCTCCGACTAGGAGGGAAATACCTGCAATAACAGCAAGTACTACATTAAAAAGTTTACGTGTTCTCTGCTCTTGCTTCAGCAAAAGTTCTGGAACAACTATCTCATAATCATCAACTTCATTATGCCTTCGATTGAGTATTTTATCAATCACTTCAACGGCTGCTGAAATAGAATTGCTTGAGTTCATATTTACTACAAGTCTATCCAATTGATGATAATTCTCCTCAGTTTTGGTAACCGGCTGTTCTTCTTCTTCTTCATCTTCTCCTGCGGCCTTTTTAATATCGGCAACTGTGAGATTAGACCGGTTGTAGAATCGCATCAGCATCGTATTTACCGGTATGTAAACTTCTGAGTTGACATTTCTAATGGAGAATTTCTGAGAAGCACCCTGAGTTACATCGCGATTTTCAAGAACTCCAACCACCGTTAACCAAACTCCATTGCATTTGATGAGTTTCCCGATGGGTTCTGTTTTTGCGAAAAGCTTTGCTTTGATGCCTTTTCCTATGATGCAGACAGCTAGAGAATGTTCTAATTGATGCTTTGAAAACTCAAGCCCCTGAGCCAGATGAAGGTTGTTACTTTCGAAATATCTATTAGTAACTCCAATAAGTTTTCCTTGTGTTTTAAGTCCATCAGAGTAAAACGAAGATTCGGTTTCGATTTCAGGACTCACATAATTTACATCTGGAACTGTCTGAATTATGTTTTCTGCATCCTGCATGCTTAATCCTGGAGAATATCTCGATGAGAGTTGCTCTTTGCTTTGAGTATCTTCATTTTCAGATTTTTCAATCTCGCGGGCTTTGATGATGATGTTATTAGAGCCAATCTGTTTGATTTGCTCGAGAATTTCCTTTTCGGTGCCGGCTCCAATAGCCAGCATAGCAATTACTGCAGCAACGCCAAAATGATTCCAAGCGAAGTGAGAATTGCCCTAAATCTATTGGCTATTAAAGCCTCAAGGCCGATATTAAAATTGAATATGAAGCGCTCCATGAAAAACTTCTATTCCATTATAATTGTTACTCCACCCATTCCGTAAGATTCACGGTCTTTTCTTGCTTCAGCTTTTTGTTTTTCTATATAAGCGTCCAAACGTTTTCTTTCTTCTGAGTTAACAAAAGGTTTTGGCATGGTAATGCTTGAATCAGCTAATACTAATTCTTCGCCAATGGTATCAGGCGGTAGACTTAAATACACTTCGTCTTCAGCTTTTAATCCTGCATAAATCAATGCGCTCATGTCATTTAGCGCAGCAATTTTAACCTCTTGTTTGATGAGCTTACCGCCATCTTTTACCCAAGCATAAGACACTTTCTTTTCGGCATTTATGGCTTCCAGAGGAACCGAAACAACATCTTTGTATTTTTCAATAATGATGCGGTTACTGGTTGTCATAGATGGTCTTAAAGTTGAATCCTGTGTTAGCACATCAATCACAACTTCAAATACTTTAGAATCCTGATTTGGGCGCTGTTCACCAATATTGGCAACTTGTGTAACAACACCCTCTAATTTTTTGTCAGGTTCGGCATCAAGAGTTATTTTAACTGCTTGACCTTCTTTTACTTTTCTGATATCAACTTCGTTCACATAGGTAAGTACCTGCATTTCACGTAAATCGGGTAGGGTAGCAACAGCCGATTCCCAGGGAGATACATTGGAGCCAACGCCTTTCTTTTTTCCATTCCAGTTTTTTACGTAAATAACCATTCCATCTTCAGGAGCTTTGATTTCCATTTTTTGCATGAGGCTGCTTACGCGATTGAGGCCGTTTTCGGCTTTCTGAAGGTCGGCATATATAATAGCAACTTTCGTTGCGGATTGCTCCACTTTAGTGCTGTAGTTGGTGGTTTTTTGCTCAAGATTTCTTTGAGCTTTCTCTAAAGCCAGTTCTTTTTGACGTTGAATAGCAGGTGCTTCAAAAGCTGATTGCTCAACTTCGAGACGTGCTTCAGTGACTGCCGATTTTAAATTTAAAAGTTCGTCGCGAGCGTCTCTGAGTGTTATGGCAGTATCTAATCGAGCTTGTTTAAGTTCCGATTCTTTTTTGTCGTACTCGAGGCTAACTTCCTGGAGTTTTGTCATAAGTGCCGACTTGTCGAGCGATGCCACAAAATCACCGGCTTTAACAACAGTTCCTTCAGGTACAAGATCCTGAATTTTTGTGCCGTTCCATAATCCGGCTTCTCTCATTTCAGGACCGGGTGCATCAATATCAGTTTGATTCTTGGCCCTAACTTCACCGGTTGTTACAACAGCAATTTCAAAATCAGAGCGGATAGCTTTACTAAGAAGAACTTCTGAATCGCCTTTGACTTCAGAGGAACTGAAGTACCAAATACTCAAAATACCAATAACTATATAGATGATTATTGCCTGACGGCTAAGTAATTTTTTTCTCATAAATTGATGAATGCGAATTAGGAACGCATTTTTTGCTGAATTCTTGCCAAAAGTAGGGGAATAATTATCAATGAAGAGGATTACAGGTTTGATAATGCATACTGTTTTGTGTAAGTAAAACCATAATTATACTTTTCTTAAAAAGCAGAACATAGTTAAAGTAAAGAAAATCAATTACCTATGCGCTTAGCGTTTCAAGATCAGCATGTATTAAGATTGAGGCAAGAAATAGTTTATTAGGCAGCTAAAAATGAAAATGTTAAGCCTATGGTAATGTCATTAAAGTAAGATATGTTAGCTCTAAGATTTTCTGGTTGTTGCTTCAACTTAATACTTGGGCAGGGCTCTTCAACAAGCTCAGCTCCCATAAGTTTGCTTGTTTCAGAAATCTTAGTTTTCAATGGCTTAAAGCTGTTTAAGTCCTGCTCAGTTTATCAAATTAGGTACTGATGTGTTTATCAAAGCATTTATCATTTTCCGTTTCAACCTCCCAAACATCATGTAAATGTTTCAGCTTAAAACCCCGCTTAACATTCCCTTAACAATATAGTCACCCCCCCCTTAACATAGACCTGATTTCAATTATGTACTTTTAGTAAAATCAAAATCGAGCTATATGCAAACATTTTTACTATTACTATTTTCCGCTATCATTTCAGTATCATGTTTGCAGGGGCAGACTACAGAGTTTTCTTTTGTAGAGAGTAGTTCTACTGACGTTGTTGTTGATACTACCTATGACCAATATGGCAATCCTGAGTTATCTAGTTCTATTGCAAAAGAACTTAAATGTGAGCTTTCGGATACTAGTAATATAGCTTCTATACGTGTTAAACTGGGTACCGAAGACCAAGGCTCTGATATTCTCAACCAAAGCTTTGATTTTGATGGAGAGGTGATTTCTTCTTCTTTGAGCATGACGCGCATTGGCATTATTTGCAATTTTACTCTAGGTCAACTTGAAGCTCGAGATTTTACTTTTTTAAAACTCGAAGCCCTTTCTTCAAGTGGTTCTGTTTTGGGAACATATAACGGTATGCTTCAATAAATCTGATTTTCATCCATTCTAATACTGATTTCAATTTTAGTCCTCATTTAATTGCATTAGCCTATGAAATACCTATCTTTATTATTATTTATTGGGCTTTTGCCAATGACAATTTTTTCTCAAACATCTTATTCTTGGACGGGCTCAAGCGATACCGATTGGGCAACTTCTTCCAACTGGTCTCCAAGTGGAGTGCCATCTGCGGGCGATGCTGTAAGTATAGCAAGCACGGCCAATCAGCCTGTGTTAGACATGGCAAGAAGCATAGGCTCTTTAACTATGAGTGCTTCTTCTACTTTAAGTTTAGGCGGCTATGTTTTAACTGTTAGTGGCACAGGTACTTTTACCTCTGCTACGGTATCAAACGGAGAGCTTATAACAGGCTCCTTCAATGCAAGTTCTTCAACATTTTCATGCGGTGTTACCGCTTCTGGAACCTCCATTACTACTGTTTCTAGCACCTACCAAGGAGAAGTTTCATTGAACTATACCGGTTCTGCAAACGTAAATTCCGGTGGCAATACTTTTGAAGGGGTTTGTCATATTACTCAATCAGGTTCTGGTTTATTTGTTTTTGGACAAAGCAACCCCGACGTGTTTGAAGACAGCCTTTTTGCTGTTTCCAATGGAAGCAGCGCACTGGTATTTGGCTCATCCTCCACCGGAAACAGATTTGAGGGATATACGGTGTTTGAGCGAGGAGCATCTGCTACCTCCACAGGTATTGAGGTAGGAAACACTGGTTCAACAACAAGTCTTGTAAATCAGGTTAAGCTCTCATCAAGCAGCGCAGCTGCAGGAACTTTTTCAACTTCTGTAATTGAATTTCGCGATTGTTTATTCGATTCTACGGCATCTGTAGGTATTGATACAAGTGGATTTTCGTTAGGTCAAATTAAATTTCTAAACTCAACACTAGCTGTTTCTACACATTTAAGTTTAAGCGGAAATTCTTCGTTTTTATTAGACAATGAATCAGTCTTTGAAGATAGCCTAAGTCTTACAGCTTCTAATCTATTCATTGATGAATGTGAACTTCAAGGATTCAGTCAGTTTACTAAAACAGGTGGTGGTGTAGATCAAAATGTTGGTCCCATTACCGCAAGTGCATCTGTTCACTTTAAAAACACGGGCAGCGGCTACTTTTACATCGAAGGAGATTTTGGAGATTCTTACCAAGATGTAACTTTAGAAAACACCTCAAGCGGAATTTTAGCATTTTGCCGCCGTGGTGCAGGAAATACAATGACCGGTAATTTAGCAACCATTATTTCAAATGGTACAATTTCTATCGGTATTAATGCGGCTAATAGGCTAAGTTTAACAGGCAATATTTCCATCAATTCAACAGGAGGAAATCTTCATTTTGGTGGATTAAATCATCAAAGCGGAGGTTCATTAAGTTACACCAACCTTAGTGGAGGAATAACCTTTAGTCATTTTAACCAGTTGAGCACCTCGGCTATTGATTTAACCTCAACGGGTAGTTCAAACCGTATTTCTTTAGGGGCAGGTTCTTCTTTTTCAGGAAAATTCAAAGCTGAATTTCCCTCCATTTTGGTTAATGGGGGAACGTTTGCTGATTCCCTCACTTTAGTGAAGACCGGCAATATTACCGATCAGGGCAATGGTAACTTGACTTGTTATGGCCCGGTTTCATTTAAATCTACCCACAGCAGTGGTACCTGGCAGATTAACTATGCTGGTTCAGCTTGTGTATATCATGATAATGTAACTTACGATAGAAGTGGCAGTGGAGCATTTGAATTTGGTTATGTTGGTCCACACCATTTCAAAAAAGATTTACATATTACCGGCACCCATGCCTTTGGCCAAACCAACAATTACTTCAGCTTCAATGGTACAGGCAATCAAACCATCTCAAGAGGTCATTCATTAAGCACTACCTTTATTCGTTTAGCAGTTGATAAACCAAGTGGAGATCTAATGATAGATTTGCCTCTCACTTTAGCTTTGAATCTAAACCTTCAAAAAGGTATTATTAAGTCTACGGCAGGAAATAACTTTGTAGCTTCATTAAGTACAAGCATAACCGGAGGTTCAGATAGTTCTTATGTAGACGGCTTTATGGCAAAATACGGAAGTACGGCATTTACTTTTCCACTAGGCAGAAATGGACATTATAAACCTTTAAGCATATCTGCTCCGGGAGTAAACAATACCTTTAAAGCTATGTATGCTAATTTAGATCCTTCAGAAGAGCATAGTCTTGCGAACAAAGATGGAAGCATTAACGAAATAAGTACTAACGAATACTGGAAGTTTGAACGCACCTTAGGCACTGCCAATGTAGAAGTAAGCTTATACCGTGATAATATGGGCTGCAGCTACGACACGCTCGATAACCTAAAAATTACCGCTTACAACGGCAGCACCTGGAAAGACCTCGGAAACGGTGGCACCAGCGGCAATGATTCTACAGGCACAATAACTACAAATGGAGTTTCTAGCGTGTTTGGCATGTACACCTTAGCAACTACTGATACCTTTGATTGTGTTCCTTGCAGGGCGGATGCGGGGGAGGATAAGGTTCTAAATAATAATTCGGGATGGCCAGTTTTGGGAAAGTTTGAAAATGCTGATTCTACTTTATCATTTGAATGGTTTCCATCCATTAATGTCTTTGAGAATTATTTGCCTTATTGTCGAGTTAAAGAATTATTTAACTCTCAGGTTTTTAGCTTGGAAGTAACGAATCAAAAAGCGTGTAAAGCAATAGACGAGGTTTTTGTAAATTATAAATTTATTGTGAGGAGTCATTATCCGCTCAATCATAATTGTATCTATGGTAATTAAATGTATTGGTATGAAGAATTTTCAATGTTTACTTATGTTTCTGGGTATTATAAGCTCAATACAAGCTTTTTGCCAGTTTGACTATACCTATACGCAGATCTCTAGAGATAATATATTCTATAGACTTGATGTTGAACCGGTTGATTTTGATTTGGATGGAGATCTTGATATTGTAGTATCCTCTAGGAGCTACCTAGAAAACAGTCCATTAAGTATTATGGTAAACAACGGAGGAGGTAAATATTCAAAGCAAATTATTCAAGAACCCTTAAACCTAAATCCTTTTAGTTATTTTAAATATGTTCAAAGCGCATTTATTAATCAAGATGAATTACCAGATTTAATTGTCTATAAATATGACTATTATTTTATCCCTCCTCTAACCGAATCATTTAGTAATGAATACCTAATTAGATATATTAATAATGGCAATAATTTTGATATTCTAGATACATTATTTTTTCCTGAAAGCCATTCACCACCTGTAAGAGGGCTGCAACTAGTTGATATTAACTTTGATAATAACAAAGACTTAATAATATGTGGAACGAACTTATGTGTATATTCAAATGCAGAAGGTCAACTAACAGACACAATTTCCATAACTCCTAATCAATTAACTCTTGAAGCCGGAACTGCAAGCAGAGTTATTGATGAAGAATTTCAATTAATTACTTCAAACAGACCTGCAGGAACATCAGAAGAAATGGTATATGTTCATTCACTTGAGCAGAATTCTTTGGCTTTAAATAGTACAGATACCTTATTAACAGGAGTAATTCTATGGTACGGGTTAACTGACTTTAATAATAATGGTGTTGATGAATTATTATATTTTACTTACGACTCTCTATTTATAAAAACTGCTATTGGAAGCAGTTTCTCTTCAAATTCTGAATATCTATATAATGAAGGTTCGTCAAATATGCGCGAAGTGAATATAATTAACTACAATAATGATGAGTATCCCGATTTTGTAATAGGGACTGATTCTATACCTATTGTTTTAGAAAACATTAATGGAGTTGCTCTACAAATGGGTAGCGAAATTTGTAGAAGATTTTACGCTGATTTACTCTTTTCTGCTGACCTTAATGATGATTTATTAGATGAAATATTTTTGATAAATGGCACAACCTCACCTTCCTCTTATGATTGGGTTAGCATTGTACAACTAAGCCCTGCAACAGGTGCATATGAAGAAAAAGAAATTGTTTATGGCGATTACCGATCATTTGACTTTCTGGAAGATTTGAATTCGGATGGAAAATTGGATGTTTTTTTAGACAACTACTTTTCAAAGAATATATCTGAAAATACAGAGGTTAATTATGAGAACATGGAGTCTTTATTCAAAAGCACTCCTAATTCAGTAATCGCTGGGAATGTAATAGGAGTATTAGATGTGAATGGAGATTCATTTAAAGACTTAATTATTCAAAATGTAACTCCTCCTTCTAAGGACAGCATTTATACAGTGATAAATGACGGAAATAATAACTTCGTTGAGAATGCTCTTTTTGATTTAGATGTTGAATTGCCTATAACAATTGTTAGATCTATCTTTCAAGATTTTAATAATGACGGCAGCAATGATCTTGTAATCTTTCATAGACCATTCTTTTCGGATAGCACAGATTCGTTCTTTACAGTACTTTCAAAAAACAGCCAATCCAATGAATTATATATTGCGGCCAAAGGAAGTATACCAAATGGGACTTGGTATCCAATTAATATACCAAAACCTTCTATATCATTATCTTCTGCAGATATAGATTCTAACGGCTTTAAAGATATAATTGTTCAAGCAAGAAAAAATGGAAATAATCGTATTTTTATTTTTTTAAATTATGGAGATTTTAATTTCTCAGAACCTTATAGTATTGATGCAAATGACGTTAATATTGTATATCGACTCGATATAGCAGATATTAATAATGACGGTATTAATGATATTGTCTATAATAATCTTGCTCCCTCGTCGCAGCCTCCGGGAACAGGACCTCGAGATGTATTTGTGCGGTATGGAACGGGTTTTATGGAGTTTTCTGAACCACAAACTTTAGGAATTTTATTAGCCGATTTTGCCTTTTTGGATATCAATAGTGATGGTATAACCGACTTAATAGGTTGCAGTTATAGCAGTGACCCAAGTCCAGAATTGAATTGGATTAAATTTTACTATAATGATGGGGATCAGTTTTCAGAAGCCTATGCAATAACAGACGTATATGTTAGAAGCATTATACTTGATACTCTTACTGCCAGTAACTCATCAATTAGGCTGATTTCAGATAATGTAACAAATAGTGTTTTTAGTTACATAAGAAACACCTCTTATACTGTTGGAGTTTACTCGATAAATTATGATGATATATTAATTCAACATAAAGTAACTAACGGTAACTCCAATTCTTTTGTTTTTCCTAATCCGGCTGATGATTTTATTGTAATATCAAATACAGATTTTAGTATAAATAACAACTTCCCAATTGAATATTCAATCATTGATCAAATGGGTATCGTCAGGCAATCAGGGCTAATAAGTAATAACAAGAGAATAGACTTAAAAATTCCTACAGGACTATATACTTTAATACTCAATAACCATGAGTTTTATCGCTTTCTAAAAAAATAAAATTATGAAAATAAAATTACTCCATTCTTTACTCTTTGTTTTTTCATGTGGCTTTTTATTCTCGCAAGATGATCCTGAACCCTTTGATTTACCATTATATTCTCGCCCTCCAATTTTTTACCCAGATAATTTAGAGCCAGGGCACCCACAATTAGATCAATCACTAATTCATTTAATAATTTTAGCTGATGGCTACAATGTTTATAATGGTACGGTTCCACCAACTCCCGATGATGCTGGATGGCTCGTTGATGAGAATAATCAGGAAGGTTTAACGGTCTTTCATGAGTTTGATAATAGCAATCAAGAGGAAGATGGCACTTTGGCTGAGTACCCAGATCAGCCAGTACATCAAAACGATTTGAGAGATGGAGACACAAATGATTTAATAGATTATATTTTGGAAATGATACTCGCGTTGGATTTGAAGGGGCTTTCCCCATTCAAAAGAATATAAAGACTATTTTAGGGTTTATAGAGTCTTGTACAATTCATCTGAGGATAAACCTACTCATCCTGGTGGAGCTGAATGTGAAGGTATAGGCTCTCCTTTAATACCAAATAATTCAAGTATTCCTTTTTGGGGTTCAAGTTATGATTTTTGTGATATTCACAGAGCACTTTCTTGCGACTTTGGTAAAGTTGATGAATTTTTAGATACTTTCTTCCCTACATTAACTAATACGTATCCAGACAATTCTAATGTTTTTGTAATTGTTTTACCTAAAACTAGTGAATATTCTGGCGCAGCAAATATTAAAAGAAGAATAGCAACTGTAGCCTCTCAATATTCTACAGATGGAAACTTCAATAGTTTTGATCTTACAAGACCAGAATATAATTTAGAAGACGAGCGGGCAGGAGCTCATGAATTTGCTCATATATTTGCTGCTTTGCAGGATGAATACTTTGTTCCATTTGAAGATGCTGAAGGAAATTGTTTTGACAATGAAGAAGAACTTAATATGGACGAGGCTGAATTTTACACTGCTCCAAATCGCTTTTTCTTTCCCGAAGGTCAAACCATTAGCGGAATTTTCCCATATTTTGACCCCATAGCTGATAATAATTTACCCTGGAATCACTGGAGTGGAGTTACTGGATTATCTGTTGCAATTGGCAATTATGCTATGGTAGCATTTCAAGTGGATCCTCCATGTACAATTATTCAAGGAGAGGTTGTACATGAAGTTAGAAAACCAACAACAAGTCAACAAGCAGTAAATATCACCTCGAATGTAACTTCATGTTTTATGAGAAATATACATGGTCCCTTCTGCGCCGTCTGCCGTGAAGCTATCATCGAACGCATTCATGATTTAACAAGTCCAATTAATAGTACAACTCCATCTGATTTGGACGCAACTTATGAAGCAAGCTCTTCATTAAGCTTTAGTGTAGATTTAACAACCCCCAACCCAAATACAATCCGTGTAATCTGGGAATTAGAAGACGAAGTAGATGGAGGCGTCTTCACAGAGTTAGAAACAGATTTTAATGGTGCTGGTGAAGCTAATGGTATTCCTGGCAATGCGGGGGGAGAGCCTTCTGGTCATTACCGTTGGAATTTAGATTGCACTGAATTTGATGGCAGGTCTGAAGGGAATTATACTGTAAGGGCAAGAATCTTTGATATGACTGCAAATACAGAAGGTGCTAACACTAGATGGGTTCGCCACCCTCAGCATGAAATTGATGAAGATGATGTAACTAATGGCAATCATGAGGAAATTGTTGAATGGACTGTGCATTTTAACGGCATTGCAGGTACTGATTTATATGCTGAGGATATTGGCGGGGATGGAGGTTTAGAACTAGATGAGGGGAGTGATTTAGATTTATGGTTAAGTCCTGACCTTTGGCTTTGTAGTGGTGATAATACAGGCTGTCCTGCAAGTGGAGATGGCCCTTCATATACAGGGGCAGGCTCTCAGGCTCAAGTTAATTTATTGGTAAAAAATAGAGGTTGCAAAGTTTTTGATGCCGGTCAAGACAATGGAACTGTTAAGTTTTGGTGGGCGAAGGCTAAGACATTGCTCGAATGGCCTGAGGACTGGAATGGAGATGAAATTGCACCATCAGGTCCCCTTAAAGGAGATGAAATTGGTTCACCTATAATGATGTTAGAAGATATTGATATAACCAATACCAATGGCGTAGTAGTAGTTTCTACCCTTTGGGATATTCCTGACCCTGATTCATATTCTGGATTAGATTTAGAGTTATATGATGATAATGATATCACTCATTTTTGTTTTCTGGCATTAATAAACTCAAACAATGATCCAGCTGAAATGATAGAAGTAGGTGATTATCGATTATATGGTAGTGTTCTTCAGTCTAATAATATTGTTTGGCGCAATGTTTCGATTATTGATGAATCATCCTTTACCGGAGGAGGCTCAGGTCAAACTACCGCAACAGATGTTATTCGTGGAGGAGGGGTTATTGTTTCAAATAATGATTCATTATCCCGGAATTATAAACTAAAGTTTGAAGTGCCATCATCAGAAAGCGGCAAACCAATAACAGAAGAAGCTGAAGTGCGCATTATTTTTAGTGACTCATTGTGGAGTAAATGGATTGATGGTGGTCAGCAAGCTTCCTCTGTTTCGGTATATGATTCAACATTACATCAGATTAAGCTAAATGACACATTATGCACAATTTCGGGAATGAGTATAGATTCTAATTCGCATTTTGGCATGTATGTAAGCGTTAATTTCCTTACCCAAGAAAGAACATCAAAAGAATTATTTACCCTCCATGTAACTCAAATTTTGGATGATTCAACACAAAGAGTTCTAGGAGGCGAAACGTATGTTATAAAACCTGATCCCAATCGAGCTTATTTTACGGCCGATGCAGGTGACGATAAGGAAGTAATTATAGGAAATGCTTATTCACAAACTGCAAAAGCTATAACAGATTCAGCCATTTATAATTGGTATAATTCAAGTGGTGTGAGACTGCAAACAGGAATTACTTTTTCAGATTCAGCAACTACTACTTCTACAGAAACATATAAATTAGAAGTAATTGCTAAATCTGATGGCTACAAAGATTATGATGAAGTTACTATTAGCACCAAGCTGGGAAAACTTACCAGCATAGTCCCAAATCCTATTAGTACCGGAACTTTAGCAATTGGGTATTTGGTTGCCAGCTCTGTTAGCACACCTAAAATTAGAATAGTTAATATTAGCACTAGTGCCTATACAGAACATAGCATAAGCACCGGCTCGGGAACTTTAAATGTTGACATATCTCCTTACACAACAGGTTCTTACTCAATTATTCTGATCTGCGATAGCACAACTGCCGATGATGAATTGTTGGTGGTGCAGTAATTTTTCACATTTAAGGCATTTGTAGATTTAAACCTATAACTACCTCGATGTAATTATTGTCACTTGAACTGCCAAGTAATTGCTAGCTACCGCGCCAACGATTGCAGCGGATAGCTTTTGCACGCAAGGCGTGCAAAACTATGAGCGTAAAGCGTGACCCCAAAAGTCAAAGTGAGCCATGGCCATGAGCCTGTCGAATGGCGAATGGCGAATGGCGAACTTTGGCTTTCGGGGAGGCGCCCAAAAACTAAAGCAATTTAAATCTCACAGGTAAATTATAGGCGACCCTTACCGGTTTACCGCTCTGCATCCCGGGCTTCCAACTTCCGCTCGTTAACTTAATTACTCTTATAGCTTCCCTGCTTAGCTCGTCTGTACCACTAACGTCGCGAAGGATTTTATAATCGCTTAATGAACCATCTTTTTCAACAATAAATCTGATATAAACAACTCCTTCAATCTTGTTTTCCATGGCAGAAGGAGGGTAAACGACATTCTCAGAGATGAACTTGACTATTTCTGATTGATCTCCATTTCCATAACTAGGCATTTGTTCAACAATAGTAAAAACTTCTTCTTTTGGAAAAGGCTCTTCTAACGGAGGAGGAACAGGCGGGCTTTCAATACTCTGAGCTGAAAGCCCTGTAAAGGCTGTTAAGAATAGAATAGAACACAGAAGTCGGAAAGATGTCATAAAGTTTCAATTTTTTAGTAGCCAATGCTAAGCAATTTAAACCTCATAACAATACGATTCTGCTTATCTTTGCAGCCCTATATTTAAAAAAAATGATTAAGATTACCCTGCCAGATGGCTCTGTTCGCGAATTTGAACAGGGTATCACTGCGCTCGACATTGCAAAAAGTATTAGCGAAGGCCTTGCAAGAAATGTGCTTTCAGCTGAAGTTAACGGCGAAGTGATTGATGCTACACGCTCAATTAACTCAGATGCTACGGTGAAACTTTTAACGTGGAGCGATTCAGAGGGTAAAAAAACGCTTTGGCATAGTTCGGCTCACTTATTGGCAGAAGCCCTGGAAGCTTTATATCCAGGTATAAAATTCGGTATTGGCCCACCTATTGAAAATGGATTCTATTATGATGTAGATCCGGGAGGACGCTCAATTTCTTCAGAGGATTTGCCTGCTATTGAAGCTAAAATGAAGGAATTGGCCAAGCAGAAAAACCCTTATTTGAGAAAAGAAATGGCAAAAGCCGATGCAATTGCTTATTTCACAGATAAGAATGATGAATATAAAATAGAGCTTCTCAACGATCTTGAAGATGGCACAATTACTTTTTATCAGCAGGGCGATTTCGTAGACCTATGTCGCGGTCCGCATATTCCTGATACTGGCTTCATCAAAGCTATTAAGCTTATGAATGTTGCAGGTGCATACTGGCGTGGAGATGAAAAGAACAAGCAATTAACGCGCATTTATGGTATTACTTTTCCGAAATCTTCGGAATTGACCGAATACCTCGAGTTACTTGAAGAAGCTAAGAAGAGAGACCACCGTAAGCTAGGTAAGGAACTTGAGCTTTTTATGTTCTCTGAAAAAGTGGGACAAGGCTTACCGATGTGGTTGCCTAAAGGCACTGCCTTACGTGAGCGTTTGACTGATTATTTGAAAAAGGCTCAGGCTGCTACAGGATATGTTCAGGTAATTACCCCGCACATTGCTCATAAAGACTTATATGTAACATCTGGTCATTACGATAAATATGGTGCTGATTCATTTCAGCCAATCCGTACGCCAAATGAAGGTGAGGAGTTCTTCCTTAAACCGATGAATTGTCCGCATCACTGCGAAATATATAAGAATAAGCCACATTCCTACAAAGACTTACCAATACGTTTGGCTGAATTTGGAACAGTTTATAGATATGAGCAAAGTGGTGAATTGCATGGTTTAACGCGTGTGCGCGGATTTACTCAGGATGATGCACATATTTTTTGCAGACCAGATCAGGTAAAGGATGAATTCCTGAAAGTGATTGATTTGGTTTTCATGATATTCAAAGCACTGGATTTCAAGGATTTTACTGCACAAATTTCTTTACGCGACCCGGAGAATAAAGCCAAGTATATTGGAAGTGACGAAAATTGGGAAAAGGCTGAATCAGCTATTATTGAGGCTGCTCAAGAAAGAAATTTAAGTACTGTTATTGAACTTGGTGAAGCTGCGTTCTATGGGCCAAAGCTAGATTTCATGGTGAAGGATGCCATTGGTCGCCGCTGGCAATTAGGCACAATTCAAGTGGATTATAATCTACCCGAAAGATTCCAGCTCGAATATATGGGAGCTGATAACCAAAAACACCGCCCTGTTATGATTCACAGAGCACCTTTTGGGTCTATGGAACGATTTGTTGCGGTGCTGATAGAACACTGTGCCGGGAATTTCCCACTGTGGCTAACTCCCGAACAGGCAGTAATTTTGCCTATTTCAGAGAAGTACAACGACTACGCAAAAAAAGTTTTAGAAGTCCTCAAAAATTACGATATTCGCGCCGCAATTGACGACCGTGATGAACGTGCCGGCAAAAAGATACGGGATGCTGAAATTTCAAAAACTCCGTATATGCTCATCGTAGGAGAAAAAGAGGAACAGTCTGATTCTGTTTCTGTTAGAAAACACGGTGAGGGCGATTTAGGAGAAATGACTCTTGAATTGTTTGCCAAACAAGTTCAGAATGAAGTTGATGCACAAATAAATGCTAACTAAAAAAATAGGAGGAACCAAGCTATAGCAATGCCACCAAGGTCTCCGAGGCCTTATAACCGCGGACCATTTAAGAAAGAAGAAGCACACAGGATAAACCTGAAGATCGTAGGGGTGCCTAAGGTACGTCTCGTTGGAGAAGATATCGAGCCTGAGGTTTATTCATTCGATGAGGCTTTGCAGATTGCCAGAGAGAAGGAGCTTGATTTGGTTGAAATTGTTCCTAATGCTGACCCTCCTGTTTGTAGAGTAATTGACTATAAGAAATTCCTTTACGAGCAGAAGAAAAAGCAGAAGGAAATGAAAGCCAAAGCCACAAAAATTGTGGTAAAGGAGGTTCGTTTTGGTCCGAATACCGATGAGCATGACTTCAACTTCAAATTGAATCACGCTAAGAAATTTTTGCAGGAAGGCTCTAAAGTTAAAGCTTTCGTGTTCTTTAAGGGAAGATCAATTCTTTTTAAGGAGAAAGGCGAAATTTTACTTTTGAAATTTGCTGCAGAGTTAGAAGAATGGGGAAAAGTAGAGAGTATGCCTGAATTAGAAGGCAAGCGTATGATTATCTACATATCACCAAAAAAGAAGAAATAAACACAATTCAAATACAGTTTATCATGCCGAAAATGAAAACAAATTCCAGTGCTAAGAAGCGTTTTAAGCTTACTGCCACAGGAAAAATCAAGCGCAAGCACGCGTACTTACGGCACATTCTCACCAAAAAATCTAAAGATCAGAAGCGTCGTCTAGGCCATTCTACTTTAGTTTCTAAGGCTGATGAAGGTCTCGTAAAAAGAATGCTAACAATTGGGAAGTAATTCCATTTTATTAACCAGATGCCCAGCAAAAAGCTCAGTTAATTCTGGCGCTGTTCATCAAAAAACCATTTAAAACTTATGCCACGTTCAGTCAACCACGTTGCCTCACGCGCCAGGAGAAAGAAAATCCTCAGCCAGACCAAGGGCTACTGGGGTGCCCGCAAGAATGTCTTCACAATTGCGAAGAATATCCTTGAGAAAGGTCTTACCTATGCTTACCGCGATCGTAAAACTAAGAAGCGTAATTTCCGCGCTCTTTGGATTCAGCGTATCAATGCGGCTGCAAGACTTCACGGAATGTCTTACAGCGAATTCATGGGTAAAATCCACGCAAAAAATGTTCAGCTTAACCGCAAAGCCTTGGCAGATCTTGCCATGAACAATCCCGATGCTTTCAAAGCAATCGTGGATGCTGTAAAGTAAGCTTCAAATTTTTCTTTCTCAAAAAGCAACCCTTATCGGGTTGCTTTTTTTGTTTTATCACATCTCTCTTTAGATTTGTATCCCATGTCTGTTTTTCCCGAAGGCTTCAAAGAACATTTATCACCTCTACACCATCTCAATTTTGAGGAGTTCTCGCAAGCTCATGCTACAATGGCTCCTGTGAGTGTGAGGCTGCATCCCCTGAAAGGAAAAAACCTATTTAATGAACTTCCAAAAGTTCCTTGGTCAGACTTAGGCAGATACCTTCCCTCCCGCCCCGATTTTACTTTAGACCCAAAGTTTCATGCAGGAGCATATTATGTGCAGGAAGCCGCCTCAATGAGCCTTGAAGCAATTCTACAACAAGTTGTGGATGCAGAAGACAAGCCTTGCATCTTGGACCTTTGTGCAGCTCCCGGTGGAAAAAGCACTTTAATAGCATCATTTCTTAATGGCAGAGGCACACTCCTGGCCAATGAGGTTATTAAGTCACGTGCAGGAATCCTGAAAGAAAATATCGACCGTTGGGGATATGCCAACGTTTTAGTTAGTAATAATGACCCGAAACAATTTTCTCGTCTAAAAGCCAGATTCGATGTAATTGTTGTTGATGCTCCATGTTCTGGATCTGGCATGTTTAGAAAAGATCCTGCAGCAATGAATCATTGGTCGGAAGAAGCTGTTGAGCATTGTGCTTTAAGACAAGAACGCATACTTAACGATGTTTGGCCTGCACTTAAACCAGATGGGGTAATGATTTATTCTACTTGTAGTTACTCCTTGCAGGAGGATGAGGATATTATTGAAAGATTAATTAATGAGCATAAAGCAGAACTTATCACTATTGAAAAACTGCATATTCAAAATAGCATTATTAAAACTGAATTAGGCTATCGTTTTTATCCTCATCTAAGCGAATCGGAAGGACTATTTATATCAGTGTTGAGGAAAACTGATGGAGACCTTGAAAACTTTCATCCCGCCTCTAAATCATACCAACTTCAAAATGAAATTGCTTCATTCATAGCTCAGCCTTCATCTTTTGCTCAACATAAAAATCACTTGGGAGAAAACATTATCAGTGTAGACCTTCTCAACCATATTTTTGCCTTTGAAAAACACCTTCATCTTTTAAAAACAGGCATATTAAGTGGGGAATTAAAAGGCAAGAAATTTATTCCCGATCATGAGTTAGCGATGTTTGTCGCACTTAATCCTGAAATTAATGTTATTGACTTGAATCTCGAAATGGCATTGAGATACCTAAAAAAAGAGGCCATTCCGAATACTTACAATACCGAAGGAATAAATTTAATTCGGTTTGAAGGTTTGGCTTTAGGTTGGGGAAATGCATTACCTAATCGGGTTAATAATAGCTTGCCAAAAAGCTGGAGAATAAGGAAAGAAATATCTCTTGACTAAAGAAGCCTCTTCATGCAAGATCCTCTCAATATTAAACCTTGTGTTTAGCATCAAACAAATTCAAAATCAAATATTGGGAATAACAATAATCAATGCTTTGAATTAATACAATAATAATATACTTTAGATAAATATATTTCACCAATAGACCGGCTAGCAGTGCGCAACAAAATCCTACCACTATTTTTTCTCCTTTTGGGTATTCAGTGTGGATTTTCACAGGTTGGAAACTTCATCAATGCTGTAGGTGCAGGTGGAATTGATGAGTGCAATGATGTTGTATTTGGTAATAACCGGGTTTTTTCTACCGGATATTATACTGAGGAGTGTTATTTCGGCATCAACTTAATGGATCATCTTGGATTTGATGAAGGCTATGTTGCCTGTCAAAATAGCACTGGTGATTACATTTGGGCATTAGGAATCAATGGGCCTCTTTCTGATCGTGGAATGGTCATTACAAGAAGCACAGACGGTTCTATTTATGTTGGTGGAATCTTCCAGGAATTAATTTCAATTGAGAATTTCAATATTACCTCAGCTTCTGGCTCTCAAGATATTTTTATAGCCAAAATCGATAATAATGGAAACGTACTTTGGCTTAATAGCTATGGAGGAGATGGCGTAGAGACTATCTCCGGAATTGGAGTTTCACCTGATAATAGCATTTGGATTTCGGGACAATTCTTTGGAGAAACTCAATTTGGAAGTATCATAAACACTACCAGCACTCAATTACTCAACCAAAGTGGAGTTTTGGGCTTAGATGCATTTTTAGTAAAAATCAATAACTCGGGGCTTGTTGTAGATGGTGCAATAATTCACTCTCCTGAAAATGACCGAATAACGAATCTTGCCATAGATCAAAGTGGTAACATTTTCCTTGCTGTGCAAGGAATACAGAATGTGTCGGTTGGATCAAACTCTGTCAACTTGGGAAGCCAAACCGGCTGGGCACTTCTTAAAATTGATGGCAATGCCAGTCTGCTTTGGTCAAAACCCATTTCTTCTTCTGGGCTAGATATAAAGGCCGTTGATGTACGATCTAATCAAGTGGCTTTTGCAGGTGAATTTTCCAACTCTGTAAGCTTCCCCGGCAGCGCCGACTTCCCAACAATTTCTACTCAAAATAGCAACAATATTTTCGGAGTTTTCTGTCAAAATGATAATGGTAATTATCTAGGACATTTTCAGGAATCTAGCTCTAGCTTAGTTACACTAGAAGATATCAGCTATAATTCGTTCGGAAACCTTTGGGTTTCAGGCCGCTTCCGTTGTACTCTTCAAAGCATGAACAATGTCAACGAGTCTGGCTTGTTCAATAGCATAGGATACGACGATATTTTTGTTAGTTCTTACCAAACAAATGGAGTAAATCTGCGATTGTATAAACAACATTTTGGAGGAATTGGAAATGATGATGTAAACTGTATCTACAGCAAAGGACTGCTTAATCCTGTTTTAGGTGGATCCTTTGAAGACAAACTATATTTTCAGAAATCTCCTTTATGGACTTATGCTGGAACGAATCAATTAAATATCAATAATAATTTTTGCGGCCAATCAGAATATGGAACAGTAGGAGCTATATCGAGCTTTGGCAATAAGGATTGTTTTACCGGAACCTTCATAGATGCTACTTTGCCAATTATAGATATTTATGACCGGTCTCAACAGCAAGATTGCTTTAAAAATCAAGTCACACCTAAAATTATTCCCAATCAAGACAGTTTATTTAACTGCGAACCAATTGAACTATTTGCCGATACAAACCTTGCAGAGTTTTATAAAGAAGGCTACAACCTTAGGTTTTTCAGAGTAGGTTCTCCTCAAAGTGTGACTTTTGCTGATCAACCTGGCATTTATGAAGTTAGACTGTCAAGCAATGATGGTTGCAGAACTTTAAGAGATTCGGTGTATTTAAATGTTTATCCTAACAATGGCCCTCCTGATGTAGGTGTTGTTGGCGCGAATTCAATTGAAACTTTGAATGATGGATGTAAAACTAAAGTTTCAAAATTGTTAGCCGATACGTTGATTGGATTTGGAGAGTCGTTTCCCGGCGATAGTCTGGTATGGCATTTTATTGCATGGGGCAGCAGCGTTTCTGAAATACTTAGCTTTAATGAAGACAGTGTTGAATTGATTCAGGGTGGAAAATATTATTACGAGAGAATTACGCCTCAGGGTTGCAGTTTTCAAAACTGTATTGAAGTTAGAAATATTGGTGCAGCTGGCTGCTGTTTTGGTGCACCTTCAATTGAATTAAATCTTGAATATTTTATTTTTGGTGCACCTCTCGATACGATATCTGTCTGCAAAAACGAATTAGTAAGATTTGTGCTAGATGATAGTTTGAATTTTTACACAGATTCATTCAATATTTCCAATATTGTTCAGTGGCTAATCGCAGGGCAAGGGGTTCAATTCTCAACAATTGATGAAGACGAAGACACAATTCCAGCATTTTCCTTTGTAAACCACTATAATTTTGCGCGATTTTCTCAAAACGGCTGGATTACTGTAAGCACCGCTATTTTGCAGCCAATCGATTATGTTGATACGATTTTAGTTTTTCAAAAAGAAATATATGTTCAAATAAGAGAACCCGACAGTATTGATGTCGTCTTCAACCCTACACAAGGGTTTATGTGTCCGGGAGATACACTTAGTGTTTCTTTTGAAGTATTTCCTCAAGATGTTCCATACACAGTATACGTTCAAGATGAACTAGTTGATCCAAACACTTATAACTTTGATTTCTTTTCTCAATCTAATATTCGAATTCAGTTTGATTCAGTTTACATTATTCAAAACTGCTTAGAACCCGGATTTATAAATTACCCCATCCGATTCAAACCCTCTCCTACAATTATATCTAACCCATTCAATGGATTTAAATGCCCTGAAGAGGAAATTGCTCTAATTCCTAATCCAGGTAATGAACATGTGTGGAATGGACCTTCTTATGCAGAATATCCTGCCGACACATTATTCACGCTCTATCCTGGAGTATATTTCTACAGGTTTATTGACACTACCGGATGTCCGCTTGTATCAAAAAAGAAATTAGTGAGAAATATTACAACCTTACTACCAGACACTATTGCCTTAGACACTATATGCGGTAATTCCCCGGCAATGATTAAACTAGATGCAGATTCCTTTTTAACGTGGACTTGGTTGCCTCCCTTAAATGGTTCCGATACTATTAAGTTCATTTCTGCAGAAGGGTTTTATTCGGTTGCAGTTGAAGTGTGCGCTCTCTCCGACACTTTCAATTTTTTTGTTCCAAAAGGAATTGGTCCTGAACAACTAGAATTAATTGGTGCTAGTTCACTTTGCCCTGGCGATACGACTTATCTTGTAGCAAGCCCCAATGCAAACTTTTACCAATGGTCTAATGGTTCCTTTAGTGACACAATAATGGTTACGCAGGGAGCCTATTACAGTGTTTTTATAAGTGATACTTTAAACTGCTCATACACCTCTGGAACTTCTATTGTGTTGAATCTAAATCCGCCTGAACCAAATTTCATACATACTCCAGCTTGCCCTGGAACTGCTCTAGAAGTTACTTCCGATAGCCCCCACCAAATTCATTGGTCAATTGATGAAGAAAGTCCTGAAATTGAAATAGGGAACTCAATTACCGTTGAAGTAACACAAAATCTTCAGCCTATCGGCGGATACGCTCAGAATTCAACTACAGGATGCAAAAGTGAATGGGTAGGTACTGAGCTCCTTCTTAACTCGGTGGCTGTTTACCCAACTTTACCTGAGAATTATATCTTCTGTGCCGGAGACACAATTATTCTTATACCTGCTGGCTCTCAAGGGATTTCGTCAGGCGTTTGGACTGGCCCCAACCAATTAAACGAGCAAAGCTTCGAACTTGGTATTTCTCAAATTCAATCAATTCAAGCAGGAGTTTATTCATTCGAAGCTCTTGTAGATTCTGGTTATTGCACCTACGATGACCCAATTATTACTACATTAACAGAGCGCTTTCTTGAAGAACCTTCAATCATTTCGCAAGATTCTATTTGCTCGGGCGAACAACTCTTAATCAATACTACGCAAACCAGCGATTATAACTATACCTGGCAGGGACCTCAAACAAACAGCTCCGGATTACAGCATATTGTTTTCCCCGCTAATACAGGCGATTCTGGCTATTATTATCTCACTTCACGCGATAGTAACTGTGTTAGAACTGATTCAGTTTTGGTTTTCGTTTCCGCAATTCCACCAGCCGTTCCTACAATTTCTTCATTATTAAATATCTGTATAGGCGATACTCTATTCTTATATAATGCTGATTCTCTTAACACTGTTGGAGCTAACATAAGCTGGTTCGGACCTGATGTTCTTCAAACCAATGGAGACAATATCGCTTTCATTCCAAGTTTTCAGGCCGATATGGTTTCTGGTCTAGGCCTTCAATATGGCATAAATATGTGCTTATCTTCTATAACAAGCGCAAATCTTGAACCTCAGCCATACCCTGTTTTTGCTTTTATTTATGATGATGTTGAATTCTGCGAAGGTGGCTCATTTCAACTTACTGCTCCTATTGAAGCAACAGCCTACAACTGGAGTACTGGAAGTTCAGCAAATTCGGTGATGATTTACGAAAGTGATATTGTGTATCTAACTGTTTATGATGAATTCGGTTGTCGATTTACCGATTCAGTAATTGTTGAAGCAATTAATTGCGACTTAGACAACACCCCAAATGCTTTTAGCCCTAACTCTGACGGGTACAATGATTTCTTGTCTTTCAAAGTAGCTGGAGGAATTATTTACAAAGCAACTATTTTCGACCGTTGGGGCAAGCTTATTAAAGAACTTAATGGTGTTGATTATGATTGGGATGGAACTAACCTGAGAGGTGAAAAGGTTGATGACGGAACTTATTTCTACATACTTGCTGTTCAAATGTTAAATGGCGAAATGGAAGAATTGCAAGGAACAGTCAATGTTTTCAGGTAGTTAAATTAACATTGCGATTTTTTCATGGCTCAATATAAAGCCAACTTGAATCTGTCTTTCATCTTGCTTTTGAAAGCTTTTACATCAACAATGTTAATGACATTGCTTTTCCCTATTTTTGCGCCCCTGAAAACATAAGCTTATGTCTGATCGTCGTGTTCGAGTTCGTTTTGCCCCATCACCAACGGGCTATTTACATATTGGTGGAGTAAGAACTGCTCTTTACAATTATCTTTTTGCCAAAAAACATGGAGGAGATTTCCTTCTACGAGTTGAAGATACTGACCAAACTCGCTTTGTTCCCGGTGCCGAAGAGTATATCATGGAAGCTCTAAACTGGCTTGGAATTGATCCAGTTGAAAGTCCTAAGCATGGTGGTCCGCACGCTCCTTATCGTCAAAGTGAACGAAAAGCTATGTATCGTGCATATGCTGACCAACTAATTGAAGCTGGCTTTGCTTACTATGCCTTCGATACTCCTGAAGAGCTTGACGAAATGCAGCAAAGACTTGGAAGCTGCTAAAGTTGCTTCTCCTCAATACAACGCAATTACGCGAAACTCAATGATTAACAGTGTCACACTGCCCGAAGATGAAGTGAAACGTCGTTTGGAAGCAGGTGAACCTTATGTAATAAGAATTAAATTACCTCGTCAGGAAGAAGTTCGTTTCCATGATATTATCCGCGGATGGATTGTTGTGCACACTCAGAACATGGATGATAAGGTTCTTTTCAAATCCGACGGAATGCCAACCTATCATCTGGCTAACGTAGTTGATGATTATCTTATGGATATTTCCCACGTTATACGTGGTGAAGAATGGCTGCCTTCTGCCCCACTTCATGTGCTTTTATACAGATACCTCGGTTGGGAAGCAAAAATGCCTGAATTTGCTCACTTACCGCTTCTTCTTAAGCCAGATGGAAATGGTAAGCTTAGCAAGCGCGATGGCGACAGACTAGGTTTTCCGGTTGCTCCTTTAAACTGGCTTGATCCGAAGACGGGTGAAACTACCTCAGGATATCGTGAAAAAGGATATTATCCAGAAGCTGTTCTTAATTTTCTCGCTATGCTCGGATGGAATCCAGGCACAACTCAAGAGATATTCAGCCTTGAAGAACTAGTTGAAGCATTTAGTCTTGATCGTGTAAGCAAGGCTGGAGCTAAATTTGATTTCGAAAAAGCAAAGTGGTTCAATCATCAGTATCTAATCAGAAAATCTGATGATGAATTAGCAGCTCAGTTTAAGCCTTTAGTCACAGAAGCAGGCTTTAGTGCTGATGAAGAATATTTAAAATCAGTAGTTTCTTTGGTAAAAGAGAGAGCTAATTTCGTGATAGATTTCATGGAGCATGCGCGTTTCTTTTTTGAGGCTCCCACTTCGTGGGATGATGACACTTTAAGAAAAAAGTGGAAAGCCGATACTCAGGATTTACTCGAAGGTTGGAAAGAGGCTCTAAAATCAAGTAATTTCGATAATGCGCAAAGCATTGAAGATGCATCTAAGGTTTATATGGAATCTCGTGAAGCCGGAATAGGAAAGGTATTGCAAGCATTTAGAATTCTATTAACCGGACTTTCTGCCGGACCTTCAATGTTCGAAATCTGCGCTTTGCTTGGCAAAGACGAAGTTATTTCCCGTTTTGAAAACGGACTTAAGCATACCAAAGAGGCATTTGCTTAAACTCTTTAGCTTACTTCATGTTATGTACTTATGAAAGGTAAAATAATCCTGCATGACTTAGAATTTCATGCATTTCATGGAGTTTACCCTGAGGAACAGAAAAGTGGACAAACATTTATTGTAAATCTTGAAATAGACTGCGATTGGGGCCAAGCAGCTGATTCAGACCAATTGGCAGATGCATTAGATTACGTTCATGTATCTGAAGCAGTTAAAGAAGTGATGGAAACGCGTTCAGATTTACTTGAGCATGTGGCCAAACGAATCATCCAAAGACTTAAAACTGACTTTCCTCAGATTGAAGAAGTAAATGTAACACTCACCAAACGAAATCCACCTATCGGAATAAAAACAGGTGGCATTTCGGTGGTTTTGAAAGGCTGAAACCGAGCAGATGGCATTAGGATTTAACAGAAAGAAAAAGCAAAAGACATGTCCCAAATGTGGGCATAAGTTTGAGTGCGTTGTAAAAGAGGGCTGCTGGTGCGAAAAGATTTTCATTTCAAAAGAGAAGCTCGCCGAGATTAGGAGAAATTACATGGATTGCCTTTGCATTGAATGTCTGAAGACGTATTCCTTTAGTGAAAACTAATTTGCCTAAAAATCTTCACTCCCGGCATTTTCTTCTTGCACAATAGCCATTTGTTTGTACTTTTGTCGCCCTATTAAAGGTTTCGTGGCCGAGTGGCTAGGCAGAGGTCTGCAAAACCTCGTACAGCGGTTCGAATCCGCTCGAAACCTCAAAACAATCTAAATCCCCTGAGCTTGTCGAAGGGGATTTTTTTACGCCCCCCTTCGACAAGCTCAGGGGGACTCAAAATTCTCGACAAGCTCAGGGGACCTAAAATTTTCTCGACAAGCTCAGGGGGACTCAAAATTTTCGACAAGCTCAGGGGGACTCAAAATTCTCGACATGCTCAGGGGGACTCAAAATTCTCGACATGCTCAGGGGGACTCAAAATTCTCGACATGCTCAGGGGGACTCAAAATTTTCGGCAAGCTCAGGGGGACTAAAAAATTCTCGACAAGCTCAGGGGGACTTAAAATTCTCGACAAGCTCAGGTGGACTCAAAATTCTCGACAAGCTCAGGGGGACTCAAAATTCTCGACAAGCTCAGGTGGACTCAAAATTCTCGACAAGCTCAGGGGGACTTAAAATTTTCGACAAACTCAGGGGGACTGAAAATTTTCGACAAGCTCAGGGGGACTTAAAATTCTCGGCAAGCTCAGCGGGACTATAAAATTTGATTAATTCTTAAGGCGTTGGAGATGATTGTAATACCTTCCTCCCGATAGCTATCGGGATCACTTTCCCCTTTCAACTTTAACCTTCCAACTTTCCTCTTTCAACATTCCCCTTTCAACTTTAACCTTTCAACTTTAACCTTTCAACTTTAACCTTTCAACTTTTCACTTTCAACTTTCCCCTTCTTCCTTTCACCTTAAGAGCGTTACTTGCCCACTCTTTACGATGTCTCTATTAGTGTTACTGCGCATTTCTAAACGGTAAACGTAAACACCTTCTGGCATAGGTTCATCATCGGGTGTTTTACCATCCCAACCTACATTAATATCATCGCTGAAGAAAATCTCTGAGCCCCAACGGTCGAAAATGCGCAGACTGAACTTTTTGACCTCACTGCCTACTACCAAGAACTGTTCGTTATTTCCGTCGTTATTTGGAGTGAAAGCTGTTGGAACATAATATTCTGTGCCGTATTCAACCACAACTGAATGGGTAATTTCATCTGAACATCCAGCAGCATTTATAACTACTTGCGTAATCTCATAAACTCCTTCTTCAGTAAATGAATAAGTGCTTGTGAAGCCCAAAATTGTATCACCTTCAATAACGTAGTAGCTAAATTGTGCATTCTCAGCCAGTGATATCAATTCCATTTCATCAGCACCAATAAATATTGTCTCAGGCTGAGTGGTAAAGCCTGCAATTGGCTGCTCAAGCACCTGAACAGCGCTGGTTTGAACATTTTCATAGCTGCAACCAAACTCATTGCTCACAACCATAGAAACTGTCATATAACCACTTTCCATATAAGTATGAATTGGAGAATTTGCATTTGAACTTTCTCCATCGCCGAAATTCCAGCTGTACGAGTAGTTTGCACCATTACCTTGAGGAATAGGCATGAAAGCACTTTCTAAAGGAACACATCCTTTTATTCCGTCAATGTCGAAAGTGGCCACTGGGTGCGGATTAACATTTACCGAATCGATAAATGGTTCACTCACACAACCGTATTGACTAATTACCAAACTTACAACCTGAGAACCTTCAGTATCGAATTCTACATCCATTTGATGCTGTTCATTAGGTGAATGAGTATATGCATGCGGACCTAAATTCCAGTTAAATGTTGCGTCATCGGTGTAAGCTCCATCATTTACAAAATCAAAAGAATTACCTTCAAAACATTGATCTTCAGGAACAACAAATGAAGCTCTTGGCTTAGGTGCCAATGAAACAATCATTGTATCAGAATTGATACAATACGAATCATTTACTTCAAGTGCATACACGAATTCCTCAATGTAATTGTGGATTCCGCTTAAACTTAAATCAGGATTCGAAACAGTATCTGAACTTAATCCAGCTGCAGGCAACCACTTAAATGAATATCCTGCAAGATTTAAAGCCTGAAGCCTAATTGTATCTTCTGAGCAAAGCATCATATCATCACCCGCATCTGCTACTGGCAATTCTCTCACAAAAATGGTTTCTGAATATAGGGCTGAACTGCAACCATTCTCAGAAACTTCCAGAGTTACTTCCTGGCTTCCGGGCTCATTCCAGAGCAGGCTTATTGGTCCTCCAGCTGAGCCATTCATGATTTCTGCTGTGCCAAAATTCCAATCAAAAGAAGCTGTTTGACTAGCATTTCCAGTATAAACCACATCTGCTTCTGAGAAACGACATGCAAAGTCGGGCAACTCAAAAATTGCCTCAGGAATTTCATGAACGGTTACAGTATGCATTACTGGCGTAGAAATGCACATAGCATCTGCTATACTTAATACTATAATTTTATCTCCAGGTGTATTCCAGCTGAAATATGGGTTTGCCGGATCATTCACATCTTCAAAATCGGCATTGTCACTATCCCAGCTAAACTGAGCATTTAAGGTAGTTACAGAGCTGTAAACAGCTTCAAGTGTATCACCTGCACATAAGGCATCGGCAATAGTAAAGTCGGCTTGAGGAACAGCAATTACATCTACCCAAAGTTCTGTAGCAGGAGTTGTGATTCCATTTACACTTACTGTAAGTGAAATAGTTTTTACACCTTCAGTAGCCCATTCTAATTGATAAGGACCGGCTCCAGAACCAGAAACAATGTTAGCTCCATCAAAATCCCAGTTATACTGAGCTTGTGATGTACCAATGCCATCATAAGTAACAAATAATGCTGTTTGAGCACAAATGGTATCCTGTGAAACAGAGAACTCTGAACCAGGCATCGGCAATACCACAATCTGCTCGGTAATTGGTCCGTCGGCGCAGCCTCCAAGACTCATTTCAAGGGTTACATCAAATGTTCCCGCTGTGGGGTAATTAAGAATAAGTTCATCTTCGGGACTTCCTGAAACGAAAGTTGCAGAAGGATAATCCCAGGTAGTTATCGTTCCCGCAGGAGCAATTCCGGTAAAATCGGCAAGGGCATCTTGTCCGGCAAAAATGGTATCAGTTAGTGTAAATGAAGCCGTTGGAGCTGGTTCAAAAGTGTAGCTCACTACCTCAACTTCTGAGGTACATCCATTTTCTGAAACGTATAAGCCAACTGGAAAGGTTCCATAACCAGGAAAAACAGCCTGATATGGACCAGCATCAATACCATCGTAATAAATTAATGCCTCAAAATCCCAAACAAAGGTTGTTCCCGAACCTCCATTACCTGTATATGCAATCGTAACGGTGTCGCCGGCACAAGTATTTCCACTCAAAGCAAAAGTTGCGCTTGGAATTGGGTTAATATTCACTTGATTGACTTCAAGGGCTGAAGTACAACCACCATAAGAAGTTTCAAGGCTAACATTTTGAATTCCGGCAATTGGATATTCAATTTCAAAAGGACCTTGGCCTGAGCCACTAATAATATTTCCACCATCAAAATCCCAATTAAATGAGGCTGTTGCATCAGCAGAGCCCGTGTAAACTACATTTATTGTTTCGCCCTGACAGGCGGATGTTGTAGCGGTAAAACTTGCATCTGGTGGTGATTGAACAAACACTGCAGCAGTCTGAGGTGCTGACACACAGCCATTCTCTGTAACTGTTAAACTGATGTTTTCTGATCCTGAGCTCGGGAAACTTACATCATAGGTACTTCCAGCCATTGAGTTGGTTAGTGTTCCTGATCCAAAATCCCATGTATAAATAGCTCCTGTAGATGCATTTCCTGTATAAATGAAAGTACCTTCCTGACCAGAACAAATAGATGCGGGAGGAACAAATAGTGCAGTTGGAATTTGATTAACCACCACTTGTTGCGTCATTGCAGGCGATGGAATCCCCATCTGAGTTACTACTAGGCTAATATTTTTTGTACCCGGTGTATTCCAGTTTATTTCATAAGGCCCTGCACCACTGCCGCTAAGAATAGTTCCTCCATCAAAATCCCAGGTGTAAGTGGCTCCAGGCTGAGTTACTCCAGTAAATACAATGTTTGAAGTTTGAAATTCACACACAGGCGAATCAGCCGTAAATGTTGCAATAGCATTGGCAATGACCTCTGTTGAAGTGCTAGCTGACACAGGAGGACAAACTCCATTGGTAACAGAACAGCTAATTAAATAAACTCCGGCAGCAGCCCAAGAAACTTGATAAGGACCTGAACCTGAGCCAGAAACTACTGTTCCTCCATCAAAATTCCAAGTATACGTTGCTCCGGCAGGCATATCGCCAGAATATGTAACAGAAACAGGGGCATTCTCACCAGCAAAAGCAGGAGAAGATATCGTAAATACCGGAGGTGCTTCAAGACTAAGATTCTGTGTCGATACGGTCGAATTACAACCATTTTCTTCAACTGTTAGGTCTATTGAATAATTGCCTGCGGCAGGAAATTGAATCTCGATTGGACCAGCAGCTGAGCCTGAAACAAGGGTTCCCGAAGGGTAATCCCATGTAAAATTAGCGCCAACACCTGCACTTCCTGTATAGGTTGCTGTGATTAATTCACCCTCACAAACCGGAGTATTTAGCGTAAACGATGAACTTGGCGGTGCGAGTACCGAAATAGCATGTGTTATAGGTGTCGCGGCGCATGCGCCGGATGAAGCCGTGAGACTAATTGTCTTACTTCCTTGTACCAACCAATATACACTATGCGG
Source organism: Bacteroidia bacterium (assembly GCA_018401705.1). Taxonomy (GTDB): domain Bacteria; phylum Bacteroidota; class Bacteroidia; order M30B66; family M30B66; genus M30B66. The sequence goes on along the minus strand of JAGYKL010000004.1, from coordinate 142,345 downwards.
ACCAGCTCCTGTAGCAGTAACAGGTGTAGCATTTGCACCAAAATTCCAACTATAAGTCACTCCTGTTTGAGCAGAGCCGACAAGAGAAATTGAAGCATTTTCACTTACACATACTGTTGATGGTAAGGTAAAATCAGCCGTTGGAGCTGCAATAATATTACTGTTATTGCTTGTAGTTGGCGAAGTGCATCCACTTTGCATAACTTGAAGAGTAACCGTTTTTGCTCCGGCGTTTGAATAGGTGATTGAGTGAGGTCCTGAGTCGCTTCTTAGAGGCTGGTGTAGAACCTGAACCAAAATTCCAGATATACAAGGCTCCTGGGTTAGCATTTCCAGTGTATGTTGCAGTTATTGGCGAGCCCAAGCATCCGTTAGCAGGAATTGTAAACGTTGAAGTAGGTGTTTGATTTACGGTAACATTTATAGAGCTTTGAGCTGATGTAAATCCACCCTCACTTACAGTTAGGGTAATTGTTTTAACTCCTGGAGTTGTCCAACTAACGGTATGAGGTCCTTGACCCGTGCCGGGGGATGCCGTGCCACCATTGAAATTCCAAGTATAATTGGCTGCAGGTGATGCATTTCCAGAATATGTAACATTTGCATTAGCTCCTGTGCATATAGTTGTGCTGGCTGTAAATGTTGAAGTTGCAGCATTTACAATAGCAATAGATGCGGTAGCTGTATTTGTGCAGCCGTTAAGTGAAGTATTAAGAGTTATATTAGATGCACCAGTTGAGGAATATGTAACTGAGTGAGGTCCTGCACCACTTGCTGTGGCGGGACTAGCATTTGCTCCAAAGTTCCAGTTATATGAAGCACCAACTTGAGCAGGGCCTGAGAGACCAATAGAAACCGCAACGCCATTACCAGCAATTGAAGGTGCATTAATAACCGCCGGGGCACCTGAGCTAACTGTAACATTTTGTGTCACCACCGAAGAGCAGCCTCCATTAGTCATTGTTAATGTTACAGTTGAGTTACCTGAATTAGCCCAAACAACAGCATGTGGACCAAGACCTGTTGCTGTGGAAGGAGTAGCGCCAGAACCAAAGTTCCAAGAATATGAAGCTCCTACAGCCGGAGTTCCTGTAAATGTTACAGCATTGGAGCTTCCAGAACAAACTGGAGAAGGAGCTGTAAATGATGCATTAGGCGCAGCATTAACTACTAATGTCTGAGATACTTGAGGCAAAGTACATCCGCCACTCACCATGTTTAATGCAATGGTTTTATTTCCTGAAGTACTCCATGAAACAGAATGAGGACCCATACCTGTTGCTGTTGCAGGTGTTGCACCTGCTCCAAAATTCCAATTATAGGTATCTGTTGAAACACCGGTACCCGTATAAGTTATAATTGACGAGTTACCCTGACATACAGGTGATGGTGCATTAAAACTAGCGGTTGGCCCAGATCTAACATCAATAATTACACTTGTTGATGCTGAACACGCACCTGAATTAACAGTTAAACTAACTGTTTGATTTCCGGCACTCGCCCATGAAACCTGATAAGGTCCTGCACCAGAACCTGAAATTACAGTTCCTGATCCAAAATTCCAGTTAAAAGTTGTTCCTCCAGTAAAAGGACCAGTTGCAGAAATTGTAACTGAAGAACCAAGGCAAGCTGTTGCTGGAGCCGAAATAACCGCTGGCGGTGGATTTACTACAGAAATATTCACTGTTGCAGGAGCTGAGGAACAGCCACCGCTGATCACTGTAAGGGTAGCTGTTTTTGTTCCGGCTGTTGAATAGGAAACCGCCGGTGGTGTAGCCAAAGTAGAAGTTGCTGGACTTGCTCCAGCTCCAAAATTCCAATTATAGGTTGTTCCACCTCCAAGTGGCCCTCCAACAATAGAATAACTAACATTATCTCCAACACAAACATTGGGATTTGCCGAAGTTATACTTATTGTTGGCAAAGCATTAACAGTAATATTTTGATTTACAGGAGCTGATGTACAGCCATTTTGAGAAACTGTAAGAGACACCGTTTTTGACCCTGTTGTTCCCCAGCTAACTCCAAATGGACCTTGAACATTTCCTGGAGCAGGACTTCCACCACCTATATTCCAACTATAGGTTGCAGCAGGAGGTGCAGGCGCAGAACCATTATATGATATACTGGCATTCGCACCAACACAAACACTTGATGGCAAAACGAAACTTGCTGTTGGTATAGCATTAACATTAACAGCTTGGGTGGTAACAGGAGAACTGCAGCCTCCTGCCGTAACTGTTAGACTAATGTTTTTTGATCCAGAACTTGACCAGGTTACTGAATGAGGTCCAGCACTGGTTGCTGTTGCAGGACTTGCACCTATTCCAAAATTCCATGCATATGTTGCTCCAGGAGCAGCAGTACCTGTATATGTTATTGTGCTTGCATTTCCTACACATACAGAACTTGGGTTCACAGCGAAGCTTGATGTAGGCGCATTACTTACGTCAATTGTATGTGTTGTGGTTGAAGAACAAGCTCCTGTTGTAAGAGTTAGTGTAACAGTTTTAGTTCCCGTAGTTGACCAAGAAACATTGTGAGGTCCTACCGATGAAGCTGTTGCTGGTGTTGCTCCTGAACCAAAATTCCAACTATATAATGAGCCGGGAGGTGCGGATCCTGCAAAACTTACAGCAGCTGTATTACCCATGCAAACAGAAGCAGGAAGATTAAATGCCGAATTAGGAGGAGCTACAACATTCACAGTTTGAGTTAAAGAGCCGGGAGCACACAAACCGGAACTTGGTGTAACAGTTAAACTAACATTATATGTTCCTGGAGTATTCCATGTTGCAGATTGTGTTCCAAGTCCTGCAACACTTGCAGGCGTTCCTCCAGTAAAAGTCCAGTTACCGGTTCCGGCAACGCCCCCCGTATAAACAAAACTTGCCGGTTGTCCGGCACATACAATTGGTGGTACAGAAAAACTTGCATCAGCGCCACCTCCTATAGAAACATCTAAGGTATCGTATAATATAAGGTTACTACATTGAAAGTTTGCTCTCGCTATAATCCGAGTCAGTCCGGGGCCATTTATAGTTGTAGTAACTGAATTACCAGTTCCTATCGGGAAGCCATTCGAGGTCCAATTAAGTGTGTAATTGGGAGGTCCATCTGGGGTGAATCTTTTTCCATCATTATTAGCTGTCCAAACTGAAGCATTTCTACCAGGAACGGCAACGGCAATTGTTCCTGCCATATTATGTAAACCTTGAGTAGCTGTGCCACCTGCCCAAACAGAACAAGTTGGTTTATTAGTTATGTAGTTATCTATGATATTGGTACTTTCATAGATAACTATTTGAAATGTTGCATTTGAAGCTGTGCATTGATAAAGAGGGCAACTTGTCCATTGCACAACCAATCTTCTGTATGGTGCAATTCCTTGAGTTTGATACCTTATATAAGGAGAACCTGTTCCAACACCTGGATTAAAGTCCATCCAAGGGCCCATGATACAATTTCGAGGAACAAAAATACCCGGATTAGGTATTGAATTAGCTGTAAACGCAATAGTTTGACCAGGCGTAAAGCCAATCCATCCGTTTGATCCAAGATAAAACTGTGTGTATGTATTCCCAAAGAAGCAGAACTGGAAACCAATAGCGAGTGGACCAGTTATTTGATCATCCGCCATAGTTACGGCATTCCCTCCTAAGACAGGATAAGGAGTAAATGGAATTGTGGAAATAGCATATGAATTAGTTCCTGCAAAAGCGTTTGCCATTGAGGAATTAACAGTTATACTACTACCTGCACAAACAGATGCAGTTCCTGATGGGTTAACAGTAAAAACAGGACTTTGAGCCCTGAGAACCATTAGTCCCGGTAAAAAAATAATTAGTAAAAGTTTACTCCATTTCATCGTCGCCTTTTTTAACCGCAATACGAATACACGTACACGCTTACAAAGTACGTTCAGACTAAATCAATGGGCTGTCTTTACTGCTTTAGAACATTACACAGGTAAGAAACAATGCTGATTAATGAGCACAACACCACTCTATTTTACTCATTGTGTGAATATTATGCACATTTACCAAATCTCCTCAATTAGAAAAACATGTAAGATTATTGCGAAGAGCGAAAAATTAATTGGTTTTTATTTTAGAGGGAACTATCAAAAATCACTTCCAATTAATGTAAATAAAAAAGCAAAGGCAGATAAAAATCTGCCTTTGCCCGTCAACATAAAACCACAATAAACATGAAAATAATGAAGCATCATTTCCTATGCTGAGGAGTATACATCAACCATCTAAAAATGGTTACATAGAATCTAACTTATTTTTTTAGCGGGGAATCTTTTTCGGAAGCAACATGCTTAAAAACCAGCTTATCTAGATAACCTGGAACAAACTTATTAAGCCAAAAAGACAAAATAGCAGTGCTAGATAAAATCATTGTACGCTTACGCTTTTGCACAGCAGTTAATAAATTTGATGCAACGTCTTCGGGTAGCATTGACCTTCCCTCATCTTTGTGAGATACTCCTTGCTGAGTACCATCCGCCGACATCATTGTGTTTCTAATATTTGTAGCCACAAATCCGGGTCTGGCAATAAGAACACTTAATCCCTTTTTTAGATTTTCTATCCTTAGAGATTCCAGAAATCCTTCAAGAGCAAACTTACTGGCTGAATATCCACTTCGTGTAGGCAAACCTTTATATCCTGCAACTGATGACATTCCTACAATGATACCTTTTGATTCAAGCAAATAAGGCATAGCGTAACGTGTACAATAAACAACACCCCAAAAATTCACATCCATTATTTGCTTCATTACTTTGAGGTCTATTTCATCAAAAAGAGCTCTCATAGTTATTCCAGCATTATTTATAAGTACATCTATCCTACCAAAACGCTCAATTGCGTATTCAATTAAGTGCTTGCAGTCTTCTTCAATAGAAACATCAGCCTTAAATGAAGCATATTTATTCCCCTCAGGGTTTAATTCTTCACCAATATTTTTAAGCACATCAATACTTCTAGATGCAGCAACAATAGTGTATCCAGCAGAATAAAATGCCTTCACACATGCTAAACCTATACCCGAAGATGCTCCGGTAATTACAACTACTTCTGTTGACTTCATCCGAATCCTTTACTTTTGGCAAAAATAGCCTAAGCTTATGCAGCTCGTTGCAGTAAATGATAAAAATACTCACAAAAGATTTCTTAACCTTCCATCTTTCATATATAAAGATGATTCTAATTATATTCCTCACATTCGACAAGACGTTGAGAAGGTATTCGACCCAAAAAAGAATAAACTATTTCGATTAGGTGGCGATGTTAGTAGATGGTTATTAGTCGACTCTAGTGGAAATGACATAGGTCGGGTAGCAGCTTTTATTCACCCAAAAACTTCTAAATCTGGGAAATATAAAATCGGAGGAATGGGCTTCTTTGAATGCATAAACAACAAAGAAGCTGCTTTTAAACTCTTTGATGCCTGTAAAAACTGGTGTTTAGAAAGAGGGATGCAAGGCATGGATGGACCTGTTAATTTTGGCGAAAGAGACCAGTTCTGGGGTTTATTGACAGAAAACTTCACCTCCCCTCCCTCCTATGCAATGAATTATAATCCTTCCTACTACGTGCCGTTTTTCGAGGATTATGGCTTTAAAAATTACTTCAATCAATATGTGTATTGGCGCGATTTGAAACTTCCTGCTCAAGAAGTCTTTGTAAAAAAAGCAAATATTCTTAGCCATAACCCTGAATTCTCGGTACGTTGCATGAAAGGAGAGAACGCAGAAAAAATTGCTGAATATTTTCTTGAAGTATATAACTCAGCTTGGGGTGGACATGAAGGGTTCAAAAACATGCGAATTGAGCAAGCACGCGCCATTATTAAATCCATGAAAGTCATCATGGATAAAGACATTCTCATTTTTGCTTTTGACGGTGCCAAACCAATTGGATTTTACCTTAACATCCCCGAATTAAACGAATTCTTTATCCATGTTAATGGAAATATGAATTGGTGGGGAAAGCTAAAATTCATGTATTACTTGAAATTTGGCAAAAGAAAAACCATGCTAGGAATCGTGTTTGGTGTTTCTCGCGATTACCAAGGACGTGGTGTTGAAGGTGCCATGATAAGTTATGCTGGAGACTATGTCGTTCCTATGAATAGATATTCTGAAACCATCTTAACCTGGATTGGAGATTTCAATCCAAAAATGCTTCGAGTTATAGAAAATCTTGGTACAATTCTATATCGAACACTGGTCACTTATCGGATTTTATTCGATAATTCACTTGAATTTGAACGACACCCAATTCTTGGAGCCAAAAATAAGAAGAGCGAATCAACTGATAGTTAGCGCAGTAAAAAAGCATCGAAAATAATTATACGTTTTTTAGTTTATTTATTTTGCCCGAAAATATTTCAATGTATATTTGCACCCGCTTTACGAAAAACTCAAAGCTTTTGTAAACGGTCGATTCAGTAGCTCAGTTGGTAGAGCATTACACTTTTAATGTAGTGGTCCTGGGTTCGAGTCCCAGCTGGATCACAAAAATCCTCGCTCTTGGCGAGGATTTTTTTTGCAATATCCTTTTTAAAAACTTTCTATACAGCTATCTCATTGATGATATTTTGAACTTTAACCAAAGCTTCAAAACTAGAATGAATTGCACCAAGCTAAATTCTTACTTTTGCAACTTAAAGCATTATGGAAGAGCAAAGGAGGCTATCAGCCAAAGAAAAAGCATTAAAAATAAATCTGAATCAAGAAATATACGGCTCATTTGCCGAAATAGGAGCAGGACAGGAAACTGCAGGTCATTTTTTTAAAGCAGGTGGAGCTTCAGGAACTGTAGCCAAAACCATGTCAGCTTATGATATGAGTTTCTCAGATGCCATTTATGGAGAATCTGGCAGATACGTTTGCGAAGAACGACTTATTCGGATGATTGATAAGGAATACGGCTTGCTGGAAAAAAGACTTCAGTCTAGAGCCGCTATTACCAGCTTTTTTGCTTTTGCAAACACCGTTGAAACAACCAACTTTCATAAAACAAATCAGGGACACGGATGGCTAGGTCTTAAATTCCAGCTTAGACCTAATTCAGAACCGAATGAATGCGTTATTCACGTTGTTTTGAAAGACAATGAAAGTAGCTGGCAACAAAGATCCATTGGCATTATTGGTGTTAATCTAATTTATGCATGCCTTTATCATCATAAAGAGCCTGAAAACATAATCAAGACACTTCTTGATGGCATTGTCCCTGGAACGGTAGAAGTTGACATGATACGCTTTAGCGGTCCAGAATTAAAACATATCGACAACAGATTGATGAGTCTGAAACTGGTTAAAAACGGACTCACGAAAACAACCATGTTTGGACCTGACGGAAAGGTTCTGCAGCCGTCTGAAGCTTTATATAAAAAGAATGCATTAGTACTTTCAGGTAGATTCAGGCCTTTTACTAAAGCGCATGAGGACATGCTTCTAAAAGCTAGTGTCGATTTTAAAAATGAAGTTCCCGACAGCAATAACATAGTAGTTCTAAGCGAACTTTCTTTGAATGTTCTCATTGATACCAATGGAAATATTGATGATGAGGATTTTCTTGACCGAGTTAACATCCTGTCTTCACTTGGACATACAGTAATGATTACCAATTTCCTCGACTATTGGTATTTAGTTCCTTACTTATCAAAAATCACTCGCAACCAACTTGTTGGCTTCGCACTTTCGGTTAGAAATATTGAGAGAATTTTCGACCCAAGCCAATACACAAACCTGCGAGGAGGCTTGCTTGAAGCTCTTAGTATGCTCTTTGGAACAAATGTAAAAGCTTACGTCTACCCAGCCATTAGGAAAAACTCAGGTGAAACGATTACCTTGTCAACCATTAAAATCAGTGATTTGCATCGAGGCTTATTAGATTACTTGTTAAAAGACTCGAAATTAGAGGCTATTAAAAATGTTGACCTAGATGTGTTAGGCATAAATGCAGATGATATTCTGAGGCAGATTGAATCTGGCGAATCAGGATGGGAATCAGGAGTGCCACACAAAGTTGCAGAATTGATCAAAGACAATTGTTTATTTGACTACCCTTGCGATCCTCAAAAATCCGAAGGACTGAATAAAAAGTTTTAACATGGAATTTAAAGAGTTTGGGTTCTCAGAAGAACTATTAAATGGGCTTGATGCGATGAACTTCAAACAGCCTACTCCTGTTCAGGAAAAAGCAATTCCTGAAATTCTTTCAGGGAAGGATTTAATTGCGAGTGCTCAAACAGGCACTGGCAAAACTGCCGCATTTCTTCTACCCCTGCTGGAATCGTCTTTAAGAAAGCCAGGGAATAATATCCATTCCTTAATCATAGTTCCAACAAGAGAACTTGGTTTGCAAATTGACCAACAGCTAGAAGGATTCGCTTATTTTGTCCCGGTTAGCTCAATTGCGGTCTACGGAGGTGGAGATGGTAAAGAATTTGAAATTCAAAAAAGAGCTTTAAGAGATGGTACCGAAATAGTTATTGCAACGCCCGGAAAACTCCTCTCCCACTTAAATATGGGCTATGTTGATTTGTCGAATCTACGGCACCTTGTACTCGATGAAGTTGATAGAATGTTGGATATGGGCTTCATTGACGACATCAATAAAATTTTAACCTTTCTACCTAAGAAAAGACAAACTTTGTTTTTCTCGGCGACAATGCCTCCAAAAATAAAGCAACTGGCTCTCAAACTTCTTCATGAACCAGCACAAGTAAATATCTCCCTTTCTAAACCAGCCGAAAACATTAAACAAACAGCATATCTTGCATTTGATACTCAAAAAATAAACTTACTTCGAAACATCTTCGAAAATCGAGATTTGAAAAGTGGAATTCTCTTCGCCGGAAGAAAGCAGCGAGTTAAGGAGATTGAAAAAGAATTGAGAAAAATCGGTGTCAATGTTGGTGCAATTCATTCTGATTTAGATCAATCACAGCGAGAGGATGTGTTGTTAAAGTTCAGAAATAGAAATATAGCTCTTTTGGTCGCGACTGATGTAGTTTCAAGAGGAATTGATGTTCAGGGGATTGAACTAGTTGTTAATTATGATGTACCGGGAGATCCTGAAGATTATGTGCACAGAATCGGACGTACAGCCCGAGCTGAGTCTAAAGGAGAGGCAATCACTCTTATCAATCCTGATGATGTAAAAAGATTCAAACGAATTGAAGAAATGATTGAACAAGTAGTCGAGAAAGTTCCTTTACCTCAAGGATTTGAAAGTGGTCCTGATTACGCAAACTCAAGACCTTCTTTTAAAGGTAAAAAAAACAATAAGCCTTCAAATAGCAATCGATCAAGCAAACCTTCTAGAAGCAACTCTGATAGTAATAATAGGGAAATTCGCTTCAAACAACATAGAAAAGGTCCCGACATAGACAAGAGCTAGAATCCTAAAGCTATTTTTATTCAAACATTTTGTTTGATTATTAAATTAATTGCTTTAACTTTAAATAACTCTTCGTCAACTCATTATGTATGTCAAAGGTTATTTATAACGGCATAGTTATCGCCGAAAGCAACAACACCATTCAATTTGAAGGTAAAAAATATTTCCCGCATTCAGCTGTGAAAGAGAAGTTTTTCATCGAAAGTGAAAAGCATTCAGTTTGCCCTGTTAAAGGTTTGGCAAATTATTATCATTTGGAAGTGAACGGAAAACGAATTAATGATGCCGCGCATTATTTCCCTAATCCCAACCCCAGATTGAAAAAGATTCAAAATTACATTGGTTTTGGCGACGATTTAAAAATAGAGGATTAATCAATGTCCACTTCGCCAGCACCCTGACGAACTAATTCAGGAAAGCCTTGGCTGCAATCAATAACCGTGGAAGGAATCAAAGCTCCATACCCTCCATCAACAACCAAATCTACTCGGTCTTTATATCTTTCATGAATTAATTCAGGGTCAGTTGTATACTCCAGAATTTCATCTTCGTCATGAACAGATGCCGACATAATTGGATTACCTAATTCTTTCACTATTAGGCGGCTTATGTTATTATCAGGAATTCTAATTCCGATAGTACGTTTGTTATTTTTGAACAGTTTGGGAACCTGATTATTAGCACTTAAGATAAATGTGTAAGGACCTGGCAAACATTGCTTAAGGAGCTTGTAAACAGGTGTACCAACAGGTCTAGCAAATTCAGTTATACTGCTTAGCTCATCAAAAATGAATGAGAAATCAGCCTTTTCTGGCTTAATCCCCTTAAACTGAGCAATGCGCTCAACTGCTTTTGATTTATATATATCACAACCGAAGGCGTAAACGCCATCGGTTGGATAAATTATAACTCCTCCATCCTGAAGAACTTGAATCACTTTCTTCATTTGCCGCGGATCAGGCGTTTCAGGATGAATTCTGACTAACATCTTATGCTTTAGTTTTTGCGTAGTCGGCAAGAAATTTCTCTAAACCACTATCTGTTAAAGGATGCTTCATTAAATCCATGATTGCCGAAAGTGGACAAGTTGCAACATCAGCTCCTGCTTCTGCACAAGCAATTATATGCATGGTATGTCTTATAGAAGCTGCTAAAACCTCTGTCTCAAAACCATAATTATCATATATCAATCTGATTTGTTCAATTAATTCAACACCATTGGTAGAAATATCATCCAAGCGGCCTATAAACGGTGAAACATAAGTGGCTCCAGCTTTTGCAGCTAATAAAGCTTGTCCGGCCGAAAACACCAGTGTGCAATTAGTTCTAATACCCCGGTCAGAAAAATACCTAATAGCTTTAATGCCATCTTTAATCATAGGTACTTTAACAACTATTTGAGGATGTAAGGCAGCCAGGTTCTCTCCTTCAGCTATCATTTCCTTAAAAGTCGTAGATATTACTTCAGCACTAACGTCTCCATCAACAATCTCGCAGATATCAACATAGTGTTTTAAAATAGCATCATTTCCAGTTATTCCCTCTTTTGCCATAAGGCTTGGATTAGTTGTTACGCCATCCAATACACCTAAATCTTGGGCTTCTCTAATTTGACTTAGGTTAGCAGTATCAATAAAAAATTTCATCGGTTTGGTTGTCAGTGAATTTGCTGCAAATTAAGGAAGATTGATGATAACCTTTCTTATTTCTTAAACGAATGATGAATTATATTAGCCGCATGGCAAAATCAAAAGACAGAATAAACATTGTTTATTCAACAAATCCAGATTTTAATTATCAAAATGAAGAGGTTTTTGAAGAAAACACTCTTGAACCATCAAAGCAACAACTTAAAGTCATGCTTGACAAAAAAGCTAGAGCTGGAAAAAAAGTAACGCTCGTTAGTGGCTTCGTTGGAACCTCTTCCGACCTTGAAACACTTGGCAAGCAATTGAAGGGTCTTTGTGGCTCAGGAGGCTCTGTTAAAGACGGTGAAATACTTATTCAAGGAGATCATCGCGACAAAGTTTTAAATTACTTGATAAGCAAATCGTACAAAGCAAAAAAGGCGGGAGGCTAATCCAGCTTTATTCCAGTTAGCCTAGAATACATCCTCTCATACATTGGAAGAACTTCTGTTATATTAAACTTAGAAGCTTGAGTTCGGGCATTCAACCTAAACATCTTCATTAATTCATCATCATTTAAAAGCGTCAGTGCGTTTTTGGCCATATCATCAACATCCCCTACATTACTTAAAAAACCTGAATATCCCTGAATATTTACCTCGGGAATACCTCCTGTATTTGTTGAAATCACAGGCACATGGCTTGCCATTGCTTCCAATGAAGATAAACCAAAGCTTTCAGATTCTGATGTCATAAAAAACAAATCAGACATACAAAGAACTCTTTCAATAGCCTTTGATTTTCCAAGAAACACAACATCCTTAATTACATCAAGCTGACGAGCAAGGTTTTCAACATTTCCTCTTTCGGGACCATCTCCAACTAAAATAAGCTTCGCTGGTAACTCATCTCTCACTTTCTTGAAAACTCTTACAATATCCTCAATCCTTTTAACAGGCCTGAAGTTTGAAATATGACTTAATATTTTTTCTCCCTTAGGAGCGTATAATTCCTTAAAACATAAGTCCGAGGGCTTTGCATAATTTTCAATATCAATAAAATTGGGAATTACCTCAATTTCTCTATTGATTTTAAAATACTTCAGAGTGTCACTTCTTAAAGAATCCGAAACTGCTGTAACTCCATCGCTCTCATTTATAGCAAACTCAATAACTGGTTGATAAGAAGGATCTCTGCCCATCAAAGTTATATCTGTTCCGTGAAGTGTTGTTATAAAAGGGATTTTCTTCCCCCTGGAAGCCAGAATTTGTTTTGCGAGGTAAGCCGCAGAGGCATGTGGAATAGCATAATGCACATGCAACAAATCTAAATCGTGATGAAGAGAAACATCCACTAGCTTTGAAGTAAGCGAAATCTCATAAGGTAGAAATTCGAAAAGTGGGTAGTTCGTTATTGGAACCTCATGATAAAATAAGTTCTCAGAAAACACATCCAGCCGAAAAGGCTGACTATAACTAATAAAGTGAACTTGATGCCCTTGAGCAGCTAAAGCCATGCCTAATTCAGTAGCAACAACTCCAGAACCACCAAAAGTGGGATAACATACAATGCCAATTTTCATTACTATTCTTATTTTTACTTACTGCGCAATGTGATAAGACTTTTCCGATAATCAATCACCGCTTTAAAGCGGGATAACAAATCACTTCCCAAAACACCATCAACCTCAGGAAGTTTAAGTTCTGTGTATGATTTATTTACATGCGACAAATCAAGAATCATTGTCTGGTAATAAGTCAATTTTAAATCTCCTAAACTTAAACCCAATAACTCAGCACTCTTACCCGGAACAGCTGATGCTCCTAGGCCGGTAGATAGCCGATCTATTTCCTGCAACTCCAAATCCGGAAATCTTTGTTGTATTCGGTTTAAATCAAAAACGGTTCTAGATGCACCAGTATCCACTAACAATCTCAACTTTTTTCTACCCAACTTCAAATTTGTAAAAACATGGAATCCATCTCCTTGAATTGAAGTAATCTCCAGAGGAAGTAAATATCTCATTTCTATAGGGCAATAAAAAAAGGGGCTAAGCCCCTTTTTGATAATTCATCCAGATTAGACAGATGCTTTTGACATAGTATCATACACATCCATAACTTCTTTGACAGCTTTTGCACTGTCATTTAATAAAGTCATTTCCTCATCGTTAAGTTTTAGTTCTATGATCTCTTCGATACCATTCTTACCCAATTTAACAGGTACTCCTAAATAAATGTCTTTTAAGCCATATTGTCCGTTCAACAATGCGCAGCAAGGAAAAATTCTTTTCTGATCACGAACAATTGCCTCAACCATTTGTGCAGCTGCTGCTCCTGGAGCATACCATGCTGAAGTACCCATCAAATTAACAAGTTCTCCACCGCCCTTCTTAGTTCTTTCAATAATTGCATCTAAAGATGCTGAATCAATTAGTTCTGTCACCGGAATACCAGAAACGGTTGTATAACGAGGTAAAGGAACCATTGTATCACCATGTCCACCCATAAGAACTGCCTGAATATCCTTGGGCGAAACATTTAATGCTTCGGCAAGAAATGCACGATATCTAGCAGTGTCAAGAATACCTGCCATACCAAATACACGTGAAGAATCAATTTTTGCAGTTAAATAAGCAACATACGTCATCACATCCAAAGGATTTGACACGATAATTATTTTCGCATCTGGTGAATTAGCTATTACATTTTCAGTGACTGATTTTACAATACCGGCATTAGTAGCAATTAAATCATCCCTACTCATTCCAGGCTTTCTTGGCAATCCAGAGGTGATTACAACTACCTCAGAACCAGCTGTTTTTGAGTAATCATTTGTATAACCTTTCACCTTTGAGTCATAAAGATGAATCGGAGCAGTTTGCCAAAGATCTAATGATTTTCCTTCAGAAAGTCCCTCTTTTATGTCTATCAGAATAACTTCATTTGCTAGCTCTTTTTCTGCTATAGCCTGAGCACAGGTTGCGCCTACATTTCCGGCACCGATTACAGTAATTTTCATAATTGATTTTTAATAGATGGTTTAGCAAAATGACATCCGCAAATTGCGCTGCTAAATTAGAAAAAGTAGATGCTTTACATAGTATTTTATATGCTTTATTTATTCTGGATTATGCTCTTTCTTAAAAGAGAACTCGCCCCTCGACCTAAATCAATACATGTAATGATGTAAGATAATTCGCAAAATTTCCAATTCTAAAGCATGAATTTGATGAAAATATTTAAAAGGCATTCTTAATTATATTCATCAAAACAGCCACAAAAACCGAATAACTCAACAGAAACAAGATACTTCTCCTTTTAAGCTGAAAGCTAATATAGAAGGCGATTGTATGATTAAAATTATTTTTCAAAACAAAAACACTTCTAGTTTTCAACAATCAAACATGTAGAAAACATAACAATTATGGCTTGTTTAGTTGTAAAATGTTTAGGTATTTTACCATTCAAATTCGTTCGGTTTTCCTAACCAAAACCAGAAAGTTTCTACCGCTTTGTGTCGTAACATTTCAGGTACCGTTTCGAATAATGGACACAAATAGAATTGAATGAAGAATTTAGACCAAGTAAAAATTTTCATCGTTGAAGATGAACCCTTTTTTGCAAATCTTATTAATTATGATTTGGAGGCTAATTATTATGATGGGATTAAAGTATTCTTTAATGGAGAAGAAGCTGTCGAGAATTTGAGTTTAAACCCAAGAGTTGTTATTCTTGACCATCGACTCCCGGGTATGTCAGGCATTGACGTTCTCAAAAAAATCAAAGCATACAACCCTGATATTCACGTAATATTCCTGTCAGGGCAAACAGGCGCCGATGTTGCTATTAGCGCATTTAAAATGGGAGCTCATGATTTCATCGTTAAAAATGAAACTGCTTTCGATGAAGTAAGAGCTTTGCTCAAGAAAATCTTCTCTGAGCCTGACGAAGATGAGCCAATTAAAGTTAAAAACTATCCAGGTAAAGGATAAGTACAATAAAAAAAGCTACTTCAAATGAAGTAGCTTTTTTTCGCGCTCAAGATTGATTAGATTAATTCTTTATCAATCTCTCAACAACTTTGTGATTTCGTGTCTCTACGCTAAGCATATAAACACCCGAAGGTAATTGATCAACGCTGAAGGTGTAATTTACATAAGCATTGGCGTCTGCGTTTAAACTTTCTTGAGCAACAACTCTACCCATCAAATCAATTACACGAATCATATAATTCTCGTTAGTACCAGCTGCCTCAATTTTAACATTTACATATTGCGATGCAGGATTAGGTGCTAAGCCGGCAAAGAACATATTTTCATCTTCATCTGGGTAATTGTTCTGGTCATGCATAGCAAATCTACCATCCTCTTCATAGTCGCAAGGATAACCATAAACTCCATCTACATCATATCCATCAGCCCCGCCTGGGAATCTATTTGAAGACTTAATCGACTTATCAATAATCTTTAAATAACGAAGTGTTTTCTGACCATTCATCTCAGGCATATTAGAAATATCCAATAATCCATCGCGACAAAGTCGACCAGGGCCGCCCAAATAGGCTTCATCAGGCTCGCTTGATGCTGCTGAAAGCAAAGTAAAATTCACTCCATCATTAGAACCCCAAAACTCAGCAACCTCAGGATAATTTGAACAAGCACGATTTATATTATCGCCAAATGTTGTTTCAAAAACACTTATATCAGCGCCATCCCTATCGAAAATAGTATAGTCAAACGTCAAAGTTATTCTACCTTCTATTTCGTCAGTATCCATTCTATCAAACCCAAGAGAAACGAATACAGGTGCTCCCGGGGAATCGCTTTCCGAAGGTAAACCTAATGCTTTATTGGGGTTTCTTCTGTTGGCTGCAGGCAAAGTTGCTGGGTTAGCTTTTATAGAACCTTGAATAAAATCCTCATAACCATCAGCAGCAAGCAAACTACCTGGAGTTTTTAACTCAACCTCACTAGTGTAGTTAGCACGTACACCATCTACATCATAACCATCGTCATTAGGCGAAAATTGATTATTAGGTGATGCATCTTCTATTCTAACATAAAGAGCCCAAGGCATATTGTCAGGTAATTCAACACTAAAGTTCTGACACTCGCCAGATGCTATCAAAAGCCAATTACAACCATCCTGAGAAACATATACGTTAGCTAACTCTGGCCAAATACCGCAGTTTGGAGTATTATATGAAGTTTCAAATATATCTAAGTCGCTTCCTTCACCCTGACCAAATGGCTCAGCAAAAACCAAATCGATGTATCCTCCAAAACCCAAGGAAACAAAATTAACTGTGCTGGCGTCGCCCGGCACTTCTCCACTATCAATATCGCTGTTATCAGGAGCTCCTAAAGCATTCTCCGGATCATCGCGTCCGTCTGGAACTGTGCCTAATCCGTCAGCCGTTGTTCCAGGATTATAAGAATAATCTACAGGATAAATTTGCGCAGACAATTCGGACGTTCCGAGGCCTGCTAAAAGCAATCCAGAAAAGATTGCTGCACGAAGTGTTAAGGTTTTCACAAATATTAGGTTTAAAAACAATCAAATCTATAAAATCACATCACAATCTTGCATAAGGAGTTTGCAAATTCAATAACATAATTTATTAATAAAGATATAAATATAATTTGATAATTATATCTTCAATATTATAAATTATTACTCCATTGAATTCCATTTAAACCAAATAGCCATATAAATTCTTACAATACAAGATATCTACATATGTATGCTTATAACTGTCCTTAATAACAAGGACTTAAGAGTTTCGATTGCCCCAAAGATTCCAATACCTCATGTAAATCGCTAATTTCATGAAGCTTGCAGTAGGCATGTAAGAAAAGAGGGGCCTCAACACAATGCTGAGACCCCTCTTTTTAATCTAAATTTATTAAAACAGATTCCTTAGTTCTTTACGATTCTGCGTGTTTGCTTACCCGAAGAGATTGAATTAATCTCTAATAGATAAATTCCGTTTGACAAATTTTGAGTAGGAATAACGAATTCGTTTGTTTCTGCCGAATTTGCAAAGAATGAAGTTGAAATAACCTGTCTTCCTTCAACAGTAAAAATAGAAACCTCCACTTTTTCATTTTCTTTAGTAGTAAATACAGATACCTTAATCATCTCATTAAATGGATTTGGATACACATCTGCATTTGGCAATTCATCAATTACTCCGTATTCGATAGCACTTGTTCTAAAAGCAACTTCATCAATAGAAGAACAATTGCTTGAATTAATTGCAACTACTCCATCAACATCATATCCATCAGCGCCACCACCAAATTGCGACCTAGCACTTCTGTCAACGATACGTAAATACTTCAAACCATAAAGGCTACCGTTAAAGTCAATCCAACCATCTTGAGTTAGTGTGAAACCATCTTCTGTAGTTGTTAATTCAACCCAGTCAGAGCCACATGAAGAACCATAAAACTGAGCTCTTTCAGGATAGTTAGAAGAACCAGAAGTTTCAGTTACATATAGGTCTGGACCTTCCTGATCAAAAACGATATAATCGAATACTAAAGTAATTTCACCTCCAAAGCCTAAAGAAGTAAAGGTTACCGGGCTTCCATTTCCACCCTCGGGCTCCCCAGTAGCATTTGCTGGATTAAGTCTTGATGCGGCAATTGTTTCAGGAGCAGTAGGAATGTAATTAATTGCTGTTCTTGGAGTTCCGGCTACAAACTCAGAGTTAACTACTGGATTCTCTTCAACAATTCCATGTAAGCACTTAATTCCGTCTACATCATATCCATTAGCAGTTGCAAAATCAAATTGAGGACTTTCAATTGGACTTACGTCATGAATTTTAACATACTGAATCCAAGAAAGACCGCTTCCAGCTAAGTCAAACTGTGTATTATGACATGCTTCTCCAAGACAAACAAAATTGCAATTGTCCTGAGAAACATAAATCATTGCTTTTTCAGGGTATCTTCTGCAAACTGTATTGTATGATGTTTCAACAACCTCAAAGTCATTGCCTTTTGCATCAGCTAGAGGCGCTGAAAGTCTTAAAGTAATTTCACCTCCAAAACCTAAAGCCACAAAATTAATTGGCCCCGGAATATCTGAATCAGTTGGCACTCCTAACGCATTAGATTCTGTTGCATATGCAGCAGGAATTGTTGAACCGTCTTTTCTTTTCTTAGGAAGATAAGACATTACTTCATCTGCAGAAATGTCGCAAACGATTCCTGGTTCAATTGGATCAGGTTGAGCAATAGCGCTGTTTAACGAAGCAGTTATAAGAAACGCTGCTAAACAAGTGTAAAGAGTAGATTGATTGTAAAATGTTTTCATCAAAATTTAGTTAAGGTTCTTCAAAGATAACTATATTTAAGATGATAAAAAAAATTCGCAATGAGCTTTGACTCATTGCGAATTTCATATTAAGTGAATTTTTAGAATCTTAGTTCTTGATTACTTTTAAGCTTTGCTTTTGTCCACCTGATTCAACAGTAACAATATAGACTCCTTTAGGTAAAGCGCTTCCCGCAATATCGTGAGAATATTTAGAGCGTTTTGGAACTGTGACAGACTCGCTGCTTACCATTTGACCAACATAATTGAATACTTTAATATCAATTTTTTCATCAATCGAGCCTGATTCATAAATCAAATTCATTCTTTCTTTGAATGGATTAGGGCTTACCTGTATTTCAGCAATTTCATCAGGAACTGAATTATTGTCAAATGCTGTAATTCTAGTTTCTTCTGTGCAACCATTATGAAGGGCTAGTACTCCATCAACGTCATAACCGTCTGCCGAATTAGGGAAATCAGACATAGGAGAACGTTCTGTCAACTTTAAATAATGTATTGCATAAACACCGCTAGTTGCAAAGTCAATTGTTCCATCTAAACAAATTTCTCCCAGAACGACATATTCATTCCCATCAATTGAGCCTTCAACATAAGCTCTTTCGCCATATGCTTGGCAACTTGGAGCTCCAAATGAAGTCTCTACAATTTGTAGATCTGGACCTTCTCCGTCAAATACAGCGTAATCAAATTTCAAAGTCAAACTTCCATCAAAACCAAGAGAAACAAAGTTCACACCTATATCATCGTTTTGTGGAATACCCAAAGCTTTTTCCGGATCTCTTCTAGAAGCATGAATATCTGTTCCATTCTTGCGAGTTCCTCTTGTATATTGAACAACTTCTTGAGCAGAACCTGCAACTAAACCATCGTCGTTTGTATTTGCAGCAGGACCATTGAGGCACTCTACCGCATCCACATCATAGCCATCTGCTACCTGATTATTATATGCAGCATCAACAGGACTTACATCCCTTAATTTTATGTATTGAGCCCAAGACAAAGAGCCTAAATCAAATGTAGCATCTTGACAACCTTCCCCGATATAAACAAAGTTACAACCATCTTGAGAAGCGAAAGCTTGAATTTTCTCAGGATACCTTCCACAATTACCGTTTGATGCACCAAAAGTTGATTCTGTTACTTTAATATCATCACCATCCCCATTTGCAATGGGTGAAGAAAATTTCAGAGTTATATCTCCTCCAAAACCAAGAGAAACGAAGTTCATCGATTCATCGTTCTCAGGAGCTCCTGTTGCCTTGTTAGGATCGCGTCGAGCTTCAAGAATTTCTTGTCCGTCATTTCTCTTTTTGGGATTGTACGAAACAACCTCAGAAACATAACAGCCGGCCGACTCACAAGCCTGACCTCCAGAAGCTTTTGTTTTCTGTTTCCAAACTAAATTCTCGTCTTGCCAGCGAATTCTTACTGTATTAGGACCTGGAATTGTATTTGAGTAAAAAAACGTATGTCCCGGATGTGCAATAATTAGTCCCGTTTGGAAATATGGATAAACATCCCATTCCACGGCTACGTCAAAATCATTAGGATTATTAACTCGCCAGCGACGCATTAAATCAGGATTTTCAGAGCACATAGAAGTGAGATTTAAATCTGAGACGATTTCGCCGTCCTCGTAAAGATTTGCTCTTGAGTCTTTACTGTTGAGATTGAACAAAACAATGCCTCCAATGGCTACAAAAACAAGCATCCCAGCAGCTCCTATTACAAGCCTTCTTCGAAGTGATGTTGCTAATTTTGTTTTGTTACTTAATGTAGTTTTCCTTTTCATCTGATCTTATTAAGGTAAATTGAGTTCAATGATTTTGTTATCAGTTTCCCAACTAAGACGAAAAGGATGAATTATTGGTTTCAGCTAAAAGTTCGAGAACACTGATTAGCATGTAAGAAAAATCTCCTACCAAAATAGATATTCATCAAAAGACCTTCAATAAAGGTGATAGCAGATTAAACTATGGTGATTATCCAATGTAAGTTCTTATAAAAAAAAGAAGAGGCCACCCCTTCTGGGATAGCCTCTTTATGATTGAAAAACCTAATTAATTACTGCTTAATTAACTTGATTGTTTCTTTTGTAGTGTTGGTTTCAACCGTTACAAAGTAAACACCCGCTTTTAAGCTTCCAAGGTTAACTACTTCAGAAATTGTTGATGAAGAAGCTACGTTAATTGTGTTTGTATAAACACTTTGACCTAAGAAGTTAAATACATTGATAGAAGCTGTTCTATCGTTGTTGCCAGTTGTAATATCCAATCTGAAGTCAGACTTAAATGGATTCGGACTAGCATTCACTGAAGTTGCTTCATCAGGTGTAGAATTATTGTCAGCAATTCTGATTTCCTCCTCACCTTCTGAACATGTATTTAAGGAAACAACTCCGTTTACATCGTAACCATCAGCTGCTCCAGAAAAATCACTCATCATTGAACGATCTTGAATTCTAATATACTGTGCTGCATAAATTCCATTCAAATCGATATCGCCATCTAAGCAAATCTCAACACCTTCTGACCATTCGTCAGCAACATCTAATTTAAATGATACCATTGCTTTTTCAGGATACTGCTCGCAAGTTGCATTGTTATAAGTAGTCTCTACAACTCTAAAATCAGCAACTCCTTCTTCATCAAAAATCACATAATCAAATTTCACTACTAACTCTCCACCAAAACCAAGAGCGTAGAAATTAATAATATCACCATCCTCTGGCATACCTAAAGCATTCTGAGAGTCTGAACGTGCTCCAGCTACTGGATTACCGTTTTTCTGAAGACCTTGATTCTCATCTTCAATAACTTCAGCAGCAGCTCCTACCATTAATTCTGCAGGAATTGGGTTTGCTTCATAGCCATTAAGACACATAATACCATCTAAATCGTAAGCATCTGCTACTGGAGTTCCTTGGTAAGTTGCTCCAATTTCACTTACGTCAACAATCTTAATATACTGAGCCCAAGCTAATGAACCTAAATCAAAATCAGTATCCTGACATCCTTCGCCTAAGTAAACGAAGTTACATCCGTCCTGAGAAGCAAATGCACGAATCTTTTCTGGGTAACGAGCACAATTTCCATCAATTGAAGATCCAAAAGTTGACTCGATTACACGAACGTCAGCACCTGGACCATTCTTTATTGCACTACCAAATTTCAAAGTAATATCTCCACCAAATCCTAATGATACGAAGTTGTCAGAAACATCATCCTGTGGCATACCTAATGCTTTTGATTCATCACTTCTTGCTTCTTCAATGATAGAACCATCATTCTTTTTCTTCTGATTAAAGTCAACTACCTCTACAGCATAGCAACCTTCAGGCGCTACGTACTCACCATGAAGACACTCAACAGCATCAACATCAAATCCATCTGTATAGATGCCGCCTCCACCAT
Source organism: Bacteroidia bacterium (assembly GCA_018401705.1). GTDB lineage: Bacteria > Bacteroidota > Bacteroidia > M30B66 > M30B66 > M30B66. Next base: position 120,530 of record JAGYKL010000004.1, on the reverse strand, counting down.
TGTTTGGTGTAACGTCAGTAATACGAACAAACTGAATAAAATCAGAGAATACATCAGCAAAGTCAACTTCACCATCAGCTGTGATTTCAGCAACTGGTAAATATCCAAGACCATCCTGAGATACTTCAATTAAAGAACGCTCGCTGCTATTTCCTGCTGAAGATTCCCAAATTCTGATATCTGCACCCGGGCCGTTTGCAATTGGATTTGCAAATTGAACTTCAAGAACTCCGCCAAAACCTAAAGAAAAGAAGTTCTGAACATCTGCAACTACTGAAGGCGTTTGTGCATTGGGAGCGCCTAAAGCTTCTTCAGGATTGCTCCTTTCCGGTTGAACAGCATTACCAGATGCAGTTAATCCTTGGTTAAAGAAACTTACTGCTGATGCGAAACAACCAGAAGGAGTTGGAGGACAAACTTCAGTAAATGAAATATCATCTAAACCGAAATCATTACCATACTGAAGAGTAAGGTTATCAGTAAATATTTTAATCTCTACTTCGCCAGTTGAAGTTGCTGTATAAGTTGCAGTAAAATTGAACCAGTCAGTAACATTATCAATTACTGGAGTAAAAGTTCCTATCTCCTCGTCACCTGCCATAAATCTTAAATTAGCTGGCTCTGATTGATAAACGTTACTAACAAAAATTGAAAATTCATATTCTTTTCCTGCCTCAACATTAACAGACTGAGACCAAACAGTACGAACGAAATCTTCGTTACCGTTAACTATCATGAAATTTCCACTTCTAGCCAAACCATCAAAATTTGGATGATAAGTAGAAGCATCTGGACCAATACCATAAGTTAATTCAGGAACAAGCTCGTTTCCAGCTGGTCCGTCAACCTTATATGTGTATTCAGAAGAGAAACCAGAATTACCGGCTTCGAAATCTCCGTTAACGATAAGATTCGTTCCACAAGGAGCATTTACTGATTCGTTTTGTGCTTGCAATGAAGCAGTGTTAAAACACATCATAGCACTAGCAGCTAGTGCTGATACTTTAAAGAGTTTTGATTTTTTCATAATTAATTGGTTAGGGTTTTGAGTTTGTAAACGCAACACTTTTTAAAAGGTTACAAATTTCTTACAGATGTAAGATTTTATTTTCAGGGTATAAATAAAGCTCTTGCATTATGGAGATTATGAACTTCAACTCAACTTAGCCTTATTTTATTGACGTCCAATTATCCATCCCTGAATTAAGATGCTGCAAAACTAATCCATAAATTACACATAAGGCCTATTTCTTACATTAAAATTACATTACCCTATCTTAAACATAATATTTAACTCAAAAAAGCAACGACCAACAATACACTCTAAATGTCGGCTATTTAAACAAACTCAAAACGCTTGGTCTTAATATTTCCGCGAAGAATAGAATACTAATAATTAATTGAAAAATGGTTTATGTATTTAAGATGCCGCTGATGGTAAACTTAAAAAGTCAGTATTCTCAAAAGTAAATTCTTAGATTGACTTAAAACTAGAATTACTAAAGACTTTATGGATGAATTAAGTTCAACAGTTTTTACATTGTTGATTTTTAAAGTACTCAAGTTATTTGGAGCAGTTCTTATAAAAAAGAAGAGGCTACCCTTTCTGGGATAGCCTCTTTTTAAATGAAAAACCTAATTAATTACTGCTTAATTAACTTGATTGTCTCTTTTGTAGTGTTGGTTTCAACCGTTACAAAGTAAACACCAGCTTTTAAGCTTCCAAGGTTAACTACTTCTGAAATTGTTGATGAAGAAGCTTCGTTAATTGTGTTTGTATAAACACTTTGACCTAGAAGTTAAATACATTGATGAAGCTGTTCTATCGTTGTTGCCAGTTGTAATAATATCAATCTGAAGTCAGACTTAAATGGATTCGGACTAGCATTCTGAAGTTGCTTCATCAGGTGTAAATTATTGTCAGCAATTCTGATTTCCTCCTCACCTTCTAGACATGTATTTAAGGAAACAACTCCGTTTACATCACGTAACCATCAGCTGCTCCAGAAAAATCGCACATCATTGAACGATCTTGAATTCTATTATACTGTGCTGCATAAATTCCATTCAAATCGATATCGCCATCTAAGCAAATCTCAACACCTTCTGACCATTCGTCAGCAACATCTAATTTAGATGATACCATTGCTTTTCAAAGGATCTACTCACAAGTTGCATTGTTATAAGTCGTTTCAACAACTCTAAAATCAGCAACTCTTCTGTATCAAAAATCACATAAATTTCACAATAACTCTCCACAAAAACTAAGAGCGTAGAAATTAATAATATCACCATCCTCTGGCATACCTAAAGGCATTCTAAGAGTCTGAACGTGCTCCAGCTACTGGATTACCGTTTTTTCTGAAGACCTTGATTCTCATCTTCAATAACTGGCAGCTCCTCACCATTAATTCTGCAGGGTGGGTTTGCTTCATAGCCATTAGGAGCACATAATACCATCTAAATCGTAAGCATCTGCTACTGGAGTTCCTTATTGAGGGTGCTCCAATTTCACTTACGTCAACAATCTTAATATACTGAGCCCAAGCTAATGAACCTAAATCAAAATCAGTATCCTGACATCCTTCGCCTAAGTAACTGAAGTTTCCCCATACGTCTAAAGAAACAAATGCCAAATCTTTTCTGGGTAACGAGCACAATTTCCATCAATTGAAGTCAAAAGTTGACTCTGATTTTGAACGTCAGCACCTGGACCATTCTTTATTGCACTGCAAATTTCAAAGTAATATCTCCACCAAATCCCTAATGATACAGAGTTGTCAGAAACATCATCCTGTGGCATACACCCCTGTGCTTTTGATTCATCACTTCTTGCTTCTTCAATGATAGAACCATCATTCTTTTCTTCTGATTAAAGTCAACTACACCTCTACAGCATAGCAACCTTCAGGCGCTACGTACTCACCATGAAGACACTCAACAGCATCAACATCAAATCCATCTGTATAGATGCCGCCTCCACCATTGTTTGGTGTAACGTCAGTAATACAGACAAACTGAATAAAATCAGAGAATACATCAGCAAAGTCAACTTCACCATCAGCTGTGATTTCCAACCTTGTATTAAATATCCAAGACCATCCTGAGATACTTCAATTAATGAACGCTCGCTGCTATTTCCTGCAGAAGATTCCCAAATTCTGATATCAGCTCCCGAGTAGATTGCAATTGGATTTACAAATTGAACTTCAGAACTCACCAAAACCTAAAGAAAGAGTTCTGAACATCTGCAACTACTGAAGGCGTTTGTGCATTTGGAGCGCCTAAAGCTTCTTCAGGATTGCTTCTTTCAGAAGCTGAACAGCATTACCAGATGCAGTTAATCACTTGGTTAAAGAAACTTACTGCTGATGCGAAACAACCAGAAGGAGTTGGAGGCACTATTACTTCGCACTCTGCTCCACCAGATGCTTTTGTTTTTTGAAAAGTTTGTCCATCAACTACCCAATAAATTTTTGTTGTATTTGCTCCACCGATTGCATCAGTAAAGAAAAAAGAATCGCCAGCAGGAGCTACTCCAGCTCCGCTCTGAGCTGTTCCATATACTTCCCAAGTGTATTCTACTGGAGCATCGGTATTGTTTCGAACTCTCCAACGGCGCGAAACTGAAGGATCGTCAGAACACATAGAAGTTAGGTTTAGCCAATTAGAAGGGGCTACTTCTTCAGCAAGACCTGCTGATTTTAAAACTTCAACATTAGAATTTGCTGTTGCTGAAGGAGTGCCGAAGCACATCAACGCACCTACCATTAGTGCAGAAACTTTGAAAAAGTTGGATTTATTCATATGAAATTAGTTAGGGTTTCGAGTTTGTAAACGCAACACTTTTTAAAAGGTTACAATTTTCTTACAGATGTAAGATTTTATTTTCAGGGACAAAATTCAGGCTAGATTAATGCCTTTAAAGTTCGGCTCGTATCACTTTCACGATAATAACAACCTTTATTCCGTTATTTAGATTTTCAATTAGGATGTAAAAGTAATGAAATATTTACAAATAACATCAATTCCTTACATCAAAGTGAAATTAAACAAGATGAATCAGAAAGACATCTAACTATAAGGGTTTGATAATCAGCGCTGATTATCAACCCTTTATAGATATAAAGAAAAGACCTTAAAACTATTCTGAATTAAGGATAGTGTGCTGAAGCCTAATTGATTCAGTATGTATAACCTCATACAACTGCTTTATAAATTCAGAAGATAAGCCTGAAGCCTGACCATTTCTAAGTTGTCTCTCTAGAATTTCTTCCCAGCGTTTAAGCTGGAAAATAGTCATTGCATATTCCTTCTTATGTTTTCCAATTTCTTCAACCAGTCTTTTCCTAGAGCTGAGTAACTGAATAAGCGAATCATCAATAGAATCAACTCTAGACCTCAGCTCAATGAGCTTTTCAAGCATTTCATTATTGGTAGTAGATATTTCATATTTGGGAGGTGTATTATATATGTATACAAGATTAGCTGGAGTGATTTGCTGTTTAGCATCACTTAGGGCAACTTCTGGATTAATATGAGTTTCTACCATCAAACCTTGATAATCCAAATCAAATGCTTTCTGAGCTACACTTGAAATCAGTTCAGGGGTGCCACTAATATGACTAACGTCACAAATTACAGGAATTTCGGGCATTTGAGTTTTAAGATCGATGACTATCTCCCAACGAGGCGAATTTCTGTAGGGGCTAGAATCATATGCATGAAACCCTCTATGTATAGCATATAATTCCAGAACTCCAGCGTTCTTAAATCTTTCAATTGCACCCATCCATAAGCCCAAATCTGGATTTACTGGGTTCTTAACAAAAACAGGAATATTAACTCCTTTAATTGCTTCAGCTAGTTCTTGAACAGAAAATGGACTAACTGTTGTCCTAGCTCCTATCCAAACCATATCAATGCCTGCTTTCAAAACTTGGTGAAGATGAATTGGGCTAGCAACTTCGGTGATTACTTTAAGGCCTGTTTCAGATTTAACTTCCTTAAGCCAATCAAACCTTCCTCACCAACACCTTCAAACATACCAGGTCTGGTTCGCGGCTTCCAAATACCAGATCTAAAAATAGCATTAGGAAAACTAGCCGCAATTTGTCTTGCAGTATCCATTACCTGTTCTTTTGATTCAGCAGAACAAGGCCCGAAAATATTGATTGGCTCAGCTTTAACTGAGTTCTTAGAAGGGATTAGAATTTCTGAATTATTATCCACTTTACTATTTATCACATTCACAAAACAGTGAACACCAATAAAAGTTGAATTACCAACCTAAAACCCAGGCGAAGATCAATGGAGCAACTATTGTTGCATCTGATTCTACAATGAACTTAGGTGTATGCTTGTCTAACTTCCCCCAAGTTATTTTCTCATTTGGAACAGCACCTGAATACGAGCCATATGAAGTGGTAGAATCAGAAATCTGGCAAAAATATGCCCAAAAAGGCACATCATGCCACTCAAGATCTTGATACATCATAGGAACCACACAAATCGGGAAATCGCCAGCAATACCTCCTCCTATTTGAAAGAATCCAACTCCCTTACCTCCAGAATTAGCACGATACCATTCTGACAACCACACCATATATTCAATTCCAGACTTCATCGTTTGCGCTTTTAATTCGCTTTTGATGATGTAAGAGGCAAAAATATTTCCCATGGTAGAATCTTCCCATCCTGGAACAATAATCGGTAAGTTTCTTTCGGCCGCAGCAATCATCCAAGAATCTTTAGGGTCAATTTCATAATACTGCTCCATTTCACCTGATAGCAATATTTTATACATGTATTCATGAGGAAAATATCTTTCACCACTCTCTTCTGCATCTTTCCATTGCTTATGAATATGTTTTTGAATTCTTCTGAAAGCTTCTTCTTCCGGTATACAAGTATCTGTTACTCTATTAAAGCCATCTTCAAGCAAGTCCCACTCATCCTGAGGACTTAAGTCGCGGTAGTTTGGAACTCTTTTGTAATGAGAATGCGCTACCAAATTCATTATATCTTCTTCCAGATTTGCTCCTGTACAAGAAATGATATCCACTTTTCCTTGGCGAATCATTTCAGCTAAAGACTTACCCAATTCAGCAGTACTCATTGCTCCAGCAAGGGTTACCATCATTTTTCCACCTTCGTTGAGATGGGTTTCATAACCTTTGGCAGCATCTACTAAAGCTGCAGAATTAAAATGCAAGTAATGTTTTTCAATGAATTGAGAAATGGGACCTTTAGACATGATTATTTTTTATTTGGGCGTGCAATTTAGTGATTTAACCTAAGTAGAATATTTCCAAATCAACGCGGTTTGTTTAGCTTGAGTTAACAAAACTTTAATTATGAATAATAAAGCTTACTATTCTTTACAAATGACTAATTTTGCCGCCTCAACAACACAATAAATATGAAGAAGTTTTTCTCAATTGCACTATCATTAGTACTTGCAAACAATCTATTTTCTCAATGTAACGAGTTATTTTTCTCAGAATACGTAGAAGGTAGTGGAAATAATAAAGCGTTGGAAATTTACAATCCTACAGGCAACCCCATTGATTTAGGTAGCTATAGAATGATTAGATATGACAATGGGAATATAACTGCATCCGAAAATGCAATTCAACCATTGCCTCCGGGAGTCTTCATCCCTTCAAGAGGTACTTATGTTATTGCTTTAAATTTAACTGACCCTAATGGTGTTGATCAGTCACAGCCTATAGCTGTTGAGCTTCAGGCAAAAGCAGACACTCTTTTATCTGATGGTTGTGGAACAGAGCCTGGTAATATCAGAACCATGTGTTTTAATGGCGATGATGCTTTAACATTAGAGAAAAACGTGGATGGCACCTGGATTAAAGTTGACATCTTTGCTTGCATTGGTGAGCGCCCTTCAAATAGCAACGGAACTTTTTCTCCTACTGGAGCTTGGACAGATTTACCTCCATTTTCAAGTATCCCGGCAAATTACACCACCGCAGAATTCGGCCCTTACTTTTTTAGATACTGGACTCAAGATCAAACCTTAGTTCGTAAAGCTAATATTGAAGGAGGTGTTACTGTAAACCCTGCTCCTGAAACATTCAATCCTTCAGTTCAATGGGACTCACTTCCTGAAAACACATTTGATTCACTAGGCTTTCACACTTGTGTTTGCAGTATTGTTGGAATAAATGATATCGAAACTGCTTCAAAATCTATTGTTTATCCAAACCCTGCTAATAATATTGTTACAGTTCGATCTGCTCTTCCAATTCAAAGAATAGAACTTTACAGTATGATTGGAACCCGCGTTATAATTGCTGAAAGCAAGGAAATAGAAACTGAAATCAGCTTGCCTGTTAATAATCTTGTAAATGGTGTTTACACTGCCCGAATCATTCATAAAAACGGGATTAACACCTCAAAGAAACTGATTATCAAGCACTAAAATTGATTAAAAATGCCTACTATACAGTGTCGGCATTTTCGATAATCAACAATTTCCTTTTTATGACTAAAAGAATAATCGCGGCTCTGTGTTCAATGCTTTTTTACTTTGTCACATTAAATGCACAAAGTACTATCAAAGGAAAAGTCACAGATGCATCCAGCGGTGAGACCATCATTGGAGCGAGTATCGTTTATGCACCAGGCAAAGGAGCTACTACTGACATTGACGGTAATTTCACAATGACTTTAGAACCCGGAGATTACACCCTTGGATGCTCCTCACTTGGCTACAAGACTGTTAGTAAAACCGTAACACTTAAAGCGGGTCAGAATCTTGAAATCAACTTTTCACTAAAAAGTAACATTTTAAAAGAAGTAGAAATTGTTTCGGATATCGCAATTGCTAGAGAAACACCTGTTGCATTTACGAACATTGATCCAATTAAAATCAAAGAAGAATTAGGCTCTCAGGATTTGCCTATGATTCTCAATTCAACCCCTGGGATTTATGCAACTCAACAAGGCGGTGGTGATGGCGATGCGAGAATAAGTATTCGTGGATTTAATTCGCAAAATGTAATGGTTCTGGTTGACGGTATTCCCATGAATGACATGGTGAATGGTCGAGTTTTCTGGACGAATTGGTTTGGATTGGACCAACTCACATCCGGAGTGCAAGTACAAAGAGGACTTGGAGCTTCAAAATTGGCAATTCCTGCTATTGGTGGCACAATGAACATTTTAACCAGCGGAAGAGAAAGCAAGAAAATGATTTCTGTTCGTCAAGAAGTTGGTAATAACATGAATTTAAGGACAATTGCCTCGTATAATTCCGGGAAATTAAAGAATGGATGGGGAGTTTCTGCGGCTGCTTCGTACAGAAATAATCAAGGTTGGGTAGATCAGCTAGGCTCTGAAATGTTCTTCTATTATATTAAGGTAGAGAAAGCTGTCAAAAACCACATTTTCACTTTTTCAGCTTTTGGAGCACCACAAACTTCGAAACAGAGAGATTTCAGAGTAGATCAACCTATTTATGCTTACAGTAAGCGATTTGCTGCAAGTTTAGGTGTTGATACAACAGGTAAAATAGAATATGGGAGACGCTATAATCCAAGCTGGAATTACTTAAGAAGAACTAGAGATAATGAAAACGCTCCTGCTGAAATTTTCAACACTAGTGTTAATCAGTTTCATAAACCAATTATTTCACTACGTCACTTTGTAAATATTGGCACAAAGTTCTATCTATCTAACATTCTATATGCTTCTTACGGAATGGGAGGTGGAACACAACCTAATAATACCTTAGCACTCGACTCCACAGGTCAACAGTCTATTCAAAATGTTTACGATGGCAACGCTTTTAGTGAGTTTAATTTCTATCAGGGTTTTGGCCCAGATAGCCTTTATAAAGGACAAAAGCGTGCAGCTAACTTTGTAAGAAAAAATTTCAATGAACATCAATGGTATGGGGGATTATCGACATTCCATTATACTCCAAATGAATCTTGGGATATTTCTGGTGGTATCGATTTAAGAACCTATAATGGCCAGGTATATAGTGAGGTTTATGATTTATGGGGAGCTGACCTGTGGGTTTCCGGAGTTGACCAGAATGAAGCTCCAAATCAGCCTGTTTTTGAAGGAGACAGAATTGTTCAGCATGTTGAAAGACAAGTTCGTTGGGGAGGAGCATTTGCTTTGGCTGAATACAAAGCAGGTAATTGGAGTGCCTTTTTAAACTTAAGCACATCGCTCAGTTACTACAAACAAATCAATCACTATCTAAAAAACCAAAAAGTGGTTGGTGATACGATTTTGGAAATTGGATACAATGACACAATTTCATATCAAGGGCAAACCTATACTCGTGATTCAGAGGGTTTGCGACCGAACCAAACAGATTGGAAACAACTTTCTGGTTTTACTGTGAAAGGTGGAGTAAATTATAATCTTACAGAAAGGTCAAATGTTTTTGCTAATCTGGGACACCTTAACAGAGCACCATTAATACAATTTGTTTTCAGGTCTGATAATAGAGAATTTCAAACTATAGATAACGAGGTTATCAACTCTGCCGAGTTAGGATATTCTTACAAAAGCAAATCCTTTTCGGCGAATATTAATGGGTACTATACCCAATGGAATAATAGACCAACGACTGTTTCTTTTACTGTTAGTGGAGAGCCTGTTAGTACAAACGCAACAGGAATGGGAGCTTTGCACAAAGGGATAGAATTTGATGCTGTGTACAAGGTATGTAAGCAATTAAAGATTGAAGGGATGGTTTCAATTGGAGATTGGAAATGGAATAAAATAGCAACGGGAACTGTGTTCGCAGATGATGGCACTCCTGTAGATACTATTCGATTTGACCCCAGAGGGGTTAGAGTGGGTGATGCAGCTCAACAAAGCTACGCTTTGGGATTTCGTTATGAGCCAATTAAACAATTATACTTTAAACCTTTATTTACTTGGTTTAGCAGAAATTATGCGAATTTTTCGCCGGGCTCATTACAAATTACTGACCTAAGCACAATGACAGGCCCTAATTTAGGTCGTCAGTCATGGAGAATGCCAGACTATGGTATTTTAGACATAAGCATGGGTTATAAATTCACCTTTGAAAAAATAACTTGTGATATTCGGTTAACTGTAATGAATGCGCTTGATGCATTTGCAATAACAGATGCTCAAAGCAATCAATTTGGCAATAGTTCTACCTTTGATGCAGCTAGTTCTAGTGTTTACTTCTTAATGGGTAGACGCTGGTTAAGCTCAATAGCCTTTACTTTTTAATCATGATAAAGTATATAAGCATTTCCATTCTTAGTATCCTGCTATTTACAGGCTGCTATAAAGAGCAAAAACTTGCAGATAAGTTAGCTGGCACTTGGAACATCACTGACCTCGAATGGGCTAATGGAGCAAGTGTTGAAATTGGAGCTGACATTCATCAAATTGAATTTTTCAATTGTGAGCAAGCTTATACCGCCACTTGCAAGGGTGTTTATCATCTTGATTATTCTGATTCAAGTAAAACAGACCTTAGAGACACTTTCCGTTTCGATATAAAAAACGAAGAACTTGCTGTTACAAATGTGAAAGCTACAACAGGCACAAATCTGTTTGTTGTAAGGTTCTTAAGACAGCGATTCAACATCAATCAACTTGATGAAAATATGTTACAACTCGACAGAGTTGAAACGTTTAGAGACAGTACTCAAGGATTTTTAAGAGCAACTAAACAATAATCAACAACTACATAAATGAAAAAATCGTTTTTAATAACAGCACTGATTGCCTTCGCATTCAGCGCATTTTCACAAAGTCCTGTTCCTACATCATGGGACTGCAGTGATGGAAATCCGCCTACTGGATGGACTTTTGATAATATCAGCGGAGGAAACACTAATTACTCCGCAGCTGCTTCTTGTGATGGAGTTTCGTCTTTGAGATTTGATGCCGACGGAGAAAGTCTAGTAATTTTCTTCGGTCAGCAACCGGGTGAAATAAACTATCAAATTGGAGGTTCCACAACAGGATCTCCTTGGGAAGGAACTTTCACTGTAGATGAATCAATTGATGGAATTGTTTGGACCAATGTAGTTACTTACCTTGATGGAGAACTTCCTGTTGGTTCAATACCTTGTCTTAATGAGAACATCACTCTTGCTGATCCAGCTAGTAGATATGTACGCTTTTATTACGTAGATAAAGTCTCTGGCTCTAATCTGAAAGTAGATGAAATTTCTGTTGCTTCAGCCGTTATTACAGCTGCAACAATTAGCGTTTTTGATACAGAAACAGGCAATCCGGTTTTGGCAAATACAATAGCACCTCCATTTAATTCAGAAACCAGAACATTTACAATCACAAATGTTGGAACTGAAGAAACACTAACAGTTACAGGGCTTGATTTTTCGGGAGCAAATGCTGGCGTTTTTGACAGCCCTTCAATTGTTTTCCCATTTGATGTTTTGCCCGGAGAATCAACTGAGATAATGATAACTTTTGCAGCTGATAACGGTAATGGATCATACACTGCTCAAATGTCTATTGCAAGCAATGATTTGAATAACGAAAACTATGAGTTTTCACTGTATGCGGTTGAAGGCTCATTTGCAACAGAGCCAACTGCTGAAATAACGAATCTGCCTGCAACGATTAATAAATCTTACAGAACTGTTATTGGAGTTAGTGGTAGCGGAGTTTTATCAGATGATATTCTTGGAGGTTATGTATTATTAAGAAGTGTTGGAGCTCCTGTTTCAACTTCGCCAGAAGATGGTTTAACCTACTCAAGAGGAATGACTATTGGCAACGCTAAGGTTATGTTTGCAGGTAGACCAACGGGAGATTTGTTTTCTGTTAATACAAGATATGTTGAAGCTGGAACAGAATACCATTTTGCTATTTTCCCATACTTCGGAGCTGGAGAATTCACCAACTATTTAAATAACATTAATGACAATGTGGTAAACTCGCCTGAAACTATGGTTAGTGCTAATGAATACGATGGAATTTCTGTTGACGACGAAACATTCGTTACTGATTTAAAGGCATTAATTAATCCGCATACATCTATCTTCTACAGCAATTACACCAATACAATGGTTAACTTATTTCTTGCACGAGATACTTTTGCAACTGTAGGTCCAAATAGTTTTTCAAGAGTAATTAATTGCGTTTATAGTGGTGAGACCAGATTATTTAATGACCCATTTGATTGGAGCGCTTTAGGTTATAGTCGTGAACATACTTTCCCACACTCTTGGATGCCTAGTTTCCCTGCTGATGATCCTGAACAACCAGAATTTAATGATCAGCATAATCTTTACCCTGCTCGTCAAAGTAATGTGAATGATTTACGTTGTAATTATCCATTAGGAGAAGTTGAAACTGTTGAAACTGAGTTTCTTGAAGGGAAATTAGGAATTGATATTAATGGAAATCGTGTTTATGAACCACGTGACAGCCATAAAGGAAGAGCCGCAAGAGCCATGATGTACATGGCAACTTGTTATAATGATGGACTTGCGACCTTCGATTTTGAACAACCAATTGGTTTAACATGCAGTGGGGTTCAGATTTCATATGGACAAGATCAGAATGTTGTAAAGAAGTGGCATTTCATGTACCCTCCAGATAATTTTGATCATTCTAGAAATGACTTTCTTGATTCTTTGCAATCAAACAGAAACCCATTTGTAGACCAAATTGATTACGCATGTTATATCGACTTCAATAACATGACTAAGATTGATACTCCCGCTAATCCTTGCTATACAACGTCAGTTAATGAAATTGAGAACATGCATTTACTTGCATATCCTAATCCAAGTAATGGAACTTTTAGATTGAGTTTCAAAGGAACTGGAGAAGCAATTACTCTAAACATTACTGATTTAAGCGGTAAGATTGTAGAAAGCCGTGTAGTTAATGCAAGTAGTGAGGTTGTTATTCTTGATTATTCTGATAGTAAACTTTCAGCAGGAATGTATATGGTAAATCTTATTGGACAAACCAGCTTTGCCTCTACTCCTCTTGTAATTACTAAGTAATTAATAAAATAAAAAAGGGCGGTTTGAGATTCAAACCGCCCTTTTTTTATGCTTTATCTTTTAGTGTATTCTTTAGTCTTTGCACATCACGCTGCCATTGAAGAACAGTGCTGGATATTTCATTCCTTTCAAGATTAGGCTCTGGCATTTCTGAGCTGATGTAATGTGTAAATTTCCAAATCTCTAGAATATTACCTACAGCTATCTCGTACGGTTCGTACGCCGGATTTGTTGAACAAAGTAAATATGTACCGTTCTCTTCCAGCTGATTGTAAAGAGTTTTGAAAACAATCCCTTCATCTTTAGTTACCAAAATATATGGGTGACCATCCTTAATAAAATTCCAGTTTTGTAAATACTCTCCGGTAACCCAAGAGCCTTCAGCTACAGGAGGCATAGAATCGCCAACAATTGGAAAGGTTCTGTATTTCTTGCTTGAGCTTAAAAAAGGTAGCTGAAACGTTGGCAAAACACGAATATAGTCAGGGTCAGCATATCCGCTGGTGTAACCAGCTCTCGCCTGAATTGGAACAAGTTCGATATTATCTAAATTTTCAGAGTTAACAGTAGTAGCAATAACCCTAAGATTTTCACCACTTAATTCTCTTACATTAATTTTCCCATTATTACCCCACTCTTCATGAGGCTTTTGAGCAATGTCAATCCTCAACAAGTCGTCTAAGCTAACCGAATAGTAATCGCACAAACGAATTAGATTTTCAGAATTTGGCTCGGCAGAACCATTCTCATATCCACTCAGAGTGGTTCTTTTAATATCTAATGAATTAGCAACATCTTCTTGTGACTTGCCTGATTTCTTCCTTAAAAACTTCAAATTCTGAGCTATCATGCCATGTTTTTTGTCAAAAATACAAGAATGTCCGGATTTCCGTCAATAAATTTTATACAATCGAAACTTTTCTAAGGGCTTAATGTTTAGATTTTATTCGATATTCGTAGAATAATGAGGGGATTAATCATGTTTTTGTTGCTTCTGACGCCGATGTTTGTATTAGCACAGCTAGCAGATAAGTCAATTTTATTTGAAGATGCGTATTTGCCTGGGGTTGTGCAAATTAAACTTCCTCAGGGTGCAAGCCCTGAAGCAAACTATGAATTACTTCAAATTTTGCAATCATTCAATTATGAATCGATTTTAAAGAGATTCCCTCATTCAGAAATCCCCCGAGAGGGGAAAAATAAAAGAGGAGAAATTCTTGCAGATATATCAGGACTTTATACAATTACACTTCCTGTTGAAACAAATATCCCAGCATTAGTTTCTAAACTTAATCTTAGTGGCGCAATTGAGATAGCTGAGCCGCATTACTTGCCCAAGCTTTTATATGTCCCTTCAGATGATAGTATTGAAGTTCAATATGCTTTAAGTCGAATACAAGCTTTTTCAGGTTGGGATCTTCATAGAGGCGATACAAACACAGTGATTGGAATTACAGATACAGGTGTGGAAATTTTTCATCCTGATATTTTTCCAAACATAGCAATAAATTATGGTGACCCTGTAAACGGTGTTGATGATGATTCAGATGGATATATTGACAATTATTATGGCTGGGACACAGGTGATAATGACAACGACCCTTCTACACCGGGAAATCCTCATGGACAGCACATCAGCGGAATATCTTCAGCTAAAACAGACAATCAGTCGGGGATTGCGGGTAGTGGCTTTAATTGCAGGTTCATTCCAATCAAGATAATGAATAATGAAGGCCTTTTATCGGGAGCTTATGAAGGTTTGGTTTATGCTGCAGAACACGGATGTAAAGTGATTAACTGCTCTTGGGGAGGTTATCAATATAGCGCAATTAATGAGGAAATACTTAGATATGTGAGTGTTAACCTAGATCGTTTAGTATTTTGCGGAGCTGGAAATGATAATAATGAAAGGCTTTTTTATCCAGCTTCTTATCCCTATGCAGTTTCTGTAGGAGCAACAAATAATCAGGATTTAAAAGCAGATTTTTCAAATTTTGGGGACAGGCTTGACATCTTTGCTCCAGGAGATTTGATATTGAGCACGTGGACTAATGGCGAATACCAAAGAAGCGGAGGCACATCTATGTCTTCTCCGCTAACCGCGGGATGTGCAGCAATTTTAAGGTCTGCCTTTCCTGAAAGAAGCGCTCAACAAATTCTTTTTCAATTAAAAACAACGGCAGACGCCGTGGATAATCTGGATGAAAATTCTCTGTGGCTCAATAAAATGGGAAGCGGGAGAGTTAATCTCTTCAGAGCTTTATCGGAAACATCACATCCGGCTGTAGTTATTATTGAACCGTCAATTACCGACAATGCCGATCAATTATTTCTTCCTGGAGATACTTTATTCCTAAGTGGAACTTTCATTAATTACTTAAATTCTGCCAATAATGTACAAGTTACTGCCGAAAGCTTGACTGATAATTTGTTGGTTCTCAATCCTGAAAGAAGTTTAGGGCCAATGTCAAATTTACAATCCATAGATTTTTCAACCGACCCATTTAAAGTTCTAATTCTAAATGCTTCTTCATTTAATGAGATTGCTCGATTAAGAATAAATATTGAAGCAGATGAAAATGAAATTATGCAAACATTTCCATTGAAAATAAATGCTTCATTTATAAATCTGCATCATAATAATGTATTGGCAAGTGTTGGAGCTAGCGGTCAGATAGGACCAACTGGCGATCAATACCTTCGAGGATATGGTATCAAATTTATTGATGAATCGAACCTGCTTTTTGAAGGAGGTTTAATGGTAAGCACAGAGAGAAATGTTGTAGTTAATGGCATTCGTGGAAATGCGGGAAATGCAAATAATTGGGAGGCTAGTGAAAGATTCATGAGGGTACCTCCTTTTGAAAACCATACGATTCAATTTAGAGCAAGTATGCAAAGTCTCTTAGCTGAAGCCCCGCTAAGAGTTAAGCAACGCGTAATTGCTGATAGCATTGACCCCAATAGAGGTTTTTTTATAGTTGAATATGAAATAATAAATGAATCTTTAAATGATTTAGACTCATGCTACATAGGAATCTTTACTGATTGGGATTTGGGTGATTACAGTAAAAACAAAGCTGCATATATGAATTCCTTGAAGCTAAGTTATGTTTATGAGCACTTAAATGATTCTGTGTTTGCTGGAGTACAATTACTAGAAAATCATCCAATTATTGTTCATGCGATAGAAAATATCCCCGGAGGAAGTGGCGGATTGAATCTGAGTGATGGATTTTCAATTGATGAGAAGTATTTTTCAATGAGTAATCCACTGCCTGAGGCTGGAATAGATGGAGAAGGCACTGATATAATAACAGTTACTTCTGCTGGACCTATCCCAATAAATGCGAATGAACAAGTAAGAATAGCCTTCGCTTTTCATTTAGCAAAAGCACAGAATGATCTTTTTAATCAAGCTGTTGATGCTAGAAATTTTTATAATACGATTGCTTTACCGCTCAATGTGAATTCTGAACTTGACAAAAAACCTGAATTCGATGTATTCCCAAATCCAAGTTCAGGAAAATTCAGATTGTCAAGCACATCCGGAATGGAATGCGATTTCACTGTTCTTGACATTACTGGAAAGACAATTGTCTCGGGCAAGATGGTAGATAAGAATATAGATATAACTTTACCTAGAACTTTAGATTCTGGCATCTACTTTATAAAGCTACAAGGCAAGCAAAAAATGGAAGTAAAAAAACTGATGATTACGTCAGGAAACAATTAAGAATTGATTGAGAAAAGGAAGAATTAAATTACGTTTGCATCAAATTAAATGATTTATGGATTTAACTGGAATAATCTCTGTTTCCGGAATGGGCGGTCTGTTCAAAGTAGTTACTCAAACTCGCAATGGTTTGATGATTGAGAGTTTACTTGATGGCAAACGACTGCCGGTATTTGCTTCGCATAAAATTAGTGCCTTAGAAGACATAAGTATTTATGGCTTACAAGATGACATCCCTCTGAAAGAGGTATTTGCTGGAATAAAAACTGGCAATCAGGCATCTTTGCCGGGTCCAAATGCAACAAGTGCTGAAATCGCAAACGCGTTTGCCGAATTTGTTCCCAACTTCGATGATTCTCGTGTGTACAATAGTGACATGAAAAAAGTCTTCACTTGGTATCAAATCCTTGAATCGAAAGGGATGTTAGAAGCTAAAGACGAAGATAAATCTGCTGAAGAAGCAGGAACAGCTGTATCTGAAAAAGTAACCAAACCTAAGACTGCTCCTAAAGCTAAAGCTGCTCCTAAAAATACTACTGCAAAAGCTAGTTCTAAGGGAATGGCGAAAACTACAACTGTTAGAAAGACTGGAGGTTAAAATTTCAGAATGCTAGAACTGGAGAAGAGTTTTATAGAGGGTGATTTAGCTCCTTTAACATGGCAAAATATTCAGCCATATTTTGAGAATCTTGAAAACAGAGAAATTCAGACTGTTGAGGATTTAAAATGCTGGCTTAAAGATAAAAGTGAACTAGAAGGCATTCTTCAAGAAGACTTAGGCTGGAGATATATTAGACAGACAACTGAGACGAATAATGAAAAATTCAGAGAGGATCTTGAGTTTTTCATTAATGAAATCGAGCCTCAACTTTCTGAATACAAGGATATACTTAACAGAAAACTTCTTTCAAGTGAATATTTAAAGGAGCTTAAAGGGAGTGCTTATTTTGTTTATCTGAGAGGAATTAATAGCGAAGTGAAGTTATTCCGGAAAGAAAATGTCCCTTTATTTACTGAGCTTCAGCTTCTTTCTAACGAATATGGCAGAATAACAGGTCAAATGTCTATTGAAATTAATGGTGAAACTATGACATTTCAAAAGGCTGCAAACTTACTTAAGTCGAAAGACAGAGAACTCCGTAAAGTTGTTTACGAAAAAATTAATTATAGAAGAGCAGAAGATAGAGGGTTGCTCGATTCTCTATTTGACAAGATGCTCAAATTGAGACATCAAATCGCATTGAATGCGGGTTTTGAAAATTTCAGAGATTATATGTTCGAAAGTCTTGGACGCTTCGATTATAATGTAAAGGAATGCGAAACGTTTCATGATTCTATTCAAAAATTGATTGTTCCTCTTTTAGATAAATATGATGCTGAGCGTCTTCGTAAACTAGGATTTGAATCTCTATATCCATGGGATACAGAGGTGGATACAGATAACAAGCCTCCGCTAGCTCCTTTTAAAGATTCTAATGAACTTATCGAGAAAACAATCGATACGTTTAGGTGTGTTAAAGCTGAATATGGGGATGTTATTGATATGATGAAAGAAAGGGGGCATCTTGATCTTGATTCTCGTATTGGCAAAGCTCCTGGCGGATACAATTATCCTCTACATAAATCTTCTCTTCCATTTATTTTCATGCATGCAACTGGCTCAATTAGAGATATGGTTACTATGATGCATGAGGGAGGCCACGCTATTCACTCCTGGCTAAGTAAAGACCTTGAGTTAAATGGATTCAAAGAAACTCCCTCTGAAATTGCAGAGGTAGCATCAATGGCTATGGAATTAATTTCTATGGAATATTGGGAGGTTTTCTTTCCTCAAAAAGAGGATCTTGAAAGAGCTAAGAAGTATCAACTTGAGAAGATATTGACTATCCTGCCTTGGATTGCGCAGATTGATGCTTTTCAGCATTGGATTTATACAAACCCAGAACATTCTTCTCTTGAGAGAAAAGAAAAATGGCTTGAGTTATCTAGAAAATACTCAGGAAAGATTATAGATAGAAGCCAATATCCCGATTTTGAAAGCTATTCTTGGCATAGACAACTTCACTTGTTTGAAGTTCCATTCTATTATCTTGAATATGGCATTGCTCAATTAGGAGCTATAGGTATTTGGAGGAATTATAAAGAAAATCCGAAACAGGCTCTTCACCAGTATGAAATAGCATTATCTGAAGGTTATTCCTATACATTGCCCGAATTATATGAGCATGCAGGAATTAAATTCAACTTCTCTGAAGAGTATGTTCAAGAGCTTGTTGATTTCGTTTCTAAAGAATCCGAATCGCTTAAAAACTAATCCTTACCTGAATTCGGTAATCTGAACGAGTAGGACCATCAACGGCTGTTAAACCAGAGCCTGTTGAATTTCTATTAGCATAAAAGAACTGAGCATATCTAAACCAAACGTCAATTTTTCGAGTTAAATCGTACTTCACAGTTAAGTAAGTTCGTGAACCTTTGTCAGAATATGCTGGAATTGAGAATGAATATAATACATCATTCTCATAAGCGTAAATCCGGGCATTAAAGCCGTCGGTGTCGAACAAAGCATATCTAAATGAAAACGAGATAGGCTGACTTAAAGGCTTGTACACGACGTCCTGCAATATCATAAACCCCTGTTGGTTTGCCACGTTAGGTTGACTAAAATTGACAAACTCAACTCTATTTCTAAGTCTAAATGATGGCGATATTTTGTAGACAATATCAAAGCGATAGTTCTGTTGTAATTGACCAATAGGATAATCAATAACAGTTTCAATTCCAGAAACGTTCCGGGCTCTGCTCCTATCACGATATCTAAAATACATGTCTACTGCTTTTGAAGGAGTATAATTCACTTGAATCAAACCATCATATCCTCCAGAAGGAGCATCAACTAAATATCTTAGCCACGGGAACTCCCATCTATCAATATAAGCCGAAACGGTTATATATTTTATGGGTTTTGCCTGCAAGCCAAGATAAATTCCTTTCTCATTGATATTTCTGGTACCCTCTCCAATTGCTGCTGAATAAATTGTATGGTACGATCTGCTGAAGTTTCTATATAAAACCGAAAGAGAGAAGTTAGGGTCTAAGCTTGCTATTAAACCGTGAGTGGTTGCAAATGAACCATTTGAACTTCTGGATACTTCTCCAAACAAATTAAAATTCCTGATAATGTAATTATAGTCCAATCCTAGATTGGTATTCTTCCTGCCTTGAAACTCAAATTCATTATAAGGTTGATTACTTCTTTGCAAATCGGCGCTGTAGTTATAGTTAACACCAGTCACGCCTATCTCTAATGTCCTCTTTTTAAAGGCAATATGTCCACCATAAACTTGCTCACGTAAATTTGCTTTATCCTGAAGTTCGCCAGGCGTTCTGTGAAAACCACTTAGGTTAAAGCTAGAAAACGACTGAATATCTTGGCTTAAAGAATCAACTGCATTAGCATTTGTATTCACTTTCTTGTCTGAGCCAAATGCGGTAATTTCAAAATTTCCCAGTGACCATGAAGTTCCTATACCGCGAAGAAATAGATTTTCATTTACAGAAGTATAAGGACGTAAGCCCTGTCCTGTGCGTTTAATATTCATCGCGTCAGCCGTTTTTCCAAATGCAAACCCTGACCAAAAAGTGAGACCTTGACCAAACTGAGCTTGATAATCCCCGATATTAACCGATTTTAATTTGCCAATATTACGGAGAGCAAAATGACCTGTCATAAAATCAAACCCCTGCTTTTGGCTTCCTTTAAAAAACTCCTCGCCCGCATCTTTTTCTGCTGTAAAACCCGCACTAACATATGTGCCATACCGAAAACGATATCTTGTAAAGACCCTTTGAGGGCTACCTAAAAATCTAGAATTCGGATTTGCTAATAGCTCTTCTTCGGTTGCAGGGGAAAAGCCCTTTTGTTCCTCTATATTTTGTGTCACTCTGAGGAATAACTCATTTGATGCATATTTAAAGACATCTTTAAGAGAGATATTCAAACGATTTAAGTCCCTACTCACTTTGACATATGGAAGAATTCTATAAATCGTTCCTAAATCAAAACCTTCAATTGCCTGTAATTCATAAATGGATAAAAACTTGCCATATTTATCTCTATGTGAAATGAGATTTGCTATTTGGAAGTCGTTTAGAAGAAGTAGTAGTTCTAATTCATCCGCTCGCGCAGTATTTAATTCGAGAGGATGTTCCTGGTAAAAAGCCAGGTTCTCAAGAATATTTGTGTAATCAATATCCTCAGAAGAATTCTCGGCCAAATTCTCTATCTTTTTCTCTATAGTGTTTTGGTTACTCGGATCATCAACAACCTGAGCTGTAACTGTTTTATAGCAAAAACATAGTAATAGAAAGATAATTAAGGGACTAACCTTCATTTCTTGCTAAATTGATAAGTCAATGATGTTTGAGGAGTAAATCCTAAAACAGGATGAAAATTACCTGCGAAATCTACCCTCAACCTCTTAAGTAGCAAGCCAAAGCCAAATGAATTAGCCAATGGATTTGTATTAAATCCTGCTCTTAAATAAAGGATTTCAGCAATACGATATTCTAGCCCGGCACGGAAAACAGCTGGATTATAGGTGTCCTTCTCTGATTCTATAGCGAGAAATAAATTCTCAGAGAATTCATATCTAATCCCAAGGCGAATTACTGCTGGCAAACGATCTGCATCTAAATCAGTTAGCTTTGATCTATTTGGGTTAAACACATGAGCTCCAATCGTTAGTTTATTGGCTAATTTATATTGGATTCCAGCTTCAGCTGTAACAACACTGCGATTACCGTAAACATCAGCAATTCTTATTTGATGATAATTTAATTGTACGCCAATACTTAACTGGTCAGATAGTGCTCTGCCAAATGCAACCCCTAACTTAGATTCACTGTAAAGTTGATAACCAAAGTTTCTAAAACTTAAACCAAAAGTTCCTTTATTATTTTTTAATGGGGCAGCAACTACAGCTCCTCCTAGAGCTAATTCTGGCAATAGGAAACGGCTTTCGTAATATGCACCAGCTGAAAAATCTTTAATAAAGCCTAAACCGGCTTGATTATGATGAGCACTCCAAACATCATTCAATGTAACTGCAGCATTTGCAAGGCCTGCAGCCCTAGCTCCAATAGGTGTATTATCATTACCTGCAGTAGTTGCGAGATAAGAAAAACCAAAAATTAGAAAGATGTAGAGCTTCCTCATTAGCTTGAAAAATACATGATTCTTTTTAAATAATCCCTTATTCCTAATTAAATAACGTTTTTATCCTGAAATTTAAACTTATCCATCATTGTATATGACGCTGTACTTAGAACCTTATCCTTCAAGCTAGTTTTAAAATGATTAAGATTAGCAGCAATTTTATCATCAAATGCGGCAATTATTTGTGTTGCAAGAATGCCAGCATTGGCAGCTCCATTTAGAGCAACAGTAGCCACTGGCACTCCAGCTGGCATTTGTAAAATTGAAAGCACAGAATCCCAGCCGTCTATGGAATTCCTTGATTTTATAGGAACACCAATCACAGGTAAAGAAGTAAGAGAAGCAATCATTCCTGGTAAATGTGCCGCCCCTCCTGCCCCTGCAATAATTACTTTAACACCTCTTGAGCGAGCATTTCTTGCAAAATCAAACATCCTATCTGGTGTTCTGTGAGCTGAAACTATATTCATTTCAAATGGGACCTCTAATAGCTCCAAATATTCAGCAGCTTCTTGCATAATATTCAAATCACTTTTACTTCCCATTACTATACTAACCAATGTGCTCATGCTTCCTAATTCTTACTGATGACTTTAATTTTTGATTTTACGCTCAAAGCTTTGGTGCGAGCCTCGTTTAACGTTTTACCCAAGATCGTAATGTGCCCCATTTTTCTGAAAGGCTTAGTAGTAGATTTTCCGTAAAGGTGCACAAATACTCCTTCACTTTTCAAAATGTCTGTTAAACCAGAATAAATAACATCTCCAGTATGCTCAGTACTACCAAGCAAATTTATCATAACTGCTGGCAGAATAGTTTCTGTGCTACCAGCGGGCCAGCCTAACACAGATCTTAAGTGTTGTTCGAATTGACTGCAATAATTACCTTCAATGGTAGTATGCCCAGAATTATGAGGTCGAGGAGCCATCTCATTAACTAAGACATTTCCATTCACATCAAGAAAAAATTCCACTGCAAGTAATCCTCGAAGCTTAGTCAATGAAAAAATCTTCTTCACAATACCCTCCGCTTCCTTAACGTATTTATTTTCAACCTTCCCTGGCATTCTTAAAAACTCAACAAGATTAGCCTCAGGGTGGAATTCCATATCAACGCATGGGTACAAAACACATTCACCTTTTCCATTTCCTGATCCAATTATTGCAAACTCTGTTTGAAGATTTACACCCTTCTCAATAACCGAAGGTATGTTAAAAGCTAAATGTAAATCTGCCTTAGAATTTAAACGTTGAACGCCTTTACCATCATAACCATCCTTTCTAGCCTTCTGAAAACAGGGAAACCAGCTTTCATTAAGATTATTCAAATCCTCTTTTGAGTTAACAAGGCAGAACTCTGAGCTTAAAATTCCGTTGGATTTATAGAATTCTTTCTGAAGTCCTTTGTCTTTTATCATATCCAGAATATGGGGTTGCGGATACACCTCTACTCCTTCTTTAACTAATTGATGCAGAGCTTGTGAATTTACCTGCTCAATCTCAATGGTTAGTATATCAACAGTTCTTCCAAAATTCAGAACAGCATTATAATCTTTAAAATCTCCATTTTGAAAGACATTGGCAATTGAATTACAGGGGCAATTGGGGTCGGGGTCCAAAACAGAAACATGCACGTCCCAATTAATTGCTTCTTGGAGAAGCATTCTACCTAATTGTCCCCCTCCTAGTATACCTAGTGAAGGAATGTAATTATTTAAATTTGGCATGGTCAAATATACCATCTGCCCTTCAGAAATTCCTATTTTTGGCATGCCGATGACAAACAAAGTAGAATTAGAAGGAAAAACCTTTGAGATATACCTCTCAGATCAAGCGATTTTAAAAGAGATACAAAGGGTTGCGACAAAAATCAACATGAAACATAAAAGCACAAAACCTTTGTTTATAAGTGTGCTTAATGGGGCTTTTATGTTTACTTCCGATCTTTTAAAGAAGATAGAAGTACAATGTGAGATAAGTTTTGTTAAGCTATCATCTTACGATGGGATGAATTCTTCAGGCGAGGTAAAACAGCTTGTAGGCTTGAACACCGATATCAGCAATCGACATATAATCATTATTGAAGACATCGTTGATACAGGATTAACGATGAAGATGCTATTGGAGAAGCTTCAAAATATGAACCCCGCATCTATTGAAATAGCGACCCTTCTTTTAAAGCCTGAAGCTTTAAAAGAAAGGATTGAGGTGGATTATATTTGCTTTGAAATTCCTGAAAAATTTGTTGTCGGTTATGGACTTGACCTTAATGGTTTTGGCAGGAATTTACCACACATTTATCAAATAAAATAAACTATGTTAAATATTGTACTATTTGGCCCTCCAGGCGCAGGGAAAGGAACTCAATCAGCATTTCTGGTTGAAGAATACAAGTTAATTCACTTATCAACGGGAGATCTTTTAAGAGGTGAGATTGCAGAAGGAACAGAGCTTGGATTAAAAGCAAAATCGCTAATGGACAAAGGAGATTTAGTTCCAGATAGTGTTGTAATTGGCATGATTGAGAATAAACTAACGGCAAATCAAAATGCTGCAGGTTTTATTTTTGATGGCTTTCCAAGAACAATTCCGCAGGCAGAAGCACTTGATTCGCTTCTCAACCAACATGGAGAATCAATTACTGCTATGCTTTCATTACAAGTACCTGAAGAAGAATTGGTGAAAAGGTTATTACTAAGAGGCAAGGACTCTGGCAGGAGTGATGATAAAGATGAAAACATTATTCATAACAGAATAAGAGAATACAACACTAAAACTGCTGCAGTAGCTTCATATTATGACACACAAGGTAAATTGGTCATTATAAATGGAGTTGGTACTATCAGTCAAATTGCTAGCTCAATTAAAAATGGAATTGGCCAATAAATAAGCGAAATATTTATTTGTAAAAAGCGCCGGTCAAAAATATTTGACCGGCGCTTTTTTTACGTCCTCTTAAAACAAAACGGCGGCTAAGGATAACCTTAGCCGCCGTTTGACATTGTCACTTAATTAAATCAGTCTCTTACAACTCTAAAGTTGATAGAACCTTTATCTGAAGCTATACTAAAGAAGTACACACCTTTTGCTTTATCAGTAAGATCATATTGCTTGTTGAATTTACCAACATAATTGGTAAGAGCATCAACCTGAATTAATCTACCAGTAGCATCAGTTATACGAACTTCAAATGATTGCTGGTTTAATGAATTGAAAACCAAGTTAATCATTCCTCCAGTAGGGTTTGGATACAGTTGAATCATATCCACTCCATCAATACTACCAATTCCAACAGAAAGTTCAAGCTCAGCAGTGAATACTGAGTTTCCACAATCAGGGTTTGAGGCCGTTAGAGTGATTATATATGAACCATTAGTTGCATAAGTATGTGTTGGATTAACAGATGTGCTTGTTTCACCATCACCAAAGTCCCAAGTGTAGCTTGTTGCATTCAAAGAAGAGTTATTGAATGAAACTGTTGCGCCGTTGACATTGTATGTGAACGAGGCTGCTGGAGATGCATTTACAACAATAGTATGTGTGGATGTAACTGAACAATTACCACTGCTGTAATTAGCTGTAATAATGTGTGAACCAGGGCCTGCAACTTTAGGACTGAATGTGCTTCCAAATACTCCTAAACCTGACAAAGTAGCTCCAGCAGGAGAAGTTTGAATCAAGAAAGGATCATCTTCAGAACAAACCTCTGTTGGAGTTCCATCGAACGTTAATGTGAGATTATCTATAACATTTACAGTTATCTCACTGAAGCCTACACAAGTGCCATTATCAAATTCATAACGAATAGTATGCGCTCCTAAACCTGCATCTGCTGGATTAAATATTCCATCAGCTGATTCAACATCATCAATAAAGAATGTTCCTAAAGCTGGTAATCCTTGAAGAACAACAGAGTTAGAGTTTAAGCAATAATCCCCAGAGATTCCACCAATTGATACTATTGGAGAAGGATTAACTTGAATGTCAGCATTAACTACTGCAGGACACTCAAATCCTTCTACTGATGCAGTGTAAGTGATTGTTACGAGTCCAGCTCCTGCCATCATAGGATTAAATGTATTATCTACAACTCCCATTCCGCTAAATGTTCCATCAACAGGTGTTCCTGAAAGAGTGATAACATCATCCTGAGTACAAATTGCTGCAGGAAGTGCATCAATTGTAGCTACAGGACTGTCAAGTATTTCAACAGTTTGAGTTATTGAACCTGCACAAGAACTAGAGCCTACTGAAACTACATAAGTAATTTCGTAAGTACCAGGTGCACAAACACTTGGAATAAATATATTTCCAGCAATTGCACCTTCAATAGATGGTTCAATGCTGAATGTTCCACCAGCAGGAATTCCTGTCAAAACAACATCATCAGCTCCTGGGCAATAAGTTGCAGCTAGTCCTACGAAATCAGCTTCAGGAGCTTCCTCAACTACAATTGTAATTGAATCTGCAACAGAACATCCAGCTCCGTCAGGTGTGTATGTTACAACATAACTTCCAACACCAACTGAAGAAGGATCAAATGTTCCGTTATCCGCATCTGCTATACCATCTCCACTCCAAGTTCCACCCGCAGGAATTGCAAACAAGTTAAATGGAGCAGTTGTTTCACATACATCACCAGTAGGTGCTATTTGCGTTTCGCCAGAAGATAATGTTAAAGTGTACCCGTTAAAGCTTGAACAATCAAAAACAGCTTGCTCAAATATTGGCAGGATGATTACTGTCCAGGTTCCAGGAGTTAAGGTGCTTGCAAATGTGAAGTTCTGACCAGCTGAGAAGTTAGCCTGACTAGGTACAGTAATGTTAGCACAATCAGAAGCGTCAGCAAATAGAATTGTACCATCAAATTCTGCAAGAATGCTTAGTTGGAATACTCCTTCTTCAGCAACATCGAAATTATACCAATCTGTATCTCTTGTAGCTCCATCAAAGAAAGATGTTCCACAAATAGTTTCTCCACAATTGATTTGACCAAATGCACTAGGAGTTGAATTACACCCACCATTAACATCAGTTCCACAATCTTCACCTTCTAAAGTGTATTCTGGTAAACAATCAATACATCTTGTTCCGAAAGAAACATTTGAAGAGAAAACAATATCAGTAGCCCCTTCTTCACATACAGAACCAATCTGAAGAATGTAATTCTCACAAATAATTAGGTTCTCTAAGAAAGTGAATGTTAACGGAGCAGGCACTACAATCGGAGTTGTCCAGGTTGCAGCTGTTTCATCTTCAGATACCAAACGATAACGGATTTGGTATTCTAATGCGTCTATAACTTCATCCCAAGTAATAACTGTAGATGATGTAGTTGTCTCAGAACTTACAATATTATTAGGGAAAGGACAAGCTAATGCCTCATTAACAATAATTGTATAATCTTCAACTTCACCGAAAGTAGTAGTTCCACATGGATCTAAGACGCCACCGAATGTTACTCGTATTCTCATTCTAGTTGAACCAAGAACAGCATCTACTGGAGGAATAATATCAGCAGTGTAAGGACCTACGCCAGGTGAGCCATTTACAGTAATTGTTTCATTTGCATCGTCAAATGTACCATCTTGATTCCAGTCAATCCAAATTCCAAGAAGATCCTGAGGCCACTGAAGTGAACCATTAACTACTGTAATCGCAGTTGACGTTCCAATGTAAACATCAGTAGATTGATCCGTATAATCATTATAACCACCAGGTGTACAATCTGATGGGTTATTGATATTGCCCATTTGAACGTCTGCGATAAATTCATCACAATTAGTTGCTACTGCATCACAGTAATTCAAACAAGTTCCAGTAGTGAATGTGATAACCGGACAATCAACAGCCTCTCCATTTGTATTAGAAGGAACTACCTGATATGAATATGTAGTATTAGGGCTTAATGTACCTGGGTCGAAACTTGCTTCTGTTTGATCATCAGAAACAAGAATTAAACCACCACCAAAATCAAAATACACATCATAAGCTGTTGGAGGAGCACCTGCACCAGGTGTCCATGCAAGTAAAGCTTCGTTAATACAAATATCAGTAGACCCATCTGCTGGACCTTGAGTATAAGCGATACAAGCAGGAACTTGAGTAGCATCAATACATGTGATAACAGCTTCCCATCCATCAAAATTAAATGATGTATCAGATGTAAAGTTAAATGTTAAACTTCCATCAGCAGCTGAAGAGGTGATAGGTGCATTTGGCGTATTGCCAGTTCCTGCAGCAGCATTACCTGTAAAGGTATTCAAAATAGGCGCAGCTGTTGAGTTACCATCGAATACAGTAAGGAACTCCCAAGTATTCTCAATATTAAATGAAGTAAAAGTTACTTGTATTGAATTACCTGGTGCATCAGGGAATATTGTCAAAGTAAAATCTTCATTATTCTGATAATTACCAGTATTGTTACCTGAGTCAAAGAAGTTTGCACTGCAAGTAGTCACTGTTGCATTAGACATAAGTATGTCGATAGAACCACCTGTAGTAAAAGAATTGATAGGACAACCAGTCGCTTCGCCAGCATCGTTCGAAGGCACAACTTGCCAATAATAAGTTGTATTTAAATCAAGTTGGCCTGGGTTAAAGGTTGTTTCAACCTGATCAGGTGAAACAAGCACCAAATTATCAGGGTCTGTTCCAAAATAAACATCGTATCCAAATGCGATTCCACTACCCAATCCCCATGAAAGAGTTGCTAACGTAGAACTAACATCTAATGCTCCATCAGCAGGAACAGGATTGGTTGTACAACCTGGAATTTCAGTCGTAGAGACACATTCAAGAACAGCTTCCCAACCTGGATTTGTAACAGAAGTATCACTTTCCCAAACAAATGTCAAGGCACCGTCTGTGCTGGAAGAAGTAAATGAGACCGGACCTGCAATTGTTCCAGTTAAAGTAGCAATTGGGGCTCCAGTTGCTGTTGCACCAGAGAAAATTGTTAAAGTCTCAAAATTATTCTCTACAACGAAAGACGAGAAGGTAACTCTAACAACATTATCAGCAGCATCAGGGAATACAGTTAAGGTGTTAAACTGATTGTTTTCGTAATTGGCATCAGGACCTTGAGGGTCATAGAACTCTGCAAAACAAGTACTAACCTCTCCAGTAAACATATTTACTACCGCAGATTCCGCAGTTGTAAATGATAGCACTGGACATCCATCAGCACTTCCAAGATCATTGAAAGGTACAATCTGCCAATAATAAGTAGTTAAAGGATCAAGAGGCCCCGGATTGAAAGTGTTATTTCCTATACTTGAGGCAACTTCAACTAAATTATCTGGATCAGTACCAAACAATACGTTATAGCCTGTTGGGAAACCAACTCCTGACCAACTTAAAACAGTGTTAAGAGGAGCGGCAGGTTCTTGATCAGCAGGGAAATAATTCTCAGAACAGCTTGGAGCTTCAACAGGAATAAAACATGTTAAAAGAATTTCAAAGCCAGCTTGAGCAACTGAAATATCAGATGTAAAGTTGAATGTTAAGCTACCATCTGCTGCAGAAGAAACTAAAACTGGTGGAAGAACGGTTCCTGTTAATGTTAAATCAGGAGTCCCAGTCACGCTGCTTCCGCTGTAAATATCTAAATTATCAAATCCATTCTCAATTGCTGAACTAATGAATTCAGCTTGAATTAGAGCTCCTGGAGTTGATGGAAATACAGTTAATGTAAAATCTTCATTACTCTGATAGTTAGCATCTGGTCCTCCAGAATCAAATAAATTCCCTTCACATAGTGTGACCTCACCATTAAACATAACTAAGTTAATCTCAGATGCTGTTGTGAAGCTTAACACTGGGCAATCAACTGCAGAACCACTAGAATTAAAAGGGACAACTTGCCAGAAGTAAGTTGTGTTTAATTCCAATTGACCCGGGTCAAAAGATGTAGCTGTTTGATCATCTGATACTAAAACCAAATTCTCAGAATCAGTACCAAAGAAAACATCGTAACCTAAAGTAACACCTGAACCTGCACTCCAATTAAGTATTGTTGTTACATCAACATCAATTGCAGCATCTAAAGGCGAGGCATTGGTAATACAACCAGGAACTTCTTCAGCAGAGACGCATGATATTGATGCTTGCCAACCGGCGAAGTTCAATGAAACATCAGATGTGAAATTAAACGTCAAACTACCATCTGCTGCACTTGAAGTAATAGGCCCAACAGGAATAATACCACCGTCAACATCTCCAGAAAACACTCCAATGACAGGAGCAGTATTATCATTACCGTCAAATATTGTCAAGAATTCAAAATTCTCTTCAATATCGAAAGAACTAAAGTTTACTTGAACTGCATTACCAGGTTGATCAGGGAAGATTGTTAAAGTTAAATCCTCATCATTACCATAATTTAAAGCAAGATTTCCCGAATCAAAGAAATTAGCATCACAAGTTGTAACTGTTGTATTTGACATAACGATGTCTAATACAGAAGAAGTTGTAAATGAATTAACTATGCAATCTACAGCTGCCCCATTCTCATTGATAGGAATAATCTGCCAGTAATAAGTTGTGTTAAGGTCTAAATCACTTGGACTAAAAGAAGATCCAATTTGATTTTCAGATACCAGAACCAAATTATCAGGATCTGTTCCAAAATAAACATCATAACCAGTAACTATACTAGCTCCTGGAGACCAAGTTAAATTAAGAGCTGCCGGAGAAACTTCAGTACTAGCATCTGCTGGTACAAAGTTCTGAGCACATTCTGCAACTGCATTCGGATTAATACACTCAACAATAGCAGACCAACCAGATAAAGTTGTTGATGCATCAGATGTAAAATTGAATGTTAGACTTCCATCAGCTGCAGTAGATAAAATTGGACCAGTTGGAACAGTTCCTCCAGGAGCAGTTCCTGTAAATGCACCAATTATTGGTGCAGCAGTAGAATTACCGTCAAAAATTGTTAAGAAATCCCAAGTATTTTCAAGTTCAAAAGATGTAAATGTAACTTGAAGTAAATTCCCTGGTTGATCTGGTGTAATAGTTAACGTTTGATCAACATCTAATGGGTAATTACCATCTATTCCACCTGCATCAAAGAAATTAGCCGAACATATAGATATGGAACCATCTTGCATTAAAACAGAAGGATTAACCTCTGTTACAAATGATAGCACTGCACACCCTTCTGAAGATGCTGAAGCACCTACTGGGACAATTTGCCAATAATATGTTGTATTTAAATCTAAATCTCCAGGTAGAAAAGTTGTTTCGGCCTGTGAAGCTGAAACAAGAACTAAATTCTCAGGATCAGTTCCAAAATAAACATCATATCCAACAACAACTCCTCCTCCATTTGTCCATGTAAGTGAAGGTAAAACCGAAACTTCAGTTTGACCGTCAGCTGGACTTAGGTTAATAGCACATTCAGGTGCCGCATTAGGATCAATACATGAAACTTCAGCAACCCAACCAGCAAAATTAAGACTCGCATCAGAAACAAACTCAAATGTTAGAGATCCATCTGCAGCCGAAGAAACTATACTTCCAGGTGAGTCAACATCTGTAAATGTTCCAATTAGTGGTTCAGCAACAGAGTTACCATCATATATAGTCAGGAATTCAAAATTATCCTCAAGTACGAAAGAAGAGAAATTAACCTGTAGAACATTTCCAGGAATCTCCGGTGTTAGAGTTAATACTAAATTCTGATCATTTGAATAGTTAGCAGTTGCACCTCCATCATCAGTAAAAGTACCAGAACAAACAGTCAAAGAACCATTTTGCATTAAAATATCAGTAACAATTGGCTCTTCTTCTGTGGTGAAGCTGACAATTGGACAACCAACTGCTTCACCAGCAGAATTAGCAGGAACAACTTGCCAGAAATACTCAGTTGCAAAATCAAGTGTTGGAAGATTAAAAGTTGTTTCAGTTTGATTATCAGAAACAAGAGTGAGGTTTCCAGAGTCCGTTCCAAAGTATAGATCATACGTATCAGGAGCATCTCCTAAACCAGCTGTCCATTCTGCAGATGAGCCAGAAACAGGAACAGCAATTGCTCCGTCAGCTGGAGAAACAATTTCTGCACAAGCAGGAGCTTGAACATCAGCAACAGTTGTAAAACTTACAATCGGACAATTAACAGCTTCTCCTGCTTCATTAGAAGGAACAACTTGCCAAAAGTATTCAGTTGAAAAATCAAGATCAGGCAAGCTGAAAGTAGTTTCAACCTGATTGTCAGATACAAGAGTAAGATTTCCAGAATCAGTTCCAAAGAATAAGTCATATGAATCTGGGGCATCTCCTCCTGCAGCTGCAGCCCATGAAGCAACTGATCCTGAAACAGGAATGTCTGTTGCCCCATCTGCAGGTGAAACAATTTCAGCACAACTTGGAACTTCTATAGCAATAGCGGTTCTGAAAGAAAATATTGGACAGTCAGAAGGTGATCCAACTAAGTTACTAGGAACTACTAACCAATAATATATCGTATTGTTTTCTAAATCAGGTAGGTTAAATACCGATTCAGCCTGGTCATCAGAAACAAGTGATAAATTCAATTCATCTGTACCAAAAAACAAGTCGTAGGTCAAAACATCTCCCCCAGCACCTGGAGCCCAAGAAGCAATTGAACCAGAAACAGGTACTCCAACAGCGCCATCTAAAGGTGAAATTGGAGTTACACAGCCTGGAGCAGTCAATGGCTCAACACAAGAAATTGTTGCTTGCCATCCAGTGCTAGTTACTTGAAAATCAGATGTAAAAACAAAAGTTAGAGCTCCATCGGGAGAAACAGAAGTAAAAGAAAGAGGTGTAACAACGTTACCTGTTAAAGTGCCAAGTACAAGACCACTAGTTCCTGTGCCTGAATATACAGTCAGAACATCAAATTCTTCTTCAACACTGAAGCTTGAGAACTCAACTTCAATAGCGCTGTTAGGGCTATCAGGAGTAATAGTTAATTCAAAGTCTTCTCCACTAGAATAGTCTCCACTTGAGTTTCCACTATCATAAAAGAATCCCTCGCATAAACTTGCAGTACCATCACTAATTAAAACCACGTTACCAGCGCTTACTTCTGTAACAAAAGAATTAATTGGACAATCAGTTGCTGCTCCAGATGCATTTGTTGGAACAATCTGGTAGTAATAAGTTGTTTCATTAATTAAAACCCCAGGATTGAAAGTAGTAACAGCAACATCACTAGCTACAAGTGGAGGATTAACATCTGTTCCAAAATATATATCATAACCAGTAGGTTCTCCTGAACCTGCAACCCAATTTAGTTGAGTATTTAATGGAACTGATAAACTGCCGTTAGCAGGAGTTGAGCTTTCGACGCAATTAGGAACAGAACCAAAAGGCACACAAGTAATTGAAGCAGCCCAGCCTGGCTGTGTAACAAATGGATCTGCTTGAAAAACAAATGTTAAAGCTCCACTAGGATTTGTTGCTGTAATGGTGCCTGGAGCATCAAGATTATTAATAGGATAAAAATAAACAACTTCTGCGTTGCCATCTTCACCATCAGCGATTCCAAACAAATCGAAGTCGCCTAGTTCAAATGAAGAAAAGTTAACTTGAACTGCTGAATTAGGAGCATCAGGGAAAATTGTATATACAAAAGGCTCTATACCTCCTAATGCAGTATTTCCATTTGGCCCCCCTGAATCAAAGAAATTAGCATTACAGGTTGTTGATTGACCATTACTCATTAAAATAGTAGTAACGTCATCGGCTACAGTAGTAAAAGAAATAACCGCGCATCCTACTGCTGCTCCCGCATTATTTGAAGGAACAATTTGGTAAAAATAATTAGTAGCAGGATCTAGTGCTCCCGGGTTATATGTTGTTTCTGTCTGATTCTCTGATACTAGCGTAAGATTATTCTCATCTGTTCCAAAAAACACATCATAAGCAGTAGGGTTTCCTGCACCAGCTGACCAAGAAAGTTGTTGATCTAAAGCTATATTACCTGCCCCATCAGTAACGTTAAAGTTTTCAGCACAAGCTGGAGGTTCTGTAGCATTTAATTCGAAATTCAATTTAACGTATTGAATAACTCCAGCATCCCCGGAAAAATCATCACAAACTCTTAATCTCCAGAAACCGTTAGGATTTGTGCCTTGATTGAAATCATTCAAATCACCTTCAGGAATGTAGCTTCCTACAAAAGGAGCTAAACTTCCAGCAATTGGTGTTGAAGCACCCATTGAAAAAAGTGCTGTTTGTGAACAATCTGAAATAGTGTAAATTCCATAATCAGCTCCAGCACCACCATTATCGGTAGACAATTCTACAATTGTTCCATCAGGGCCTTCCAAATAAATATCTAAATCAGCGGCCATTGCATGAGAAACGATAATCTCAGCAGAACTTAATATATGATTAGAACCAAGACTAGTTAATCCGCCAACTTCTACTGTTGCAAGAGTATAATTAGGACAAGCATTATCTTGAATAGCCAAACCTAAACCACATGAAGTCTGGAACGATAAAGCTCCCGGCGGTGGCGGAGGGTTATTTGAAGAAAAGTTAACACTGTAATCTTCAGTCTCACCAACACTTGATGAACCACATGCAGATACTAAACCACCTGAGGTAGGAACAGAAAATACCATTCTTACTCTTAATCGGGTTTCTCCAGGCAATACATTGGCAGGTGTTGTAAAGTTAATTAGTCCAGTTTGATTAGCTGAAATAGTAACTTGACCTAATCGCTCATCTTCTGAAAATTGAAAATCTTGATTGTAATCAATCCAAGCAGAAACAATTTCAGTGTAATCAGGATTGTTCCTTACAGATAAGGTGTAAGAAGTCGAGCTGCTTAAATTAGTACTTAAATTAGTGAAGTCACTATAAGCTGGTCCTCCAACAGAACCTGAATTTTGATTGTCAATAGATTCGAGATTAACTCCATTAATGAAGTCTCCATTAGCAGTTCCAAAAGTGTATGTAGGAATACAATAATCTGTAGAACCGGAAGTCCCAATTAATGTTATTGAAAGATCTACGCATTCAGTACCACTTTCGCAAGTATTGCCTGGACCAGTCTGATCAACTAGAATATCGTATCCACCATCAGAAGTTGGAGTAAAATCAACTCTTGAAAGTAGACCACAGAAATCATCATTGAATGTTAAAGCACCGCCGGCGCCGCCTTGTGCATAAACTGTTACACGAGTATCTGCAACATCAGTTGAATTACATGTTGAAATTCGGTAAGTACTACCTGCTTGCATTCCAGTAACACGAATATATTCTCCTGGGAAAATACATTCTTCTCCTACACTAGCTCCAATAGTTGAAGGAGCTCCAATTGATACATACAAACTATTGTTGTATGGACATTGAGCTTGCAAGGAGATTGAACCCAACAAGAGCAATGTTAGCGTGATTAAATTTTTGTATATATTTTTCATGTTCGAGTTTTCTATAGACATATATATATGTATACTTCAAATTAATTTGAAGTATCAGGTTTTCTCCTGTTCAACTTCTTATTTGAGTTAGCAGAATGTTTCTGAACATACTCTTTATAAAGTTGCGGATTCTCATCCACCCACTTAGATTTTGCAGCTTGATAATTTTTCTCATCTGCATTTGTGTCGCCCGTAATTATATATTTAGGGAAACCAGGAAGATCAATTATTTGAATCTCTCTGGATTTTGTTTTTGAAGATCGGGAAGTTCCTGCATTCTTAGTGCTAAGATTTCCCTTTTCACGTTGCACTGCTTTCGAAGAAACATTTGTACTCCCTTTTTCAAGCTGAACACGTTCTACTCTTTCTTTTTCTTGTTGCTTCCAAGCTTGAACGGCTTTCTCATGATTGATTTTATCCGCTTCTGGATTCCCAGTTGCAATCAATTTAGGATAAGGAGCAGGGGTTTCACTTTGTTGATTAGACTTCTGTGAGAAGCCTGACAAAGGAATCAGCAGAAGGCATACTGCCATTAGAAGCTGATTTCGTAAGCACTGTTTCATAATTTTTGTGTGTATTGAGTTGGCTGTTGACTAAAATTACATTGTAGTTCGAGCAAAAATATCGTTTTCTTGCTCACAAAAAAATGTTTCTGCAAAAAAGATATCATGTCAAATCCCTTATTTTATAACTAATTTGAAATTAGGGTTAAATAAATTTATTCAAAATAGTCCAGAACTCTTACATAGACATCAATTATTCTGAAGTTTTTCAATTGAAGTCCGTTTGATTTCAACTGAAGACATTATTAAACATATCTTTGCGCCGCAAAAAAATTGGAATGGATAGAAATTCAATTATTGGTTTATTGCTCATTGGAGCTATAATGATTCTTTTTACAATCGTTAATCAACCAGATCGAGAAGCTCTCGAATTAGCTAAAATAGAACAAGCTTCAAAAGACAGTTTAGACAGATTAAATAAATTAAATTCAATCAAGTTTGAAGAAGCGAATACTGACTCTTCTGAATATGAGTTGAGCGACTCTTTGGTAAATATTCAATTAGCTAATAAGTATGGTGATTTCAATCTCGCGGCTCAAGGAGAAAATGAAACAATTAATTTAACAAGTTCTTTACATTCGTTTAGTTTTAACTCAAAAGGAGGCCAACTCAAGCAAATAGCTCTTAACAATTTCAAATCTTGGGACAAGACTGACCTTCTAATGTTTGAGGCAGACTCAAGCTCATTTAGCTTTTCATTACCAATTGGAAATAAAACGGTTTCAACAGGTGATCTTTTCTTTAAATTGATTCAAGAACCTAATTTTGATAGCGATTCGAGCAAACTAATACTAAGGTCTCAATTAAACGATTCTGAGTGGATTGACTTTATATATACCTACCATAAAGACTCTTATATGGTTGGATTCACCGCCGATTTTTCAAGGATTGCAACTAAAATCAATCAGTCTACAAAAGATATCGAAATCAACTGGTCTGCAATAGGAAGAAGACAGGAAAAGAATCTTGAAAATGAAAGAAACAACACAACTATTTATTATTGTAAATCGGCCGAAGAAGAGGTTGATAAACTTTCTCCATTCGAAGCAGCTTCTGAAATTACAGAAGACCCATTAAAGTGGATTGCCTTTAAGGAACAGTTTTTCGCTACTGCTCTCATTAGTAAGCAAAGCATACTGGCAGGAGCAAACCTGACCACAACAATAACAAGTAGTTCTGACTCAACCACTAAAGGTTTGAAAGCAAACTTTAAAGTCCCTTTTTCTGCTTCAGACAACAATAAATTAAACTTTGACATTTACGCAGGACCTACTAAATATAACATTCTCAAGGAGGAGGGATACAACTTAGAAGGCTTGGTTCCTCTTGGTTGGGGGATTTTTGGCTACGTCAATAAGATTATTGTTATTCCTGCTTTCAATTTTCTAGGTCAGTTTAACCTGGGGTATGGAATAGTAATTTTATTACTAACTCTATATATCAAGTTAATTCTTTTGATTTTCCAATATCGGTCATATTTATCTCAGGCTAAAATGAGAGTCCTGAAACCCGAAATTGATGAAATAAATAAGAAATATGAAAACGGTGATGCGATGCAGAAACAGCAAGCAGTTATGGGCTTGTATAAAGAAGCAGGAGTAAATCCTTTAGGAGGATGCTTACCTATGCTATTTCAAATCCCTGTACTTTTTGCTCTGTTTAGTTTTTTCCCTGCATCCATTGAACTTAGGCAAGAATCCTTTTTATGGGCTGAGGATTTATCCACTTACGACTCCATTATAAATCTTCCTTTTAATATTCCATTTTATGGAGATCACGTCAGTTTATTCGCTTTATTAATGACTGTTTCAACAATCATGTATACAAGAATGAACAATCAGCTAACAGCTGGGAATGCACAAATGGCTGGATTGAAATGGATGATGTATTTAATGCCTGTCATTTTCTTATTTGTACTTAACAGCTACGCAGCCGGTCTTAATTACTATTACTTCTTAGCTAACATCATTACGTTCGGACAACAATATGCATTTCGTAAATTTGTTGATGATGATAAGATTCATGCAAAGATTCAACAAAAGAA
Organism: Bacteroidia bacterium; assembly: GCA_018401705.1. Classification (GTDB taxonomy): domain Bacteria; phylum Bacteroidota; class Bacteroidia; order M30B66; family M30B66; genus M30B66. Next base: position 82,557 of record JAGYKL010000004.1, on the reverse strand, counting down.
GAATCAACCAAAATCAAAGTCTAAATCATCTTTTCAACAGAAGTTAGAAGAAATGGCTAAGTCAAGAGCTAATCAACCAAAGAAAAGATAATTAGGCTCTGGAAATCCTATCAACATCACTATGGTTTCCAAAAACTACTAGAATATCTGAGATCTGAATAAATTCATTTCCTCCAGGGTTGGCCATAATCGAGCCACCGCGCTTGATAGCCAAAATAGATACGCCCCAATCATTTCTTAGTTGAAGGTCGGATAGCTTTTTTCCAGCGAAAGGGGAGCTTTCCTGAACTTTGAACGTTAAAATTTCCGTGTCAGAGATTTCCAATCTATAATCTTGCAAACCTTGCTGTTCATATCTTAAAGTTCGAACCATTTCGTAATTAAAGCCGCGCATTCGGACAACAAAATCATCAATTTCATTTCTTGGAACAAGATATTTGCTAAGTAATCGAGTAACTATTTCTATTGAGCTTTCGAATTGCTCACTCACTACTTCATTTGCCCAGAATCTAATATTTCCGGACATATCTAACAAAGACCTACTGGTAGTTACAACATAACAAGAAGGAGCCTGTTTTCTTATTTCTGTTAGAATAGTTTTTATTTCTCCTACGTTCTTAATCGTGATTACAACAGCACGTGCTTTTTCAATATTTGCATGCTTTAGAACTGAAGCATTCGATGCATTTCCATAGATAACAGGCGTTTTTCGCTTGTTAGAAGCAGCTAACACCACTTCAGGATCCATATCAATAGCTAGAAAAGGAATTTTTGCCATCCTAACAACTCTCGAAATATTCTTCCCAGTTTCAGTGTAGCCAATAATTACAACATGATCATTCATACTTTGATCAATCTTAGGCTGAGCAATTGAACTTTTTATGAGTCTTGGAAATCTTTTCTTAATAGTATCACTTAGCAACAATCCAGAAATCCATGAGGAAAGTCTGTCTGCTTTATTTATAAGCAATGGAGTTACTGCCATAGTTGATAACGAGACAGCTAAAAACAATTGATAATTCTCATTATTGATTACACTTAGTTCTCGTCCAGTTTCAGCTAGTATAAAAGAAAATTCCCCTACCTGACATACAAATAGGCCTGCAAGCATAGCTACCCTGGCATTATTTCCTGTATAAAAAATAGCGCTGCCTGCAACTACCGTTTTTAGAATCATAATAAATATGGCAACTCCTGCTATTAGACCCAAATGAGAGAGGAAGTAGTCCATATTAACCAATAGGCCTATGGATATAAAGAAGAAGCTTGTAAATACATCTCTGAAAGGTAAGATTGTTCCAAAAGCTTCATGACTATATTCAGATTCTGAAATTACCAGACCAGCAAGAAATGCTCCTAATGAAAGAGAAAGCCCTAGTGCAGAGGTTAACCAAGCAACAAATAGACAAACCATAAGAATGGTTAAAAGAAAAAGTTCCCCCGATTTACCTTTGGCAACGATAAAAAGAAGCTTAGGCATTACCGTACGAGAAACTACAATAACCGCAATTACTGTTAATACCCCTTTTATAATAGTTAGAACGAAAGAAAAGTCAATTCCTTGAGTCTTCGAACTTAAATATGGAGTTAACAACATTAAGGGCACAACAGCTATATCTTGAAATATGAGTATTGCCATTGTGCTTCTTCCTTGAGGACTCTGCAGTCTCCCTTTCTCTTGCAAGATTTTAAGAACTATTGCAGTTGAACTGAGTGAAAATAAAAAACCAATAAATATTGATTCTTTAACCTCCAATTCAAAAAAAGAGGAGGCGAAAGCAACTACTGTAATTGTTCCGAACAATTGAAGAGCTCCACCCACAAACACTTGCCTTCTAATCTTCATCAAATCCTTTAGGGAAAACTCAATACCGATGCTAAATAGAAGCAGAATAATGCCAATTTCAGCAAATAAACCTATATCTGACTCTGCCTGAACTAGGTTAAGTAAATCTGGACCTGCAACTACCCCTGTTAGAAGGAACCCAATTACTGAAGGGATCTTAAAATAATTGCAAACTATAAGTACAATAATTGCAAGTCCGAATATAATCCCGATATCATAGAGAGCGGGAGGCAGTGCGCTTAAAAGCATTTTATAATAATATCAATAAAAAAAGAATGAATACAATTCCGTACGATTGCATTGAATAAATTGCAAGGACAAAAATAATGACAGATTCACCTAATAAAATCAATATATAATGGCTAAAACAATAAATACTCATTTAGCACCTTCTCCAATAGGTCCATATAGTCAGGCTGTGGCATATGGAGATTTACTATTCTTAAGTGGACAAATTGCCATTGACCCTGCATCAGGAAACTTAATTGAAGGTTCTATCGAATCCGAAACTCGTCAGATTTTAAAAAATATTCAAGCTGTTCTAGAAGAAGCAGGTGCAACCATGGCTTCAATTATAAAAACTAGTATATTCATAACAGACATGAGTTACTTTGCGGAATTGAACGAAGAGTATTCCAAATGGTTTGAATCAAATTTTCCTGCAAGGGAAACAGTTCAAGTAGCAGGACTTCCTAAAGGAGTTAGGGTTGAAATTTCGGTAATAGCTGGTTTGAAATGATAACATCTAAAGGGAAAGGGTTATATAGACTTGCAGCTCTTGCTGCTTTAAGTGGATTAACCTCAGTTGTAATTCTTGCAATGGCAAGTCATGCTTTGCCTAAAATTTTAGATTTAAATAAAGTAAGTGCAATTACTACCGCTGCTCAAATTCAACTATTTCACGCCATTCTAGTTGCAAGTCTATTTCATCTTAATAATGTTACATCGAAAGTGAAATTTTCTTTAGCATTGAAATTAATCTTTAGTGGAAGCATCATATTCTCAATTTCAATTTACTTACTAAGTTTCAGGGAGATTATTAACCTTCCACAGCTAAAGATTCTAGGTCCTATTACCCCATTAGGAGGAATCTTATTAATTGTTGGGTGGGCTTTGCTTTCCATTAGGTTCTTTCAACTTAGCGTGTTGAAAGATGAAGTAGACTAATCAAGATTAAATTCTTGATGTGATTTAATTTTGTTTTAAAACAATTATTTGTAAATCTTCTCAACACATTATTAAACAATAACTTAATAGATTAAAATTTATGGAGTAAAATTAAAGATGTCTACGTTCTTTCTTTATATACTTACATAAAATCACATTCTCATAAATGGGCAAGCTTTTTGAGCTTTCGAGTTGCCAAAAGGGTATATTAAGTTCTAAAGCGCTGACCACTCAAAATAATTATCAATACATTTTTTTTACAAAAGTTTAAACTTTAAGGAACTCATGAATAAGCTAGTTATAATTCTAACAACATTAACGGTAGTTGCAACATCCTCTTGCAAAAGCAAGAAAGAAGCCACTATTGAAAATAAGGTAGTTACAGCCGAAGTCGAAGCAAATACTGCTGATTCAAACAAAAGCGAGCCATTAGAAGTAAAAAAAATAATTATTGAAGATGCTAAATCGGCGGACTTAAATATTGACAAGAAAAATGACAACATATATAGCATGGTTGTTTCTTTCTTTAGCAGAGGTTCAGGAATTGACTTTAAAATTGCTAGAGAATTCGATTCATATATTAAGAAGTTCGAAGCAGACAACTCAGATAATTTCATTTATGAAATTGTTACCTGGGGAAGAGAAGGCGAAGTCGACTACTGTATACAATTTCCTTCACTTAATAAAGAGAAGGCTAAGACATTTGTTAATAATTGCAATGAAATTCTATCAAGAACTGAAATGGCTCACATCAAACTTGATGCTGAATGCAAAAGAAAAAGGTAATTTCAGATAATTCTGCTTAGAATCAGGTTAAATAAGAGGAACATTGGTTATTGTCTAAGGGAATTATTCTAATTTTGTAATCCCAAAATGCAAATTTCCTTAAATCAAACATTGTTATGCAAGAAACCGGCAATAAAGGCAGAAATGCTTCTTTAGCGTCAATAGGACTTGAACATGTAGCCATTGCGCACTGGAATCTTAGTCCTTCTGAATTGATTGAAGAAACAATTATAAGTGGCGAAGGATCATTGTCAGATACAGGAGCTTTAGCCATAGACACAGGCGAGTTCACAGGCAGATCTCCAAAAGACAAATACGTTGTTTTCGACGACAAAACTAAAGACTCCGTATGGTGGGGCGATATCAATCACAAGTTTGATGAAGACAGTTTTGACAAACTGTATCACAGGATGTGTGCTTACTTTGGCGGTGCTGAGGTATATGTTAGAGATAGTTATGCGTGCGCAAACCCTGAATACAGACTTAATATAAGAGTGGTTACAGAATACTCTTGGTCGAATCTGTTTGCAAACAATTTGTTCTTACGCCCAAAGGCGGAAGAAATTGACAATTTCGAACCTGAGTGGCATATAATCAATGCTCCTGGATTTAAAGCTGACCCAGCTATTGATGGTACCAGACAACATAATTTCACAATAATCAATTTCACTAAAAAGCTTATTTTAATTGGAGGCTCAGGTTATACCGGTGAAATTAAAAAAGGAATATTTTCTGTATTAAACTATATTCTTCCACACGAAAAAAGTGTGCTTTCTATGCATTGCTCAGCAAATGTTGGGAAACAAGGAGATACAGCAATCTTTTTTGGTTTAAGTGGAACTGGAAAAACAACATTATCAGCAGATCCTGATAGAAAACTCATTGGAGATGATGAACATGGTTGGTCTGATGATTCTGTTTTCAACTTTGAAGGAGGTTGTTATGCTAAATGTATAGACCTCTCAGAAGATAAAGAGCCTCAAATATTTCATGCTATTCGTCATGGAGCATTATTAGAAAACATAAATTTCTTTCCTGGCACCAGAGAAGTAGATTATTCGAATACTGAAAAAACTGAGAACACGCGAGTTGCCTACCCTATCGAACTGATAGACAATATCATGCAGCCTTCCCAAGGAGATGCTCCAAAAAACATCTTTTTCTTAACAGCTGATGCTTTCGGTGTTCTTCCTCCTATCTCGAAATTAACGCCTGCGCAAGCTATGTATCACTTCATTTCTGGATATACAGCTAAGGTTGCCGGCACAGAGGTTGGAGTTACCGAACCTCAGGCTACATTTTCAGCTTGTTTTGGAAAAGCTTTTCTTCCACTCCACCCTACCCGATATGCTGAATTATTAGGCGAAAAGCTTAAAAACAACAGTAATATTAATGTTTGGCTAGTTAACACAGGCTGGTGCGGAGGCCCTTATGGTATTGGATCAAGAATAAAACTTTCTTATACAAGAGCATTAATCACTTCGGCGCTTAATGGCAAGTTTGACAATGTAGAATTCGTTGAAACACCATTCTTTTCGCTTCAAGTGCCAGTTGCATGTGAAGGAGTGCCAACAGAGCTTCTCTTTCCAAGACATGCATGGAATAACAAAGATGCCTTTGATCAAAAAGCAACCGAATTAGCCGACAGGTTTATTAAAAATTTCAATCAGTTTGCAGACTTTGCAAATGATGAAATTTTATCGGCGGCACCGAAAGTGGCATTCGAAGCCTAAAACTGATTATTTTTATTCATAAAAAAGGGGATTCAAAATAAATGAATCCCCTTTTTGTTTCTAATATCTTCTGCTTACAGCTAACCTATTGACTGACTATTGGTGCTTAAAGCGTGAACTTCACTGTGGTTTAATGCAGCTCCAACAAAGCCAACAAAAAGCGGATGCGGATTGTCTACCGTGCTTTTGTATTCAGGATGGAATTGAACCCCAATAAACCAGGGGTGAGTAGAAATCTCGACAATTTCAACCAAGCCTTTATCTGGATTAATTCCAGAAGGAATCATTCCATTTTCTCTGAATTCGTCAAGAAATGCGTTATTAAATTCATATCGATGTCTGTGCCTTTCAGAGATAGCCTTTTTCCCATAAACCTTGCGAGCCAAGGTACCTTCTTGAATTTCGCATGGATAAGCTCCTAACCTCATCGTACCTCCTTTGTTGGTTACCTTTTTCTGGCTTTCTTGAAGATGTATCACAGGGGAACCTGTATTAGCTAACATCTCAGTTGAATGCGCATCCTTTAATCCGAGAACATTTCTAGCAAATTCAATCACTGCGCATTGCATACCAAGACAAATACCCAGAAAAGGAATATTATTTTCACGTGCAAATTTAATCGCGAGAATCTTCCCCTCAATACCGCGTTCTCCAAAGCCTGGTGCTACTAATATTCCACTTAATCCTTCAAAGCTTGCTTCAATTGAATTTTCATTTACCTCTTCTGAGTGTATCCAGCGCAGCTGAACAGAACAATCATTTTCTACTCCAGCATGAATGAAGGATTCAGCTATGGATTTATAGGCATCTTTAAGTTCGATGTATTTTCCTACGATTCCAATAACAACTGAATGAGAAGGCGATTTCAAGCCTTTTAAAAACTTGTTCCAAGACTCTAGATCAGGCTCGTTATTGAAAGGCATTCCAAGCTTCTTCAGCACTACCTGATCTAACTTCTCTTTGTCCATCAATAAAGGAACATCATAAATAGAACTTGCATCACGAGATTCAATTACAGACTCTTCGTTTACATTACAGAACAAACCAATTTTTCTTTTCAGGTCGTTGCCCAATTCATGTTCTGTTCTGCAAACCAAAATATCTGGTTGCACACCTTGCTCAAGAAACATTTTTACCGAATGTTGAGTCGGCTTTGTCTTCAACTCACCCGCTGCAGTTAAATAAGGAATAAGAGTTAAGTGAATAACTAGACAATCAATTGAGCCAAGCTCAAGTCTTAACTGACGAATAGCTTCTATATAAGGGAGTGATTCGATATCACCAACTGTTCCACCTATTTCGGTGATCACAAATTCATATCGACCCGTGTCTCCAAGAAGTTTTATTCTTCGCTTAATTTCATCGGTGATATGAGGGATTATTTGAACAGTTTTTCCAAGATAGTCTCCCCTTCTTTCTTTATTTATAACAGTTTGATATATCGCACCTGTAGTAACATTATTGGCTTGAGAAGTTGGAATGTTAAGAAAGCGCTCATAATGTCCAAGATCAAGATCTGTTTCAGCCCCATCCTCTGTTACATAGCATTCTCCATGCTCATAAGGATTTAATGTTCCGGGATCAACATTAATATATGGGTCGAATTTTTGAATCGTTACAGAATACCCTCGGGCTTGTAAAAGTTTTGCTAATGATGCTGAGATTATACCTTTTCCAAGAGAAGAGGCTACGCCCCCGGTTACGAATATATATTTTGCAGGCGAAGACATGAGGCTATAAAAGTTTGACAAAAGTAAGCAAAATCAAACCTTTCGGAAAGGCATTAAAGCACTCTTTTCAAAAAACCATCACGATTCTTGAATATCATTTGTTAAGAACTTTCAACTTTATGGGTATTTCAGCTTTTCAACTGTGGAAACTTTCTAAACCAGCTCTTGATTTTCATTTCTATAATTCCAACAACAGCCTCCCTGAAAATTTTTCCAGACATTTTAGATTGGCCTTCTGTCCTATCATGAAAAATGATAGGTATTTCAACGATTTTAAAGCCGCATTTCCACGAGGTGAATTTCATTTCTATTTGAAATGCATAACCCATAAACTTTATCTTCTCTAGTTCAAGGGTCTGTAGAACTTGCTTACGATAGCACTTAAAGCCGGCTGTTGTATCTCTAATAGGCATTCCTGTTATGAATCGAACATACGCAGAAGCGTAATACGACATAAGAACTCGTTTCATTGGCCAATTAACCACGTTAACGCCATTTATATATCTTGATCCAATTGCTAAATCAGCGCCATCAATAGCACAAGCATTATATAAATTCAATAAATCATCAGGATTATGTGAGAAATCACAGTCCATCTCAAAAACGAAGCTGTAATCTCTAACTAAGGCCCATTTAAAGCCGTGGATGTAAGCTGTCCCTAAACCCAATTTACCCGTTCTTTTTTCAAGAAACAAACGACCATTAAATTCATGAATCAATTGCTCCACAATTCCACCTGTGCCATCAGGTGATCCATCATCAATAATAAGTAAGTCAAACTTCTTTTGAAGCGACATTACTTTACGTATCATTCGTTCAATATTCTCAATTTCATTATACGTAGGAATGATAACTAAACTGTCGGAAGTGTTCATAGCGAGTTTGAAAGTTACAATAATTAACTATGACGATATGTCTTAACAGTTTCAATAAATACACGCACAGAATCAGGATCTGTATCAGGATAAACACCATGACCCAAATTAGCAATATGCTTATTTGGACCAAAGGCTTTTAGCATCTCAATAGTAGAATTTCTAATTGTCTCATGATCTGCATAAAGTAAGCAAGGATCAAGATTACCCTGAAGAGTTTTATCAGGACCAAGCAATTTTCGAGATTCTAAAATATCCATATTCCAGTCTAGTCCAATTGTTCTACATGGCAATTTCCCTAATAATTCACGAGCAAAAAATGCCCCTTTAGCAAAAACAGTTACAGGAACTTCGTCAATCGCCTCGCAGATTTGCTTGATATACGGTAGAGAGAACTCTTCGTAAAGTGCTGGAGAAAGAATGCCAGCCCAGGAATCAAATATCTGTAACATATCTGCTCCTGCTTCAACTTGAGCTTTCAAATATGCGATGGTACTTTCAGTTATCATACCTAATAGCTTATGAGCAAAAGCTGGTTCTGTATAAAGTATTTTTCGCGCTACAGAAAAGGTTTTTGAGCCTGAACCTTCTGTCATATAAGCCATAATTGTCCAAGGAGCACCCGCAAATCCAATAAGTGGGACCCGATTATTCAACTCTTTCTTTGCTATACGAATTGCATCAGTTACGAATGCAAGATCTGAAGCAGGATCAGCAATATGTAGTGACTTTAAGTCGGCCTGCGACCGGATAGTATTTTCGAACCAAGGACCTTTTTGCTCTATCATTTGATAAGCGCAACCCATCGCTTGCGGTATCACAAGGATGTCAGAGAAAATAATAGCAGCATCAACACCCAAAAGATGAACTGGCTGTAAAGTTACTTCTGCAGCTAACTCGGGAGTTTCTACTAGCTCTATAAAACCACTTAATTTACTTCTAACTTCTCTGTATTCAGGAAGAATTCTGCCGGCTTGACGCATCATCCAAACAGGTGTTCTTTCTACGCTTTCTCCTCGAGCAGCACGAAGTATTAAATCATTCTCAATTTTCATCTTTAAACTAAATTTTTAACAAAGCAGCGATCAACCAATTCTCTTATTGCACCATGACCACCTGATTTCTCCAAAACTAAATCGACTTTTGATTTAACAGAAGTGACTGCATCCCCCGGACAGGCAGAAAAACCAACCTTCTCAAGCAATGGCAAATCATTAATATCATCACCAATAAATGCTACTTGGGAGAGCTCAAGCTTTAAATCATTTAGCCACAAGGTAAGAACCGATAGCTTATTTTCAGAACCAGCATAAACATGCTTTATTCCCAATAGTTCGCATCTTTTGGCAATCAAATTTTTATTTATTCCATGGCTTATCACGCCTGTCTGAAAGCCACTCTCATGTAAACGCTTAATACCAATTCCATCTCTAGCATGAAAGCGTTTAAACTCATCACCACTTTCTGAATAATACATTCCTGCATCCGTCATTACTCCATCTACATCAAACACAATAAGCTTGATATTATTGAGCTTGCTACTTATATCTTCGAACTTTTTATGAAAAAACAAACCAGCCGGAATACCTTGTTCGGCGAGTGCTTCAATTAATGAAACTTCTACAGAATCGGCTTTTGAGTTATACAAAGCATTTAGTCTTGCCAGCAAACCACTGCTTAGTTCTCTTCCTTGAAAAGCTTTTGCTTGCAATAAAAACTTCAGATTATTCCGAATTAATTCAATCATACCATTTGTCTTCCAACAGCTTGAGCTACTGGATTTAAAGTTCCCATCAATTGCCTAAAAACATCATAATCTAATTGCTGAGCTGCGTCAGATTTAGCAACTTTAGGATTAGGATGTGTTTCAATTAGTAATCCATCAACACCCATTGCTACGCAAGCCCTAGCCAAATCGGGAATTCCATAGGCAAATCCCATTGCATGAGATGGGTCAAGAATAACGGGAAGATTCGTATTTTCTTTCAAATAAGCAACTCCGCATAAATCTAAAGTAAATCGTGTTTTGGTTTCAAAGGTTCTTATCCCTCTTTCACAGAGCATCACCTGTTCATTTCCTCCTGAAAGGATAAATTCTGCACATTGAACTAGTTCTTGCAATGTTGAACCAAACCCTCTTTTCAATAAAACCGGTTTTCCGGCTTTACCACACCTCTTTAAAATACCGTGATCATACATCGATTTAGCTCCGATTTGAATAACATCAGCATAGTCAATAATAGCTTCAACGTTAGTTGCATCTCTTACTTCTGTAACAATTCCAAAACCATACTTAGAACGAATCTTATCTAACATTTTCAAGCCCTCAATCCCAAGCCCCTGAAACGTATAAGGTGAGGTTCTTGGCTTGAATGCGCCAGCTCTCAAATTTTTAATTCCTTGTTCAAGAAGCAATTCAGCTGTTTGCTCCAATTGTTCTTCAGATTCAACCGAGCACGGTCCGGCAATCATTACTGTGTTGTTAGTTCCACCACCAGTAATCGAATTCGCCCATTTAACCTCTCTAACATCATCTTGATAGATTCTTGAAGCCAATTGAATATCGTCTGGTAAAACCCAGTTATTAATGGCATGATTTTGCAAATTATTTGGCAATTCCTTTATCGAAGAAGGAAGCACAAATACATAGTATTCGGCTGATTCATACCAAATAGCTTTATTACTTAAAGCTAAATCTGGGATGTCATTTTGAGAAAGGTCTTTTGATAAGTGTACAATCATTTTGAAGAGATAAAATTTGGCAAGCTAAAAATCCCGGTAACATCATCAAAATCGTTCAAAGCTATTGCCATATGAGGTGAAAAGTCTAATTTATTAATTGCGTCCGCAAAGGATGATAACTCAATTTGCTCATGTACCCAAACCAGAGAAAACGGATAATAATCACTACTCACGGTCTTTGCAGAAAGAGAATCGAGCCATTTATTCTGAACTTGCTTAGTTGAAATTTCAGCATTCTTATTGATAAATGTTATTGATTCAGGTACTCTAATTTCAAACTGATGCAAAATTTCAGGTTCAGGCAAAATAACCTCATCCAGGCGCCAGCCTGATAAATCGGAAGTTCTTAAATTTGAAACAGTTTCCTGAATACTACTTCCTTTGAATAAGTACGAGCCAGATACGATTTGCGAGATTCCCATCAATGAGAGCACCGCAGAAACTGTTGGAATTACACCACCATCAACCGTAATAGGCACTTGAGGGTACAAAATCCTGTACTTCATTATATTAGCAAACTGCTCTTGTTGAAATTTCCCCCCACTAATTCCAGGTGTTGTGGTCATAAGAAGCAATGAAGGCGCAGATTCCATGTAAAGTTTAAAAAACTCTGCGGGCCTGTTCGATAATACTGCAACTCCAACTTTGTCCTTCAAATCGGCTGGAACAAAAAAAGGAGCATGAAGCGTCTCCAATTGAATTGTGACCTCTTGAATTTCATGTTCTCTTATTTCATCCCAATACTTAACGGGGTCTGAAGTAATCAAATGCAGGTCGAATGGAGTTTTGGTAAGCTTCCTCAATCGTGAGGCAAATTCAAAAATCTCCCTGCTTTCTATACTGTCTAAATGATAGAAATTCACTCCAGCTTGATCAAGTTGATTCACTGCGGAGGCTAAATCGCGAATATGAAGAGAGCTAACTGATGCGGAAATACGCATTTCTAGAGGCTTTTAATGGAAAAATTGATGCTCACTAAAAGGACTGCAATATTAGGCTATTCCCATTGAATGTAAAAATTCACTTAGTTTGCATCCCCAAATAAACTTAATATGAATCGTGTATCTGATCGACTGCTTGCATTAAGCGAATCTGAAACCCTCGCAATGGCTCGTAAAACAAGAGAATTAAAAGCATTAGGTCATGATGTAATTAGTTTAAGTTTGGGAGAGCCCGATTTTAACACCCCTGAATATATCAAGGATGCGGCAAAGCTTGCAATCGATGAAAATCATTCTCATTACACACCAGTTGGTGGCTTGCCAGAATTAAAATCAGCTATTTCTCATAAATTTAAAAGAGACAATAATTTAGAGTATTCAGCAGCTCAAATTGTAGCTTCTACTGGAGCAAAGCAGTCAATTGCCAATGTTGTTTTAAGCCTTATAAACCCAGGAGACGAAGTATTGTTACCAGCTCCTTATTGGGTGAGTTATATTGAAATCATCAAACTTGCCGGAGGAATTCCGAAAATAGTTTATGCTGGAATTGACCAAGATTTCAAAATAACAGCAAAGCAAATTGCGGATAACGTAACTAATAAGACGAGGTTGATGATTTTCTCTTCTCCTTGCAACCCAACCGGTTCAGTATATTCTTTTGAAGAACTTCAATTGCTGAGTGAAGAAATTAAAAAACATGAAAATCTGCTTGTTATAGCTGACGAGATATATGAATTAATTCGTTTCTCAGGAAAGCATGCTAGCCTTGCCGCAGTTGAAGGCATGTATGAAAGAACAATTACTGTTAACGGACTTTCAAAAGGTTTTGCTATGACAGGTTGGAGACTTGGATATATTGGAGCGCCTGAATGGATAGCAGCGGCCTGCGATAAATTTCAAGGACAAATAACTTCTGCAACTTGTTCTATTACTCAACGCGCAGCTGTAACTGCTTTAGATGAAAGTCCAGAACGAGTGCAGTCTATGGTCGAGGGCTTCAAGAAACGCAGGGATCTTATGTTAAAATTATTAAGAGAAATACCAGGACTTAAAGTTAATGAGCCTCAGGGCGCTTTCTATTTCTTTCCTGATATCAGTTATTTTCTTGGAAAGAAATCAGAGAATCAAGTTATAAACACTAGTATTGACTTAAGTTTGTACCTATTAAATTCTGTGCATTTAGCTGTTGTAGGTGGAGAAGCTTTTGGGTGCAAGAATTCTATTCGATTATCTTATGCTTCTTCAGAAGACATTCTTATTGAAGCTGTTAAACGTTTAAAAAAAGGCCTTGAGGCATTAAAGTAAATGAACCGTCAAGAACTTCAAAGAATATTCCAGCATTTTAAAGCTTTAAAAGTGTTAATCATTGGAGATGTAATGGTTGATAGTTACATCTTTGGTAAGGTTGAAAGAATTTCCCCTGAAGCACCAGTGCCTGTTGTGCAGGTGATAAAGAAAGAAAAGAGACTTGGTGGTGCAGCTAACGTTGCCAGAAACATAAAAGCACTAGGTGCACAACCGATTTTAGCAGGAAGCATTGGAAATGACAGAGATGGCGATGACTTTATGCAGATGCTCACTGATGAAGGCTTGTCAATTTCTGGTATGGTAAGGCTTGATAGGCCAACAACAGTAAAAACAAGAATCATTGGGAATAAACATCAACTCTTAAGAGTTGACGAAGAGTTAGATACTGCAATGAGCGACTCACAAGGTGTGCAAGTAAAGGAGTCAATCTTAAAAATCCTTCAAAAAGAGGCTCCTGATGCTGTAATATTTGAAGATTATGATAAAGGCCTGATAGACGAAAGGCTTATCTATGAGGTAGTTACCTTTTGCAAGGCGAATAATATACTGGTAGCAGCAGACCCAAAATCAAAAAACTTTGCCGGTTACAAGCATGTCGATCTATTCAAGCCTAATTTAAAAGAAATAAAGGAAGGCTTAAAGCAAGATATAGATGCCACTTCAAATGATTCTTTAATTAATGCCGATAATTATTTGAGAACTAAGTTAATGCATAATATAAGTTTAATTACGCTTTCTGAGCACGGCTTAGTAATCACAGATGGCAAAGAATTCTTCAGAATTCCAGCAGAAGAAATTAACATTGCTGACGTATCTGGAGCTGGTGACACAGTAATTAGTGCAGCAACTTTGTGTTTTGTTTCGGGCATTGATCTAAAAAGTATTGCGCAAATAGCTAATCTAGCTGGAGCTAGTGTTTGCGAGCGTGTTGGCGTTGTTCCTGTGAATGCTGGTGAATTATTAGACAATGCTTTAATTGCACTTACAGACTCAGTGAATAACGAATGAACGAACATTTAAGCTCTGTTTCTGTTCCTCCATCCAAGATGAATGTAACTCCATATCAAAACCCCGAATCCGGAAAAAAAGAGCAAGTTGAACAAATGTTTGATAACATTTCTGACAATTACGACTTTCTAAACCGGTCACTATCATTAGGAATTGACGTTATCTGGCGGAAGATAATGATGAAGCAACTCAAGGATTTAAAAAATGCTGTTATTCTTGATGTAGCAACTGGAACCGCTGATGTTGCCATTGAAGCAGCTTCGTTAAAGCCTGCATCAATTATAGGCATGGACATTTCAGAAGGCATGCTAGGTATTGGAAGAAAAAAGGTGGCAAAGAAAAATCTAAATCATCTTATCAAACTTGAGAAAGGTGATTCAGAAAATATGGTTTACAATGACAATTCCTTCGATGCAGTTACTGTAGCATTTGGCGTTAGAAACTTTGAAGATCTTGCAAAAGGCCTTCTTGAAATAAATCGTGTTTTGAAACCAGGAGGCAAACTTGTGATTCTTGAATTTTCAAGACCTAAACTTTTTGGCGTAAAACATGTGTATGATATGTATTTCAAATACTTTTGCCCCTGGTGGGGCAAATTGGTATCTAAAGATTATTCGGCATATAAATATTTATACGAATCTGTTAAAGCATTCCCTGAAGGACAATCGTTTACGAAGATTGCTACTGACTGTGGTTTTGCCAAAATGAAAGCGAAACGCGTAACCCTTGGCATCGTGAGCCTGTACACAGGTGTAAAATAAACTGAATTCAATTGCGTTGAAGATAGCAGTTACTAGAAGTTTGAAACCAAGTAGATTAATTTTGTTCCTGCCAGTTTTGCTGGCAATAGTTACTGCTTTGCCTGTAAATGCGCAAAAGAGAAAGGTTCTCAATCTTCCAAACTACGATAAACAAACCATTCATTTTGGATTTCTTCTCGGAGTTAATTCATTCACCTTTACCCCTACTCCAATTGAAGATATGCGTTTGCTAGACTCACTACTAATTGTTGAGCCTCAATCTGCACTGGGCTTCGGAATTGGTATTGTTTCTAACTTGCATTTAGGCGATAATTTTGATTTAAGGTTTTTACCAACATTGTCATTTGGAGAGCGCCTTTTAAACTATTCAATTGCCCTTCCTTCGCAGGATTCTATGTTTGTGAGACCCAAGCGTGTAGAATCTACCTTGCTTGAATTCCCTCTTTTATTGAAGTTTAAATCAGCTCGATTAAATAATGGCAGAGCTTATATTATTGGAGGAATAAAGCCTGTAATAGACCTGGCTTCTCAGGATAAAGTTGATGATCAAGGTGAAAGAATTCTAAAGTTAAAAAGAAATGATTTCAATTATGAGATAGGCTTTGGCATTGACCTTTATTCTCAATATTTCAAATTTACACCTGAAGTAAAAATGGCCTACGGCTTAAACAATCTACTTGTGAAAGATGGGAATATTTATACCGATGGCCTCAGCGCAATTCACTCAAAAGCATTCTATCTTTCGTTTACCTTTGAATAATCTATGATTCAGGAAATGAAGTTCAGACTGTCGCCCCGAGAGGGCTTCAGCCAAGAATATTTAGAACAATTTGTAAGAAGGCATTTACAATTAAGCCCCGAAGCCTCACTTACAATTCAACTTAAGAGACGTTCTGTTGATGGCAGAAGCCGAGAAGTAAAAGTTGATGTTATTGCAGATGTATATGTTGACGAAGAATTTAATCCTAAACCACTTCGTGGGATAGAATATCGAGATGTTCACAATGCTCCTGAAGCGATTATTGTAGGAGCTGGACCCGCAGGATTATTTGCTGCTCTGCGCCTGATTGAAAAAGGAATAAAACCTATCATTATTGAACGAGGTAAGGATGTTAGAAGCCGTAGGCGTGATTTAGCATCAATCAATAAAGAACATATTGTTAATCCTGAATCCAATTACTGCTTTGGAGAAGGAGGTGCTGGAACTTATTCCGATGGCAAGCTTTATACACGCTCTCATAAGCGTGGAAGTATTGATGGTGTTTTGGATACATTCTTCGCGCATGGCGCCGTTGAACAAATCCTTATTGATACACATCCTCACATTGGAACAAATAAGCTACCTGGAATCATAGTTTCTATGAGAGAAACTATCCGACATTTTGGGGGAGAAGTCCATTTTGAAACTAAAATGATTGACTTAATCATACAAAATTCAAGCATTGCAGGTGTAAAACTTTCCAGCGGAGCTGAAATAAAAAGCAAAGCACTCATACTGGCTACAGGTCATTCAGCTAGAGACATTTACAAGCTATTGCATAGCAAGAATATTTATCTTGAGTTCAAGCCATTTGCTCTAGGTGTGCGCGCTGAACATCCTCAAGAACTAATTGACAAAATTCAGTACCACTGCGACTATCGCGGCGAATATTTACCTCCTGCTTCTTACTCGCTTGTTGAACAAGTTGAAAACAGAGGGGTATATTCATTTTGCATGTGTCCGGGCGGAATTATTGCACCATGTGCAACTGCCCCAGGAGAAGTTGTAACAAATGGCTGGTCTCCATCAAAAAGAAACAATCCTTTTGCTAATTCAGGTATTGTCGTGGAAATCCAGCAACAAGATATTCTCGCTTACAAAAAATATGGACCACTAGCCGGCCTGGAATTTCAAAAGCAAATTGAACAACTGGCCTGTTCTGCGGCGGGAGGAAAGCAAACAGTTCCGGCCCAAAGAATGGTCGATTTCTGTAATAATCAAGTAAGTTCTCAATTAGGAAAAAGCTCTTATCAACCAGGTATTAGCTCCTTAAATTTACATGACATCCTTCCGTCGGAAGTATCCCAAAGATTAAAATCGGCATTCCCTCAATTTGGAAAGAAAATGAAAGGATATTTTACAAATGATGCAATTCTTCATGCAGTTGAATCAAGAACCTCAACGCCTGTTCGTATACCAAGAAACAACCTGACTATGCAACACGAGCAAATCAAAGGACTTTTCCCTTGTGGTGAAGGAGCCGGCTATGCCGGCGGAATAGTTTCTGCGGCAATGGACGGTCAACGCGTAGCAGACGCTCTTGTAGAATTCTTAAACTAAAACCATGGCTGCTGTAAATCGTATTGATGAACTATTCGCATCACAACAAAGATTTTTCAAATCAGGAGCCACAAGAAGTTACGAGTTCAGAAATAGTCAATTGTTGAAGCTAAGAAAAGCTATTTCTGAAAACGAAGAAGGAATTCTGCAAAGCCTAAAGGCAGATTTGAAAAAACCTGAATTCGAAGGCTATTCAAGTGAAATTTCGACACTCAAAATGGAATTGAATTTCACCATTAGCCACTTGCAAAATTGGATGATGGCCAAATCAATTGACACACCATTAATTCATTGGCCTGCAAGCAGTAAAATCATCACAGAGCCATTAGGTTTGGTGTTAATTATTGCTCCATGGAATTATCCATTCATGCTGTGCATCTCGCCTTTGATTAGCGCAATTGCCGCTGGAAATTGCGTAATTATAAAGCCTTCAGAAATTTCATCAAATACATCCGCGTTTATAAAGAAGTTTATTGAAAGTCTGTTTGATGAGGAATTCGTAGCTGTTGTTGAAGGAGATGGCAAACAAAACGTTCAATTGCTAATTGAGAACCATCATTTCGATCATGTATTCTTCACCGGAAGTCCTGCCGTTGGAAAAGAGATTATGAGAATGGCAGCAAAAACGTTAAGCCCTGTCACTCTTGAATTAGGGGGTAAAAGTCCCGCCATAGTTGAAAAAGATGCTAATCTAAAAGTTGCAGCTAAGCGCATAGCTTGGGGCAAATTTTGGAATGCCGGTCAAACATGTATCGCACCTGATTATGTGCTAGTAGACAACTCTGTTGAAGATGAATTTTTATCAGAACTAAAATCTGCTTTAATCGAATTCTACGGTAATGATCCACAACTTTCTAAAGACTATGCTCGAATAATAAATACCAATCATTTTCGAAGAATCCAATCTTATTTAAATGATGGAAAAATTGCCTTAGGCGGGAAGGTTGACGAGGCTGATTTATACATAGAACCAACAATTCTTAGTTATGTTAGCTTGTCTGAACAGGTTATGAAGGATGAAATTTTTGGGCCAATTCTTCCAGTAATACCTTTCTCATCGAAGGAAGAAGTTTTAGAAATTATCGAAGTCAATCCATATCCCTTGGCTTGCTACATTTTTACTCAAAATAACAAAAAGGAAACCTTCTATTTAGAAAACATAAGGTTTGGAGGTGGTGGAATTAATATTCCGTTGATTCATTTTGCGCATACAGAATTGCCCCTAGAAGGAGTTGGATACAGTGGCATGGGCAATTATCATGGCAAGGCCGGATTCGAAACTTTCAGTCATAAAAAATCGATCATGAAATCAGGCTATTTCCCTGATATTACCTTGAGATATCCTCCTTACTTAAGGCTCAACAAGTGGATTAAGAAGTTCCTTCAGTAATTAAAAGTCTATTCCGATTCTTACTAAAGGCTTTATTGCCTTGCCAGGGGTGTATTGACTCACAAAATCTATTCTGAATGCTTTAAGAATGTTGTTAATTCCAAGATAAAATTCAGTGTAAATATCTTGAGACTCTCTCCAAAGAATATTTGAGCCAATTAGAGTTTGCAACCTTGCTAATCTGAGCAGTGGGATTTTATTTGTTAGCCAGTTACTAAAGTCTTGCTCAATATGAAACTGGGCGAAAGCCCCATTAGTACTTGAAGAATAATATGGCAAAGCATTGAATCTATTTAATCCATTTCTGAAAATATTATAAGGTGTTTCAGAACCAAAATTGCGCAAAAAGAAAGTCTCATTCCCATTAAAATGTCGGTAATCAATAAAGGTCATATTAGAATTATCTAGAAAAGTACCTCCAATTACTTTGTAACTGAAATTACCTAATAAACCAAGATCTAAACGATCGGAAACCGCGAACTCCATTCGAGAGAATTTCACATCGCTTCCAGCAATTCCACTTAACGCTTGTTCATACTCAACAGTAAGTAAAGGCCATTTTGAACCTCTAATTATTTTCCTGTTTCCACGCGTTTCATATTTCTGTTTAATGCGGTAGCTCATCTTTATGTTTACTCCGGCATACGTGCTTTCATAATTATCAATTTTATCATTTAGATCAACTATATCTCTATTTAAGGAATAAGCATCATTCTTATCACTGAAAGAAAAATCGCTTTTATTATTTGGAATTATACGTTGAAACCAAGAAGCAGCGCCCTGAAACATTAGCCCATTAAATAGCTCTTTGTTCCAAATGATTTCCAGACCCGTTTTCTCATATAATCTAATCAAATTGCGCTTATCAAGCAGCGTGTATCCTGCATTAACTATTGGCTGAATAGGATCATCACCATTTATTTGGGACATCATTCTTCCTCCTTTAATATACCACCAATTAAAATTTGAAGGATTTGTTAACTTGAAATATGATGCTGAAGGTTTGTATCTAAAGTCAGAAAACCCATAACGAACTGAAGCTTTAAAAATGGATATTTCATTGTTTTCGGGATTAATTCTTCGAACTAATTCAGGATTGAGATATAAACCCTCCACAACATTAAAGGATGCCATGGTAATTAGTGGACTTACTCGCCAGAACTTCTTTTCAAATGAATTCGAAAAATCAATTCCGCCAAAAAGGACATCTCCTATGCCTATTTTATTCGTTACTCTGTCAAGTGAGTCAAGATAAGGTTTAGAAGACTGAACCTGTTCAGTACTATCGGCCTTTCGATAATTCTCAATCTCCTCCTCGGTTAAGGTCACAGGTCTTGTATCTTCCCAGAAAACAGTGTCTTTTTGATTTGCTTTTTCTTCGATTTTAAAAATTTCGTTTCCAAAGAACCTCTTATCATAAGGGGGATTAATTTTATAGTTGGAAAAAACGCCAATAGACTTATCGGTTGCAGAAAAGCCAAAAACGCTAATGTGACTCATTAGCTGAAGAGTTAATGGCATCCAAATATTATCTTCAACAGCAACATACTCTTGTCTAATAAAGAGAGTATCAACAAACTCAATTTGAGCATCTTTTGTCAATTGCAAATCGAGGCTGTGGATATTCCACAAATCATCAACTATGAAAATTTCCCCACGAAAGCATGGATCAAACTTTCGGCGCGGTTCAATAGAAATACGATTGATTGTCAGACCATTTTCAACGAAAGTGCCAATCATTTTGTACTTGTAATAGAACATTGCTGATTCTGAAACTGGAGATACAAAACCTCTGTCAGAATAGTATGCTATATCTACAAGGTTTTTGTAAAAATTCATCAATACATCGGAAACTCGATTCCAGCTAAAACCTTGTTTAAGTCCAGCCACTTTCGATGCCATCATTTCTTCCTTAACTAAATCAGGCTTTTTTTCATGATACCGTGCCACCGATTCGGATAAATAAACCAAGCCCAAATCACTTGAATCAGGCATTTGTGATTTAGAAATAAAGAAAGGTAGTTTCTCAGGAATCTTATCCAATCTTACAGCGCCTTTAATATAAATATCAGATGAATATGAATCAACTTGTTCTAAATGAAACTTCCTTTTTTCTATAGCTTTTTTCATCACAGCATAAGCTGGATCTTTTGCATCTGCTCGCACTTCAAATGTCTTTATCTGGTAATTCTCGGCTTGAAGAAGAACATCTAAATTATCAAGAGGTGTATTTATTGTAATCGGAATTACTACCTTCTTAAAACCAATCGAAGAAAATACAATATTTAACTTATCTCCTTTTTTTATTTCCAAGGAAAACCTTCCGTTTTCATTACTTGCAGTTGCTTGTGTTGTGCCTTCAATATAAACGTTTACAAAAGGTAAGATATTAGCTTCAGAATCTTTTGTAGTACCATTAATAACTATGTAATTTTCTTCTAAACCTATCGCCTGAAAGGCAAAAGCATAATCGAAGGCCATATCCTTTAGTCGCCCATATCTACCTGAGCTTCCACCATGACCTGCATCCATATTAGTTTTAAATAAGACAACATTTGAATCTGTTTTTAAAGACCTAAGTCTGGAAACCCATTTAGCTGGCTCCCAATAAGGCACTTGAGAATCATTATATCCTGCTGTAGCAAGAATTGGTGGATAGTTCATAGCCTTTACATTCTCGTAAGGCGCATAAGACTTGATGTAATGGTAATAAACTGAATCATTAGGATTTCCCCACTCATCATATTCGAAAGTAGTTAAAGGCAATGATGAATCTAGCATTGTGTTGATCACATCAACAAAAGGCACATTTGCGATTGCAGCACCAAATAAATCAGGACGCATATTCATAACAGCTCCCACTAATAAACCACCTGCACTTCCACCCGAAACAACTATTTTATCTGCTTTAGAATAATTATCGCTAATGAGCTTTTCTGCACAAGCTATTAAATCGTAAAAGGTATTCTTCTTCTTTAAGAGTTTCCCGTTGTCATACCAATACCTACCACAATCACTCCCTCCTCTAACATGAGCTGTTGCAACAACAAAACCACGGTCGGCTAAGCTAATGCTTGAGATAGAGAAACCTGGTAAAGAAGAGTTTCCATATGAACCGTAAGCATTAATCCACAATGGATTTGCACCATCTTTTTTAAGCCCCTTCTTATACAAGAGTGTTAGCGGAATCGACTCTCCATCCTTCGAAATAGCATATATCCTTTCACTAACGTAGTCAGCTGGGTTATAATTACCGTTAATTGTATCTCGATGAATAAATTTCCTCTCACCTGAAGTTAAATCGACTTCCCAGGTTTCACCTGGATGTTTCATTGATGTAAAACTATACCTAAATTTTCCTTCATCATGCTCATAATAGGATGACAGACCTACAGAAGAAGGTTCGAGAGGAAGTTCTATTGTATCTCGTTGGCCGTTCTTTCTATTAATTTTCACTAATCTTTCTCTTGCATCAAATTGCTCAACCACAATTAAATAATCGCCATAAATTGCATAATCAGACAAAAGAACATCATCTCGATGAGGAAGAAATTGTTGCCAATTTGATTGAGAAGGGTTATTAACAGGAGCCAACATTAGCTTTCCGTTAGGTGCTTCAAAATCAGTATTTACAATAAAACTTTCACCATCAATATGGGATGGAGAATAAACATGGTTTGGTTTTCTCGGTTCAATTAGCTGAAAGCCTTTGCCTGGATTCTCAAAATCGAAAAAGCTAAACTCACTGCTGAGAGTGCTTGTAGATCCCATAAAAACAAAACGCTCAGAGCTCGATCTTGAAAAGCTTAATTGAAAAACCGGGTCTTGTTCGAATGCTATAAGAATATCCTCCGATTTAGGAGTATTAAGCTTGTGTTTATAGGCTTTAAATGATCTTTTACTGTCTTTTTCAGGAATGGTATAAATCACCTCATCGTTTCCAAACCAGCAAATACCTGTGATTTGCTTAATGGTGTCTTGATAAATTTCTTCACTATTAATCGCTTTGAAGTAAACATCCATCAGCCTGTCGCCTTTGGTATCAATACCATAAAGTAATCTTTCATTTGATGGACTAATGCTCAAAGAGCTTAAGTTGAAATTCGCAAAATTCTTTGCCAAAGAATCTATGTCTAAGAGTAATATTTCTGGAGCATTGAGAGTATCAGCTTTTCTGAAATATTTTGGATACTCTTTTCCTTTTTCGTAGCGAGTATAATAAAGGTGCTTTTTTGACCTTGATGGTTCTGACTGAATATCTTCAACAATCTTTCCTTTAACTTCTTCATAAATCTTCTTAATTAAAAGACTATGTTGCTTCATGTACCTCTCGGCATACCCATTTTCGGCATATAAGTGATTTATTACTTCAGGAGAATTCTTTTGACGCATCCATTGATATTCATCACATCTTATATCTCCATGAATTGTATCACAAACAGGTCTTTTTTGGGCGGTAGGAGGTTGGAGAGACTCTTGCGACAAAAGAGTAACGCTAATGAAAACAAACAATAGAGCAAAGTAACTTTTTAGCATAACGAGATTCTTCAATTCACCTTAAGGTGAAAGTAATTGAAAAAAGTTACAGGTAAGAGAGAAATTTATTTCAAAAGAGAGTTGATGTGTCTTTCAACATCTTGAATGCTGTAAGGCTTTAATTGAAAATTGCCGGAATTCAGATTAGGTGAACCCACGTTCTTAATCAAAGTTAATTGTTGAAGCTCTTTCAATAAATCTGATATCAGGATTGCTTCAGAATGCAATGCAAAAATTTGCTCAAAACTTCTTTTGATTGGAGCAAGACAAGTGGTACCATCCCCCAACAGGGGAGAAATTAATCCAAAAACATTATTTAGTTTAGTAAGAATAACTTCTCGGCTAGAAAGTTGATCAATTTCCAAAAAAAGCAATGGTAAATTTTTCCTTAAAAGTGAGTTATATTTTGGCTGAAAGTCGACCCCCAGGCTTACTGAATTTATTGTTACCGAATAATATCTATTACAGAAAACAATTGCTAAATGAGGAGGTCCCTGGTTTACATTAATCAATAAAATATAAAATCCGCAAGGGTTTAACTCAAATGTAACTTCTGGTAATTCGCAATAAAAAACATGGTTCATACTTCAATAACTCCTTGAAAAACAGGATGAGCTTCTCCTGATAAAACAATATCAGAATAGCCATTTTCATTGAGCTTAAATTTGACTTCTAATTCGCCGCCACGCGTGAAAACTTTTACATCTGGACTTTGAATTAATTTTTTGTGAAAAGCCGAAATTGCTGAAGCAGTAACGCCAGTTCCACAAGAAAGAGTTTCCTCTTCAACACCTCTTTCATAAGTTCTTACGGTTAAAGTATCGTTATGAACTTCCGCAAAATTGACATTAATTCCTTCTCTAAGGTATGGTTCAGAATTACGAATTAAACGACCAGCGGAAGAAACATCTACAATACCTGCATCGTTTACAAATTGAACATAATGAGGCGAACCTGTATTCAAAACAACATCTTCGCCGAAGTCATTGGGTAACTTAACATCACTCATACTAAGGCTAACAAGAAATCCATTGTTTTTAACCTGACTTATTTTTGAAGTATGTAAACCATCAAAAGCCTTAAAACTGAATTCTTTTTTTTCTGGAAAAAGAACGTTTGCAAAAGCAGTTGCACATCTGCCTCCATTTCCACACATAGATCCTTCGTAGCCATCAGCATTAAAATATATCATACGAAAGTCATGTCCGGGCTCTGACCTTATCACAATTAGACCATCTGCCCCAATTCCAAATCTTCTGTTACAGAGGGTTTGAATGAGGCTGCTATTCTGAATGTCAAAACGTCGTTCGCGGTCGTCAATAATTACAAAATCATTACCGGTAGCTTGGTATTTATGAAAAGAAATAATCATGGGTTTAACACTTTGAGAATTGAATCATCAGTTACTTTTTCGAATGATTCGAAATCATCATTTTCAACAATCTTATAAACTAACCTGCCGTTCCTTAAATAGAGAACATCTTTAAATTTATAAACCATAAGGCGAGTTTCTTGCACCATTCCAAAAAGCATAATCTTATTAGCCAATAACCTATAACCTTGATAGTTAACAGGAGATTTCCAAAACTCTATCCTAATAGTCTTTTTAATTTCAGGGTTTCCCTGAAGCTTATTTATCAGAGAATCTCTGGGTTGAAATTCTTGACCGACGTTAATGCGAATGATTTCGACTTCAGTGTAACTTAAAAACTCATCACGCTTAATGATAATTTCTTCTTGGTCAAGATTCAATACTTGAATTTCATTTTTGAATTCAGATGCGTTGCTATCAATTTTCGGAGAGGTTGTAACTATTTCAAGTTTCAGATTCTCTTTACTTTTGACCTTTGATAAAGAATTTATTTTTTTTGACACTCTTGTATCTACAATGGTGTCGCGCTGATTGATTCCAGATTCATTATTAAAGAAAGCAAACGGATTAAACTGATTCACCATAAGAAACACCAAGCCAATTGCAGCAAGCATTCCTATGAGGATACCAATTAAAAATGTAAACGCCCTTGACCCGGGAGATCTCATAATGATTTTGAAAAAAAAGTTAAATCAATTCCACTTCACAACACTTAATAACTCCTTTGCGTTGATTATACAAACCTAGTGTGAAAATGTTCATCAAATATTCTTGTGCTAACGATTCATTCACAGTAATTTGTTCATGACCAACAATTGACACGGGCACGTTTTTTGATTTTAAAAAGTTTATTAAAAAATCGATTTTACCTTATGAAGAAAATTATGTCAACGCTGCTCATAGCCTTTTTAGGGGGTGTTGCAGCAATCAGTATCAATCAGTTTTTTCAAGAGGACCAAAATGGATATGAGCGACTTACAGCTGAGCGACTTCCGGTTCATCTTGCTTCAGGACAAACTGCCAATTTGGCAAATGCGCCAGATTTAACTTCTGCAGCCGAACAATCATTGCATGGAGTAGTTCACGTTAAAACAGTATCTGCAAATAGAAGGAATGCTAGTTCAGACCCTTTCTACGATTTCTTTTTTGGGAACCCATATAGAAATGCGCCTCCTCAAAAAGCAAGAGCTTCTGGGTCTGGTGTTATTATATCAGAAGATGGATTTATCGTCACCAATAATCACGTTGTGCAAAATGCCGAATCGGTTGAAATTGTCTTAAATGATAAGAGAGAGTATACAGCAGAAGTAATTGGGACTGACCCAAGTACTGACCTTGCCTTATTAAAAGTGGATGCTCAAAATCTGCCATTTATATACTATGGCAATTCTGATGAAGTTAAGGTTGGTGAATGGGCACTCGCAGTTGGAAATCCTTTTAGTTTAACATCCACCGTTACAGCGGGTATTATTAGTGCTAAAGGCAGAAACATTAACATTCTGAACGAAAAATTTGCCATTGAATCATTTATCCAGACTGATGCTGCAGTAAATCCTGGAAATAGCGGAGGAGCATTAGTTAATGCCAATGGAGAGCTCATTGGAATTAATTCTGCAATTGCATCAAATACAGGCTCTTATTCAGGTTATTCCTTTGCAGTACCGGTAAATATCGTAAGAAAAGTTGTTGCTGACTTACTGGAATTTGGAGAAGTACAAAGAGCATTTATAGGAGTAGTTCTTGAAGACCTGAATGCTGATTTAGCAAAGAAAAAGAATATTGAAACAATTAAGGGTGTTTATGTTTCAGGATTAAATGCAGGTGGCGCAGCTGAAAGTGCGGGAATTGAAGAAGGAGATATCATTTTGTCCATTCAGGGCGCAGAAGTAAATAATATTCCTGAATTACAAGAGCAGGTTGGTAGATATCGTCCTGGCGATGAAGTTGCACTCCTTATAAGCAGAGGTGGAAAAACTAAAGAACTGAATCTTCAACTTAAAAATCGCAATGGCGATACACGTTTAATTAAGTATACTGAATCGGTAGCTAATGAGTTGGGAGCAGAATTCACCCCACTTAGTGAGATAGAGAAGAATGCATACAAATTAAATAGTGGGCTTAAAGTTGAGAATATTAGAGAAGGTCGATTGCGCAATATTGGGATTAAAGAAGGATTTATAATAACTAACATAGGAGAGAAGCAAGTAAATTCTATTTCAGACATCACTAATGCATTAAAATCTGAAAGAAAGGGATTACTTATAGAAGGAGTCTATCCAAATGGTGCGAAAGCTTACTATGGCTTAGGTATATAAATCGAGTGTAGTAAATTATTTTGAAAAAGTCTGGTTCTTCGCGGAATCAGGCTTTTTCTTTATGAATTAAAAATTATAGCGGCAAATTTTAAGGAAGAGCTCAACAAAAGCAGTAATTTCGCGACTCAAACTCATAAATAACAACGCATGTCATCAGAAAATGCCCTTAGGCCTGCTAACTATGAAACAGAATTAAACGAGTGGATTCAAGATGAAAAGGCTGCTATAGAGCTTATTCATACAGTAGGTTCGCTTTGGTTTGATCACTCGATTGAACTATTGATTTTCAGGAACCAATTAGTTGACAGAAGTGCAAGTGAAATTTTACAGTTACATAATTATGCTCAAAAATTTGTAGGTAAAGCTATCACTGTTCAAGATAGTTTACTTCTCGCAAAGGAAATTGAAGCATTGGATGTAGCACCATCTAGAATTGATCTTGGAAGACTTGCAACAGAATGGATAAATGAGAAAGCGGCTTATTCAACTGCGGCTGAATTTATTCAAGACAAACTTATTTCGTTTATAGGGAAGGATAAAAGAGTTCTAGTACCAAAGGATGTTGTGCTGTATGGGTTTGGCAGAATAGGTAGGATTGCTGCGAGAGAACTTATAATCCAGGCTGGCAAAGGTGAACAACTTAGACTTCGTGCAATTGTAACACGCAGCAATAGTGCTGAAGACATAATTAAAAGAGCAGCTTTACTAAGAACAGATTCGGTTCATGGACCATTTCCAGGAACCATAATCGAGGATGTAGAAAACCATTCACTTATTATTAACGGACATACTGTTAAGATGATTGCTGCTAAAGACCCTTCTGCGATTGATTACACATCTTATGGAATCGAGAATGCTCTTCTAATTGACAATACAGGTGTATCTAGAGACCGAGAAGGCTTAAGTAAGCACTTGGAGTCGAAAGGCATTTCCAAGGTTCTTTTGACCGCGCCAGGCAAGGGAGACATCCCTAATATTGTTCATGGGGTGAATCAAGGAAGTGTTGATATTGAAAATGAAACTATTTTCTCAGCTGCTTCTTGTACCACAAATGCAATTGTTCCAGTTCTTAAAGTAATTAGTAAGAATTTAGGAATTTCTGGAGGGCATATTGAAACGATTCACTCTTACACAAACGATCAGAATTTATTAGATAATTACCATAAGAAATATAGGAGAGGAAGAGCTGCAGCATTAAACATGGTAATTACAGAAACAGGAGCTGGTACAGCTGTAGCAAAGGTAATTCCTGAATTAGCGGGTAAATTAACATCGAATGCAGTTAGGGTGCCTACTCCTGATGTTTCATTAGCGATTTTGAAATTAAGTCTTGAAACAGACACATCAAAAGAAGATGTGAATTCAGTTTTGAGAAATGCGGCATTAAAGGGCGATTTGGTAGAGCAAATTCAGTACTCAATTTCTAATGAATTAGTATCGAGTGACCTTGTTGGCAACCCTTGCGCCTCTATTGTTGATAGTCCTGCAACAATTGTTGCGAATGACAAAAGATCCATTGTGTTATACGTTTGGTATGACAATGAATATGGCTATACCCGTCAGGTGATTAGGCTTGCTAAGCATTTGGCTGATGTAATTAGATTGACATATTATTGATTTAAACAGAAGCATAGAAAAGGGCTGAAAACATTTAGTTTTCAGCCCTTTTCTATGGAAGAGATCTTACTTCTCTAATAATTGACTGATGATATCCTCAACAGAAATACCTTCAGCTTCAGCCTTATAATTTCGAATAATTCTATGGCGCAAAATTGCAGTTGCTACAGCATTTACATCTTCAATATCTGGAGAATACTTGCCTCTAATTGCTGCATGGCATTTAGCACCAAGCACTAAGAATTGAGATGCTCTTGGTCCTGCACCCCAAGCTAAATACTTCTTAACCACATCTGGAGCGTATTCAGAATTCAATCTTGTTTTTACAGCTAATTTCACTGCATATTCAAGTACCTTATCGGTTACAGGGATACGCCTTACTAAATCTTGGTAAAAGAGAATCTCTTCTGCACTTAGAATTGAATTCAAAGAGATGATTTCATCGGAAGTTGTACTTCTAACAACCTTTATTTCATTCTCATAACTCGGATAATCTACCCAAATATTGAACATAAAACGGTCGAGCTGAGCTTCTGGCAAAGCATAAGTACCCTCTTGTTCAATTGGATTTTGAGTCGCGAGAACAAAGAATGGCTTTCCAAGCTCATACCTTTTTCCAGCTGCTGTAATGGCCTTTTCTTGCATAGCCTCAAGCAAAGCAGCTTGAGTTTTAGGAGGAGTTCTGTTTATTTCATCGGCCAAGATAATATTTGCGAAAAGAGGGCCTTTAATAAATTTGAATTGTCGATTTTCATCAAGAATTTCGGTTCCTACAATATCAGATGGCATCAAATCAGGCGTAAATTGAATCCTGTTATATTCAAGCCCCAAAACTTTTGAGATAGTTGTTACTAATAATGTTTTGGCAAGACCAGGAACACCAACAAGCAAACAGTGTCCTCTACTGAATATTGAAATGATTACATCTTTTACAACATCTTCCTGACCAATAACCACTTTCCCAATTTCTTTATCGAGTCTGGTGTAAGCATCTTTTAAGCTATCAATAGCTTCGGCATCTGATTTAAACTCTTGCATTCTTTCGTTATAATTGCTTAAGGTTGATTCCAATTTGTTTGAAAATCACAGTCTGAATACTGTGAGTCAATTTTAATAAAAAAGTTTGGTCTCTTTCGTTTTATCCACTCATCAACTTTCTCTTCTTTCTTTTTAGCTTCTGCAGCTTGCTGTATACGCTGATAATCGTCTTTAAGATTCGCTTTATGAGGTTCAGTCCTCGCTTTTAACATAAGAATTCTGTAGCCTGTCTTCTTCTCTCCTTCGCGAACCAAAACTGGGTCTGACATCTCTCCTATCTTTAGCTTGTCAATAGCAAAGAAAATGCTTTGATCGAGCTGGGATATTTCCCACCAAGTTGAACCTGAACCAGGATTGATGAGTAATCCAGAGTTGTTTTTTGTTTCTTCATCATCCGAATATTTCAAGGCTGCTTCATCAAAATTAATTTCGCCTAACCGTATAGCTTGCTGCAGGCTATCAAGTCTTTTTCGAGCCTTCTCAAGGTCTTCGGGCGAAGCTTTTGGCGATAAAAGAATGTGTCTCACATTAATTGTTTCACCGCGTCTTTCGATGAGTTGAATAATATGAAATCCGTAGGTAGACTCAACGATATCTGAAATTTCGCTACCTTTTAATGCAAAGGCTGCAGCTTCAAATTCAGGCACCAGATCTCCTCTATTCACAAAGCCCAGCTCACCTCCTTTTGCAGCTGAAACCGGATCCTGACTATAAAATGCAGCCATAGAAGCGAAGCTCCTACCATCAACAATTTTTTGTTTAATTTCCTTTAGTTCGTTTCTAACGCGATCGCGTTCGGCATCATTTACAGGAGGTTTTGCTAAAATTTGAGCTACTTGTATTTCACTCTCAATAAAAGGAATTGAATCTGTTGGTATTTCAGCGTAAAACGCCTTAACTTCTGAAGGAGAAACATTTACGTCACCAGCTATTTGAGACTGCATTTGCTGAATGGTTATTTGGTCACGAATTCTATCCCTAAACTCTTCTTTGATTGCTAAAAGGCTCTTACCTAAGTAATCTTCTAGAGCCTCAACAGATCCAATCTGGCTCACAAAAAATCTGATTTTTTTATTCAGTTCGGCATCTACCATTTCATCACTAGCAATCACAGAATCTTTTTCAGCCTGATTCAAAAGAAGTTTCTGAATAATAACTTCTTCTAAAACTCTGCAGCGTAAGTCAGGGTCTTTGATTCCATTTTGCTGTTCAATTTGAAAGGCCTGAGCCTCAATATCTGATAGTAATATTGCCTCATCTCCTACCACGGCGATAATTTTGTCGATGGTTACAGGTTGTGAGGCCACTTCTCCTGAAGTGAAGATAAAAACCAAAATTAGGCATGTACTAAAAAAGAGCTTCTTAGTTATTCCCATAAACTTCAATATCTTTTTCATTCAATGCGTCATTGTATGCATCATCCTGCATTTTTTGTATTAATAGTATTTTTCTTTTGTTGAGAATGATGTTTCTAATTGTATTTTTTTCAAATTCAAGCGGAGCTTGGCTGTCCTTAACCATGAAGCCTGTAACTGTTACAAGATACTGGTATTTTTCATCAAAAAGCTCTATAAACTTTGGTTGATTATTCACATTTCCAATCTCATTTTCATCTAAAGGAATTTCCTTTATAACATCTTCTAATAAAAGCCAATTACTATCATCTAAAAGAAAATTAACGGCATAAAGCTTTGCGAATTGTTGGATTTTATTTTGCTCTTCCTCCTTTTCAGACCGAAACCATTTCTTAGCCTTGTCACTATTAGGCGTTTTCTTTGGAAGCTTGATGTATTTGAGTCGAATAATGTTACTCTTTAACTCAAAATTATTAGGGTGTTCTTGATAATACTTAGAGATTTCGTCATCAGAAACAAGTGTATCAAGCTTTTGCTTGACCAATTCTCTTTCGTATGCAAAAATGATAAGTGAAGTACGATAATCTTCTAACTGCCTTGAAACATCCTTTTCTTCATCATTTAGATTATTCTCAGCTTTTCTAAGAACTAGATTTTGCTTTAACCATTGAGTAATAAATTCGTTTGCAAAACTCACGCTATCTTCACCCTTTAAACCAAAGGGTATAGCTCTCGCTAATTCAGCTTTTGATAAATATTTGTCATGAACTCTAGCAATAGCATCTTTTTTCACATCATCATTATTACAGGCCGAAATGAAGGCTATAGCCGTTGTTAAAATGAAATAATGAATTGCTTTTTGCATTCTGATGAATAACTAAAAAATTGCCCGTCTGGTGAATCACCAAAACGGGCAAATAAGAATTTGATATTATTATTTAATCGTTTCGAATACTTTGCGATTAACAGTTACATCATATTTCTTCTTCAGCTCTGTTATCCATTCTTTTTCGAGAAAGTTTTGATAATCTGCTGTAATTAAACCTCTAGCCTCTGCGATTGTTTTTGGCATAGGTTCCATAATTTCAACAACCTCAACAAAATAAACTGTTCCATCAGAATTAACTTTGTTTTCAGAAATACCTTTTTCCCAATTTATGCCATCAACAATTTCATTGTCTCCTTTTGAAAAAAGACCTTTCTCGGCTTGAAGATTTAACTGAGAAGTTTTGTTGATTTTACTCACAACATCCTCGGAACTCACGTTTTTCTTTGCCCTTTTTGCAACTAGCTTACGGGCTGATTTTGCAATCTTTTCATCAGAAGCTTTGTAAATTACAACATCAGCTCTTTTTCCCCACATATAATTGAACTTGTTTTGTTCGTAAAACTGCTCCAAACCGGCTGTGTCCTTTAGCGCTTTAGACCAAACATTTTCATCTGTTATTTCGAATAATAAAATTCCATCACGGTATTCTTGCATTAGAAGCCTGAACTCAGGATATTTCTCTTCTAGTCTTGAATCTTCAAAAGCGATAATTTTCTGCTCTTTGAAATATTCGTATGATTTACGAACCAATGCTTCAACCGAAGATGATTTAGACTGCTTACTTTGATTTTGAGCAAGGTATTTAGCAAACTCATCTTGAGGAGTTACTTCGTTACCTAGAGAGAACAGAGGCTTTACAAGTTTATCTGCAACTGAAGAATCCCAAGTTCCTGAAAGGAAACTTGTATCTACTTTAGCAATAACCTGCTCGAGAGCTTTCGTATCTTCTTTAAAATTATTCTCTTTCTTAATTCTGTCCAAAACAGCTTCCTTACTGACTTCCGAACGAGAATCTTTCGAAACTTTTTGTTTCAATTCTACCTTCATTTCATCAAATGAAGGAATCCCTTTTTTCTCAAGAAGCTTAACAATATGCCATCCATAGGCTGATTTAAAAGGCTTGCTTAATTCATTTTCTTCTTTCAAAGAGAAAGCAACCTTTTCGAATTCAGGAACCATTTTACCTGTTCCAAACCAAGGCAACTGACCACCATTCTTTCCTGATGTTCTATCATCAGAAAACTGACTTGCTAGCAAAGAGAAATCTTCACCTTCTTGTACCCTTTTGTAAATCTCATTAATTTTTGTTTCTGCTTTAGCTGCAGTTGTATCATTATCCTTTTCGTTTACTTTAACCATGATGTGAGCAACGCGCACTTGGCCTTGAGCTTGACGAATATCATTTACCTTAACAATGTGATATCCAAATCTGGTTCTGATTGGCATACTAACTTCTCCTTTAGTTGTGTTGTATGCAGCATTTTCAAATGGATAAACCATCATCATCGAAGTAAAATAACCTAAGTCACCTCCATTTTGCTGAGCAGAAGGGTCTTCTGAATATTTGCGTGCAAGTGTTTCAAAATCTTCACCTTTCATTAGCTTTTCGCGAACAGAAAGTGCTTTTTTGTATGCAGCCAAAGTATCTTTAGGTAATGCGTCGGCCCCCAATGAAATCAAAATATGACTGGCGCGTACGTCAGTTTTCATTCTATTGTATGCTTCTTCAATAAGCTGTTCATTAACTTCCTTATCAGTCAAATAAGGCTGAGCTAATTGTCTGCGGTAACCCTTCAATTCATTCTTGAATGCGTTAACGGTATCTTTTCCTGCGTCTTTTGCTGCCTTAACTTTTAATTTAAAGTTGATGAAAAGCTGCAAATATTCTTCAAGAGCTTCTTTGCTTGAATTAGTTTCCTTGGTGTTATTTTTTCTGTATATAGCCTCAAATTCTTCCTTTGTAACAGGGTCTCCACCAACAATTAAAAGCACTGCTTCACCAGTATCTTTTGCTACTGCCACTTCAGGCTGTGCAACTTTAGACTTTGCGGTAACAACAGACTTGTTCTTTTGCATCTGTCCGAAAGCCACACTACCGGACACCAAACTGAATACCAATAGAATATTTCTTATCAACATGTTTGTTTATTTTAATGAGCGTGCGAAATTAGGTGAACCGTTAGATATATCAAAGAAAGAATACAAATGATACAGTTTGACAAAGAGATTAATTTTCGGGTATATTTGCAACAATGAGCACCCAACCCAATCAGATGACGTCAAGTAATAGAAACCTTGATTTTACTGAAAAAATTTCTAGTCGCCATGGTTCAGGCGAGCAAGAAAGGAATAATCGAATTATTAATTCGACGATTGCTTATTTGGCTGCATTCACAATTTCGTATGTGAGCTTTAATATTGTAACAGCACTTTTTGCTAAGCGGTATCATCTTTTTTACAAATTATTTTTCTTTAAGGTAGACTTCACTCAAAATTATGATTTGTGGACCGTTGAGCCTGTTTTGAAGACCTTCATATCAGGGCCTTTCTTTTGTTTACTTGCAGGCATCTTAGCTCTAGTTATTCAAAAGATATATCGAAAAAGGCCTGGTATTCAAAAAACCTTCTGGCTTTGGTTAGGAATCCACTATTTGAACTTTTTCTGCGCAGAAATGGTGCTGATGCCTATTAAAAACACTGGTTCACAAGGAATCAACGCTAGTTTTCTAGGTATAGTCGCAGACTACCTCTATTGGGAAGATTTCGCCAAGCTAATTGCTTCAATTATAGCAAGCTTACTTTTAATATTCATAGGTTCTTTAGTTGCAAAACCATTTATTCAAATAACTAACAGCACTCAGCATGTTGTAAAGAATGAGAATAAAATAGTTTATTTGTTCCAAACAGTGCTTCTGCCTTATTTTATTGGATCGGCAATTTCACTTGTTTATTTTTCTGATGGCTCTTTTATTCTAAACTTAGCTTTAGTTTTTTGTCTCTTCGTGATTATTGTTTCTATTTTTATTAATGCTCTAAAAAACAGAATGATAATGATTTACAGACTTCCTGAAACTGGATTAATTGAAAATAGATTTCTGATAATACTTGCATCTGTTCTGATTTTAATGAAGATATTTCTCAATAACGGAATAATGTTCTAACATTTCTGTTAACCCTAACGTTTGCTTAACGTATAGCAATATTTTTCTTTCTATATTTGCGCGCAATTCGGGACAAAACCCCGATTCTCGATTGCATGGATTCACATACTCCACTTGTAGAAGGACTCACTTACGATGACGTTCTTTTAATTCCAGATTATTCTGAAGTATTACCAAGAGAAGCTGAAATATACAGTCAGTTTAGCAAAGGCATTCGATTAAATGTCCCTGTTGTTTCAGCTGCAATGGATACAGTTACTGAATCAGCTTTAGCAATTGCGATTGCTCAGGAAGGAGGCATTGGAGTACTTCATAAGAATATGAGTATTGAGCGCCAGGCTGCCGAGGTTAAAAAGGTTAAACGCTCTGAAAGCGGGATGATTATTGATCCGGTAACGATGCATGAAGATGCATTAGTTGCTGATGCTTTGCAATTGATGAAAGAGAATAAGATTGGCGGAATTCCGGTTGTTGATGGCAATAAAAAACTTGTTGGAATTATAACCAACAGAGATTTGAGGTTCGAAAAACGATACGATAAGCCTGTTAAAGAGGTGATGACAAAAGAGAACATCATCACTACAGAAGAAACTAATCTTGAAAAGGCAGAAATCCTATTACAGGAATATAAAATTGAAAAACTTCCGGTAGTTGATTCAAACCATAAGCTAGTTGGACTCATTACTTACAAAGACATTATAAAGAATCGCTTACGTCCTAATGCGTGCAAAGATGACTTCGGGAGGCTAAGAGTAGCTGCCGCCGTTGGAGTAACCGGCGATACCTTAGAAAGAGTTCAGGCATTGAAAAATGCCGGAGCTGATGCAGTAATTATAGATACGGCTCACGGTCATTCAAAAGGAGTAATTGACAAACTTAAAGAGGTAAAAAGACTTCATCCTGATTTGCAAGTTATTGTGGGTAATATTGCAACCGCAGAGGCTGCCCTTGCTTTGGTTGAAGCTGGCGCTGATGCTGTTAAAGTGGGAATTGGACCCGGTTCTATTTGTACCACCAGAATAATTGCAGGTGTTGGAGTACCACAGCTAACTGCTGTTATGGATGTTGCTCATGCTCTTAGAGGAACTGGAGTTCCAGTAATCGCCGATGGCGGGATACGTTTCTCGGGTGATATTGTGAAAGCACTAGCAGCCGGAGCCTCAAGTATAATGGCTGGTTCTATGTTTGCCGGAGTTGAAGAATCTCCGGGAGAGACTATTATTTTTGAAGGCAGAAAATTTAAGTCTTATCGTGGCATGGGATCAATTGAAGCTATGCAAACTGGCTCTAAAGACAGGTATTTTCAGGATGCTGAGGATGATATCAAAAAACTTGTTCCTGAAGGCATTGTAGGTCAAGTTCCGTTTAAAGGCGCATTAAGCGAAGTCCTGTATCAGCTCATCGGCGGCTTACGCGCCGGGATGGGATATTGTGGAGCTAAAACAATTACTGAATTACAGACCAAGAAATTTATCAGAATCACAGCTGCTGGAGCCAGAGAATCACATCCTCATGATGTAAGCATTACACGTGAAGCACCTAATTATTCTAGTAGATAGTGGATAGTAGATAGTGGATAGTAGATAGTAGATAGTGGATAGTGGATAGTAGATAGTGTGACCTTGCCTAAATTTACTTGACATAGTTTAAAGAGCCTATTCTTGGAGAGCAGACTGCCTATTAACTATACTATTCTCATTTCTTCCCTACAACTAACTCTATCAAATCATCTTTTTGAAGCCACTTATTTGCAAGATGCATTAGTTGGGAAGCTGTGATTTCTCGAATTGCCTGAGAATAGTTTAAATAATAATCCACATCAAATCCCTGAAGGTTCACAAGCTTGAATCGCTCCATGCGTTCGAATGGCCCCTCAAAACTCTTTAACAATGAGCCAAGCATGTAGTTTTTGACTAATTCAAGCTCGGTGTTAAGCACTGCAGAATCTTGCAAAAAGCTTATTTCCTTGTAGATTTCTGAAATAGCATTAGCACAAACATCAACCCCAACTTCGGTGCTTATGTAAAAATATCCATCCTGCTTCATTGAAGCCATCCCCGCTCCTATTCCGTAAGTATAGCCTTTATCTTCGCGAATATTTGTCATCAGGCGCGAGCCAAAATATCCACCTAAAATGGTGCAAAGAACTTTCATCCCAAAATAGTCGGGGTGATTGCGTGTAAACAGCTTCCTGCCTATTCTAACAGCCGATTGCATAGCATTGTCTTTCACGATAAGCTCTTGAATAGGAGTTATCACATCTACCGAATTATAGTCAATAGAATCAAGCTCTGTTTTAATATCGGTTAAAGCAGAAAACTCCGTTTTAACTAAGTGAATATCTTCCTTTGTTAAGAAGCCGCTCATAAAGATTTTGAAAGGACTCCTTTGAATATGCTTTTGATAAAATTCAAGAACTTCATCCCGCGAAACGCGGTTATAAGATTCTTCATTAAACGCAGCACCATATCCTTGCGATTGAAACAAGATTTCCTGAAATCGCTTGCCTGCAACAAACCCAACCTTCTCTAATCCAACAAGATACTTTTGTCGGCGGTTTGCTCTTTTAATTTCAAATTCCTT
This sequence comes from Bacteroidia bacterium, assembly GCA_018401705.1. Lineage (GTDB taxonomy): Bacteria > Bacteroidota > Bacteroidia > M30B66 > M30B66 > M30B66. The sequence goes on along the minus strand of JAGYKL010000004.1, from coordinate 45,144 downwards.
CTCGGGAAATGCGGAATCTCTGATAATTTCAATGAGCACAGGCAATGTTTGGGGTAAGAAGCGAGAAAGAGTAACCAAGGTTACAGAAGTATAGTCCTTGCCTATATCGGTTTCCAAGTACGCTCCATAATCATCAATAGCCTCTGCTATTTGAGCTGCATTTTTCGTGGAAGTCCCTTCCCGCAGAATTGCAACTGCGAATCCTGGAACCAATGGATTATGATGAGAAATACTTCCCGATTCGAAAACTAGCTCAATTTTAACTACTTCCTGCGTTCCCGCGGAAAGTGTAAATAAATCAATCCCATTCGGCAACTCAAATTTATTGGGAGATTCGAGTTTTACGTCTCGAATTGGATTAGCTGCTGGAGGAATTACTCTGTTTAATACACTCATGCTTCTTTCCTCCTATAAAATAATGTTGAACAATTTGTACTTACCAAAATCTGTTTTGCCTGAGTTAAAATATCATCCTCGGTAACAGCATTTATTTTATCAATCTCGGTATTTACCATCTCAATATCTCCAAGCAATTCACCAAATGCGAGATTCATGGCTTTATTAAGAATACTCATTTCGCCAAAAACATGAGTGCTTTCGGCTTTATGTTTTACCTTCTGCAATTCATTTGAGTCGAGAGGTTTTGACTTGAGTTCTTCAATCACCTCCAGAATGGCATCATCGGCTTCTTCTAAAGCAACCCCATTTACCAAGCGCCCATGAACTACAAGCAAGCCTGCATCAAAACTTCCAGTAACATAAGCAGAAATACCTGAAAATAGCTGTCTTTCCTTTACCAGTTTAGTGTGAAGTCTTGACGAAGAACCTCTACCCAAAACATCTGAAAGCAAATCTTGAGCATAATATTCTTTTGCCATTCTTGGCGACATATGCCACACTTTAGTTAAGCTATCAGATGGAACATCTTTAAAGACCTCAAGAAAACGACCTTCTGTCTGCTTGGGTTCTTGTGGCAATTGCCTAATGTTCTTCTGACCAGGGTCAATTGGTGCAAACCATTTTTCTGAAAGTTCCTTTACTTTCGAAAGCTCAACATCACCAGCTACAACCAGAATCGCATTTGAAGGATGATAAAACCTCTTGAAAAAGTCTTTCACATCATCCATAACAGCATCTTCAATATGAGAAATTTCTTTGCCTATGGTAGCCCAGCGGTAAGGGTGAACTTTATATGCCAAAGGCCTGATTAGCAACCATTCATCACCATAAGGCTGATTCAAATAACGTTGCTTGAACTCCTCAACTACTACATTTTGCTGAACCTCCAGGCTTTTATCTGAAAATGCAAGACTCAACATCCTGTCTGACTCTAACCAAAAGCCGGTTTCGAGATTTTCGGCAGGTAAAGTGAGGTAATAATTGGTTACATCATTATTAGTGAAGGCATTGTTCTCCCCTCCAACCTGTTGAAGAGGGGAATCATAGTTGGGAATATTTACACTTCCGCCAAACATGAGGTGCTCAAACAAATGCGCGAATCCTGTCCTTTCCTCCTCTTCATCTCTTGCACCAACATCATAAAGTATATTTATACATGCCATTGGAGTAGAGTGATCTTCATGCACAATTACCCTGAGTCCGTTGGCTAAAGTGAATTTTTCGTAAGAAATCATGGCACGAAGATAACCGTAAAACAAGATGAGTCGAGCGATTTAGCAGTCTGTTTTTAACACCTTCATAAAGCTTAAATGGATATGAGAAAAATAAACGCCTTGTATTTCTATCTTTGGCCTCATGCAGGAAATGATAGAAAAAGCATGGGAGAATCGAGAAATGCTTAGCGATTCGAACGTACAGAAATCAATTCGGGAAGTCATTGAAGAAATTGATAAAGGAAGAATCAGGGTAGCTGAACCATCAGCCGAAGGCTGGAAAGTAAACGAATGGGTTAAGAAAGCCGTGATTCTTTATTTTCCAATTCAACAGATGAAAACCATTGAGTTGGGACCCTTTGAGTTTCACGATAAAATGCAACTTAAAACAGGTTATGCTGCTCTAGGAGTTAGAGTAGTGCCTCATGCTGTTGCTCGCTATGGAAGTTATATTGCCAAAGGAGTAATTCTTATGCCATCGTATGTGAATATTGGAGCTTATGTTGATGAAGGTACTATGGTAGATACTTGGGCAACAGTTGGTTCTTGTGCACAAATAGGAAAAAATGTTCACTTAAGCGGTGGAGTTGGAATCGGTGGTGTACTAGAACCCATTCAAGCCAGTCCGGTTATAATAGAAGATGGTTGTTTTATTGGTTCAAGATGCATTGTTGTTGAAGGCGTAAAAGTTGGAAAAGAAGCTGTTCTTGGAGCCAACGTGGTAATAACTAAAAGCACTAAAATAATTGATGTAACTGGAAAAGATCCGGTTGAATACAAAGGCGAAGTTCCACCGCGAGCCGTTGTGATTCCAGGATCTTATACAAAGAACTTTCCATCGGGGCAATATCAGGTACCTTGTGCATTGATTATTGGTCAAAGAAAAGCATCTACTGACTTGAAGACTTCATTAAACGATGCACTCAGAGAGCATAGCGTTGCGGTGTAAACAAGAATCAATTTCATGTAATTGATCGAATTGAAAAAGATACTTCTAATACAAACAGCCTTTATTGGCGATGTGATTTTGGCAACGCCAATACTGGAAGCTCTTCATCAGAATTATAAGGATGCTGAGATTGATATTGTTGTGAGAAAAGGAAGCGAAAGCTTATTTAAAGGGCATCCTTTTATAAAACGAGCTTTCGTGTGGAACAAAAGTCAATCAAAATATCGAAATTTATTTTTCCTTTTAATTGCCATTAGAAGGCAGAAATACGATTTAGTGATTAATTGCCAAAGGTTTGCTGCTTCAGGTTTCTTGACAGCATTCTCAAAAGCTGGAATCAAAATCGGATTTAATAAGAATCCTTTTTCGAGGTTTTTCAATCATAAGGTAGCTCATCAGATTCAAAATGGAGTTCACGAATGTGAGAGAAACCTTGAGCTGATTAAGCCACTTGGAATTAGTGGTGAAGCAAAACCGAAACTCTATCCTCCACAGGCGAAATTCATACCCGAGAGAGACTATATCTGCATTGCTCCTGCATCCGTTTGGTTTACCAAACAGTGGCCCGCTCACAAATGGGTTGATTTAATAAGAAACCTAAATAAGCCCTACGAGATTTATTTGTTAGGAGCTCCTTCTGATACTCAATTATGTAATGAGATTAGCTCACAAGTGAAGGATTTTGATGTTAAAAATATTTGTGGTGAATTAGACCTGCTTCAATCGGCAGCTTTAATGAAAGGAGCGGTAATGAATGTAGTAAATGACTCTGCTCCAATGCATTTATGTTCTGCTGTTGATGCTCCTGTTACAGCCATTTATTGCAGTACTGTGCCTCAATTTGGCTTTGGTCCTTTGTCCACAAATTCGCATGTAGTTGAAATAAAAAGTCCCCTTGAATGCAGACCTTGTGGCTTACATGGCTACAAAGCTTGCCCCAGAGGGCATTTTAAATGTGCCGAAGAGATTGAAATTTCGCAGGTTTTGGCGTTTATTAAGTAAGTTAAAATTCTATTTTTGCCGCAAGCGTGGCAACACTAAATCTCACAGATCCAATTTTCGAACTGCTTTCAAAAACAGCTTCCGCCAAAGGCATTAATGCTTTTGTTATAGGAGGCTATGTGCGTGATCAGCTGCTTAACCGAGGTTCTAAAAAAGACATTGATATTGTAGTAGAAGGCAGTGGAATAGATTTCGCAAAGGCAATTGCAAGTGCAATTGGAAAAGATGTTAAAGTTCACATTTTCAAGAACTTTGGCACTGCAATGATTCACACAAGTGATTGGGAACTTGAGTTTGTTGGGGCTCGAAAAGAGTCGTACCGTTTAGATTCTAGAAAGCCAATTGTTGAAGATGGAAGCTTAGAGGAGGATCAGGAAAGAAGAGATTTCACTATAAACGCAATGGCAATTCAGCTATTCCCCTTAACGGGGGAAGTTATTGACCCATTTGGAGGAATTTCTGATTTAGAAAAGAAAATCATCAGAACGCCGCTTGACCCTGATAAAACATACAGTGATGACCCATTAAGGATGATGCGGGCGATACGATTCGCATCACAGTTAAATTTTCAGATTGATAGAAGCTCATTAGAGTCGATGAAGCGCAATGCGGAGAGACTCAAGATTGTTTCAATGGAAAGAATCACAGATGAATTGAATAAGATTATTCTTTCGCCAAAGCCATCGGTTGGGTTTAAACATTTGTTCGACACAGGCTTACTTCAACAGTTTTTTCCTGAGATGGTTGCATTACAAGGGATTAAAGTGATTAAAGGGAAAGCACATAAAGATAATTTTTATCACACCTTGCAGGTGTTGGATAATATTTGTGAAAACACTGATTCTCTTTGGTTGCGTTGGGCAGCTATATTGCATGATATTGCAAAGCCTGTAACTAGACGATTTGAGGAGAATCATGGCTGGACATTTCATGGTCATGAAGATAGAGGAGCCAAGATGGTACCCGGAATATTTAAGAAGCTTAAATTACCTCTGAATGATAAAATGAAGTATGTCCAGAAATTGGTTATGCTTCATTTGAGGCCAATTGTTTTAAGCAAAGAAATAGTTACTGATTCTGCTGTACGCAGATTATTATTTGAAGCAGGAGATGACGTGGATGATTTAATGACTTTATGCGAAGCAGACATAACTTCAAAGAATCAGGAGAAGGTGAACAAGTATTTAGCTAACTTTGAATTAGTTCGCCAAAAACTTGTTGAACTTGAAGAAAAAGACAGATTAAGAAACTGGCAACCACCTGTAACAGGAATGGATATCATGGCTACTTTTGATATAAAACCAGGGAAGGAGATTGGAGTTTTGAAAACTGCAATAAGAGAAGCAATATTAGATGGTCAGATTCCTAATTCTTTTGAGGCGGCGTATCAATATATGATAGCTGAAGCTGAAGTTATGGGTTTGACGGCTAAGAACATTTTACAATCATCTATATCTGAGAACGAAGATTAGAACACATGAGCATATTAAGATTTCGAGTAACATTTGAGGATTATGACGATGTTCACAGGGATATCGACTTTGAAGCCACACATACTTTCGCAGACTTATTTACTGAGTTGCTGGCTGCAGTTGGCTTTGACAATAAACATCATGGTGAGTTTTTTCTTGCCGATCATAATTGGCGAAAGGGCAAAAGTATTGGCAGTGTAAGCGGCAAAAATCTGAGCGCCTTAAAAAAGGTAGAATTGGTTGACCATATTGACGACCCGCATCAGAAATTTTTATTTGAATATGATGAGACGGCAAAATGGAGCTTCCAGGTTGAATTGATTCGCATAATTGCCTCACCTGAATACCGGGCAACGTACCCTAAGATATCAGTAACTTTTGGTTTGCCTCCTGTTCAGTACAAGGAAGAGTTAATTATTCCCGTAAGAGAGGAGAAAGAAGAAGATGGGCGCGGCCGACGTTCTAAAAAGCCAGTGGATAATGAAGAAGATCTTCTTTTGGCTATGCTAGGAAGCATGAAATTAGATGATGATGATGATTCTGAAACTGCTGCTGCAGAAGATGAAGAAGCAGTGAATATAGAGGAAGCTGATTTGGAAGAAGAGGATTTAGAGACTGATTCTGAGATTTCTAAATTGGCTGAAGAATTCAACAATACTACCGAAATAGATGAAAGTTCATCTTCTGATTATGGTAATGATGATGAAGACGAATTTGGTTCTGATGATTATGATGAAGATTACGGAGGCAGCTCCGGATATGATGAAGATTGATGAAGAAGCCGCTTGTGATAGTAATCACAGGTCCGACAGGATCGGGTAAAACAGCCTTGAGCATACGCCTTGCAAAGGTCTTTCAATGCAGCATTGTTTCGGCAGATTCTAGACAAGTATTCAAAGAAATCCCAATAGGAAGTGCTGCACCAGATAAGAAGGAGTTAGCAGAGGTTAAGCACTTTCTGGTTGGAAGTCACTCTATACATGATGCGTTTAATGCGGGAATCTATGAGAAAGAAGCGCTTAGCATTCTGAACAGCCTTTTTGAAGAAAATAAAACACAAATCGTTTGTGGAGGAACAGGATTATATATTAAGGCGCTACTTGAAGGATTGGATAATATTCCTTTTGCATCAAGTGAGTTAAGGGGCGAATTAGAAACTGAATGGAAAACAGACTGCGAGAAATTGAAGAATGAACTGCAGAGAACTGATCCTGAATATGCAAAAGAGGCTGATTTATCAAACAAGCAAAGAGTTATCAGAGCAGTTGAAATAATTAGATTGAGCGGCAAGACATATAGTTCATTCAGGAATAAACATCAGGCAGAAAGAAATTTCAATGCTGTTATCCTAGCTACTGATTTGCCGAGAGAGGAGCTATATTCCCAAATTGATAAAAGAACCAATAAAATGATTTCATCCGGTTGGCTTGATGAAGCAAAATCGGTTTATCCTTTCAGGGAAATAAATGCCCTTCAAACAGTTGGTTTTAAAGAGATTTTCGAGCACTTTGATGGGGCAATAAATTTAGAAGAGGCTATTTCTAAAATCCAAATGAATACCCGCCGATATGCAAAACGTCAATTGACTTGGATAAGAAATCAGCAATCTGTAATTTGGGTAAAACCAAATGAGGATGCTGAAAGGATAATAAATAAAATTGAGGAAAATCTTAACTCAATCGAGCTTTCCTGAGAAGATTAGCGCTTAAGCTTTTTTCTATTTCCTGAGCTCGCGGTATAAGAATCTCATCTTCAACTTTTCCATGAGTAAGAAGATCTATCTCAAACATGCGAAGTTCATAAAACAGAGTAGTAATTTGAACTTTATGATTATTCGCTTCAGAATAATTATTAAGTCGGCGTCGAATCTCCCCTAATTCATCTTCTACATGATGATGCTCGTTAATAAAACGAGTGATGGCATTTTGCTCCAGCAAGTTGAATAGTTGCACGCTGTTTAAATCTTCACCAGCACACTTAATCAATCTTAGAACGTATGGGAATAAATCTCTTTCTTCAATGCAGATATGAGCATACATATCACGCTTATAATCTTGAAAATAGTCTTTTAATAAATAAAGGTGAACATCGAATTTACCATAGTGATCGACTAAAAGATCGATGAACTGCTCTATTCTTGGAAGTCTAGAGTTTATATAATAAACGTGTGTCTTAATTAGGTATTCGATGATAGACTGCAGAGGCAATTTTGAAAGTTCTTCTTTCGGGAAATAATTATTCTCTCCAAAAGCTTTCAACATCTGCAAAAGCAAATCCATATCTACCTGATCGGTCTCACAAGCTTTCTCTAAAGTAAGAGTCCATTTAGAATATGAAATACCAAATCGATCTACAACCGAAGCTAGTAAAGGATTATCCTTAACTATATCGAGCAAAACGCGGTCTTTGGTGATGGTCATATTCATATCCGAACGTTAAAGATACAAAAATATTGATTAAACAAATAAACGCCAAAAAGATACTTTTTCTTACATAACATCAAAAGTAAATCCATCATGAACATTGCTGGTATTTGGAAAAATAGCACAAGCCTGATTTTCAATGGTTTTTGTATCTCGGTAACGTGAGGAGAAATGACCAAGATATAATTTCTCAACATTAGCTAGTTTAGCTTGAGATGCTGCTTGAGATGCTGTAGAGTGGAATGTTTGTTCTGCTCTGTCTATTAAATTATCTTCAAATGTAGCTTCGTGATAGAGCGCTGTAGCTGAATCAATTATAGGAATAATACTTTCATCAGGAGCTGTATCTGAGCAATATGCGTAAGAAACAGAACGAGCGGGATCAAGCGTTAATTTACTATTTTGTATTACCTCTCCCGAAGAGCTTGTAAAATCATTCCCTTGTTTAATTTTCTTTCTTGCATAAATTGGGACATTATAAAACTTCATTAGCTCAGGCCTAAGGTTTCGAGGCTTTGGCTTCTCCCTAAAAAGAAATCCGCTGCAAGGTATTCTGTGCTTTAATGGGATACTAATCACTTCGAATTTAGGCGTTTCTAGAAGCACGTACGATTTGAAAGTGTCTACGACAAAGTATTCTAAATGAAATCTTAGTTCAGTTTGAGAACAGTGGAAGATGCTATCCAAAATTGGGAATAGGCCTTCAGGTCCATAAATTTGAAGTTTCTCTTTTCTACCCATTAGATGCATACTAGAAATAAGGCCAGGTAGTCCAAAGAAGTGATCTCCATGCAAGTGAGAAATAAAAATAGCCTTCAACTTACTCATTCTGAGTTTGAACTTTAAAAGCTGTGTTTGAGTGCCTTCTCCACAATCAATGAGATAATGCTCTCCTTGAATATCCAGCCATTGAGAGCTTGGATTTCTAAATGATGTTGGAGTGGCAGATCCACAACCTAAAACCGTTACATGGATACTCATGAAAGGGAATAAAAAAACCTGTTGACTTGTTTAGTCAACAGGTTGATATTAAAAAAAGTTTAAATTAATTACCTGAAACGACCATTCTTCGAGTGATAGTCTGTTTGCCATCGTTTAAAGCATAGAAGTAAATCCCAGGGATAAGTTTATCTGATTTAACTGTAGTAGAATTTAGCCCAGCATCAGCATTAATGGTTCTTTCTACAATTAGCTTTCCAACCATATTTCTGACTTCTAATTTAACTTGCTTTCTAGAAGGAGAGTTAAATCTAATTTCAGTTGAAGAGTTGAAAGGGTTAGGGAAATTACCAATAACGTTAAATGAAGAGCCATTTACTTTAGATGTAGAAAGTGGAGCACAACCAGTTCCAGTGTTAGTTGGTCTAACTCTTACTTTAAAACCAGTTACAGGAATTGGACCAATTCCTGGGATGGATGTCAGGCTTGGATCAGAAAGCCAAACATTGCTTAATAAGTTATTTGCCAGCGGATTATCAGTTGAATGTACTTTAACATCCACAATAACAGTTAAAGGAAAATCTTGTCCATTAGGATTGGCAGCAATAATATCCTGAAGCGCAGACTGGCTTGCTAAAATTGAAACACAGCCTTGTACGGGTTGAAACGGCGGAGCGCTTCCAACGTTTTGCCAAACAGTTTGATCAGGAATATAAACAAAACCTGCAGGAAGGCCTTCAACAGCGTTAATTCTGAATGCTTCAATATATCCAGTAACAGTTAAAGGAAATCCTCCTAGCTGAACAGTTACATTTGTATCAACACTAGTTTTGATATTAATAACAACATCATAACCTTCAGAGTCATCAGCGTATCCGCAAGGAAGATTTTCAGTTGTATCAGGCCAGATGCCAAAAGTAGAATCTGCATAAATTGCTGCAGGTGTGCACTGGGCAGACGCAGATGCAACAAAACCTACAAAAAGAATTAGGGGAAGTAAATGTTTTATCATGTAGCTAATTTGATTCGTTATTCGTTGTTAAGGTCTTTCTCAATTGATTCCATGAAAAGATAATCAATTGCTTCGCTAATCGTTGGTACAATTTGTAAAACAGGTTCCAATTGAGATATAGTAATTAGTTTTCTTACCGCAGGTTGAAGCCCAGTAAGAATAAGAGAGCCATTATCATTTTTACAAAGTCTATTACCTACTAAAACACATGATAATCCTGAAGAATCACAGTATCTTGTAGGAGTTAAATCTAAAATAATGTTTGAAACGCCGTCTTTATTTAATAACAATAGTTCTGATTTTAGGTCAGGTGCTATAGTACTATCCAGCTTTTCAGCATGTACTTTAACTATTGTATAATGTTCTGTTTTTTCCTGAGAGAAGTTCATAATAAAAACTTTGGTCAAACCTAATGAAAAGGAATGAATGGTGCAACGCAAATATTACATCGTTAATGCCGGTTTACTCACATTTTTTCATCAGTCCTTCCAGCTAGCAGATAAAGAACAGCCATCCTCACAGCTACTCCGCTTTCGACCTGGTTCAAAATGATTGACGAATTGCCATCAGCCACATCAGAAGTTATCTCCACTCCCCTATTAATTGGCCCAGGGTGCATAATTGTAATTTCTTTGCTCAGACTTTTTAAGAGGCTGCCAGAAACTCCGAAAAGCATGGCGTATTCTCTCAAAGACGGAAAGTATTGAGTGTCTTGACGCTCTAATTGTATTCTTAACATATTAGCTACATCGCACCATTCCAAAGCTTTTCTAAGGTCAGTTTCAACCAAAACTCCTAAAGAGCCTATATGCCGCGGAATAAGTGTTGGAGGACCGCAGACCATTACTTCGGCGCCCATAGCTTTGAGGCAATAAATATTTGAAAGAGCTACTCTTGAATGAAGAATATCTCCAACAATCACTACTTTTTTCCCAGCTAGGTCGCCTAGTTTTCTTTTGATTGTAAAAGCATCTAGGAGAGCTTGAGTAGGATGTTCATGTGCTCCATCACCCGCATTTATTATGCTTGCATTCACTCTTTGCGACAAAAAGTGAGCAGCACCAGGTTTGGGGTGCCTCATAACCACCATATCTACCTTCATAGCAAGTATGTTATTAACGGTATCTACAAGAGTTTCTCCTTTCGAAACTGAAGATGAAGAGGCGCTAAAATTGATTACATCCGCCGAAAGGCGTTTTTCTGCTAATTCAAAAGAAAGTCTTGTTCTAGTTGAATTTTCAAAAAACAGGTTTACGATAGTTATATCTCTAAGAGAAGGAACTTTCTTAATTGGCCTGTTGATAACATCAAGGAAAGTGTCGGCGGTATGCAGAATGGTAGTTATATCCTCCTTTGTAAGATATTTAATACCAAGTAAATGTTGGACACTCAGCATACTAAAGTTCTTTATTTTTAAGTTCAACCTCAGCCAGTCCATTTTCAGACCACTGTACAACTACTTTCTCTGAAAACACGGCATCTACAGTTAATCCAACATAATCAGGCTGAATTGGGACATGTCTACTCAAGCGACGGTCTATGAGCACCAAAAGTTCGACAGAGGCTGGCCTACCAAAATGCTGCAGAGCATCTAATGCGGCTCTGATAGAGCGCCCTGTAAAGAGCACATCATCAACAAGAATAACTTTTTTATCATCAACTACAAAATCGATTGACGTTGGTTGGGGCACTAGTGCTTTTTGGCGAAAATCATCTCTAAAGAAAGTTGTGTCGAGTTCTCCGTATTGGATTTCTTTGCCCAACAGTGAATTTAATCTGTTCTTTAAAGATCTTCCAAGCATGATTCCTCTAGGCTGTAAGCCTAAAATTACGGAATTATCAAAGTCATCATGATTTTCTATAAGCTGATAACAGAGCCTTGTAAGAGTGCGCTGGTAGCGCAGTTGGTCTAAAATTAAACGTGGCGACATATCTAGCTTGTTGTGGCAAATATAATAAGAACAACACGTAAAGCTATTTTAAAGGCTGGTAAAAGCAATATGCGAAAGCAAATTGGATAATCAATAAACAATGGAATGCCTATAAACAACAAACGCCCCGAAATCGGAGCGTTTGTGTTATGATTAAAACTAAGATAATTACTTCTTGGCTTTTTTAGCTGCTTTCTTTTCGCTTTCCTCAAGATCAGACTTAAGGTTAGCAAGAACATCCAAATCACCTAGAGTTGATTTCTCTAAATTGTCTTTCACTTTCTTAACTGCTTTCTTAGCATCATCACCTTTAGAAGATTTTGATTCAGAGCTAGCAGCACCCGGCTTTTCAGCTTCATGAGTACGAGCATGAGAAACAATTATTTTCTTGTTGTCTTTAGAGAATTCAATCACTTTAAAATCGATAGTTTCTTCAGCTTTAGCTTGAGATCCATCTTCTTTCACTAAGTGTTTCGTAGGAGCAAAACCTTCAACTCCGTATGGAAGTGCTATAACAGCTCCCTTATCGTTAATAGAAGTAATAGTTCCTTGGTGAACAGAACCTTCAAGGAAAACAGTTTCAAATACATCCCAAGGATTTTCTTCCAACTGCTTATGACCTAAGCTAAGACGACGATTTTCCTTGTCTGTATCAAGAACAACCACTTCAATTTCATCACCTACTTTTGTGAATTCACTTGGGTGCTTAATTTTCTTGCTCCAGCTAAGGTCAGAAATGTGAATTAAACCGTCAACTCCTTCTTCAAGTTCAACAAAAACACCGAAGTTGGTGAAGTTGCGAACCTTAGCAGTATGCTTAGAATTAACAGGATATTTAGTTTCGATATCAGCCCAAGGGTCTGGCATTAATTGCTTAATACCTAAAGACATTTTGCGCTCATCGCGATCAAGACTTAAGATAAGGCATTCTACCTCATCACCAACATTAAGGAAATCCTGAGCAGTTCTTAAATGCTGAGACCATGACATTTCTGAAACGTGAACAAGACCTTCGAAGCCTGGCTCAATTTCAACGAATGCGCCGTAATCTGCAAGAACAACCACTTTACCTTTAACTTTATCACCCACTTTAAGATCAGCATCAACTTTTTCCCAAGGATGTGGAGTAAGTTGCTTAAGACCAAGAGCGATTCTTTTCTTTCCTTCGTCGAAATCAAGAATAACCACCTGGATTTTTTCGTCAAGAGTAACGATTTCTTCAGGGTGATTGATGCGGCCCCAGCTAAGGTCAGTAATGTGAATAAGACCATCAACACCTCCAAGGTCAACGAATACCCCGTAAGAAGTGATGTTTTTAACTGTACCTTCAAGTACTTGACCTTTTTCAAGTTTAGAAATGATCTCAGTTTTCTGAGCTTCAAGTTCTTCTTCAATAAGGGCTTTATGAGAAACTACAACGTTTTTAAATTCATTGTTGATTTTAACAACTTTGAATTCCATTGATTTTCCAACGTAAACATCGTAGTCACGAATAGGCTTCACATCAATTTGAGATCCAGGAAGGAAAGCTTCGATGCCAAAAACATCTACGATAAGACCTCCTTTAGTTCTACATTTAACAAAACCTTTAATGATTTCGTCATTGTTGAGAGCATCATTAACACGATCCCAAGACTTAAGTGAACGAGCTTTTCTATGAGATAGAATTAGCTGACCGCCTTTATCTTCTTTAGATTCAATGTAAACTTCAATTTTGTCTCCAATTTTAATATCTGGATCATAGCGAAGTTCAGATAATGCAACAACACCATCAGATTTGTAACCAATATTGATTACAGCATCTTTAGAAGTCATTCCTACAATTGTTCCTTCAACAACCTCATGGTCGTTTACAGAACTTAATGATTTTTCGTATAAATTTTCTAAGCGAGAGCGCTCAGTGCTGTTATACGAAATTGCTTTTTTACCTGCATTATCCCAATCAAAATCAAGGGTTGACAACATTTCTGCTGCAATTGCAGGGGCGGACGATTCCTGAGTTTCAGCTTCAACTGCTTTAGCTGCTGGTTTTTCAGCTTTAGTTTCTACTGCTGTTTCTTCTGTGATTTCAGGAGCTTTGTCCTCTGTGTTTTCTGACATCAAGTCAATAATTAAAAATGGTTAAATAAATTGATGCTCAATGCATCACCCTCGATTTTCGAAGGGGTGCAAAGGTAGAAATTTTTCAAATAATTAAAAAGGAAGAAATAAAGCCGATTTTTAATTCCTTTTAAGAATCAAACTAAAAGCTAAATTGCTAATTATCTTTATATTAAGCCTGATTAATCCAAAAATGCGATTCTGCATTCCCTTTAGCCTCTTCTATATGCTCTGCTTCTTGCCAGGTAAAATGGAATGTGGTACCATGCTCTTGATCTGTAGAAATCCAAATTTCACCATTTGCCTCATGAACAAGTTTTCGGGCAATAGCTAATCCTGCTCCAGTGCTTTCAAAAGTATCCCTCGCTTCGAGAGTTTGAAAAATTACAAATACTTTTTCTTTAAACTCGTTTCCAATGCCTGGACCATTATCCTTTACAGAAAACTGCCATTTGTCGTTGCTTTTATGAGCTGCGAATTCAATTTTAACTGTTTCTTTATTGGTAAATTTCACAGCATTCCCCACTAATTCAGAAAATACTCTTTCCAATGCAAGGGGCGATGTAAACAGCCGTGGCATTCCTTCGGAAATTGAAAACTCAATATTTTGGTTTTGAGCATGGGTTGACAAAATGCCTACAAGAAGGCTTTTTACTTCGACATTACTAAATTCTCTTAAAGTTCTGTTTACTCTAGAATACTCGAGCAAGGCAGAAAGAAGCTTATCCATTCTATGAGCACGTTTGCGAATGATGTTAAGCTTTTCATTAGTATCGAAAGACAGATTTGTTTCATCTTCAAGAATCATATCAGAAAGAGAACCAATAGCTCTTAAAGGAGCTCGTAAGTCGTGTGCTGCTACAGAAGCGAATTTGTCTAATTCAGCATTCTTCTCTTCGAGACTTTCATTTCGTGCAACCAATTCAAGATTAATTCTTTCAAGCTCCTGTTTTGACTGCATCACTTTTCGTATCACTACATTTCGGTTGCTCTGTAAATAGCTGCTTAAAGCAGAAATAAGCAAGAATGATAAAAGAATATTGGTTAGGAAATCTTCATTAATTAAATCCACGCGCTCATCGAACAAAGAGAATGATGTCCAATCTGTATAGCTGGAGATAATGAACATAAAAATAATGTGAACGGTAGCTAAAGAGGCGATAAACCACCCTCCCCTTCTACCTAAAAGCATGAATGAATAGATGATAATAGCAGACATGAAAAAGGTTCCTCCTGTTCTAATCCCACCGCAGGTGTATGCAACGCAATGCAGCACAATAAGTGCAGAAATAAGCATGATTAAATAAGCACGTGGGAGCTCAGAACTATGTTTAATTCTTAAATAATTGACAAGAATAACTAGTCCGAGAAATAGAACGAAAAAAGGCAACCAATTAACATTGCTAAGTGATATTGCCATTTTGGCAAACACGCCGATACATACGAGCAGTGCGGTAAACGAGAATATTCTAAAAACGATAAATCGCTGACGTTCAACAACTTCTTCAGAGTCTATACTTTGAAATACCTTTTTTTTAAGAATGCCTTCAGGTAAAGAAAATGTCATACATGTGATGTTCAGGTTGGGGCTTACCTATACTCACAAATCTTAAAAAATGTTTCTTTCTTGGGATGATTTAGGCTTGATTAACAGGCTCTAAAGCTACAGTTCTTATTTTTTCAGCTATTTCTTCCATCAGCCACATTGGAGTTGAAGTAGCTCCACAGATTCCAACCGATTTAGCTTCTTTTACCCAAGAAGCATCAAAATCATCCCAAACCGAAATAAAGTGACTTTTAGGATTAACTGCTTTGCAAACATCAAATAGGACTTTTCCGTTTGAGCTTTTCTTTCCGCTTACAAAGACAATTACATCATTATTTGAGGCAAACATTTCTAATTGTGGTTCTCTGTTTGAAACCTGCCTACACAAAGTATCATTAGCTTCAAATGATAGATTTTCATCATTTCCAACTTCACGCATTCTGCGGATGATTTCATCGCGCATTTTCCTATACCCTGAAGTTGGCTGAGTTGTTTGAGAAAAGAATTTAACAGGTTTAGAAAAGTCGATTTGGTCTAGCTCATCAATATTATTAGCAATGATTGCTTCTCCTTTGGTTTGGCCAACCAACCCATTAACTTCAGCATGGCCATTTTTACCGTAAACTACAATTTGTCCATCGCCCTTAGTTTCATAACCTGAGCGAATTCGATTTTGTAATTTCAAAACAACAGGACAAGAAGCATCGATAAGCTGAATATTATTCTCGATGGCTGTTTTATATGTTTCAGGGGGTTCGCCATGAGCCCTAATTAGAACTTTCGTATCGTGAAGTTGGCTAAGTTGCTCATGATCGATAATCTTAAGGCCTTTAGCTTCTAATCGTTCCACCTCCATGTTATTGTGAACTATGTCACCTAAACAATAAAGGCTCCCGGTTGCATCTAATTCATCTTCAGCCATTTGAATGGCGTAAACTACACCAAAACAAAAGCCGGAATTTTCGTCCACCGTCACTTTCATAGGTGCAAAATTAGGAAATTATCATTGGAATCATTCATTAACGAAATTTACCTTCATCATTATTTCGAAATAAGTTCGAGAGCCTTGCTGAGCGCGAAGTTCAGTTGTTCATCTCTAGTCAGGTTTGTATTATCGAGAATAATTGCATTATCGGCTTTTCGCAAAGGGCTTTCCTTTCTTGACATATCTTCTTTATCTCTTTGAAGCAGATTTGTTTTAACCTGTTCAAAATCTCCTGGAATGTTCTTAGCTTTCATTTCGGCAATCCTTCTATTGGTGCGAACACCAATTTCTGCAGTCATAAACAGTTTAAGTTCAGCATCGGGAAAAACAGTTGTTCCGATATCCCTTCCGTCCATAGCAATACCCTTTTCCTTTCCCATTTTTTGTTGTAGAGTAACCATTTTCCTTCTCACCTCGGGAACAGCACTTACCTGACTTACCCAATCGTTAACATCCATTTGACGAATCTGACTTTCTACATTTTCATCATTCAAAAGAATCATTGAAGACTTAGAGGCTTCATTGAATTCAAATTGAATATCAATATCATCAAGCTGTTCATTTAAGGACTCGACATCAAGATCTTTCCCATTAATTAATCCGTTTCTAATTGCGTACAGAGTGATAGCTCGATACATAGCACCAGTATCAACATAATTGTAATTTAGCTGAGTTGCTAGTGCTCTTGCTAGAGTTGATTTCCCGCAAGCTGAATAACCGTCAACAGCAATGGTGATTTTTCTGGAAGACATTATTTTTTTCTATAAAACTCAGACAGGCGTGCTGTGAGTGTAAATTGATTAGGAGAGCCGGCAAGGTGGTAGGCTGAACGTGCGTATGCGACAGAAAACTTATAAATTTTCACTCCTAATCCCCAGGAAATTCCGACAGTTCCTAGTCGTGAATCCACTTTCATTTCTTGACGGCGTTGATAATTGTAGCCTAGTTGGAAGGAAAGGGCCTTTGTGATGTTAAATTCTGCTCCAAGGATGGCATGCCTCATTATTTTATTAGCAATACCAATCTTATTTATTGTAGTATCGCCGGTAAGTGGATCAATTGTTTCTTCAGGAATAAGCGGATCTGAAAAAGTTAAATCAGGTTTTTGAAGGTTATGAGCCACAAACGAAAACTTAAGTGGAACATGTTTTAGCTCTTTGCATAAGCCTATCTGCAATTCTGCAGGAAGTTGTTCTCTGTTACCATCAGAGTAGGTTGTGAATTGACGACCAAGATTTTTTACGACAAATGAAGCTGTAAAAAGTTGATCAGGGCTCTTATAGCTGGCTCCAAAATCCAGGGCCATTCCAAAAGAATTATATGTATCGAAGGAAGAATATATCGTTTTTAAATTTACACCTACAGTAAAAACCGAATCCATCTTTCGTGAGTAACCGGTGGTTAGGCAATATTCGCCTGCGCTGAAGTTTCCTGAAATTAAACCTGTTGCATCGGCTCTTTCAAAGCTGCCATAATTGACATATTGAAGGCTTCCAGCAAATGTACCAGTTTTCCCTGCTTTAGCAGCATAAGCTACATTTCCGAAATTAATTCCTGAGAAATAGCTTACATAGGAAAGAGATAAATTACCAGCCATGGCCTGGTTGATTAATCCAGGGTTCTGATAAGCCATATTAACGTCATCATCTCTAATTGCAGCTACATCACCACCTAAGGCTTGAATTCGGGCAGAATTAGGAAGATTAAGAAAGCTGTAAACATGCTCTCCTCCTATTTGGGCAGAAAGGTATGTTGACAAGAAAATAAAAGCTAAGATTAAAGCTGATTTCACGATAGCAAATTAAGAGGAAAATACGCGGTTTTGAACGGGTTAATAGAAAATATATTGCAGTTTTTTCAAGCAGTTTTGTGAATAAATTAAAAAAACGCTTGGTAGAAGAGCTCTAATGCTGCATTTTTGTTGCAAAGCAAGGAAACTATGAACGCACGTATTTTTCCCGGTCAAGGGGCTCAATTTTCAGGAATGGGCAAAGATTTATTTGAACAATCACCCGAGGCTGCATCTATTTTTGAAAAAGCCAATGAAATTTTGGGCTTTAGAATTACTGACATTATGTTTTCTGGAACTGAGGAAGAGCTACGAAGAACTGATGTTACCCAGCCTGCTATTTTTATTCATTCTGTTGTAGTTTCTCAAATTCAAGGAAGCCATATTAAACCAAATATGGTAGCGGGACATTCATTAGGAGAGTTTTCTTCGCTTGTTTCAAGCGGATGTATTTCTTTTAGTGATGCCCTTAAACTAGTAGCAACAAGAGCTTCGGCTATGCAGAAAGCCTGTGAACTGATTCCGGGAACTATGGCCGCTATTCTCGGATTAGAAGATAGTATAGTGGAAGAAGTTTGTGCAACAATTAAAGATGAAATTGTTGTTCCGGCAAACTATAATTGCCCCGGCCAATTGGTGATATCTGGCACCGTTAGAGGAATTGAATTGGCTTGTGAAGCAATGAAAGCTGCAGGTGCAAAAAGAGCATTACCACTTCAAGTTGGAGGAGCTTTTCATTCTCCACTGATGGAACCCGCTAGAGAAGAATTAGCAAAAGTGATACATGCCACTCAATTTAATGAGCCTCGTTGCCCTATTTACCAAAATGTAAGTGCGCTTGGGGAAAAATCGGCTGAGATGATAAAAGAGAATTTAATTGCTCAGTTAACTGCACCAGTTCGATGGACTCAGTCGGTAAGACAAATGGGAGCTGATGGAGCCACTGAATTCAATGAATGTGGTCCAGGAAAAGTTCTCCAAGGACTTGTTAAAAAGATACTTCAAGATGTGACTACCACATCCTTGTAGTTTTAAAGGCTAGAGTTTAGTAACCTACCCGAATTAAGAAGTTTATGAAGGGCTGGTTCTTTGATGGCTTTTTTATAGACATCTATGTGACTTAATTTATGCATATCACTACCTAACAAATCAACCAAATTATTATCAATAAGTCTTTCGGCGATGCGCTTTGCAACAGTTCCGTAATGTCCTGAGATTGATGCAAGGTTTATTTGGAGGAGCACGCCTTTGTCTCTTATTTCTTCATACTTTTCAAAGCTTTGATACCAATAAGGATATCGCTCAGGATGAGCTAAAACAGGCTTGTACCCTTCTAATTGCATCTTAAAGGTAACGGTATCAAAGTTATCTGAAGGATTTAGGTATGAAAGTTCGAATAGTAAATACCTATCTCCAAAAGTGAGCAAGTCTTCCTTTCCAATTTTCAATTCAAAATCATGATCGCAGTAGTATTCTGCAGCTGCGAATATTTCTATAGGAATGCCTTCAGCTGATATTGCCTCACGAACATTATCTAAGCCTTTAAGAATGATCTCAGGGGTATTTCTGTAGAAATCACTCATAATGTGAGGAGTAGTTATGAGTTTAGAGTAACCCAAGTCATGCAAACCTCTGATGAGGTTTACACTATCTTCCAAACTCACCGAACCATCATCAATTCCAGGAATTAAATGAGAGTGTACATCAGTGTTCAAGACACTTAAATCAGCTTCCTGAAGTGAATTTCCAAACAGTTTTGATAACCAGCTCATGCTTCATTAAACGAATCCAGAGTGCGTTTAAGACCTTCTTGCATTTTCACACCTGGAAAGTAACCAAGGTAGGCATTTCCTTTTGAAATATCAGCAAGCGAATCTCGAATATCCCCTTCCCGCGGCTCGCGGTGAATTGCATCAACACCTTTACCAGCTAACTTCCTTAGCAATTCATAAATGTCGAGCACTGAAATTCTATCACCAACCGCAACATTATAAACTTTGTTGGGTGCTTCCGGATTTTCCGAAAAAAGCGCGCGGACATTTGCTTGCACTGCATTCTCAACAAATGTAAAATCCCGGGTTTGTCCACCATCTCCATTTATGTATGCAGGTTTTTCTTGTATGATAGCATCTATAAATAGAGGGATAACTGCAGCATATGGCCCATCAGGCTTTTGTCTAGGACCGAAAATATTAAAGTACCGCAATCCTATAATTTGCATTCCATAAGTTCTGCCAAAAACATCAGCATAAAGTTCATCTACCCTTTTTGTAACAGCATAAGGAGATAAAGGATTTCCTATTTGGTCTTCAACTTTTGGAAGCTGCGGGTGATCACCATAAACACTTGACGAAGAAGCATATACAATTCGCCTCACTCCTTGTCTTCTAGCACAATCTAACATAGTAAGAAAGCCTGTTACATTAGCTTCATTAGTTGCCAGAGGAGTTTTTATAGAGCGAGGTACACTTCCTAGCGCAGCTTGATGAGAAACAAAATCAATATTTTCAAGCGCATCAAGCATAAGACTTTCGTTGGTAATGCTTCCATCGATGAATTTAAATCTAGAATTACCTAGCCAATGGTTGATGTTTTCTATTTTTCCTTCTGAAAGATTATCAACTACTCTAACCTCTGCAGCGCCATGTTCCATTAAATAATCCACCAGATGAGAACCAATAAAGCCTGCGCCTCCGGTAATCAAAAATCTGTAATTCTTAAACTCTGGATTATTATTATGAAAATTGACGTGTTCGTACATGCCTGATTAGGTAAATTATCTCTTTATGTATTGCTCTTCGTAGTAATTCGTGTAGTCACCTGAAGTAACTCCATTTAGCCATGTTTCGTTGTTTAAGTACCAATCGACCGTCTTTCTAAGCCCTTCTTCAAACTGAAGAGAGGGTTCCCAACCAAGTTCATTTTTAAGTTTGCTAAAGTCGATTGCGTATCTCTGATCATGACCTGCTCTATCTTTAACAAAAGAGATTAAAGACTCTGATGTTCCTGGCTCACGTTGCAACTTCTCGTCCATGATTGAACAAAGCTTTTTAATGAGGTCGATATTTGTCCATTCGTTTGCCCCACCAATATTGTATGTTTCACCAGAACGGCCCTTATGAAATATCAAATCAATTGCAGCTGCATGATCTTCAACAAAAAGCCAATCGCGGATATTGTCGCCTTTCCCATACACAGGAATTGGCCTCATGTTCTTGATATTGTTAATTGAAAGAGGGATTAACTTTTCAGGAAAATGAAAGGAGCCGTAATTATTACTGCAATTTGAAATCACCACAGGCATGTGGTATGTATGAAAATAAGCTCTAACTAAGTGGTCGCTGCTTGCTTTAGAAGCAGAATAAGGAGAGCGAGGATCATACCTTGTTTCCTCAGTGAAAAGTCCGGTTTCTCCTAATGAACCGTACACTTCATCTGTTGAAATATGGTAAAACCTTTTTCCAGTCATATCATCCTTCCAGGCATTTCTTGCTGCGTTAAGCAAATTAGCTGTTCCAAGCACATTGGTTTTAATGAACTCATTTGGATTTGAGATAGAACGATCTACATGGGATTCAGCTGCTAAATGCACAACACCGTCAAATTTGTGTATAGCGAACAGTTCAGAAATAAATCCTTCGTCAACGATATCCCCTTTTACAAAATTATAGTTCTCTTCATTCTCAATATCACGAAGATTCATCAGATTGCCTGCGTAGGTGAGTTTGTCGAGATTAACTATATCGTATTGAGGGTAGTTTTTTACGAAGCGTCTAACTACGTGAGAGCCAATAAAACCGGCACCGCCTGTGATTAGAATTTTCTTCTTTTCCATAGCATGTGTATTTTGAGCGAGTTTGGTTTCCCAAGCCCAGGCTGAAGCCATCATTTGGGAAATATCTTTTTTGGCTTTCCAGCCTAAAATTTGATTTGATTTAGTTGTATCTGCGTAAACTTTTTCAATGTCTCCTGCTCTTCTACTTTTAATTTCGAAAGGCAGTTTAATCCCTGAGACTGCTTGAAAAGCATTTACAGCTTCTAAGACAGAATAACCTCTACCAGTTCCGATGTTAAATACTTCAAACCCATGTTCAGACTCCTTACGAATCAAACGTTTAAGTGCTGCCACATGAGCATCTGCTACATCTTCAACATGAATATAATCTCTAATGCAGGTGCCATCGGGGGTGTCATAATCATTTCCAAAGACGTTCAGGTGAGAGTGTTTTCCAATACCCGTTTGTGTTATAAATGGAACAAGATTATTAGGTTTTCCATTTGGAAATTCTCCAATTAAAGCACTTGAATGAGCTCCAACCGGATTAAAGTATCTCAATGCGATTGACCTTAATGAAGTAGCATTTACATGGTCGGCCAAAATCTCTTCTCCCATTTGCTTTGTGTTTCCATATGGAGAAATAGCAGGTTTTATTGGCGACTGTTCAGTAACTGGAAGAACATCTGGTTCTCCATATACAGTGCAGCTGGACGAGAACACAAGACAGTTTACATTTCTTTCTGTTTGCACTTTCATCAGATTCATAAGAGATAGGAGATTATTCCGATAGTAAACAAGCGGCTTTTCGACCGATTCACCAACTGCCTTTAAAGCGGCAAAATGAATACTTGCCTGAATGTTCTTTTCAATCTCAAAAACTTCTTGTAAAGCCTTTTCATCGCAAAGATTTATCTTATAAAAAACAGGTAAAACTCCTGTAATTTCCTTTATTCTGTCAAGAATAAACTCGTGAGAATTGCATAGATTGTCGGCAATAACTACTTCAAATCCTTGCTGCTGCAAAGCAACAACTGTATGAGAGCCAATATAGCCCATACCACCAGTTACAAGGATTTTAGGAAGATTTGCCATTCAATAAATTATAAACTCCAGTAGTTGAGAGAATTAAACTTGTCTCTATAAACACCTTTAATATCTGCTACAATTCCATTGGGTGTTAGCATATTCTTAAAATGCTCTTCAGATAGACCAACGAAATCGCTGTGATTTACAGCAATAACAATTGCATTATACAATCCAGAAGGCTTTTCGGCAAGTTCAAATCCGTACTCATGCTTTAATTCATCTGAGCTTGCATGAGGATCAACAATATCGAGATTAACACCAAAATCTTTGAATTCGTTAACTACATCAGCAACTTTCGAATTTCTTATATCAGAAACATTCTCTTTGAAAGTTGCGCCCATAATAAGAACTCTGCTTTTCGCGATATCAACTCCAGCAGCAACCATTTTCTTAACAACCTTGCCGGCCACGTAAGCGCCCATGCTATCGTTAACCGCTCTACCTGCAAGAATAACCTGAGCAGTGTGCCCTACTTCTTTTGCTTTATATGTTAAGTAGTATGGATCAACTCCAATACAATGACCACCTACTAGGCCAGGTAAAAACTTCAAAAAGTTCCATTTTGTTCCTGCAGCTTCTAGCACATCGTATGTATTGATACCCATATTGCCAAAAATCTGAGAAAGCTCATTCATTAGAGCAATATTGAGATCTCTTTGCGTATTCTCTATGATTTTAGCTGCCTCAGCAACCTTAATAGAAGCAGCACGATGCACACCAGCATCCACAACTATTTCATAAGTCTTAGCGATCTCATCAAGTGATTCGGCATCGCAGCCAGAAACCACTTTTATTATTTTGGCGAGTGTATGCTCTTTATCACCTGGATTAATCCTTTCGGGAGAATAACCTACTTTAAAATCAATATTAAATTTAAGTCCTGATAATTCTTCAAGAAGAGGGATACAATCTTCTTCAGTACATCCAGGATAAACAGTTGATTCATAAACTACATAATCGCCCTGTTTAAGAACAGCAGCAACACTTCTTGTAGCAGAAAGCAATGGCCTTAAGTCAGGTAAATTATGTTCATCAATAGGAGTAGGAACTGCAACAATGAAAAATCTGGCTTCTTTCAATTCTTCCGGCAGCGCCGTGAAATGAATATCACATCCTTCGAATTGTTCAGGCTCAAGTTCTTCGCTTGGATCAATTTGATTGCGCATCATCTCAACCCTTTGTGCATTAATATCAAAACCAATGACTGAGATTTTTCTTGCAAATTCAAGTGCAATTGGCAAACCAACATAGCCTAAGCCAACAACGGCTAGCTTATCTTTTTTCTCAACTAAATTCTGGTAGATAGAACTCATTCTTATATTTTGGGGTTTCTAAGTTCGTAAATTCGTTCAATAATTTCGACCACTTTAAGGCCTTCCAAAGCATTTGTAGTTGCACTGGTTCTTCCCTTTAAAGTATCTATAACATTCTGAATTACAAAATGGTGATTTGCAGCAGAGCCTTTATACGAACCATAGTCGTTTGCAGGGCTAGCCTCATCTAGAGTTGGCATTGTGTAACCATCGATATGACAATACTCAACTTCATTCATGTATTGTCCACCAATTTTAACACTCCCTTTTTCTCCGATGATGGTGATAGAGCTTTCGAGATTTTTGTCCCAAACAGCAGTAGAATAGTTTAAGCTTCCCATTCCTCCGTTTACAAAACGGAAATTGACAAAACCAGAATCTTCAAAGGCAGTTAAGTTTTGATGAGTAAAATCATCAAACTTTCCTTGAATCTCTTTGATATCGCCAAATAACCAGAACATGATATCAATAAAGTGAGAAAACTGTGTAAATAAAGTTCCACCATCAAGATCGGAGCTACCTTTCCAAGAACCTGCTTTATAATATCTCTCATCACGATTCCAGTAACAATTTAATTGAACCATGAATATTTTACCCATGATTCCTCTCTCAATTACATCCTTAATCCACGCCGAAGGCGGAGAATATCTATTTTGCATTACACAAAATACTTGACGAGACACACGCAAAGAAGTGTAAATAACTTGCTCACACTCTGCCTTTGTAAGTCCCATTGGCTTCTCGCAAACAATATGCTTACGTTGCTCAAGCGCTTGAACCGAATGTTTTGCATGTAAGCCATTAGGAGAGCAAATATTAACAACGTCGAAGACTAACCCAGAATCGAGCATTGCTTCTACAGAATCGAAATATGGCACATCGAAATTCTCTAGTCCCAATTCTTCTTTTTTCTTGATATCGCAAATAGCTATCAACTCGGCATCTTCATTTCTGAGCACCATTTCGGCATGCCTTTTTCCAATGTGGCCAGCGCCAATAATTGCAAATTTCACTTTCTCACCAACAATCATTTGCTTGAAATTTTATTTACAACGCCTGCTTTTAGTTCATATTCATCTCCGCTTTCAGGACAGGTGGCTTTTCCTTGATCATCGAAACGAAGTTTATGGCCATATTCGCTCATCCAACCAGTTTGACGAGCTGGATTTCCAATAACTAGGGCATAAGCAGGAACTTTTTTGGTAACAACTGCGCCAGCTCCAATAAATGCAAACTCTCCAATGTCATGACCACAAACAATGGTTGCATTAGCTCCAATCGAAGCACCTTTACCTACATGAGTTTGCATGTACTGATCTCTTCTTATAACTGCGCTTCTTGGGTTTATGACGTTTGTAAAAACCATTGAGGGCCCTAGAAATACGTCATCATCGCATACTACACCTGTGTATATTGAAACATTGTTTTGCACTTTCACATTGTTTCCAAGCACTACACCTGGAGAAATAACAACATTTTGCCCCAGATTGCAATTCTTTCCGATGCTGCAATCTGTCATTATATGCGTAAAATGCCAAATTTTAGTACCGTCGCCAATATGGCAACCATCATCAATTATGGCACTTGGGTGAGCGTAATAGTTTGAGTTTTCCATAAATTCTAAGCAGAAGTGAAACTGCGAGGTATTATTTCCCATTCGGGAAGTGAGCGAAAATAATCCCAAGTTGATTTTAATCCATCAGCCCTTGCGACCTTTGGCTCCCAGCTAAGTATGTCTTTTGCTCGTGTGATGTCGGGCTGCCTTTGCTTAGGATCATCTTGAGGCAATGGCTTGTAAACGATTTTCTGATCTGTTCCTGTTAATTTGATTATTTCTTCAGCAAAATCCTTGATGCTAATTTCATCGGGATTGCCAATGTTTACAGGGAATTGATAATCGCTCAAAAGAAGGCGATAAATCCCTTCGATTAGGTCATCAACGTAGCAGAAGGAGCGAGTTTGACTTCCGTCGCCAAATACAGTAATATCTTCACCACGAAGAGCCTGGCCCATAAATGCAGGTAATGCACGCCCGTCGTTAAGTCTCATTCTTGGGCCATAAGTATTAAAAATCCTAACTATTCTTGTTTCAACACCATGAAAAGTGTGGTAAGCCATTGTAATAGCTTCCTGAAAGCGCTTAGCCTCGTCATAAACTCCACGAGGGCCGATAGGATTAACATTTCCCCAATAATCTTCATTTTGAGGATGCACATTAGGATCCCCATAAACTTCAGAAGTTGAAGCTATAAGCATACGCGCTTTCTTCACTCTAGCTAAACCCAATAAGTTATGAGTACCTAAAGAACCAACTTTTAAAGTTTGAATAGGAATCTTGAGATAGTCTATTGGGCTTGCTGGAGAAGCAAAATGAAGAATAAAGTCAAGCTCACCTGGCACAAAGACAAATTTTGAAACATCGTGATGATAGAACTCAAAATTTTCGTGCTTAAAAAGGTGTTCAATATTATTTAAAGATCCTGTTATGAGATTATCCATCCCAACAACCTTGCAACCTTCAGCAATGAATCTATCACATAGGTGTGAACCTAAAAAACCCGCAGCTCCAGTAACAAGTACTCTTTTATTTGAAATATCCATAATTACCTTGCTTTTCTAAGTGCTTTACGTCCAATACTGTAATAAGCAAAACCTAGCTTTTTCATTTGATCGATGGTATATAAGTTTCTTCCATCGAAAATGATTTTAGCATTTATTGAGTTGCTCATTTTTTCGAAATCAGGGTTTCTAAATACAGACCACTCGTTTACCAAATTACCAAAGCATCCAGAATTCTCAAGAGCCTGGTATTGATTCTCAGCGAACTGAATATCCAATCCTAATCTCTTTACGTTTTCCATTGCTTCTGGGTCGTATGCTGTTACGCTTGCTCCTTCAGCTAAAAGAGCCTCAATTATATGCAAAGCAGGAGCTTCGCGAATATCATCAGTATCAGGCTTAAAAGCCAGACCCCACAAAGCAAACTTCTTCCCTTTTAGATTACCGTTAAAATAACTGAGAATTTTAGGAACTAGAGCTGACTTTTGCTTTTCATTCACTTTCATAACTGATTCGAGAATGCTAAAGTCGTACTTAACATCTCCCGCAGACTTAACAAGAGCTTTTACATCCTTAGGAAAACAGCTACCACCGTAGCCAATTCCAGGAAACAAGAACCTTTTACCTATTCTGTCATCAGAACCAATTCCCATTCTCACCATATCAACATCAGCTCCTAAAAGCTCACATAGATTTGCTACTTCATTCATAAATGAAATTTTTGTAGCTAAAAATGAATTGGCTGCATATTTTGTAAGTTCGGCAGAACGTTCATCCATAAAAATTATAGGATTACCTTGACGAACAAATGGAAGATATAATTCTTCCATAATCTTTCTGGCTCTAGAAGAAGAAGTTCCAATCACAACTCGGTCTGGCTTCATAAAGTCTTCAACAGCAAAACCTTCACGTAAAAATTCCGGATTCGAAACCACATCAAACTCAGCTTTTGCATTAGCAGCAAGCGCTTTATGAACCTTTTCTGCAGTTCCAACCGGAACAGTACTTTTATCAATTATTACTTTATAGCTATCTATTAATAGCTTACCTAAATCTTCAGCTACCCCAAGAATGTAAGATAAATCTGCTGAGCCATCTTCTCCCGGAGGTGTTGGCAATGCTAAGAATATAAGTTCTGATTCTTTAACAGCTGCAGCTAGGTCAGTGGTGAAATGCAAACGTCCTTGGCGCAGATTTCTTTCAAAGTAAACGTCTAATTGAGGTTCATAGATAGTTACCTTACCTGAATTAAGTTTGGCAATTTTATCTTTATCAATGTCAACGCAAATAACATTGTTTCCTGTTTCTGCAAGGCAAGTACCTGTAACTAGACCAACGTAACCTGTACCAACTACGGCAATTTTCTTCATGATTTATTTATTCAAATATTGTTGAACAGTGGTAATTATGTGATTTAGTTGATCATCCTGCATTTCGGTGTGCATAGGTAATGATATCACAACATCACACAAATGCTCAGTTACCGGAAAATCTCCATTTTGGTAACGTTCATCAGTATAAGCTTTTTGCATGTGCAATGGCACAGGATAATAGATCATCGCTGGCACATCATTTTCCTCAAGAAATGCCTTAAGGCCATCTCTTGATATACCTTCACACAATAGTGTGTATTGATGAAACACATGGTTTGAATTTTTGGCTCTTGCCGGAACTACAAGCTTTCCACTTCCGCCGAAGGCCTGATCATAAGCAGCAGCCAATTTTTGCCTTGCGGCAGAATATTCATCAAGCTTTCTAAGCTTAATTCTAAGAATAGCGGCTTGAATAGAATCTAAACGAGAGTTTACTCCAATTGAATCATGGTAGTAACGAACCCTTTGACCATGATTGGCAATCACCCTCATTTTCTCAGCAAACTCATCACTGTTGGTGCATAAAGCTCCACCATCGCCATAACAACCTAAGTTCTTAGATGGAAAAAAAGAAGTAGCGCCAATTGAGCCAATTGTACCTGCCCGCTTTTTGCTGCCATCACTAAAGGTATAAATTGCTCCAATAGCTTGAGCTGTATCCTCAATTACATGAAGATTATGTTTGTTAGCTAATGCCATCAAAGGCTCCATATCTGCACATTGACCAAATAAGTGAACCGGAACAATAGCAACTGTTTTATCTGTAATTGCTTGCTCAACAGCTTCAACGTTTAGATTAAATGTATCTGGGTAAACATCCACCAAAACAGGTTTCAGTCCAAGAAGGGCAATAACTTCAGCCGTTGCAACATAGGTAAAACTGGCAGTTATAACTTCATCACCAGGTTTAAAACCAAGAGCCATCATAGCAATTTGCAGAGCATCCGTGCCGTTGGCACATGGAATTACATGCTTTACATCCAGATAAGTTTCGAGCTCTCTTGCAAAATCCGAAACTTCCGGACCTCCAATAAATGCTGTATTATCTATAACATTCTGAATCGCTTTGTCAACCTCATCTTTGATGTTGCTGTACTGCGCTTTCAGGTCAACCATTTGAATCTTATTCATGCGCCTAAAAAGTTGCGCGAAGATACATATTTTGATGGTTTACATAATGAAACCCCAAAGCGCATTTTTTCTCAATAT
This sequence comes from Bacteroidia bacterium, assembly GCA_018401705.1. GTDB lineage: Bacteria > Bacteroidota > Bacteroidia > M30B66 > M30B66 > M30B66. The sequence continues at coordinate 16,065 of JAGYKL010000004.1, read as the reverse complement.
ATTTGCAGCATGACGAAGCATCTCAGAAGATACCTGCTAGCCATTATATCCCTCTCATTTACAGCTAATTTAAATGCTCAAGTAAATGTTCGTGATTCTGTGTTAAGTTTTACTATGTTTCAAGTTAATGTGGGATTTAATTCACCACAGAATGACTTAAAAACCCGATTTGGAAACTTCGCTACAGTTGGAGGTCAGGTGAGCAGAAAAACTAAAAAAGGATGGATGTTCGGCGGCTCGGGGAATTTCGTTTTTGGAGATAACGTAAAAGAAATCTCTATGATTGATGCCATTACAGTTGGTGATGCTTTCATTATCAGTTCAGATGGAACTCTTTCAGACATAAGATACTCAATGAGAGGCTTTACCGGACAATTGCATTTTGGGAAATTGTTTCCCGTTTGGGGGCCAAATAAAAACTGCGGAATATTCACTCTTATTTCAGGTGGAATCATACAGCATAAAATAAGATTCGATCTAGACCGAAATGCCAATGTGCCTTCCTTAGATAAGGAATACAAAAAAGGTTATGACCGACTTAGTAATGGAATTCTTATTTCACCTTCGGTGGGATATCAATATCTGGGAAACAATAGAACTGTTAACTTCTTCTTCCAAATTGAGTATTCATATGCTAGCACTCAAAATAGAAGGTCTTATAATTTCGACACTGGAATGCCCGACAATCGAGTTAGAAACGATTCGTTTTTTACGCTAAAAGCGGGATGGACTCTACCAATTTACAGGAAAGCTCCTTCAGACTTTTATTACTTCTAAAATGTGGCTCTTATATTTCGGAGGTATTTATTTATATGTAGCATTGGTAAAAATTGCTGCAATTAATTCTGCAAAAGCCAGACTTTGGTTGAAAGGCAGAAAGAATCTTTTTGATAATCTGAAAATAAATTCACCCCAAAACAAGAAACGAATCTGGATGCATTGCGCTTCTTTGGGTGAGTTTGAGCAAGGCAGACCTATACTTGAACAAATCAAAAAAGAATTTCCCGAGTATGCCATTCTTGTGAGTTTCTTCTCCCCTTCTGGCTATGAAGTGAGGAAAAATTATCCTGGAGCCGACTTAATTTTTTATCTACCAGCTGATTTACCTGGCAATGCCAAGAGATTAATCTCAGAGATAAATCCAGATTTAGTACTATTTATTAAATATGAATTCTGGGCTGGTTATTTAAATGAGTTAAAAAACAAAAACATCCCATCTTTATTAGTTTCTGCAAGATTTAGAGAGGGTCAATTTATGTTTTCGCCTTTAGGCGGATGGTTTCTCAATAAGTTCAGTGCATTTTCAACTATTTATGTTCAAGATCAATTATCATTTGATTTATTAAATAAAGCAGGTTTTAAAAACGTAAAAATAAGTGGTGATACTCGCTACGACAGGGTTAGCTCAAATGCCAAAAAACCTCAAGAAATTCCTGAAATCAAAGAATGGATAAAAAATAGAAACGTACTCATTGCAGGCAGCACCTGGAGTGATGATGAAGAAGTTATTCTTCCAAGAAAAAACAAAGACCTAATTTATATCATTGCTCCGCACGAAATTGACGAGAAACATATAAAGTCTGTAGAAGAAACTTGCAAAGAAAAGTGCTTAAGATATTCTCAATTAATTAATGAGAAGGCAACAAAAAATTATGATGCCGAAATATTAATTCTTGACACAATTGGAATTTTGATGTCGGTTTACAAAATGGGTAACATCGCTTATGTTGGAGGGGCTTTTCATGGTTTACTTCATAATATTCTAGAACCTGCATCAATGGGTTTACCGGTAATATTTGGGCCAAAAACCTCGAAGTTTCCTGAAGCAGAGGCATTAGAAAAAGCAGGTGGAGGATTCAAAATCAACAATAAAGAAGAGTTTGAGAATTGCCTTGCCAAAGTACTAAAAAACTCTCATTCGGGGCGACAAAGCCTTGAATTTGTTGAGTCTCAGGTGGGAGCAAGTGCAATAATTATGAAAGATATTCGTAAGTTGCTTAGTGAAAAATGAGACGGTTCAATCACCCCTTAAACATATGCTTATTCCTTTTCTGCTTTATTCAAATAAAGGCTCAGGAAAGGGTTTCAACCGTTGGAGTGCAGCTAAAGCCTCTGTTTTCCTCGAAATTCTTTGGTACTGGACCACAAACAATAACAGACAGCAGCTTCACTTATGGAATTAATCCAGGTCCAGGTTATGCTTTGGGAATGGTTATCAGAAGAGGTTTCACTCCTACCCTTTCTTTAGAATTTGGACTCAACTATGTTGTTAGGAATTACGATATCAATGCCAGCGACGGAGTTGAAACAGGGTCTGAAAGAATGAAAATCGTTGGATATGAAATACCAATTAGTCAATTGGTTTTTATTCGATTATCTGAAAAGATTTACATGAATGCTTCGGCCGGTTTTTGCATAAATATGTTCCCCTCTGATGTTTATGAAGAAAGAGATAATTTCTTTGCTTTTGCAGGGCGAAACAATATTTTCACACCAAGCTTACTAGCTAATTTAGGTTTCGAATATCGGACTGAAGACAAGGGTTATTTTTATATCGGAACTTCATTAAACAGACAGTTCAATCCAATCTTTGGATATTCAATTGACTATGTCAGAAATAATACGAGTGTTAACTCAATACTAACCGATATTAATGGTACATATTTAAGTATTGATTTAAAATATTTCTTTCACGAAGATCCTGAAAAGAAGGGCAAGAAAAAGAAGTAGTGTTAAATATGTCAAACAGTATAATCAGCGAAATTCAGAAGCCATGGGTTGCAACTGCCTATGAAATTTTTGCAATTGAAGGGCCCAACAGTTTAAAGATTGAGAGTCTTTCAAGAGATGTAAAAAAGAATAAGTCTTCCTTTTATCATCATTTTGCCGACTTGGATGTATTTACAGACATCCTCATCGAACATCATATTAATCAAGCTGTTATCATAGCCGAAAAAGAAAAACGGAGTCAGAATTTAGAAGAACTAATTGATGTTATTCTTAAACATAAAATTGACCTCCTCTTTAATAGACAGCTTCGCGTTAACAGGGAGAACAACAAATTTGAAGAAGCATTTATCAAGACCAATACCATCACAGTTCCTGCTATGCTCGAGGTTTGGGCAAACCTAATTGGACTTCAGGAAAACTCCTACTTAGCAGAATTAGTTTTAAGGTTAAGCTTGGAGAATTTTTATCTTCAAATCACTTATGATACCTTAAATCGGGATTGGTTAATGAATTATGTTAATGAATTAGCCACCCTGGTTCAAGAATTTAAAAAGCATCATTAGTCGGAACCGTCTAATTTCTGACATTCTTAGAGTATATAATTGCAGCCTAAAATTAAGGCTGATTATGAATGAAGACTCTATTTTCGAGACCCCTATTTTCAGAACAAAGAATTTCCATAAGTTTTGGCTTAAAATAACCTCAATTGTAGTTGGTTCATTTGGTCCAATATTCTTTCTTGGAACTATGGATTCAACCTTAGAACCAGCCCGCTTAACTCTTGATCTTTTAAGTTGGCCAATTGATGGAGCAACTACCTTTCATTCAAATGACACCAAATTCCTTTCTGCATTAACCGGTGGCTTTTTGCTTGGCTGGGGAGTAATGATTTATTGCTTGTCGCTTTGGGTATATGACATTGCTAGTGAATTCGTCAGAAGAAGTGTTTTAATAGGGTTACTATCATGGTTTGTGCTTGATAGCCTTGGCTCAATTGCGTCTGGCAATCCATCAAATGCATTTATAAATGTTTTCGTTCTAATTCTTGCAGTTGGTCCACTTTGGTTACCAGCAAACGACAGCAATATAAAAGATCTGAATAGCAACTTACCAGTAAATTCAACTAAATGAAAACATTCAAAATGAGTAAAATAGCACTTTTTGCACTTCTAATTCTTCAAACTGTTTCACTCATGGCTTACACCATTTATGTTGGCAGTGAACATGGCTGGAATTTCTTAGATGTAGCAATCTCCAATATAAGTTCGCTCACATGGAATGGTCAATTTGGATTAGACTTTAGCTCATACTTAGTGCTTTCAGGAATTTGGATTATGTGGAGAAATTGCTTCTCTCTAAAATCTATTCTTATTGCTGTATTAGCCATGATTGTTGGGATTATTATTTTTGCTCCATACTTTTTATTTCTCATGGTTAAGGAAAAAGGTGATATATGCCGCGTCCTAATTGGCAACCGAAATTAAGTTAAGAATCATTGTGTGAAAATTCAGCTTCGGTTCTCAAACAATGAGAATTAGCTGTTGTTTTGTTCCTATGTTTTACAAAATTGTTTTGACGCTAATCATTTTATTGGCAAATCAACCAGAAAAACAAATTACTAATTTGTCAACTGAAACTATGGAAAAGAAAGATATTATATATGTGTTTGATGCACATTGTGGCTGGTGTTATGGATTTAGCGACGTCATTCTGCATTTTGCAGAAAAACATAAAAACGAGTATAACTTCAAGTTGTTGAGCGGAGGCTTGATTACCGGAGAGCGAGTTGGTCCAATTGGAGCTATGTCTGATTACATACTCAAAGCAATCCCCAATCTCGAAAAAACAACAGGCATGAAAGTAGGTCAAGCCTATATTGATGTACTAAAGGATGGCACTCGGGTTCAAAACTCATTGATTCCAGCAAAAGCACTTTGTGTATTGAAGGAAATGCTTCCCGATCAAGAAATCATGTTAGCTCATAAGGTTCAGGAATTGCAATTTGTAGAAGGTAAAGACTTACAAGACCAAGTAACATATATTGATTTATGCAAAGAGTTAGGCCTGTCGGCCGATGATTTCTTGATGAAATTCGAATCTTCTGAATACGAGCAGAAAGCTCAACATGAATTTGCTCAATCATCGGCTTGGGGCATCAGAGGCTTCCCGGCCGTAGTTCTTGACCGAGGTGATACACTTCTGGCTATGAGTAATGGATACACAAATTTGTCTAGCCTTGAAGAGAAGCTATTAATAGCAGAAAATTTTAAAGAATAAGGTTCAATCCTTAATCCATTTAGAAACTCCAAAAGAAATTTCTTCATTAAATACTTCTACAAAGTATAGTCCTGATGAAAGATCGCTCACATTGAGTGAAATAAAATCTGACCTTCGAGTATCTAAGATGATCAATCTACCTGAAAACTCGCTAATTCTTACATATAAATCATTGTTTTTCATTTCAGAATTGCTTCCCAATTTTATATTCAGGATGTCCTTACCCGGATTGGGGTAGATTTCAAAGTTTTTTACTTCAGCTTGTTCAATTCCAACCAATGGAGAAATGTTATAAGTGTAGGTATTTGTAATGATTGGCTCGTTAAAGTCAAAGTAAATCGCTGCTGAGTTATTAATGGTGTAGTAATCAGGATTATTTGCCCTTTGATTAATATAAAATTCCACAAAACCCTGACTTGCTTCAACATTGGTTGCACTATCTACCAAAGCTATTGGATCGAAAACAAAAATAAGTTCATTACCATGTCTTTCAAATCTTAAGGGATGACTTGATATACCAATATCTACTGTTAATTCATCCAGAAAATCAGGTAATGTATCTCTAACAACTACCTTGTAGGCTGTGTCGTTGCCTGTATTCTGAAATCGAATACGGTATTTTAAACGATCATTCTTAGAAATCAGATGTTCTGAGCCTTCGCCGGCTGGGTAACCTGTTTTATCATTTGGATCATAACTGTTTCTAACCAAATCACACACAGTAGCACCATCAGATAACTGCGGAATGAGCAGATTATCATTATAATAGTATTCATTCACTTGAGACACTTCACAAGTCAACGACGCTATATACTGTGAATCAAATTGTTTTGACATATACAAAGTTGCATATTCCATGTCAAGCGTTTGCAATGTGACTTCATCACCCGGAGAAAGGTTAAGTTGTTCGTTTAAAATCAATTGACCACCTGTTCTGATTTGAATATTCCTCAGTTCGGAGACTTCTGAAACTCCTATATTCTTTACAGTAATAATGCGATTAGATGAAAAATCATCACAAACTTCCGTGATTTTTAATAATGCTTGATCTTCAAATGGCTCACAGTTGGTAGAATTGTCTAATAAAGCAGATACACATACCTCAAAACCTGGTGGGGTTTGGCAGTCAACCGAATCTCTAATTGTAAACTGAAATTGGCCAAATGCTGGAATAGCAGGAATATTGATTTGAAATGAGTGAGAGCCTGAGTAAATTAAATTTTGAAAATTGCTACTAGGGAACACATATTCAGGATAATTCACTGTTAAAAAAGTAGCCTCCGATGTTTGTGTCCCAAGATTTGTAAATGTAAAAAATCTGTTATTGACAAGGCAATTGCGCATAAAAGGATTGCTTTGGTTCACATGCAATAAATAACAGTCTAATAATTTATCCACCGCAATCTCAGCATTTGCAATGTTTTGTTCAAATGAAGATTCAGGTATAATTGCAGGTATTGATTCACAGGTTTGACTATAAACAGGAGTTTCTGAGACTACTCCAATCACTGCTTCTCCTATAGACATAGGATAAATTAAATTAAATATGCCCTCATCATTAGTGTAAGTGTCATATTGAGATGCATTACCATTATTTAAAATACCCACTTTGGCATGAGGTATTCTGACTTCATTCTGGTCTTCATTGCAATTGCTGTTCTGATCTAAATAAACTTTGCCGGTAATTGAGTTACAAGCTCCAACAACACAAGTATTTGAAGGAGCGAATTCAATACTAAACCCGCTGCCCATATTTCCGGTAAAATTCGTTACGCACAACATTAATCTATCCCCTGCTTCTACCCAAATTCCTTCTTCATCTTGCCAGTTCAATCCGTCATTGGGGCCTGTCGCGGATGTTGGAAAAGTACTTCCGGAAAAACTACATGAAACTATTAATAAATTGTTTGAGAAAATATCCTCACAATTAGCATTTGTTAAATCAAAAATGACAAAATCATAATCTTGCAAACCTGATGGAACAATAGAAAATGCCAACCTTCCGGAGCTCACAATTGGAATCTCCATCCAGGTTGAATTTCTCTCACCTGTAGCTAAACAACTCTCAACTGAATTTATTTCATTTGGGAAATTCCCTTCTCCAATAATGCCTTCAATTGGCACTTGAACATTTGAACAAAAAGGTATCGCTGTGATACAATCAGAATGATTAGAAACCTGCGATTTGAGGAAAAATCCAGATACAACAAAGCATAAGACAATCAATATTCGTTTAAGTTTCATATTTGTTCATAGAGAGGAATAAAACTACAATTATTTCCCATTGATAAACACTTAATTACATTTCATTTTTTTTTATTGGAATTGAAATTATTTTCTACTTTTGCCCTCCCACCCGCCCGGGTGGTGGAACTGGTAGACACGCAGGACTTAAAATCCTGTGACCATTGCGGTCGTGCGGGTTCGATTCCCGCCCCGGGCACTAAAAATCAGAGAGAGAATCAGAGCGAAAGCGAGGATTATTTCTCTGATTTTTTTCTTCATTCTCCTTCTGATTCTCACTCTCTCTAATGAATATCAGAGCGAAAGCGAGGATTATTTCTCTGATTTTCTTCATTCTCTTTCTGATTCTCACTCTTTATAAAGAATACCGGAGCGAGAAAGAAGATTATTTCTCTGATTTTTCTTCATTCACCCTCTCTTTCTCTCTCATTTTAATGTACAGCAGAGCGAAAGCGAGGATTAGCAAACTGATTTCTGTTATTCTATCTTTCTCTTATCAACTTCCTAAGCTTCTCGTAAAAATTTAAATTTTCAATTGTTTGAAGGTAAAACATGCATTTTAACATTTTCATTTGCAGGAAAGCTATAGTTTTACTCTGCATTTACAGTTCATGTGCTCTAACAAAACCTAAGTCCTTTTAAATGATTCGTCATATTATTTTCACGCTGCTTCTGATAGTACCAATAAGCCAGGCTTTTGCCCAGTGGCGTTGCGCCAATACGTACAATAGCAATATCAGTGATATATTCTTTGCAGATCGCCTCACTGGATATGCTTGCGGAGTATCAGCAGGCATTGGAAATTGTTCTGGAACTAATTCAATTCTTAGAACAATAGACGGTGGAGAAACATGGATTCGGATGAATACAGGTAGCACCGCTGCTATGTACAGACTTCATTTCGTTGATGCATTTACAGGCTGGGCAGTTGGAAATTCAAGCACAGTGCTAAAAACAACTGACGGTGGTCAAACCTGGGTTACTCAAACATCAGGCGTTGGCGCTGGCTACAACAGCATTCACTTCCCTACCCCGCAAGTAGGATTTGTGGTTGGTCAAAATGGCATTGTAAGAAAATCTACAAATGGCGGTGCGTTTTGGACTACAATACAATCTGGCTCAATCACTTTGAGAGATGTCTGGTTTGTGAATCAAAACTTAGGTTTTTATGTTGGAAACAGTGGTGCACTTTTTAGAACTACAAATGGTGGTGGCTCTTTTCAAAGTGTTTACAGTGGAAGTGATTTCTTAAAAGAGGTTTGGTTTGCTGATGAACAAATTGGCTATGCTATGTCAAGCAATAAACTTCTTAAAACTATTAACGGAGGAAACTCGTGGACTTCTTACGATGCCGAAGAAGGTCAAATCTGGCTGAGAATGCATTGGGTAAACGCCAATACAGGATATATTTTCGGAGATTTAAATCTAATTCTTAGGACCGACGATGGCGGTGAAACGTGGCAACAGATACCCTCTGACCTCAATGAAACTGTTAGCTGTGGTTTCTTTCTCGATGAAGAACATGGATACGTTGGCGGCGATAGAGGTCGAATTGCATTCACTGATAATGGCGGTAATTCATGGGACAATAAAGTCTCAGGTATTGGCAGACAATATGGCATTGCATATAAAACACCAGAAATTGGACTTATGGTCGGCACTAGCGGAAATATTTATAGATCAAAAAACAGCGGATTAACCCATAAAAGAATTTCTTCTGGTACAGATAAGTTCCATTCATCTGTTAAATGGCTCGATGATAATATAGTGCTTGCTTGTGGTGAAGCAGGCAGCATCATTCGCTCAACTGACGCCGGATTTACATGGCAGTCGATAGAAAGTGGCACAACTGAATTCCTAACCGATCTTTGCGCCCCTGATGCAAATCACGCTTATGCAAGCGGTGGAAATGGAACAGTAATCAAAACCAGCGATGCCGGTCTAAACTGGGAAGTCCAAAATGTTGGTAGCGACGAATACCTCGATGGAATTCATTTCCTCAATTCACAATTTGGAATGGCAGTTGGAGGAAACAAAATATTCAGAACCCTCGATGGAGGGGCAACTTGGGAGCTTAAAAATACTGATGTTAATGTAAATACTTCATTTAACGATGTTTGGGTAGCGAGCGACTCGCTGGCTTATGCAGCTGGCACATTTGGAAAGTTCTATTGGACTAACAACGGCGGTGAGGCCTGGGAAGGGATTTTTCCAACTTCAAACACAAATGCAGAAATTGATGAAATGGAATTCATCAACGATACAGTTGGCTATTTTGCCAGATTAAATAGTCAATCATTTACTCTAAACGGAGGTTTCCAAATAGGAAGTCAATCAACTTATTGCCTGGCTAATAATGGCGGTGTTGATGCGATAGAAATAGTTTATCAAAACGAAAAAACCTATGGCTATTGTTCAGGTGGAATTAGCAATGTCTTTCATACCTTGGCTCCCGACTCCCTATCCAAAACTTACTTGCAAGACAGTATCTTCTGCTCAGGCTCAAGAATTTTTGTTGGTTACCTGGCAACTGGCTTACTATACAATAACGAAGTCATTATCGCTCAGCTTAGTGATGCCAACGGAAGTTTCGATAATCCCCAAAACATCGGCTCTTACACGCTGGTTAACCCCAACATCAGCCCATCAAACATTATTACTTGTCAACTCCCGGGCGGACTAAATGGCACCGGATATCGCATTAGAGTTGTATGCGAATCGCCTATGCTAACTGCTCCTGACAATGGTTATGATATTAGAATTCAATCAGGAATTACACCAGTTGCAAGTCTTCTAGCAAATCCTCCTGCCGCTTGCGGCGGAGAACCAATTTTGCTTGCTGCATCAGGAACCGGCTTAGGAGCAAATGCCCAATTTTCTTGGACTATCAACGGTAATCCAATTAATACCAGCTCACCAATGTTTGTTCTTGATACTTTATCTGTGCCTGCTAATGTTGAAGTTCAAATAAGCTCAAGCTTGACTTGTGCAAATCCACTAACTGTAAGTGCTAATACCAATTTGGCCATTTCGGAAGCACCAACGGTTAATGCAGGTATTGATTTAACTATTTGTCAAGGTGATGCAATCTCCATTGGAAATGCATCAAACGAAAATGCTACATGGTTTCCAGAAACTGGCTTAGACAATGCTCAAAGTGCCGAACCTGAAGCAAGTCCATCCGAAACTACAACATATATCTTAACAACTCAAAATGATGTAGGTTGCTCATCAACCGACAGCGTTACGGTGACTGTTTTGGCACCCCCTATTGCCTCAGCGGGAGAAGACACAAGCATTTGCCAAGGCCTTACAATTAGCATAGGCGATGAGTTTAATCAAAATGCAAATTGGACTCCCTCAACTGGTTTATCTGACCCACAAAGTGCTATAACAGATGCAAGCCCGGTTTCTACAACTACATACGTTTTAACAGTAACAAACGAGGGAGGTTGCTCTACTATCGACTCTGTAACAGTTACCGTTAATACAAACCCAATTGCAATTGCAGGAGCAGATTTAGATTTATGCTTATCTCAAACCGGAATTCTTGGAGACGCAAGTAATGAAAACCCTAGTTGGCTGCCTGTTGATGGACTTTCTAATCCCTTTTCACCTACTCCGTTTAGTGATGCAACCACCACAACAGAATACGTTCTTACAGTGAGTAACGAAAACAATTGTATTGATACAGATACAGTTTTGGTTACCGTTCATCCTAATCCAGAGCAGCCTGTTATTGAACTTTCTGGAGGAGAATTAATATTGGCAGGAAACCCACAAGGAATGATTAATTGGTATCTCGATGGTGAACTGCTTGAAGATGAGCTAAATGACACACTTTTAATTACTGCAACAGGCTCATACATTGCTCGTATCGAAGATGAATTCGGATGTTCTGAGCTTTCAGAGCCCTTTGTTGTATCTACGGTTACTATCTCTGCAATTACCTCAATGAAAAATATCTATACAAGCAATACTTCAAGAGGATGGCTAGTAAGTAGTTTGCTGAATGACGAACTCGACTATTCAGTGTTCGATTTACGAGGTAGCTTGCTTGCAGCTGGGAAGATCAGCAATAACGATGAAATTATTGGCTATCCATCAGACACTCAAGGAATCTATTTGATTCACCTGAAAGATTCAAAAGGCTTCTCAAGAACGTTTAAGGTAGTTAGATAAGCTTATTATAAAGATTTGGGCGTGCCCCAGAGGTTCGCCATCCTCTATTCGTAAAACTCATAGCTTATGGCTCACTCTGGGTCGCGCTTTACACTTCAACTCCGTGCCCGCACTCAACCGGCCTTTAACGGGGTTTCCGCTACAATCGCTCACGCAAGATTTCTGTAAAACAAAAAAGCAACAATCGATTTGATTGTTGCTTTTTTTAGAGCGAAAGACGAGGCTCGAACTCGCGACCCCGACCTTGGCAAGGTCGTGCTCTACCAACTGAGCTACTTTCGCTTTGGGGAAGGCAAAAGTACAAGATTTTCTACTTCTCCAAAAAAATCTTTGAAAAAAAAACTCAACCTTTTAGTAATCGCTTGATTCCGTGGAGTTTCATTAATGCCTCCACTGGAGTTAGATTATCTATGTCTGCTGCTTCAATTTGCTCCTTAATCTGCTGTAAAACAGGATCATCCAACTGAAAAAAGCTCAATTGCATGTTATTCTGTACATGTTCAGGCACTTTCGAAGCCTTGCCATTTTGCCTGTGCATTTCTTCCATTTCTTTAAGAATTTGCGTTGCCCTATCGACTAAACTTCTTGGCATCCCGGCCATCTTTGCAACATGAATCCCAAAGCTATGATTTGAGCCTCCTTCTTTAAGCTTTCTTAAAAAGATAACCTTCTGATTTATCTCCTTCACTGAGACGTTGTAATTCCTTATTCTAGAAAACTTCAATGCCATATCATTAAGCTCATGATAGTGAGTGGCAAACAAAGTCTTCGCCCGTGAAACGGGTTGTTCATGAAGAAATTCGGCAATCGCCCATGCAATTGAAATACCATCATAAGTGCTCGTTCCACGACCAATCTCATCAAGCAAAATCAGGCTTCTCTCGCTTAAGTTATTCAAGATTGATGCAGTTTCATTCATCTCAACCATAAAAGTAGATTCGCCACTGCTTATATTATCAGAAGCCCCAACTCTGGTGAAGATTTTGTCTACAACACCAATCCTTGCGGCTTTAGCCGGAACAAAACAACCAATCTGAGCCATAATAGTAATCAAGGCAGTTTGCCTTAACAAGGCCGACTTACCCGACATATTCGGACCAGTGATCATCATTATTTGACAATCATCTGCGTTTAGCTTCACATTATTAGAAACATACTCTTCACCATCCTTCAATTGTTTTTCAATCACCGGATGTCTGCCTTCTGTTATTTCTAAATCAAGCTCATCTGTTATTTCTGGCTTAACGTAATTATTCTTTTTAGCAAGACTTGAAAAGCCAAGTAAGCAATCGATTTGCGCCAAAAGAAAAGCATTATGCTGAATAGGTTGTATATATTCAGAAATCGCTATAACCAAATCGTTATACAATGATGATTCTATGGCAGCAATTTTATCTTCAGCGCCTAAAATCTTCTCTTCAAACGTTTTTATTTCAGGTGTGATGTATCGCTCTGCATTCACTAAAGTTTGCTTTCTAATCCAATCTTCGGGCACTTTGTCCTTATGAGCATTTGTAACCTCCAGATAATACCCAAAAACGTTATTAAAACTTATTTTCAGTGAAGAAATCCCGGTTTTCTCAGATTCGCGCTGTTGGATTTTCAAAAGATAATCTTTACCACTACGTTTGATTTCTCTTAACTCATCAAGCTCAGCATTTACGCCATCAGCTATCACATCTCCTTTGTGCAAAGCTGCTGGAGGATCATCAACTAATTCGTTTTCTATTCTTTGTCTAATGAGCAAGCAAGGATTAAGCTGTTCGGCAATAACCTGCAGCATGGGCTCTTGAGTACTTTCACATAAATCTTTTAATGGCTGAATTACAGTTAAAGCGCGCTTTAGCTGCATCATTTCCCTTGGACCAATTCTTTGAACTGCAACACGTGCAATGATTCTTTCAAGATCGCCGGCTTGCTTCAAATATCCCGAAATGCTAGAAGCGAATTCTTCATCATGAACCAAAAAGTTCACCACGTTAAGGCGATCATCAATAAGCTTTTTCTCTTTTAAAGGCAATGCAAGCCATCGTTTAAGCATTCTTGCTCCCATTGGAGTTGTAGTTTGATTGATGACATCAAACAAGGTAATAGCCTGGTCGTTGCTAGAAGAAAAAAGCTCCAAGTTCCTCATAGTGAAACCATCGAGCCACATATAACGATCTTCTTCAATTCTAGAAATAGAAGTAATGTGAGATGTAATGTTATGATTGGTTTCATTTAGATAATGCAAGCAAGCTCCAGCCGCAATTACAGCCAACTCTCTTTCGTCTATTCCAAAACCTTTTAGAGATTTTGTTTCGAACTGCTTATTTAGCAATTCTCTGGCATACGACTCTTGAAAAATCCACTCATCGAGTGTGTAGGTAAAAAAGCGCTCACCAAATTTCTCCTTAAAGCCTTTTAAATCATGCTTGGGCATTAAAATCTCGCCTGGCTGAAAATTCTGAATCAGTTTTTCGACATAATCAGGCTTACCTTGAGCTACAAGATATTCACCAGTTGAATGATCTAGAAAAGCAACTCCATGTTCATTCTTTCCTTTGAATACTGCACATAAAAAAGTATTACTTCCCTGATCTAATAGTTTATCGCCACTTCTCAAGCCTGGAGTTACCAATTCGGTAACGCCTCTTTTCACAATTGTTTTGGTTGTTTTCGGATCTTCGAGTTGATCGCAAATGGCCACTCTTAGCCCTGCTCTAACCAGCTTGGGTAAATAAGTATCTAATGAATGATGAGGAAAACCGGCTAATTCAACATATGCTGCAGAGCCATTTGCACGGCGTGTGAGCACAATTCCAAGAATGCCAGCTGCCTTTATAGCATCTTCTCCAAAGGTTTCATAAAAATCGCCAACACGAAACAATAGCAGTGCATCAGGGTATTTCGCCTTGATTCCTAAATATTGTTGCATCAAAGGGGTTTCCTTTGCGCTTTTTGTTGCGTTTGTTTTTGCTGCTTTCAATGGTATTTCGTGTATTTTGGCCATGAAATTTGACCATGCGAAAGTTACAATTAACTGAGTTAAACCGAAAGTCTAAGGAAGAATTCCATTCAAGCTCTAAATGGCCTGTTAGAATTATCCTTGACAATATTCGTTCTGCACATAATGTTGGCTCTATTTTCAGGACATCCGATGCATTTATGATTGAGAAAATATTTCTTTGCGGAATAACAGCCAGCCCTCCAAACAAGGAAATTCTTAAAGCAGCTCTAGGTGCAACCGAAAGTGTTGAGTGGGAACACCTATCATCTTCCCGCGAAGCGGTAGAACTCTGTAAGAAAGAGAATTATCAAATTATTTGTATCGAACAAACCTCCGAAAGCGTTGCCCTAAATAACTATCAGCCAAATGGCCCACTAGCTCTAATTTTTGGCAATGAAGTAAATGGTGTTGATGAAACATTATTTGACCTGGTAGATATAGCTGTCGAAATTCCACAATTTGGCACCAAGCACTCATTTAATGTCTCCGTTTGTGCCGGAATTGTGTTGTACGATGTTTTTGAAAAAATGAAATTTAGCGCACTAGAGTAACCTTCCCTGTGTATTCATGGCTCTTATTATCAAATGTTTCAAGCTGTAAGTGCCAAACATACACATTACTCTCTGCATTTAAAGTACTACCTGAATTGCTAATTCGACCATCCCAACCTTGTTGAACCTCGGTTGAAACATAGATTTCATTTCCCCACCGATCAAAAATAGTTAAGCGATAATTATCACTGCTTATTCCAATTCCTAAAGGAATGAAAACATCATTCAAACCATCACTATTAGGAGTAAAAGCATTGGGAAGAAAAATGGCAAAGTCTTCAGTTACTTTAATCCATTTCTGTATCTCATCAGTACAACCAAATTCACTTATAGCAATGAGATTTACAGGATACTCTCCAACCTCAGTATACGTGTAAGTAAGAGAATATTCAGATGATTCTTCTCCAACAATCCTGTCGTTTAAATCCCACAAATAATCAACTGCTCCCTCTGATTGATTGCTAAAGTGGAAAACAGCATTTAATAAAGGTAAAGTTGATTCTGGAACTGAAAAATTGGCAACAGGTAGCTCGTGAATATTAAAATAATTTTCAAATAGCCTTTCGTTAGTGCATCCGTTTATATCAATTACTGTGAGATTTAAGTCTGCAAAGCCAGATTCTTCAAAACATAGACTAACCGATTGGCCACTGAGCGATTGCTCCCCGGTTTTCCATATGTAATTACCTCCTTCAACAAGCAAAGCCTGAACTTCTATACAGTCGCCGGCGCAAAGCGAAAGAGACTCCGGTGTAATCTCAACAGGCGGAAGAGGATTTACCATGATAGCGTGAGAACTTTGAGCTGAACACTGATTTTCATCAATCACATTCACAGTCCACAGCATTGAAGTATCTGCAATTAAAAACAAATCTTGATTTTCATTACCGTTTGTCCACTCATAAGTCAAAACTCCTGACCCGCCAGAAACATTTGCGCTAAGAGAATATTCATCATTGTAGCAAACCGCAGGAGGCCCAATAATTTGAATTATTAATTCATTAGGCTCTGAAATTTGAAAAGTTGATGAAGCATTGCAATTGTTAGCATCAGAAATTGTAATTGAATAATTTCCAGCATTCAGGCTATCAG
>JAGYKL010000039.1 GCA_018401705.1 Bacteroidia bacterium | reverse complement strand
GTAGAAGAGCTTACTCAAACTGAATCAAGAGAGTATTTTAGGGCTAATTTCTGGCCAAATACACCCGATATCCTTCCTTATTATTTGCAAAATACAGAACATACGCATTCTGCTGTAAGATTCGTTCTGGCTGCTACATTGTCATCTAATTACGGGATGTATGCACCTGTATTTGAGCTTCTTGTAAATGAGCCTATGCCGGGGAAAGAAGAGTATTTTAATTCAGAGAAATATGAAGCAGGGCACTGGGATTGGCATGCTCCAAGCAAAATGCGGGAGCTCATTGCTAAAGTTAATGCAATCAGGAATGAAAATCCGGCTTTTCATACTACATTTAACATCACATTCTGTAATACCGACAATGATAACCTTCTGGCCTACCTAAAAACAGACAAATCAGGCGATATTCTAACTGTTGTAAATATGGATCCCCTTCATAAACAAAGTGGATGGGTTCAGTTGCCTTTAGAACATCTGAATGCACATGAAGGACAATCGCTTGAACTACTGGATTTAATAGATCAGAGTCGGTATACCTGGAATAGACAATGGAATTACATTGAATTGGACCCTAGACTTATGCCTGCGCATATTTTCAAAGTGAAAGTTCACAATTAGAATTGATTATGGATACCATGCAACGTATTAAAGACACCTCCCAACCTTTGATTCACGGTAACTGGAATGACTTGTTCAATACTGAGAAATTTATTCATCAGCTTGAAAATCAGGTTCTGCCAACTTACTTAAAACGAATGCGATGGTTTGGAGGTAAGGCAAGACCAATCAACGGAATGAAGGTTTACCAAAATATTCCTTTGGAAACTGTTCACGGTTTTGCTAGGTACCTTCTCATTAAAGTTAGATACGATGATGGACCAACCGAGATTTATACTCTGCCGCTTGTCTTTATTCATAGCAGAATGATGCTTTCGGGGAAGTATCCATCGCACTCAATCGTTGCTCGCATAGAAGACGAAAATCAAGAAGGTTATTTGGTTGATGGTATTTACGATGAGGATTTTAGGAACTCACTGTTTTTATTGATGAATAATCAATCTGAAATGAAAGGCTCTCATTATCCGCTTCTGTCATGCAGGGGGAAGTTTCTCGATGAAAAAGGAATGCCCCCAATTCTTGATTCCAGAGTTTTAGAGGCCGATCAAAGTAATTCGTCCATTATTTTTAATAATGTTTTCTTTCTAAAGCTTTTTAGAAAAGTAGAGTATATGGTAAATCCCGATTGGGAAATCGTAAACTACCTGACTTTGCAGGATAAGTTCAAGCAAATTCCTTCTTTTGCGGGATGCATTGAGCTGAGGCATCCAGAAAAGAATAAGATGTTGCTGGTTATGCTTCAGGAGTTGGTTCCTAATAAAGGCGATGCCTGGAAACAAATGTTGAGTAATGTAGACCGTTTCTTCGACAGAGCTCTTGAGGTAGATTATCAAAATAAGCCACTTCCAATTAAACCTCATTTATTATCCATTTCATGGGATAAAACTCCTGAAGAACTTAGGAATCTTATAGGTGAAGATGTTTTTAACGAAGCTTCGCTTCTTGGAAGAAGAACTGCAGAATTTCATCTTGCATTGGCTGATGCCAATGGAAAGAGAGACTTTGAGCCTGAAGACTTAGATGTAGATTTTCAGAATAGATTGTTTTCAGAGCTCATGCATTTGCTAGATGCTAAATTCGATTTGCTTGAACGGAATTTACAGCGCGTTCCTGAAGCTCTTCGAGGCGATGCTTCTGAAATGCTACTTGGTAAACCTAAGGTGAAAGCCTTTTTTACCCAGGTGCTTGAGAAACCCATTGCAGGAAAGCGTATTAGAATACACGGTGATTATCATCTAGGACAAGTTTTAGTGACTGAAGATGATATGTATCTGCTTGATTTTGAAGGGGAGCCGGATAAGCCGCACAATGAACGCCGTGACAAATATCCTCCGCTTAAAGATGTTGCTGGTATGATGAGGTCTTTCAGATATGCTGCTTACGCAGTGATGTTTGATAGATATGATGATTCATTCAGCGAAAGACATAAAATGATTGCCATTGCCGATATTTGGTACCACTTTGTAAGCCGTTATTTTTTAGGGGCTTACCTCGAAACCATGAAAGGAAGTGACCTAATTCCCGATGATGAAAAGGTGAATACTCTACTTCAGATTTATTCATTCCAAAAAGCAATTTATGAATTGGGATATGAAATAAACAATAGACCAGATTGGGCACTAATTCCATTACAAAGCCTGGTCAAATTTGTAAAGCACTATATTGATTAATTAAAGCCTTCAAAGAATTCCATTTTATATGGCAAAGAAAGAAAGTACTAAAGTTGTATCACCTTCCGCCGTTAAGGCGAAAAAAGTAACTAAGCCTAAAGCCGCTGCAAATACCGCTGGCAAAACGGCAAAGTCAGTATCAAGTTCAAAGACAAGTCCAGCAAAGTCAGTTTCAAAACCAGCTACAGCAAAGAAAGTTGCTAGCTCCAAACCCACTGCTTCTAAAAGCGTGAAGACTAAGAAATCAGAAGTAGAGCAGCCGGAGCATTTTTCTCTTTTTTCAGAATTAGATATTTACCTGTTTAAGCAAGGTAAGCACTATAAGCTTTATGAGAAGTTAGGTGCTCACATTGTAGAAAATAAAGGCGTAATGGGCACATTCTTCGCTGTTTGGGCTCCTAATGCCAGCCATGTTAGTGTAATTGGAGACTTCAACGAATGGAATCCAGAATCTGGAAGAATGAGTGCTCGTTTGGATGGTTCAGGAATTTGGGAAGTGTTTATCCCTTCTGTTGGTCATGGCGATTATTACAAATACATCATTCGCAATGCTCACACTGGCGAAGTACTTGAGAAGTTTGATCCTTTTGCATTTTTCAATGAGATTCCGCCTAAACGCGCATCAATCGTTTGGGATTTATCCTTTAAACACAAAGCAGATAAGCGACCTAAAGGTCATTCTGGATTAGATAAAGCTTGGTCGATTTATGAAGTGCATGCTGGCTCCTGGAAAAAGCCCGGGCCAAAAGAAGATGACTATCTTACTTATGCTGATATGGCTAAAGAGCTTGTGCCTTATGTCAAGGAAATGGGCTTTACTCACGTTGAGTTTCTTCCATTAACCGAACATCCTTACTCAGGTTCTTGGGGTTATCAAACCACAGGTTTCTTTGCTCCAACATCACGATTTGGCACTCCGCAAGAGTTCATGCAAATGATTGATGCATTTCACGATGCCGAAGTAGGAGTTATCATTGATTGGGTGCCGTCACATTTTCCTGAAGATAGCTATGCTCTAGCAATGTTCGACGGAACTCGCTTGTATGAACATCAAGATCCACGTAAAGGCTTTCATCCCGACTGGAAAAGCTTGATTTTTAATTATGGTAGATACGAAGTGAGGTCGTTTCTTACAAGTTCAGCTATGTTCTGGGCCGATTATTATAAGATTGATGGCTTGCGCGTTGATGCTGTTGCATCGATGCTTTATCTCGACTATTCAAGAAATGATGGAGAATGGGAAGCAAACGAATACGGTGGAAATGAGAATCTTGAAGCTATCTCTTTCTTGAAAGAATTGAATGAAGCTCTATACACAAACTTCCCTGAAATTCAGGTTATTGCTGAGGAGTCTACTTCTTGGCCAATGGTTTCTCGTCCAGTTTATCTAGGTGGTCTTGGTTTCGGTATGAAGTGGATGATGGGCTGGATGCACGATACGTTGAAATATTTTGGAACAGACCCAATTTACCGGGAGTACCATCAAAATGACATAACTTTTTCAATTTACTATGCATTTACCGAGAACTTCATGCTTCCATTATCGCATGATGAGGTTGTGCATGGCAAAGGCTCTCTAATTCAGAGAATGCCTGGTGATGAGTGGCAGAGATTCGCGAATCTAAGAACTATGTATTCCTATATGTTCACACATCCTGGAACCAAGCTTTTGTTTATGGGAGCTGAGTTTGCTCAGTATGCTGAATGGAATTACAAACAAAGTTTGGATTGGCATCTGCTTGAATTCGAGCCTCACAAGGGTGTGAGTGAGCTCATCAAATCACTAAACAAACTATATCAATCTGAACCAGCTTTGTATGAAGAGAATTTTAGCAATGAAGGTTTTGAATGGATTGACTTGAATGATTTTAGAAATAGCACTTTAAGTTATATTCGAAAGTCAAAAGACAATAAAGAGCATGTTGTAATTGTTGCAAATTTAACTCCTGTTCCACGCGAGAATTATAGGATTGGATTGCCATCAAGAGCTAACTATGAACTTATATTTAACAGTGACGATAAAGAATTTTGGGGTAGTGGTTTCGAACTTATTTCTTCGATAAAGCCTGATGAGATTGAGCAACATGGCAGAAGTTATTCAGCAGCATTTCATTTACCTCCATTGTCGATTCAGGTATACAAGCCAAAGTCAAAGAAAGTTGTTACTAAAAAAGCAGTATCCAAAACTGCTGTAAAACAAGGTTCCGCTGCCAAGAATTAATTCGAATTGTATTTAAAAAAGATGAGTAAGCAAGCATTTATTGAGGCAATTAATAAGTCATATCCTGATACAAAGCCTCATATTTTTGTTGGATGTGGAGTTTTGGAAGGTGAAATCTTAAGCGAGGCAAGAGTTAACATACCTTTAAGTATGATGAACCGTCACGGCTTAATTGCAGGTGCTACCGGTTCGGGTAAAACAAGAACTTTACAATTGCTTGCTGAACAGCTTAGTAAGGCAGGAGTTCCTGTTTTTATGTCGGATATAAAAGGCGATTTGAGTGGTTTGGCAATTCCTGGACCCACAAACGCTAAGCTTGAAGAAAGAGCTCAGGCTTTGGGCATAAATTTTAATCCATCAGGTGTACCTGTAGAATTGTATTCATTGTCGGGAAGAAATGGAGCTCAAATGCGTGCCACTGTTATGGAATTTGGTCCTATCTTACTGGCCAAGGTTCTAGAATTAAACGATACACAAACAGGTGTTCTTACCATTTTATTCAAATATGCCGATGATCATGCACTTCCAATTGTAGATCTTAATGATTTAAAGAAAGTACTTAATTATCTCACATCAGGGCCAGGTAAAGAAGAGATAAAATCTAATTATGGAAGCATTTCTTCAGCATCATCAGGTACAATTCTCAGAAAGATTGTAGCCTTAGAGCAACAAGGCGTTGATAAGGTATTTGGAGAGCCATCGTTTGAGATAGATGACCTCATGCATAAAGTAGATGGACAAGGTGTTGTGAGTTTGCTTAATGTAAGTGATATGCAGGATAAGCCTGATGTATTCTCAACATTTCTATTAAGCTTGTTAGCCGAATTATATCAAACATTGCCAGAGGCCGGTGACTTAGATAAGCCTAAGCTTGTTTTCTTTCTAGATGAAGCTCATTTGCTGTTTAATGATGCCCCAAAGGCTTTTCTTGAACAAATTGAGCAGATTGTTCGACTTATTAGGTCTAAAGGCGTGGGGGTTTTCTTTTGCTCTCAAATGGCGCAAGACCTACCTGATTCGGTTTTGTCGCAGCTAGGAAATCGCGTCCAGCATGTGCTTAGGTCATTTACTCCTAAAGATGCAAAAGCTTTACGTGACACAGTAAATACTTATCCTAGGTCAGAGTTTTATAAAATTGATGAAACATTAACTCAGCTTGGAATTGGGCAGGCCTTAGTTACTGTGCTCAATTCTAAAGGTATTCCTACGGAAGTTGCTTATACTCACTTAGTGCCGCCTGTGGCGGTGATGGGACCATTACCTCAAAATGAAGTAGACCAACTTCTAAAGGAGTCGGAGATGTATTCTAAATACAGACTTACAGTTGATCCTGAAAGTGCTGCAGAAATTCTTGATAAAAGACTCAGAAAGCAAGAAGTGCTTGAGAATGAGCCTTTAGAGGAAGCTCCAACGAAGGCCAAACCTTCGGTCAGGAAAGAGAAATCTATGATTGAAGAAGTTATGTCTTCGTCAGTAACAAGGACAATCGGTAGAGAGCTTGTGCGAGGGATTTTCGGTGTGCTTTTCGGAAAGAAAACCACTACAACTAGGACTCGTCGGAAATAGCTTCTTCAGTTAATTGAGCTCCACTTTCTTCTGCTATTTTCACTAGCAGTAGAAACCATGAAATCAATAAAGGACCAAATACTAATCCCAGTATTCCGAAAATAGGAATACCGATAATTACACCTACAATGGTTATGAGAGGATGAGTATCAGCGAGGTATTTAGAAATAAAATACCTCAAAACATTATCAATATTCGTCACGAGCAGGAATCCCCAAAGCAATAATGAATAACCCTCTTGGGTATTGCCATATGCCAACGCTATTAAAGCAGCAGGAACAAATACGATAGGCGCTCCAATAACAGGCATAAACGATAGGAAAAATGCGATAATTCCCCAGAAAACTGGGTCGCTATAGTTGAATAGCCAGAATCCAAGACTTACTAAAGCACCTTGAATTAACGCTATAAAACCTTGCCCAAGAACATTTGAATAGGTCGAATTTCGAAGCTCTTCAGCAAAAAGCTGGCTCTGATTCTTTTTAAGAGGAAGGTATTTATTAAAGCCTTTTTCAAAAACTAAATAGGAAGTTAACATGAAATACAAAAAGAAGTACATCATTCCAATTGTGAGTAATAAACCACCAACACCACTTAGAATGTTGTTCACTTCGCCAAGAAGATTCTCTTCTAAGAATGTATAAACTTTATCAATGAATTTTTCATCACTTACGCTAAAGCCAATGAAGTCCTGTACTTGCTTTAGAACAGAATTCATCGCTTCCTTATGTTCCAGAAACCTATTTATTTTATCAGCTATTAGTAAACCTACAGTTAAAAAAGGGAGGACCAGAATAAGAAATGAAGCTATTATTATAATCCATGCTGAAAGCCACCTAGGGAACTTTTTCTTTTCAACTAAAAAACCAAGAAACGGCCTTGATAGAACATATAAAACTGAAGCTCCCAAGAAAGCGGTGAACATTCCCTTTAGAGCATAAAGCAGAAAGCCACCAAAAAGTACCGTGCAAATGAGAATTATTACGCGCCTTTGCTTAATTGTGTATACTGAACTCATTCAGTTTCTTCTTTTCTTAGTTCAATTGCATCCTCAAGATCAACTCTATGACCATCAATAAATACAACTATAAATGAATCGCTCAGTTTACTGAGTTTATCTTGTTTAAATTGAAGTGCCTCATGCTTAGTTGTGAAATTGCCTATTGCGTATTTATGCAATCCTTTGTGCTTAAAATAAGAAATTTCATAGCCATCAATACCTAGGGTTTTAGAGAGCTCTTCATTTGAAATCTTATTTGAAAATGCCCCAATCTGAACTTTGTAAACGGCTTGCTTGTCAGACCAAACTGATTTGTCAGAACCCATAAGGACTTCGCTTTGAATCATGTTTAGTTGAGAAGTATTTATTTCTTCAGATCTAATTCGAAGCAGTTCTACGGGCAAATCCTGATTTACAATTTTATCATCTAAGGAATAATTGAAATGCGAAATTACTTCGCGATGCTCTTTGAAATTTAATGGCACAAACAGTGAATATTCAACAGTGAAATTCTCTTTATCAGGTGTTTCTAGCCATTGCAGGTTCAATTCGTTTTCACTGAAAGAGAATAAAGCTCCGTTTGAGTTCTGTTCGTTAATTATAATCCCTGGAGGGAATATTTGCTTGATTGATAATTTGCCTAAATGTTGATTGTTTGTAATATTTAAACTTGCCTCGTAGATTTCTCCTAATACTATTTCATTGGGTAAATTCATAGAAATAGTGGGTTGTGCCGAAACAGCCTCCAAAAAAAGAGTAGACAAAAAGCAGGTAGATATGATAAACTTCACAGTGGCAATTTCGTAATATTTTCTTTCAGTCTTTAGTCCAAAAAAAAAGTCCCGCCGATTAAGGCGAGACTTTAAAATATTTAAGGTCTTATTTTGTAACCGTTCGTTTTTTGGAAGCCATATTCATTGCCTCTCCAACTGTTATTCTAACACCTCGATTATAGGCAATTACGAAAGGAATATACCTAGAGTAATCAAGTTTATTTTTAAAATCTCTGGCTTGCTCATAAGTGGTAAATGAACCTACCGTGTATTTGTATAATCCATTGAAATTCTCTTCATGAAGTTTCTCTTTCATGCCATATTCTTTGCGAATAGAGTCTTTGTCTAGCTTTTGAGTAGAGCTTAAAATCTGAACTTTATATTCCAAATCAACTTTTTGCTGATCTACATATTCTGGTTTAGTTTCATCAAGATTAACTACACCTAATAGTGTTTTTTCTGCAATTGAATCACTCGGAGCAATGTATTCGATTACCTCTATTGAATTTGACGGCAGATCAAAAATTTTCTTCTCCTCATCTTCAATGTAGTAATATTTTCCTGCCAATTCCTGCTTTCCTCTCATTTCAAAAGGAAGGATGATTTTGTACATGACCTGAATTTCTTCTTCTGCAGGCAAACGCAACCAGCTGTATTTAACTTTTCCGTCTTTAAATGAAAAAATAGCACCTTGACTTTCAACCCCAATTGCTTCGCAACCTTTTGGAAGTTCCTGTTCTATTAAGAAAAAGCTATCCAAACTTCTTCGTTCAATACTTATTTTAACAAAGAAGTATCCGCCAGCATAAGCTTTTTGCTGGGAAAATGTTTGTGCTATTCTAACTACGCTTTCGGTTGCATTTCCAGCTGCGCTGAATGCGAAAGTAATTGCCAGTAGAAAAATAAGTTTACGCATGTTATTTTGGTCTTAAAGTTCGTTTGTTTCACTTAGTGTTATGAATCGATTCTAAAGCAATTTTCAACACCTCGTTACTTAGTTTTTGTTTGTAAACTATTACTCCTTTTGATAGGGCTATGTTACTCAAATTTGATTTGAAATCTTACATGCAAAGTACTGTTTAATTCAGATTAGCACTGCATATCCAACGTATTGACATCATTTTGATTGCAATGTTGCCTAACTATATTTAGTTATTGAATTGCCTTGTTAAAAGCGGGAAGTTTGAAAAAAAATCCATATGAAGCTTCTATTTACACTTGCCACATTATTTTCTTGTTCATTATCTGCTCAGACCTGGGTTCAGAAAACTGATTGTCCCGGTAGCGGAAGATTCTGGGCAACTTCATTTGTTTGTGAGGATAAAATATATACCGGCACTGGCAGACCCGAGTTCTCAAGCCTGAGTCCAACTTCAGACATGTGGCAATATGACCCAGCAACTGACGCATGGGCTCAAGTAGCTAATTTCCCGGGAGGGAATAGGGAAGGAACCACTAGTTTTTCATATGATAACAGAGGTTTTATGGCATTTGGCAGCCCTTTCATTCAGTTTACAAACGATGTTTGGGAATATATTCCAGAAAGCAATACCTGGGAACAAAAAGCAAGTTGCCCGGCATCTTTTGCTTTCTCGCATGGTTTTGTTATTAATGACCATTTTTATATAGGCCCTGAAAACGGAACAAACAAGACGTTTGCTTATGATATAACTAACGACTCTTGGTCTGAGGTTGCTGCATTTCCGGGAGATGATAGAAGGGCACAGGTTGCATTTTCAGTCAATGGAAAGGGATATTTAGGCATGGGAGCAGACGTTTTTAGTGGAGTAGAATCAGATTTTTATAGGTATGATCCTGTTAGTGATTCGTGGGAAGAAATTGCTTCAATCTCACCAACGAGCGATCAATCCAGCGGATTTTCAATTGATAATGTAGGTTACGTTTATAATGTCGGGGGCTCAGGCGGTGGAGGAAAATCAATTTACAAATACAATGAGACCTTAGACCAATGGGAACTTGTTAGCACAAAGCCGGATGATAGAATTGCAAATGCTAGCATGATTGGATACAATGGAAAAGCATATTTGACTTTTGGTGAAAGAACCACCTCCGGTGGGAATATTCCTTCATCGCAAATCTGGGAATTTACGCCTGGTTCAACTAGCTTAAACGCTGAGCCAAATGCTTATTTGAAAGTGATACAAACTACTGGTAATAATATTAAAGTTCTTTTTGATGCAGGTCAATCAACAGAATACCAAGTAAGAATCTTTGCAATAAATGGTCAGCTCATTCACGAAACATCAATGGAAAGGAATAATTCTGAGATTCAATTTAACGCAAGTTCTGGAGTGTATTTACTTCAATTAATAGATGATCAGAATAAGATGCTTTCAGCAAAATTTATTCGATGAAAATAAGAATATTGTTTGCGCTTTTTCTGCTTCATGCATGTCAGGAACACAAGAACCCAATTCCTCTTTCAGATAAATCTATCCCATCAAGTAACGAAGATATAAGACAGTTAAGTGTAGTGAGGCTTTCAAATGGATTCTGGGGTTATGATATTTGGGAAAATAACAAAACTCTAATTCATCAAACTACTATTCCATGTTTTCAGGGCTCATCAGGAATGCCTGATTCATTGACTGCAAGCAGAATAGGTTTGCTTGTTAAGCAGAAACTAGATTCAGGAATTTTTCCTCCTACTTTAGATAAAAGGGATATTATTAGCCAATGGCCAATGAATGCACCTTTACCTGAAACATATACAAACGACTAGAGGTAATAGCTTTAAAGAATTGAATATTTTGTCTTTTGCTTCTCATAAGTAAATGAAAAAAGGCCAAATCCCGAAGGAAATGACCTTTTGCAACCACCACAGAGGATTATTCTATCCACCGAAACAATATGATGTATTTAAAGCGTCAGTTACATAACTGGCTTGGTTATCAACCTCAATATACTCGCAGTTGCTTATTGAAAGGTTAGGGTTTTGCGTAGGATTGGCACTAGTTTTTGGGGCATCATAAAATGCACATGAAGTCAAATCTCTAAAAGTAACATCATGAACACTCAATACAGGATTTGCCCACATGTAGATCGATCCTCTTATTTCAGCGTTTGCTCCGTACTCTATTGTTGCAAAGCCTATTTCATTTACCGGTGATTGAGTAAAATGAAAGTCAATTCCTCCCCATGCTCCAGGTAATTTATCCACTCCAGTGAAAAGGATTCTGTTGGTGGCGGTTCCTAAAGCTTTTAAGGCACTGTTATCATTTACTATTATACCAGTATTTGTTTCAAACTCTATTTCAACACCAGCAGCAATTGTTAATGTTACCTCTCTAACCTGAATTTGACCGCCTGTTTTAACTCTGTAAGGGATATTTAAATCTGTCCATGTCTGAGCATTTTCAACATACCCTGAGCCTGCATAGGTATCCACATAAATAACATTAGCAGCATTTTCTGTAAATGTGCCTCCTGAAATGCTTCCGCAATATTCAGCTTCAACAAACATTGGCTTGGAACAGCGAGTAATTGTGTTATTGGTGAAAGTGAATTCGCCTCCGTTGTAATTTGCATTTATTCCATAAGTTTCAGAATCTTTAATTGTGCAATTGCTTATTTCCATTCTTGAATCGGCATATAAAATAAAAGCACCTCTATCATCATTGCTGTTAAAAGCATCTCCACCTGCAAATTCAACAATGCAATTTTGCATTTTATTCTTCACGTCATCAGATTCAACAAAAATGCCAGCCCAAGATCCGGCTACCTTATCCACTCCAGTAAATACAATTGATTTTTCATTTCCACCATTTGCTGCTATTGAGCCAGTTTCCACAACTTCAATACCTGCGTCGGAAGTAAACTGAATAGTAACTCCTGGATTAATTGTTAAATCACCTCTTACAACTATTTGACAATCAATAGTGTAATCAACAGGTAATCCTAGGTCAACAAGTGTGTATTGAGCACCACTAGTATTATATGCATCGCAGTCTATTAAAGTTGGACTTGCGGTCAAGTATGTACATGTGCCATCATCTTTTTTGGCATCCGCATCATAATTAATTGCGTTTGGGTCTGTACAACCTTCTTTTTTGCAACTCGCTACTGTAAACAAAGCAAGCGATAGTAGTAAGAGAACGTTATTTTTCATGGCTATAATGTGTTTGAATTATTTATAGCACAAAGGTGAAGCCGATGCTTTACATGGCTTATAGGGAATTCCCTACAAATTATTTTTATCTAAGATAGCTAAGCAATTGCTTACTCATCAACAAGATTTAGAGCAATAGCCTTTTTAATTAAGCCTGTTAGATTTTTTACATCCAGCTTGACGAAGAGGTTGCTTCTATGCATTTCAACAGTTTTTTCAGAAATGAATAGTATCTCAGCTATTTCCTTGATTGACTTTTCTTGCATAATAACTGCCAGAACTTCTTTCTCACGTCTGCTTAGCACGATTTCATTATCTTCCTGAAATTCATTCAATCGCTTGGTTGATTCTTTACTAAAGTACTTTTTGCCGTTTATAATCGAATCAATTGCAGTATTTATTTCATCAAGAGATTCTGATTTAAGGATATAAGAATCGACCTTTTTACTTAATTGCTTGATAGAAACACTATCCGAAACACTTGAAAGTAATATGATTTTTAACTTAGGGAATTTAGTCTTAATTTCATCTAGGAAATCTTTCGCATTGCTATCTCCAAATTTAATATCCTGAATAAGAATGTCTGTTGTTTGACTTTCGAGAGTTTCAAATAATTCCTGCTTATTCATTGAAGTATTGATATCAAAAACTGGAAAAGATTTCTGAACAGCCGCTTTTAAACCTTCTACGATTAAATGATGATCATCTGCAATTATTATTTTCATTAAATCAGATTTATTTCTATTGTAATTAAACTTCCTTTATTGATATCACTTTCAATTTCCAGATTACCATTTATTAATTTCATTCTGTTTTTAATACTTTCTAAGCCTTGACCTATTGCAGTTTCTGGATTAAACCCAATTCCTTCGTCTTCAACCGAAATAGAAATTCCTGATACTGTTTGGACTATTTGAACAAAACAGATAGGAGATTGAGAATGTTTCCGAACATTATGTATTAGTTCCTGAATAATTCGATAGATAATTACAGATATTTGAGGCTTTAGGGGTATTTGACTGGTTAAATTATCTGAGAAATGAATTCGCAGTTTATTGTCGGAGTTTTCAAAACAATATGTTTTAATCCGCTCTACCCAATTTGTCTCATTTAAATTAATCGGCATTAGATTATGCGAAACTCTTCTGGTTTCATCATGAATGTTAGCTAGCTGATTTATTAGAGGATTTAATTCAGGGACCTCATTTTGATGATTAATATTCTCTAGTTTTATTTTTACAGCAGTTATAGAAGATGCTAAACCATCATGAAGTTCGTTTGAAATTCTTTCTCTTTCTCTTTCTTCTGCTTCAATAGATACTTGCAATTGTTTTGCCTTCTCTTCTTGTTGGATTTGATTTAGCTTTTGTTCTTGTATGCGCCTGTAAAACAGGTAGATAAATATCAATATGATTAATGTCAATGATAACAATAATATCCATTGATTTCTTCTGAATATCTTATTTTCATTTTCAATAATTTCATTCTTTGAAACGATTAATTCTTTTTCTTTTTTCTCTGTATCGTATTTAATTAATATTTCATTTATAACCTTTTGATTCTCTTTTCCAGCGAAACCTATATATGACTCATGAGCTAATTGCATATTCTTATAAGCATTTTTGAAGTCAGATTTTCCTGCATAAGCGTAACCTAAATTCTTATAAATAGCATATAAGGTATTTTCATTTTGTAGCTTCTCCGATTCTTCCTTGGCTTGTAAACCATAACTAATTGATTTGTCATACTCAATTAGTTTTAAGTAAGCAGATTGTAATCCAATTTTATTTAGCATTACAAAATGACTTTGCCTATACAGGTTACTTAATTCTAGCGATTTATTAAACGCTTCTTGAGCCTTACTATAGTTTTGTATTGATGAGTAATATTCCCCCATACTGTGGTTCCCAACTATCAACCCGATAGGGTTTTTGTATTTCTCAGCAAGAGCAATGCTTGACAAAGCATGGTTTTTTCCTTCTTCAGTTTTTCCTAATTTAAATGCTGTAATTGCTGTAATCCCCTCAACTCCTGGTAAGTTTATTGTGTCGTTCTCTTTTTTTAATTGCCTATATGCCTCATTGCTGTATTTGTATGCATTTTCATAGTTCGATAGTGTGAAGAATACATTAGCAATATTGTTTTTAATTAAAGCAGCAGTATGAATGTCATTATTGTCTTCAAGTATTTTTAGTGCTTTCTGAAAATATAGTATTGCATTCTCATTATCTTTTTTATACGAAAGAATTGAAGCTTTAACATTGTAAAACTTGGATACTCCATACTCAGGGTTGTCTAAATTGTATTTGGTTAATCCTGAATCAATTACTGATTCGGCTTCATCTAATAATCCAGTGTAGAATAATGATTTTGATAAATTGAACCAGTACACGTCTTTTAGAGCCTCAAAATCTTTCTGACCCTTGAATGAAATTAAGATGTTGCGCCTAAGTGAGTCAATTTGAGCTGGTTTCCCGATGCAAGCCTGAAATTTATTAACGATTTCTAATGAATCCTTTTCGAAATTCTCAGCTTTAGAGTTTATACCGATGAGTAAAAAAAAGAAAAGTTTTGCTAGATTAAACGCCTCTTTTCTGTTAGCAGCATATTTACTGGTTTGCATAATTCTATAGTCAATTGAATTCAGCTTATAAACTGTTTGTGTATGCCGCAAGTTATTAAACAAGCTCAGCATTTTACTATATTTAATGGATAAGCTTTAATTAACTTAATAATACTTTTTGATTTTGATCTTTTATCAACTTTTTCCAAAAGTGAATAATGGAGCTTGTATTTTTTGGAATAGGGTCTGGATGACAACCTGTTTTAGGAATTGGATTAAATGAAAAAACCCCACTCTTGTGAGTGGGGTTTTTCGTCGGGATGGCAAGATTCGAATATAGTTTTCTCTGCTTTCACATGTGAATTCATAAGTAATTGAATAACAGATGATATATTCATTGTTGAGGTCGTTTTTGTCGGTTTGGGTTTCACTAAATAGTTTCATTATTTTCTCTGTTTTCACAGAATCGTGTTCAAATCGTGTTCAAACAAAAACGGAACCCCTTGATTACCAAAGA
>JAGYKL010000038.1 GCA_018401705.1 Bacteroidia bacterium | reverse complement strand
AAAATCCATAAATTTAATTAGCTAGTATTAGGCTGTTTTAAATTCCGAATTAAAATGAAATTTTAATTTAGGAAAATCTTGAATCATTGTATTAAGCATCCATTCACTATCTGCAAGAAAAACAAAATTACCTTCTTTATCTTTTGCTAATTGATGTTCCCTGTATTTAGCAAAAGCATCAAATTCAGCTTGATCATCATAAGTTATCCAACAGGCTTTATAGACATTTAAATGCTGAAAAGAAGCAGAAGCGCCGTACTCATGTTTTAATCTGTGTTGAATAACTTCAAATTGAAGTTCACCAACAGTGCCTATAATTTTTCGACTACCTTGCTGCTGCGTGAAAAGTTGAGCAACACCTTCCTCAGTTAGTTGCTGAACCCCTTTATCTAATTGCTTAGACTTCATTGGGTCGGCATTTATTACTTCTTTAAAAATCTCAGGAGAAAAGCTTGGAATTCCTTTAAACATAAACTCCTCACCTTCTGTAAGCGTGTCGCCGATTTTGAAATTCCCAGTATCATACAAGCCAATTACATCTCCAGGAAAAGCTTCCTCGATTATATTCTTTTCCTGCGCCATAAATGTTGCAGGAGAACTGTATCTGAAATCTTTATTCAACCTAACATGATGAAAGAACTTGTTTCTTTCAAACTTGCCCGAACAAACACGTAAAAATGCAATCCTGTCACGGTGACGAGGATCAATATTGGCGTGGATTTTAAAAACAAATCCACTAAACTTTGCCTCGCTTGGCTCTATAATTCTTTTATCAGCTTTTCTAGGTTTAGGAGAAGGCGCTAATCTGATGAACGTATCAAGTAATTCTTGCACTCCAAAGTTATTGACAGCAGAACCAAAAAATACGGGGGCTATTTGACCAGCTCTATAAGCTTCATTATCAAACTCTCCATAGACTCCTTCAATTAATTCAACATCTTCACGAAGCTGATTGGCATTAGCTTCTCCTACCTTTTTATCCAGGCTTGCATCATTAAGATCTTTGATAGAAAGTTTATCAGCCTCAATTTTCGTTTTGTTTGGATTAAACAAATCAAGTGATTTGTCATACAGATTATAAACTCCTTTAAAAGTAGCTCCTATACTAATTGGCCAGCTAAGAGGACGTACTTTGATGTTAAGCTTTTCTTCTAATTCATCAAGAAGATCAAATGGGTTCTGCCCTTCCCTATCCATTTTATTGATGAAAACAATAACAGGAGTATCTCGCATCCTACAAACCTCCATAAGTTTCTCAGTTTGTTCCTCGACACCTTTCACACAGTCAATAACTAAAATAACACTATCAACTGCAGTTAATGTGCGATAAGTATCTTCAGCGAAGTCTTTGTGACCTGGGGTATCCAATAGATTTATAAGTACATCCTTGTACTTGAAATTCATCACAGAAGTTGCAACTGAAATACCTCTTTGTTTCTCGATTTCCATGAAATCTGATGCAGCTGTATTTTTAATTTTATTAGACTTTACGGCTCCGGCAGTTTGAATAGCACCTCCGAAAAGCAACAGTTTTTCAGTTAAAGTGGTTTTACCTGCATCGGGGTGAGAAATAATAGCAAAAGTTCTTCTCTTGCCGATTTCGTCTTCTATTTTAGTCATAATTATTTGAAAGGCAGCAAAAATAGGGATTACTTTCGGCTTATTTCATTCTTAAAATCTTGATTTCTGTCCTTCTGTTTAATTGACGCCCTTCATTAGTATCATTGCTGGCAATAGGCTGACGGAAAGCTCTTCCATAAGCACCTATTCGCTTCATGCTAATACCATTTCGAACCAAATAGTCTTTAACAACGTTGGCTCTGTTATCTGACAACTTTTGATTATAATCCATATTACCAACATTATCAGTATGTCCAGAAATTTCTATGGACATTTCTGGATAACGTTTCATCATACTCAATAGAGTGTTGAGTGAGCGGAATGAGGAGGGACGCAAGGTTGCTTTATCAAAATCAAAGAAAATATTATTCAGAACCATTTTGGCTCCTTTTTCAGCCTTAATTAGAGCAACATCCTCCGTTATTTCAAACTTGGTTGGTTCGTTAGGAATATGAATTTGTGAAGTATATGTCATATACCCTTCCATATTTACAACCATGGTATGCAAAGCACCATTAAAAACTACACAATCGTAATTACCTTCTTTTTGATAAACAATGACTGGTTGTCCGCCATATTCAGTAATCTCAATATTTGCTTTTAAATCTTTGCCAGAAACAGCATCATATATTCTACCCTTAAGCACAGACATTCGAGACCTATCAAGCCGCGTAAGGCTGAAATTCTTTTGCAACTCGGCCCCTTTCTTTATTCCTTCCATTTTAAGGGTATCGATACCTAATGCGTAGCCATTAGATTTTACATTAATTAAGTAATCCTTCCAGGAGGAAGCATAATACAGTATTGACCTGATTTATCGGTAATACTACCCTTAACTACCTCTCCTGTTTGAGAATCCAGAAACTACGGTATCCATCCATAGACCCGTAACCGCCTTCAAGGTCTGCAAATGCACCAGTAACTAAGACTTGAGGATTTATCCCCAATTCTATTTTTCTCATTACAACCTGACTTCCTGCATCGTATGGTATTTCCAGAACTTCTGTATAGGGAAGATATTTATCAGAACTAACTGTTATTTCATACGTCTTTCCTGCGGGAAGATTTGCTATTGTCTCTCCTGCTTCTGTATTCCGATTAACAACAATTTCGCCTGTTGCAACATCCTTAATTACAATATTTGCTGCTAGCTTATTGACATTTGTAGAATCACTAATTTTAAACTGGAGAGAGCTCAATAGCTCCATATCATCTAGAAAATGCATTACATAAATATCTTTATCACCATAACCTTCTTCACGGTAAGATGCAAAATAGGCTCTTCTTCCATCAGATGTTAAAACAAAGAATACATCGTCTTCAGGCGAATTAATTGGATAACCAAGATTCTCTGGCTCAGAGAATGAACTACCATCCCATTCGGTCTTAAAAATATCGAACCCACCCATAGAGTTGAAGCCCATTGAAGAGAAATACATGGTTTTACCATCAGGATGAAAAAACACACCGTCTTCATCGTAGTCTGTATTAACTGCGGAACCTGCATTTCTAACATTTGAAAACTTCCCATCCTCGCTTATGTCTGCAATATAGATGTCCTTTCCACCATGACTGCCTTCATCCTCACGATTCGAAATGAAAAATAAGTTCTTTCCATCAGCAGAATAAGTAGCATGATTCTCGTAATCACGGGTATTAATTTCTTTGATGGCCTCAGGTTCTGACCACTCAATTCCATTTAATTCTGATTGGTATATATCTCCACCATTTTTGGTGCGATAGATTAATAACTTTTTACCATCGCCAGAAAGATTTATAGATGCATCGTGCTCGTCTTCATTAATAGGATTTCCTATATTTTTGGCTGGCAGCCACTCATTATCAATGTTGAAGGTTATATAAATATCTTCGAAAAAAGTTGAATCTATAGGATCGACCATACCACCAGTAGTGCCAATCCTTCTAGATGTGAAAATCAATTTAGATTCATCAAAATTTATTACAGGTGCATAATCAGCAAATTCAGAATTAACTCCTGGACCAAGATTGTCAATGCGAACTCTTACTGGCTTCTTGACTAACTCTTTACCTGACTCACATTCAAGGATATATTTTTTCGCTTGAGCTATTTTTAAAGTATCTGCAGATTCTCCAGATGTCTCAATAAATTCATTGTAAACTCTTATCGCTTGATCAAAATCCATATTGTAATGGTAGGCTTTACCTAATGATAATAGGAATTGATTTCCTAAATCAGGATTTAACCTTTGAGCTCTCTGCAAATAAGGAAGAGATTTAAGTCTATCTACCTGTAGATTCAAATAACATAAACCTATTTGAAAGTTTAAATCAGCATTATCAGGATTGAATGTTTGTGCGACTAAATAGTTCTCTAAAGCTTGAGGAAAGTAAACTGGGCCACGTAAAAAGAAATAATCACCCTTCTTGTAATGATCAAATGCTTTTTTAAACTCGGCTTCTCTGCCTTCGAAATTCTTTTCTCGAAACTCAACATTTCCTATTTGAGCATCAGATAAAAGAGGGAAAGCCCATAAGAATGCGCAAATCAAGCATTTTGAATAATATATAATTATCCTTTCAAACATGAGTTTTTTAAATTTTGATGAACGAAAATAGCCTTATATAATGAATATTACCTATAAAGAATCAACTAAAAAGCAATGTTTTACAAACATCAATTTGTTGATTGCTGTTAACATGCTTTAGCATTTAATAATCTTATCCAGTTTCTCAGCAATAAATCTCCCTGTGGACTAAGCACTGATTCTGGATGAAATTGAACTCCCCAAACTGGTTTGTCAAAGTGCCTAAAAGAAAGAATTTCATCTAAATCATCTCTTGAAGTAACAACTAAACTTTCAGGAATAAATTCTTTATCTAAAGCCCATGAATGGTAGCTTCCAGCATCAAAAAACTCATCAAACCTATCAAACATAGGCAGCTTTTCTTTAACAACTGCTTTTCTTGAAACCCCATGAAAAACTTGATCTTGTCTATATAGTTTAGCACCATAACATTGAGCTATTGCTTGATAACCTAAACAAACTCCAAGAACAATTTTATTGTCGCAAGCGAACTTCACCAAATCTAGCAAATCAAACGTTTCTTCAGGAAGCCCAGGTCCTGGAGAAAAAACAACCCCATCATAATCAGAAATCATTTCGAAACTACATTCATCAACTCGAACAACATGAGGTCTTATGCCACTTACATGTTCAATTCGGTGCACCAAATTGTATGTAAATGAGTCAAAGCAATCAACTAATATAATACTTGGTGTTTTTATTTTCACATTCATGAAAACATTATGAAAGAAATTTATGCAATTTTACGGCAATAATGTGGAGACACCTAACATATGCTTTTGCTCTAATATTGATTCTGCTTGTTTTCAATGGCAAGCTATCAGCTCAGGAAAACAACAAGCCCGTTTTTACAAATGCCTTTAGATTTGGGCTCGGATTGAATCCCGGCTTCTCATCATTTAAAGGAGAATATGGGAATACTGGATTTAATGGCAGCAACTTTTTTCTTGGAATTGAGCCATTTGTTGAATATGGCTCGTGGAAACTTTCCGCTCCCATAAAACAAGGAAGTATAACATGGCAAAATAGAAATACTAACGCTAGTGATAATTTCAAAAAACAAATTTACTGGCGCTGACTTAGAGCTACTTACAGAATTTTTCAAAACCCGAATGTTATTTCTCCTTACTTAGGAATTGGTTTCGGAACATTTTCATTCGCTGTTTCCCAAGATTTAATTGATTCATATGGGAATAGCTATTTCTATTGGAGCGATGGGTCTATCAGAAATATGGAGGAATCTCCTCTAAATTATAAAAATTCTTCAATAATTGAGAGAGACTATCAATTTGAAACTACTTTAGTTAATAAGGATAGAGTATTTTATGTACCTCTTACTTTAGGTATGTCAAGCCCATTAGGCCCTAATTTCAGATTGAATATTTCGTATACCTATAATTTTTTGCAAGGAGACAATTTTGATGGAAATATAGAAAACTCAGGTTGGGACAAGCTTTCAGGCATCGAAATAGGATTTAATTATTTATTTCGAAAAGGAGGAAAAAAGAATAGTTCTACAAAAATTGAAGCTACAGTTAATTCGGTTGACTATTCAAATGTTGATTTCAATAAGATTGAAACCGAAGATGAAGATAGTGACGGTGTTATCGATTTAATTGATCAATGCTATGGAACGCCTTCAGGTGCAACTGTAAATGAATTTGGTTGCCCGATAGATTCTGATAATGATGGAATAATCGATTTTCTTGATGCTGAGCCGAATTCTCCATTGAATTCAAGAGTTCATCCTAATGGAATCTCTTGGACTGATGAAGAGTATTTACAATACAATAATGATTCTCTTGCCTATTTTGTTGGTACTTTAAGAAAGGTTAACAGAAACTCTAGGCCATATCCTGTAAAAAAATACATTAGCACCGAAAGCTATATCACTTGGAATAAATTATTAGAGCAACATCCTGATTGGCAAAAATTAAGGATGAATAGGTCAGAAATATTGCCTAAAGAATTTAAGATACTAGATAAGAATAAAGATAATTTCTTAAGCATTTCAGAATTAGAGGATGCCGTAGAAAGCCTATTAGATCAAGGCAATGGAAAAATAAACGAAGACCTAATAAGAAGAGCTATAGAATATGCATTTAGGAATCAATAGATTATTTGCTTCAATTGCCATTATAATGTTCGCTTTAACAGCGGATGCTCAAAACAAAATTATTTTGGAAGCAGGTTCTCAAGCAAGAGTAGGTTCATCAACAGTATTAAATTCCTTTATTGTAAATCAAAATAAAATATCAGGACCTGCAAAATTGAGTATCATTTTGCCCGATGATTGGCTTGTTGAGAGTTATCCCGGAGAACCATTTTCAATTAAGCAAACTGGTAATGAAGTCAAAGTAATATGGCTTGAATTTCCCAAAAGCGATACTATTAAAGTGAGTGTGCTTATTGATTTTCCTAAAAATCAGAAGGCAGGTTCGTTCAATATGAAGTCAGAATTAACCTATCTAGAGAATGGAAAAAAAATGAGAATTGTATCTAATCCAGTGGAAATAACTCTTAAAAAGTTTTTTAGCAGATATTAGTAAGAGCCACTTCTTTTTCTGAGAAACCATTCTAAGGAAAGAAGAATTAGGATAAGCCCGAAAATCCACGGAAACTTAACTAATTCAATTAGTTTGCTTTCAATATGAGAAACTGGCTTCACATCGCCTCTAACTGTTATAAGCTCCTTCAATTTTAAAATATCTTTAGGGTTTACCATTTCGCCACCGCTCCTTTTAGCAAGGGTGTTGAGCAATGTATGATCAGCGCGACCCGAACTTTTTTCAGCTGTAATTGGTTTTACAACAAACTTACCTGAGCTTGAAAATTCTTTTTCTCCTACTTTGGTTTTAGCATTATAAGAATAGGAACCGGCCCGAAAAAGACCGAGATCTAAAGAATACGCGCTAGAAGTCCTTGAAAATGAATAAGGATAGGCAGTTCCATCTTCTCCAAGTATTTCAATATTAACATCAGGAGAATTAATTAGTTCATAGGATGAATTATACACTTCTGCATCAAAACGAATTCTCTCATTATCATTATATGAATTCTTTGCAATTACTCTGAGATTCTTCCTTTCACTTCGAACACTAAGGAATTGAACAGTTTTAGAAATAAGTTCATCAAAAAGTTCATGGTCTCCATTTTCAGCAAAGTCTTGCATTCTCCATCGCCATAAGCCCTCGCCAGCAAGTATTGCAGATTTATTTTCAAGGTCAGCAGAAAACAGAAATAAAGGGTATTCTGTTACAACTGCACCTATTCTTTGACTAAACAAGGAAATAGCAGATGTATTTGCAACATAATTACCATATGGAACTTGAAGCGGTCCAAATTGAGAAATGGCTGATTTAAGTTCATCTGACAAAGTAAATAAAGCGAATGATTTGTTGAGATTAGCATAAACATCATTCGTACCTCCTCTGCCTCCATTTAAGTCGAGTAAGTTTTGCTGTGCATTTAATGCACCTGGCAATGTTGAAGCTCCTACAATGAACCATATTGGAATTGCTTCTTTAAGGGCTTCTTGATGAACATTAGCACCCGTGCTAGTAATTGAAGGTATTTGATGAAATATCACCAAACTGAATCCCTTAAGGGTACTGTTAAATTTCTCTGGGCTTGATACTACAACTTCATAATTTTGATTCGCTTCTAAACTTTGTCTTATTGCGGCAACATCAGGATGAGGATTTGATGCTATTAAAAGCACTTTCTGACGGCTATCAATTACTTCTATAAAAACATCTTTGTAATTGTTAATAGTAGAAAATTCACCTTCAACCGGACCTAGACTTATGCGGTATTTCTGAATACCCGTTTTATCTGCCTTTATTTGAAATGAGAAAGTATTCAAATATGAAGACTGATCAATATTAAATAGCTGTTCTGAAATGATTTCATTACCCCGGGTTACCGTGATTTTAGAACTTTTTCCACTTAATTTCTGTGCTTGAACAATTACATTTAAAGGAAATGTATTATTAAGATATGCCAGCTGATTTTGCAGAACTTGCTTAATTAATAAATCGCGTTGAACTGTTGTATCTCCAAGAGCAACAGAATAAACAGGAGCATTTAACGATCGTGAAAGGTAAAGTGGATTCTGACCTTTATTGTAAATTCCATCACTTGCAACGATTACTGCACCAACGTTTTGGTTCTCGAATAAGTTATTAATCTGTGTAAATGCAGCTGAAATATCTGTTTCTTTTCCTGAATAATTAAGAGAAAAAGAATCTTGCAATTCTGTATCAAAAGAAAACTTCTTAAAATCGAATTCTTCATTAAATGATTCAGAAAGTTGTTCCACTAACGTGGGATATTCACTTAAATAGAATGCAGAATCTTTGGTAGATTTAATTGATTCAGAATTATCTTGAAGAAAAAGGATGACAGGTTTTTCTAACTCTCTGGAATCTAATTTTAACAAAGGAGCAAAAAGTAAAAAGCACAAAATACTAACTCCACTTGCCCTCAAGGTAAATAGTAAACGAATAAACCATTTTGAAGCATCTGGAATTCTATGCTTTTTACCATAGAGAATAAATGCATAAGCTAATCCAGCTAACAAACAAAGTGGAACAAACCAAATAGGATAATTGTAAACGAGTTCTATATTCACAAATTTTCTTTCAAATGTATCATGTACTCATGCCACCGCAAACGTTCAAAACTTGACCATTAATGTAAGCAGACATTTCTGAAGCTAGAAAAACTACAGCATTAGCAACATCTTCGGGCGTCCCTCCTCTTTTCATAGGAATTCCTTCAATCCATTTTGATTTAACACCGTCACCAAGTTCAGCTGTCATTTCAGTTTCTATGAACCCTGGAGCAATAGCATTACTGCGAATATTTCTTGAACCAAGCTCTTGAGCTACAGATTTAGTAAAACCTTCAATTCCAGCTT
This sequence comes from Bacteroidia bacterium, assembly GCA_018401705.1. Lineage (GTDB taxonomy): Bacteria > Bacteroidota > Bacteroidia > M30B66 > M30B66 > M30B66. Next base: position 6,130 of record JAGYKL010000038.1, on the reverse strand, counting down.
TAGAGGCGGCATAATTTGCTTGACCAGCATTTCCACTACCTCCAACTACAGAACTCATATTAATAAACGAACCATATCTATTTTTAAGCATTGGCTTTATCGCAGCCTTTGTTAAATTAAAGACTGATTTTAGATTCGTATGAATTACAGAATCAAATTGCTCTTCTGACATACGCATTAATAAACCATCTTTAGTAATTCCTGCATTATTTACGACAATATGAAGAGTCCCGAAATCGGCTAGAACAATATTTACAAGAGCTTCCGCTGAGGCATAATCTGCTGCATCAGAATGGTATCCCTTTGCATTTACTCCCATTGATTTTAATTCAGTTTCTAGTTCTAGAGCTTTAGCTGAGCTAGACATGTAAGTAAAAGCAACACTAGCGCCATGTTCAGCGAATTTAAGCGCTATTCCTCGCCCAATACCTCTTGTGGCTCCAGTTATAATAGCAACTTTGTCTTGTAGTAATTTCATAAGTATTAATTATAATTCTTCAAACGTACACGTTTTAAGAGCATTTAACAACGTGCATTAACGATAAAATTTCAACAAAGGTCAATAAAAAACGCCCAAAGCATAGCTTTGAGCGTTTCTAATTAGATATGTAATATTACTCTTGTTCAACAAGACTAAGTGCCTCTTCAGTTGACTCAGAAACTGAAGTCATTTCTTTCTTGCTTCCTTTAGTGCAACAATCTGAAACCCCTTCTTCGTTGAGCTGAGAACTGCAAACATGCCCATCAATATCAACACATTGCTTTGTAGCTGCATCCCAAGTACAAGCTTTTCCAGTTTCAGCGCAAATACCGGTATAGTTTTGCTGCGATACCGCCGGTTTAGCGCAGCAATCGTCCTTTAGAGAAGTTGACTCTGTAGCAACCACTGCTATGTAAGGAGCAATAACAAGAGAAACAATACTCATTAATTTAATCAGGATATTCATTGAAGGACCTGATGTATCTTTAAATGGATCTCCAACAGTATCTCCTGTTACAGAAGCTTTATGCGGTTCAGATTTTTTGTAGAACATTTCGCCATTAATCATAACACCTTTTTCAAAAGATTTTTTTGCATTATCCCATGCACCGCCGGCATTTGATTGAAAAATCCCCATCAATACACCTGAAACAGTAACACCAGCTAATAAGCCGCCAAGAACTTCAGGGCCAAAAATAAATCCAACCACTACAGGAGTAATAATAGCAATAGCACCAGGAAGCATCATTTCACGAATCGAAGCTTTAGTAGAAATAGCAACACACTTTTCATATTCAGGCTTTGCCTTGTATTCCATAATTCCAGGAATCTCACGGAACTGACGACGGACTTCCTGAACCATATCCATAGCGGCTTTACCAACAGCCTGAATACAAAGTGCTGAGAAAATAAAAGGAATCATACCTCCAACAAATAGCCCTGCTAAAACAGGTGCCTTGTAAATATCAATAGCTGAGATTCCAGCAATTCCTACAAAAGCGGCAAATAATGCTAAAGATGTTAATGCAGCTGAAGCAATAGCAAAACCTTTACCTGTAGCAGCAGTTGTGTTACCAACAGCATCAAGATTATCGGTACGCTCACGAACTTCTGGTGGCAATTGACTCATTTCAGCAATACCACCTGCGTTATCTGCAATTGGACCAAAAGCATCAATTGCTAATTGCATTGCAGTTGTTGCCATCATACCAGCAGCAGCGATTGCAACACCGTATAATCCAGCAAAATAATAAGAAGCCATAATTCCTCCTGCTAAAACCAAAATAGGAATTACAGTAGATTTCATACCAACAGATAAACCTGCAATAATGTTAGTTGCGTGTCCAGTAGACGATTGTTGAATAATTGAATTAACAGGTGCTTTGCCCATTGCAGTGTAGTACTCAGTCACAATACTCATGATTGCTCCAACAACAAGTCCTACTAAAATTGCATAAAACACGTTAATACTTGAAAATTCATATCCACGCAAAACCATTGTTTCTGGAAGCATCCACATTACTACAAAGAAAGAGGCAACACCAGTAATAATAATAGATGACCAATTTCCAAGGTTTAGGGCGTTTTGAACGTTAGAATTTTCATCTTTAATTGTCACAAACCATGTTCCGATGATTGAAAAAAGAATACCTAATCCACAAATAACCATTGGTAATAAAATTGGGGACATTCCTCCAAAATTATCTTCTACCGAAATTTCCTGCCCCAATACCATAGTAGCGAGGATTGTTGCTACATAAGAACCAAATAAATCGGCGCCCATACCTGCAACGTCTCCAACATTGTCACCAACGTTGTCGGCAATAGTTGCTGGGTTGCGAACATCATCTTCTGGAATACCAGCTTCTACCTTACCAACCAAGTCAGCTCCAACATCTGCAGCTTTGGTATAAATGCCTCCACCAACACGAGCAAACAATGCAATTGATTCAGCTCCTAATGAGAAACCAGTTAAAACTTCAATAGAAGTTGTAACTGTATGAACACCTAAATCAGCAAATATTGAAAGGAAAGCAATAAAAAGGCCTCCTAATCCAAGAACAGCTAAACCAGCAACACCTAATCCCATTACAGTTCCACCTGTGAAAGAAACTTTAAGCGCTTGTTTAAGACTAGTTCTAGCAGCTTGAGTAGTACGAACGTTTGCCTTAGTTGCAACGCGCATCCCAATATAACCTGCTGTTGCTGAAAAAACAGCACCAATAATAAATGCTATCGAAATTATCCAACTAGAATGAATTTCTTTCCCATTAATCTCATGGATTGTTCCTGAATATGCAAGCAAAGCGGCAACAAAAACAACAAAAATGCTTAACACTTTCCACTCTGCTTTAAGAAAAGCCATAGCACCATCAGCAATATAACCGGCTAGTTCTTTCATTTTGTCATCGCCAGCATCTTGTTTTGATACCCAAGCCGACTTAACAGCCATTACCAGAAGCCCAACAATACCCAGAGCAGGGATAAGATAGATTATAGATTCATTCATACTTATTTTTGTTATTTGTTTATTATCAAGTAATTACGCAATAAAATTATCCAAAAGGGTTGCAAAAATAGCAAATATCTTTTAGGATGAACTTTTTATAAGCACATTACAAAAAAATCTCAGGATATAATTTTCTTTAGAATCACTTAGGCTTTTTCTTTCAAGCCTTGTAGAGAACTTGGTTAACCGCTCTTACTATCTTGTCTGCATTTGGCAATGCGGCATCAATAAGTGTTGGAGCATAAGGAAGAGGCACATCGGCTGAGGTTACTCTAAGAATTGGAGCATCTAAATAGTCAAATGCGTCTTTTTGAACCTTGAATGATACTTCAGTAGCAATACTTCCTAAAGGCCAAGCTTCTTCGACAATTACCAGCCTGTTGGTCTTCTTAACAGATTCAATTACAGTATCGTAATCGATGGGCCTAATTGTTCTTAAGTCGATAATCTCACAAGAAACACCTTCTTTCTCAAGCTCCTCTGCGGCAGCATAACATGTTTTAATAATCTTTCCGAAAGAAACCAAAGTTACATCAGTTCCTTCACGCTTAATGTCGGCTTTACCAATTTCAATTAGATATTCCTCTTCAGGAACTTCACCTTTATCGCCATACATCTGCTCACTTTCCATAAAAATAACAGGATCATTATCGCGGATAGCTGATTTAAGCAGCCCTTTTGCATCGTAAGGATTAGATGGCACAATAACCTTTAATCCTGGAGTATTAGCATACCAGTTATCAAAAGCTTGGGAGTGCTGCGAGCTTAACATTCCTGCAGAAGCGGTTGGGCCTCTAAAAACTATAGGAACAGTAAATTGTCCACCAGACATAGACATCATTTTAGCAGCAGAATTAATAACTTGATCAATTGCTACAAGAGAGAAATTGAAAGTCATAAACTCAATCACAGGTCGAAGTCCATTCATCGCAGCTCCAACACCTATTCCTGCAAAACCAAGTTCAGCAATGGGAGTATCAATAACTCTTTTATCACCAAATTCGGCTAACATGCCTTGACTTACTTTGTAAGCGCCATCATATTCGGCAACTTCCTCTCCCATTAAAAACACACGCTCATCACGGCGCATCTCTTCATTCAATGCCTCTCTAAGGGCTTCGCGAAATTGTATCGTTCTCATTATCATTGTTAAAAGCGTGGCAAATCTAATAAAGAATATGTGTTGTTAATTATGTTTAGCGTATTTTTTTAACAACTATCAATAAATTACTCGATTAACCTTTAGTGTATATAAAAATGAGGCTTTAATATTATGGATTTGTTAATTCAATATTTCTTAATGAGAAGCTATTCGCTGATTTTATCAACATCGTCCTGAATAGCATTTGCGCCTATTTCAAAGTTATGCTTCAAGGCAAACTCCTTTTGAGCTATTTCAAATTCTTGATCGTATTTGGATTCTCCTTCTCCCCCTTTTTCAAGCAATTCAGCAAATGTCTCCTGATCGTCTTTTGACATTGCCCCCTTGCTATCTTCAAAAATTGTGTAAGCTTCTAACCAAGGCCCTTCGCAAGCTCTTAAGTAAAAGCTAAACAAACTATCTGCACTCGTCTTCATCGCTTCTCCACCTTCATAAACCTCTAAACGCTGCAAAGCCGAACGACAATCCCTAATAGTATTAGTGAGATGCTTTAAGTCTGCAACAGGCTCTTTTGACTCAAGCTGCATCACAGTCATCATTTCTGTAATTATCTGAGCTTGGAGACCTATAATGCCGTCGTTATATTCAATTGCTGTATTTGCTTTGCCTGTTTTCTTAATCATTTCCCCTTTATCCAGCAAAGCTTGCTTTTCATTGTCTAAAGAAGACTCGTTTCCGCCACAGGCAGAAAATATTAAAATGCTTGTTAGCAGATAAATCAGTCGTTTCATTGTTGTTATTTTGTGGACAAAGTACATAATTATATATGATGCAACACTTGCTCTAGCCTTATGTTTTATTAACCTAACCTTATTCATATTCTCTGAAGCCCAGGCCCAACGTAACAGCTCTTTGAACAGCTGTAGAGCCAAAGCGATTTCGCATTCTATCCATAGCTTGGTAAAGACCTATTAAAGCCGGAGTATCCTCAAAAAGACTTATTTGATAGGATCCTTGCACCAAATCACTAAGTCTTACACCTATCAGACGAATTAACAATCGACGGTTATATAGCTTATCAAAAAGCTCACGAACACATCTTATAAGAGTATGGTCGTTTGCCGTATAAGGAATCTTCATCTGCCGGGTTTGAGTATCAAAATCGGCATATCTAATTTTAACGGTAATGCAACCACTTACCTTCCCCTTCTTGCGTAGAGAATAAGCTAACTTCTCGCACATGGCACTTAGCAGCGATTGCAAGTGTTTCACATCCATTGTATCGTTCTCGAAGGTATGCTCGGTAGAAACCGACTTTCGCTCCTGAACAGGCTTAACAGGTGATTCGTCAATCCCATTTGCTTTTTTCCAAATGACTAAGCCATTTTGCCCCATTACCCTTTCCATGACTTTGGCAGGCATATCTTGAAGGGTAGAAATTTGTCTTACACCCATACTGCACAAGGTAGCATAGGTTTTCTCACCTATCATTGGGATTTTCCTAACCGATAAAGGCGAAAGAAATAGCTTTTCGTTTCCATACTGAACCTTCATCTGCCCGTTGGGCTTAGACTCGCCCGTACCAATCTTAGATACTGTTTTATTAGATGACAGGGCAAATGAAATAGGCAAGCCGGTTTCTTTTATGATATTCGTTTTTAGTTCTAAGGCCCATTTCCAGGTTCCAAAAAAGCGATCCATTCCGGTAAAGTCTATATAAAATTCATCGATAGAAGCCTTCTCCATAACAGGAGAGGAGGCGGCAACCACATCGGTTACCAATGAAGAATATCGACTATAAAGCTCCATATCGCCTCCTATAATAAGCGCATCCGGACAAAGTCGCCGAGCCAACTTCATAGGCATGGCCGAGTGTATACCAAAGCGGCGGGCTTCGTAACTGCATGACGCAACCACCCCACGATCACTCCCACCTCCTATAATAAGAGGCTTGCCTTGAAGACGACTATCTCTCAAGCATTCAACACTGACGAAAAAACTGTCAAGATCCATATGTACAATCGATCGCTCAGACATC
>JAGYKL010000037.1 GCA_018401705.1 Bacteroidia bacterium | reverse complement strand
AAATTTGCTGTTTCCTCGCAAGATTATAACCGTTGCACATTTCACCCTTCATGCTCTGAGTATGGAATTTTAGCCGTGAAAAAGCGCGGTGCCCTTTTTGGCATGTTAGCCACACTCGACAGGTTACAACGTTGTAACGGCCTTAGTCCGGAGAAATACGAAATAGACCTCGAGAAACAAGTTTTGATTGACTATCCCTGATGCGAGTATTAGCATTTCTACAATTTTTATTTTTTGTTGTATCCTCATCACAAGCCCAAAGCTTGTATGATAAAGAAAACAGCAGCGAATTCGCAACTTACCTCTATCGCTCTGGGCAATATAAGCTTGCTGCTATTGAATATGAGCGCTTGCTCTTTATGGAGCCTCAAAGCGATAGCCTTAGAGTACAGTTAATTTCTTGCTACAGTCTCGACAAGGACTATTTAAAGGCAATTGATAGAGTAAAACTTTTCCCGACCGAACCATCCGCGCTTAGTTCGCCCCTTGCCGATTTGTATAGCTACAATCTCATTTCAGCCGGAGGAATGCAGCCCGCAAGAGCCTTTTTAACAGTAAATAATCAACTTCCACCTAAACGGAAAATCTACTATCAGGCATATTCCTATCTGCTTGAAAACGATTTCAAAATGGCAAATGAACTTGCTATCAATAACCCTGATGTGCTACCCTCACAAACCATTTTGCTAATTAACGAAAGTCAAACTCTTAAGCACCGCAGTGCTGGTCTTGCTGCTGCTATGTCGGCAATCATTCCAGGAACAGGAAAGTTTTATACCGGCGATTGGAAAGACGCAATCATTGGACTTGTTACGGTAGGAGTTACTGGATATCAAGCATATAGAGGATTTTCAAGAAACGGAGTAGAAAGTGGTTATGGCTGGATTTATGGCTCACTTGCAGCCGGCTTTTACCTTGGAAATATTTATGGCTCTTATGCCTCTGCTAAAAGATTTAATAAACGTCAAACTGATAAAATTGCAACGCGCATACAACAGTCTTTTATTCTTAATCCTTAACCTTTTAACAGGTTTTGCGGCTGCACAGGATGTTGAACAAACATTTAGCCTGGGTAAAGAACAGATGGTGATGAAGCATTACGATGCAGCTTCATTGGCATTTGAAAGAGTATTGTATTTCGGACAAGGCAAATACCAAACTGAATGTTTGGGATATCTTGCTGATATGAGCATGGCTCAAAATGAAACCGCAAAAGCCATTCAATATTACGGAAGAGCATCTGTTGCAAGCAAAGAACCAGCTTTAAGCACTTGGTTCAGTCTTAGAAAATGCTCCGCATTGCTCAAGCAAAAAGAAACTAAACTTGCTTTAATTGAGTTGTTAGGACAACCAAACAACCTACCCGACACTTTAACAAGATACAAGAACTTCCTGCTTGGAATAACCTGGTTTAATGAGTTTGACTTTGAAGCTAGTCGAATTAGTTTCAAAGAAGCTTTGCAAGTGGATGATATTGCTGAGAAGAATGCTGTAGATAGTCTCTTTTATGCATTATCTAAAATAAAGCATCCAAATCCTAAAACAGCAAAAACTTTAAGTATCTTCTTTCCCGGAGCAGGTCAATTCTATGCTGGAGATATTAAAAACGGTATTAACTCATTACTGCTAACTGGAGCTTTTCTTGCCTTGGGAATAAGCACTGCTATTCGCTATTCACTGGTAGATGCTTTTGGTTCAGTTTTACCTTGGTTCCAAAGATATTATATGGGCGGTTACAATCGCGCAGAGCGCATTGCAGAAGAGCGTTTAAGAGAGAAGCAAAACAAGATTTTCAAAGGCTTATTGCTTCAATTTCAATAAGATTAATTATTCTCATCAGCAGGGTATTCAGCAATTAACCTGCTAACTAGCAATGGAATCCCTTCAGTTGCGGGCATTTTCAACTGCTCTAAATTGTATACTTTGCCAGTTAAATTATCAGCAGGATCTACCAAAAACTTCCTGCATTCATAAGGAGCATGATATAACAATCCAGCAGCAGGATAAACATTCAATGATGTTCCTACAACGATAAGAATATCAGCCTGTGCAACCAACTCCATTGCCGGAACTATCATAGGAACTTCTTCGCCAAACCAAACTATATGTGGCCTAAGCTGAAAGCCTTTCTCGCATGTATCTCCCAAAAAGATTTCTTCTTTTTGGATATCATAAACAAGCGAAGGATACCTTTCACTTCTCACTTTAAGCAGCTCTCCATGCAAATGCAGCACATTTTTAAAGCCTGCTCTCTCGTGTAAATCATCTACATTTTGAGTAATTATAGTTGCAGAAAAATGATTTTCTAATTCAACCAAAGCAGTATGCGCAGCATTTGGCTCTGCCTTCAGCATTTGTTTACGACGCTCATTATAGAACTTCAAAACCAGTTCAGGATTGCTTTTCCAGGCTTCAGGAGTTGCCACTTCCATGATTGAATGCTCTTCCCACAATCCGCCAGAATCTCTAAACGTCTTTAGTCCGCTTTCGGCACTAATTCCAGCTCCGCTGAGAATAACAATTTTTGGTTTCATGAAATTTTGAACGAACATCAAACTTACAAAATTTCAGTAATCAAGAGCAATCTCCTTTTTTGTTGAAAATCCAACAGGTAGAAGGGAATTGAGTCCCGAAATTTCTTTTACTTTTGCCGTTTAAGAATACATTGCTTATAAATTAAAGAACTGTCATTCAGACAACTATGAATGAATACAAGAAAAAGCAGGCCTTAGAATATCATGCTAATGGTCGGCCGGGAAAGATTGAGGTTGTATCAAGCAAGCCAACTTCTACTCAAAGAGATTTATCAATGGCCTACTCCCCCGGAGTTGCTGAGCCTTGTTTAGAAATAGCTGCAAATCCAGAAGATGTTTACAAATACACAGCTAAAGGCAATCTTGTTGCAGTAATATCAAACGGCACAGCTGTTTTGGGCCTGGGAAATATTGGTCCTGAAGCATCCAAACCGGTGATGGAAGGTAAAGGGGTTCTATTTAAAATCTTTGCCGACATCGATGTTTTTGATATCGAGATAGATTCAACAAAAATTGATGATTTTGTTGCAACCGTAAAAGCGATTTCTCCCACCTTTGGTGGAATAAACCTTGAGGATATTAAGGCTCCTGAATGTTTTGAAATCGAAAAACGACTCAAAGAAGAGCTGAAAATACCTATCATGCATGATGACCAGCATGGAACAGCCATAATAACCGGCTCAGCTTTGCTGAATGCACTTGAAATCTCAAAAAAAAATATTTCTGATGTTCGTGTAGTTTTCAATGGTGCCGGAGCATCTGCGATTTCCTGTGCAAGACTATATCTTCAGTTAGGAGTGAAGTCAGAAAACTTGTTGATGTGTGACTCTACCGGCGTTATTTATGAAGGCCGTGAAGAGTTTGATGTGCAGAAACAATTTTTTGCAAGAAAAACATCTGCTAGAACTCTTACTGATGCACTTAAAGGTGCGGATGTATTTGTAGGATTATCAAAAGGAAACATTGTTTCTCAGGAGATGATTAAAAGCATGGCGCCGAATGCTATTGTATTTGCTCTTGCCAACCCAGATCCGGAAATCTCTTACGACGACGCTGTTGCTGCACGAGAAGACATTATTCTGGCCACAGGGCGCTCTGATTACCCAAATCAGGTAAACAATGTTCTGGGTTTCCCTTTCATTTTCAGAGGGGCTTTAGATGTTAGAGCTACTTGCATAAATGAAGAAATGAAGCTGGCTGCAGTTTATGCTATTGCAGATTTGGCTAAGCAAAATGTTCCCGAACTGGTGAATATGGCTTACAATAAAGTAAACTTACAGTTTGGAAAAGATTACATTATCCCTAAACCTCTTGACCCAAGGCTAATAACCTCGGTTGCACCCGCAGTTGCTAAAGCCGCTATGGATTCAGGGGTAGCTTTAAATCCTATCGAAGACATGGAGCTTTATAAAGAAGAACTGCTTCGCAGGATGGGTAATGATAACAAACTCATGGATAGGGTTACGAATCGGGCTAAAACCAACCCGAAGCGTGTTGTTTTTGCTGAGGCTGATAATTATAAAATTCTTAAAGCAGCTCAAGTAGTTTACAATGATGGAATTGCCACACCTATTTTATTAGGTAATGAGCATAAAATCAGGGAAATATGCAATGAGCATCAGATTAATCTAAATGGTTTAACCATTATTGACCCAAGAAGTGAAGAAGAAGAAGCCAGAATTAATCATTTTGGTGAAATGCTTTATGAAAAGAGAAAACGCAGAGGCTTAACACTTTATGAAGCAAGACAGCTCATGCGTTCAAGAAACTATTTCGGGGCTATGCTTGTGCACACGGGCGAAGGAGATGCACTTATCTCGGGCTTAACAAGAAAATATCCAGACACTGTAAGACCAGCGTTACAAGTAATTGGAATTAGAGATGACGTAAAAAGAGTGGCTGGTTTATACATTATAGTTACCAAAAATGGCCCTGTATTTTTCTCCGACACAACTGTAAACTTCGACCCAACTACCGAAGAATTGGTTGACATCACAATACTTACAGCTGAAGCGGTTAGTAATTTAAATATTACTCCAAAGGTGGCGCTGCTCTCCTATTCTAATTTTGGATCATCTGAAGGACCTGATGCGATAAAAATGAGAGAAGTTGCCAGAATACTTCATCAAAAGATGCCTAATCTTATTGTAGACGGAGAAGTGCAAGCCAATTTTGCATTAAATAATCAAATGTTGCAAGAGCAATTCCCATTTAGCCATCTAGTTAATAATAAGGTAAATACACTTATTTTCCCAAATCTAGCTGCTGGTAATATTTCTTACAAGCTAATGCAAGAGCTAGGCGGATCTGAGGCAATTGGTCCTCTTCTTTTAGGAATGAAAAAGCCTGTGCATGTTCTCCAGCTTGGAAGCTCAGTAAGAGAAATTGTGAATATGGTTACACTCGCTGTAGTTGATGCTCAAGCACATACGTAAAAATATTTATGTACGATTATATCAAAGGTAAACTAGTAGAAAAAACGCCCACATATGCGGTCGTGGATGCAGGAGGCGTTGGCTATTTGATGCATATTTCTGTGAATACCTTCTCTCAGATTCCAGATAATGAACTTTGCATGTTGTATGCCTATCTCGCTGTTCGCGAGGATGCTCATGTGCTTTACGGATTTGCCACCAAAGGCGAAAGAGAAGCTTTTAAGATGTTAATAAATGTGTCGGGTGTTGGTGCAAGCACCGCAAGGATGATTTTATCTTCGCTCAATACCAATGAAATAGCAGAAGCCGTAATGACAAATAATGTTTCCGTTCTTAAAAATGTTAAAGGCATTGGAGAGAAAACCGCTCAACGAATTATTATTGATTTGAAAGGTAAATTTGATCACGATTCAATTAGCCCTGATCTTTTTGTTGGCTTGCACAATACAGCAAGATCAGAAGCGTTAACTGCACTGACTTTGTTGGGCTTTGCAAAGAACGTTTCTGAGAAGGCGTTGGATAAAGTATTGAAATCCAGCCAATCAGATCTCAGCGTTGAGGAGTTAATCAAGCTAACCTTGAAGACACTTTAACGTATAGCGATTCTAACACACAGCTTTCAAGAAGTTAGGTATTGATTGAAAACTTACGCTAAATATATTTCTGTAACCTTATCATCATTGCTTTTTGCAGTGGTGGTTCTGAGTGCACGCAATCGTCCCGAAATGTTTGTCGAAGAAAACGACTTTCCTATTTCCGGGCCAGGCGACACTACAGACGTTGATTCAGCCGATGTTCTTCCATTTCCTTTTACTGATGACGAACTCGATCCCCTTGATCCTAATCCTAATGGATTGTTTCTTAGTGATCCTGCAAATGTTGAAACCAGTATAGAGCTTAACCCGGAGACCAACGATTATGATGTAATCCAAAAAATCGGAGATAAATATTATCGTTACCCAAGCTACCTCACTTTTACTGAATATCAAGATCTTGACTTTGACAATGCATTGCGCAAAAACTGGCGAGATAGAATGGCTTCCGATGATGCCGGAAAACAAAAAGGTTTTGCGCCTAAAATCATCGTTCCAGGTGATGCGTTTGCAAACATCTTTGGCAGCAACACTATCGACATCCGCCCGCAGGGCTCGGCAGAACTAATTTTTGGAGGTAATTTCAATAGAACTCAAAACCCTGCTCTGCCCATCCGCCAACAAAGAGTTGGCGCATTTAATTTCCAGCAAAAAATTCAAATGAACCTTGTTGGAAAAATTGGCGACAAGATTGAGCTTCAAACAAACTATAACACTGAAACCGGCTTCAACTTCGATAATAAAGTCAACCTGAAATACGAAGGAAAAGAAGATGAAATTATCCAGCTTATCGAGGCCGGTAACGTAAATCTCCCACTTAACGGAACACTCATCACAGGAAGCCAAAGTTTGATGGGGGTAAAGACTCAACTTAAGTTTGGAAGACTTACAGCAACTACAATCTTTTCTCAGCAGCAAGGCGACAGAAAGAATATCTCCGTTCAAGGAGGAGCTCAAACAACCGAATTCGATATTTCTGCATCAAGCTATGATGCCAACCGCCACTACTTTCTTTCACAATATTTCAAAGACAGGTACGACCAATCCATGTCAACCCTGCCAAACGTTACATCTCCCTTTAATGTGACAAGGGTCGAAGTATACATCACCAACAGAACCTACGCTACTAACAACGTTAGGAACATCGCGGCTTTTGCCGATATGGGCGAAGGTTTACCTGAGTACTTCAATGGTGGCCCTGCCTCTCCTACTTTGCTTCAACCGGGTGCAGGAACATTCCCAAGAAATGAGAATAATAACCTTCAGTCTCAATCGCTTATCGCTCAATATCCTCTGTTCAGAGAGAAAGCAAATGAAATCCTGAATCAAAATCCACAGTTCATTCCTGCCATAGATTATGAATATCTGCAAAATGCCAGACTGCTTGCTCCAACAGAATATACATTCAATCCACTTTTAGGATATATCTCACTTAACCAATCGCTAAATGCTGATGAAGTGCTTGCTGTAGCTTTTCAGTACACTGTAAACACTTCTCAAGGCCAGCAAATTTATCAGGTTGGTGAATTCTCTACTGATGTTCAGGGTACAGGCGTATTAACTCTTAAAATGCTTAAAGGCACGCAAGTTTTTACTAAGAAGCCTGTATGGGACCTAATGATGAAAAACGTTTACTCTTTGAACGGATTTCAAATAAGTCGAGAAAACTTCAAACTGAATGTGCTTTATCAAGATGCTCAAACAAGCGTTAAGATGAATATCATTCCAGAGGGCACTACTGTAAATGGTAAAATATTATTGCAGCTCTTTGATTTAGACAGGCTAAACAACCAAAATGACCCTCAAGCTGATGGATTTTTCGATTTCATAGAAGGAAAAACCATTCAGTCTGATAAAGGACGTATCATCTTCCCGATGAGAGAACCTTTTAGTGGTTTTTTGAGGAGTAGATTTAACCTCCCTGCAGAGCAGACTTTAGCAAATAAATATGCATTTGATTCGCTTTATGTAACCACTCAGCAGCTTGCGCAGCTGGATGCACAGCATAATCGTTATTATATTCAAGGTTCCTATCAATCAGCTTCTGGTTCTGAGATTTCTCTCGGAGCTATGAATGTTCCTCAAGGTTCTGTAGTAGTTACTGCGGGTGGTGTTGCCTTGCAGGAAAATGTTGATTATACGGTTGATTATACACTTGGTAGAGTAAGAATCATCAATGAAGGACTTTTGAATTCTCAAACTCCAATTGACATATCGCTTGAAACAAATACTCTTTTCGCGATTCAAAGCAAGCGATTGATGGGAGCTCATTTTGATTACAAAATTTCAAAAGATTTTAACCTCGGCGCTACTATTATGAACCTCAGCGAGAGGCCAATGACTCAAAAAATCAATATTGGAGATGAGCCCATTTCTAATACCATTTTAGGTATTGATGGTAACTTCAAGACCGATTCTCGCTGGTTAACCCGCATGGTTGATAAGCTTCCTTTCTACTCAACGAAAGAAATGTCAACCATTACTGCTTCATGGGAAGGAGCTAAGCTTATTCCCGGGCATTCGAAAGTGATTGGTAAAGACGGTCTGTCGTATATCGACGACTTTGAAGGAGCTGAATCATCCATTGATATTAGAAATTTTGGAAACTGGTTTATTGCATCTACTCCGAGTGGTCAACCATCTTTATTAAGTGAAGGAAGCCTTTTCGACGATAGACAATACAACTTTAACCGAGCAAAAATAAATTGGTATACCATAGATCCGCTATTCGCGGGAAGTGTATCTACGACTCCAGATTATATTGACAACTCTCCGATGCAAAGCAACAACTTCATGCGTCAGATTGTTGAAACTGAGATATTTCCAAATAAAGCAAGACCAAACGGACAAGTGCAAATTATGCCGGTTTTGGATTTGCATTTTAATCCGCGCACCAAAGGACCATACAACTATGTTGTAAATGACGGGCCTTATGCTTTTGGTATGAATGCCGACGGAAGTTTGAAAAACCCTCGCTCTCGCTGGGGAGGAATTATGCGTCGAATTGAAACGAACGATTTTGAATCTGCTAACATCGATTACATCGAATTCTGGATGATGGATCCTTTTGCCGATGGTTTAGGTCCCGGAACAGCAATCAATAATGGTACAGGAGGAGACTTTTACATAAACATTGGTAACATTTCTGAAGATGTATTGAGAGATGGTCAACAATCATTTGAAAATGGTATTCCTATCTCTGCCGATAATACCAATATAGCTTACACCACCTGGGGAAAGCACCCAACAGCACCTCCTTTGGTAAATGCCTTTGATAATAACCCGGATGCCCGCCCTCTTCAAGATGTTGGTTTAGATGGTTTACCAAACGATTCTGAAAGAGTTTTCTTCCAGGATTATCTTGCAGAAGCCCAGCAAGTTCTAAATGCAGAAGCCTTTGCCAGAGCTCAGGCGGATCCATCAAGCGATGACTATCGCTTCTTTAGAAGCTCTGAATGGGATTCTCAACAAGCCGACATTCTTACCAGATATACACTCTACAATGGTTTAGAGAACAATTCCCGCCTTGGCGATGATCCAATTGAATCTTATCCAACGGCAATGACGCCTTTGCCCAATATCGAGGATATAAATCGCGACAATACCCTGAGTACTGCTGAAGCATATTTTCAATACAAGTTGAGTTTGAGACCGCAAGACATGGTTGTTGGTCAGAATTATATAATCGACAAAGTACCAGGTAATGGTGATTTACAAAATGGGAATGCTATCAATGTTGACTGGTATCAGTTCAGAGTTCCAATTAGAGAATTCACCAATAAAGTTGGAGCAATTAGCGATTTCAGATCTATTAGATTTATCCGAATGTTCTTTCATAACTGGGATGAAGAAGTTGTATTGAGAATGGCCCGTCTGGAGCTTGTGAGAGCCGAATGGCGTAGATTCGAATACAGCCTTAAAGAACCTGGATTGTTTCTTGGGTCTGACTTAAATACTCAGTTTCAGGTCTCAACGGTGAATATTGAAGAAAATGGAGATAAAACTCCAGTAAATTATGTTCTACCTCCAAATATTCGTCGTGAAGTTGATGTAACTACCACCAACTTACAGCAGCTCAATGAGCAGTCGCTTCAATTACGTATTTGTAATCTCGAGGATGGAGATTCGAGAGCTGTATTCAAAAATACAAATCTTGACCTCCGCGCTTATAAGCGCATTAAAATGGAAATTCACGCTGAAGCAATGAGCGGCAATCAATGGGCTGATAATTCAATTACTGCATTTATCAGATTGGGTACAGACTTCACAGAAAACTACTACGAATACGAGATTCCATTAAAACGTTGCCCTGACGGAACAACAAATCCTGAGGAGGTTTGGAATAATTTATTCGACATAAATCTTCAAACGCTTGTTAATGCAAAGGTTCAAAGGAATCAACAGAAAGTTGGAAATCCGAA
Organism: Bacteroidia bacterium; assembly: GCA_018401705.1. Taxonomy (GTDB): domain Bacteria; phylum Bacteroidota; class Bacteroidia; order M30B66; family M30B66; genus M30B66. The sequence continues at coordinate 5,657 of JAGYKL010000037.1, read as the reverse complement.
TATTCTGAACAACGTGCCATTCTTCTTTCAGGATCCAGATAACCCTGAAAATCGTATAACCGTTGTTGGTGTTCCTCAGATTTCGGGTGTAAAGACTTTCATGATTGGTATTCGTAACCCTCAGAATGATGAATTCAATCCTTTTCCTGATGATGGTTCAGTTGCCTGCGCAGAAGTTTGGGTAAATGAGCTTCGTGTATCTGACTATTTCGAAGCTGGAGGCTGGGCTGCAAATGCTAGGGTAACTGCCAAACTAGCAGATTTAGGTACTGTAGCTTTAGCTGGAAGCAATTCTACGTTCGGCTTTGGTTCAATTGAGAAAAAACCTCTTGAAAGAGCCCGAGAAAACACTACAACTTACAGCGTTATTAGTAATCTCGAATTAGGTAAATTCTTTCCTAAAACTTGGAACCTTAGCATTCCGCTTTATTGGGAGTTTGGCAGAAACGTGAGTAATCCTCAGTTTAACCCACTTGACCCGGATGTTAAATTCAGAACAGCATTAGACTACCAAGCTTCTGATGGAGCCCGAGATTCTCTTCGGGAGCTATCTCAGATTTTCATGAAAAGACGAAGTATCAACTTTACTAACGTCCGCAAAAACAGAAATGCCAATAAAACAAAAGCGCACTTTTGGGATGTAGAAAACTTTGATTTCACTTATGCCTTTGCTGATAATCTTCAACGTTCACCTCAAGTTGAGTTTGGATATCAAAAGAATTATGATGTTGGAGTAGGCTATACTTTTTCACCTAAGCCAAAATCATTCGAGCCCTTCAAAAAATCGAAAATCTTTGGCAATACCAAAGCTTTCGATTTAATTAAGACATCAATTTGTGGACTTGCTCCTTTAAGACTTCTTTTCAGGGTCTGATACCAGCATGATTTATCAGAAGACTGAACCTGAAACACATCTGAAGTTGCTGTTCTTAAGATAGATACTACCTATTTTAAGTCATTTACTTGGCAAAGAATTTACGATTTAAAATATCCTCTTACCAAATCACTTCAAATTGACTTCATGGCAACGAACCAAAGTCGAATTGATGAAGAACCAGGCGAAATAAATACATCTTCGAAGCGAGATTCGGTAATTAAAAATCTTCGCAATGGGGGAAGAAACACCAATTATCAGCATGCCTTAAATGCTAACTACACCATTCCATTTTCAAAAATGCCAATTCTAAATTGGGTTTCAGGAAATGTATCATATGGCTCTACGTATTCCTGGACGGCAGCTCCACTTGTCCGCGACCAAAACGATCCAGATAAATTTGCTCAAAACCCGTTCGGAAATACCATACAAAACTCTAGAACTATTAACAGTAGTGTTCAAGGTAATCTAACTCAGCTGTACAATAAGATTCCTTATCTCAAAAAAGTAAACCAAAAAAGAGGAGGTCGCAGTAAAACCAGTCGCACTCCTACCAGAAGGCCATCAGCAAATAATGCGAAAAAAGACTCTACAGAAAAAGAAAAGAAAGAAACCTTAGCTTCAAAAATCCTTGAAAATGCAGCTAAGTTCTTAATGATGCTTAAGAATGTTTCGGTAACATATAGTGAGACAAATGGAATTGGTTTACCGGGATTTGTAAATAACAGTCAATATATTGGTCGCGACTGGAAGAATAGCACTCCAACTACAGGATTTTTGTTTGGAAGTCAAGAAGATATAAGGGCTCTAATGGTTCAACGCGGCGCTCTTACTCAAGATACAACATTCAATAACGCATACACAAGGGTGCTATCTCAAAACCTAACCTGGAATGCCACTATCGAGCCGATAGGTGGTTTGAGAATCACGCTAAATGCAAATCGAAATTATACCGAGAATTACAGCACCATTTATAAATACAATCAGGTAACGAATATATTTGAAGAAGTAAGTACGGTTCAAACTGGAACATTCAGCATCTCAACAAATACATGGGGAACTGCATTCGAGAAGCTTGATAATAATTTGCATCGTTCGAACAACTTTGATAGATTCCTTCAAAATCGGCAAGCTATTGCTACCAGGTTGTCGCAAAATGCGATTGACCCGGCCACAGGATATCCAACAGGATATGGAAGTTCGCAGCAAGATGTTCTTCTATTTTCATTCCTCTCCACTTATGCGGGTATTGACCCAACTCAACAGGATTTGAATCTTTTCCCAAATATCCCGAAACCTAATTGGAGAATTACCTACGACGGGCTCACCAGAATCCCATTCTTTAAAAAGTATTTCAAGACGATTTCATTAAGTCACGCCTACCGCTCTACATTTAATATTGGCTCTTACACAACGAACTTGCTTGCTCTTCAAAACCCAAGCAGCGTTGATCAAGCAGGTAATATTATTCCACAACTCAGTATTCTAATGGCTTCGTTATCTGAGCAATTCGGACCATTGATGAATATTGATATGACTTGGAAAAACAGTCTCATTACCAAATTTGAGATGAGAAAGTCGCGAGACCTTTCGCTAAGCTTGCAAAACTCTCAAATCACAGAAGTTAATGGAAGCGAAATAACTATAGGATCAGGATACATTTTCAATAATGTTGAACTCCCATTTAAAATTGCTGGCTCAAGCAAGAAAATCAAAAGTGACTTAAACTTTAGAGCTGACGTAACAGTAAGAACTAATAAAACAATTGTTAGAAAAGTTCCAGTTGAGGGACAAACTCTCTTCGACCCTATTCTTTCTGCAGGACAACAGAATATCTCGATAAAAATTTCTGCCGACTACGTAATAAATCAAAAGTTTACGATTCGTTTATTCTTCGACAGAACCTCAAACAAACCTTTCATTTCCAACCAATTCCCGAATTCAAACACTCAGTTTGGACTTAGTTTGAGATTCACCTTGAATCAATAAGCGAAAAAGCTTCAAAGATTTCTTTCTGACACTTGCTCCTTCACCCCAAAATAGGTAGGTTTGATGCAAACTTTATGACTATGAATTTTCCTGAAGAATTGCTTTATACCAAAGACCACGAGTGGGTTAAAATTGAAGGCGACACTGCCACTATCGGCATAACTGAATTTGCTCAAAGCGAATTGGGTGATATCGTTTTTATTGAAGTAGATACTGTTGGCGAAACTATTGAAGCTGAAGCAATCTTTGGTACTGTTGAAGCAGTTAAAACTGTATCTGATTTATTCATGCCAGTGAGTGGTGAGATTCTTGAATTTAACTCAGACTTAGAAAACGCTCCTGAAACAGTAAATGAAGATCCTTACGGAAAAGGCTGGATGGTGAAAGTTAAATTAAGCGATTCTTCTAATAGAAACGGCCTACTATCAGCTGCTGATTACAAAGAGCTTATAGGGCAATAATATGTTTAGGTACGTCCTACCCGCCTTGGTTTGGACACTTACGGTTACAATACTCACCTTATTACCGGGTAAAGATTTACCTGAAGTTGATATTGTAAACTTTGACAAATTTGCTCACTTCGGAGTTTTCTTTCTGCTTTGCATCTTGTTTTTAAGATGGAAAACATTTGGGCCTAAGCTTAAAGCAAGCACTTTTGCAATTGTTCTCGTAATTATCGCCTACGGCGGAATAATAGAGCTGCTCCAAGGCGCATTTTATACCGATAGGTTCGCCGACATTTGGGATTTTACTGCCAATGGCATTGGAGCCCTTTCGGGCGGATTTATTTTTCCAAGAATATCAGCTTTATTACGCTGAAGCCAAATTTCCTACATTTGACTAAATTGTTTTGCAATGGGAACAACACTTTATAATTATCATCCGTCTTCAAGTCCCTCAATTGATCAAATTGGAGTTGAAGAAAGATGCGCAAGATTTCAAACCCGAAGCATTAAGAACTCCTCTAAAATTGGGGCTCTTAAACTTGCCATGAGTATGATTGACCTTACTACCTTAGAAGGAAAAGATTCTGAAGGTAAAGTCAAACAATTGTGCTACAAAGCTATGCACCCACACGATGCAATGCCTGGCGTACCTCAAGTTGCAGCGGTTTGTGTTTACCCAACCATGGTTAAAGTGGCAAAAACAGCTCTCAAAGGCAGTAAAATCAATGTAGCATCTGTTGCAACAGCTTTTCCAAGTGGATTAGCTCCTCTTAAGGTAAAACTAGACGATACCAAATTTGCTGTTAATGAAGGTGCTGATGAAATTGATATGGTTATTAGCCGTGGTAGATTTCTTCAAGGAGATTACAATTTTGTATTCGACGAAATAGCAACAATTAAAGAAGCTTGCGGCAAAGCCCATCTTAAGGTAATTCTCGAAACAGGAGAACTTTGCACACTCGATAATGTTAGAAAAGCCTCTGACATAGCAATTCTTGCTGGGGCTGATTTCATAAAAACATCAACAGGGAAAATTCAACCGGCTGCAACAATGCCTGTTACACTTGTAATGCTTGAAGCTATTCGCGATTACTATTATGCAACAGGAAAAATGATAGGTATGAAACCTGCAGGCGGCATCGCTAATTCAAAGCTTGCTTTGCATTATCTGGTAATGGTAAAAGAAACTTTGGGTGCAGCATGGCTTTCTCCCGATTGGTTTCGCTTTGGCGCTTCCAAACTAGCTAATGATATCCTAATGCAATTGGTAAAACAGGAAACTGGCAATTACCAAAGCTTAAACTATTTTTCTAACGACTAACAGCAGCATCCTATGTCTAAAAAATCTGTAAAGGCAAGTAAAGAAGCTAATTCAACAGCTGCTTTGGATTTCACATCCGCATTTGTTTATGACCCTGCTCCGGAATCCAGCTCACATGCTGAAATAAAAGCTCAATATGAACTATTCATAAACGGAAAATGGGTAAAACCTTCTTCAAATAAGTATTTCAACACCGTAAGTCCTTCCACCGAAAAGGTGTTATCTAAAATAGCTGAAGCAAACGCAAATGACGTAGACCTTGCTGTTAAAGCAGCTCGCAACGCCTACGAAAAAGTTTGGAAAAACATGCCCGGAAAGGAGCGTGCTAAATACATCTTTAGAATTGCCCGCCTCATTCAGGAAAGAGCCCGCGAATTTGCTGTTATCGAATCTATGGATGGCGGAAAGCCCATCCGCGAAAGTCGTGATGTTGATGTTCCTTTAGCTGCTGCTCACTTCTTCTATTACGCAGGTTGGGCTGATAAACTTGAATACGCCTTCCCCGGGAAAAACCCAAGCTCTTTAGGAGTTGCGGGACAAATTATCCCATGGAATTTCCCTCTTTTGATGGCTGCATGGAAAATTGCTCCTGCCCTAGCTACCGGAAATACCGTAGTTCTTAAACCAGCAGAAACAACTTCCCTAACCGCCCTTAAACTTGCTGAACTTATTCAGGATGCAGGCTTGCCTCCCGGCGTTGTAAATATCGTTACAGGTGCCGGTGCCACAGGAGCAGCTATTGTAAACCACCCCGATATCAACAAAATTGCCTTTACAGGCTCAACCGACGTTGGCAAAATTATTCAAAAGGCAATTGCCGGAACAGGCAAAAAATCAACACTCGAGTTAGGTGGAAAAGCCGCAAACATAATCTTCGAAGACGCTCCAATTGATCAAGCCGTTGAAGGAATCGTAAATGGTATCTTTTTCAATCAAGGTCATGTTTGCTGCGCTGGTTCAAGGTTATTCGTGCAGGAAGGTGTTGCTGATATTGTTATTAGAAAACTCAAAGACCGAATGGAAACCC
>JAGYKL010000036.1 GCA_018401705.1 Bacteroidia bacterium | reverse complement strand
AGCAAAGAACATATAACCCAGTTGCGATACTGTTGAATAAGCTAGAACTTTTTTGATGTCGTTTTGCTTAAGACCTATTGTAGCTGCAAAAATTGCGGTAGCTAATCCAACAATGGTAATTATTTCCTGAGTAAACGGAGCAAGTGTAAAGAGCACATTGCTTCTAATAATGAGGTAAATACCTGCTGTTACCATTGTAGCAGCATGGATAAGCGCTGACACAGGAGTTGGGCCTGCCATTGCATCAGGCAGCCAGGTAAACAAAGGCAATTGTGCTGATTTACCAATTGCGCCTATAAATAGTAATAATGTAGCACTAACAATAATTGGGTCTCCCATCGCAATATCAATTGCTTCATAAGAAATCATTGAGTATTCTAATGTCGAGAATCGGAGGTAGAGCAGGAAAATTCCAAGCAAAAGGCCTAAATCTCCAATTCTATTCATGATGAAAGCTTTGTTTGCTGCTTTAGCATACTCCGGATTCTTGTACCAGAAGCCAATTAACAGGAATGAACAAAGACCAACCCCTTCCCAGCCAATAAATAGCATCAGATAATTGCTTCCCATAACGAGTAGCAACATGAAGAATACAAAGAGATTTAAATACGCGAAGAATCTGTTAAAACCGGCATCCCCATGCATGTATCCAGCTGAATACATGTGAATTAAAAAACCAACGCCAGTGATAATCAGCATCATCATTAAAGAAAGCTGATCAAGTTGAAAGCTAAAGTTAACCGATAGTTTACCAATGTTAATCCACTCATAGAGAAGGATTTTGATTGGTTCAGGATCGGCAGCTTGTGCAAATGGGATAAAAATTCCTAGTGTGATAATGAAAGGAATCAATATTGCCAATGAGGCAATGGATGCAAGAGCAGTTTCAGAAAGCTTCTTTCCTAAGAAGATGCTAATCAAGAATCCGGTGAGGGGCAGTAAGGGAATCAGCCAGGCGAAGTTTTCCATTTAAAAGCAGATTACCATTTTAGATTACGTAAAGCATTAATATCTGTAGATCGTATGTTTCTGAAAATCATCACCAGAATGGCTAATCCAACAGCAACTTCGGCTGCAGCAACCACCATGATGAAAAATACAAATACCTGACCCGACTGGTCCCCATTAAATCTGGAGAATGCAGCTAGAAGCACATTTACTGCATTGAGCATAAGCTCAATGGACATGAATATCACGATGAAGTTTCGGCGATACAATACACCGGTAACTCCAATAGAAAACAGCACAGCACTTAGGAACAAGTAGTGCTGAATGCCAATCGTATTAAACGAACCCATCAATTCTTCCATGACTTAATCGTTTACGTGTTTTTTACCAAGGATGACAGATCCTACAATGGCGGTAATAAATAAAATAGAAGCTACTTCAAAAGGTAGAAGGAAGTCTGTAAACAAGACTTTTCCAACTCCTTTGGCAGTGCCAAATTCTTCAGTAATAATGGCAGGTGGTTGCTGAGCATATCCTTGTAGCGAAGCTGCAAGCACAATCATTAATAAACAACCCGAAAGAACCGCAGCTGCTTTCAATATCATTGGTTTGTGAGGCTCTGTTTCTTTATTGAGGTTTAAAAGCATAATCACAAATAAGAAAAGTACCATGATGGCTCCGGCATATACAATTAAGTTTACTACAGCTAAAAAGTGAGCATCAAGCAGAATGTAGTGACCGGTAATAGAGAAGAAGCAGATTATCAACCATAACACACTGTAAATAGGGTTCTTAGAGAATACTACCATAAGCGCTGAGCTAATGGTTAATACCGACAATATGAGAAATGCTATTGGATTCATGTGTGATTAAGGCGCGAAAATATCGAATTTTATAACAAGGAATGAATAAGATTAGCGATCCTGTCTTTTTGAAACATCAATTCTTAAGCTAGGCTCTATGCCTTCAACCAATTTATCTTTCCCATAAATAAAATCTTCACGCTCATAATTGGAAGGGGTAATCTCTTTTGTGAGAAAGATAGCCTCTTTGGGACAAGCTTCCTCACAAAGTCCGCAAAAAATGCAACGAAGCATATTTATTTCATAAATAGCCGCATATTTTTCTTCTCTGTAAAGCTTCTCTTCTCCCTTTTTTCTCTCATCTGCAACCATAGTAATTGCTTCTGCGGGGCAAGCAACGGCACATAATCCGCAGGCAGTGCATCTTTCTGCGCCATTTTCGTCACGTTTCAAAACGTGTTTACCGCGATAAACTTCGCTGAATTCTCTTTGTTCTTCAGGATATTTAACTGTGGCTGGTCGCTTAAAGAAATGCTTTAAAGTAACTGCCATTCCTTTTAAAACAGCAGGAATGTAGGCAGCTTCTGCAGCTGTCATTTCTTTATTTGAAACTACTTTTGATCTATTGGTAAGTTGCATACAATCACGTTTCTAGATTCTCATCCAATTTTATTTATCATACCACAATAGCACTAAGCCTGTGATAAATACATTTAGCAAAGACAGTGGAATCATCCATTGCCATCCCAATCTCATAAGCTGATCGTAACGGAATCGAGGTAAAGTCCAGCGAACCCACATAAACACAAATATGAAGAAGAATATTTTAAGGAAGAATACAAACACTCCAATGATAGTAATTGCATTCTGAGAAAGGCCTAAGCTATCCATGAAAGGAAAATTATAGCCACCAAAATAAAGGCTTGCCATAAATGCCGAAGAAATAAACATGTTAATGTATTCAGCGAACATATAAAACCCTAGTTTCATTGAGGAGTATTCGGTATGATAACCTCCCACCAACTCAGCTTCGCACTCTGGCAAATCGAATGGAGTTCTGTTACATTCTGCGAATGCACAAATGATAAAGAGCAAAAACCCAAATGGCTGGTAGAAGATATTCCAGTTCATGCCGTGCTGCTGCTCAACAATTTCTTTCATACTTAAAGTACCGGTAATCATGATTAAAGCAATGAGAGCAAGACCCATACTTAACTCATAACTAATCATTTGCGATGATGCACGAATGGCTCCAAGCAATGAATACTTGTTGTTAGATGCCCAGCCACCAATCATGATTCCATAAACGCCAAGCGAAACAACAGCAAAAACATATAATACGCCAATGTTTAAGTCGGCCACTTGCAGTGGGATATCTCTGCCTGCAAGGTTTAATGAACCACCCCAAGGAATAACTACCGAAGTCATCAATGCTGTTAGCATTGCGATGCCAGGGCCAATGATGAACAAAAACTTATTTGATGTATCTGGAATGATTTCTTCTTTGAAGAAGAATTTACCTGCATCAGCCAATGGCTGAAGAATACCAAATGGTCCGGCTCTGTCGGGGCCAACTCGATCTTGCATAAATGCAGCAATCTTACGTTCAGCATAGGTGCTGTATGTGGCTATCAATAAGGTAATTGCAAAAGCAATAAATGCAATAACCGTCTTGTCAATCAAAAAGATAGTCTCCATATCAGCTTAATTGTTTTTTAGGTAATGTTTCAGGTGAATCAACGAACTTGGTGCCTGCTTCATACATGTTTTGAGAAATTACAGAGTGACGATCAATCTGTCTTGGTCCTTCTTCAATCCAATCTGAAGGAGCTTTTTTCTCATATCTGCAAGTATTGCAAATCCACTCATCAACCTCGCCCCACTGATCTTTTCTTCCTGTAACACGGTAAATTTCTTTTCCATATTTCCAAAGCACTGTTTTTCCTGAGCATTTATCACAATCGCGATGTGCATCAAATGGTTTTAAGAACCAAACACGGCTTTTGAAGCGGAATGTTTTGTCTGTTAATGCACCAACTGGACAAACATCTACCATATTACCAGAGAATTCGTTGTCGACTGCATTTTGAATATAGGTGCTGATTTCAGCAACATCGCCGCGGTTAATAACGCCATGAACCCTTCCCGGCGTTAGCTGGTCGGCTACTTTCACACAACGATAGCATAAAATGCATCGGGTCATGTGAAGCTGAATTTTATCACCGATATCAATCTTATCGAAAGTTCTTCTGTCGAACTCATAGCGGCTGTGGCTTCTGCCGTTTTCGTATGATAAATCCTGAAGATGACATTCACCTGCCTGATCGCAGATTGGACAATCTAAAGGGTGATTGATGAGTAAAAATTCAACAACGCCTTTGCGTGCTTCAACAACCTCAGGAGAGGTATAATTCTGAACTTCCATGCCATCCATCACGGTAGTTCTGCAAGAAGCAACCAGTTTCGGCATTGGACGAGGATCTTTTTCAGAGCCTTTAGAAACTTTAACAAGGCAGGTTCTGCAATATCCTCCCGAAGTTTTAAGCTTGGTATAAAAGCACATGGCAGGAGGTGCGACCTCTTTGCCAATCAAACGGGCAGCCTGAAGGATTGTAGTTCCAGCAGGTACTTCTATGGTCTGATTATCTATCGTTACTTTAAGCAAATCCATAATTTCCTTTCTATTAAGCGGTTACCGCCGATGGAGCCTTCGGCATAATTGGTTCACGGTATCCGTGTTTAGGATCTTTCACTTTTTCTGGGTGAAGGACATGGTATTCAAATTCGTGTCTAAAATGTCTTATTGCTGCAGCGATAGGCCAAGCGGCAGCATCGCCCAGAGGGCAAATTGTATTTCCTTCAATCTTCTTAGCAACATCAACCAAAAGGTCCATATCGCCCATGTTTCCCATGCCTTTTTCAAGGCGATGAAGAACTTTTTCCATCCAACCGGTTCCTTCACGGCATGGACTACATTGTCCGCAGCTTTCATGGTGATAGAAACGAGAGAAATTCCATGTATTTCTTACGATGCACTGATTTTCATCATATACAATAAATCCACCAGAACCAAGCATTGAACCTGTAGCAAAACCACCGTCAGATAAGGATTCGTAAGTCATTAAGCGATCTTCCCCTGTTGCTGTTTTGCATACCAGGTAATCTGGTAAAATAGGAACTGAAGAACCACCAGGAACACAAGCTTTTAGTCTTTTTCCATTGGTAATTCCGCCACAGTACTGGTCAGAAAAGATAAATTCGTCAACAGTAATACCCATTTCAATTTCATAAACTCCTGGATTATTAATGTTTCCAGAAGCAGAAATCACCAGTACCGTAGATCTGCCAATACCAATTTTAGCATATTCGGCGCCACCATCGTTCACACAGGGAACAACAGCAGCGATAGTTTCAACATTATTTACAACAGTTGGGCAACCCCAAAGACCAGCAATTGCCGAAAGGCGGTTTTATTCGCGGGTTACCGCGTTTGCCTTCAAGAGACTCAAGCAAAGCCGTTTCTTCTCCGCAGATGGTAAGCCCGCACCCACCTGAACATATAAATCAAGGCCGTAGCTGCTGCCAAGAATATTTTCTAAGCCAAACCGTTTTTATAAGCTTCGGCAATTGCCTGCTCGAGAATACGGGCCACATAAAAGTACTCGCCACGAATATATATATGAAGTATTTGCACCCAAAGCGAAGCTGACGTAATTATCCTTCCACCAATAGGTGAGGGAATACGTTCCATCAAATATCTGTCTTTTGAAAGTGCTATATTTTCGGGATTCATCAGCATTACAAACCGCAGAAGGAGTAAGTAACCCTCTTCTGGCTTCGCCAGTAAGCTCCACTTCATTCCTGTTGGAAATCCTGCACCTCCGCGACCGCGCAAACCCAAGTTTTTACCTCTTCAAGAATAGCTTCGGGGCTCATGGTCTTTATTGCCTTTTCAACTGATGCATATCCACTGTTTTTACGGTAAACATCATAAGACTGAATGCCTTCAACATGATCGTTTGCTAATAAGGTTTTCTTTCCCCATATGCCTTCTTACTTCGTGTTGGTGTAATCTAAATCAGTGTAGTTTTTCCTTTTTCCTCGGTACATAATACCTTTCAATAAGACATCAATCTTAGCTTCAGTAAGATTTTCATGATATTCGGCACCGCATTGAAGCATAGGAGCTGAGCCACAGGAGCCCAAGCATTCAACTGCTTTCAATGTAAACATTCCATCAGAGGTTGTTTCTCCATCGTGATGTTTAATTTCTTGCCTATGTAATCTGGCTAATATCTTCTGCACCTCGAGTCCAGCATGATGATGTGCGGCAAACTTCCAATTGACATTTGCCAACCGCCTTAAGTTAAACATGCTGTAAAATGATGCAACCTCAAATACTTCAATTGACTGAAGATTCATTGTATCTGCAATAAGATCCATCACTTCAAGCTTAACCAGCCGTCGAACTCAGCTTGAGCGATATGCAGAATCGGGATGAGTGCTGCTTATATGTTTGCCTTCGGGTATCGCTTCATGAGAGAATTTATTTCAGCAAGCGATTCTTCCTTAAATGCCAAACTGCGTTCTCTAGTTGAGAATCAAATTCTGTGTACCGTGTGCGTAAAAGGACATAATTCCTAAGCGTCAAGTTCTCCTGTAGCAATTACATTGAGGCTGGATAATGTTAAAATGGCATCAGATAAGCTTTGGCCTGTAATCATTTCAGGATAAGCTTGATAATATATAAAACAAGGTCTTCTGAAGTGTAAACGGTAAGGCGTTCTTCCTCCATCGGAGATGAGGTAATACCCAACTTCACCATTACCACCTTCTACAGAATGATAAACTTCGCCTTTAGGGAGTTCAACCTCGCCCATTACAATTTTGAAGTGCCAGATAAGAGCTTCCATGCTTCTGTAAACTTCCTGTTTTGGAGGAAGATAGAATTCAGGGCAATCTGCCATATGATTCCCTTCAGGGAGGTTATCCAATGCATGTTGAATAATCTTTAAACTCTGACGAATTTCTTCTTGGCGAACGCAGAAGCGATCGTAAGTGTCGCCCGAAGTTCCTATTGGAATTGTAAAATCGAAATCCTCGTAAGAACAGTAAGGAGTCATTACGCGAATATCTAAATCAACACCCGCAGCTCTAAGGTTTGGACCTGTAAAGCCATAACTCAAAGCTCTTTCTCCCGAAATTGGCCCAACACCAATAACGCGATCCATAAAGATTCTGTTACGGATAAGTAGGCCTTCAAACTCTTGAAAGCGCGCAGGAAACCCTTTTAGAAATTCGCGAATTAATTCATGCACTTTCGGACTAAAGTCTCTTTCGAAACCACCAATACGACCAATGTTAGTAGTAAGTCGGGCGCCGCAGATTTGCTCAAAAATATCGTAGATACGCTCTCTTTCCTGGAACATGAATGTGAATCCGGTGAGAGCTCCTGCGTCGACACCAAGAACCGAATTGCAAACAAGATGATCGGCAATTCTAGAAAGTTCCATGATGATAACCCTCATGTAATCAATCTTTTTGGTGGTTTTAACACCAAGAAGTTTTTCTACAGTCATATGCCAACCAATATTATTGATAGGCGAGGAGCAGTAGTTTAATCTATCGGTAATTGGAGTTACTTGGTAAAAAGGGCGATGTTCGGCAAGTTTTTCAAAAGCGCGATGGATGTAACCAATGGTAGGCTCTGAAGACATGATGATTTCACCATCCATTTGAAGGACGTTTTGGAAAACACCATGTGTTGCCGGGTGAGTTGGACCAAGGTTAAGCGTATTATACTTCTTGCCTTCGTCAACTACATTTTCTTCTCCAAATATGGATTGTTCTTTCATAATGCTCTATTAACGGCCAAAGAAACGATCATCTTTATCTTCTCTTGAAGAATCTTCAAGAGGATATTGCTTTAAAAGCGGAAAGAAATCCATGTGATCTACATTTAGAATCCTTCTTAGGTCGGGGTGACCGGTGAATTTGATTCCGAAGAAGTCGTAAGTTTCTCTTTCCATCCAATTTGCTCCTGCGTGTATTGAACTTAGAGTATTGATTTCGGGAGCTTGTTCGGGCATCCAGAAAACAAGTCTGAGTCGGTAATTGTGAATGAAGCTATGCAGATGCACAACTACACCTAATTCTTTACCTTTTTGATCAGGCATGTGCACTCCGCACAGATCTGTAAGGAAATTAAACTGGAGATCAGCGTTTTCTTTAAGAAAGCTAACCACTTCAGCATTTTTAGATGCTGAGATTTCCACTTTAAGCATATCGTAGGGAATGCTGCTACTTAGAATATCAGCTCCGAAATTGCTTTGCAGTTTCTCCAGTACTTGTTCGTGAGTTAATGCCATTTTATTCTATTCCGTAGGATTCTAAAAGAGCTTTGTATTCAGGTTGATTTCTTCTGCGAAGACTTTCGTTTTTAACGAGTTCCTGAATTTTCATAACACCATCAATGATTTGTTCTGGACGCGGAGGGCAACCCGGAACATAAACATCAACAGGAATAATTCTATCAATACCTTGCAGCACGCTGTATGTATCAAAAATACCTCCGCTTGAAGCGCACGCACCTACAGAAATCACCCAACGAGGTTCAGCCATTTGTTCGTAAACCTGTTTTAGAATTGGGCCCATTTTTTTAGCGATTGTTCCCATTACCATAAGTAAATCCGCCTGACGAGGCGAGAAACTCATACGTTCAGAGCCAAATCTTGCCAGGTCATAATTAGAACCCATGGTAGCCATAAACTCAATACCACAACAAGAGGTTGCAAAGGGTAAAGGCCAAATTGAATTAGCTCGGGCAAGACCGATAACAGTGTCTAAACTTGTTGCGAAAAACCCTTGTCCTTCATGACCTTCGGGAGCTTCGACCATTTTCACATTACTCATAATCTCTTAAAGTTTAGAGGTTTAATCCCAGGTGAATGCTTTTTTACGGAAAAGATAGAGGAAGCCGAGCAGGAAAAGCGCCACGAAAATGAACATGGCAATAAAGCCTTGAAGCCCGAATTCGCGGAAATTTGTTGCCCATGGGTAAAAGAAAATTACCTCAACATCAAAAAGCACAAACAAAATTGCCGTTAGAAAATACTTAATAGAAAATGGCAATCGCGCATTGCCCTGAGACTCAATACCGCACTCAAAACTCTCAAGTTTTTTAGCACTTTTTCTCTTTGGACCAATGAGGTGTGTTATAATTAACACCATAGCTACAAAACCAAAGGCAAAAACCAATTGGATAAGTAGGGGTAAATATTCACTTCCTTGAACTTCCATAATTTGTAATTCACTTCGAGGAAAACCTAACAAAATCGATACGATGTTGTTTAGGAATTCGCTTTGATTTTGCGCCCAAATGTACAAACAAAATTTATTGCCTCAGGCAATTCTGTGGATTCTCTGGGTGTAAATATGAATAAGTATTTTGAAGAATTTAGCTGCTTAGGTGATTTTGTTGAAAGCCAGCGACTTAAGTGATTTGGGCGTGTTGGTCTTCTTCTTATTTCGTGTTTCTAATGAGAACTAAACGGCCCTGTATGATTAATTATCTTTGCCAAAATCAAAATCAGCAACATGAATAGAATCTTACTATTTTTAGGTGTAATCCTATCAAACATATTATTAGCAGGCCCAGGAGATACTTTAGGAGTCTCATTTGGATCAACTCCAACATTTGCGCCTAATAACCAGGCTCTTCTATTGCCATATGTTCTTCAGGGAGGATATATTTATGGAGTGAATGGAGACCCAAACAACCTAGCCGGAATTGCTCAAGGTTACATAATTGACGAGGTTTCGATTGTTGAAGGCGCCTTAATGTTTATCGGAGCAAAAGCCAAGGGCCCTGCAAATGTACCCAATACAAAACTGACTTTCAGTTTGTATGTGATGTCGCCAACAGGAGCACTTAATATTACTTCACCTAATCCTTTTACAACCGAATCTGTTGAAGGCCCGGGGTCAAATGCTGTTACCAGCGGACAATTGTTTTTTGAAGAATTAGATACGGCAACGCTGGCTTATTCATATGTTGAATTTGCTGAGCCAACTGAAGTGAGCACAAATATTGCCATTGGAGTTGATTTTACAGAATTAAGAACTGCAGGAGATACTGTTGGCTTTATTTGCGATAATATTGGAGATGCTGTAGGTATAAACTATGCTTTTCACAGATCTGTTGATGGAGCTCTGTCTACTTGGTATACAAGTAACAGTCTTTTTGGAGGAGCTCTGAATAACAACATCGCTATTTTTCCTTTGATGGCACCAGAAGACCCAAGCAGCATAGGTGCTCAACTTGCATTTGGCGGATTGAAGTCTACCGTTTATCCTAATCCTGCGGTAAATTCTTTGAATGTTTCATTAAGTATGGAGAGATCCAGAAATGCCAATTTGACTTTACTTCAGATTAACGGCAATGAAGTTGTTTCTTCCCTTGAGGTAGCAGTTGGAAAAGAAAGTACTACGCATCAGATTGATATAAGCGGCCTCGCTTCAGGAAACTATATTTTACTAATCGAAGGAGAAAATGGCGAAAGGATGGCCAGAAAGGTTATCATTTCGAAAGATTAATGGTTGTGTTTGTTACGTATAAAAAGGGGGCTATTCATGAAGCCCCTTTTTTATTGAATAACATCTCCTCTTAAGGCTCTGAACCTTCGTCGAGCCTCCGTAACATATAATGAACCAGGGAACTCAGTCAAGAGAGACTTATAATATTCCATGGCTTCTTCTTTTCTATTGAGTTGGTTTTCAGAAAGCTTTGCCAACTGAAAGAGAGCATTGTCGGCTAAAATGTCTTCGTTGTATTGACTAACCAATTGCTGATATAATTGAGCCGCATCTTCGTAACGTTTCTGTTTTACAGCAATTCCAGCCTTTCTGTATAAGATATCATCTCCCAGGGTTGATGCGGGAAACTCTGCAGAAAGTGAATCCAAAGTAGCAACTGCTAAATCTATTTTATTCTGATATATCCATAAATCGGCTCGGGCAAACATGCTAAGGCCAATTCCTGTAGTGTCGAACACTAAATTATCTCCGATGAGCAAGCTGATTTCCATTGCATCATTAGCAATGAATTTCGATGTGGCCGCCTTCAAAACATCCAATTGTGCTTTAGCCCAATCAAAATCTCCCTTGAAATATGCTAATCGTGCATTTCTGAATTTGGCCTCCTGACTTAAAGTATCGGGTTTCATTGCTTTCTCAATCTGAGAATAGGTTAGGGATGCTTCCCACACATCACCCATCAACAATTGTATATCAGCTATTTCTAATTTAGCTTCGTTTTGCGAGTGAGTTGCTAATCCACTAGAAGGCAGTGAGAAAGGCTCGAGCAGCTTCAGAGCCTCATCAATTTCATTTTTGTAGAATGCTTTCAGATGAGCCAGTCTAATGGCTAATGCAACCGCCGAAAGACCTTCCTGAGATTCTTTTAGAGCTGCTTGTAAAATGGTTTCTAAATCAAGTAACTGCTCAGATGTAAAATCCGGGTTTTTCAAAAGCCTGTCGTACATGGCAATAGCCAGTTCCTGTTTGGCAATAAAAGAAACTTTTGATTGAGCACCTTTTTCAATAAGGTAATCATAACCCTCTTTGCCCTGTTCAAAAGCATCGTTATCCATGCATATCCGAGCAACCTGCAAAACTCTTCCTCCGTTTTCTTTAAGTCTTTTGTCTAATGCTTTGCTCTGATTTATTGCTGAATCAAAATCCTTTTTTTGAATAAACATCCATACTAACAAATCAGAAAAGACAAGATTATCAGGATTTTTTTGAACCTCTTTCAGAAGTTTCTCTCTTAGCATCTCGGTTCTTTCTCCGGTTTGGTCAAGAACGATAATATCTTGCAGTTGATTCTGAATATTCTGTAAGTAGTTAATTCCGTTTCCATTAAGCAATCTAAAATATTCATCGAGAGCTTTAGATGTTTGTCCTGTTCTATTGTAAATACTTGCAAGTTCCATTTCAAAGCCATAAGGGCGGGGGACCTTGTTTCGGGCTGAAATGTAAGTGGCTTCAGCTAATTCGTTCTTATTTCTTAACAGATAGGCATTTGCCAACTCAGTTACTTGCCTATCATCTTGTGGGTTGAGCTCTTTGATTACTTTTTCATATTCTTTTTGAGCTTTCCTTTCATCACCAAGTGATTCGTAAACATAAGCAAGATCGACCTGAAAATTCAACTGACGTGGGTTTCTCTTAGCATGTTTGTTAACAAGCTTTTCGGCAGATTTCTCATCCTTCAAGTTGATATAACAATTCAAAAGTTGAGAATAATAAAAAGTAACAGGGGAGGTGTTATAAAGTCTTTCATACATATCGGCTGCCAAATCCCATTGTTCAAGCTGATAGTATTGTCCGGCAAGTCTTTCTTCGGTGTCGCTATTATCCTTTCCCGGTTGTGCGTTTATACCTGTTGAAGAAAAACAAACAAGTATTGCAATTAGCACAGTGTGAACCATCCGCCATGAGGCGGATTTATGAATATCTTTTTGCAAAAGATTTAAAATCATTTTCATTAAATAACAGGGCACAAGTTAACATCTAAAACGTTCAGGTATCAAGAAAGTTATATTGTTACTTAACAAGTTTGAGCAAAAATAAACCCCGGATAAAGATACCCGGGGTCATCCTTCGAGGAATAGCACCAAAAACAACCAAACAAAGGATTATCAAGCAAACAAAAAATTAGAAAGACTTTGTACTAATTAATACTACTCCGCTGGTAGTATCACCATATTGGGCCGGAATACCACCGGTGATAACTACAATTTCTCCGATTCCGCGATTAGGAATCTGAGGGTCGCCAATTACTTTAACTCCATCAATCATATACAATGTAGCTCCGGTTCTTGAACCTGAAAAGTTCAGATCGCCGCCATCATCGCGCATGTAAACCTTTGGCACACTGCTGCCTATCAAAGTTCCTACATCTCTTAACGAGGCTGTTTGAGTTATTTGCTCAGCATCAAGTCTGAACATCGTTCCGGGAGTTCCTTTGCCAAGCAAATCTTCTTTCCATTGCTCGAAAATTATCTCCACAACTTTTCCCTCTTTCACGTTAAGACCTCTGTCAATGAATGTAATTGAGCCATTGCTTATAGTTACATCGTTAATCTTTCTAGATTGATATCCTAAAGCAGAAATTCCAACTTCATATTTACCAACAGGTATTCCGCTGATTGAAAAAGCACCTTTAATGTCTGTAAAATCCCCAAGCGTGTTTGTTCCCGACTGCAACTTAATTACAGCCATTTCTATTGGATTTCCGGTGTATTGGTCGATGATTGTACCTTTGAGTTCTCCGGTAGAACCCTGAGCCGAAGCAACTGTTATATTTATTGAAGCTAACAGTAAGGTGAGAAAGAGCTTTTTCATAATTGATTTATTTGATATCAAATTTAACTGATTGATATTGAGCAATCAACTACAAGTAAACGTAAGTATCGGGCGATTCTTGTTTTAGAGAAGAAATCATAAATCCAAGTTTTTGTTAAAAACTATTTGGAGTTTGTTAATGATTCATTACTTTTGCATCCCTTTTCTAAGAAAAGGATTTAAATCCATTTTTATATGTACGCAATTGTAGATATCGCAGGTCAGCAGTTTAAAGTGGAGAAAGATCAGCAGCTTTTTGTACATCGTCTGGCTTCAGAGGAAGGTGCAAGCGTTAAATTCGACCAAGTTCTTTTGGTTGATAATAACGGAAAAGTGCAGGTTGGAGCTCCCACCGTTAGCGGTGCATCCGTGAGTGCTAAGGTACTCAGTCATCTTAAAGGTGACAAAGTGATCGTTTTCAAGAAGAAACGTCGTAAAGGCTATCAGAAGTCAAACGGTCATCGTCAACAATTTACTAAAATTCAGATCGAAGGCATCAAAGCCTAAAAACTAAACGTCATGGCACACAAAAAAGGGGCGGGTAGCTCGAAAAACGGACGTGAATCGCATAGTAAACGTCTAGGAGTAAAAATCTTCGGAGGTCAGCTTGCTATCGCAGGAAACATTATCATCCGTCAGCGTGGTACAAAACACCATGCAGGAGAAAATGTTGGCATTGGTAAAGATCATACCTTATTTGCTTTAGTAGATGGAACTGTACAGTTCAAGCGTCGCAGAGACAATAAGTCATTTGTATCTATTCAGCCTTTCGAAATAGCTGAGTAATACTAAGGTATAATAAATATAAAAGCCTCTGTGGAATTTCCACAGAGGCTTTTTTTCATTCCTGTTATTTTGAATTCTTAATTATTGAGGCTTAACTTTAAGCTTCATACCTGGTTTAATTACTGAGCGGCTTGATAAACCATTAAGCTTTCTAAGTTCATCAAGGCTCATTCCGTGCTTTACAGAAATCTTCCATAAGGAATCTCCCGGTCTTACTTTGTAATAAGAGACTGATTTATTTTTTGTGGTTGATTCTGTTTTGGTCTTTTCCGACGTCTTAGCATCTTCTGATAGTTTTCCAACTGCCTCCTCCACCTGGTTTTCCTGGTTAGAACTCACTTTTAACCTTTGTCCTCTAAGTAAGCGTGAGGATTTTAAATTGTTCCACTTTTTTAAGTCATTTACAGAGACACCGTACTTTCTTGCAACGATTGATAAACTTTCTCCTGATCTAACTGTGTGAATCTTCGTAGAAGCAGAACCTGTTTTCTTAATGCTCATCAAGCTATCCATGCGGCTTTGCTGAGAAGACTTGTAAGTGTAAATTGTTTCTTCGTTATTAATGAATGTTGCAATTTTTGATTTTGGCAATGTTAAAACATGATACTTATCTGTTGAAGGTATCAAGTCATGTAAAAATGCAGGATTTAAAAAAGCGATATCTTCAACAGGCATATCCAGAACATGCGAAAGCTGACTAAATGTTACGCGTTTATTGATATGTACTGTGTCTATTTCACTGAAAATTGCCTTAGGCATAATCGGGTAAAGATTATGTTCACGAGTGTGGTTCATGATATATGCTGCGGCAATAAATGCCGGAACGTATCCTGCGGTTTCTCTTGGTAAATAAGGACGTAAGTCCCAGTAATTTGTTTTCCCGCCTGACCGGCGGATAGCTTTATTTACATTGCCCGGACCGCTATTATAAGCAGCAAGCACGAGTGACCAATCCTTATAAATAGAATACAAGTATTTCATGTACAAGCATGCAGCCTCAGTTGATTGAATAGGATCGCAACGTTCATCAACATAACTGCTTACATCAAGCTTAAAAAGCTTACCGGTGGCATACATGAACTGCCATAAACCCTGAGCTCCGACTCTAGACCTAGCAGCAGGGTTAAGTGCGGATTCAACAATAGCAAGGTATTTTAGTTCCAAAGGCATTTTGTGTTTCGATAAAGCCTCCTCAAACATGGGAAAATACAGTTCAGACAGACCAATCATTCTTGAAACCTGTTCGCGCTTACGCTCAGAATACATCGAGATGTAAGCTTGAACTTCTTTGTTATACACTAATTTAAATGGCGACTGAGCATCCATTTTAGCTATGCGTTCAGCTATAACCTCAGGTGGATAAACAGGTATCGAATCGGGTGCAAAACCAAAGTTTCCAGGTCTGCCAAACTCACCACCAAAGCGCGTGGTTTCAAAAAGCTTCATATAGGCAAGACTGTCTAATGCAGCAGCGATAGGGTCATCGGCCTGTAATTCAAGTGTAGAATCACGCGAAGATTTTAAGGTTTGTGCATCTAGAGAATTACAAACAACGCTTGTTATTAGAAACAGAAAAAAAATATACTTCATACATAAAGGCCATTAATGGCCGCTTTCACAATTCAATTATCAGGTAGTAACGCTTAGATTGCTACGGGCTTGCTCAAACCTAAATGATTTTTTCACATCTGTGAAGGATGATGCACTGAAAATCAACACAGTTTTGTTCACAATGTTGAACTAATAAATTCTCCTCTCAGCAAAGTGCCATTCTACCTATATTCCTTCATCCGAAACAGTTAAGTAAGGCAACTGCTTCATGATGAAATAATTTGGATTTAGCTCACTTGCATTTAGGCTGCCAAAAAAGCCAGGAACAATAAAGTTGTTAGGCTCAGATTTATTAGCATTTGTGAATTCTTCTTCATTAAGAATAGAAATCGTAAAACACTTTTCTGCTCCGTATTTTGCTCCACTGTAAAGCAAAGATTCAAAGCACACCGGCCATGGAACCTGTATCAAATTCATATCAACCTGTGAAGTTTTAAGACAAACCTTCTGGGCTTCAAATCTCTTATGGAGGCTTTCGATGTAGTTTAAACGCTCGGACATAAAAAGCCCTTTCTTTTGAATCCCATTGAAACCCAACAGGAAAATAAAAGCCATTGCAGTTAACTGCAATATGTTGTTCTGAGTTTTCTTGCTAAGGCAAATCATATCAAATAAAGGAGCTGCCGTTGTAAATGCTAAAGGCATAAAAGCTCTTTCCATCATCACATAAGAATCTCCTTTATGATAAATCAATAAAGTGAAGAGTAGTAATCCAAGGTTAAACGTAGTGTAAAATGCAGCTCTTAGATACTTGCCACTTACTAGCATCCACAAATTGCCAATAAAGAACACCAGGCAAATCAGAAAATATGTTTTGTCACTTTCTTCAGTAAAATAAGCCCAGCTCCAATTATTAGAGAAATCACCAAGAAGTGTTGGAAACTCGGGAATTAGCGATAAGAACTGCCCTTCATATGAAGTTGCTTCTGTTTGCGAAGTTTTAATAATACTTAAAGCCGCAACGAGTATCAAGATGATGTATGTGCTTGGGTTTTTAAGGTCTTTCCGCTCAGTAACGTAATAACCCACAGAAAAAACGATGAAGAAAAACCCAACCGGATGAGCATGCATGCACAAAACTGCAAACAGAGCGCCTGCTAACAAGTGTTTGTAATAGTCTTTTTTTGTCTTAAATGTTATTCCAGCTTGCATCATCCACGAATAGAATAACAAGCCCCAGGCAATTGACTGATGAGTTTCGGTGGCACTGTGAAAAAAGCCATAGTTTACAGAGCCAATTAGCGCAAACACTAATAAAGCGGGAGCCCATTTATTGTTGTAAACTTTATAAGCAATTGCAGCGCAGGCTGCAAAGAGCAACGGAAACGAAACAGAGTAAATAAAAACGATTGCTTTTAAGGAGGGGAGAAACTTTAAAGCAAGAATTGTTGGAATCTGTGTAAGAATCTGAGGATACCTTCCTGCTTCGATGTTAAACCTGCCACTCTGGATAATCTTAAAAAGCATGTGGGCTGTATCAGCATAACAAACTCTTTCGAGAAAATACACTCCACAAAAAATGAAGTAAAACGCCAAAACCAGAAATCCAAAGAAGTGATATGGATTCTTTGTAATAGATTCTTTGCCAAGAATGGGCATACTTGAGATGTTAATTACAGAATTCTTCCGTAAAATTATATGGCAATGATAATAGAATTAATGCAAAGATTTATCCCGGGCAATTGCCCGCGGAAACTTACTCCTGAATAACCTTTTCCATCATTTGAGATGAAAAGGCTAGCAAGTTAGCTTCGTCAAAGTTTTTCGACATCAACTGAACGCCAAAAGGAAGTCCATTACTGTGTTTACCTAAAGGAAGAGAAATTGCTGGGATACCACATAAATTGGCTTGAACTGTGTAGATGTCTTCAAGATACATCACAATAGGGTCGCTTGATTTTTCTCCAATCGGAAATGCCGTTCCGGGAGTACCAGGTAGCAATATGAAGTCGTGACTTTTAAAAATCTCAGCTGTTTCGTCTCGAAGCATGCGCCTTACTTTCTGTGCTTTTGAGTAATAAGCATCATAATACCCCGAGCTAAGTACAAAAGTGCCAAGCATAATTCTTCTCTTTACTTCCTTGCCAAATCCTTCAGAACGAGATAACTTGTAGGTGCTCTCCAGATCTGTAGCTTGCTTACTTCTGTAACCGAAATGAATTCCATCATATCTTGAAAGATTAGATGAAGCTTCGGCGGTTGTTAAAATATAGTATGCCGGAATAACATAGTCTAGATAAGGGAAAGTAAGCTCTGTAAGCTCGTGACCTTCGCTTTTTAGCTCTTCAATAAGCTCTTTCATGCGATTCCTGATTTCTGGGTCCAGGCCTTCGTTTTCTATGTATTCTTTGAAGTAAGCAATCTTTTTCTTGCCAGAAGTTTCAAGCTCTTTTGTGTATTGAGGAACTTCTCTTTGCGACAAAGTTGCATCGTATGCATCCGGACCTGCAATAACTTCAAGTATAGCTGCACAGTCTTGAACATTGTTGGCTAAAGGACCTATTTGATCAAATGACGAAGCATACGCGATGCAACCCCATCGTGAAACCCTTCCGTAGCTTGGTTTTAAGCCAACTACTCCGCAAAAAGAAGCAGGTTGTCTAATGGAGCCTCCGGTATCTGTTCCGAGCGTAGCGAGGCATAAACCAGCCGCAACTGCAACCGCCGAACCTCCTGATGAACCGCCAGGCACTAAATTTTCATTTAGATGATGTTTCACAGAGCCATAAGCTGAATTTTCATTCGAGCTTCCCATGGCAAATTCATCGCAATTAAGTCTACCTATAATTACAGCGTCTTCTGCAATTAATCTCTCAACTACGGTAGCAGTATAAATTGATTCAAACCCTTCGAGAATCTTGCTCGATGCCGAAACTTTATGTCCTTTAAAGCAAAGATTGTCTTTAATGCCAATAACCATTCCCGAAAGCTTCCCGGCTTTGCCGTGCTTTCTGTTTTCATCGGCCTTTTTGGCCATATCAAGAGCATCATCACTAAAAACTTCTAAAAAAGCATTTAGCGATTTACGTTCTTCTATGCGAGCTAAATATTGCTGCGTAACAGACTCTATGGTCGTTTTGCCTGCGGTTAAATCCGCTTGGACTTCGGCCAGGGATGAATACATAGTTTGAATTATGATTCAGTTTTCTTTCCGGGAAGATCTTTCTTTTCGCTTCCGTCTTTGGCATCTTTAAATTCCTTGATGCCTTGTCCGATTCCTTTCATCAACTCAGGGAGTTTCTTCCCGCCAAACATCAATAAAACAAGAGCTACAACAAGAGCAATCTGCCATGGTCCGATTACACCCAATAAAATGGAGATATTCATAGTAAAATTTTGAAGACACAAAGGTAAGAATTTTTAAGTGCCAAAGGCTTGATTACTGTTTAAGCCTCTGCTTTTCTACCCTGGCGGCGA